>JAFWNG010000013.1 GCA_017510405.1 Solobacterium sp.
TATCTAAATGAATTTGACATGGAATACGCAAGAAGAGGAGTGCCGGAAATAAGGTACGCAGATGACATCGTTCTGCTGGCCAGAAGTAAGCGCGCAGCTGAGCGACTGCTTGAAGGAAGTTGTGCCTATCTTGAAGGGAAACTTAAACTCAAAGTCAACAGAGAGAAAAGCAGGATTGTCTCACTTGCGAGCAATCGCGGCAACTTCAAATTTCTCGGTTTCAACATGGGCAAGGGCAGAAATGGAAAGTTTCACGTCTATGTCCACAGGAAATCCAAGATGAAGTTCAAAGCCAAGCTCAAAGATCTGACATCGAGGAAAAGACCGGGTACATTTCAGTTGATCTGCAGTGAACTCAATCGGGTTGTCACTGGATGGCTGAATTACTACGGGATTGCCGAGATGAAAAAATGGATCAGCGCGACGAACGGATGGTTACAGAGTAGGATAAGACAAATCATCTGGAAGAGATGGAAGAAACCAATTACCAAATATCGAAAACTGGTGCATCTTGGGACACCGCCTAAGTATGCGTACATGGCGGCCAACTCCCGCAGAGGATACTGGTTTACGATACATACAGGAGCGGTACTTCGGGCACTTTCAAATGAAAAGCTCGAAGGCTGGGGTCTGGTTAACTTGATCAAAGCCTACGAGCGTATTCATTCTTATCCGGTTCAACTGCAGTTTATGTTCTAAGTATTGGAAGCACCGTGTACGGAGCCGTACGCACGGTGCTGTGAGAGGACGGGAGCTAATCACTCCCTCCTACTCGATTGGGCACAGAAAAAGCAGGCATGCGGAATGCCTGCTCTGTGTCAGTCCTGTTCGACAGGATGGATGTCCGGAGCGATGGAGTGCATGGAAACATGCTCGACATCGTACGGAGTTTCC
Organism: Solobacterium sp.; assembly: GCA_017510405.1. Taxonomy (GTDB): domain Bacteria; phylum Bacillota_I; class Bacilli_A; order Erysipelotrichales; family Erysipelotrichaceae; genus Bulleidia. Next base: position 895 of record JAFWNG010000013.1, read on the forward strand.
TGATAAACGAAGTAATTGAGCCAGTTGGAATACATCAGATGCGCACTGGAACGCCAGGTGCATACCGGCCGCTTCGTGTCGTCGTCGTCCGGATAGTAATTGAACGGCACATGGATGGGAAGGCCGGCTGCCTTGTCACGCAGATATTCCTTTTCCAGCGTGTCCGGATCGTATTCGGAATGTCCGGTGATGAATACCTGTCTGCCGCCGTCGGTGGACACGGCATATACGCCTGCCATCTCGCTTTCGGCAAGGATCTTCAGCTTGTTGGTTGCCAGAATATCTTCTTTCCGGATCGTCGTGTGGCGGGAATGGGGAACCATGAAGGTATCGTCAAAGCCGCGGAACAGGATCGAATTGCGGTGCGTCACCTTGTGCGGGAAGACGCCGAACATCTTTTCGCTGAGCGGATACTTCGGGATCCCGTAGTGGTAGTAGAGGGCAGCCTGCGCGCCCCAGCAGATGTGGAACGTGCTGTATACATGCGACTTGGACCATTCCATGATCTCACACAGTTCATCCCAGTAGTCCACTTCCTCAAAGGGGAGTTCTTCGACCGGGGCGCCGGTGATGACCATGCCGTCGTAATGTCTGTGTTTTACTTCGTCAAATGTTTTGTAGAAAGCGAGCATATGCTCTTCCGGCGTGTTCTTCGGGGTATGGCCTTTGACTTTCAGAAGGTCCATTTCCACCTGCAGAGGGGTGTTTCCCAGAAGGCGCGCCAGCTGTGTTTCCGTCACGATCTTTGTCGGCATCAGGTTGAGGATCAGAATATACAGGGGACGTATACGCTGGTGCTCCGCCCGGAAGTGACTCATGACAAAGATGTTTTCCTCCTCAAGGATATGCTTGGCAGGGAGGGCGTCGGGAATTTTGATCGGCATGGAATCAGAGGCAGTTCAGAGCCTGTTCGAGATCGGCAATGATATCCTCTGCATGTTCAATGCCGACGGAGAGACGGATCAGATCCGGGGAAACGCCGCCTGCGGCCAGTTCCGCGTCGCTCATCTGACGATGGGTCGAGGAAGCCGGGTGCAGCACGCAGGTATGCGCGTCTGCGACGTGGGTGGCGATCATTGCGACTTTGAGATGCTTCATGAATTCCTCGGCAGCTTTGCGTCCGCCTTTGACGCCGAAGGAGATGACGCCGCAGGTGCCGTTCGGCATATATTTCTGCGCGCGCTCATAGAAGCGGTTGCCCGGAAGACCCGGATAATTGACCCAACTGACATGTTCGTTTGCCTGCAGGAATTCTGCGACTTTCTGCGCGTTTGCACAGTGGCGGTCCATGCGGACAGCCAGGGATTCCAGACCCAGGTTCAGGATATAGCAGTTGAACGGGGAAGGAATACTGCCGAGGTCGCGCATCAGCTGCGCGGTCGCCTTGGTGATGAACGCGCCGGCCAGGCCGAAGCGCTCGGCATAGGTGATCCCGTGGTAGGATTCATCCGGTGTTGTCAGTCCCGGGAACTTGTCGGCATGCGCGAACCAGTCGAATTTGCCGGAGTCTACGATACAGCCGCCTACGGTCGCGTCATGTCCGTCCATGTACTTTGTTGTGGAATGGGTGACGATGTCCGCACCCCATTCGATCGGACGGCAGTTGACCGGTGTGGCAAATGTGTTGTCGATGATCAGCGGCACACCGTGGGCATGCGCTGCCTTGGCGAAGCGTTCGATGTCAAAGACGATCAGCGCCGGGTTGGCAAGCGTTTCGCCGAAGACGCATTTCGTATTCGGACGGAAGGCTGCTTCAAGCTCTTCGTCGCTGCATTCCGGATCCACGAATGTGAAGTCGATGCCCATGCGGCGCATCGTGACATTGAACAGGTTGTAGCTGCCGCCGTAGATGGCAGAAGAAGCGATGACATGGTCGCCGCAGCCGGCCAGATTGAATACGGAGTAGAATGTGGCAGCCTGACCGGAACTCGTCAGCATTCCCGCAGTGCCGCCTTCCAGCGCCGCGATCTTCGCTGCGACATAGTCATTGGTCGGGTTCTGAAGACGGGTATAGAAGTATCCCTCGGCTTCCAGATCGAACAGCTTTCCCATGTCCTCACTGGTGTCATATTTGAACGTCGTGCTCTGGACGATCGGAATCATTCTCGACTCACCGTTTTTCGGTGTGTATCCTGCCTGTATGCATTTGGTCTCGAGTTTCATAATCTCCTCCATCAGTATTTTTTCTATTGTATCAGATTATAACGCATAGGAACGGGAAAAACACTGTATTGTGTTCGGGCATGCCCGGCGCATACACAGATGGGAATGACATACATCATGGTATAATATGGGGCAGGAGGACAGACGATGCAGAGTGATTTTGAACATGGTACGGTCTGGAAGGTGATCATGGCGCAGTCCATCCCGCTGATGGCGGCGCAGCTGGTGCATCTTCTTTACAATGTCGTCGACCGCATCTTTATCGGTCATATGCCGGATGTGGGCAGTATCGCACTGACCGGCGTCGGCCTGGCATTTCCGATCACGGCGCTGACGGCTGCCTTTACCAATCTGTTCGCGACCGGCGGCGCACCGTTATTCGCCATTGCCCGCGGGCAGAAAAGGGAAGACGAAGCGGAGCGGATCCTCGGTCAGGTGGCGGGGTCGCTGCTGATCACGTCTGCGCTGCTGTTTGCGGTATGCTTCCTCTTCCGTAAGAACATCCTGTATCTGTTCGGTGCGAGCGATACGTCCTATGCCTACGCGGACCGCTATCTGAAGATCTATCTGCTTGGTACGGCTGCGGCAATGCTTTCGACCGGGCTCAACGGCTTCATCAACGCGTCCGGGTATCCGAAGGTCGGCATGTATACCATCCTGATCGGCGCTGTCGTCAATATCATTCTGGACCCGGTGTTCATCTATCTGCTGCATATGGGTGTTGCCGGCGCGGCGCTTGCGACCGTGATCTCGCAGTTCGTATCGTGCTTCTGGGCGGTCCGTTTCTTCCTGAGCGATACCTCTCCGTATCAACTGCGGCGGGAATACATGAAGCCGGAAATGCGCCTTCAGAAAGAGATCGTCCCGCTCGGTGTGGCAGGCTTCGTCATGCAGGGGACCAACGCGCTTGTTCAGATCGTCTGCAACGTCATGCTGAGGGAGTACGGCGGCGACCTGTACGTCGGCACGATGACCGTGATCAATTCGATCCGCGAGATCCTCTCACTGCCGGCACTGTGCTTCTGCAGCGGCGCCCAGCCGGTCATCAGCTATAACTACGGTGCGAAAAAGTATCAGCGCATCCGGGAGTCCATTCAGTTCATGACGCTGTCCTGCGGCCTCTATACGCTGGCGGCGTGGGCGGTGGTGTTCTTCTTCCCGAAGATGATGATGTCTGTATTCACCTCCGACGCGGCGATGATCGCGGCCGGGGAAGGAGCGCTGCGCCTGTATTTCTTCGGCTTCGTATTCATGATGTTCCAGAGCGCCGGCCAGTCGTCGTTTACGGCTCTGCGCTGTACGAAGCGGGCCATCTTCTTCTCGCTGTTCCGCAAGGTCATTATCGTTGTGCCCCTGACGCTTCTTCTGCCGGGCATGGGCTTCGGCTATAACGGCGTATTCCTGGCGGAGCCGGTCTCCAACCTGATCGGCGGCCTGGCCTGCTTCATCACCATGTACTTTACCGTTTACCGCAAACTGCCGCAGGACGGCGAAACTGCGGTCATATAGGAGGATCAGTATGCTTGTACTCTGCTACGCAAAATGCGGCACCTGCCGCAAGGCGCTGAAATGGATGAAAGACAACGGCATCGAGGCGGATGTCCGTGATATCAAAGAGAATAACCCGACGGCTGCGGAACTGAAGGAATGGACGGCAAAGAGCGGTCTGCCTCTTCGGAAGCATTTCAACACGTCCGGAAAGCTGTATAAGGAAATGGACCTGAAGAACCGGCTGAAGGAAATGAGCGATGACGAAATGATCACTCTGCTGTCCGGCGACGGCATGCTGGTGAAGCGGCCGATCCTCGTGGACGGCGATACCGTGCTGGTCGGCTTTTCGGAAGAACAGTGGAAAGAGGCACTGCTGTAGACGATGGGAACCGTACTGATCACGGGCAGCTCCCGGGGACTGGGGCTTTCCTTTGCGCGGCTCTGTGCGAAACGGGGCGATGCGGTCCTTCTGCACGGGCGGAATGAACAGCGTCTTCTGCAGGCACAGGAAGCGCTTAAGAGTGAAGTACCCGGTGCGGACATCCGGTATTTCGTGCAGGATCTTGCCGAAGAAGACGGGGCGCTGAAGCTGTACGAACAGGTAAAGGACCTCGGCGTGACGATGCTCATCAATAATGCCGGCGTCGGCTATACCGGTCCGGCGGCAGAGATCAGCGCTCAGCGGGAAAAGAACATGGTGCAGATCAATGTCCTGGCAGTCGTGCAGATGACACGGCTGTTTCTGGCAGACATGAAAGAATGCGGCGGCACGATCCTGAATATTTCATCGACCGGCGCTTTCCAGTACGGACCGCTGATCGCGGAATACTACGCTTCCAAGTCGTTCGTGCTTTCCTATACAAAGGCGGCCGCGAGGGAATGGCAGGGCACACCGGTATGCATCTGCTGTTTCTGCCCGGGACCGCTGCGCACGGACTTCTACGCGGAAAGCGGCCTCGCTGTGCCGCGGATCGCCATGGATCCCGATCAGGCGGCGGAATACGCGCTCAGCCATATCCGGCACGGCGCGGTGATCATCCCGGATCTGTTGAGCAGGGCAGTGCGCGTACTGCCCGAACGGCTGCGGTCCGAATGGGTATGGCAGGACAAAAAACGCGCTCTCAGGAAAAAGCATTCCTGCATGAAACAGCGCTGAAAACAGGCTGTTTATACGGGTTTTCAGCACATATTTCAGTTTCTTAAGGGAATTTATGCAGAAAAGCGTGATTTCTGTTTGCATAAGTTTTCGAAGAGTTATAAGATAACAACGTTGCAATAAGGAGGCATACTATGAGCACACCAACATTTGTTAAGACAAAGAAAGACCTCGCTGATAAGGTTGCTAAAGAATTAGGTATCAGTAAGAAAGACGCTGTTCAGGCAGTTGATCTCGTATTTGAAGATATTATTGAAACACTCGCTTCCAACGGTGAAGTATCCATCAGCGGCTTCGGCAAGTTCACAGTCAGTGAGCGTCCGGCACGCAGCGGCATCAATCCTTTCAACAAGGAACCGATCGATATCGCAGCTTCCAAGTCCCCGAAGTTCAAAGCTTCCAAATCCTTCAAGGACAAGATCTGAGTCAAAGAGACCGCAGTCACACAGGACTGTGGTTTTTTTTACGGCATCCGGTCTTTTTTTCTGCTACAGTGTAGACAGATAACAGGAAAGGAATACATATCATGAAACTGACACCGAATGGGCTGAAAGAACGCCGTCCCTGGATCGATGCCGGTATCCGGCTGCCGGAATACGATGTGGAGGCAGTACGGGAAAAGACGCAGGAACACCCGGTATGGGTGCATTTCGGCATTGGCAATATTTTCCGCATCTTCCTCGGGACCGCAGCGGATGATCTGATCGCGCAGGGGCTTCTGGACAGAGGCATCATCTGTGCCGAGACATTTGATTTTGAAGTGGTCGACAAAGTGTACCGTCCGCACGATGATCTCGCGTTATGCGTCACGCTCTTCGGTGACGGAACGAGCGACCAGCGCGTGATCGGCTCGCTGTGTGAATCCGTTGCCCTGCGTCCGGGCGAAACGGCCGCAAGAGCGCGCATGAAGGAGATCTTCAGCGATCCGTCCCTGCAGATGGTCTCGTTTACCATCACGGAAAAAGGCTACGCCCTGCGCGGCGCCGACCGGCAGTATTTCGGATTCGTACAGAAAGATCTGGAAAACGGACCGGGACAGGTCAGCCATGCCGCGGCAGTCATTGCGTCGCTTCTGCTGGACCGCTGGAATGCCGGCGCTGCTCCGCTTGCCCTGGTATCCATGGACAACGTTTCGCACAACGGCGAGATCCTCCGCAATGCCGTGCTGGAGATCACAAAGGCATGGAAGGACAGGGGATATGTAACGCCGGAATTTGAAGCCTGGGTCAGCGATGAGAATTGCGTATCGTTCCCGTGGACGATGATCGACAAGATCACGCCGCGTCCGAGTGAAAGCGTACGGGATCTTCTGACAAAGGAAGGCGTTGAAGACATGGATATCGTCATCACGGACAAGCGCACCTATATCGCGCCGTTCGTCAATGCCGAAGGACCGCAGTATCTTGTCGTCGAAGATCATTTCCCCAACGGCCGGCCGCCGCTGGAAAAAGCAGGGATCTATATGACCGACCGCGATACCGTGAACGCGTGCGAGCGCATGAAGGTAACGGTATGCCTGAATCCGCTCCATACCGCCCTGGCGCCGTACGGCTGCGTCCTTGGGTATGAGCGCTTCAGCGATGTCGTGCGCGATCCGGAACTGTATAAACTCATGGAATGCGTCGGCATGAAAGAGGGCATGGCCGTCGTAAAGGATCCGGGCATCCTTTCGCCGGAAGCGTTTATCCGCGAGTGCATGGAAGTCCGCTTCCCGAACGAATACATTCCCGATACGCCGCAGAGGATCGTCGTCGACACGTCCCAGATGGTCGCGATCCGCTTCGGCGAAACGATCAAAGAGTATATCCGCAGAGACGGAGACGCCCGCGCGCTGACCGGCATTCCGCTCGCAATCGCCGGCTGGCTGCGCTATCTGCTGGCAGTGGACGAGAACGGCAAGGCATACGAGCTGTCGCCGGACCCGATGAACGGCGAACTGACGGAGCTGCTGAAAGAGGTGAAGATCGGCGATCCGCAAAGCGCCGCCGGCATCCTGAAACCGCTGCTGTCCAACGCGCATATTTTCGGCACGGATCTCTATGAAGCCGGCATCGGTGAAAAGATCGAAACGATGTTTGCCGAAGAGATCGCGGAATTCGGCGCGGTCCGGAAAACACTGATAAAATATCTCGGCTGACTGGCCGGCGCATGGGCAATATGATATAGTACGCATACATGCTCAGAGAAGAAACAAAACACTATCTTGCCGATACGATGAAGATCGCTGTTCCGATCATGATCCAGAACGGCATATCCAACTTTGTGAATATGCTGGACAATATCATGGTCGGACAGCTTGGAACCGACCCGATGTCAGCGGTTGCGATCGTCAACCAGCTGATTTTCGTGTTTAACCTGACCATCTTCGGCGGTCTTTCCGGCATCTGCATCTTTACGGCGCAGTATCACGGAAGGGAAGACGAAGACGGCGTGCGGCATACGTTCCGCCTCATGATCATCGCTTCGCTGCTGGTATCCCTGATCGGCTTTGCGGTCCTGTCAGTCTTCCGCGATCCGCTGATCGGGAAATACCTGACCGATGACGGCGGGGCGGGAAACGCGGCAGAGACGCTGCTGTACGCGCAGAAATATATCGGCGTCATGTATCTGGTGCTGGTGCCGTTTGCGCTGACCCAGGCATATGCCTCCGTACTGCGCACGACCGGTGATACGGTCTCGCCGATGCGTGCCGGCGTGCTGGCAATGCTTGTCAACCTTGTCGGCAACTACATCCTGATCTACGGAAAGATCGGCTTCCCGGCGATGGGCGTGGCCGGCGCGGCGCTTGCGACCGTGCTGGCGCGGTTTGTGGAGCTCGGCTATCTTGTTCTGCTCGCGCATACGCAGCCGGAGCGGTATCCGTTCATACAGAATGCCTGGAACAGCCTGTATGTGCCGGGAAAACTGGTCAGGGAATGCGTAAAGAAAGGCTCGCCGCTTCTGCTGAACGAGTTCATGTGGTCGCTCGGCAGCGCAACGATGGTGCAGCTGTATTCCACGCTCGGTCTTTCGGTCGTGGCGGCGTTCAATATCAGCAGTACGATCTCCAATGTATTCAATGTGGTATTCATATCGATGGGCAGTGTCGCCGGCATCCGGATCGGCATGGAGATCGGGGCGGGAAAGACCGACAGGGTCATGAACCACGCGCTGATGCTTACCCGGATGTCCATGGTGCTGTGCGCCGGGATCGGGGCAGTCCTGTTTATGACAGCGCCGCTGTTTCCGCGCTTTTACAACACATCGGAAGAGATACGCTCGCTGGCCTGTGATCTGATCCGGATCGCGGCTGTGTTCATGCCGGTGTATGCCTGCTGCAACTGCGAGTATTTCATTCTCCGCTCCGGCGGAAAGACGCTGATCACGTTCCTGTTTGATTCGGTATTCAGCTGGACCGTGGTCATCCCGCTGCTGTGGGTGCTCCTTCACTTTGTGCCGATGCCGGTGCGCATGCTGTATGCGTGCGTACAGAGCGCCGACCTTATCAAGCTGGTCTGCGGCATGATCCTGGTGAAAAAGGGAGTCTGGATCAACGATATTATTCAGGGTATTTCGACAGGGGGTTAAGATGGTACCGAAACTGAACTTATATACACACGACGGGCTGTTCCATGCGGATGACGTATTTGCGGCAGCCCTGCTGTCTCTTATCGCCGAGGAAGTGAACATCGTCCGCGGCAGTGATGCGGAGCTGCCGGAAGATACGAAGAACTGGATCATCTTCGATATCGGCGGCGGGGAACTGGATCACCATACGCCGGAGAACAAGCAGAACAACGGCTGTCATCCCGGCACAAATGTTCCGTATGCGGCCTGCGGGCTGGTATGGCGCAAATACTACCGCGAGATCCTGAAGGAACAGGGCTGCGAAGAGCGCAATATGGAAAAGGTATACCGGCGTCTTGAGTCTTCCCTGATCCTGGGGATCGACGCGGCGGACAACGCGTATGATCCGGTCGGCGACGCCATGACGACAATGCCGAATATCACGGATGAACAGCGGGATACCATCCTTGAGCAGGCGCGCATCTCTCTGACCGTGTCGCAGATCATCAAGGATTTCAATCCGCCGTGGAACAGTTCCATGAGTTACTATGACGCGTTCCTGGATGCCGTATCCTTTGCCAAGGACATCCTGCTGAACCGGATCGACAGTATCCTTTCTTCACTGGACGGACGGGACTACGTGAATAACTGCATCCGCTATTCTGCCGGCCACATCATGATCATGGATGAATTCGCGCCGTGGGAAGGTCTGCTGTACTCTCTGCACTACGATCAGAAAGCACAGGATATCTGGTATGTCGTCTTCCCGGCACTGCGGGGAGGATGGAATGTGCAGTGCGCGCTGGTGTCGCCGCGTGACCGCACGGTCTACCGCCATCCGCTGCCGAAGGAATGGTACGGACTGCGCGGGGAAGACCTGCAGAAAGTCAGCGGGATCAGGACCGCTTCCTTCTGCCATGCGTCCGGTTTCCTGGCCAACGCCGATACCGAGTCGGATGCGCTGGCAATGGCGGAACTGGCCGTACGCCGTAAATAGTTTTCATGAGCGGACAGTACTTCAGCCGCTATGACCGCGGTCCCGTGCATCTGCTGATCGCACAGAAGGAAAACGGGATCTGCGGGATCTGGTTTGTCGGTGCGAAAAAGTACGCGAAAGGCCTGGACAAAGACGCGGAAGAGAAGGAAACCGCGCTGATCCTGCGCACGAAGCAGTGGCTGGACTGCTATTTCTCCGGCGAACAGCCGGAAGATGACATCCCGCTGAGTCTCTCCGGAACGCCGTTTCAGCTTGCGGTATGGAAACAGCTTCAGAGGATCCCGTACGGAAGTCTTGTGACGTATGGCGAGATCGCGGCGGCGCTCGGAAAGCCGCGGGCAGCCCAGGCGGTCGGCCAGGCTGTCGGCGCCAATCCCGTGTCCGTTCTCATTCCATGCCACCGCGTGATCGGAAAAAACGGTACATTGACGGGGTATGACGGCGGCATCGAAAACAAGAAGCTTCTGCTGCGTACGGAAGGTACCCTGACAGAATAAACCGGCAGACAATGGTAAATGAATATAAGCAGGACGGGGTCCTGCTTTCTTCAACTTGCACGTACAACCGGAAAAATGATAGTATTAAACAGAAGAAAGAATATGTCGCATTTTACTGCGCCTGTAAATAAAGTATGTTCATTATTCTGGAAAGCAAGTCGTCTGGCGGGAATACTCTTTTCTGTCAGCTTGAAGGTCTCGCAAAAGAAGTGAAAACAATGACCGGGGAAGAGGAAGTCATTGAGTTTCTGCGGGAGGATACATCTCACACGATCGAGATGGTTTTTGTGCATACCGGCGATAAGGAAGAGCAGATCTGCCGCAGGATCCGCCTCTGTTCACAGGTACCGCTGTTCGCAGTGCTGGACGCGGACAGTGCCGGAAGGATCCCGGACTGCCTGGAAGAAGGCGCAGACGATGCCCTGGCGGAACCGTATTCCGAGCGGGAACTGCAGACCCGGATCCAGGCAGTGCTGCGCCGCGCCATGATGGATTATCCGCGGGTGGCGGCCGTGACGATCGGCGACAATGTGATCGATTTCCAGAAAGCGCGCGTGACACGGCTGGGCAGGGAAGTGAATCTGACATCCATGGAATACAAGCTTCTGCTCATCCTGATCCGTCATAAGAATACAGTGCTGACAAGGATGGAGATCCTCGATGTCCTGTACAACGATCTCGGGGAATATGTGAATGACAATACCCTGACGGTATATATCAAGCGTCTGCGGTCAAAGCTGGCAGACGAAAAGGGCAGGTATATCCGCACAGTGCGCGGGATCGGCTACAGTCTGCTCGATGATCTGAAATAAACAGCTTCGGCTGTTTTCTTTTTTTATGAATCATTTCACTTGCGTTAGTTATAACTAACTAGTATGCTGTATATGGTTATTTATAACTAACAAAGGAGGCGGATATGTCGGAAGAACAGATCGTAATGCACTGCGCGCCGACCCTGACGGACTGCAAGGCAGGAAGCCTGTTTGCGGCAGAATACAAAGACCGCGCATCGCTTCAGAAGGAGATCACACAGCTGAATGAACGTCTGTCTTTCCGAAATGTACGGACGATTCTGCTGGGATTCACGAAGAGCCGGGCCCTGGTCTATATCTTCCGCCCGGACCGGGTGCAGGAAGCCCTCCGGAACAGTACAGCCCGTTCCATTCTGGAAGAGCGGGGGTATGATCCTTCGAATCTTTCCGGCTGTCTGTCGCGGCTTCGTCTGCGGCTTGCGGGAACGGACGGCTTTCCGCATGAGATCGGACTGTTTCTGGGATATCCTGCGGAGGAAGTCCGGGCATTCATCCGCAATGACCGCCCGTGCAGGTTCACCGGGACATGGAAAGTCTACTGCGATGAGGATCTTGCCCGCAGAATGTTCCGGATCTTCCGTCTCTGCACAGCAGCCTGTCAGAAGCGGCTGGCGGCCGGTGTGCCTTTGGAAAAACTGACCGTAGAAAGAAGGAAAACAAAATGAAAATCGCAATTGTGTATTACTCCGGAACAGGCAACACAGAACAGATGGCAGAGGCCGTCGCGGAAGGCGTTACGGGAAAAGGCGCAGAAGCAGAAGTGATCTCCTGCGAAAACTTCGGCGCCACTGACATTGACAGCTATGATGCATTCGCCTTCGGATGCCCGGCTATGGGTGCGGAAGTACTGGAAGAAGGTACATTCGATCCGATGTTTACGGAGATCGAAGCATCTCTTGCCGGAAAGAAAGCAGGTCTCTTCGGCTCTTACGGCTGGGGTGACGGCGAATGGATGAGAAACTGGGAAGACCGCTGCCGCGAAGACGGCATCGAGCTTGTCGGTGACGGTGTCATCTGTATGGAAGCGCCGGACGATGATGCGCTGGCCGCGTGCCGCACACTGGGCGGAGCACTTGCCGCATAAAGTTGTACTGCAGACAGAAAAGTGATATTATGAGTGACAGTGAACAGGGGTGCCCCAGGCTGAGAAATACCCTTATCACCTGATCTAGTTCGTACTAGCGTAGGGAGTTTGCTTGAACTCTTTACGCCTTCAGAAAACGGAGGTGTATTTTTATGAAGAACAGCAGAATCAGATCTATGAGCTATATGGCTCTCTATGTCGCGCTTTACATCGTTCTCAAATGGGTGGGAAACATGATCCCGTTCCTGCAGATGCCCAACGGCGGTTCCATTGAACTGGAACTGATCGCGGTATTCATCGCATCCTATCATCTGGGATGGAAGGGCGGTCTTGCGGTGGCGATCCTTTCCTGGCTGATCACGATCGTGCTCGGATTCCCGATGTATTTCTACTGGCCGGTGCAGATCCTTCTCGACTATGTACTGCCGCTGGCAGCGTGCGGCATCGCGTCGCTTCTGTTCCCGATCCGCGATCTGAATACGCCCGGCGCCGTTGCGCTGGCAGTGATCCTTGCGGCCGGCGCGTTCTTCGGCATCTATAACAGCTATCCGGAAGGAACCGCTGTGACCGTGGGAGCGATCGCTCTGGCAGCGGGCATGTTCGCGTTCACATACTGGTATCTGAAAACGCGCAGTCACTTCGGCATCGTTGCGGCGATGCTGCTGAAATATGTGTTCCAGGTACTGTCCGGCGTTTACTTCTGGTTCCCGGAAGGAGAGGCGGCAGGTTCGGCATATGCGTGGACCTTCTCTCTGAGCTATAACCTCTGGTACAACCTGGTCACGATGATCGTATGCATCATCGTGGTGCCGCTTCTGATCGATTCCCTGAAGCATGCCGGCATCAAGTTCAGCGCATAACTGGCAGATAAGCAAAATAACTGCTAATATGAAAAAGTGCTTAAAACAAGCACTTTTTCTTTGCTATTCAAGGCATATCAAGAAAGAATTCAGAAAGAAATTAGCACTATAGTGTTGACAGTGCTAAATATTGGAGTATTCTATAGGTGTGAGGTGAGAGATCCTCAGGAAAGGCAGGATATATGATGAGAAATTATCCGGAAAGAAAAGATTTATTTGATTCCATGCTTGATGATGTATTTGCGGCACCGCTGTTTCGCAATGAAACGCTGATGAAGACAGATATCCGCAAGAAAGACGGCAGCTATGTACTGGACATTGAGATGCCGGGATACAAGAAAGAAGATATTACGATCAGCCTCTACAACGGCAACCTGACGATCCGTGCACAGCACAATGAAACAGCTGAAGAGAAAGACAGCAAGGGCACGCTGGTACGTCAGGAACGCTACAGCGGCGCATGCTCCAGAACATGGTATGTCGGCACAGCGATCCGCGATACCGATGTCAAGGCAGCGTTTGAAAACGGCATCCTGCAGGTAACTGTACCGACTGCCGAGAAGAAAGAAGCGGAAGAGAAGAAGTTCATCGACATTCTCTGATGCCGGTCAGCAGAGCATATGCTCTGCTTTTTTTGTCGGGCGGCCTCATGGTCAACCGTGCGTTCATTCATGTACAATAGAGTCAGGAGGATTTTCCGCTATGGCAGAAGATATAAGAAAGGCAGCGGATACTGCCGGCCTTCAGGAATTTGAAAAACAATACAGAGCACCGCACTGCGTCGTGCTGGACAGTGAATACTGTTCCATGGGACGCATGATCGGGGTGCGCGCGTGCCGCATGGCCGGATACGCATATTATGACGCAGTGATCCTGCTGGAACTGGTTCCCGAGAGCGGCGTAAGCATCGCGGACGTCGAGGCGTTTGAGAAGAAACTGCGCCCGGCGCTTCTTTCGAAAGAAGAGATCACGGCTATGCCGGAATGGGAGCGCATCGCTTCGGTGTTTGACCGTGCGGCGGACATTGCACTGGCGAAAGGACCGTGTCTGATCCACGACCGCATGGCAAAGGAAATGATCGAGGCTAAGGGATACAGCTGCACCTCGGTGCTGATGTACGCGACCGATGCCGACGCAAAGATCGTGCGGGCAAAAGTCAGCCCGCTCTACAGCAGCCTCAGTGATCCGGCGGTGATCACGGAGAAGATCCGGGAAGAAGACCGCATCCGGATCAATACCCGTACCGCCCAGAGCGATAAGGCATGGGGCCGAAAAGATAATTATGATTTGTGCATCAACAGCGAGACATTCGGCCGCGACTACGCGGCGGTGATCCTTGCCGGCGTCATGAAAGGAGAGCAACATCATGAAACCATTACCGGAAGGCTTTCTCTGGGGAGGAGCCACAGCTGACTTCCAGTATGAAGGAGGTTTCAACGAAGGCGGAAGAGGCATTCTTTCGCATGATTACGAAACAGACGGAAGCGTAGAGAAGCCGCGTCATCACACCCTGAGAATGCCGGACGGCTCGATCATTACGCCGGCAAGCAGTTTCTTCTTCGCGGACGAAGTGCCGGAAGAAGCCGTTCCTGTTTTCCTGGAAGACGAATACTACCCGAGTCACCGCGCTGTTGACTTCTACCATCATTACAAAGAAGACATCGCGCTGATGGCAGGCATGGGATTCAACGTATTCCGTTTCTCGATCTGCTGGAGCCGCATCTATCCGACCGGTGACGAAGAGACGCCGAACGAGGAAGGCCTGCAGTTCTATGACGATGTCATGCAGGAGATGGCAAAGTACAATATGGAGCCGCTCATCACGATCTGCCACGATGAGCTGCCGATGGAACTGGCTCTGAAATACGACGGCTGGAGCAGCCGCCATGTCATTGACTGCTATCTGCGTTACTGCCGGACGCTCTTCGAACGCTACGGGAAATACTGCCGCTACTGGCTGACATTCAATGAGATCAACGCTGTCCGCGGGTTCGGTCCGTGCGGTACGCGCAAGAGCACCGGTCAGGCGCATTACCAGGCTGTCCACCATATGTTCGTCGCCAGCGCCAGAGCCGTCATTATGGGACATGAGATGATGCCTGGCGCAAAGTTCGGCGCCATGTATGCAATGAGTGAACTGTATCCGGCAACGTGCCGTCCGCAGGATGTCTTCCGCCACATGCAGGTACGCCGCGAAAACTGGTATTTCATCGATACGATGGCAAGAGGATATTATCCGGCTTATGCGCATGACCTGTATGTGCGCAGAGGCTTTGAAGGCATCCGGATCGAAGAGGGAGATACGGAACTGCTGAAAGAAGGTCAGCTGGACTTCGTATCCTTCAGCTACTATCGTTCCAATATCGTAAAGGAAGGAGATCCGTCCTTTACGGTAGGAGGAAGTCCGAATCCGTATCTGGAAGTGACGCCGTGGGGCTGGCCGGTCGATCCGCTCGGACTGCGGTACTGCATGAATGAGATCTATGACCGTATCCAGAAACCGATCTTCATCGTGGAAAACGGGCTCGGCGCAGTCGATGAACCGGATGAAAACGGCTATGTGGAAGATGACTACCGCATTAAATACCTGAAAGACCATCTGACAGAGATGGCAAACGCGATCAATATCGACGGCGTTGACTGCATCGGCTATACGATGTGGGGACCGGTCGACCTGGTATCGCTGTCGACAGGAGAGATGAAGAAGCGCTACGGATTCATCTATGTGGACATGGACGACAAGGGAAACGGCACGCTGAAGCGTTCCAAAAAGAAGTCCTACGACTGGATGAAACATATTATTGAAACAAACGGAGCGGCGCTGGACGAATAAGAAAAGCGCAGAAAGGAGTCACGCATGAACGGACCGTATTACAGCAAAAGCACAAAGGATCTTTGCGCGGAAGATCCCCGGTATACCGCTGCCGGAACACCGGAGGATCTGTATTGGATCCTGCGTCACGTATGGGCAAAGGACACCTGTGCGCCGCGTATGCAGGACCGCTGGAGCGAGGCAGACTGTACGCTTGGACACTGTTCCGTGACATCGTTTCTTGTACAGGATATTTACGGCGGCGAGGTATACGGCATTCCGCTTCCGGACGGCAATTACCACTGCTTCAACTGCGTAAACGGCACCGATTTCGATCTCACCGCCGAACAGTTCAGGGACGAAGAACTGCTTTATACGCACGCATATCCGCAGAAACGCTCGGTTCATTTTGCCAAAGCGGAAAAATATGAGCGGTATCTGAAGCTGAAAAAACGGCTGGAAGACGCACTATGAGGATCGAAGTACTTCGTTTTGAACAGCTGAGCAATTACCAGCTTTATGATCTTCTGAAACTGCGCAGTGATATCTTCGTCGTGGAACAGAACTGCGTATACGGTGATATGGACGGACGTGACATCAGCGCAGTTCATGTTCTTCTGTATGACCGGGATGTTCTGCAGGCTTATCTGCGGGTCTTCCTCCACGAAGACGGCACGGTGCGCCTCGGCCGTGTCGTATCAAGAACACGCGGAAAAGGCTATGGGCAGGCGGTCCTGAAACACGGCATCCGGACGGCGGAAGAACTGTTTGACGCCGAAGAGATCGTGATCGAAGCGCAGGTATATGCCGCAGGCTTTTACGGTATGCAGGGATTCCGGATCGATTCAGAGGAATTTCTGGAAGACGGCATCCCGCATGTACGGATGGTAAGAAGAAAAGCAGAACTCCCGGACTGAACACACCGGACTGAACACAATTGATCACAGAAAGAAAAGCGCTGACGGTCGAATATGACAGTCAGCGCTTTTTCAGATCCTGTTCAGTTTGCGATGCCGTGGTGGGCAGTGTAGCTTTCCGGAGTCAGGGCACGGAAGGTATAGCCGTTTTCCAGACCCCAGAGAATGATGCGTTCGACGGCTGCGACAGAGTAGTCCTTAACGTCATGCTGGAGGACGACGGAAGGCTTGCCGTATGCGGAATTGCCGCGGATGCCGCTGATCACATTCTGATAGACGACCTCGGTGCTGGTCGTTGCGCCGGCGTCTCCGGAAGATACGTTCCAGTCGAAGTAGATCAGGCCTTTTTCCGCTGACTGGCGGGCAAGGGCTGTCATGACGCCGGAACAGTAATTGCGGGATACGGTATTGGAACTGCCGCCCGGGAACCGGAACATGGTCGCATACTTTCCGGTCTGTTCATAGATGACGTTATTCTGGTAATTGAAGTCTGCCCAGTAATTGTCTGTGCTGGAATAGATGACTGAGTAGTCATGCGTACGGGTATGAACGCACACGGTATGACCGCGCTCCGCTTCCAGCCGCATGCAGTAGGCATAGGCAGGGTAGGCGGACGTGGTGAAGAATGTCGCCTTGACGTTGTATTTATCGAGAATATCGAGAAGCGTCTCGGTATAGCGGTAGGGACCGTCGTCAAATGTCAGGTAAATGACTTTCGGACCTTCGACGCCCGTATCGTTGTTAACGGGTTTTTCCTTGACATGGACCGTCCGGTATACCGTTACGGTATTGCCGTGGGCATCGGTACTCGTATAGCTGAGTTCATAGTCACCGGCTGTGCTGGTGTCTACGGAGCCGGTCACCTGAACGGAAGAAGTGACGTCGCCGTCCGCGTCATCGACCGCGGTATAGGAATCTTCGAAATCGCTGCCGAGCCATACGGTGACTTCACCGCCGCCTTCCAGTACCAGTCCCGGCGGCGTCCGGTCGTCGTAGAAGATCTTGCGGATCGCGATGCCGGTGTTTCCGGAAGAGTCAGTGACAGAGTAGTATACGTATCCGTTGAGTTCCTTCGTCTGTACCAGGTCAGTCAGGTCGCCGTCCATGGAGTCAACGGCGGTATAGCCTTCTTCCTCATAGATGTGATTCGGTACCGTATAGTGATCTTCGATCTCCGTCAGCGTAATGACCGGTGCTACGGTATCGGAGACTGTAACGATGCGCTCCGCTGCGACAGGATCCTTTTCGTTATCGATCACATAGCGGACGGTATACGTGCCGTTGGCATTTCCGTCGACCGTGCCTTCCGTCGTATAATTCAGCTTTCTGTGCAGGAACGGAAGCAGAGTGCCTCTTGTTTCCGCGATCACGCCGGGATCCTCAAAGGATTCGCCGGTCTGTACATGATAGTGTTTCGGACCGATCAGTTCGATATGTGTTTCCCATTTATTCAATATGAAGACCACGCCCGCGGCGACCAGCAGAAGTGCTGCGGCCGCATATACTAGTACGGGAGGTCTCCGTTTGGTGTTTTTTGTCATTGTGCCCATCCCCCGTCTGGATCATCCATTCCATTATAAATCAGGCAGGGCAGAATTGGGGGAACAAAAGAAAGGTTAAAAAATGAAACACAAAAGTGCGGAAGCAGGGCAATCATGACAGGGCATCGTGCAGGATACCTGCTATAATTGTCCCGTAGGCAGAGGAGATACAGGATGGAACTGACAAAAGTAGTGATCACCGGCGGACCGTGCGCCGGCAAGACAACAGCGATGAACTGGATCCAGAATCATTTCAGCAGGATGGGATACAAGGTTCTGTTCATTCCGGAAACGGCGACAGAACTGATCAGCGGCGGCGTGGCGCCGTGGACATGCGGAACGAACCTGGATTATCAGAAGTGTCAGGTAAAGCTGCAGCTGGTCAAGGAGGAACTGTTTGAACAGGCAGCGCGCACGATGAAGGCGGACAAGATCCTGATCGTCTGCGACCGGGGATTCATGGACAACAAGGCCTATATGACCGAAGAGGAGTTCGCTGCGGCGGTGGAATCGGTCAACGGCAATGTAGTGGACCTGCGGGACAACTATGACGCGGTCTTCCATCTTGTGACGGCAGCGAAAGGCGCGGAGGAATTCTATACGCTGGAAAACAACGCCGCCCGCTATGAGACGATCGAAGAGGCTGTGGCGCTGGATGACCGGCTGATCGCGGCGTGGACGGGACATCCGCATTTCCGCATTATCGACAACTCCGTGAACTTTGAAAAGAAACTGCAGACTCTGCTGAATGAGATGCTTTCGGTCGTCGGCGAGGAACAGCCGATCGAGATCGAGCGCAAATATCTGATCGAATATCCGGATATAAAGTGGCTGGAAGAGAACCCCTTTGCCCGCCGCATCGAGATCATACAGACCTATCTGAACGCAAAGGACGGCGAAGAGTACCGGGTGCGCCAGCGCGGCGAAGACGGACATTATATCTTCAGCGAGACCGTGAAGAAGCGCATCAGCGGGCTCAAGCGCATTGAACTGGAGCGCCGCCTGAGCGAGAACGAATACCGCAAGCAGCTGGAATACAACCGGGATCCCTCCTGCGAACAGATCCGCAAGACACGGTATTGTCTGGCCTATGACAAACAGTACTTTGAGATCGATGTCTATCCGTTCTGGAAAGACAAGGCGATCGTGGAGATTGAACTCAGCAGCGAGGAACAGGAAGTGCGTTTCCCGCCTGAGCTCCATGTCATTAAAGAAGTAACGGACGATCCGGAATACAAGAACGCTGCTCTGGCAAAGCATGTGCACCAGGGCGACATTTAATACTTTGATGAACGCAGGTCCGCCTCACAGAGGCGGGCTTTTCGTATGAGCGGGAAGTATGCGATAATGAAAAGACGGAGAGTAATTGTTATGAATCAGAATCCATCGGTATTAGTCATAGACGCGCAGGGCGGCGGCATCGGCCGGGAACTCATCACCCGCATCCGGGCAGCGGGACTGGCGTGTCAGATCACCGCGGTCGGAACGAATTCCGCGGCGACCGGAAATATGCTCAGGGCAGGCGCTGACCAGGCGGCGACCGGCGAGAACTCGGTGATCGTGTGCGTAAAGAACGCGGATATCATCATTGGTCCGATCGGCATCGTCATCGCGGACGCAATGCTTGGAGAAGTCACACCGCGTATGGCGGCGGCCATCGGACAGAGCAGGGCGGAACGGATCCTGATCCCGTTCATCAACTGCGGATCACGGATCGTCGGCGTGGAAAATACAAATACAGGAAAGCTTGTACAGGAAGCCGTGGAAGCACTGGCGGAACTGCTGGAGGGATAAACATGCGGTTCATTCGCGAACTGCTGTTCATGTGGCTGGTGTTCCTGCTGGCATCCCTGATCGGCGCGGCAGGCATATTCCTGAGTGTGACCGGATGGCTGAGTGCCGTCATTGTATGCCTCATCAGTACCGGCTGGTATATCCTGCGCTTCCGGAAAGGAAAAGCAGGCGAGGATACCAGGCGGGCTGCCGGTGTGAGCGCGGGCATCTTTGCGGCGTTCATGCTCGCGGCGCTGGCATTAAGCGGCGGAAACTACCAGTCGCAGTATATGTATGCGGCGCTTGGCGCCTGCGTGCCGTTTTTTCCGCTGTACCTGCTGATGTCTCTTACGGGCCTGCTGGAAGTGCAGGCGGCAGTTGTCTTCGGCGTACCGGCACTGATCTATCTGATCCTGACAGTACTGGGAAAGAAAAGAGTACTGCCGCGGGCAGCGGGGATCCTCGCAGTGTGCGCGGCGCTGGGACTGTTCTGGATCAACCGGCCGCAGGCACGCTATGGCGGACACGGGTTCGCGTATATGAACGGCTGGTCCAGCACGGACTTCACCGGTTACCATGTGTACGACGGTGAGAAGCTGGCAGTACTGGATCATGAACCGGAATTCATGATCGAAAACGAAAGCGATATGCCGGTCCTGGACGGGGCTGAGGCATGTTATCCGGTCTATGCGGCTATGGCGAAGACGCTGTACCGGGATATCGCGGACATTGAGCTGCGCTGGCAGAAGGAAATGAAGCAGAGCGGCCGGCGTCCGTGGCAGAACGGAAAGATCGTCAGCTTCACCAATACCGTGTCTGGATACAGCCGGCTGATCATGCAAGACGTCGATCTGATGTTTGCGGCCAGGCCGTCCGAACGGCAGAAAGAGGAAGCTGCCAAAATGGGGGAAGAGATCGTATGTGAACCGATCGGGAAAGAAGCGTTTGTGTTCTTCACGACGCCGGACAACCCGGTGGATTCCCTGACGATCGATGAGATCCGCGGCATCTGGAGCGGACGGATCACGAACTGGAAGGAACTCGGCGGAAAGGATCAGAAGATCCTGGCGTTCCAGCGCCCGGAGGAATCCGGGTCGCAGGTCACGATGCGGGCGGTGATGAAAGATGTTCCGATGAAGGAGCCGCTTTCCTACGAGATCGTCGATCCCATGATGGGCGTGATCCGGGAAACAGCCCAGTATCACAGTGAAGCCGGTGCTGTCGGCTACTCTTTCCGGTACTTTCTGGAAGAACTGAACCAGGAGGGAAACGTGAAAGTGCTGGCGGTGAACGGGATCCGGCCGACACCGGAAACAATCCGTGACGGCTCCTATCCGATCACCGTCGACCTGGTGTGCGCGTATCTGAAATCGAATCAGAAGCCGTATGTAAGGAGAGTACTGGACTTCCTGCTGAGTGAGGACGGACAGATGATCATCGAGAAGACCGGTTACGGCCGTCTCGGAAACTGAGAAAATTGTCACACTTTAGGAATCGGTGAACCTTTTTTCCGGAAACGGTATATTATAGTCGTTGGGAAAGAGGTTTTTTTTATGGAAACTACTGTTAAAACGCCCTGGTATGACGAATATATCGACATGCCGGTGCACCTGAAATACTTCGAAGGCTCCATGTATGAAGCAGTAGAAGAAATCGCAAAGAAATATCCGGACAACATCGCGTTTACCTTTATGGGAAGGCATACGACGTACAAACGGCTGATTGCCGAGATCAACCGCTGTGCGAAGTCTCTGCGCACGATCGGCGTCCGCAAGGGAGACCGTGTGACAATTGCCATGCCGAACTGTCCGCAGGCCGTCTTCATGTTCTACGCCGTCAACCTGATCGGTGCTGTTGCCAACATGATCCACCCGCTGTCAGCGGAAAAGGAGATCGAACACTATCTGAACTTCTCGCAGAGTGTTACCGCGATCACCCTGGATCAGTTCTATGACAAGTTTGAGCGCATCCGTGCCAATACATGTGTTGTCAATATTATTATCGCTTCCGTCAAGGATGAGCTGAGCCGTCCGGTACGGGCAGGATATATGCTTACGGAAGGCCGCAAGATCCAGAAGATCCCGGCCGATGCGCCGGTCATCCGCTGGGATGAATTCATGCGTCTCGGCAGATTCTGCTTCTACAACTATAAGGCGAAAGTGGACAAGGATGATGTCGCCGTCATACTGTACTCCGGCGGCACCACCGGCACAACAAAGGGAATTATGTTAACGAACCTGAACTTCAACGCGCTTGGTCAGCAGGTCGTCGCAACAAACCCGATGTTCCGTCCGGGCGACAAGATGCTTGCCGCAATGCCGCTGTTCCACGGCTTCGGTCTGGGTGTATGCATTCATACGATGCTTTCGCAGGGCGGCCGCTGCATCCTCGTGCCGCGCTTTACGGCAAAGAGCTATGCAAAGCTGATCACCAAGTACAAGTGCAACTTCATTGCCGGCGTACCGACGCTGTACGAAGCGCTGCTGCGTCTGCCGTCCATGGAGAACGCGGACCTGAGTTCGCTGAAGGGCGTCTTCTCCGGCGGCGACTCGCTGTCGGTGGAACTGCGCAAGAAATTCGACGCGTTCCTGAAGGAACACAAGGCAACCATCCGCGTCCGTGAAGGCTACGGTACGACCGAGACTGTTACCGCGTGCTGCCTGACGCCGGAGCACAAAGAAAAAGACGGCAGTATCGGTATTCCGTTCCCGGATATCTACATCAAGATCGTAAAGCCGGGCACGGACGAAGAACTCCCGTACGGTGAAGAAGGCGAGATCCTGCTGGCCGGAACGACCGTCATGAAAGGCTATATGAACAATCCGGAAGAGACCGCTCAGACACTGCGCACACACGCAGACGGACTGACATGGGTCTACACCGGCGACCTCGGCATCATGGACGAGGAAGGCTATATCTACTTCCGCGGACGTGCCAAGAGAATGATCATCAGTTCCGGATACAACATCTATCCGGCACAGCTGGAAAACATCCTGGACGCGCATGAGAAAGTACAGATGAGCTGTGTCATCGGCATTCCGGATCCGTATAAGATCCAGGCTGTCAAGGCATTCATCATGCTGAAGCCGGGTGTTGAAAAGAGCGAAGAGACCCGTCAGGAACTGCTGGCATACTGCCGGAAGAACGTGGCGAAGTATTCCATGCCGAAAGAAATCGAATTCCGTGATGAACTTCCGAAGACACTGGTAGGCAAGGTCGCATACCGCGTGCTCGAGGAAGAGGAACTGGCGAAGATCGCAGCCCGCAAAGCAGAGGAGGAGAAAAATGCCGGATAAAGCCCACAGAAAGCGCGGAGACCGCAGAGACGGCACATGGATCAAAGATGTGACCGGACTCCAGACCATTATGATGCACCTTTGGCCGAAGCGCACTGACTGTGAGGTTTATCTGAACGATACCTTCGATGCCACGGAACTGGTGAAGTACATTGAAAAGAAGAACGCGGAACATCCGGAATTCCATACGACGATGTTCCACTGCATCGTGACGGCAGTTGCCCGCATGATGCACGAAAGAGAAGGCATGAACCGGTTCATCCAGGGACGCCGCATGTATCAGAAAGACGAGATCAGCCTGAGCTTTATCGCCAAGCGGCGCTTCGCCGACTATGCGGAAGAATCCCTGATGGTCCTTGTTCCGAAAAAGACCGATACGCTGGATGAGATCTCCAGAAAGATCTACGGCGACGTAAAACAGACGCGTGAACGTCCGGCTGCCGAAGGCATCGACGATGTCATCGACCAGTTTGCAAAGATCCCGCGGCCGCTTCTCATGCTTGTTCTCGGCATGATCAAACGTCTTGACTTCTTCGGCATGGTGCCCAAAGCACTGACCGAGGGAGATACGCATTACACTTCGGTCCTTCTGAGCAATCTCGGCAGCATTAAGTGTCCGAGTGTATATCATCACCTTGCCAACTATGGCACCAACTCATTTATTATTACGATCGGCACACTGCACAAAGAAGAAATACTGATGGAAGACGGACACAGAGAGATCCGTGACGTCATCGATATCGGTGCGACGCTGGATGAGCGCATCGGCGACGGCTTCTACTTTGCCCGCAGCCTCAAGCTGATCAGACATATCATGGCGCATCCGGAACTGCTGGATCAGCCGATCGGCGAACCGAGCGGTTTTGACTACAACGCCTGATATGCATACGGTCCTCTTAACGGAGGTTCCGGATCTATTTGGTTCAAAACGGATGCCTGTGTGACATCCGTTTTTCGTGCTATCATTGTTCCGTGATGACCGATTTAGATATGATGTGCAATGCATTGACCGGCCCGGAAAGAGGAGTTTTATGAGAACGTATGCGAAGATCACAGTGTCCCGCAAGGGGGAACCGTTTCTGAAGAAAGGGCAGACGCGCATGTATGCCAATAATGCCGTGTCGCTTTCCGAAGGCGCGGAAAACGGCGATCCGGCAGATATCGTGACGGAAGACGGCGAATATATCGGCACCGGCTATCTGTCCCTGAAAAGCCATGTGCGCGTACGCATCCTGACAAGAGATCCCGAAGCGGAGCTGGACCATGTGTTCTATAAGAAGCGTTTCCGGGACGCGTGGCGGTACCGCAATGCTGTGTGCGGAAGTGAAACAGACAACTGCCGGCTGGTGTTTTCGGAGGCGGACCGTCTGCCCGGTCTTGTGGCAGACCGCTACAACGATCTGATCGTTACCCAGATCAGCACCTTCGGCATGGAGAAAAACAAAGATATGATCTACAGCGCGCTGCTGGAAGTGATGCAGGAAGAAGGCCAGGTCATTCACGGCATCTATGAGCGCAACGATACGCCTTCCCGCACCAAGGAAGGCCTGCCGCTGTACAAAGGTTTCTGGAAAGATACCGGCATGTCCGTACGCACCGTCATCTCGGAAAACGGCCTGAAGCTGAATGTCGATGTGGAAAACGGACAGAAGACCGGCTACTTTCTGGATCAGAAAAGCAACTGAATGCTGATTCGCTCCCTGGCGAAGGAAATGACGGTCATGGACTGCTTCACGCATACCGGCGGCTTTGCGCTGAACGCGGCATACGGCGGCGCAAAACATGTGGACGCCGTGGACATTTCCGAAACGGCGCTGAAACAGGCCAGGGCCAACGCGGTGCTCAACGGTCTGGAAGAGCGCATGTCGTTCGTGCAGGCGGATGTGTTCGAACATCTGAATACGATACAGAAAGGCGCGTACGACCTGATCATTCTCGATCCGCCCGCGTTTACCAAGTCGCGCCGGACGCATGATCATGCCTTCCAGGGCTATAAGCGCATCAATAAAAAAGCAATGGAACTGCTCAGCGACGGCAGCTACCTTGCGACCTGCTCGTGTTCCCGCTTCATGGAATCGCAGGACTTCGAAGTCATGCTCAGGGAAAGCGCGGACGAAGCAGGGGTAATGCTGAAGCAGCTTTCCTGCACCCAGCAGAACGCGGATCATCCGATCCTGTGGAACAGCGAAGATACTTCCTATCTGAAATTCTATCTGTTTCAGATTCTTGAGAAAGGACGTTAACTATGAAGATCTGTCTTCTGAACGATTCATTTCCGCCGGTCATCGACGGTGTGGCGAATGTTATAAAAAGCTATGCCGACGTGCTGGCGGCGGAAAAAGTACACGATGTCATCGTCGGAACCCCGGTCTATCCGGATGCCGGCTATGAGAAACACCCATATCCGATCATTACCTATCCGTCTCTGGACGTGACCGCTCTGACCGCGGGATACCGTGCCGGCTATCCCTTTCCGGTAAAAGAGATCGCGGAGATGACGCAGTTCGCGCCGGATATCATTCATACCCACTGTCCGATCGTATCCTGCTTTATTGCCCGGAGCCTGCGGGAAGCGTCCGGCGCACCGGTCGTCTTTACCTACCATACGAAATATGATATCGATATCCGCCGGACCATCCCGGTGCCGCAGCTGCAGAAGGAAAGCATCCGCGCCCTGGTGAACAATGTTTCCGCCTGTGACGACGTATGGGCAGTCAGTCACGGCGCTGCGGACAACCTGCGTTCGCTCGGATACGAGGGAAACGTCATCGTCATGCCCAACGGCGTCGACTTTGCCCGCGGCAGACAGAGCGAAGACTATATCGAGAAACTGAACCGGGAATACGATCTGCCGGCGGATGTACCGGTATTCCTGTTTGTCGGCCGCATCATGAACTACAAAGGACTGCCGCTGATCCTGAACGCACTGCGTGTTCTGAAAGACGAAGGGAAGGCGTTCCGGATGGTATTTGTCGGTGACGGCGCCGACCGGAAGCCGCTGATCAAAAAAGCAGAGGAGTACGGCTTCACGGTATATGTTAAGGAAGAGAGCGGCATCACAAAGACAGGGGACGGCGATGCAGTGATCCTGTTTGCCGGGGCAGAGCGCAGCCGGGAGATGCTGCGGGCATGGAATACGCGGGCAGACCTGTTTGTTTTCCCGTCCACGTTCGATACCAACGGACTGGTCGTAAGGGAAGCGGCTGCCTGCGGACTGGCGAGCGTGCTGATCAAAGACTCCTGCGCTGCCGAAGGCGTGACCGACGGCCGCAACGGCTATCTTGTGGAAGAAAACTATGAATCGCTTGCGCAGCAGCTGATCTGGGCCTGCGGTCATATGGAAGAACTGCACACAGCCGGTGAAAACGCCATGAACGAGATCTATCTGTCCTGGGCGGATGCGGTCCATCTTGCCGAAAAGCGCTATGCCGAAGTACTGGACCTGAAGAAGGCGGGAAGACTTCCGGAACACCGGAAACTGGCAGACGATCCGCTGTTTGAAATGACTGCCGACGCCGTGCACCGCTATATTGAGACACATACCTATACGATGCCGCATTATGAAGGCATGCTGGAGAACTTCGAAGAAACACTGCGGGGAAACCAGCAGATACTCGAAGATATCCTCCGGGAACTGAAGGAAGGTTTCTTCCCGCACGGATCCTAGTTGTTCCTTCTGCTTTTCATTCCGCATTCATACCATGCATTACAATGCGTTTCTGCAGAAAAATGTGATACGATAGGAAAAAGAGGATTTGTTTATGAAATTCAGAATTATATCGGATTCTTCGTCCAACGTTCTTGCGGCAGATTACCGTACGGAATATTCGACGGTTCCGCTGAAAATACGGACAGACGACACGGAATTCCCGGATGATGCGAACCTTCATATCGGTGAACTGATCGATCATATTGAACACAGCACGACAAACAGTACGTCCTGTCCGAATTCCCAGGAATGGGTGGACGCATTCACAGGGGCAGACTGTGTGTTCGGCGTCACCATTTCCAGCAACCTGTCTGCGAGCTATCAGGCAGCCATAGTTGCCAAAGACCAGTACGAAGAAGAAAATCCCGGTGCGAAGGTGCATATCGTGGATTCCCTCGGTACCGGCGGCCGCATGGAACTGATCATCGAAAAACTGGATGAACTGATCTCCCAGGGACTGAGCTTTGAGGAAGTGTGCGACGCTATTGACGCATACCGCAATAAGACGCATATCGTCTTTATGCTGGAATCCCTGCGCAACCTGGCCAAAAACGGCCGTCTGAACAAGACCGTGGCGGAGATCGCGGGACTTCTGGGCATCCGCTTTGTCGGCAGAGCATCCGAAGAGGGAACGATCGTACAGGCAAGCATTGCCCGCGGTCAGCGGCGCGCTCTCGGCAATATCATCCAGGAAATGGTCAAGCTCGGCTATGAAGGCGGACGCGTACGCATCTCACACTGCCTCAACAGTGAAGCCGCGACAAAACTGCGTGCGGATCTTCTGGTAAAATTCCCGGACGCAGATGTCACGATCAATGCCTGCGGCGGTCTCTGCAGTTATTATGCGGAACGCGGCGGCCTGATCATCGGCTTTGAACTGGGACGCTGAACCATATCTTTTCCAGGAACCTCCGGGTTCCTTTTCTTTTCAGAACAGCACTAAAAAAGGCAGCTTGGCTGCCTTCCGGTACTCAGTCAATGAGCTTGAGATATTTGAATGCCTTCCAGAGACCGTCATTGTCGACGTCATCGGTGATGTAGTCGGCCGCAGCTTTGATCTCCGGTCCGCCGTTGCCCATCGCAACGTTGAACGCACACAGTTCAAACATGGACAGATCGATCTTTGCATCGCCGAAGGAAATGGTATCTGCCTTATCCGCGTGGAGATAGTCCAGCAGTACTTCGATCGCATGCTTTTTTGTGATGCCGGTCGGACCGAGGTCGCCGAACAGTGCCAGTTCACCCTTGCCGCCCCATGTATTGGCAATGAGTTCCGGGAACTCTGTTTTGGAATCCAGATGATCCTGATAGGAAGAAAGAATAAAGCTGATCTTGTTTACATCACTGCGGTACAGGTCCTCACCCTGAAGGTGAATGAACGAATTGACAAAGCCGGCAGCGGTCGCTTCTGCCTTGGAAATGTCCGCACCTTTACCGGTCGCGTATTTGACCATCGTTGCCGGTCCCTGTTCGAGCATATAATCATTGCAGTACATGCCGGAATTGGCTTCCAGATAGAATCCCAGATGGCGGTCGTTGCACCAGTCAACGATGTGCCGGACATCTTCCCTGGACAGTCCCTGATGCATGACCACGACGCCGTCATCTTCCACGTAAGCGCCGTTTCCGCCGATCATTCCGCTCAGACGCGGCAGATCTCTCTGTTCGATCTCCGCTTTGGAACAGCCGGTGCAGATATACACTTTATGTCCGTTGTCCAGTGCCTGCTCCACGGCTTTTTTTGCAGAATCCGGGCATTTTGTCTCATAATTGATCAGTGTTCCGTCAACATCTAAAAATACGATTTTTCTCATGATTTCCTCCGTGGCTATATTATAACGGAATTTACGGCACGTTCCCATCAAAGCTCTGTTAAACATGCATTACTGTTGTATTTTTTACGGTATTCAGTAAACTATGTGCAGGAGTTAAGATGTATGATCAGTAAAATATCCGTAATGGCTGCCGATATTGACGGTACATTGTGCATAAAGGGCGGCAATCTTATGCCGGAAACACGCCGGGCGATCCAGCGTCTTCATGACATGGGCGTACGCTTCGGCACAGCAAGCGGCCGGCCGCTTGACGAAAGAACACTTGTGAAAGCGCAGGAGTGGGGACTCGGATTTGATTTTGATTTTGCCATCGGCATGAACGGCGGTGAACTGTACGATATTACGACCGGAAAATATGAGAGGTATTTTCTCATCCAGCCGGATACCATTCGCCGCATCCTGAACCGGATCTCCAAATTCGATATCAATGCCATCGTTTACCGGAACGGTTACGATGAGATCTATGCTCTGCGTATGGATGACTTCCTGCGGGATTCGATCAAACGCAATCATTCCCATGTGGAGATCGGTGATGTGGATTTCCTGAGCCGTTTCGCGACCGGGAAGATCGAAGTGCATATGAATCCGGCGATCAAGCCGGAGGTGCTGGCAGCGGTCGATGAGATCGCCGGTGAGGACTTCCGTTCGGTGATCACCTTTGAACTGGCGGATCATTCGACGCTGGAGTTCCAGGATCCCCGCATCAACAAAGGTCTGGCGCTGCGCAAGTACAGCGAAAAGCACGGGATCCCGCTGAGCGAGTTCATTGCCTTCGGCGATATGGATAACGATATCGGACTGCTGGAAGCGGCAGGCTGGGGCGTATGCCTGGCAAACGGTTCGGAGACGATGAAATCGATCGCGGATGCCGTCACGGAATACGGCGTTCTGGAGGACGGTGTCGGACGCTATCTGAACAAGTATGTCCTGAATGAAAAGTGAGAACCTGCGCGGTTCTCTTTTTCTTCGCAAACACTGTATAATAACGGTAACAGACGGAGGTTATATCAGTATGAAATGCAGAGTATGCGGAGCTGAACTCGAAGAACTTACTATGTACTGCACGCAATGCGGCGCGAAACAGTATGAAAGCAGGCCGCAGGAAGTCGAACTGATCATGCCGGATGCGAAGCACAGCCGCATCGTTGTCCATTCTTATGACAATATGACAAAGGCATTGACGAAGATACGTGATCTGACCGGTCTTACCGTTCCGGAAGTCAATGCCGTACTGCGGAATCTGCCGGCAGAACTGGTCAATGGACTGGATGAACAGACAGCGACGGAGATCGCGTCTGAGCTGGAAGAAAACGGTATACATGTATCCATAGAAGGCAAAAAGGGTGTTCCGGAAGCCGTCATAGAAGAGATGGAAGCTGTGGATGTGGAAGAACCGGTGATCGAACCGGAGATCGCTGAACCGGAAGTCATCGAGGAACCGATCTCGGAGCCAGAGATTCCGGAGCCGGTAACAGTTGAAGAACCGGAAGTTGTTGAAGAGCCGATCCCTGAGCCGGAAATAACAGAGGAACCGGAGATCACAGAAGAACCGGAAGTGATCGAAGAGCCAATTTCTGAAACAGAGATCATCGAAGAACCGATTCCGGAACCGGAGGCTGAGGAAGAACCTGCGGCAGAACCGGAAGTTATTGAAGAACCTGTTCCGGATCCGGAAATCATTGAAGAACCGGAAGAGGAATCGGTCAGTGAACCGGGTGAGATCGAGCTGACGATCGAACCGTCCACATTTGAGGAGATCGCGGCAGAGATCGAACTGATCGACGAATCCTTGCATTTCGATAAGAAAGATCCGGAAAACATCGTACTTACCGGTGTTGAAGGAAAACGGCCGGCCGTCTTCCAGTCGGAAGATAATAAAGACAGCTGGTCGAATTTCGAAAAAGAAATGAATGCGTTCATGAAGAAAGACGACGAATAAACGAAAAAGCGGGCATCTAGTGCCCGTTTTTCAATATGCCTGAAGAAGGCGTTCTTTCAGCTTCTGAGCTGTTTTCTGCAGCTGCGGATCCTTCTCGGCGTACCGCGTCAGGACAGCCAGCTTGCTTTCAGCATTGCGCACTGCCGGGTGTGAGGAAGAAACGCCGGACGGAATGCGCTTGATGCTTTCCGCTGTCATATCTGCCAGCAGACTCATGAGTGCATCATGGCCGCCGTCAAAGAACAGCAGTTCCGGTATAAGGCCCAGTCCCGACGCGGAATACCAGTCGCCGTCAAAGAGATTCGGATCGGCATGCGGATCGGTGACAGGGGTATTCTTGGCATTGGTAAGATATGCGATGACCGTATCCCGTACCGAATCGATCATGATCAGGGTGCCGGTCCATCCCTGATGGCCGATCACAGAAGGATGCGCCGAAGCGGAAAAGTGCCATGGCCGCTCATGATCGCCGTACCGGAACCATCCCATTCCCCAGTCACCGCGGTCCACGCCGGCCGGAGAAGCGAAATAATCACGGACGTTTCGGGAAAAGAAGCGGTGCGTACCATATCCGCCGTACAGCATCGCCATGCCGAGAACAGCGGCGTCATGCGCCGTCGCAAACAGCCCGGCGTGACCGCTGATGCCCGCCATGGAGTAATATGCTTTTTCATCGTGGGCTTCTCCCTGGATGACCTCTGTGCGGTATTCAGGAATCGTGTGCAGGCCGTCGCGGGTGTTTCCATGCAGCTCCGTGGCGGCGCAGTCGTCTTTCGCAAAGCCGTGAAGGAGGGGCCGGAACGCAATGCGGGACAGTCCCATCGGAATCAGGAACGTTTCCCGCAGACAGGTGTCAAGATCCTGTCCGGTAAGTTTTTCGATCACCGCTCCCAAAAGCATATAATCGGTATCGGAATAGAGGGTGCGGGTGCCCGGCTCATAGAGAAGGGGCGTTTCAAACATGGCCTGCAGGGTGCGTTTTCTGGTTTCTTCCGTACCGTCACAGCCGGTATACAGCGGATTGACGGCATCCGGATCGGGACGGAAGACAGCGGCGTCATAGTGCTGGTAATAATACCGTGCGTCGGCGGGAAAACCGGCACAGTGGGAAAGCAGGTGGCGCAGGGTGATGCGTTTCTTCCACGCTTTCTGCGTATCGGGATCGTTGCCGGTGCCGGCTTTGTACGGAATGACCTGGACATCCTGCCAGAAAGCGTCTCCCAGTATCTCAGAGACCTTTGTATCGGGCGTCACCAGGCCGTCGCT
The DNA here is from genome assembly GCA_017510405.1 of Solobacterium sp. Classification (GTDB taxonomy): domain Bacteria; phylum Bacillota_I; class Bacilli_A; order Erysipelotrichales; family Erysipelotrichaceae; genus Bulleidia. Next base: position 32,589 of record JAFWNG010000013.1, read on the forward strand.
GATCAGCTTCTGCAGGGGATAGTTTACAGCAAACATCTTTGTGACCGAGGCAAGGTCATAAAGGGTATCCGGTGTGACGGAAGACGGAGTAGAGGAAGAAGTATCCTTTACGCCCCATGCTTTCCGGATGACTTCTTTCCCATGCCGGATCATGACCAGGGAAGCGGACGGGAATCCGTACCGGATATCTTCGCGGATCAGTTCCTCGAGGAGAAGTTCTGCTTCGCCCGGTTCCCGGCGTGAAACACTCTGAACCACGGGAAAGGGGATCCGGACGGTCACTGCCTCCGCAAGACCGCACGGTTCGATATTTGTGACCTGCAGGGTATTGCGGCCGCTGCGGGCGATCGCATGATAATCCAGCAGGAACGTTTCGCCCGGTTCAAACAGAGCGGGATCGATGCGGACGCCGTTTACAAACAGATCGAAGGACTGCACTTCGCGGCGGACCTCCACATACAGAACACCCTGGTCTTCACAGCCGGTGAAGCCGTACAGGGAGTTCATGGCAAGGGATTTCTGAACGATGCCGCACCAGTCCGGAAAACTCACGCATGCCTGCCATGAGGCGTTTTCCGGTATAACAGCAGATGAAACGGTATAACGGTAAGATGATTTCATAAGCACCTCGTCTATGGATCAAAGAACTCTGCGTACCAGAACGGCTGTTTCATCCTGTGCTTCGATGACAAAGCCGTTTTTCAGGAAAAGCTGCAAAGACGGATTATCGGCGGCGATGCGGTCATACAGTACCGCTATGCCGTTTTCTTTTGCGGCGGAACAGAGCAGCTGCAGACCGGCAGTACCGTATCCGCAGTTTCTGAAACGCGCATGGACGATCACATCGCAGAGATACCGTCCGCTTTCTTCCTCCCGATGCCAGGCCGCTTCGCCGACCGGGATCTGTTTCTCCGTATCATACAGATAGCGGTAGAAACGGATGTCTGCCGGCGAGTCGACCCAGTTCCGATACCATGTTTCCCAGCGGTCTTCGGGAAAATCGATCGTGCCGCCCCAGGCAGCGTTGTACGCCATCGTGGCGGGATCGGCAAGCAGAGTCTTTCGAAAGGACAGTTCCTGCAGGGCAGGGCGATACAGCTGGATCATGTATTTCCTCCGGTCATTTCCATTATATCAGGCATAAAAAAACTCTTCCGTCATTTCTGACAGAAGAGTTTTTCATGGCGCAGGAACAGGGATTTGAACCCTGGCACCGTGTTACCGATCTACAAGCTTTCCAAGCCTGCCCCTTCAACCGCTTGGGTATTCCTGCAACTGAATGCTTTAGTATAATATCACATTTTCCGGAAAAGGGAAGACAATTTGTAAAAAATACATTCTGTGGTGTTCTGCGGGTATAATAGGAACAGCCGAAGCGGCAGGAGGAACACGATGACACAGTATGAACGTATGGTAAAGGGACTGATCTATGATCCCGGTGATCCGGAGATCATGGCGGAACAGAGCGTCTTCCAGGAAAAAGTATGGGCATTCAATCAGCTTAGTCCTGCCGATGCACAGAAAAAACAGGAATATATGCGCGAGGTCTTCGCGGAATGCGGCGAAAACTGTTATATAGAACTGCCTTTCCGGGCAAACTGGGGCGGTCATCATCTGCATCTCGGCAGCAGCGTCTATGCCAATTTCAATCTGACGCTGGTGGATGACGGGCATATCTATGTCGGGGACAGGGTCATGTTCGGACCAAATGTCACGATCACGACGGCGAACCATCCGATCGATCCCGAACTGCGCGCCCGCGGCCTGCAGTACAACAAGGACGTATGGATCGGGGAAAACGCGTGGATCTCGGCCGGCGTGATCATCCTGCCGGGCGTTCACATCGGCAGAAATACCGTGATCGGCGCCGGCAGTATCGTGACAAAAGATATTCCGGATAATGTCGTGGCGGCGGGAAATCCGTGCCGCGTCATGCGTCCGGTCTCCGAAAGGGACAGGGAGTTTTTCTTCCGGAACGAACGGATCGACTGGGAAAACCTGTAACGCATCCGGTCTTCACAGAAACGGAATTAATGATACAATCAGTACCGTACGAAAGAGGAGATTATGGCTGTAAGAAGAAAACATATGTCATTTCTGCAGAAAACTGTGCTGATCCTGCTGCTGGCAGGGTCTTTGTGCTGCTTTGTGATCTCCCTGTTTGTCACCGATAAGTCTGCGTCCGCCGGTCCGGCAAAAACACCGGAGCCGACGGAAGTGCCGCAGAACAGCGGTGACGGCGTGCTTCTGGCGGAAACGGAAGACGCAGGTCATGAATATCTGGACGGGACACTCTTCATGGGGGACTCCAATACCGTGCGGTTCATGCTGTTTACCGATGAGTACGGACAGCAGTATACGACCAAGGACAATACCGTGGCGGTTGTCGGCGTCGGCACCGGCGGGATCTCCTCGCTGAACTGCATGCGCTTTTCCACCGGCGACTATACGATGGTGGACGCCGCTGCGATCCTGCAGCCGCACCGCATCATCATGACGTTCGGTACGAACAACCTGACCGGTCCGTATACATCCCTGACGGACGCCTTCATCCGGGAGTATGCGGCAGAGATCCGCAAGGTGCAGGAGGCATATCCGTATGCCGATATCATCATCAATACACTTCCGCCGGTGGCAGAGTACTGCCAGTACCGGGAATGCACGCAGGTGCAGATCGATTCGTTCAATGAGGCGCTTTACGGAATGTGCCGCGACAACGGCTGGCGTCTCTTGAATTCGATCGAAGTGCTGAAAGACAGCAGCACCGGTTACGGCCGGCAGGAATATATGGACTACGACGGTCTGCATCTCAATAATGCGGGTGTCGACGCGCTGATGAACTACGTCCGCACACACGCATATATTACGGAAGACCGGCGTCCGCAGCCGCTCAATGAGATCCCGTACGTCTACGGACCGCTGTATGAGCTTCTCCAGGATATGGCACGCCAGCAGACGCCGCAGCCGACCTACAGACCGGAACCGACGCCGGAACCGACCCCGGAACCCGAGCCGGAAGTCATACCGGAGCCGGAACCTGAACCGGAGCCGATCCCGGAACCCGAACCGGAACCCGTACCCGAACCGGAACCCGAGCCGGCACCTGAGCCGCCGGCGGAATAATAAGCGCGATGCCCCGGCAGGCACGCGTTTTTGTACGTATATGCTGATTTCTTCCGCGTCAACGGGATGCGGTCGATTATAATAGAAGTGCAGTCTGATAAGAGGTAATATCTATGAACTATAAAGGAAAGAAAATACTGGTCATCGGCCAGGCGCGCAGCGGCATGGCTGCGATCCGTCTGCTGGTTAAGCTCGGCGCGGACAATATCACACTGACAGAACGGAAAGAAGTGAAAAACCGGGAAGAACTGGAACAGTACGGTGTAAAAGTACTGCCGCAGGAAGACAGTCTGTTTGAAGAAAACTGGGATCTTGTCATCAAGAATCCGGGTGTTCCGCCGGTATCCCCGTTTATTAAAAGCATGAAAACACGCGGGATCGACATCATCACCGAAGTGGAGCTGGCATTCCGCAATGCGAAGCCGCAGCACTATGCCGCGATCACCGGTACGAACGGAAAGACCACGACCACGACTCTGACCTATGAGATCCTGAAGACTGCCTACGGCGATAAGGCGCATGTATCCGGCAATATCGGCACGCCGTTATGCGAAACTGTGCTGGATCACGGACTTCTTGAAGAAGAAGGACACTATATCTCCCTGGAGATCTCCAATGCCCAGCTCGTCGATATCGATACGTTCCGGCCGGAAGTCTCCGTAATCGTCAATATGACGCCGGACCACGTCGATACGATGGGCGGTCTGGACAAATATTACTTCTCCAAGACCCGCGTCTATGAGAATGCCGGGGAAGGCGACCTGTTCCTGAAGAACGCCGACGATCCTGTCGTTGCGGAATATACGGAGAAATATCCGGTGCACTGTGATGTGAAGACGTTCTCCCTGGAAGGGGACGCGGATGTCTGCCTGAAAGACGGCTGGATCGTCCGGAACGGCGAAAAACTGATCGACACCGCCAGAGTCACTCTGCCGGGCATGCACAATCTGCAGAACATCATGATCTCTGCCATGTGCGCGGAAAAACTCGGTGTCAGCGACGAAGACATCCGCCGTACCGTGTATGCGTTCCAGGGTGTGGAGCACCGCATTGAGTTCGTCCGTGAACTGGACGGCGTGAAGTACTACAACGATTCCAAGGCAACCAATCCGGATGCCGTGATCACTGCCCTGAAATCCTTTGACAAAGGCGTGATCCTGCTGGTCGGCGGCTTTGAGAAAGGCTTGCCGATGGAAAGCCTTCTGCCGCATATGGGATGCGTGAAGCTGGTCATCGGTCTCGGGGTCAGCGGTAAGCGCCTGGCAACAGACCTGACAGGAGATGCGGCGGTGATCGTAAAAGATATGAAAGAAGCTGTGGATGCCGCAAGAAAGGCAGCGGTGGAAGGGGATATCGTTCTTCTCTCGCCGGCGACGTCGTCGTTTGACCAGTATTCCGGTTTTGAGGAGCGCGGGCGTCACTTCAAGCAGCTGGTGAATGCGTTATGAGTGATGTGAATTATATCGGAATCTTTGATTCGGGTCTCGGCGGACTGACCGTTGCCAAAAGCATCATCCGCACGATGCCGGAAGAAAATATCCTGTACTTCGGCGATACCGCGCATGTGCCGTACGGAACCAAGTCGCACAAGCAGATCCGCGAGCTGGCGGTCAACGATGTAAAGTTTCTGAGCCGCTTCCCGCTTAAGGCAGTGGTCGTTGCGTGCAATACCGCGGACTCCGTTGCCATGGGGACCCTGCAGGAACAGTTCGATCTGCCGATCTTCGGCGTTATTGAGCCGGCTTCCCACAAAGCCGCAAGAACAACGAAAAACAACCGGGTCGGCATCATGGCGACCAGCGCCACGGTGCGCTCCGGCGCTTATGAGAAGGCGATCCACCGCTACAACGACCAGGTGCAGGTATTCCAGCTGGCTTGCCCGCTGCTGGTGCCGCTCGTTGAAAACGGACGGTACCGCAAAGACGATCCGGTCGTACAGATCGTCCTGAAGGAATATCTCGACGTCCTCACCGCCAATGACATCGATACGCTGGTGCTCGGCTGCACGCACTATCCGCTGCTGAGCGAAGCCGTTCAGTCCATCGTACCGGATCTGACGGTCATCAGTTCCTCCGAAGCCGCTGCCGACGCGCTGAACCGGGGCATGCATGAACTCGGCATGTGCGAAACTTCCGGCGCCGGCATCCAGCATTACTATGTATCGGACGATGCGGAACACTTTGAAGAGAATGCCCGTGTCTTCCTCGGGGAGGATATGAAGGCAACTGCAGAACTTGCGCAGATCTGACCGTCGAAAGACGGTTTTTCTGTATGGTTGACAGAGCGTCAAGACAGAAAACAATATGTATATGCTATATTGAGGCCGGGAGGTGATCCTATGGATGCGGAAAAGACAGGAAAACTGATCGAAGAGGCAAGAAAAGCAAAAGGCATGACACAGGCCATGCTGGCGGAACAGATCCATGTTTCCAATACTGCGGTCTCGAAATACGAGCACGGGGTCCGCTTCCCGGATCTCTCTGTCCTGGAAAGCCTCGCTGATGTACTGGATCTCACGGTTTCCGAACTGATCCGGGGCGAACGGCAGGAGATCACGGACGAACAGGAACAGGCTGTCCGGGACATCGTACGGGAAGCCGGCATTCAGAATGAAACGAATACGCTTCGCCGATCCCGCCGCATCACGCTGGCGGTGATCGGGGTGATCCTGGTGGTCCTGCTCGCTGCGTGGGTGCAGTTATGGAATCATCCGGTGCTGACGCGGCAGGCATACACGGAGACCAATGCGGCATATGAAATGACCAGTCCTGCCGTCGAACTGGTCCTGTACCGGCGCACAGACAGCGGCACACAGGTACAGAGATCAAGACTGGACACGGATCCGAGGCTGTCATCCTGCCGCTTTCTGCAGATCTCGGTGACGGACGAATGGCTGCAGTGGACCATCAGCGAACAGGCGGAGCCGATCGGAGAAGCAGGTCCGGAGACCCGGAATATACCGATGACGTGGAAAGAGAGCGTACGGGTCGGAAAGAACGAGAAACTTCTCGGCATCGATACCGCCCATGAACAGGCAGGGACGTTTGAAGAAATACGGGACAGCGGAAATTACGATGTACTTGTCACTGTGCGCATGCCGCAGAACTGACGCTTCACAGCATAAGAAATGCCCTCAGGGATTCCTGAGGGCATTGATCTGTTATTCCGCTGTTCCGTTCAGCGTGACAATGAATGTCATTTCCTGGCCTTCACGGTCAATGACCAGTTCGATCGTATCGCCGAGATTCTTGCCGAGCATGATGCCGGAGAGGTCGGTGTAGTCACTGATCTCGATACCGTCCGCCTTGACGATGCGGTCATAGGCATGCAGTCCGGCTTCTTCCGCACCGCTTCCTTCAATGACTTCGGTGATGTACAGTCCGGCTTTGTAATTGCCCTGGGACTGGTAGATCTGGGAGAGGTAGACGCCGATCGTCGGCCGGTTGACAACTTTTCCGTAATCGATCAGCTGCTGGGCAACATCCATCGCATAATTGACCGGGATGGCAAAGCCGAGGCCTTCGATGATCGCACCGGAGCTGGTCGTTCCGGAGTCTTTCGCATTGACGATGCCGATCAGGCAGCCGTTTCCGTCGAACAGGCCGCCGCCGGAGTTGCCGTTATTGATCGCTGCGTCTGTCTGGATCAGATTCATCGATTCCCGTTCGATCGTGACCTGGCGGTTGGCGGAGGAAATGATCCCGCTTGTTACCGAGCCGCCCAGCGTGCCGAGCGGGTTGCCGATAACGATCGCCGTATCGCCCGCCTGTACCTTGGAGGAATCACCGATGACAGCCGGGATGAGACTGTCTGCTTCAACTTTGATCACGGCAATATCTGCCTTTGCGTCTGTACCGATGAGAACGGCTTTATAGGTCTTGCCGTCATAAGTGGTGACCTGAATGTCATTGGCATTCTCGACAACGTGGTTATTCGTAATAATATAGCCGTCTGCGGACAGAATGACGCCAGATCCGGCCGCCTGGGCCGTATAGGTGCCGCCCCAGAATCCGTAGGATTCCTGTGTTACTTCGGTGATGATCTCAACAACGCTCGGGGAAGCTTTGGCAGCGACGTCGCTGACTGTCATGCCGGTCGCCGCGGAACCCGCCGTCGTCTGCGGGCTGGTGCCTGTCTCAGTGGATGTATATATAACAGAGGATGGGCTGGCAAAGGTACGGTTTGCAAGGTATCCTCCCGCAAAGCCGCCGCCCAGGCCAAGTGTTCCCGCCAGTGCCGCAGTCAGTACCGGATGGCTCCGGTTCCTTTTTCTTTCGGGTCTGTAATCATATTCGCTCATATAAATCGCCTTCTTTCTTATTCCGTGAATATATTACTTCCAAAATGTGAACTTTGCGTGAATAATAATCGAAATATATGTTAAGGGTAAAATGTCATAATCGTCATCTGCTTAATAAAATAGGTCATTCCGCACAGCAGAAAATGAGATATACTGATAGAAGAGGGTACAAATCAGAGGACCTGTACAGTCTGCAGATATGAATCTGTTTTTTTGTACCGCTGCCGCCGGAGATACATTTACATGGTCGGATGCATAGAGGGGAAGGCATTGCGTCCGTGCATGTATGTCCGTCAGATGTATTTGGGAGGATAGAAAAGAATTACAATGGAAACCAGAAAGTTCAGAGATTACTTTTCCTTTGAGTCGATCAGAGACCGCAGCGGGGAAGTGATCTGCTATCATGTCACGATGATCGGTACGATCGAGCACGACGGACTGGCGCGCATACGTACAGATCTCGGGAATGACCAGGACAGGAAAATGGCGTTCGGACGCCTGACTGTACACGGATGCGACCGCAAGATCCAGGTGCTTCTGAAAGAAACGGGAAGCCGGGTCTATTACCATTCCTATACGGAAGATGAAGGAACGTATGACATCATCAGTTTTGCCGCGAAAGACTGGCGGGCGGATGAAGTATATAAATTTAATGAGGGGGACCGCGTCCTGATCGAAGGCCGGGCGTATCTCCGCGCCGGCGCACCGATGTCGGAATTCAAACCGGAACTGACAGTAACGGTCACCGGGCAGTTCCTGCTCGGACACCGCCGCAGACAGGCAGCGGCACTGATTCCCCAGGAAGATTACTGATAAAAAAGGCTCTGTGTGAAACAGAGCTTTTTGTTATCTGCGCGTATTTCCGTCTTTGAGGAAGAGGCCGCAGATCGATCCGATACAGCCGCCGACGATATGCGTCAGCTGAGAGACGTTGTCCGCGGATACGAAGCCTTCATAGACCTGCTGCGAGATGTAGATGACGGCAACGATGATCATCGTCAGCGGGATGCCTCTGCGCGTGCCGGTTATGGATGCCAGCAGGATAAACGCGAAGACGATGCCGGAAGCGCCCATAAGCATTGTATTGCCGGCAATCAGGATGTGGATGATGCCGGTCACGAGAGCGACTGCCGCCATGATGGCAAGAAGGCGCTTACTGCCGTATTTTTCTTCCAGCAGCGGACCGACCAGCAGAAACAGCATCATATTGCCGGTGTAGTGGGAAAGGGATGCGTGTCCCAGCACATGGCCGAAAAGCCGGACATAGAAGAGAGGATCGGCCAGGGAACCGCGGTAGACGCTGAACAGGAGACGGTTGGCCGCTCCGTGCGTCAGGGTATCTGCGGCAAGCGCTGCGGCACTGATCAGTGCGAACCATAATATGACCGGAGAATTCCAGGTGATCTTTTTCATAGTCTTGTTTACCTCAGCGAGTATTATAACAGAACAGTACGGTAATTGAGAAAATTCTGCGGAAACGGTATACTGTAGACTGCAGTATCGGAGGCATAGTATGGCGAAGAAGAATACAAAGAAGAAAAAGAAAAGTTCAGGAAGTGCGGAAGTAAAGATCACCGAGCCGTCCTCGGTCGTCAATCCGGAACTGAAAGAAATACTGAAACAGGCAGGATCCGACAACTCGCCGGAGACCCAGATGCGGCTGGCAGCCGCGCTGCGCAGCGCGAAGCTGCTCGTACCGGCAAAGACCGAGACGGTCATGCTGCAGAGCGGTACGCTGAAGCCGGTGCCGGTGCGCCGGGTGAACGTGTTCCTGCTGAATACAAAAGACGGAAAGGCTTTCCTGCCGGTATTTACGGATATGGAAGAACTGGAAAAGAGCTTCAAGAAGGAAGACGGTGCCGAGCCGCAGATCTATACGATGAAGCGCGTCGACGATTTCCTGCGCAAGGGCGGCGACAAGTTCGGCGGCATGGTGCTGAATCCGGGCACTCAGGGACATCTCATGTTCCCGAAAGAGTCCGTATCGGTGATCGCAGGAACAGCGATCCCGGTTCCGCAGGCAGCTCAGCAGCCGGCAGTGCCCGCACCGCCGGTGCCGGAGATCCATGTCACATACGGGGAACCGGCAGTCTATCCGACCCGCATGGACAACGCGGTATACGATCTGTGCCGCGGAATCGAAAGCGTATCGCGCGTATGGCTTAAGGAAAAGAAGCCGCTGCGCACGATCGTTCTGGTCGTGGAGAGCGATGTAAAGGACGACAGCATCCTGCAGCAGATCCAGGAGACCGCAATGCCGCACGCCAAAGACGGTTCCGTGGAAGCAGTCTGGTATGACACAGAAGCTGAGGAAAAGATCGTACAGGGCGCCTTTGCCATGTATGACCGGGAGATCGATCTTTGATGAAGATCCGTGTTCTGAACGAACAGGAACGCTTTGACGCCCGCAATCTTGCCCGCGAAGTCTTCTTTTCTTCCGGCAATCTGGGCTATGAACGGGACGCAGCCCGTTCCTTTCTGGAATTTCTGGAGGAACATACCGGCCATCTGGTCATGATCGGCGCCTATGAGGGCGATATCCGGGGCATGCTGGCATACGATCCTGAACACTGGCATCTTTCGCTGCTGTTCGTGCGCAAGGAAGACCAGGGAAAGGGAATCGCCGCGCAGCTGTTCGCATGGCTTGTGAAAGAAGCGGAAAAAGCGCATGCCGTGCGCATTACCGTGCATGCGGCGCCGGGCGCGCAGGCGGTATATGAAGCGGCCGGATTTGAGCCGGAAGGCGATCCGCTTACCGAAGGCGGAATGACCGTCATCCCCATGGAATACCTGCTGGGAAAAGAAATACTCGGAAAAGAAGTCACGGTGACCGTGGACCGTCCGTACGGTTCCTTCCACCCGCTGTATCCGGACCTGGAGTATCCCCTGAATTACGGATATGTGGAAGAGGTGCTGAGCGGCGACGGGGAATACCAGGACGCCTACATATACGGTCCTGAAGAACCGGTCGACCGGTATACCGGCAGAGTGATCGCGGTGATCTACCGGCGCAATGACAATGAAACAAAATGGGTCGTGACAAAGGAGACTGCGTGGACCCGGGACGACATCGTTCAGGCGGTGGCGTTCCAGGAACAGTACTTTGACACCCGCTTCGTGTGGCTGAACAATCCGGAGAAAAAACAGGCATGACCGACGCGTCATGCTTTTTTTTCTTATTCACACAGAATTCATTTTCCGCTCAAACAGCGCACAGATTCACCCTGTACAGTAACGGCTGTAAAGGAGAACGGCGATGGAAAAGAAAAAAGTGATCGATACATTCCAGAGAGTCGAAGACAAGTACCGTCTGACGCCTGACCAGGCAGAAGAATTTCTGAAGAGGATCCGCAGTCATGTGGAACAGGATGTCTTCTTCCGCTACACCGTTCACAGTATTTACTACGACACGGAAAACTGCGACCTGGCAGTAAACGGCCTGGAACATCCCGAATACAAATTCAAACTGCGTGTGCGCGGCTACAACACCGTGCACGGCACCGATACGGTCTTTCTGGAAACAAAGAAGAAATATGGAAACATCGTATATAAGAAGCGCTTCCCGCTGACGGCGGACGCAGCGATCGATTATCTCGAATACGGCATACCGCATTCCGATACATCCAATACCGCACAGGAGATCGACTACCGGATGAAGCAGGGGAACCTGCAGGCAAAAACCGTGATCACGTATGACCGTGAATGCTGGTCGGCAGCTGCGGAGAGCGATGTGCGCATTACCTTTGACCGGAATATCCGCTACCGGCTGGATGATCTGTCGGACTTTAACGACAGGGGCAGCGAGCGCAGCCTCAATGCCGGCTGGGTCATGCTGGAAGTCAAGGCGATGGACCGCTATCCGGTATGGCTGGTGCAGGTACTCAGCGAGATGAAACTGTACCGTACTTCTTTCTCGAAATACTCGAGCATCTACAGAGACAACTTTGCGGCAATGTCCGTGACCGGACGGCCGCTGATCCATGAAATAGAAAATAACTACAGCAAGGAGACTAAATTATGTTCACTTCAATACTGACAAATACTTCTTCCGGCCTTTCCGTGCCGGCAGTGCTGATCTGCGTTCTGGTCAGCCTCGTAAGCGGCATGATCCTGGCAATGGCATACAAGGCGGCGGAACATCCGTCTAAAAGCTTCACTGTGACGATCGCGATCCTTCCGGCCGTCGTGATGCTGGTCATCCTGATGGTCAACGGCAATCTCGGCGCCGGCGTGGCAGTAGCGGGAAGCTTCTCGCTCGTACGCTTCCGTTCGATGCCGGGAAAGGCAAGCGATATCCTGGTGATCTTCATTGCCATGGCGATGGGTCTGTGCACCGGTATGGGATACGTATGGCTGGAAATGGCGGCAGTCCTGCTGTTCGCCTGCGTATGGCTCATCTTCATGAAAACGCCTCTGCTGAGCGGTGAAAACGGCTACCGGCAGCTGCGCGTAACGATCCCGGAAGATCTGGACTATGTGACGGTATTCGACGATCTGTTTGCCGAATATACAGACAAGGCGGAGATCGCGTCCGTACGTACCGTAAACCTCGGCACCCTGTACCAGATCACATACGATATCGAACTGAAGGACAGCACAAAAGAAAAAGAATTCCTGGATGCGGTACGTGTCCGCAACGGCAACCTGTCCGTGATCAGTTCGCACGCAGCCACTCAGACGATGGAACTGTAAAAACGCAAAGCATGTGCATAAGCATATGCTTTTTGTTATACTGATGCAGAAAAGTCAGACGGAGGTAATTATGTCTGTAGGATATATCAACGGCACGTTCTTCCACAGTGATGCCGAAGCGATTCTTGTCGAAGACGGAATCATTACAATGACCGGAACAAACGCAGAGATCCTTGCGGCAGTGACGAAAGAAGATGAGATCGTCGATCTGGCCGGGACCTATACGGTACCGGGTTTTATCGATTCCCATATGCATCTGATCGGACTGGGACAGTTTTTGACGAATCTGCAGCTGGACGACTGCGAATCGCTCGATGAACTGCTGGATCTGCTGCGGCAGAAAGCGGCAGAGACGAAAGCCGGTGAATGGATCATCGGCCGCGGCTATAACGAAGACCGCTTCCCGGATCACCGCCGGCCGGTAAAAAGCATGCTGGACGCGGTATGCCCGGATAAGCCGGTGGCTCTGACACGGGCGTGCGGACATGCAATGAGCGTGAACTCCAAGGCCATGGAGCTGGCCGGCATCGACGAACATACCACAGTCGAAGGTGGACATATCGATTTCGCCGACGGAATCATTGAGGAAAACGCCATCACGCTGATCCACGACGCATGGCCGAAGGATACGCCGGTATCCGTGCGCAAAGCCATCTCTGCCGGCATGCGGTACTGCAATAAAAAGGGCATTACTACCGTCTGCAGCGACGACTTCCCGAATGCCGGAGATGATTACCGGCTGCCGCTGGATGTTTTTGAACAGCTGTCCTACCGCCAGGAACTCACTGTGCGCGTCAATGAACAGTGCGAGTTCGGCTCAGTGAAAGAGTTCTCGGAATTCCTGGATGACGGATATACGACCGATGTCGGCAACGATTATTTCCGGATCGGACCGCTGAAACTGATCACCGACGGTTCCCTGGGCGCCCGCACGGCAGCGCTTTCCGGCACCTATGCGGACGATCCGTCCAGGACCGGATATATGGCCATAAACGACGAAGACCTGGAACTGTATGTAAAACTGGCTGCCCGCTTCAACATGCCTGCGATCGCTCACTGCATCGGGGATGACGCCGTAGACAGAGTGCTCGCTGCGTACGAGGACGTCGTGCTGGAAGGCAATCCGCTTCACCACGGCATCGTGCACTGCCAGATCATGCGTCCCGACCAGATCCAGAAGGTCCTGGACAAAAAACTGGTATGCTACTTCCAGTCGCTTTTTGTCGATTATGACGCCTCCATCCTGGAAGCGCGGGTCGGCAGGGAACTGGCGAAAACATCGTATCCGTTCCGGACGCTGTTTGAAGGAACGATCGCGTGCAACGGATCGGACGCACCGGTCGAGCTGAACGATCCTCTGAGAGGGATCATGCTGGCGGTAACGCGCGAATCGAAGCGTTTCCCCGGCTGTTCCATGAACAAGGACGAAGCGCTGACAGTCGAGCAGGCAGTCATGTCCTATACGGAAAAGGGTGCCGAAGCGATCTTCATGGAGGACCGCATCGGCCGGATCAAAGAAGGGTATTATGCGGACTTTGCCGTCCTCGATACCAATATCATGGCATGCGATGTGAACGCGATCGGCGACGCGAAAGTGCTCATGACGGTCATGAACGGCGAAAGGGTATACGAATATGTTCCGGATGATCCGGAAGGAAGATGAGTTTGCCTGCTGGTGGTGGTACAACTGGTATATCACTCACAGCACCGCAACGTTTGAAACGTCCGTCGTTTCTTCCGAAGAGTATTCGGCGCGCATTGCGAACATCCGGAAAGACTATCCGTGGATCATTCTGGAGGAGGACGGCGTACCGGTCGGCTATGCCTATCTGTCCGCGTTCAATCCCCGCGCCGCCTATGCGCACACAGCGGACCTTGCCATTTATCTGGCACCCGACAAACTGAACAGAGGCTACGGGACCCGGCTCATGAAAGAGATCCTGCGGGTCGCGGAGCTGGACGGCTATCATACGATCGTATCGATCGTGACGGACGGAAACACGGCCAGCGAGAAGCTGCATGAAAAAGCAGGCTTTATCAAAGCGGCTTCCTTTCCCGGCGTCGGCTATAAAAACGGCCAGTGGCTCGGGGTGATCTACTACGTCAAAGTACTGAAACAACCGGAGGAGGGAGTCGTTCCCGAACCGGTGAAAAACCTCGATCCGTATGCGAACAGAACGAAGAGAATTCCGGTATGACGGAGTTCTTTTTTCTTGCATTCCCCACCGCAATCGTCTACAGTCAGTTCTATGAGAAAACGCAGCTTCCGCAGGGGATTCATAAAAGAACTGGCGTCGCTGGTGCTGCCCATCGTCATTCAGAGTCTGATCACTTCTTCGGTATCACTTGCCGATACGGTCATGCTCGGCAGGGTGGACCAGACGTCACTGTCCGCCTCATCGCTGGCCGGGCAGGTCCAGTTTCTTCTGAATATCCTTTTTTTCGGTCTGACATCGGCAATTGTGATCCTGGCATCCCAGTACTGGGGAAAGAAAGACAGTGAAACGATCGGAAAAATCTTCGGCATCGGTCTGATCATATCCGCGGTATGTTCCTTTCTGGCGTTCTGCGGCGCGTTTTTTGCGCCTTCGCTGGTGATCCGCTTCTGGACCGATGGGCCTGAGCTGGCGGCGGCAGGGGCGGTGTATCTGCGCTTTGCGGCCTGCTCGTATCTGTTCGCGGGACTGACGCAGCCGTATCTTGCGGTCATGAAAAGCTGTGAGCGGGTGAAACTGTCCACGGTCATTTCAACGTTCACGTTTCTGTGCAATGTTGTGCTGAATGCAGTGCTGATCTTCGGCTTATTCGGCATGCCGGCCATGGGCATTACCGGGGCGGCGCTTGCGACCAGCATCAGCCGCGGTGTGGAAGCTCTGCTGTGCCTGACGGATTTCCTGCACCAGGAGTATATCCCGCGCTCGCCGCGCATCCTGCTGAACATTCCGCGTGAACTAACGCAGGACTTTATCCGCTATTCGCTGCCGGCGCTCGTCAACGATATACTGTGGGCGCTCGCGTACAATATGAACTCTGTGATCATGGGACATCTCGGCTCCGATATCACTGCGGCCAGCGCCATGGCGGCCGTGGTGCGGGATCTGATCACAGTGACCGGCTTCGGCATTTCCAGTGCGTCCGCGATCCTGCTGGGCAGGGAGATCGGCGAGGACCGGCTGGAAGCGGCCCGGAAAGACGCTTCGGATATTCTGTATCTCGCCATTGTCGTCTGCGTGATCCAGGGCGTGTTCCTGCTGGCGGTCAGTCCGCTGATCCCGCAGATCGTAAAGATCAGTCCGACAGCGGCAGGCTATCTGCGGATCATGCTGTATATCAGTATCCTCTACCAGTCCGGACAGGTCATCAATACTCTGCTGATCGCGTCGTTTTTCCGCTGCGGCGGGGATTCCCGCTACGGTCTGCGGCTGGATATGCTGAGCATGTGGGGATTTGCGGTGCCGCTCGGTCTGCTGTCCGCCTTTGTGCTGAAACTGCCGCCGATCATCGTCTATGCGCTGACCTGCACCGATGAATTCGTCAAGCTTCCGTTTGCCGTGCATCACTACCGCAGGGGAGACTGGATCCGCAACCTGACGCGCGATTTTGCGGCCGGAGGGGAAGAATGACGCGGGTGATCCTGGCTGCGGTCATCCTGACCGGCACGCACCAGGATACCGAGGCGCTGCTTGCGGAAACAGAGGCACTCTGTCATGCGTGTGAGAGAGAAGTATGCGCCGTCATCACCCAGTCGTCCCGCTCTCTCGATCCCGCTTATGCGTTCCGGCGCGGCAAGATCGAAGAACTGCGCACGCTGGCGAAAGAGAATGAAGCGGAACTGGTCGTATTCCAGAACGATCTCTCACCGGCGGTCACCGCGCGCATCGCTGAAAGCATCGGGATACCGGTGATCGACCGCACGGCTCTGATCCTGGATATCTTTTCCCTGCGGGCACGTTCCCGTCAGGCACGCATCCAGGTCGAGATCGCCCGTCTGAAGGCGGATCTTCCGGCTGCCGGACTGCTGAAGGATGAGACCGAAAGCCACCAGCGGGGCGGTTCCGTCACGAACCGCGGCGCCGGTGAACGGCGGGGAACGGTCATGAGCCGCCGGTATGAAGCACGCATCCGGGAACTGCAGAAAGAACTGGAAAAGATCGAAAAGCGGCGCATGCAGGATGAAAACAGACGGCAGCGCACACTGCTGCGGCGGGCTGCCCTTGTCGGCTACACCAACGCCGGCAAGTCCTCCCTGATGAACGCGCTCCTGGAGGAAACGCAGGGAAGAGGCAGCAGCGTCACTGAGAAAGACATGCTGTTTGCCACGCTGGATACCAGCGTCCGCACGATCGAGGCAGGAAAGAAAGCATTCTTCCTGTATGATACTGTCGGCTTTGTGTCCGGACTTCCCCATACGCTGGTGGAAGCTTTCCACTCGACGCTGTCCTCAGCCCGGGACGCGGATCTGCTGATCCATGTCAGCGATGCTTCAGACAGAGAGCGCGAGGAAAAGGAAGAGATCACACGCCGCACCCTCGATGAGATCAGAGCAGATGATATTCCTGTTCTGACGGTATACAATAAGTGTGATCTGATCCCGGCGGAAGAGCGTCCGTCCGGCATCTGTGTTTCCTGCCGCACAAAAGAGGGAATACGGGAACTGGCGGAGAAGATCGCGGAACGGCTCTATCCGGAAGAGGAATCGCTGGAATGTCTGATTCCTTATAACATGTTCGGGCTTCTGCACCGGTGGCAGACCGTACTCAGCGTGAATATCCGGGAACAGAATGAAAACGGCATCATCTGCACGGTCAGCGGACCGGCAGACAGAATACGGGAGTTTTATCCGTATGCAGTAAAAGGAGAAAAGTAAAATGGCAAAAACAGTATGGGAGAAGCGTAAAGGGGACGAACGGAAGACACTGTTCGCATTTGCGGAGGATTACCGCAGATTCCTCTCCGTCTCCAAAACAGAACGGACCTTTGTGGAAAACAGCATTAAGCTGGCAGAAGAAAACGGATTCCGTGACATCAGTGAATTTGAAACGCTGAAAACAGGCGACCGTGTGTACGCGGTCAACCGCGGCAAGAATATCTGCCTGTTCGTGATCGGTGAAGAACCGGTAGCGAACGGACTGAATATCCTCGGCGCACATATCGATTCGCCGCGCATGGACCTCAAGCAGAATCCGCTGTATGAATCCAACGGTCTTGTTCTGCTGGATACGCATTACTACGGCGGCATCAAGAAATACCAGTGGGTCGCACATCCGCTCGCACTGGTCGGCGTCGTTGCGAAGAAGGACGGCACCGTCGTCAATATCAACATCGGCGACAAGCCGGGTGATCCGGTCGTCGGCGTCAGTGATCTGCTGATCCATCTGGCCCGCGAACAGATGACAAAGCCGGCATCCACCGTCGTGGAAGGCGAGAAGCTCGATCTTCTGGCAGGCTCCATTCCGTGCGAAGACGAAGAGGAAAAAGAACCGGTCAAGAAGCAGATCCTGAACCTGCTCAAAGAACAGTACGGGATCGAGGAAGATGATTTCCTGTCCGCCGAGATCGAGGTCGTTCCGGCCGGCGAAGCAAGAGACTACGGTCTGGATTCCTCAATGATCATCGGCTACGGCCACGATGACAAGGTATGCGCCTATACATCGCTGCGCGCGATCCTGGAAGAACCGTCCGTGAAGCGCACTGCCTGCTGTATCCTCGTAGACAAGGAAGAGATCGGCTCCGTCGGCAATACCGGCATGCAGAGCAGATGGTTCGAGATGACCGTCGCAAAACTGCTGGAAAAGCAGGGCGGCTGCACGATCACAAAGCTCAACGACACCCTGACAGCGTCGCGGATGCTGTCGAGCGACGTCTCGGTCGCATTCGATCCGAATTATCCGGAAGTCAGCGAACCGAAGAACACCGCGTATTTCGGACACGGCATCTGCTTCAACAAGTTTACCGGTGCCGGCGGAAAGAGCGGCTCCAATGACGCAAATGCCGAATATGTCGCAAAGATCCGCAGAGTCATGGATGACAACAATGTCTCGTTCCAGATGTGCGAACTGGGCAGAGTCGACTGCGGCGGAGGCGGTACGATCGCCTATATCCTGGCAAACCTCAACATGGACGTCATCGATGCCGGCATCTGCGTACAGAACATGCACGCACCGTGGGAGACCGTGTCCAAGGCAGACGTCTATGAAGGCTATCTTGCCTACAGAGCGTTCCTGAAGGACATGGACTGACCGATGTCAGAAGAGGAAAAAGCACCGGTCAAACCGGAAACGTCCGGCAAATATATCTGCCCGGTATGCGGCTATGTGCTGAAAGTGCATGATTCCGCCCGGGACTTCCGCTGTCCGCTGTGCGGAACGGAAAGCAGCCGGTTTGTGAAAAAACCGCTGGAAGAAGAATAAACAGAAAAAGGTGAGGACAGTTCCGTCTTCACCTTTTTATACGGTCACACAGGCAGTCCTGTGAAATGCGAACCACAGGATCGCGCCGTCTTCCACCGGTTCATCGGTCATCAGCCTGATTGGCTGCCAGCCGAGATGTTTCAGGATCTCCGCGTTGCGCAGCCGCGCCGGTTCATCCTTCATGCTGTAGATGTACGGGGCATCCGTGCGGTCTTCCCCATAGCAGGCAACGTCCGGATCCAGCGAGATGCAGGACAGCAGGACAGCGTTTTCCCGCCGCGACAGCACCGCTTCCTCCGTCATTTTCAGCATATGCGTCAGGATGTGCTTTCCGCGGTACCGTTTCGAAGTATAGGCATTGGTATACAGCAGGACTTCCGCGTCCGGCGGATCATGTTCAGCGGAATCCAGAACGATCTCCGTCTGCCAGTACAGCCAGTCGCTTTCTTCCTCCAGCCGGCTCCGCACACAGTCCTTACGCAGTTCCCAGAGCGGCATGCCTTCCGCTGCCAGATCAGCGACTACTTCGTCTTCAGCGTTGAATACCAGCAGGACCCACTGTTCCGAGACTGCCGCACCCGGCGCATCGTCCTTCAGGCGGAACGGCACATTGTCCGCTTTGTACAGCGGCCAGGAGAACACGCAGTATGTCAGTCCGTTTTTCTCTTCTTTCCGGTAATACGCGCGGTCAGCCGCAGTGCTGCGGGCAAGCAGCGAACCGTAGTCTTCCGCAGTGAACGGGATCCATTCGTGCAGAACGGCAAACGCGCGCTTCAGTACGGGATCGTTCATCGGTTGTCGATCGGGATATAATCTTCTTCGCCGCCGACATATTTGTAGGCCGGACGGATGATACGGTTGGAGAATTCGACTTCTTCCATACGGTGTGCGCACCAGCCGGCACAGCGGGCGATGGCGAAGATCGGCGTGAAGAGGTCTTCTTCAATGCCGAGGATCTTGAAAATCAGACCGGAGAAGAGATCCACATTTGCGCAGATCGGCTTCTTTGTTCCCTTGACTTCGCGGAAAGCTTCCGGCGCCAGGTCGGCGATCATGCACAGCAGGCGGTATTCCCTGCCGAAGCCTTTCTGATAGCTCAGTTTTTCAGCGTGTTTCCGCAGCAGTCTCGCCCGCGGATCCGAGAGGGTATATACAGCATGGCCGACGCCGTAGATCAGTCCGCTTCCGTCGCCGGCAACACGGCACAGGATCTTCTTCAGGTATTCCTTGACCTGTTTGGGATCGTCGGTATCTTCAATATTGCGCATCATTTCCTCCGTCTGACGAATGACCTTGCGGTTGGCGCCGCCGTGTTTCGGTCCCTTCAGGGAAACGAGCGCGCCGGCAATGGCGGAATAGGTATCCGTACCGGTCGAAGAGATGACACGGTCGGTAAAGGCGGAGTTGTTGCCGCCGCCGTGGTCCGCGTGCACCATCAGGCAGAGGTCCAGCAGTTTCGCTTCTTCGTGCGTGAAGTCCTGGGTGATGCGGTAGGTGCTCAGAATATGCTCGGCGGTACTCTGTCCCGGTGTCGGGAAGTGGAAGTACATCGTCTTATGCTCATAGACATGGCGCTTCGTCTGGTAGGCGTAGATCATCATCGTCGGGATCTGGGCGACCAGGTTGATCGACTGGTTGATGATATTCTCAAGCGTGGTGTCCTCGGCCTTGTCATCGTAGGAATACATGGCAAGTACGGAACGGGCCATCTTATTCATGATGTCGGGCGACGGAGCACCCATGATCATGGTCTCGGCGAATCCGTCCGGCAGATCGCGGTGTTCTTCCAGCAGGTGGCAGAAGCGTTCCAGCTGCGGACGGGTCGGCAGGGAACCGAACATGAGCAGCCATACAGTTTCTTCAAACATGAAGCGGTCTTCGTTCAGAGCCGCGTCGACCAGTGTTTCAATATCAATGCCGCGGTAGACAAGTTTGCCTTCCGTCGGGATCAGTGTTCCTTTTTCATCTCTGCGGTAGCCGCGGGCATCCGCAATATTTGTCAGACCGGCGAGTACACCGGAGCCGTCCGCGTTACGCAGACCGCGCTTGACGTTCAGCGCTTCACTGATCTCGGGATCAATGAAGTTGTTTTTCCGGTATTCCCGGCAAAGACGAAGTATTTCGTCCTGATTCAGTTTCGCTACTTCCGGATAAATCATTTCTTACCTCCGTGTATTAGTTACATTTTATGAAAACATTGATTTTGTGCAAGAAATATTTGTATCATTACTGCTAAGCATATACATGCAGGAAAGAGAGGACTGAGTTATGCGTCTGTACGAGACCGGTGCTGTCATCCGAAACGGAAGACCGGAAGAAAGCAGTGTAATTGCGGAAGGAAGAGCGAAAACGATCGCTTACGGAATACTGGAAGATCATACTGTGTTAAAGGAAGGGAACGTGCGTCATATCCGTTTTGATTCCCTGACCAGTCACGATATTACCTATGTTGGAATCATTCAGACGGCAAGAGCGTCCGGCATGACGGAGTTCCCGATGCCGTATGTTCTGACCAACTGCCACAATACGCTTTGTGCTGTCGGCGGAACGATCAATGAGGACGACCACGCGTTCGCTCTGAGCGCGGCGAAGAAATACGGCGGGATCTATGTGCCGCCGTGCCTGGCGGTCATTCACAGCTACAACCGCGAAATGATGAGCGGCTGCGGCAGAATGATCCTGGGATCGGATTCCCATACGCGCTACGGTGCCCTGGGTACGCTGGGCGTCGGTGAAGGCGGCGGTGAGCTGGCCAAGCAGCTGGTCGGCCGTACATATGATATTACTGAGCCGCGCAATGTACTGATCTGGCTGAAAGGGGAAGTGCGTCCGGGTGTCGGTCCGCACGACGTTGCCCTGGCGCTGATCGCTGCCGTGTACGCAAACGGCTACGTCAAAAACAGCGTTATGGAATTTGCCGGTCCGGGTCTTTCAGCCCTGAGCCAGGATTTCCGCAACGGCATCGATGTCATGACGACCGAGACGACCTGCTGGAGCAGCGTCTGGGAAACGGATGAGACCACACGGCAGTATTTTGTCCGCCACGGCAGAGAAGACGCCTACAAGAAGCTTTCCGTGCAGGAAGGCGCGTATTACGACGGCTGCGTGGAGATCGATCTTTCTGAGATCGAATGCATGATCGCGCTGCCGATGCATCCGAGCCTGGCCGTGACCATTAAGGAACTGAATGCCGACCCGTATGCCATTCTCGGAAAGGCACAGGACAACGCCAACCGTCAGCTCAAGGGCAATGTCACGATGGATCTGCTTTCCGTGATCAAAGAAGACGGAAAGATCCACGTGGACCAGGGAATCATCGCCGGCTGTTCCGGCGGTGTGTACGAGAACATCGCCAGTGCAGCAGAGATCCTCAAGGGACATACGACCGGCAATGATACGTTCCGCCTGTCCGTCTATCCGGATTCCATGCCGGCAAACAAGGCGCTGGCAGACCGGGGCATTCTTTCCGAACTGCTTCTGTCCGGCGCTGTGTACCGCGAAGCGTTCTGCGGTCCGTGCTTCGGTGCCGGCGATACGCCTGCGAATAATGAATTCTCCATCCGTCATACGACGCGCAACTTCCCGAACCGCGAAGGCTCCAAACCGAACGAGGGACAGATCGCTGCCGTTGCGCTGATGGATGCGCGCTCCATTGCGGCGACCGCTGCGGCAGGGGGTATCCTGACGCCGGCAACGGATGTCGTTAAAGAAAAGATCGAAATACCGGAGGAAGTATTTGACGCCCGCATCTACGCCGGACGCGTCTACAACGGATACGGACATCCGCAGAAAGACTATCCGCTGCGCTTCGGACCGAATATCAAGGACTGGCCGGAACAGATCGCGCTGAGCCGGGATATCCTTGTCAAAGTCGTTTCCTTCATCGATGACGCGGTCACGACGACCGACGAACTGATCCCGAGCGGCGAAACGTCCTCGTTCCGCTCCAATCCGCTGCGTCTTGCGGAATTCACGCTGTCCCGCCGCGATCCGGACTATGTGCCGGGTGCGAAAGAAGTGCAGAAGATGGAACGGGCAAGACAGAACGGAGAAATGGCGGAAGAAGCGGCGGCGGTATGGAAGAAGCTGCAGGACGCCGGCATCGGCGGCGATCCGGCAAATACCGATATCGGCTCGGCTGTCTATGCCAACAAGCCCGGTGACGGGTCTGCCCGTGAACAGGCTGCGTCGTGCCAGCGCGTGCTCGGCGGCATTGCCAACTTTGCCCGCAGCTACGCGACGAAACGCTATCGTTCCAACTGCATCAACTGGGGCATCCTGCCGTTTCTAACGGAAGACAAAGAAGCGCTGACGAAAGGTACATGGGTATTCATCCCCGGCGTCACAGAAGCGCTGTATAACGGAACGGACATCATCGCCTATGCCGTAAAGGACAGCCGGATCACGCCGGTCACGCTGGGACTTGGGCATCTTACAGATACGGAAAAGCAGATCCTGGAGGACGGCTGTCTGATCAACTACTACCGCAGACGCTGACCATGGAATACTGGGATATCTACGATAAAGACCGCAGGTTTACCGGCAGAACGATGCGCCGCGGCGACCTTCCCGCACCGGGGGACTACCATATCGTCGTACAGGTGTGGATCACGGACGGAAACGGCCGCTTCATGATCACGCAGAGGGCGGCGGGCAAGCCGTATCCGCTGCGCTGGGAACCGACAGCCGGCAGTGTGCTGGCCGGGGAAACGAGCGAACAGGCGGCAGTGCGGGAAGTGAAGGAAGAGATCGGCATCGATCTCGATCCGAAGCACGGAAAGCGCATCGCTTCCTTCCGCTACGATGACTGGGTATGCCCAGGATTCCTGGACGTATATGTATTTGTACAGTCGTTTTCCGAAGACGAGGTGCGCATGCAGGAAGAAGAAGTTATTGCGGCGCACTGGATGGACCGGCAGGAGATCATGGACCTGATCGCATCCCGTCAGTTTATCGAAAACAACCGGATGACCTATCTGGAGGAAGTGCTGTCCTATCAGCCCGATGATGCAAAATGATCGGGAAAATGCTATTCTGAGGACAGAAGGGAGAAGAACATGAGACGATTGCTGAAACTGTTCTTCGTATTCACACTGCTGTTTTCGCTTGCAGGATGCGGCGCCGGAAGACCGAATCTCACCGGCGAATACGAGATCACAAAACTGTCGGCGGGGGACAGAGACATGTCGGAAGAACTGGAACTGATCAAGTCCATGGGCATGAATATCACTCTTGTTCTGAATAAAGACGGCACCGGCACGCTGGAAATTGCCGGGCAGACGATTCCCCTGACATATGATGCGGACAAAATGATCATGCATCTGGAACCGGGCGGGGATGAGCCCTTTACCTATAAAAAAGGCGTCATTTCCTTCAGTGAAAACGACAATACGATGGAGTTTGAACGGAAGAAAGAACAGAAGAAAACCGAATAGAAAACAGGCTGTCCGCATCAAACGGACAGCCGTTTATTTTCTGAGATCAATGTATACCGTTTCCGGCGGATTGAAGAGACGCGGCACACCGCGGGAACGGGAGTTTCCGCATCCCTTTGTGATCACCAGGCTTCCGTGCGGACCGGCAAACACGCCTTCGGTATATTTCGGAAACAGTCCCTGACCGGGTGCGAAAAGAGCCCGGAAGAGGCGTACCTGACCGCCGTGGGCATGTCCTGAGAGCACCAGATCGATCGGAAGATCGGCCAGGAAGGGATACTGCAGGAAATAGTATTCCGGATGATGGGACAGCAGGATCTTAAAGCCTTCCTGTTTCGCGAACGCGTTCAGCCAGGAAACGTCGGGCTGCGGCAGCAGAGCTTCTTTTTCATTACTGCTTTTCGGATAGAGCGCATCCGGGTACCAGCGCTTTTTCACGTCCTGATAGTCCCGGCGGGAAAAGGATGTCAGGCCGCCGATCACGAACGGTCCGTGCTGCACGTATGCGTCATCGAGAAGCGTTACGCCGGTGCTGCGGATCATTTCGAGATCCCGTTCGCACAGCAGACGCTCATGGTTGCCGAGGGATACGAATACCGGCGCGATCTCTGTACATGCCGCAAGAAGACCGAGCACCTGGGGAACGGACTCCATCTTATATACCGTGTGTTCCGGACGGCGCACCATGATGAGGTCGCCGGCAACTGCGATGAGATCCGGTTTCTGCGCGCGCAGCGAGGCAAGGATATCCTGCCCGCTGTCTTCATGGAGATCGGCAAGAAGGGCGATCCGCGCATCGAGCGGCGCGCGTACTGTGTAAAACGTTTCTTTCATGTCTTCAGTATACAGAAAAAGACCCCGTGAGGGGGTCCTGGTTTTGTGTCAGTCGCCGAGTTCTTCCGCGCGCTTGACGCATTTTTCGCTGGCGTTGTGCAGGATGTCCGCCAGTTTTTCTTCACGCAGGGAATTGACTGCTTCGATCGTTGTGCCGCCTTTGGAGCAGACTTCGTCGATGAACGCTGCGATCGGACGGCGGGAATCTGTCTGCAGAAGACTGCCGGCGCCGATGATCGTCTGGACGATCAGGGCACGCGCCGCTTCCTCGTCCATGCCGCGGGCTACGGCATCGTTGATCAGGCATTCCGCAAAGTAGTAGATATAGGCAGGCGTGGAACCGTGGACTGCGACCGAAGCGTTGATCTGCGCTTCCGGTACGGTGCGGGTTACGCCCATGGAATTGAACAGCTGGAATACAAAGTCGTATTCATCGGCACGGCATTCCTCGGATCTGCACATGGCAGTGGAGCCTTCCATGATCTGCAGCGGGGTATTCGGCATGGCGCGGATGACCGGGATCTTGCCGAGAGCTTCCTGCAGGCGGGCGATGGATACGCCGGTAACGATGGAAAGCAGCGTAGTGATCTTGGCACCTTTGAGTTCCTCGAGGACCGGACCGATCTCCTGCGGCTTGACAGCGAGCAGGACGATGTGGCATTCCTCCGCGATCTCACGCGGGGAAGTCATGACCTGATAGCCTTCGATGCGAGCCTGTTTCTGGATCTCTTCGTTCGGATCGCAGATCGCGATCTGACGGCGTTCCAGATATTCACCGCGTACAGCGCCGCGGGCAATGGCGAAGCCCATATGGCCGCAGCCGATCAGACCAAGCGGGTATTGTTTTTTCGTTCTCATCGTATTTCTCCTTTACCTTCCAGTTTATACGAATATGTTGTCAGCTCCTGCAGGCCCATGGGTCCGCGGGCATGGAGCTTCTGGGTGGAAATGCCGATCTCGGCGCCGAGTCCGAATTCGAAGCCGTCCGTGAAGCGGGTGGACGCGTTGTGATAGACACAGGCGGAATCCACGCTGTTCAGGAAGCGTACGGCATGTTCGGCATCCTCGGTGAGGATGGCGTCGGAATGATGCGTACCGTGTTTTTCAATATGCGCAATTGCTTCATCCAGTCCGTCGACGATGCCGACATTCAGGATCAGATCATTATATTCTGTATCAAAACTGTCTTCCGCGGCCGGCAGGATCTCATTCGAGATCGCGCAGGCACGTTCATCCCCATACATCGTAACACCGTTTTCCTTCATTGTGCGTACGATCCGCGGCAGGAACGCATCCGCGCATGCTTTTTCGATCAGCATGGTCTCCATGGCGTTGCATACGCTCGGACGGCTGCACTTGGCATTGACGAGGATCCGCTCCGCCATATCGAAATCCGCGCTGGCTTCCACATAGGTGTGGCAGATGCCGGCACCGGTCTCGATGACCGGAACACGGGCGTTGTCGACGACGGCCCGGATCAGGCGGCTGCTGCCGCGGGGAATGAGCAGGTCGATGTTCTCGCGGTCGTTCATGAACTTCGCGGTCTCTTCGTGGCTGACCCGGTCTGCCAGCATGACAGCGTCTTCGCTGATGCCGTATTCGCGCAGGGCAGCCTTCATGCATTCCGCAATGGCATTGGAGGAATTCCAGGCTTCCTTGCCGCCTTTGAGGACGCAGGCGTTGCCGCTCATGAGGCACAGGGCTGCGCAGTCTGCCGTAACATTGGGACGGGATTCGTAAATAATGCCGATGACGCCGACCGGTACGGTGACTTTCTTGAGGTGAATGCCGGAGGCGATCGTCCGTTCTTCGAGAACGCGGTTCAGCGGATCGGGGAGGGCAGCTACCTGGCGGACGCCTTCCGCGATGCCGGCGATGCGCTTTGCGTCAAGACGCAGACGGTCGATCATGGATTCGCGGATGCCGGATTCCCGGCCGGTGATGATATCCAGTTCATTGGCCTTCAGGATGGCATCGGTGCTTTCCAGCAGGCGGTCGGCGAAGCAGAGAAGGATGTTCCTGCGCGTCTCAGCGTCGAGACCGCGCAGCTGGGGCAGTGCTTTTTTCGCACGTACAGACTGTTCATAGAGATTCATTGTGGTGCTCCTTGGGGGACAAACAGCGTCCCTGTCTTTTTACCGTCGGTGATGTTGTAGAGAATATCCGGATCGCTTCCGTTGGCGATGATCACGGGGATGCCTGCCTTCATGGCAATGTCGGCAGCCCGCAGCTTGGTGACCATTCCGCCGGTTCCCTGCGAAGTGTGCGATCCTTTGGCAAGGTGCCGCACGGCATTGAGGTCGGTCACGACATCAAGGTGCTTCGCATCGGGATAGATGGCCGGGTCGGCATCGTAGAGACCGTCGATATCGGAAAGCAGGACAAGCAGATCCGCTTTGATCAGAGCAGCGACTGCCGCGGACAGCGTGTCATTGTCGCCGTAGACGATCTCTTCCGTAGCTACCGAGTCATTTTCATTGACGATCGGAATGATGTGCATGGAAAGCAGTTCTTCGAAGGTCGCCGTGCAGTTGTTCCGGGCGCTGCTTTCTTCCAGGACGTCCTTCGTCAGAAGGATCTGGGCTGTGATCGATCCGTATTCACGGAAGAAACGGTCATAGATGCTCATCAGTTCGCACTGGCCGATGGCTGCGGCGGCCTGCTTGGCGGAAAGGGAAGTCGGTCTTGCGGTCCACCCGGCTTTGTGAATGCCGGCACCGATGGCGCCGGAAGTGACCAGTACCACATCGCTGCCGCTGTTCTTGATGTCGGAAAGAACCATGGAAAGACGTTCGATCCGGCGCAGATTCACAGTTCCGCCGGGATGGCATACGGTCGATGTGCCGACTTTGACGACAATGCGTTTATGTTCCATCGTGAGTCTCCTTTAGATGCTTGCAGTTATTATGCCATTTTTTTCCATAGAAAGGTACAGGAGATGATGTAGAATATGTGCGATGAATGTAATTGAATGCTGGATGGAACATCCGGTCCGGAAACTGGACACAACATTTACATACCGGACAGAGAAACATGTGGAATGCGGCTGCCGGGTCCGGGTGGCGCTGCGGAATACGACAGTGATCGGGTTTGTGGAGTCCGTGCAGGAAACGGACGAGACGCCGGAAGAGCTGAATGCAAGGCTCGGCTATACCGTGCGGGAAGTCGATGATGTGCTGGACGAAACACCGCTCATTACGCCTGAACTGCACGATCTCGCCCTGTGGATGCGCCATGAGACGGTCTCGACCGCCATTGCGTGCTTCCAGGCGATGCTGCCGGCAAAGATCAAGCCTGCCACCCACAGCCTGCATGCCGTCAAAGAGAAATACGTACGGCTCAGCGATGCCGAGACAGGGCTGACGCCGAAGCAGCTGGAGGCGTATCTTTTTGTGCGGAACGAAAGCGAAGTCCGCTACAGTGAACTGCGCAGAAAGTATCCCGGACAGGCGAAGGCGCTGGTGGATAAAGGCGCTCTCACAGTGTTTGAAAAAGAGAAGGCGGCTGAGAGTACGGAGCACGCGGCGCTGAAGGAACCGTATGCGCTCAATACGTACCAGCAGGCTGTCATGGATGAGATCGAACAGTCGGATGATCCGGTGTATATCCTGCGCGGAGTGACCGGATCGGGAAAAACGGAAGTGTATTTCCACCTGGCACGGAAGGCGCTCGACGCCGGCCGGCAGGTGCTTCTGCTGGTGCCGGAGATCGCTCTGACGCCGCAGATGATCCGCCGTGTGTACGAACGCTTCGGGGAAGATCTTGCGGTGTATCACAGCGGTCTCAATCCGCAGGAAAAATACGAACAGTACCGCAAGGTATATGAACAGAAGGCGAAGATCGTCGTCGGCACGCGCAGCGCGGTATTCCTGCCGTTCCGCGACCTCGGTCTGATCGTCATGGACGAAGAACACGATTCTTCCTACAAACAGGACAGCCAGCCGGCATACCACTGCCGCGACGTGGCGATCTGGCGGGGAAAGCGGCACCATGCCCGCGTGATCCTGGGATCCGCGACGCCGTCGCTGGAATCGTATGCCCGGGGGATCCGTAAGGTCTATCATCCGCTGCGGCTGGACCACCGCGTCAATGATGCGATGCCGAAAGTGACGGTCGTCGACATGAAGGCGGCGGTGCAGAGAGGGGAGTCCTTCATTCTCTCGCAGGAACTGCAGGGAAAGATGGCCGACGTGCTGAACCGGGGAAAGCAGGTCATCCTGCTTCTGAACCGGCGCGGGTATCATGCCCGGCTGGCATGCCGCAGCTGCCAGGAAGTCCTGCTGTGTCCGCACTGCGATCTGGCAATGAGCTGGCACCGGGAAAGCCGGCGCATGAAATGCCATACGTGCGGCACGGAGATCTACGTGCCGAAAATATGTCCGAAATGCGGATCGGACAAAGGTTTTGCGACATACGGCTTCGGCACGCAGAAGCTGGAGGAAGAAGTCCTTGCCCGCTTCCCGGGCAGGAAAGTGCTGCGCATGGATGCGGATACGACCGCCCGCAAGAACGGTCATGAGAAGATCCTGACCGCGTTTGGAAATCATGAGGCGGATATTCTGCTTGGAACGCAGATGATCGCCAAGGGACTCGACTATCCCGACGTCACGCTGGTGGGCGTGCTGAACGGGGACGACGGGCTTGCCCGCACCGATTTCCGCAGCTGTGAGACGACCTTTGATCTGCTCATGCAGGCGGCGGGAAGAAGCGGCCGGGCAGACGAAAGCGGGGAAGTGGTCTTTCAGGTCTACCATCCCGACCACTATGCCGTACAGAGCGCCGCGTCGCAGGACTACGATACGTTCTTCCGCAATGAGATGCATTTCCGCCATGCCGGCCAGTATCCGCCGTATACCTATATTACGGCGCTGACGTTCAGCGGTATGGACGCATCCCGCACAGAGCGGGCGGCGATGGAATTCAAACAGGCGCTTGCCGGCGATTTCAAGGTGATCGGCGTTCTGTCGCTGCTTCGGATCAGCGACCGGAGCCGGTTCCGCATCCTGCTGAAGGGGAAAGATCCGGAAGCGATGAGAGAAGCTGTCAGGCGCGTCATAGACGCAGGCATCGACAGCAGGGTATCCCTGCGGGTGGATGTCAATCCGATGACGCTGGATTAGGAGGCACGCATGAACGCAAGAGAATATGCCCTGGACGTCCTGTACCGGGTGTTCCGGGAACACGGCTTTGCCTCTTTGATCCTGCGCAGCTGTCCGCTGGACGAACAGGAGACAGCGCTGGCAGCCAATATGATCTACGGCACCATCCGGCAGTATGCGCTGCTGGAAGCACAGTGGCGGCCGCATGTGAAAACACGGGTGCGCCCGCGGACGGCGCTCCTGCTGGATATGACCGTCTACCAGCTGTTCTTCATGGACGGGGTGCCGGCCTACGCAGCGGTGAACGAAGCTGTGGCAATGACGAAGAAAGCCGAGAAAAGCTTTGTAAATGCTGTTCTGCGCAGCGTGCAGGAACAGGGACTGCTCGTACCGGAAGGAGACGCGCCGGCACAGCTGGCTGTGCGCTTCAGCCATCCCGAGTGGCTGGTGCGGATGTGGACCGCCCACTACGGCAGGGAACAGGCCATGCGCATTCTGGCAGCGGATCAGAAGGAACATCCGGCATACGGCCGCATCAATACGCTCAGAAACGATCCGGCGATCAAAGAAGACAGCCGCGTCACCATGGTGGAGGACGACTGTTTCCACTATGACGGCGTACTGAGCAGAACGGACTGGTTCCGGGAAGGAAAGATCCTGATCCAGGACCGCTCCTCACAGCGCGTCGCCCGCCAGCTGGACGCGAAAGCCGGGATGCGCGTGCTGGACGTCTGCGCGGCGCCCGGCACTAAGACGCAGCATACCGCCTGCCTGATGAACGATACCGGCAGTATCACCGCCTGCGATCTCTATGAACAGAGATGCGGCCTCATCGATCAGCTGATGGAAAAGACCGGCGTATCGATCGTGCATACCGAGAGCAGGGACGCCTCGCAGAAGCGGGAAGAAAGCGAATACTTCGACCGGATCCTGTGCGACGTGCCGTGTTCGGGGCTTGGCGATCTTTCCCATAAACCGGAGATCCGCTGGCACATTCAGCCGCAGGACATCGATGAAGTCGCCCGCACCCAGGCAGCCATACTGGATGCCTCGGCCGATGCGCTGAAGCACGGCGGAATACTCGTATACAGTACCTGTACGCTGAACCGCAAGGAAAATGAAAAACAGATTGCCGCATTCCTGTCCCGCCGTAAGGATTATGAGCTTCTTCACGAAGAAACGCTCTTCCCCGACGCCCTCGACGCCGACGGTTTCTACCTTGCGAAATTGCATAGAAAATAAATACAGATATGGTAGAATGATACATATGCGTACGATTTATGATCTGAACCTGCAGGAAACAGAAGAGATGCTCAAAGCGAAGGGACAGAAGTCCTACCGGGCAAAACAGCTGTATTCCTGGTTATATAGAAAACATGTATCGTCTTTTGACGAAATGAGCGATCTTCCGGCTTCCCTGATCGAAAGCCTGAAGGGAGACTACTGCATCATGCCGCTGGAAGAGGCGGACCGGCAGACGGCAAAGGACGGCACGGTCAAATACCTGTTCCGCATGGCGGACGGAAGCTCTGTGGAAACAGTACTCATGCACTTTCACTTCGGTGAAAGTCTTTGTGTTTCCTCGCAGATCGGCTGCAACATGGGATGCTCGTTCTGCGCCTCCGGTCTTCTGAAGAAACAGCGCGACCTGACAGCCGGCGAGATCACCGCCCAGGTCATGTATGTGCAGAAAGAACTGGACAAAGAGGAAAAGCGCATCAACAACATCGTTGTGATGGGAACGGGCGAGCCGTTCGACAACTATGACAACGTCATGAATTTCTGCAGCATCATCAACAGCGATCACGGCCTTGCCATCGGGGCGAGACATATCACGATCTCGACCTGCGGCATCGTTCCGAAGATCAACGAGTTCGCGGCCGGCAGATACCAGTACAACCTGGCGATCTCCCTGCACGCGCCCAATGATGAACTGCGCCGGAAGCTCATGCCGGTCGACCGGGCGTATCCTCTGGACGAACTGATGAAGGCGCTGAAGGCCTACAGTGAGGACAACCACCGCCGTCTGACGTTTGAATACATTCTTCTGCACGGCGTCAATGACAGCGATGAAGACGGCAGACAGCTGGCAAAGCTGATCCGCGGCATGAATGCGTACGTGAATCTGATCCCGTACAACGCCGTCGATGAACACGGCTATCAGAGCGCGACGGACAAACAGGCTCTGCACTTTTACGATGTACTGATGAAAAACGGCGTCAAGGCGACGCTGCGTTCCCGGCATGGGGAAGATATCGATGCGGCATGCGGACAGCTGCGTGCAAAGCATGAAAGGAACAAGCAGCCGCAATGAAATACTATGGACTGACAAACAAGGGACTTGTGCGCAAGTCGAACCAGGACAGCTATGTCATCGCAGCCAACGGTGCGGATGACGTTTTTGCAATTGTCTGCGACGGGATCGGCGGAAACCGCGGCGGCGACATTGCCAGCCGGATGGCCGTCGGCTATTTCTCCAAGGCATTCTCCGAGAACAACGGCTTTTCCTCGGCGGAAGAAGCAAGGGAATGGATCCGGCGCACGGTCAGCGAAGCCAACCGGGAGATCTTCACCTATGGTGAGACGCATGAAAAATACCGCGGACTTGGCACAACATTTGTCGGTCTGATGATCACCGCAGTCGGAAAGTTCATCGTCAATATCGGTGACAGCCGGGCGTATGCGTTCTGGAAAAACGGACGCTTTTCCCAGATCACCAGCGATCATACGCTGGTCAACGATCTGCTCATGCACGGCGAACTGACGCTGGAGGAAGCGCAGAACTATCCGCGCAAGAACGTGCTGACCAACGCGCTCGGCGTATGGGAGACCGTGCGGGCGGACATTGATCTTCACGAAGAGGATTTCCGCGGCGTCCTGCTCTGCAGCGACGGGCTGCACGGGTATGTGAGCGAAGAAACGATCAAACGGATCATCCTGGACAAGGAAAGAGATCCGTCTCTGCGGGTCAGAGGACTACTGAAGGAGGCTCTGAATGCCGGCGGTTATGACAACATCACCGCTGTACTTGTTGATATGGAAGGAGATGAATACGGATGGCGAGAAAGAATGTGATCGCAAACCGGTATGAAGTCATCGAACATATCGGACAGGGAGGCATGGCGGACGTCTTCAAGGCCGTGGATACGATCCTGTCGCGCAATGTCGCGATCAAGATCCTGCGTGCCGATCTCAGCAACGACACGGTCTCGCTCATGCGTTTTGAACGGGAAGCACAGGCTGCCACGGCGCTTGCGCATCCCAATATCGTTGAGATCTACGATGTCGGTGACTACAAGGGACACCACTACATCGTTATGGAATACGTTCCCGGACGTACGCTCAAGAACGTGATCCGCGCCCGCGGACCGCTGGTCAAAGAAGAAGCAGTCGACATCATGCGGCAGCTGGTATCCGCTGTCGGAGAAGCTCACTCCAAGGGAATCATCCACCGCGACATCAAGCCGCAGAATGTCATCGTCAAGGCCGACGGCACCGTCAAGATCCTCGACTTCGGCATCGCGACGGCGAAAGGCAGCATGCAGCTGACACAGACGAACAACGTCATGGGGTCGGTCCATTATCTTGCACCGGAGCTTTCTCAGGGAAAGGGCGCAAGCGCCCAGTCGGACATCTATGCGCTCGGAGTCGTGCTTTACGAGATGCTGTCGAAAGAAGTGCCGTTCAAGGCGGATTCGGCGATCCAGGTCGCGCTGATGCATCTGCGGGAACCGTTCCCGGATGTCCGCGCAAAGAACGCCGACGTGCCGCAGGCACTGGCGAATATCATCACCCGGGCAACAGCCAAGGATCCGGCAAAGCGCTACCGCAGCTGCGACGAAATGCTGCGGGACCTCAGCACCTGCCTGCGTCCGGAGCGGGAAGAAGAAAAACCGCTTGTTCTGAACGAACCGGAAAAGAAAAAGCCGCGTCAGACCGAAAAGAAGACCGCGGTACCGGAGAAGAAGCCGGAAAAGAAAGAAGTCGAAGTAAAAGAAGAAAAGAATGAGAAGAAGCCGGATCTTCATACCAGACGAATGAATATTCTGCTCGGTATTTCCGTAACGGTGCTCGTTCTTGCGGGTATCTATTTTGCCCTCGTATTTGCCGGCGTGATCCATCTCGGACCGCGCATGGTGCAGGTCCCTGATCTGATCGGCATGACCATTACAGAGGCGAAGGAAGAGTGTGCCGAATACAATCTGAAGCTGGACCCGGAAGTAGCGTATATACTGACGGACAGCGTGGAGAAGGGAAAGATCATCAGCTCGGAACCGGATACCGGCAGTGAGATCGAGGAAGACAGTTTTGTCCGCATCACGGTCTCAAGCGGAATCGGCATCACTGTCAATGATTACACCGGCATGAATATCCGCGAGGCGCAGGAAGATCTGGCGCAGTATCCGCTTCTGCAGATCAACATCAAGGATGAACCGAGCGAAGCGCCCAGCGGAACCGTGATCCGCCAGGAACAGCTGCAGCCGCGCGACAAGTTCGATCCGTCCTCGCCGGCGCAGATCACCCTCGTATACTCCAGCTATCCGACCGTGATCATCCCGGGTGAGATCATGGGAATGGACGTGGCGGATGCCATCGTGTATCTGGAGAATATCGGAATATCCGCAGTTGCGTCCGTGCACGATACATCGGGCATGAGCGAAGAACAGCGGGAGATGCTTGAATTCGGCGTCGTTGTGGAATGCAGTCCGGCTGCCGGCAGCGAGTATACGCAGAAAGAAGACAACTACGTCATTCTTTACTACTACTGATGAGGAGAATATGATCGCACGAATCGTTAAAATCGTTTCAAGAGAATATACGCTTCTGGACGAAGAAGGGAACCGTCACAAGGGAATACTGACCGGCAAGATCCGCCGTCAGGATATCCCGGCGGCGGGCGACATGGTCGAGGCAAAACTGAGCGACGGCATGTGGACAGTACAGAAAATACTGCCGCGGCGCAATCTGCTCTACCGTCCGTATGTTGCCAACGTAGACCAGGCGCTGATCGTCATGAGCGTTGTCGATCCGGATTTCTCGTCCGCGCTGATCGACCGGCTGGCGATGCTGATCATGCACGCCGGGATCACGCCGCTTCTCATTGTTACGAAATGCGATCTCGGGATCCCGGAAGAAACGGAACAGCGCATCCGGGAATATGAAAACGGACCGATGCAGGTCGTCCGCTGCGCCAAGGGAACACTGAATCCCGAACTGGGAAAGATCCTTTCCGGACGGATCAGCGTGCTGACGGGACAGAGCGGCGCCGGCAAGAGCACTCTGCTCAATGAACTGGATCCGACCTTCCATCTTGCTACGCAGGAGATCTCCAAAGCGCTCGGACGCGGCAAGCACACGACCCGCCACAACGAACTTCACGACGTTGCCGGCGGTCTGGTGGCCGATACGCCGGGATTCAGCTCCATTGATTTCTCCCGCATACAGGCAAAGGAACTGGGAGAGTGCGTTCCGGATTTCGTTCCGTATACGGGACAGTGTTATTTCAATGACTGCGTACACCAGAATGAACCAGGCTGCGCAGTGAAGAACGCCGTGGAAGGGGGAAAGATCCCGCTGATCCGGCATGAGAATTATCTTGCAGTTCTGAAAATGATACAGGAAAGAAGGGAGAAATATTCATGATCGTTGCACCGTCTGTACTGTCACTGGACTTTACCGATACAAAATCACAGATCGAGGAACTCAATGCGTCGGATGCCGCATGGATGCATTTTGATGTCATGGACGGACATTTCGTTCCGAATATTTCATTCGGTCCGGATATTCTGAAAGCTTTCTGCCGCATCTCGCCGTTATTCAAGGACGTACACCTGATGGTGTCCGATCCGGTGACCTACAGCACTATTTTCCTGGATGCCGGCGCGGACCTTGTCACGGTCCATTACGAAGCCATGCAGGAGGAACAGCTGCGTCCTTTCGCACAGCGGATCCACTCCCTCGGCAGGAAAGTCGGTCTTTCCATCAAGCCGGGCACGCCGCTGGAAGTGCTCAGACCGTATC
This sequence comes from Solobacterium sp., assembly GCA_017510405.1. Taxonomy (GTDB): domain Bacteria; phylum Bacillota_I; class Bacilli_A; order Erysipelotrichales; family Erysipelotrichaceae; genus Bulleidia. The sequence goes on from JAFWNG010000013.1 coordinate 68,503, forward strand.
TGAAGGACTATGACCTGTTTCTGATCATGTCCGTGGAACCGGGGTTCGGCGGGCAGAAGTTCCATGCCGAAGCAGTCGGACGCATCCGGACGCTGCGGAAATGGATCGATGAAGCAGGCGTCAACGCGCTGATCGAAGTGGACGGCGGCATCAACGAGGAGACCGGGGCACAGTGCCGTCTGGCCGGCTGCGATGTGCTGGTCGCCGGTTCCTACGTGTTCAAAAACGATATCCGGAAAGCAGTGCAGTCACTTGGCTAGAGCGATCATTGCCCTGAAGCTGGCAAAGGCAGTTCCGGAAGCGGAAGGGGATTACATCGGCTGCGACCGGGGCACGCTGTTCCTGCTGGACCGCGGGCTTCCTGTAAAAGCGGCACTGGGTGATTTCGACTCCGTGAATGCCGAAGAAAAAGCGCGCATTCTGAATGCGTGCCGAAACGTTGTGCAGCTGCCGTGCGTAAAAGATGATACCGACAGCGAAGCGGCGATCCGCTGGTGTCTCGCAGAAGGATACGATGAGATCTGGCTGACCGGCGGCACCGGGGGACGGATCGATCACATGGTGATCAATCTGCGCCTGACGGAGAAATATCCCGGTCAGGTGGTATTATGGGATGCCCAGAATACCGTGCGGGCATACGGGACGGGTACATACCGCTTTGCCCGGCACAGCAGTTCCTATATTTCCTTCTTTACTTCTTCCGAAGCGGTGATCTCGCTGGAAGGGATGAAATATCCGCTTACAGAGCGCCGTATACGCAAAGATGACCTCTATACCGTCTCCAACGAGATCGAGGCGGAAGAGGGCATTCTGACGGTTCATGAGGGCATCGTACTGGTCATGGAAGGCCGGGATGCCTGAGCATACAGATCCGATATATATAAAAAAAGATTCCGCCCGGAATCCTTTTTTACGTTTACGCTTGCCTTAATGGCCGGTTATGCTTTCTTACCTGCCTTCAGAGTCTTTAATGCGCGGGCCGAGATCTTAATTGTCTGCGGCTTTCCATCAACGACTACATGAACTTTCTGAAGATTGACGTTCCACTTACGGCGTGTAGCACGTAAGGAGTGGGAACGGTTATTTCCAGACATTGGTTTCTTACCGGATACGGCACAAACTCTAGACATACCAAATCCTCCTTTGCTTCATACGCTATAAAAAGATAACATACCTTTATTTTGAATGCAACAAAAAAAACATCGTTGAAAACGCCTGTATTTCCGCTGAATTTACACCGGCGCCGCAAAGCGTGCAGAAGCCCGGTTTTCGGTGAAAAAAGCGCATAACTGTCAAATCTTTGGCGATAAACACACAGTATGTGATACAATCAGAATATATGTGAAAGGAGTCATTACCGTGAACGACAAACAGATTTTCGCGGCTCTGGAACTGTCGGACCAGGAAGTACGCCTGGTGACCGGAGAGTTCTTCAATACGCGTTTCAATATTATAAAAGTCGAAAGAATACCGTGCAGCGGACTGACCTGTTCCGAGATCACCAATGAGGAAGCGGTGATCGCGGCGATCAACGAAGCTAAAGAGAATACGAAAAAGCGCATCGGCGCAGAAGTGAAGAAAGTCATCCTGGCCATGCCTTCCTACCGGTTCCGCAAGTATTCATTCAAGTCCACCGTCGATGTGGAAGGGATTGACAAAACGGTAACGATTCAGGATGTCCGCAATGCCATGGCAAAGGCGGAAACGATGGAGATCGGAAAAGATCTCGCACTGATCCAGACAGTATGCGTCAGATATACCGTAAACGGCATCTCTGCCCGCAAGATCCCGATCGGTGAAAGATGCAGTCAGCTGACCGTCGATATCGATCTGCTCTGCGCTGACCGCAAGTTCTCGTATGATATCGTTGCCTGCGTGGAAAAGAGCGGGCTTGAGATCATGGACATCTTCCTGGATGTCTATGCCGTCGGCAAGGAAGCAGCTCTGTTCGAACAGGCTGTGGATGAACAGAAGATCATCCTGAAGGTCGAACGGGGCGCCACAACGCTCGGACTTCTCCGTCAGGGTCATCTGACGGCTGCCAAAGTGTTCAACGCCGGCATCGGCTCTCTGGCGGCGCCGCTCGTGGATACCTACGGGATCAAACGTGAGATGTCTGTTGAACTTCTGAAATACAGCGCCAGACTGAATCAGGAGGTATGTTCCACCAATCCGGTCCACATCTGGGCGGCAAAAAATGAGAACGGTGAGAACGAAACACGTACGATCAATGAGCAGCAGCTGGTAGCCTGCGTGCAGAAAAACATCGAAATATGGCTTGATTATCTGCAGAAAACGTGTGTCCCAATCTTGCAAGCAGGGGAAACTGCTGTTATTATTACGGGAGAGGGCGGCGAAACAGACGGTCTCGACGAACTTCTTGCAAAGCGTCTCGGCGTGGAAGTGCATACCTACACACCGGAAACACTGGGCGGAAGAAACGCCGGACTGACAGCGGCTCTCGGACTGTTCTATGCCTACAAAGACAGACTGGCGATCACGGGCTACACAGATTGCTCGCTGGATATGGAAGCATTTGAAAAGTCCGTCGCTTACAGGGATAGAAAAGCAGATTCGACGAATAAAGAAGACACGTTGACAAACAAGATCAAAGGATTGTTTGAAGGAAAGAAATAAGAGGTAGAGTATAATGGCAGACTTGACGTACAACCAGGTAGCGAAGATCAAAGTATTCGGTGTCGGCGGCGCCGGCAGCAATGCGGTCAACCGCATGGTACAGGAAGGTGTTCAGGGGGTTGAATTCTATGTAGCAAATACAGACCTTCAGGCACTGGATGTTTCTCCTGTTGCCAATAAGATCCAGCTCGGTAAAGAAGGACTCGGTGCCGGCGGTAATCCGGACAACGGACGCAAGGCAGCGGTCGAAAGTGAAGATGCGATCCGCAGAGCAATGGAAGGCGCAGACATGGTCTTCCTGACAGCAGGTCTTGGCGGCGGTACAGGTACCGGAGCTTCCCCGCTGTTCGCAAAGATCGCGAAAGAGCTGGGATGCCTGACAGTTGGTATCGTAACAAAGCCGTTCTCATTTGAAGGCAGAAGAAGAATGGTTCAGGCTGAACAGGGTCTTGAACAGCTGAAGGAATATGTTGACTCTCTGATCATCATTTCCAACAACAAGGTTCTGGAAGTCATCGGACACATTCCGTTCGTGGAAGCTTTCAAAGAAGCAGACAACATTCTCCGTCAGGGTGTACAGACGATCACAGACCTGATCGCTGTACCGGCAATGATCAACCTTGACTTTGCAGATATCAAGAGCGTTATGGAAGGACAGGGCTCCGCACTGTTCGGCATCGGCATGTCCGACGGCGAAGACAAGGCAGAAGAAGCTGCTGCAAGAGCGATCCAGTCCCCGCTGCTCGAAGCTCAGATCATGGGCGCAAAGAGCGCGATCATCAACGTTACAGGCGGCGCAAGCATGTCTGCATACGATGCGAGCAGAGCGGTCGATTATATCCGTGACGCAGCAGGAAATGATATCGACATCATCTTCGGTGTTGCCATCAACGACAAGATCGGTGATTCCATCATCGTTTCCGTTATCGCAACAGGTTTCGACCTCCCGAAGGCTGAACTGATCGATACACCGGCTCCGGCTAACCAGAAGAGTCCGGTCGCTGCAGCTCCGGCAGTCGTTCCGGCAGAAGTTGATGAACTCGACTTCGGCAGCGATGACTCCATTCCGAGTTTCTTCGGCAGCAGAAACTAAAAACAAATAACCGCCGGCAGGCGGTTTTTTCAGTTAGGAGGAAGTCAGGAGAGGAAGTATGACACGGGAAGAAAAAGCGCTCTGGCTGCGTGCGGAACGCGGTTATAACTGCGCGCAGGCAGTGATCTGCGCCTACGCGGACATGACAGATATGAGCGAGAAAGATCTGTTCCGGATCAGTGAAGGATTCGGTTCGGGACTCGGATGCACGCTCGGTACATGCGGTGCGCTGAATGCGGCGTGCATGATGGCCGGCCTGAAAAAGAGCACCGGCAATCTGTTCCGCGGTGATTCCAAAGGAAAGACGTACGGCGTGACGCGTGACATGGCAAAGGAATTTGCGGCGGAAGCCGGTGCGGTGCGCTGCCGGGATCTGAAGGGAATTGAAACAGGAAAGGTGCTGTACACCTGTGAAGACTGCGTGCGCCTGGGATGCCGTCTGATCGAAAAACACTTTCCGGCAGAGTGAGCACATTGCCAACTGACGGAGCGTTACGGTATAATCGACAGCGGTAAACATATACGGATAAATAAGGAGAGAGACTTGGAAGACTATCACAAACGCATCTCCGGTAAGGAGAATGCTGTATGACAAAAGAAGGCAGATATGTACTGATCCTGATCATTCTGATCATTTTATCGGGGCTGTTTTCAGCAATTGAGACAGCGTTTTCGTCCGCGAACCGGATCCGCCTGAAAAACATGGCGAACTCCGGGAATGTGAAAGCGCAGAACGTACTGACGATCCTGGAGGACTATGACCGGTTCCTGACGACAGTGCTGATCGGAAACAATATCGTGAACATCGCATCGGCGACCATCGGTACGCTGCTGTTTACCATGTATTTCGGAGAGGACCGGGGACCGACGATCTCCACCGTTGTGATCACGATCATCGTGCTCGTATTCGGCGAGATCGCACCGAAGTCCATTGCCAAGAACATGCCGGAGAAGTTCAGCTGTTCCGTCAGCGGCTTCGTGCAGACGTGCAAGTGGCTGTTTACGCCTTTTACATGGATCCTGAGCGGCTGGACGAAGTTTGTCAACGCGCTCGTTCATACCGACGATGACGATTCCGATATCGCGGACGAACTGATTACCATGGTCGACGAAGCGGAAAAAGAGGGAGATCTTGCCGAACATGAATCGGATCTGATCTCCGCCGCCATTGAGTTCAATGATCTGGACGTATCGGATATTCTGACGCCGCGCGTGGATGTTCTGGCCGTTGACCTGACATCGCCGGTCGATCAGATCGAGAAGGTATTCCGCCTGAATTCGTTTTCCCGTCTTCCGGTCTTTGAAAATTCCATCGACAACATCGTAGGCGTCATTCACGAGAAAGACTTCTACGATCTCATGTATCACAACAAGGGACCGCTGCGCCGCATCATCAAGCCGGTGATCTACACAAGCGGAAATACGAAGATCTCCACGGTTCTGCGGCAATTGCAGGGCGCCAAGCTGCATCTTGCGGTCGTCCTGGATGAATACGGCGGCACGGAAGGAATCATCACCCTGGAAGATATCATCGAGGAACTGGTCGGTGAGATCTGGGATGAACATGACACGGTCAAGGAATTCTATACTGAGATCGATGAACATACCTGGCTGATCAAGGCGGACTGTGAGGTGGACGACCTGTTTGACCGCTTTGACGTGGACTGGAAAGAAGATGAAGACGATGACTTCATCACCGTATCCGGATGGGCGATCCATGCCCTTGAGCATATCCCGAAGGTCGGTGAAGAGTTTGATTATCAGAATCTCCATGTAACGGTGACAAAGGCGGACCAGCGCAAAGTCATCGAAGTGAAAGTGGAGATCCGCAGCGGAAAGGAGAAGGAAGACGACTGATGTCTTCCTTTGGAATATGCAGCAGTATTTTTCAGAACAGCCGCTTGTGCCCGGTGAAGCGTATACAATGACGCCGGCGCAGACACATCATGCAGGAAATGTCGTACACCTGCAGGGAAAGATCATACGCCTTGTGCATGACGGCGAGGCGTATTTTGCGCGCTGTGAAGGAAACGGAAAGCATATGACCGCGATGGTGCTGGAAAAAGATCCGGTGCAGCGGGAACTGCCCTGTGAGGTGGTGCTCCTGCAGGCGCTGATCCGCCGGGAGAAGTTTGAATGGATCCTGCAGAAAGCCGCGGAGCTCGGCGTAAGCAGGATCATACCGTTTGAATCCTCCCGCTGTGTCGTGCACAGCCGGCAGGAAAAAGCGGACCGGCAGAAAGAACGCTGGACGCAGATCCTCACCGAAGCGGCGGAACAGTCCAAACGCGAGCGTATTCCGGAAATCACAAATGTAGTGAGCTTTGCGGAAGCGTGTGCTGTGGCTATGGACAGAAAATACCTTGCCTATGAGAATGCCTATGGCGAAAGCAGGCTGCTCGGCGACGTGTATGAAGGCGGGGACGCCGCGTTCATCATCGGACCAGAAGGCGGCTTCAGCGACGAGGAAGTGCAGGCGCTGCAGGATGCCGGCTTTGAACCGGTGACGCTGGGCGCACGGATCCTGCGGGCGGAGACTGCAGCGATCGCGGCACTGGCGGTCATGGCGGACAAAGCAGAAAGGAACAGACGATGAAATATTCCGTATATTGTCTCGGCTGTAAGGTCAATCTGTACGAAGCGGAAAGCGTGGCGGAACAGATGGACGCCGGGGGCTGGCAGAGAGTCCCGTTTGAAGAAGAAGCAGATGCCGTGCTTGTATTTACATGCGCGGTCACAAATACCGCAGCGGCAAAGAGCAGAAAGATGCTGCACAGAGCGCGTCGCATCTCGCCGCAGGCAGCGCTTGTGCTCGTCGGCTGCTATGTACAGGTGGATGACGGACAGCTGGCCGGAGCGGACATCCTGGTCGGCACCGCCCACAAGCAGGAGATCCCGGCCCTGATCGAACGGTTCCTGCAGGACAGAGTGCCGGTCAAAGCCGTTACGCCGGTCGATCACGTCCCGTACGATGATCTGCGCAGCGAGAACTTCGCCGGCCGCACCAGAGCGTTTCTGAAAGTGCAGGACGGCTGTGATCAGTTCTGCAGCTACTGCGTGATCCCGTATACACGGGGCCGTCAGCGTTCCATGGACATCGACGATGCCGTCAAAGAAGCGAAGGCACTGTCCCGGACGCACCGGGAGATCGTACTGACCGGCATCCATACCGGCAGATACGGACGGGAGCACGGTACAACACTGGCTGATCTCGCCGAGCGCATCCTGAAGGAGACCGATATCCTGCGGCTGCGCATATCGTCGATCGAAGTGACGGAAGTGGATGAGAAACTGCTTTCCCTGATTGCGGAAGAAGAGCGGGTCGCCCGCCATCTGCATATTCCGCTGCAGGCGGGAAGCGACAGTGTGCTGCGCAATATGCACCGGCCGTATACGACGGAAGAATACCTGAACTGCCTGAAGCATATCCGCGAACGGGTGCCGGATATCTCGATCTCCACCGATCTCATCACCGGCTTCCCGCAGGAAAGCGAGGAAGATTTCCGGCAGACATATGCGTTCCTGAAGGAATGCGAATTCTCGTTCCTGCACGTATTCCCGTTCTCTCTGCGCAGCGGCACCGAGGCGGAAAAGATGAAAGGACATATCCCGGAACCGGTGAAGAAAGACCGGGCGGCGAAATGTCTGAAGCTCAGCGATGAACTGCAGCGGACATGGATGGAAAAGTGGATCGGCCGCAGCGTATATATCCTGACGGAAACAGCAAAAGACGGTATGACATCCGGTTATACTTCCGAATACATACCGGTGACGATCGCGGGCGAACTGCCGGCATCGCAGTATATAAAAGTAAAACTGACAGAAGTGACTGACGATCTTCGTATGAAGGGAGAGATCTATGAAACTGAATGAACTGTTTGAAAATGTACCGGATATCGAGATCCGGAGTCTGATGGCGGACAGCCGCAAGAAACGGCCGGATTCCATTTTCTTCTGCGTGAAGGGAATGATGTTTGACGGTCACCGGTTCGTGGAACAGGCGATCGAGAACGGCGCGCGCGTGATCATTCACAGTGAGCCGATCCGCAACATGCACTCGGATATCACGTATATCCGCGTCAAGGACGTCATCTCCGTATTCAATAAAGTCGCAGACGCTTTCTACGGCTATCCGAGCCACCATATGACGATGTTCGGCGTGACCGGTACGAACGGAAAATCCTCGATCGCATGCATCATCCGGGATATCCTGAATGAATTCCAGCCGACCGGCTATATCGGAACGATCGCGATCGAATACGGCAGCGTGAAACTGCCGCCGCTCCTGACGACACCGGATATCGATGATCTGCACGGCATTCTGCATGATATGATGGAAGCAGGAATGAAGAGCTGCGCGCTGGAAGCGTCGTCGATCGGCATTGAGCAGGGACGCGTGGACAGCATCGACTTCGACGCGGCGGTATTCACCAATCTGACCCATGATCATCTGGATTATCACGGCACGATGTCCAACTACTTCCTGGCCAAGAAACGTCTGTTTGATTCGCTGAAGGAAGATGCCGTCGCGATCACCAATGTGGATGACCCGTACGGACTGCGCATCGTGGAAGACTGCCCGTGCCGCGTCGTTACATACGGCATCGACAACAAGGCGGACTACCAGGCAGTGCGCTACCAGCTGCTCAGGGACCGCACGCGCATTACGCTGAAAGTCTATAACATGGAATATGAACTGGAGACGAATCTTGTCGCCCGCTTCAATATTTACAACCTGCTGGCGGTCATCGCTGCTCTGCATGAAAAGGGCATCGGCATCGCCGACATGATGCCGTACATCAATGATCTGTCGCAGATCGAAGGCCGCATGGAGCGCGTGGATGAGGGACAGCCGTTCAACATCATCGTCGACTTTGCGCATACGCCGGACGGCATCGACAAGGTATGCCAGTATGCCTCCGCGATCACGCCGAAGGGAAAGCGCATCATCACGGTCAGCGGCAGCGCCGGCAAGCGCGATACGGCAAAGCGTCCGGTCTTCGGCGAGATCTTTGATAAATACAGCGACATGATCATCCTGACGGAAGACGATCCGCGCAACGAAGATCCGATCGAGATCGCGCATGAGATCGCAGCCGGCATCAAGCATACGAATCACATTATTATCGAAGACCGCTATGACGCGATCCGTCAGGCGATCGAACTGGCCGATCCGGAGGATACGATCCTGATCCTCGGCAAGGGAGATGAAAAGTTCATGTACCGGGAATTCGGCAGGGAACCGTACGAAGGGGATGACGCCATTGCGGCTGAGATCCTGCATAAATACTATTTCGATCAGAAAGGAGAATACGAAAATGAAGATGAGTAAGTACATCGACCACACGATCCTGAAGGCAGAAGCGCGCAAGGAAGACATTATTAAGCTCTGCCAGGAAGCAAAAGAACAGGATTTCGCATCCGTCTGCGTCAACGGCTGCTGGGTAAAGACAGCGAAAGAGGAACTGGCCGGCAGTGACGTCAAAGTCTGTACAGTCATCGGCTTCCCGCTCGGTGCCATGAGCTGCGCAGCCAAGGTCGCGGAAACAGCGGACGCAGTCGCAAACGGCGCTGAAGAGATCGACATGGTCATCAACGTCGGCATGCTGAAGGACGGCGAAGATGAGGCAGTCACAGAAGAGATCCGCGCGATCAAGGAAGCGTGCGGCGGACATGTTCTGAAGGTCATCATCGAAGCATGCCTTCTGACCGATGAGGAAAAAGTACGGGCGTGCAGAGACAGCGTCAACGCCGGAGCGGACTTTGTCAAGACAAGCACAGGCTTCTCCAAAGGCGGCGCAACAGTGCATGATGTCCGTCTGATGAAGGAGACAGTCGGAGACGCCTGCAAAGTCAAGGCGGCCGGCGGTATCCGCACACCGGAAGACATGGATGCCATGATCGCAGCCGGAGCGGAGCGCATCGGCACAAGCAACGGCATTGCGCTGGTCAACCGTTAAAGAGCGAAGAAGCCGCAAGGCTTCTTTTATTTGCCGAAATTTGGCATAATATACCCGTAGGGAGGATGTTCATTTGAACAAAACAGAAGTCATACAGATCGAAGAAATGACCGATCAGGAGGCTATGGTCCTGTGCGGACCGTCTGACCGGTATCTTCATATACTGAGTGAATGTACCGGCACGGAGATCTCTTGCCGGGATTCGAGTTTTTTTGTCCGGGACTGTTCCGAAAAAGAAGCGGAGATCCTCCGCATGATCCTGGAACAGCTTGTGACATATATACAGAGCGGACGTACGATCAGTGAGCAGGATGTCATCTATGTGACCCGCATGGCGCAGAGCGGCAAAAGGGTGGATCTGGAAGCGCTGCATCATAAGCTGATCGGACGAACCCAGTCCGGACGCGCGATCGTGCCGAAGACGCTGGGACAGCTGCAGTTTGCCGAAGCGATGGAAGAGGCGTCGGTGACATTCGCCATCGGACCCGCCGGCACCGGCAAGACATTCCTGGCTGTGACGGCTGCGGTATCGGCGATGAAGCGCGGTGATATCCGGCGCATCGTACTGACAAGACCGGCAGTGGAGGCCGGTGAGAATCTCGGCTTCCTGCCGGGAGACCTGAAAGAAAAGGTGGATCCGTACCTGACGCCGCTGTACGATGCCCTGCATGACATGCTCGGGGCGGAACAGACGGAGCGTCTGATGGAGAAGGGAACGATCGAAGTGGCGCCGCTTGCCTATATGCGCGGGCGCACGCTGGACGACGCGTTCATCATTCTGGACGAAGCGCAGAATACCACGGCGTCCCAGATGAAGATGTTTCTGACCCGGCTGGGATTCCATTCCCGCATGGTCATTACCGGCGATATTACCCAGATCGATCTGGACCGCCGGCAGGAAAGCGGACTGGTGCAGGCGGCGCGCATACTGCGCGGCATGAAGGAGATCCGCATCCTGGAATTCACACCGGATGACGTCGTACGCCATCCGCTCGTACAGAAGATCATTGAGCGCTATGCCGAAGAAAGCTGAGGAGAGACGATGGAGATCACAATAATCAACCGCACGAACGCGGATATGTCCCGGTATGAGGAAATGATGCACAAAGTGGCGGAGTCTGCCGAAAAAAGACTTCAGCTGCGGGATGACTATGAGATCAGCGTTTCCTTCGTGCGTTCCCGGACGATCCACGCGATCAACCGGGACTACCGGCAGATCGACCGTCCGACCGACGTGATCAGCTTTGCGGTACAGGACGATCCGGATATCCCCGAAGAGGCGCAGACCGACCTCGGCGATATCTTTATCAATATCGACTACGCGCGCCGGCAGGCAAAAGAATACGGTCACAGCGAGACCCGTGAGATCCTGTTCCTGTTCACGCACGGCCTGCTGCACTGCCTCGGCTATGATCATATGGAAGAAAGCGACGCAAAGGTCATGTTCGCTCTGCAGGACGAGATCCTGGATCCGATCGCACCGCGGGTATGAAAAAGAAATTCGAAGACGCGTTCCGCGGCGTCATCCTGGGATTCAGAGACACGAGCATCCGCATGCAGTGGATCCTGGCAGCGATGGCGCTGTGTGCGGCGGTGGTGCTGCGGCTGGACGTCTATGAATGGCTGACGGTCATCCTGTGCATTGCGCTTGTCGTCATAACGGAGACACTGAACACAGCCGTTGAGAAAGTGTGCGACCTGTACTCAACGGCATACAACGAGAAAATACAGTATATTAAGGATCTCTGCGCAGGAGCGGTGCTGCTGGCTTCGGCCGCGGCGCTGATCAGCGCTCTTGTGATCCTGTTCCGACATCTGGGAGGATTAGTATGAAACGGGAAGATTTGCTGAAAGAAGCCTTCAGGGCGATGGAAAACAGTTATGCGCCGTATTCGAATTACCACGTCGGCGCGGCGGTATCCTGCACGGACGGACGGGTGTTCTGGGGCGTCAATGTTGAAAATGCGTCCTTCGGAGCGACGAACTGCGCCGAACGCAGCGCAGTCTTTGCGGCTTATTCGTGCGGCTACCGGAAAGATACGATCGACGGTCTGGCGATCGTCAGTGACGGCGAACGCATCGCGGCGCCGTGCGGCATCTGCCGGCAGGTCCTGAGCGAACTGCTCAAGCAGGATACGCCGATCTACCTGTCCAACGGAAAGGACGAAGTGGATACGAATATCGCGGAACTTCTGCCGATGCAGTTTACGGAAGAGGACGTCCTTCGATGAAGAGCGGCTTTGTAGCCCTGGCCGGCCGTCCCAATGCCGGCAAGAGCACTCTGCTGAACGGGCTTCTGAAAGAGAAAGTAGCGATCGTATCACCCAAGCCGCAGACGACCCGTTCCGAGATCCGCGGCATCCTGACAAGTGAGAACAGCCAGATCGTCTTTACCGATACGCCGGGCATCCACAAGGCGCAGTACCGCCTCGGTGCGCGCATGAACAAGGAAGCTGCGGACGTCATCATGGGCGTCGATCTGATCTATCTTGTCGTGGATGGCAGCGTGCCGTTCGGAGAAGGGGACAAGTATGTCCTGAACATGGTCAAAAATACCGGTCTGCCGGTATTCCTGATCCTGAACAAGACCGATAAGATGCCGAAGGAAAAGATCATCGCGAATCTGCAGTCGTGGAGCACGCGTTTTGACTTTGCGGAATACTTTCCGATCTCCGCGCTGAAAGACAAGACGTTCAAAGACCTGATCAAAGCCACGGAAAAATATCTGCCGGAGGGAGAGTATCTCTATCCGCCGGAGATGACGATGGACAGTCCGGAGGATTTCCGCATTGCCGAGATCATCCGGGAAAAGGTGCTGCTGTGCACTGAGGAAGAGATCCCGCACGCGACTGCGGTGCTGGTGGAATCGAAGCGCTTTACGAAAAAAGCCTGCTATATCCAGGCAATGATCCTCGTCGAAAAGAAGAGCCAGAAAGTCATCATGATCGGCAAGCAGGGATCGATGCTCAAGAAGATCGGATCCATGGCACGGCAGGAACTGGAGGAGATGCTCGGCAGAAGAGTGTATCTGGAACTGTTCGTGCGCGTGGAGGACGAATGGCGTTCGCGGGATGCCCGCATCAGCGAGTACGGCTACGGAGGCGCTTTCCGGAATGAATGACCGTGTCAGCGGGATCATCCTGAAAGAGACGGACTACCGCGAGCACGACGTCATTATTACGGTCCTGACGGCTGAATACGGGAAGATCTCCTTTACGGTGAACGGCGCCAGGAAGATGAGCAGCCGCAATGCGTCGTCGGTCCTTCCGTATACGATGGCAGAGTTTGAGTTTGACTATAAACCGGGAAAGACGATATTCCGTCTGAAGCGGGCCCGCACCCTGAAGCTGTACCGCCGTCTTCATGAAGAACTGCAGCTCAGTTCTGCGGCCTCGGTGCTGATCGGCGCCGCCGACGCTCTGACGCTGTCCGGAGATGAAGACGACGCCAGAGAGGAAAAGACACAGCTGCTGGAAAAGGCGCTGGATCTTCTGGCGGACGGAGAAGACGCGGATTTTGTCATGGCATGCTACATGGCGGAAATGATGGAACTGTTCGGCGTCGGGGCGGAAGTGGACGCGTGCGTGCACTGCGGCCGGCCGGAGGCAGTCGTCTTTTCGCCGGAAGAGGGCGGCTTTCTCTGTCACGAATGCGCCGGGAATGCCGAGCGCATGACAAAAGAGGAACTGATGCGTCTGCGCCGGATCGTACGCGGCGGCATCACCCATTATAAAGAAGTAAAAGAAAGTGTTGTGCCGTCCCCGCAGGACGCATGGCTGCTTACCGATATGCTGGTGCGCCACACCGGCATCCGGCTTGCGGCATATACTTTATACAGAAAGCTCAACCGCTACGCGTGAGCTTTTTTTTCTGCGCCGAAAGAAAAACCTGACCGGAGCGGTCAGGCTGTCTCTGCGGCAATACTATTGTTTTTCGACCTTAACGGTAACATTTCCGCTGGTCTTTCCGATGACGGTGATCTGCATGACATAATCACCGGCTTCCAGCGGAACGGTCTCAGCGGCGCCCGGCCAGACGGTGACGGAGGCAGCGATGTCGCCGTACATGATGTCGTCGGGACTGTTGTCCGTATTATGGAAAATGGTGACCTGCATGAAATCGATCTTCAGCTTGCCTTCTTCCAGGGAAGAACGGACGACGGCAGCTCTGCCGCTTCCGACCGGGAATGACGGCGATTCCGCCTGGTATCCGTCTTCCGCGTTCTTCGCTTCGATCGTAGTGTCGCTGCCGGCTGTCGTAAAGCTCATTTTTACGGCGCCGCAGCCGGTTAACAGGAACAGGATCAGCGTCAGGATCGTTCCCGTGAACAGGATCCTGCTTATCAGTAATCGTTTTATTTTCATATACCCTCCTGCATCTTATGCACAGGTTCATACTATCATACATTGTACGAACGGATAAACAGCAAGCTTCCGGTGCGAAAATGCACTGCCGGACGGATCACGGGCATGGTTTCCTGTGTGCAAATACACAGGAAAAACCGCGATGTCTCTTCCCATTGCATTTTATGTGTGCTAGACTTAGAAAGTTTCAGAAGGTCTTTTTTTGACCTGAACGGGAGGAATGACGTGGAAAAGACATTTGACAAAATCGTATCGCACGCAAAAAACACCGGATTTGTATTCCAGGGCTCCGAGATCTACGGCGGTCTTTCGAATACATGGGACTACGGCCCGTACGGTGTTGCGTTAAAAGACAATATCAAACGTGCCTGGCAGAAGAAGTTCATTCAGGAAGATCCGAATAACGTTGAAATTCAGGCTGCCATCCTGATGAACCCGAAAGTCTGGGAAGCATCCGGTCACCTGAAAGGATTCTCCGACCCGCTGATGGACTGCAGAAACTGCAAGACCCGTCACCGTGCCGACCAGCTGATCGAAGCCTACACAGAGGGAAAAGTCACCTGTGAGGGCTGGTCCAAGGAAGACATGGAAAAATACATTACGGAAAACAAGATTCCGTGCCCGGACTGCGGCAAGCATGATTTCACGCCGATCCGTCAGTTCAATCTGATGTTCAAGACATTCCAGGGAACACTGGAAGACGCAAAGAGCACGATCTACCTGCGTCCGGAAACGGCACAGGGCATGTTCGTCGACTTCAAGTCCGTACAGCGCGCATACCGCAAGAAGCTTCCGTTCGGCATCGGCCAGATCGGAAAATCGTTCCGCAACGAGATCACACCGGGCAACTTCATCTTCCGTACGAGAGAGTTCGAACAGATGGAGATGGAATTCTTCTGCAAGCCGGGAACGGATGATGAATGGTTCCCATACTGGCGCAAGTTCTGCATGGACTGGATCCTGTCGCTCGGCGGCAATCCTGACAATCTCCGCTTCCGTGATCATACACCGGAAGAACTGAGCTTCTATTCCAAAGGAACGACAGATATCGAATACCGGTTCCCGTGGGGATGGGGTGAACTGTGGGGCATCGCAGACCGTACAGACTACGACCTGACACAGCACCAGAACACCTCCGGCCAGAGTATGGAATACCTGGATCCGTATACAAATGAAAAGTTTATTCCGTATGTTGTTGAACCGGCAGTCGGTGTGGAACGTCTGTTCTTTATGTTCTTCACAGACGCATACGATGAGGAAACACTCGAAAACGGTGACGTGCGTGTCGTCATGCACTTCCACCCGGTACTCGCACCGGTGAAGGCTGCGGTACTGCCGCTGCGCAAGAAGCACGGCGAGACAGCGGAGAAGATCCGTCATGAACTGTCCTACGACTTCAACGTTTCCTATGACGAAGCCGGTTCCATCGGTAAGAGATACCGCCGTATGGACGAGATCGGAACACCGTTCTGCATCACTGTCGACGACCAGACAGAAGAAGACGGAACCGTTACGATCCGCTATCGTGACACCATGGCACAGGAACGCATGACCGTGGAAGAAGTCCGTGCGAAGATCGCACAGGAGATCCGCTTCTAATACACGTTTCTGAAAACCAGAGAAAGGAGCACTCCGGAAGATGCAGAGAGAGGAACTGGAAGCCTTAAGAGCACATGCTGATATCGTCGATGTGATCGGCCACTATCTTCCTCTGCACCGGCAGGGAAGGATCTACAAGGCACTGTGTCCTTTTCATGACGACCATGATCCCTCCATGCAGATCCGTCCCGACCGGCAGATCTACAAATGCTTTGTATGCGGCAACGGCGGCGATGTCTTCTCCTTCGTACAGAACTACGAGAAGATCACATTCCCGGAAAGCATACAGAGAGTTGCGGAACTGACCGGATTCACGCTGAGTGAGAGTCCAGCCGCAAACGCTGCCCCCCGGGATCCGGAGAAAGAGAAACTGTATGCTATCCTTCGTGAGACGATCCGCTACTGTTCGTACCAGCTCATGAGCACCGCCGGAGAAGCCCAGCGAACCTATCTCGCTGACCGCGGTCTGAACGATGATGTGCTGAAAACATTCGATATCGGCTTTAACCCGGAAGGGGATGTGCTGTATGCCTTCCTGAAAGCAAAGGGATACAGTGAAAAGGACATGGTGCGCGCCAATGTGATCCGCGTGACGCAGGGCGGCATACACGATGTCTTTGCGGGAAGAATTCTGTTCCCGATCCACGACCGGAACGGGGACCCGATCGGTTTCAGCGCCCGGACGCTCGATCCGTCCAATCCGGCAAAATACGTCAATACGACAGAGACGGAGCTCTTTACCAAGGGGCATATCGTTTATAACTATCACCGCGCACGCACTGCCGCAAGAAGAGCGGGACGCATCTACGTCTGTGAAGGCGTGACCGACGTCATCGCGTTCTGGCGCGCCGGCGTGGAGAACGCGGTGTGCACACTGGGAACCGCCTGCACGGAAGAACAGGTGCATCTGCTCAAGCGCATCGCTGCCAGAGTCGTCTTCTGCTACGACGGGGACCGGGCGGGACAGTCCGCTACCGTCCGCGCCGGAAAGATGGCAAGGGCAGCCGGATGCGAGATCGCCGTCGTTTCCAACGATACCGGACTCGATCCGGATGAGATCGTGAAAAAGGACGGAAAGGAAGGACTGCAGTCCCTTCTGAAACAGGAAATCAGCTGGATGGAGTTCTACCTGAAATTCCTGCAGAAAGAAACAAATCTGGCCAATTTCACCGAAAAGAAGGAATTTGCGCAGAAAGCGATGGAAGAGATACAGACGCTTCCGGATGAGATCGAGCGCAATTACTTCGCCGACGAAGTATACCGGCTGACCGGTATACGGACCGGCATGTACAGCCGCACCAGTGAGCCGCGGCCACGGCCGGTGCGCCCCGTACAGCAGAGACTGCCGGACGGAGAGCGCATGGCGGAAGAAACGATCCTGCGCTGCATGATGCAGGAGCCTGCGGCTGCGGCAGTATTCGAGAACGATCTCGGATATCTGCTGGATCCGGTCTGCCAGGAAGCTGCCATGATGATCGTGGACGAAGTGCATTCACATCGTTCCTGCGATCCGGCGGCGCTGCTGGCACAGACCGACAGCCAGGCGATCCGCGACCGCATCTCCGCGATCGTATCTTCGGACAGCTGGGAGGAACCGTACAGCGAAAGCGTTCTGAACGGAGCGATACGCAAGGTGAAAATGACCGTTCTGCGCCGGCGGAAGGAAGAATACCGGAAACAGCTCGGCGGCACTCTGAACGAGGAGAGCCGCAAGCTCATTGAAAAGAAATATGAGAACTGCGTGAAGGAGTTACGGAGGTATATTGATGAAGAAAAACGAAACAGCTGAAGACATGACAGTACTTGATGAGGCTGAACCGGTCAAAAAGACACGGAAGAGAAAAACAGCGGCCGCTGCAGAAGGCGACGAAGCAAAACCCGCACGCAGAAGAACAAAGAAAGAGACTGCTGCAAAAGAAAAGGCAGCGGCTGAAACACCTGCGGAACCGGCAGAGAAGTTCACACCGGTCTCCCGCATGAAGGAAGTCAAGGGACTGGATGAACTGAAGGAAGAATACCGTCAGATCCATGCCCGCGACGGATATGTGCGTCAGCGCGACATCATGGCTTCCCTGGAACATCTTTCCCTGGATGACAGCGATATGGACGAACTCATGGACTGGTTCCGTGAGGAAGGTATCGAAGTCACCGAGGATGAAGAAGAACTGGATGACATGGAAGGTCTCGACGGTCTGAAAGATGACGATGTCGACGACCTGGGCGATGCGGACGGTGAAGGCGATGTCGAGGAAGACGATGCTCTGAGCAGCCGCTATCTGATGCCGGAGAACTTCATGGCCGCAACAACGAGCGTTCAGCTCAATGACCCGGTCAAGATGTATCTGAAAGAGATCGGCCGCGTACCGCTGCTTCGTCCGGAAGATGAACCGGAGATCGCAAAGCGGATCGAGGCAGGCGATGAAGAAGCGAAGAACATGCTGATCTCCGCCAACCTGCGTCTGGTCGTTTCCATTGCCAAGAAATATGTCGGCAGAGGCATGCTGTTCCTGGATCTGATCCAGGAAGGCAACATGGGTCTCGTCAAAGCCGTTGAAAAGTTCGATTATACGAAGGGATTCAAGTTCAGTACGTACGCAACCTGGTGGATCCGTCAGGCGATCACGCGTGCCATTGCCTACCAGGCAAGAACGATCCGTATCCCGGTACATATGGTCGAAACGATCAATAAGCTGACCCGTGTACAGAGACAGCTGATCCAGGAACTGGGCAGAGATCCTTCCGCGGAAGAGATTGCTGAACGCATGGAAGGCATCACACCGGAGAAAGTCCGTGAGATCCAGAAGATCGCACTGGAGCCGGTATCCCTGGAGACCCCGATCGGTGAGGAAGACGATTCCCACCTGGGCGACTTCATTGAGGACAAGGATGCCATGAGTCCGGATCAGTATGCCAACAACCAGCTGCTCAAAGACGAGATCAACAACGTCCTGAGCACACTGACCGACCGTGAGGAAAAAGTCCTGCGTCTGCGCTTCGGCCTGTATGACGGACGTACACGCACACTGGAAGAAGTCGGACGTGAGTTCAACGTCACCCGTGAGCGTATCCGTCAGATCGAAGCAAAAGCACTGCGCAAGATCAAGCATCCGACACGTTCCAAACGCCTGAAGGACTTCTACAAATGAGTCAGCGTCTGGAAGCCATCGCTTCTCTGGTGCAGGCAGGCACGGTTCCGGCAGATATCGGGACTGATCATGCCTATGTGCCGGTAATGCTCGTAAAGCAGGGCATCTGCACAAAAGCATACGCATGCGATGTGGCAAAAGGACCGCTGGAAAGCGCGAAACATACGATTACGTCTGAGGGACTGGAAGGACAGGTCATTCCGGTCCTCTCAGACGGTTTTTCGAGTGTGCCGGAAGACGCCGATGCGGCAGTCATCACCGGGATGGGATGCACGACGGCAATAAAGATCCTGGAAGAGGGGATGGATCGTCTTTCCGCCATGAAGCAGATCGTTTTATCCGTCAATAACCATACGGATGACATGCGCCGCTGGATCTCGGATCATGGCTTCACCATTCTGGATGAAGCGTTTGTAAGTGAAGCCGGGCACAACTATGAGATCGAAGTCTTCTGTACGGCATCTCATACGCAATACAGTGAAGAAGAGATCGTTCTCGGACCGGTTCTGAAGGAGAAGGGTGATGCGGAGTATATCCGGTACATTTCTTCCTGTGCCGATACGATGACAAAGCTGCTTGCGTTCCCGTCTGCTGAAACCGAAAAAAGAAGACAGAAGAAATCGATCTATGACGCATATCTGCAGAAAGTAAAGGAAACAGTATGAGACGGCGTGTTCTGATCATTACAGCCGGAAACGCGGACAGATCCTTTGTGGAACAGGCATTCCGGCAGAACGGTTTCCGCATTATCACAGGTCAGGGCACAGACAGCGTACTCACCGCGGACGCTGTCGTTTTTGTATGTGCGGAAGGCTGTGAGGAAGAGGAAGCGTTCCTGCAGGCACTGATGCTGGCGCGCTCACGCAGTGTGCCGTCCGTGATCCTGTACGGGCAGTATCTTCCGGATGAATATTACAGCGGCTGGAAGGAAGGCACATACTTTGACGCGTCAGAACTGTCCTTTTCGAAACTGCGGGAGACGCTCGATGAACAGGATCCGTTTGTCCGGCAGCCGCTTTCGGCAAAAGAAAAAAAGAACTGGAACCGGTTCTATGTGCTTCTGACAATCCTGATGTTTGTATTTGCCGGCTTCCTGCTCGCACAGCTCACACCCCATGCAGATCCGGTCACACCGCCCGCTGCGCAGGAAGAAGTCCTGCTGAATGAATACGGAGACAGTGTTGTACAGGTCTATACGATCGGTGCGTTTGAGGAAAAAATCTACCGGGGAAGCGGATTTGTGATCCGGGAAGACGGTTATATCCTGACCAACGCACATGTGATCGATCATCCGTCGTCCCGCTATATGATCCTGTATCAGGGAAGAAAAATAAATGCGGAGGTCGTCCGGTATTCTTCCGAAAAGGATATTGCGCTGCTGAAAGTAAATGAACACCTGCGCGATGCGATGCATTTCGCAGACAGTGAGCCGGAGAAGAACGCTTCCATATTTGTGATCGGTTTTCCGGAACATAACGGGAAGACCGCAGTGACCGGTATCTTTGAAGGAACACGGATCGAAGCGGAAAGCGGCATCACATATACGGCCGCAGTTCTTTCCCTGAAGCCGGGAAACAGCGGATCGCCGGTATGCAACGAGAACGGGGAAGTGATCGGAATCGCGACAGCAGTCAGCACAGTACAGGAAGGAATCGCTTTCCTGGTGCCGTTTGATGTATGCAGAGAGTTCCTCAAAGACATACTGTTTGTCTGACTGCAGCGCGATTAATATGCGGACATTGCATATCATCAACATCTGTTCCTGACTGTGTTTATATAAGTGACGTATTCTTTCTGATCCTGACCAAAACAGAATGCTTCATAAGAATAAAACTGATCAGGCAGGTGGTTGATCGTACTGGTCTTTATAATCGGTTTATGTGCCGGATGTTATCCGGCACAGTTTCCCGATGAAGCAGAAACAGAACTGGCAGAACGTTTTATTGAAGTTTATATCGATTATCCAGATTCGCAGAAAAAAGTATGAAACATGCTCCTGCGGCTATAATGCGCAGGGACAGCTCTTGGAAATCTCGTATACATTTGATGTAACAGAGGATTCACATTGGGAAAAAGTACCGCACGTATTCCAGGGGTATGCGTCAGAAAATGAAGCTGATCCGGGCTTTAATGGATGAGCCGGAATATTTGATTCTGGATGAACCGTTCGATGCGCTGGATCATAAAAGCATCCAGGCAGTAAAAGAAATACTTACGGACTATATGACATCGGAAAGGACTTTGCTGTTTACCAATCATATTGAATCGATCAATGATTTTGCGGATGAAGTGTACGAGATCGACGATCTCTCACTGACCCGGATCCGATAAAAAAAGCATATCCTGAGGATATGTTTTTTTACTGAATCGTATTGACAGCTTTTGCAAGTCTGGATTTCTGACGTGCAGCGTAGTTGCCTTTTTTAATATGATTAACGACTGCTTTGTCCAGAAGCTTGTTAGCTTCATTATAAGCGCTGACAGCAGCTTCCTTATCGTTAGCCTTGACAGCTTCCTGAACACGCTTGATGGCAGTCTTCAGTTCACTCTTCTGTCCTTTTTTTGCATTCTGTCTCTTCAGATTGGTCAGAGCGCGCTTTTTCTGGGACTTAATGTTAGCCATTTGTACACCTCCTCCTCGATAACCGAGAGAATTATATCAAAGCGGTTTTGAAAATGCAATGAAAAACAGTATAATGTAACGGCACAGGAGGGCACTGTATGAAACCTCGGACAATGTTTTTCGGAACACCGGTATTTGCGTGTTCTGTACTGAAAGAACTGGTGGAACAAGGGTACCCGGTCATTGCGGCTGTTTCCCAGCCGGATAAGCCGGTCGGGCGGAAACATATTCCGCAGGCTACACCGGTCCATGCCATGGCGGATTCCTATGGAATACCGGTACTGGCACCGGAAAAACTGAAAGAAGCGAAAGAAGAGATCGAAGCGCTGGCACCGGAGCTGATCGTGACATGCGCATACGGTCAGTTCATACCGGAAAGCATTCTCTCCATTCCGAAGTACGGCTGCCTTAATATCCATCCGTCGCTTCTGCCGAAGTACCGCGGCGGCGCACCGGTGCACCGGGCAGTGATGAACGGGGATGCGAAGACCGGCGTATGCCTCATGGAGATGGTGAAGAAAATGGATGCCGGAAAAGTCTATGCCTGCATCGAATGCCCGATCGATGAGAATGATACGACTGCTTCGCTGAATACGAAACTGGAGGCAGTCAGTGCGCAGCTGATCCGGGAAGCGCTGCCGAAGGTGCTGAGCGGGGAACTGCCGGGAATCGAACAGGATGAGGAACAGGTGGTCATTGCCCGCAATATCGCACCGGAAGAAGAGCAGGTCATCTTTGCCGGAGAGGACCTGAAGCAGGCATATGACCATGTGCGTGCCTTATACGACTGGCCGATCGCCTATGGTGTCGTGGACGGCGTGCGCATCAAGATGTTTGCGGCATATAAAGAAGAAAAAGAGATCGCGGAGGAACCGGGAACGGTCCTGCCGTTTGATAAGAAGAGCATGCGGATCGCGGCGAAAGGCGGCATCCTACATGTGACATCCCTGCAGATGCAGGGCAAGAAACAGATGGACGCACAGGCATTCGCGAACGGTGCCGGCAGAAGTCTTGTCGGAAAACGTTTTGAATAGAAAGGGAACTATGGATCAGAAGTATATACGTAATTTCTGCATTATTGCGCATATTGACCACGGAAAATCCACACTGGCGGACCGCATTCTGGAAATGACGGAAACAGTCAGCCAGCGGGACATGAAGACACAGTTCCTGGACGATATGGAACTGGAAAGAGAGCGCGGCATTACGATCAAGCTGAATGCCGTACAGCTCAAATACACAGCAGACGACGGACAGGAGTACCGGTTCAATCTGATCGATACGCCAGGACACGTGGACTTCTCCTATGAGGTCTCACGGTCGCTTGCGGCATGCGAAGGCGCGGTGCTCGTGGTGGATTCCACCCAGGGCGTGCAGGCGCAGACACTGGCTAATACCTATCTGGCGCTGGACAACGATCTGGAGATCATCCCGGTCATCAATAAGATCGATATGATGAACTCCCAGCCGGATGTCACAAAGAAAGAGATCGAGGATATCATCGGTCTCGACTGTGAGGACGCACCGCTGATCAGTGCGCGTACGGGAATGAATGTCAAAGAAGTCCTGGAACAGATCGTGACGAAGATCCCGGCACCGTCCGGTGATCCGGACGCTCCGCTGCAGGCGCTGGTATTTGATTCCTTCTATGATCCGTACCGCGGCATCATCGCGCTGATCCGCATCCGGGAAGGCTCGGTATCGGTCGGCGACAAGGTGCGTTTCATGGCGACCGGTGCGGAATATGAGATCGTCGAAGCAGGTATCCGCACGCCGAATGAAGTGCGTGTACAGACACTCAACTGCGGCGACGTCGGCTGGATCGCTGCCAGCATCAAATCGATCAAGGACGTGCGCGTCGGTGACACGATGACGCATGTGAACCATCCCGCCGCTGAACCGTTAGCCGGTTACCGCCGCATGAACCCGATGGTCTACTGCGGTCTGTATCCGTCCGACGCGGCAAAATACGAAGATCTGCACGAAGCGCTGGACAAGCTTCAGCTCAACGACGCGTCCCTGCAGTATGAACCGGAAACGTCCCAGGCACTCGGCTTCGGCTTCCGTGCCGGCTTCCTCGGGCTTCTGCATATGGATGTCATCCAGGAACGTCTGGAGCGGGAATACGGTCTGGATCTGATCGCGACGGCACCGTCGGTCATTTATCACTGCTATCTGACGGACGGCTCGATGATCGCCATCGACAACCCGGCAAGAATGCCGGACGCGTCCAGGATCGATCATGTCGAGGAACCGTATGTCAAGGCATCGATCATGGTGCCGGATACCTATATCGGACCGGTCATGGATCTGTGCCAGAACAAGCGCGGCATCTATAACAACATGGAAGTCATCGATACCGGACGGAATCTGATCACCTATGAACTGCCGTTGTCCGAGATCATCTTTGATTTCTTCGACAAGCTGAAGTCGTGCTCGAAGGGATACGCTTCCCTCGACTACGAGCTGATCGGCTACCGGAGAGAGGATCTGGTGCGCATGGACATCCTGCTGAATGGGGAAACAGTGGACGCACTGAGCGTCATTATTCACCGCAGCGAGGCATATTCGCGCGGCTCAGCGATCACGATCCGCCTCAAGCAGCTGATTCCCAAGCAGCAGTTTGAGATCCCGGTACAGGCGGCGATCGGCGGAAAGGTCATTGCCCGCACCAATATCAAATCCCTGCGCAAGAACGTCCTGGCCAAGTGCTACGGCGGCGATATCTCCCGTAAGAAGAAACTGCTGGAGAAGCAGAAAGAGGGAAAGAAGCGCATGAAGAACGTCGGTTCCGTAACGATCCCGCAGGAGGCCTTCATGGCTGTCCTGTCCATGGACGATGACAGCCGGAAGTAAACAGCCTTTCCATCTGTATGTGCACGTGCCGTTCTGCCGCTCGATCTGCTATTACTGCGACTTCGTGCACGGCGTATACCGGAAACAGCAGGCAGATGCCTGGCTGGATGCACTGAAGCAGGAAATACAGGCAAGAGGGCTGCCGGAAAAACTGAAGACGATCTATATCGGCGGCGGCACACCGACCAGTCTTTCCCATGAACAGCTGGAGACACTGCTGTCTCTGCTGGACGGGAAGGAACCGCTGGAATATACCATCGAAGTCAACCCGGGAACACTGGACGATGAAACGGCAGACATCCTGGTACGGCATGGGATCAATCGGGTGAGTCTCGGCATGCAGAGCGCAGACGATGCACTGCTGAAGCGCATCGGCCGCACGCATACGCACGCGGATACGATCCATGCGGTGAACTGTCTGAAAGCACACGGCATCACGAACATCTCGCTGGATCTGATGTATTCGCTTCCCGGACAGACCATGGATATGCTGAAAAGGTCGGCGGAGGCAGCGCACGCACTGGCGCCGAAGCATATCTCCGTGTATTCCCTGACGGTGGAAGAAAACACGGTCTTCGGGAAGAAAGGCGTCACGCCGCTGGATGAAGACACCGAAGCGGACATGTACGAATATCTGCGGGATACGCTGCCGGCAATGGGGTATGAACGCTATGAGACGGCAAACTTCGCGGTACCGGGCTATGCGTCGAAACACAATCTCTGTTACTGGGATTACCGCGATTTCCTCGGTTTCTCCTGCGGCGCAAGCGGGAAGGAAGGACTGCTGCGGTACGACAATACACGCAGTATTGCGGAATACATAAAAGATCCGCTGCGGCGTAAGGAATACCCGTTAACAAAAGAAGAAGCGATGTTTGAGGCAGTCATGATGAATCTGCGCAAGCGGAAGGGACTCGGACTGCAGGCGTTTGAAGAAATGTTCGGCATGAGCGTACAGCACGCATTCGGCGCGAAGCTGGAAAGACTGCTGAAGGACGGCAGCCTCAGGATCGATGCCGGATACCTGTACTGCTCAGACAGGGGATATGATATACTGAACAGTATTCTGACAGAACTACTTTAAGGAGCGATTATGGCAACACTGAAGAAAAGCAAGAAAAAGGGAAAAAGCGAGCGGGCTGTAGAAATGGCGCGTCAGGCGGAAGAAGAGCGTCAGCAGCTGGAAGCACAGAAAGAAGAGAAAAAGAAGAACTGGAATTTCGTCCTGGCGTTTGAAGGACTGGCAATGGCAGTGGCTTCCTTCGTATTCACATATATGGGCATCGTCGGATTCCTTTCCCTGGCCTTCAACGGCTACAATATTTACCGTACAAAACCGTACGGCGGCAAAGATTATAAGATGGCAATTGCCGGTGTGATCGTATCGTGTCTCGGTCTGATCATGGCATTCTGGGGCTGGAATCTGATCTTTACGAAATTCGGCCTGACACCGGTGGAACTCAACTGATTTATCTTGCCATAACATGGCATACATGATATGATAGTCAGGCTTTCAGGCTGGGTCTTCCGTATCCTCAACGGTCTGCTCGGTCTGGAAGGACAGAAAGAAAAGAGGAGAAAAAAATGTTAAGCAAAGAGAAAAAGGCAGAGCTCGTCGAAAAGTTCGGACGCAGCGAAGGCGACACAGGTTCCGTTGAAGTACAGGTTGCTATGTTAACAGAGCAGATCAACGCTCTGACAGAACACCTGAAGGCAAACAAGCATGACTATTCTTCCAACCGCGGTCTGCTGAAGATGGTAGGACGCAGAAGAAAGATGCTTGAATACCTCAAGAGAACAGACGTCAACCGTTACCGTGACCTCGTAAAAGCACTCGGACTCAGAAAGTAAGACTGCTTGCCGGATATGTAAAATGTCCGGTTTTTTTATTGTTTTCGGTACCCGTTTGCAATATATTACGTTTGTAGGTAAGAGACCATGAGTTATATAGAATTTGAAAATGTCACAAAAGTATACCATGTCGGTGAAGTGGACATTCACGCGCTTGCGGGAGTGGATTTTGCTGTGGAAAAAGGGGAAGTCGTCATCGTTGCCGGAGCCAGCGGCGCCGGAAAGAGCACGATCCTGAACATTCTGGGCGGAATGGATACGCCTACGGCAGGACGCATCGTCGTGGACGGAGCGCGCGTCGATCAGATGAATGAAAAGCAGCTGACGGACTACCGTCGCTATGATATCGGCTTTGTTTTCCAGTTCTATAATCTGGTACAGAATCTTACCGCTCTGGAAAATGTGGAACTGGCAACGGAGATCTGCCGGGATCCGCTCGTACCGTCAAAGGTGCTCGCGGACGTCGGCCTGCAGGAAAGAATAAACAATTTCCCGAGCCAGCTGTCCGGCGGCGAACAGCAGCGTGTTGCCATCGCGCGCGCCCTGGCAAAGAATCCGAAGCTTCTTCTGTGCGATGAACCGACCGGCGCACTGGACTATGTGACCGGCAAGCAGATCCTGAAAGTGCTGCAGGAGATGTCGCGCAGCTACGGCATGACCGTTATCATCATTACGCATAACCTGGCGCTGTGTCCGATGGGAGACCGCGTATTCCGCGTCAAGAGCGGAAAGATCATATCCGCGGAGTATAACGAGCATCCGACGGATATCGATGAGATCGAGTGGTAAATAATGAACAGTACTCTGTTAAAAAGCATACTCCGGCTGATCCGGGACACAATCGGACGCTTTATGTCTCTGACGGCGATCGTAACGATCGGTGTTGCTTTTTTTGTCGGTGTTTCCGCGGCGTCTCCGATCATGGGATACAGCGTGGACAAATATGACGACGAGACCGGTCTGAAGGATATCACGATCTATTCCGACTACGGCTTTGATCCGGCGGACGTGGAAGCGGTGCGAAAGAATCCGTATGTGAAAGAGGCGGAGGGAACGTACTTTGCGGATGCGGTAGGCGTATGCGGACAGGTATCGGTGATCACCCGGATCCATGCCTGGGATCCTGACGGCGTTACCAACCGGTTCGTTCTGAAAGAAGGACGTCTGCCGGAGAAGAAAGACGAAGCGCTGGCAGAAGCGGGTACGGAGCTGGAACAGGGATTCCCGATCGGTTCGGAAGTCGAACTCGTCATTCCGGACGATGACGGCACAAGTGCGCTGCAGATCCGGAAAGTGACCATTGTCGGTACGATCGATACCCCGGTGTATCTGAACATGACAAAGGAAAACAGCACGCTGTCCAACCAGTATATAGAGACCTATCTGTATGTCCCGGAAGCTGCGTTCTCGGATGAGTATTATCTGGAAATGAATATCCTGCTGAAAGACGCGGAAGCGTACAATGCGTTTACCGACGCGTATGAAGACTACGCAAAAGAAGCCGCGGCTTCTCTGGAAGAACTGGCGGCAGCGCAGAAAGACAAACGGATCGGCCGCATCAAGGCGGATGCGCTGAAAGAATACGAAGACGGCCTCAAAGAATACGAGGACGGGAAAAAAGAGTTCGAGGAAGGTATTTCCGACGCGGAGAAAGAGATCCGGGAAGGTCAGGAAGAAATCGACGAAGGCGAAGAAGAGATCCGCAAGGGAGAAGAAGAGATCGAAAAGAACCAGAAACTTCTGGATGAGGAAACAGCCGCCGCACTTCGGAAACTGGAAAACGCATCCAGGGATCTGCGGCAGGGAAAAGCGGAATACGAAAAGAACAAGAAGGAATTTGAAGCGACAAAGAAAGAGCTGCTGGCGAAAACGGCAGAGATCGATAACGGCATAAAGCAGATCGACAGCGGCATTGCCTCGCTCAATGAGGCAAAGGAAGGACTGGCGCAGATCGACGACGGACTGCGGCAGATCCGCGAGGCGAAAGCACAGCTGAATGAAGCGAAAGCCGGCATTGAGAAGGCGATGAGCGAACCGCTGTTCACCGTGAATGATCCGATATCCGTACTGGTACGGTTTGCCCCGGAAGTGGGTTCGGTCATCAGCGCGCTCGGCATCTCCGAAG
Source organism: Solobacterium sp. (assembly GCA_017510405.1). GTDB lineage: Bacteria > Bacillota_I > Bacilli_A > Erysipelotrichales > Erysipelotrichaceae > Bulleidia. The sequence goes on from JAFWNG010000013.1 coordinate 96,757, forward strand.
ACGATACGATCGCGTCGCTGCTGGACGCGCTGCAGGTGCAGGATTCCCTCTGGGACAGCGCCCAGGCAGGGCTGGAGAGGATCCCGGAAGAATACCGCAGCGTTCCTGTTTCATCGCTTGCGGAAGAACTGTCGGAAGAGGAATACAGACAGCTGCTGGAGGTCCTGGCGGCGATCGGATTCAGTGAGGATACGACGATCGACAGCGTCATTCAGTATATCGAGGAAAACAGAAACCAGTCGGAGAATACCTATCCGCTCATCAACGCGCTTCTGTCCATGGCGAAGATCACCGACAGTACGCCGCTGTCTCTGTTATGCGAGGCGGATCCGTCCGTCCGGGAACTGGTCAGCGCGATGGGCCTGACCGAAGAGAACAATGTCGGCGAACTGCGGCGGGCTCTGGACGCGCAGATCGCAGAGCTTGACCGGCAGGAAAAAGAACTGCAGGAGACCCGTAACGGCGTCATTTCCCAGCTTGCGGCGAACGGCCTGGACGGAAATAATATCGACGGCGAGATCGCTTCCCTGAAGAAACAGCGCAGTGATCTGACCGCGCTGCGGAAACAGATCCTGGACGGCATCGCGGAAGGCGAAGCGAAGCTCAAGGAAGCGTGGCTTACGATCCAGGAAGGCGAAAAGGAGATCGATGAAGGCCGAAGGAAACTGGCGGAAGAAACAGCGAAGGCACAGGCGCAGCTCGATGATGCCAGAAGCCAGCTGCGTGCATCAAAAAACCTGATCACAAAATCTCTCGGTGAACTGGGGGACGCCAGAAAGGAACTGGCGGATGCCCGGAAGAAAGGCATCAAGGAACTCGAAGACGCAAAGAAAAAGCTCGATGACGCCAAGAAGGAGATCGATGATCTGAAGCCCGGTCACTGGACGATCCTGGACCGCACATCGCACTATGCCTCCGCGACGTACCGGAATACCGTGGACCAGATGGAAGCCATCGGCCGGCTGTTCCCTGTATTCTTCATCCTTGTGGCGGCGCTGGTGTGCCTGACGACGATGACGCGCATGGTCGACGAACAGCGCGGCGAACTGGGCGTACTGCGCGCCATGGGATATTCCCGGCTGCAGTGTGCCGGCAAATATCTGATCTACGCGGGCATGGCGACACTGCTTGGCGAAGTGATCGGCGTGATCGCCGGACTTGCCGTATTCCCGTTTGTTATCTATCACACATGGCGCATGATGTATATCCTGCCGGATATGCGCCTCACGATCCCGTGGAATATCATCGCTCTGTCGTGCTTCGGCTTCATGGGCGGAATGCTTCTGACGACCTGGTTCGCGTGCCGCCGGGATACAAGTGAAGTGCCGGCGCAGCTGATGCGTCCGAAGGCGCCGAAGCTCGGCCGCAAGACTCTGCTTGAACGAATTCCGCTGATCTGGAACCGACTGACTTTCACATGGAAAGTCACGATGCGCAATATCTTCCGCTACCGTCAGCGCTTTATCATGACCGTGGCCGGCGTGGCCGGCTGTACGGCTCTGCTGGTGACCGGCGGCGGCATCCGGGATTCGATCAATTCCATGGTCGACGTGCAGTTCTATGACATCTACCAGTACGACGGCAGCGCCGCTCTGACGGAAGATATCACAGAAAAGGAAGCGGAAAAACTGGCGGAACGGCTGAACCGGAGGGACGACGTCGATCACGCGGTGACCGTGCGCATGTACAGCGCCATGGCGGCTTCCGGAAACGGTATCGATGAGACGGTATCCGTGCAGATCTTCAGTGAGCCCGAAGACGTAAAGCAGGCGTACCGGCTGCGTACGCGCCGGGGAAAGAAGCCGATCGTACTGGATGACAGCGGCGTTGTCCTTTCCGAAAAACTGGCGGAGAATCTTGGCTTATCGGTCGGGGATCCCATTACGTTTGAAGGGGAAGACGGCAGGACCAGAGCTGTTCCGGTCAGTGCGGTCACGGAGATGTACATCCGTCATTACGTGCTGATCAGCGAAGCCTGCTACGAAGAATACTTCGGCGCGCTTCCCGAACAGATGTCGCTTCTCATCAAGGGAAACGGCGATACGCAGGAAGTGCGCGCTCTGCAGGAAGATCTGACCGAAATGGCAGAAGTGGAATCGATCGCGTTCTTCGACGTCATACTGGAAAACTTCAACGGCATGGTCAAGGGACTCGATATCATCGTCTGGACGCTGATCCTGTCGTCCATGGCTCTGGCATTTGTGGTTCTGGGCAATCTGATCAACGTAAATATCAGCGAAAGACAGCGTGAGATCGCAACTCTGAAAGTCCTGGGATTCCGGAAGAAGGAAGTCGAAAACTATATCTACAAGGAAAACCACATCCTGACGCTGATCGGCGCAATGGCCGGTCTTCCGGTCGGCACGGTGCTGCATCATTACATCATGCGGATGGTGGAGATGGACTACATTATGTTCGGCCGTGAAGTTCTCTGGCCGAGTTATGTGATGGCGGCGTGCATGACGTTCTTCTTCGGCATTCTTGTCAACCATGCGATGGCCGGCAAACTGTCCGCGATCAAAATGGTGGAAAGCCTGAAGAGCGTGGAATGAATTACGTCTATATACTGGAATGCGAAGACGGTTCCTATTACACCGGCTGGACCGTTGATCTTCAGAAACGCTATGAAGCGCACTGCGCCGGCGCCGGCGCAAAGTATACGCGCATGCACAGACCTGTCCGCATCGCGTATTACGAGGAATACGCCGACCGGCAGGAAGCCATGCGCAGAGAGTACCGGATCAAGAAAATGACCCGGAAAGAGAAAGAGAAACTGACGGGCAGTGCGATTGTAAAAAACACGGGATTGAATCATAATATTCATAAGAGGAGGAATAATATGGAACTCAAATTTTATCGCTGCAATAAGTGCAAGAAGATCGTTGTACAGCTGAACAAGGCAGGCTGCCCGACGATGTGCTGCGGAGAAGCAATGACGGAAATGCGTGTCGGAACGACGGACGGTGCAGTTGAAAAGCATGTACCGGCAGTCACAAAGGCAGACGGAAAACTGATCGTCAAAGTCGGCAGTGTGGATCATCCGATGCTCGATAATCATTACATCGAATTCATCGTTGTCGAATACACAGACGGTTTCCGCATCAAATATCTGAACCCGGGCGACGCTCCGTGTGCAGAGTTTGAAGCAGAGGGTGCTGTTGCCGTATACGAATACTGCAACCTGCACGGTCTCTGGAAGACAGAACTGTAAGCACTGAAAAACGGCATGCCAAGCCGTTTTTTATTGTGAGCCGGACAGGCAGAGCAGAACTGTATGAAATTGTTTTCTGAAAACGAACTTGAAATATTTTTGCGGTTGGAGTATAAATAACGCTTGTACAAGGAGGTACAAGTGATGTTTATGAAACGAAACACCGTACAAAACATGAAACCGGTCGTGTCTGAACCGGCGATGGACCATGTACAGATCGTCGCTGAGACACTGAACCGGAACTGCTTTACAGAGGGAGAAGAAGTCCGTTTTGCTCTGATCGACGGCGAATATCTACTGCTGAATGAACGTTATGAAGGAATACCGGCTTATCTCTCTGTCAACGTGACGGAAGAGCAGGCGCAGCATCTGGCGGATGTCCGCGCTTCGTTCACGATCGTAAGAGGAAGCGATATGCTGTGGAAAGCTTCGCTGAATAATCCGTATGCGTATGTGCATCACGGGAAAAATAACTGGCTGGCGCTGAACTAGTCATGAAGCACTCACGAACGAGTGCTTTTTTTGAGCAAATCAAAAGATAGTGTTCTGAAAATGCTCTATGATGGAAAAAAGGAGGATGCAGGAATGAAACCGATCACCATGTTTTATCTCGATGACTGCGGATACTGCGCCAAGGCACATAAGGCACTGGAGGAACTGATGCAGGAAAAGCCGGAATACCGCAGGATCCCGTTAACAAAGATCGAAGAAAGCAGGAACGCGGAACTGGCGGATACCTACGATTATTATGCCGTGCCGAGTTTCTTTGACGGAAAAACAAAACTGTTCGAAGCGCATCTCTTCATGAGTTACGAGGATATCCGCGAAGAAGTCCGTAAAGTACTGGAATATGCGCTGAAATGATACGGTCTATGAACCGTATTTTTTGTTTGTGTATGCCCGGTTTGGGTGTCATCCGTTCCAGTGATATAATGAAGTGAAGGAGGATTTGACGATATGACAGTTGATCCCAAGTACTATATTCATCCGGAAGACCGCTCGGCACTGGAAACGCTGAAGGCTTTCCCGGGCTTCCAGCAGCTGCTGAAAGCATTTATGAAAGAGTGGAGTGAGAAATATTCCCGCATGGTCCACATGTCGGGATGCGTCCGCATCAGTGAAGAGCAGATGCCGGAATACTATGAGATGCTGAAAGAGGTATGCGAACAGCTGGGCATTGAAGTCCCGGAACTGTATATGGAACGGAATGTCGTGCCGAACGCCTACACATCCGGAGACACGAAGCCGTTTATTGTGATGACCACAGGACTGGTGGATATCCTGCCGAAAGAGCTGATCCCGACGATCCTGGCGCATGAGTGCGGACATATTGCCTGCCATCACGTTCTGTACCGGACGATGGGAGCGATGCTGCTGAACGGAACGATCTCGGCCCTGAGCATCCTGATCCCATTCGGTGCGATCGTGTCGCTGCCGCTGGAACTGGCATTCTACAACTGGATGCGCGCCAGCGAGTATTCCGCGGACCGGGCGGCGATCCTGTGCGACGGAACGCCGGATAAGATGATCGAAGTATGCATGCGGCTTGCCGGCTATGACCAGAAAGAGGTCAGCGAAGAAGCAAAAGCGGCATTCATGCGGCAGGCGGAAGAATACGAAGTGCAGGCGAAAGACTCTGCCCGCAGCAAGTCCATCGAGTTCCTGCTGCTGCGGCGCCGCACCCATCCGTTTACGGCGATCCGCGCTCTGGAGTGTGAGCGCTGGGCATCTTCGGATTCCTACCGACGGATCCTGGACGGAACGTACGTCGAAGAGGAAATGATGGAATTCGTGCCGTCGGAAAAAGAAACCGAGACCGCTGAGAAAGAAGAGAAAAAGAAAGGCGGACTGTTTGACTTCGATCTTCCCGGCATCGAACTGCCGAAAGTGGATCTGCCGAAAGTCGATCTCCCGCGCATCGATCTGGGAAGCCTCTGGAAAAAGAAGGAAGAACCGGAAGAAGCCGTCGATCTGACACCGGTATACCGTCAGCTGCGCGAGCTGAAGGAACTGGTGAAAGAGGGAGTGATCACGGAAGAAGACTACGAAGCGAAGAAAAAGAAACTGCTGGATCTGTAAGGAGAAACTATGAGAGATAAACTGATCACAATGCTGGCGGATACGCTGAATATCACGAGACACGGGCATTACAGCTATATGGGAACGACCGTCGACCTGCCGTCCACGCCGGAACAGCGGATGGAATGCACAGTGCTGCTTCCGGAGGTAGTGCACAGTCTGCCGGATGTCGAAGTGACTGTTTCCGGTACGCCGTGTGAATACTCGGTCGTCAATGAGGATACCTTCTCCGCCGCGGAAGACTGGGTGAGAGAAGGATATGATAAAGTACTTGCCCTGAATCTGGCCAATCCGGTCAGTCCGGGCGGCGGGGTGACCCGCGGCGCAGTGGCCCAGGAAGAGGATCTCTGCCGCCGAAGCACGCTTCTGCCGGTACTGGATAGTGATGCCGCAAGACCGTATTATGTATATAACAGAAGGCCGACGACAAAAATGGGAAGCGACGGCGTAATCCTGACGCCGTATGTCGACGTGTTCCGGGAACCGGACGGACACAAGATGGAAAAGCCGTTCACGACAGGCGTCATCACGGCGGCGGCACCGATGGTGTCATACGGTTACGAAGGCATGAGTGAGGCACAGTACGAAGAGCTGTTTGAAAAACGGATCGAATCCCTGCTGAAGGCATGCGCATACTTCGGATATAAGAATCTGGTGCTCGGTGCCTGGGGATGCGGCGCGTTCGGCAATGATGCGAAAGTCGTCGCAAGGCTGTTCCGCAAAGTGATCGACAATATGGTATACAGCGGGCATACGTGCAGTGAACTGTTTGAACATATCACCTTTGCGGTGCTCTGCGTCCACCGGACATACAACTATGAGATGTTCTGCAGAGAGTTCAAAGGAGAAGGGCGGTGACGCTTCACGAGATCATGCGCAGACGCCGAAGCGTGCGCGTTTATACCGGTGAAGCGATCCCGGACGACGTACTGAATGAAGTGATCAGAGCAGGGCTTCTGGCCCCAAGCAGCCGCGGTCAGAAACCGTGCGAGTTCTATGTTGTCCGGAATAAGGATATTCTGGCGGCGCTTGCCGGTGTCAAGAAAGCAGGCGGCGCCATGCTGAAGGACGCCGACGCGGCGATCGTTGTTTCGGCATCGGAACAGAAAGCGGATACCTGGACGGAAGACTGCAGCATCGCGCTTACCTACATGGATCTTGCGGCGGCGGAAGCGGGGCTCGGCAGCTGCTGGGTCCAGATCCATCTGCGCAAAGACGCGGACGGTGCAGACGCCGAAGCAAACGTCCGGAAGATCCTGCATCTCGGCGATGATATGCGGATCGCGGGAATTCTTTCCCTGGGAGTATCAGCGCAGGTACTGCCGGAACATGCCGAAGCAGATCCTGAGTCAGACAGCGTTCACAGGATCTGACGGAAGCGGATCAAAGAAAGAGGGACTGCAGAATGAAAAAGGTGTTTTTGATTTGGACAGCAGTATCGTTTTTCCTTGCCGGGCTCGGTCTGATAGCGCATCGGTCGGATACGCCGGCCGGATTCTACGCCGGTGCGGAACCGCCGCAGGTAGAAGATGTACGCGGGTATAACCGGGCGGTCGCCACGATGTGGTGGGGCGCGGCGCTGGTATTTGAATCGATCGGTCTGCTCCTTCTGCGGGCAAAACAGTTCGGTCATATCGTGACCGCGGTGATCCTGCTGACAGCAGCCTGGGTATTCTGTCTGATCCTGTGCTACCGGAAAATCGAATCACGCTTCAAAGGCGACTGAAATCGTAAAGCATTAATATTCACAGAAAATAGAGAATTAGATATAATCAGGATAGCCAAGGCAGACCTGTATATGCAGGTCATGCCCTATGTGACATAAAGAGGAGGATAATAATATGGCTAAATTTAAATGTCTGTTATGTGATGCAGAGTTTGAAGCTGACAGTTTTGAAGAAGCAGTCTGCCCAATCTGCGGTGCGAGCGGCGAAGACAGCATTATCGAGATCAAGGAAGATGACATTGCCGAGATCAAGGAAGAAGCTCCGAAGGCGAATCCGTATGCAGGAACACAGACCGAAAAGAATCTGGAAGCTGCATTTGCCGGTGAGTCGCAGGCACGAAACAAATACACATACTTTGCGTCCAAGGCAAAGAAGGAAGGCTATGAGCAGATCGCTGCTCTGTTCCTGAAGACAGCGGACAATGAAAAAGAACATGCAAAGATGTGGTTCAAGGAACTCAACGGCATCGGCACAACAGCAGAGAACCTGGAAGCTGCCGCTGACGGTGAGAACTATGAATGGACCGATATGTATGAAGATTTCGCAAAGACAGCAGAAGCGGAAGGCTTCCCGGAGCTCGCAGCTAAGTTCCGCGGTGTTGCGGCGATCGAAAAGCATCACGAAGAGCGTTATCGTGCACTGCTGAAGAACGTTGAACTGCAGGAAGTCTTCGAGAAGAGCGAAGTCAAGATCTGGGAATGCCGCAACTGCGGACACATCGTTGTCGGCACAAAGGCACCGGAAGTATGCCCGGTTTGCGCTCATCCGCAGTCCTATTTCGAGATCAACGCAGAAAACTACTGATTCAGATTCTAAGTTTTCAAGTCCCCCGCCAAGGGGACTTTTTTCTTTGTGTTCAAATAAATAGGGATGTGCTACAATAAATAAGTTGAAATTTTAGACGAGATATATAGAGGTAAAGAGATAGAGATATGGAAAAGTATGTGAAAAGCTGGAACTTCCACGGACGTACACTCACCGTGGAAAACGGAGAAATAGCGAAACAGGCAGGCGGCTCCGTTCTGGTACGGTACGATGATACCGTAGTGCTGTCCACAGCAACAGCAAGCAATCAGGCAAAGGACACGGATTTCTTTCCGCTGACAGTCCTTTATCAGGAAAAGATGTATGCGGCAGGCAAGATCCCGGGAGGATTCCTGCGCCGCGAAGGAAGAGCGAGCGAACACGCGACTCTGACGGCACGTCTGATCGACCGTCCGATCCGTCCGATGTTCGCGGAAGGCTTCCGCAATGAAGTACAGATCGTAAACACAGTTCTGTCCGTCGATCCGGATGCCAGCAGCGAAATGGCGTCATTATTCGGTTCCTCCCTGGCATTATGCGTATCCGATATTCCGTTCAACGGTCCGGTCGCAGGCGTGCAGGTAGGCCGCGTAAACGGTGAGTTCATCATCAACCCGTCCGTGGAACAGGATGAGCAGTCCGACATTCATCTGACAGTTGCCGGTACAAAAGAAGCCATCAATATGGTCGAAGCCGGTGCGAAGGAAGTCAGTGAAGACGATATGCTTCAGGCTCTGATGTTCGGTCACGAAGCAATCAAGGAACTGTGCGCGATCCAGGAAGAAGTCATCGCCGCATGTGCGAAGGAAAAGATGGAAGTCGTTCTGTATGAGATCGACCCGCGCGTTAAGGAATACGTTGACGCCAACGGTGCGCAGCGCATCTGCGAAGCAGTATCCATCAAGGGCAAGCTCGAGCGTTATGAAACGATCGACAAGCTCATTGCCGAGATGGAAGAAGGCGTTGCTGAACTGGAATGGGAAGATGAAGCAGCGAAGGAAAAAGCCGTCAAGCAGGCACATGAATATGGTGTTGAGGTCGAAGCAGGCGAAGTACGCCGTCTGATCTCCGAAGAAAAGATCCGTCCGGACGGAAGAGCTCTGGATGAGCTGCGTCCGCTGGACTCACAGGTCGATCTGCTTCCGCGTGTACATGGTTCCGCCATGTTCACCCGCGGTGAGACACAGGTATTATCCGTTACGACACTCGGTCCGCTGTCCGATGCGCAGATCGTGGATGATCTGACGCTGACAACGGAAAAGAGATGGATGCACCAGTACAACTTCCCGCCGTTCTCCGTCGGTGAAGTAGGCCGTATGGGTGCGCCGGGACGCCGTGAGATCGGTCACGGTGCGCTGGGTGAGCGTGCGCTTGCACAGGTACTGCCGAGCCGTGAGGACTTCCCGTATGCGATCCGCACAAGCGCGGAAGTACTGGAATCCAACGGATCCAGTTCCCAGGCTTCGATCTGTGCCGGTACGATGTCTCTGATGGCAGCCGGTGTTCCGATCAAGGCAATGGTTGCCGGTGTGGCAATGGGTCTGATCACGGTCGGTGATACTTATTCGATCCTGACCGACATCCAGGGTATGGAAGACCACTACGGCGATATGGACTTCAAGGTCGCCGGTACACGTGAGGGAATCACAGCCCTGCAGATGGATATCAAAGTCACAGGCATCTCCTATGAGATCCTGAAGGAAGCTCTTGCTCAGGCTCACAAAGGCCGTATGCAGATCCTCGACAACATGGAAACAGCGATCAGTGAGCCGCGTCCGGAAGTATCCAAGTACGCTCCGAAGATGGATCACCTGATGATCCCGGTCGACAAGATCCGTATCGTCATCGGCAAGGGCGGCGAACAGATCGATAAGATCATCGAAGAGTGCAATGACGTCAAGATCGATATCGAAGACGACGGAACCTGCATCATCTACCATACCGACCGTGAGAGCATCAACAAGGCCAAGGGCATCATCCTGGATCTGATCCGGGAAGCCAAGGTCGGCGATATCTACGATGCAAAGGTAAGCGAAGTACGTGAATCCTATGCGTTCGTCAACCTGTTCGGCAGCACGGATGCGCTGCTGCACGTCAGCCAGGTCTCCTGGGAGCGTGTAGAGAATATCGGTGACGTCCTGCATGTCGGCGATACCGTTAAGGTAAAGGTCGTTGCAATTGACGATGCCGGCAAGGTCAAAGTCTCCGCCCGTGAATGCACGGAAAAACCGGAAGGCTATCAGGAAAAGAAACCGGCGCCGAGAAATCCGAAGAAGACAGGCGCTCCGCACGGCGACAAAAACGCAAATGTGGAACGCAGAGTCTTCCGCAAAAAGGCTGAATAACAGAGCTGAATAACAGAAAAGAAGGCGCAAGCCTTCTTTTTGGAAGGAAAACGAAACTATGAGAATGCGGAAAAAGAAATGGGCGGATCCGTATCTGCAGGAACATGAGGATCTGGCCCTGGCAGATCCTTCAGTGTACCGGGGAAAGTGGCATGAACTGCTGCAGTGCGAAAAACTGCATGTGGAACTGGGCATGGGAAAAGGAGATTACCTGATCACCATGGCGCATATGTATCCGGAAGAAGGCTGGGTCGGCGTGGAAAAAGACCGGAGCGCCGCAGCTGTGGCTCTGCGCAAGGCAGTGGAAGAAGAGAACGCCGACTGGCACAACAAGCGCATGATCCCCGGGGATGCCGAGGATATGGAACAGTGGTTCGCGGAAGGAGAGATCGATGTACTGCATCTGAATTTCTCCGATCCGTGGCCGAAAAAATATACGCATAAGCGCCGTCTGAGCAGTGAGAAGTTTCTGGACATCTACCGGCGTCTGCTTTCGTCGGACGGAATCCTGCAGATGAAGACGGACAACAAAGATCTGTTTGAAGACTCCGTCATGTACTTTCTGCACAGCAGATTCATGCCGGAAGAGTTCTCCGTCGATTACCGGCGGAAGGAACATCCGGAGGATGCCGTAACAGAATATGAAAGAAGGTTTCTGGATCTCGGACAGCCGATCTACAGGATCTGCGTGAGACCATGCAGAAGAAGCGGGGATATGCTAGAATAGGCATATGCGGAAACGTATTGTCCTTTATCTTGCGGCATTTCTGCTCTGTGCATGCACGAAAGTGACCGGGTATTCCGAAGACCGGCTGGTCGAAAGACTGCGGGAAACGGAAAAAGAACCGGTAATGCAGGCAAACTATGCCAAAGACCTGTATTCCTATTATCTGCAGCCGTGCATCGGGCGCCGGTCAGCCGACCGCGTCAGCACGGTTTTCGTGATGAACGGAGATACGTTCGTTCTTACGCTGAATGCCGCCCAGCTGATCAATGACCGCTATTATGAGGGAACGGCAGCTGCGCCCGCGCATCCGGCCGAGGAACTGAAGATATCCGAGATCGGCGGGGACTGGGGTACAGAAGAAGCACCGGCACCGTACAGCGTATCGATCTACCGGATCGGCGAAACGTATTATGCGTGGCTGGAAGGCGGCTATGTGGTCCTGTTCGGCAGTTCGAATGCCGTCGGCATCGTTCCGATGGCGCAGGAGATGCTGCGGATCGCCCGTACCGTCGTCGTTGACCGCCAGGCGGTCACCGCAGCTTTCAGCCGCAAGGAAACGATCACGTACCACGCCAAAAAAGTGGAACTGTTTACGAATATCGCGCCGGAGAACGGCGAGATCTCCGAACTGTTCTCCGATCATTACAGCGCCGGAAACACCGGCAGGAATGAAGGCGATGAATACAGCGGCAGCGGACGCATCGAGACAGATGACGATCCCGTGCAGCCGGCTGAAGACCCCGTGCAGCCGGCCGAAGACCCCGGCCAGTAAGAACGCTTGAGTTTTGTCTTAACAACAGACAAAATATCGAATAAAATTAATATGTTATAGAATAAGTTTTTTTAGGAGAAGCAGATATGGAAAAGAAACCGGAAAGAAAAAAGTTTACGAAATTCCTCTCAGATCTTCTGTTTGAAGAAACAGAGGCGATCGATATGGGACCGCGCGAGGAAAAACCTGCACCTGAAGTCCCGGCAGTACAGCCTGCTCCTGTTCAGGAACAGCCTGCTCCGGCAGTTCAGCCTGTCGCGCAGCCTGTGAGAGAAGAACCGAAACCGGTAGCTATTGAACCGATCCAGGTCGTTCCTGCCGCCCCGGCACAGCCGGAACAGCCGCGGACAACGATGCAGCGGATCGATGTGACACAGAGCATCGATTTCAGCAGCACCGCACAGCAGCCGCGCCGTCCGGAGCCGCAGCAGACAAACGAGTCTGTATTCCGTGTACAGGGTGAAAGACGCAAGGCACAGCCGCGTGTCCAGACGATCACAGCGGATTCCCTTGCAGTCCAGAAGAAGACGCAGCCGGCAGGCAAGAAGCCTGCTCAGCAGCCGGAAAAGAAACCTGCACGTCCGGTATACGAGTTCCAGCCGGTCATCTCGCCGATTTTCGGTGTGGATGAAAAAGATCTGAACGCCCTGAAGTCAACAACTTCAAAACTGAATCAGGCCGAGAAGGAAAAGGCGAGAAAGAACGACAATATCAATCCGATCATTTCCCCGATCTACGGCCGTGATCAGGAAGACAGTCCGGTAACGATCCAGAAGTCTGTTGAGAAGTCCAACATCATCGAACAGATGACTGTTACAGCGGAAAAGACACAGGCGGAAGAAGAGATCCCGAATTTCTCTCTCGATGATATTCTCAATATCGGCGATGAACAGTATGAAAAGAACCGCCGGGCAGGAGCTCTCGATGATACCGCGCCGCTTTTCAACGAGGATGACAGTGATGAGGGAAACGATGACGATACCATGCTGATCTCCCGTGCTGAATATGAAAGACTGCGCCGCGGAGGCAATAACGGATGACATCCTACTACTTTATCGGCATCAAGGGCACCGGCATGGCAAGTCTTGCCTGCATGCTGAATGACCTGGGCTGTGAAGTCAGCGGTTCCGATCTGGATAAGCATTTCTTTACGGAAGACCCGCTGCGCGCACGCAATATAAAAATACTGCCGTTTGATCCGGCAAATATAAAAGACGGCATGCACGTGATCATCGGCAATGCGTTCCTTGAGGACTTCCCGGAGGTCGCTGCAGCCCGTTCGAATCCGACATGCGTATGTGCCCGCTACCATGAATTCCTCGGTGAATTCCTGAAGCGTTACCGGCTGATCAGCGTTGCCGGATCCCACGGGAAAACGACAACGACCGGTCTTCTGTCCGCAATGCTGTCGCATTACGACAAGACAGGATGGCTGATCGGTGACGGCACCGGACACCTGACGGAAGATACGAAGTACTTCTGTCTGGAATCCGATGAGTTCCGCCGCTTCTTCCTGTCCTATTATCCGGAATATGCCATCGTCACAAATGTTGAGATCGATCATGTCGATTATTACAAGGACGATGATGACTACCGGAGCGCCTATGAGGCATTTACCCGCAATATCGGCAAAACGCTTGTCATCTGCGGTGACGATGAAGAAGCCCGCAAGATGAATATCGCCTGTGATCATCTGTGGTACGGCGTAAAGGAGAATGACGATATCCAGGCAGTCAATATCGATGAAAGACCGGACGGCATGTCTTTCGACGTGCTGTATCACGGTGAGTTCTTTGCCCATTTTGAACTTCCGTTTGTCGGCAGACATCTGCTTCTCAACAGTCTCGGTGTCATCGGCATCGGTATTCTGGAAGGTGTTCCGGCGGAAGTCATGGAAGAAGGACTTGCGTCGTTCGGCGGCGTCAAGAGACGCTTTGTCGTGGAAGAGATCGGTGCCAATACGTTCGTTGATGACTATGCGCATCATCCGACAGAAGTAGGCGTCACGATCGATTCCGCCCGCATCCGGTTCCCGGGAAGAAAGCTTGTTGCGATCTTCAAGCCGCACCGTGCGTCGCGTGTTCTGTATTTCGCCGACCAGTTCGCTTCTCAGCTGAGCAAGGCGGATAAGATCTACCTGTGCGATTTTACGAGCATCGACGACAAGCAGGACGGTACGGATATCGATATTACGTATCTGCAGAAGCGTCTGCCGGGATCTGTCGTGATTCCGGAGAACGAAGAGGGCGCCAGAATTCTTGCGGAAGAAGAACCGGCAGTATACCTGTTCATGTCCAGCAAGGATATCTATGGTCTTGCCGAGCTTGTAAAGCGCTATCATAAGCATTGAAAACGTTTTCAAAACATAATATAATGCCAGTAAGTGAAGAAGGAGTATCATTGTATGGACGCACTATTACTGGCATTAAAGAATGTATCAGAGCAGCTTTTGCCTATTGCCGGTGCCGCTGCGCTGATTTTTCTTTGCATTCTGCTGAAGAAAGCCGGAGCACTCGTTGATTCGATCACTGCAACAGTAAAGAACCTTGATCCGACAGTTAAAAATGTGAATAAGAGCATGGAAAAGGTTCAGGCACCTCTGGATACGGTGGTCAAACTTTCCCATACCGTCGATCAGGTACAGGATAAGACATCTGAAGCAATTGGAAAGGCAGCGAATTTTGCGGCTGAGAACGTTGAAAACCTGAAAACAATGGTTCAGGAAAAGATGGGTGCGGAAGGAGCACCGGAAAGTGGGGTTACATCCGATGAGTGAAGAAGTAAAAGATGTCATTGAAGAAACCGAAATTTCCATCGAAGAGACCGTGGAAAGTCTGAAGAAAAAAGTACAGGCTCTGCCGGATCTGGTAGAAGAAACAGCAGAAGAGGAAGCACCCGCTGAGGAAGCTCCGGCAGCTGTTGAAGAGACAGATCCGATCGAAGAGACGATCATTTCCAATGCTGAGGAAGCAGCGGGACAGGCGAAGGAAGAAGTCTGCGAAGCTGTGGAAGAAGCAGCCGCAGCCGTTGAAGAGATCGTTGAAAAAGCTGACGACGACAAAGATGACGATGACGACAAAGACGACGATGATGACGACGACGATAAAGACGACAAAGAGGATGACGACGAAGACACTGTTGATCTCGTGATCCCGGAATTCGTCCAGGAAGCCGGCGAAAAAGTCAGCGATGCTTTTGAAGACATCAAGGAAACTTTTGAAAAGACAGCTAAGAGCGGCTCGGAAAAGGCAGAAGACGCAATGGAGACTGTCAAAAAGTACGCGGCGGTCGCGGCAGATAAAGCAAAAGAAGGCGCAGCTTTCGCAGCTGAGTATACGAAGAAAGCTGTACAGAAAGCAGATGAGTTCTACAACAGTCCGGAAGTACAGAAGACATTATCCGATGTCCGGGTAAAGAGTGCGGAACTGCTGAAGAGCGGAACAGAGGCAGTAAAGGGACTCTGGGCAAAGTTCACAAAGAAGTAATGTCCGCATCTGCCGCAGGGCAGAAAAGACACGCAAAAAACAATGAAAGGGGCAGCTGAATGAAAAGAGTAACGATTTACGATGTTGCAAAAGAAGCAGGCGTATCTCTTGCGACCGTATCACGCGTCATCAATGGATCGGATGTCGTGAAAACTCCGACAAAGGAACGTGTACAGGCTGCCGTTGATAAACTTGGTTATAAACCAAATGCAATTGCTCAGGGACTGGCTCTTCAGAAAACTACGACAATTGCACTGATCGTGCCGGAAGCCAGCTTTACATATACCGGACAAATTATCAATGGTCTGATCGATGTTGCAAAGATCTACAATTACAACATTATGCTTCATACCCTGACTGCGGGTATCACGGATATCAATACCGTCATCGAAGATATCATCAAATCACGCGTGGACGGTGTGATCCTGTATGATGACCGGGTCGTCATGAGTGAGATCGAGACACTGACGAAGTATAATATTCCGATCGTCTTTATCGGACACCGCATGAGCCGGGAGAACATGGCCAGCGTTTATGTGGATATCCGCAAGGCTGTCTATGAGCTGACGATGAAATATCTGGAATTCGGGAAGGACAATATCGCCATTATTGAAGACCGCAAGAATCGTTTTGCGTGCGAGCAGATGGTGGAAGGCGCGGAGATGGCTTTCAAAGCAAAAGGAAAGACATTCAAGGGCTTTATTCCGATTCCGTCGGATGTGCGCACCAGCTATGCGTTCATGTCCCGCTGGCTCAAGGATCACAGATATGATCTTATGATCGGATACCGTGATTCCCAGGCGATGGCAATTGTGAATGCGGCAAGAGAGAACGGCATGGATGTACCGAAGGACATGGAAGTCGTCTGTGTCATCGATACGAAGTACAACACCATGATGCGTCCGCAGATCTCCAGTTTCTCGATCCCGTCGTATGATCTGGGTGCAGTAAGCATGCGGGTAATGACAAAGCTTCTGCAGAATGACCTTGAGTCCGATCATGAGATCGAACTGAGTTATCTGTTTACACCGCGGCAGACAACGATCGATTGACAAACAGCGGCAGTTTGTTAGAATTACAACAGCGTTGAACAGGATAAGTAGCGGTTCTGCGATCCGGAACAGAGACATCCCGGCCGGTGAAAGGGAGCGGAAAACGGAGCTGTGAATACACCTGGGAGCTTCCTGCCTCAAAAGACAGGACGTGTGCGCCTGCGTTAAAGGCATAGATGAGAGTGCAGCATTTCTGCTGCAAACTAAGGTGGTACCGCGCTGAGGCGTCCTTAGATGAGAGGGCGCCTTTTTATACGGTGTCCGGAAGGAGAAAGAATATGGAATTTTTAGAAGAACTGAAATGGCGGGGTCTTGTAAAAGACTGCACAGACTATGACGGTCTGAAAGCGCGCCTGAAGGATCCGGCAGTGATCTACTGCGGATTCGATCCGACTGCGGATTCCCTGCATGTAGGACACCTGCAGCAGATCCTGCTGCTGCGCCGCTACCAGAAGGCAGGCCATACGCCGATCGCATTATGCGGCGGCTTCACCGGCATGATCGGCGATCCGCGTCCGACAACGGAGCGCAAGCTTCTCACCCATGAGGAAGTCATGCACAACGCTGAGTGCATCCGCGATCAGCTGGCGCATTTCCTCTCGTTTGAAGGCGATAACGCCGCGATCATGGAGAACAACAACAACTGGCTCGGCTCCATGAGTCTGCTGGACTACCTGCGTGACTACGGCAAGCTTTTCAACGTATCGTACATGCTGCAGAAAGACACCATCCGCAAGCGTCTTGATACAGGTATCTCTTACACGGAATTCAGCTACACGATCCTGCAGGCTATGGACTGGCTCAAACTGTTTGAACGTCATAACTGCATCATCCAGATCGGCGGAAGCGACCAGTGGGGCAACCTGACGACCGGTACGGAACTGATCCGCAAGGTCAAGGGCGATGAAGCAGCCGTCTTCGGCATTACTTCGCCGCTGATCACAAAGAGCGACGGTTCCAAGTTCGGAAAGTCCGAAGGAAAGAACGTATGGCTCGATCCGGCACGTACCAACGCATATGAATTCTACCAGTTCTGGCTCAACACGCCGGATGCGGATATCGTTGACTATCTGAAGCGTCTGAGCTTCCGTACACCGGAAGAGATCGAAGCGCTGGCAGCTGCCAAGGAAAGCGCTCCGGAGAAGCGGGAAGCGCAGAAGGCGCTGGCCGAGGAACTGACGATCCTTGTACACGGTGAAGAAGGTCTTGCGACAGCGAAGAAGATCACCGAGACATTCTTCCGCGGTTCCATCATGGAACTGTCCGCGGATGAACTGCGCGCCGGTCTCAGCGATGCGCCGAAAGTCGGTGTGGAAGACGGTGAAACACTGATCTCCGCGCTGGTCAAGGCAGGTGCGTGCAAGTCCAATTCCGAAGCCCGCAAGCTGATCCAGCAGGGCTCTGTACAGGTCAACGGCGTCAAGGTCACGGATATCGCTGCGGCAGTCACAAAGAGCGAGGCGATCGACCAGGACTTCACGATCCTGAAAAAGGGCAAGAAGAACTACTACGTTCTGACATTCTGAACAAAGATCCCGGTATCCTGCAGGAACCGGGATTTTTTCGTTATAATGAGAGCAGTAAAACAGGAGAAAACAGATCATGGAACAGATGTATACGGCTGAATATGCCCTTAACCGCCTGAAAGAAGGAAATCGAAAGTATATCGGCGCGGAAGTGAACACCGGCGATATCTCGCAGCATATCCGCGATGAGACGTCGGCGCACGGCCAGCATCCATATGCGATCATCGTGGCGTGCTCCGATTCCCGTGAGATCCCCGAAGCGATCTTCATGAGCGGGATCGGAGAACTGTTTACGATCCGGGTCGCCGGCAATGTCATCGCCGACAGCCAGCTCGGCAGTATCGAGTATGCGGCAGAGCACCTCGGCGTACCGCTGACGGTCGTTCTGGGACATACCGACTGCGGCGCGGTCGGAGCGGCCATGTCCGGTGCCGAAGGGGGATATGTCGGATCGATCACGACGGATATCCGCAAGGCGATCCGCAAAGAAGCGGATCCCTGCGAGGCAAGCCGCCGGAACGTCCGCTGGCAGGCCGACCGGATCCGGAAAGCATTCCCGGAATGGACGGAGAAAGGAACCATGAAGACGATCGGTGCCCTGTATCATATCAGCACCGGTGAAGTGGAATGGCTCACAGACTGAAAAAAGCACCTTCGCGGTGCTTTTTCTCCTGGTAATTCAGTTCATCCCGCAGATGATCATCAGACGGTTCAGCAGGCGGACATCCTGTCCGCAGACGTGAACGTCCTGACCAAACGTCTGATCCGCTTCGGCCTTTGTGACCAGCAGCGACTGTTCGGAGCCTTCTGACATATAGACGTATTCGACATTGCTCAGATTGCCGGTGACGGCGATCAGCACATAGGCGCAGCGGCGCATATCGTTTTCCGTGTATTTCCGGTCGGATGCGTTTACGGGATCCTGCAGCAGGATGCGCCAGGTATACGGCTCGCTTTCCGTAAGCAGTTCGTTGGTGAATGAACCGAAACGCGCATACATCTGCAGTGCACGTGCAGAGGCAGCGTTGTCAGGCATACTGCCCATATACGGATGCGCAGTAGCGAATACTTCCGCGGCAAGCGGCAGGATCTTCACGCCGCTGTCATAGATGATGTTTCCGTTGAGGTGTACCTGGCGTACCGGCTCAGAAGCGGTGAAGGTGCCTTCGGCGCTGTCGTGATAGATGCCCGGCAGGACAGCTTTAGCAGTGATGTCAACGATACCGTCCTGTTCCGAGAATTTCAGCGGCGTGACAGCGTGGATACTATCCAGGACGCCGGCTCTGGCAGTGACGGTCCTGTCATTGACTTCCACATCGCAGTACATCCAGTTTCCTGTCAGGGTATCACCGGATACATAGAAGCGAGTGCCGATCACAGCGGCGATGAGCACAAGAGCAGCAAGGATACTGCCGATCATGATGTGACGATTGCGGCGCCGGTTCTTTTTCAGAAAATCGACCGCATGACGTTCGGTTTCCGGCGGTGTTTCCGGCGTCTGCATGCGCTGCAGTTTCTTCTGACAGTCCGCACATGTTTTCAGGTGTTCCTCGACAAGTTTTCTGCTGGCTTCGCTGGCGATGCCGTCGGCGTAGAGCGGCAGAAGGTCTTCAATGACTTCACAAGTAATATCTTTCATAGTTTTTCTGCTTCCTTTCTCAGTTTTTCCTTTGCCCGGTAATAGGTGACGCGTGCCCAGTTTTCCGTTTTTGCGAATACTTCTCCGATCTCCCGGAAAGACAGGTCGCCGAAGATGCGCAGATACAGGACTTCCCGGCCGGGTTCTTCCATTGCATGCAGAAGGCGCATCAGTTCGACACGGTACATGCCGTCCAGCAGCTGTTCTTCCACCGATCCGCTGACGGAGTCCCGTTCCGTGACTTCCGGTTCATACGGATGTCTGCGCCGGTAGGTACGCAGTACATTGGCCGCGATGCCGCAGAGCCAGGTCGTAACGCTGGAACTGCTGTCAAAGCGGTCGGCGGTCCGGATCGCCTGACAGAAGGTTTCCTGTGTGAGCTCTTCACTGAGGGAAGCGTCCCGGGTCTTTGAGTACAGATACCGGTATACAGTATCGGCATATTTCTGATAGATCTCATCCATACCGCTTCCTCCTTCACACAGTTAATGCAGAAAATACATGATTCGTTACAGAAAAAGTGTAATACGTTCATTTCTTTTTTGACAGATTATAGTGTATGCGGTCTTCAGGGTCTTCGAATTGTGATATAATCGCTTCGAGGTATTTCTATGCGTAAATTATTTCTCATCCTCAGTCTGGTTCTGTCGGTATGCGGCTGCAGCGCGCGTCCGGACAGTACGCTGAAAATGGAGACATATGAAACATATTACCGGATCGTTGAGGAGAATACTCATCTTTCCGGACCGAGCATGTATTATACACTGAGCGGGGAAATGATCACACTTCCCGACGGAAGCCACCGCTATTATGTGATCGTGGATCAGCCGCAGATCGCCATGTATGACTGCGTCGTGTTCATTGTGGAGAACAATGTACTGTATTCCGAAGCAGTAAAAATGATGCCGTGCATGGGCATCTTTGACGATAAGGTATCCATGATCCCGAACCAGGTAAATAAAGAAGCAGGGTATGTGAAGGGGATCAGCGTCAGCGGAAGCTGCAGCGAAGAATCGGTACACCTGCATATTCTTGTTGAGTGGAAAGACCGGAACCGGAAAGATACTTACCGGGAATTCCATTCCTATACTATGAGCACATCCGGATTCACTCCGGAAATGACAGACGGTCAGTAAGGAAGACAGTATGAGTGAAAACACGTCATCGAAAGTCAAACAGTCATTTATTGCCGGTTCTTTAACGAGCAGTGCCGGCATCTTTGTTTCCAAACTGATCGGATTATTCTATATCATTCCGTTCAAGGCAATAGCCGGACAGGAGAACATGGTTTTCTACTCGTCCGCTTTTACCTATTACAATGTGCTGCTGCAGATCAGTTCCGCCGGCATTCCGTTCGCGATCGCGGCGCTCGTCGCAAAGTATATCAACCGCAATGACTACCGGACAGCCATTCTGGTCAGAAGGCTTTCCACAGCGATCCTGATGGTATCGGGATTCGTCATGGCAATGGTCTTCATGATGGTGTCCGGGCCGCTGTCCAGGTCTGTGCTCGGAGAAAACGCGACGGCGATCGACCTGAAGCAGATGCAGAATACATTTGTCATTCTGTCGCTGGCGCTGTTCCTGGTGCCGATCCTGTACAGTTACAGAGGCTACTACCAGGGCATGAAGGAGCTGAAATCCTATGCCGGTTCACAGGTCATCGAACAGTTCGGACGCGTTGCGTTCCTGCTGTTCCTCGGCTGGCTTGCCGTCTATGTGTTCCACATGCAGCGGATCTTTTCCATCTATACTGCGGTGCTTGCGACTTCGCTCGGCTGTACATGCGCGCTCATCTACTATATATGGTTTGACCGGAAACATTTCGGTGCTGTTATGGAAGCGGCCAGAAACCAGGGACCGTCCGATGTCACGAAGAGAGAGATCGTGATGGAGTTCATCTCTTTCGGTCTTCCGTATCTGCTGGTATCGGTCCTGGGCAACTCCCAGACGCTGATCAATACGCAGTTCTTCATCCCGATGAATACGCGTCTCGGTATGGAGTATGATACGGCAAAGCTGCTGTACAGTATCATTGAAGTCAACTGCGACAAGCTGACGTCGATCCCGCAGGTATTATCGATCGGCTTCTCGGCCGGCATCGTCCCGTATATGACCATTTCACTGGAAAACAGGGACTGGCGTGCACTGAACCGGAATATTGAAGACTGCATCTGTACAGTGCTGTATATTGCTCTGCCGATCTGCTTTGCCATGTACGCACTGGCCCGGCCGGTGTATTACATCATGTACGGCGGCGGGGAACTGGACTACGGCACCGAATGTCTGCGCTGGGCAGCGTGGCTGGCGCTGGCAACGACGATCACTCCCATCTGCAACTCCATGATGCTGACGCTGCGCTTCCGCCGTCAGAGCATCGGGTATCTCGGCGTAGGCTTTGTGGTCAAGTGCGTCACGTTCTATCCGCTCCTGAAGATGGTGGGATACCAGGGTGCGATCCTGTCGAGTATTCTCTGTTCGGCAACGATCATCTTCCTGAGTCTGTCCAAGATCAAGAATCAGTTTGAAGTGCGCTACAGCGCGATCGTACGCAAGACCATCCGCATGCTGGTCGGCTGTCTGTGCATGAACGGCGTATTCGTACTGCTGAAGATCTTCGGCATCGATCTGGCAGCCGGCTCCCGTCTTATGGCGCTGGCAGGACTCGCGGTGACGGGCATGGCAGGTGTCGGCGTATATCTGTTCGTGACCGGCATCATGCGTCTGCCGCAGTCGATCTTCCACATGTCGCTGAAGAGTATGGCGAAGAGGATCCTGAGACGGGCATGAGACTGGATAAACTGCTGGCCAATATGGGTTACGGCACCCGTAATGAGGTCAGGAAACTGTGCCGGGAACGCCGCGTCGCCGTCAACGGAACGATCGTGACAAAAAGCGATGCGAAGGTCGATGAGGAAAAGGATACCGTCACGCTTGACGGCGTACCGGTCCTCTATGAGAAATACACATACTTTATGCTGAACAAACCGGCCGGCTTCATCAGCGCCACGGAAGGAAATGAACCGGTCGTCATGGATCTGATCACGGAAGGGATCAAGGGACTGTTTCCGTGCGGACGTCTGGATAAGGATACGACCGGACTGCTTCTGATCACCAATGACGGGGATCTGGCGCATGCACTGCTTTCGCCGAAGAACAATGTCGAAAAGGAATACCTGGTAGGAACGGAGAAGCCGGTCACCGAAAGCGACATCCGGAAGCTGGCGCAGGGCATTACGATCGACGGCGGCGTTGTCTGCAAGCCGGCGGACTGCATTCCCGTAAACGAAAAAACATGCCGTCTGATCATCCGGGAAGGAAAGTTCCACGAAGTCAAACGCATGCTGGAAGCACTGGATAACCGCGTCGTGACGCTGAAGCGTCTGCGCATGAAGACGCTGGTGCTGGATGAAACACTTGCCGAGGGAGAATACCGCCCCCTGACCGAAGAAGAGATCGCATCACTCAGAGGATCTGAGTGATGCTTATTTTTTTCGTGACCAGCTCGCCGGTCTCGGCATAGTGCTGCAGAGCCTGTATGACGCCGGCAGTGAGAAGATTCGGGGTGGAGGAGCCGCTGGTGACGGCAATGCGCTCATATCCGCGTATATCTTCTTCCCGCAGATCTTCTTCCGAATCGATCAGAAGGGCATGCGGGATGCCGTGGGAAAGACCGATCGCCTTCAGCTGGCCGGAGTTATTGGAGCGTCTGTCGCCGACCACGATGAGAAGATCCACGTTCTCCAGCGCCATGACCGCTTCCTGGCGGATGCGGGTGGCCGTGCAGATCTCTTCGGCGATCACGGCATCGGGATACTTCTTCCGGCAGGCGGCGATGATCTCCGCGGTATCCAGAAGGGACAGGGTGGTCTGGCAGGTGATCAGCACGTTTTCCAGCGGCGGCAGTTCTTCCGCCTCTTCGATGCTGGTGACCAGATGAACGCGGTCGGAAAGGGATACGGTTCCTTCCGATTCGGGATGACGCTTTTTGCCGATGTAGATCACGTCGCCGGAAGAAGCGTGCCTGCGGACAAGTTCGTGCGTCTTCGTGACGTCTTTGCAGGTGGCGTCGACGACGGTCAGGCCTTTTGCTTCGGCCTTGCGGCGGACGGCGTCGCTGACCCCGTGGGCAGTGAAGATGACGACTCCTTCCTTCACTTCGTCGAGAAGCTCCAGACGTGTTTTTGCCGGGTCTTCGACAAACTGTATGCCGAGGGCGCGGCAGGCTTCCACGACAAAGCGGTTGTGCACGATCATGCCGAGCATCGTGACCGGCTGACCGGGGTATTTCTGCACGGTCTCGCGGGCGATGCGGATGGCTCTGACAACGCCGGCGCAGTAGCCGCGGGGAATCACGCTGATAATTTCCATAATGCCTCCGTTTCTGCTAGAATATTGACGCAATTGGTTTCTTCCGGTATCATACCACACATGGTTTCCGGCGGGAAATCAGAAGGGTTAATGCACAGAGTGCAGGTGATATATTATGAAAAAGTTTGAAGATTTCAATCTGAAAGATAAGACGATGCAGTTCATCGCCGCAAACAAATTCACGGAGCCGACGCCGATCCAGGAACAGGTCGTTCCGGCGGCGCTGCGCGGAAAGGACGTCATCGGACTGTCCAGTACCGGTTCCGGAAAGACGCACGCGTATCTGATCCCGCTCATGGAAAAGATCGATCCGTCGCTTCCGTTTACCCAGGCTGTGATCACGGCGCCGACAAGAGAACTGGCGGTGCAGATCTTTGAAAAGGCCAAGGTCATGGCGGAGATCGATCCGGAACTGCGCATCCGCCTGTTTATCGGCGGTCAGGACCGGGCGAAGGATTCCGAACAGCTGGCAAAAGGGCAGCCGCATATCGTGATCGGAACACCGGGACGCATCCGCGACCTGTTTCTGAACACAGGTGTGCTGCGGATCGATACAGCCGGCATACTGATCGTGGACGAAGCGGATATGACGCTGGAATACGGCTTCCTGGATGACATCGACGCCTTTGCGGGAAGACTGAAGGAAGACCTGCAGATGATGGCGTTCTCGGCAACGATGCCGGATCAGCTGCGTCCGTTCATCCGCAAATACATGCACAGTCCGGTCACGTTCCAGATTGGTGAGAAAGTGCGCTTCAATCCCGATATCCGGCATATCCTCGTGCCGTGCTATCACCATGACTATGCCGATGTCATTCTGAATATGATGCCGGGATTCCAGCCGTATGTATGTCTGATCTTTGCCAATACAAGGGCAGAGGCGTCAGAGATCGCGGAATCCCTGCGCAAAAAGGGCATCACGGTCACAGAACTGCACGGCGATCTGACGTCACGGCAGAGAAAGCAGTCGATGAAAGACCTGGCTTCCGGCAAAAACACGTATGTTGTCGCGACCGATCTTGCGGCCCGCGGCATCGATATCGACATGGTAACGCATGTCATTTCGTGCGGCTTCCCGGAGAACCTGGAATACTACGTGCACAGAGCGGGACGTACCGGCAGAGCCGGCGCTTCCGGAACGTGCTATGCGCTGTACCGGGAAAGCGACGACGCGGCGATCCGTTCCCTGAAGCGGTATGGCATTGCCTTTGATCATATGCGCTGGCATAAGAATACGTGGCAGACGCTGCATCCGTACGGACAGAAACGTCTGAAGAAAGATGATGAGATCGAGAAAGAGATCTCCCGCATCATGACCAAGAAGAACACCAAGGTCAAACCCGGCTATAAGAAAAAGAGAGCGCGTGAGATCGAACGCATCCACCGCAAGAAGAAGCGTGAGTTCATCCGGACCAAGATCCGTGAGGAAAAGAAGGCTATGTACAAAGAGCGGCAGATCCGCTCCGGGGACGACGAATGATCATCGGCAGCCATGTGCAGATGAAGGCGCCGCTGTTTCTGGAAGGCAGTGTGCAGGAAGCGCTCTCGTACGGCGCCAATGCGCTGATGCTGTATACCGGAGCGCCGCAGAATACGAAGCGCCGGCCGGTGTCGGAGATGCGCGCGGCAGAAGCGCGGGAACTGATGAAGAAACACGGCATACCGATGGACAGAATGATCATCCATGCGCCGTATATCATCAATCCGGCAAACTCCGTGAAACCGGAAGTGGCAGAACTTGCCGTGGAGTTTCTTGACAAGGAGATCGCCCGCACGCATGCCATCGGGGCGAAATACCTGGTGCTGCATCCCGGTTCCTTTACGACAGCGGATGAAGAGACCGGCATCCGCACGGCGATCGCGCAGCTGAACAGAGCAGCGCTCTGTGACGATGTGATCATCTGTCTTGAGACGATGGCGGGAAAGGGCAGTGAGATCGGCAGGACGTTTGAACAGATCGAACAGATCCTGTCCGGACTGGACCGGCCGGAGTGCTTCGGGGTATGCTTCGATACGTGCCATACAAACGATGCCGGCTATGATCTGACGGATTATGACGGCGTACTGGACGAGTTTGACCGCATCATCGGTCTTGACCGCCTGCATGTCATCCATCTGAACGATACGAAAAATCCCCGCGGCGCCCGCAAGGACCGGCATGCCAATATCGGGCAGGGAACGCTGGGATTTGAAACGCTGTACAACATCGCTTCCAGCGCCCGTACGGCGCATATTCCGAAAATACTGGAAACACCCTATATCGGCAAAAAGCCTCCGTACGGGGAAGAAATACGGATGCTGAAAGAGCACCGGTACATGCCGGAGCTGCTGGCGGAAACAGAGTAAAAGAGCTTTCCCATTCCGGATGACCGGAATGCAGAAAGCTCCTTTTTTTACTATGCGTTCTGTTTCTGCTCTTTCAGGAAGTCCTCGATCTCGGCGGTCAGCGCCTCAAACAGTTCATCCTGAGGAACGGTGCGTACCAGCACGCCTCTGCGGAAGAGGATGCCCGCATCATGTCCGCCGGCGATCCCGACGTCGGCGCGGCCTGCTTCCTGGATGCCGTTGACCGGACAGCCCATGACGGCGACCGTGATGTCTTCCTGCAGCGAAGCAAGATAATCTTCCACTTTCTTCACCAACGGCAGCATATCGTACTGGATGCGGCCGCAGGTCGGACAGGCGATGAGATCCGGTACATTGCGGATCAGTCCGAAGCATTTGAGCAGCTGCTTGCCGATGATCAGCTCATCCTTCGGCGGCCCGGATACCGAGATGCGGATCGTATCGCCGATGCCTTCATTCAGCAGGATGCCGAGAGCAGCGGACGACTTGACGGCGCTGCCGGTGAATCCGCCGGCCTCCGTCACACCCAGATGCAGCGGATAGGGGAATTCCTCTGCCGCCGCCCGGTAGGCAGCTACGGTAAGTCCGACATCCGAAGATTTGAAGGAAAGGCATATATCATAGAAGCCGAGTTCCTCCAGAATATCCACATGCCGGTGCGCGCTCTCGATCATGGCTTCGGCACAGATGCCGCCGTATTTCTCCAGAAGCGGCTTTTCCAGTGAGCCGCCGTTAATGCCGATGCGGATCGGAATGTGATGTTCGCGGCAGGCATTTACGACTGCCTCTGTGTGCGAACGGTCGCCGATATTGCCGGGATTGATGCGGATCGCATCGGCACCGGCTTCCACCGAAAGCAGGGCAAGCTTGTAATTGAAATGAATATCAGCGACGATCGGAATATGGATGTGTTCTTTAATGGCACGGATCGCGCGTGCGTCTTCCTCGTCCAGGACGGCAGTGCGGATGATCTCACAGCCGCGCTCTTCCAGTTCCAGGATCTGGGCGACCGAAGCCTCCACGTCTTTGGCAGGTATATTCGTCATCGACTGCAGGATGCAGCGGTTCTGACCTCCCAGAGGAACGCTGCCGACCAGAATCTGTTTTGTTTCCCATCGTTTCATAAGTTACCTCCAGACACATTATAACCCCTGATGCAACGCTAAAATATAGTGCTTGGAAAAGAAAAAACTTTATGTTATACTTTCATGGCTGAATAAGTTTGGAGGTGCAGGATATGCCAAGAGATAACATTACATTTAAGTGCAGTGAATGTGGTGAAGAAAACTACATCGGTACAAGAAATAAGCGTAAGCATACAGAAAAGATGGAAATCAAGAAGTATTGTCCGCGCTGCAACAAAGTTACGCTGCATAAGGAGAAGAAATAACCACAAGCCTGGTTATTTTTTTATAACAGGATGAAGATCGAACAGCTGCCCATCGGGCTGTATGAGGAAAACATCTATCTGCTTCATGACCGCGGCCATGTTCTTATCTTTGATCCGGGATGCCACAGGGCAAAGGAGATCCTGAAGTATATCGGAAAGGATGAGAAGGCAGATGCCGTTATTCTGACGCACGGTCATGAAGATCATACGTACTGCTGCGATGATCTGGCGGATACGCTGGATATCCCGGTATATATGCATTACGGAGATCTGCCGCTGGTAAAGGCGGACGGATCGTACAAAGCGTTCAGCCGCCCGGTATACAGTGAGATCCGGGAACTGAAGGAAGGCGAAATGACGATCGGTTCGTTCCGTCTGCGGATCATCCACACACCGGGGCATACGCAGGGAAGCACGTGTATCCTTTACCGGGATCTGCTGATCACCGGCGATACGCTGTTTGCCGGCAGTGTGGGAAGAACGGACCTGTACGGCGGCGACGAAGAGATGCTGATACAGAGCCTTCTCAAACTGAAGGAACTGCCCGGCAGTCTGACCATCTGTCCGGGACATGGTCCGGCGTCTCTGCTTGCGGATGAGTTCCGGCACAACCGCTATGTGCTGTACTATACCGGAAAACGGAATACGGAGCCTGAGGACTGAGAGATCCGGGATGCGAGAGCATTCCGGATCTTTTTTTGGGGAGAGGAAGGCGGTACGGGGTATAGATACAGTGAGGAGGCAGTATGCAGGAACGATTGCTCGACTGTCTTAGGACAGCCCTTGAATATCATGCTTCGGATATCCATTTCACACTGCAGAACGGGAATGTGCGCATCGAGATGCGGGTGGAGGACAGGATGCGCAGACTGCGTCCGCATCCGGAAGATCCGGCATTTTTCCATTATCTGATGTACCGGGCAAACCTGGATGTGGCAGATGTGCTGAAGCCGCAGACAGGACGCTTTGAGGAAACGGTGGACGGACAGACGCTGTCCCTGCGCTTTGCCGTCGTTACCAGCTACCATATGACGAGCGGGGTACTGCGGATCCTGAACCAGATGCCGTCTCTCGGTATCGATGATCTGACGGATGATGAAGAACAGAGAACGTGGCTGCGCAGCGTCACCCGTCACAGGAGCGGTCTTTATGTGTTTTCCGGACCGACGGGAAGCGGGAAGACGACAACGCTGTACACGCTGCTGAACGAAACGAAAGACCGGAAGATCTTTACGCTGGAAGATCCGGTGGAAGTGGTAAGCAGCCGCTATGTACAGCTGCAGATCAATGAGAAGCAGAATCTGTCATGGGACGACGGCATCCGCCAGCTCATGCGCCATGATCCGGATATCATCATGATCGGCGAGATCCGGGACCGGACGGCGGCGGTCAACGCTGTGCGGTGCGCGCTGAGCGGACATCTGGTGGTCACCAGCATCCATGCCAGGACCTGCACCGGGGCTGTTAGCCGTCTGGAGGACCTCGGCATTCCCCGCGTTCAGCTGCTGGAGGTGCTGTACGGCATCACGTCGCAGCGTCTCTATGACTGCGGCGGCGGAAAACGAAGATGCATCTATGAGATCATGGACCGAAAGGAGATCCTGTACCGGTATGAATACGGAAAACATTCGGAAAATTACCGCGGTCTGGCAGAACGCATCCGTCAGGCGGTGGCTGAAGGAACAGTGCCGGCGGCTGCGGCAGAAAGCGACCTGCTTGGATGAAGAAGACTGCGAAGCAATTGTTTCTCTGATGAACAACGGCTTCTCCCTGCAGGATACGCTGGCAGTCATTCAGGAGAAGCGGAATGAAGCGTGCATCCGCCGCATGAGGGAGCGGATGGAGGAGGGGGAATCCTTCGCGGAGATCTTCCGGGAAAACTGTCCCCGCGCAGTCCGCGTCTATTTTGAGGGTTTCAGCCGGTACGCGGACTTCACGGACAGCCTGGCGATCGCGCTGCACATCGTGCGGCAGGAAAAAGAGCGCCGGGAACAGCTGCAGAAAGGCCTGTTCTATCCGTGTGCGCTGCTTGCCTCGGTCGGGATCGGCGTCCGGCTTTTCTCGCTGTTCATCCTGCCGTCCCTGCTGTCGCTGATGAAGGAATTCAGCGCCGAGACGGCATCGTATGAGATGCTTATGCATGCGATGAACGGCATGTTCGCACTGCTTGTGATCATGCTCTCAGCGGGCGGGATCGCAGTTGTATATCTGCAGGATCCGAAAAGACTGTGCCGGTTCTATGAGGAACTGGACCGGCGGATCCCGGATTCGCTTCTCAGCTGTCATGTATCGGAGCAGTTCTGCCGCTTCTATCTGGAATGCGTACGGCGCGGAATACCGACCAGACGGTCGCTGGACATCCTGAAGACAATGGCCGCAAAGCCGCTTGTCGCCTATACCGCCGCGTCTATGGATGCACTTCTGATGGCGGGAAGAGGAATGGAGAGCGCGCTGGCGGAAGCTCCCGCGGAAAGCCGGCTGAAGCATTTTTTCCGCATTGCGATGTATGCCGAAGAGAGCACGGTCATGCTGGAGGGCTACCTGAACATGGTGTCGATCCGGACAGCAAGACGCATCGCGCTGTTTTCCCGGGCAGTCCGGCTGGTGTGCTACGGACTGATCGCGGTGATGCTGGTATGCGTATACGGGATGCTCATGATGCCTGTCACAATGATTCAGAATATCTGAACGGCAGAAGACATGATAGAATAATAGTCAGGAGACAGGTATGCAGGCAAAAATACGGGAATTCTATCAGAAACTGAAAGAGGCGGCGGATGTGCCCCAGCCGGTATTCGGCGTTATTGAAAATATACTGGCATCGGTGCTGAATGAAGCAGTCGACAATAATATTCCGTACTTCGCCAGTCTTCTGCGTGAAGATATGTCCGAAGGCTACGGCCGCTGGATCGAGACAGTAAAACAGCGGATCGAGGAAGAACGCGGCGTGTGCTGCCGGGCGGTGGCGGAAGAGACCATGCAGCGGATCCACGGAGAAACATGGATCCCGGAACCTGTATTTGAAAGTGTCCGGGACAGACTCAGAAAAGAAAGCCCGCAGCTGTACGCCGGGGATACGCTGGCAGTGATCTATCAGGCTGTCCGCGGCGAACTGCCGCACAGTGAACTGATCGAAGCGCTCAACCGGAAACACTTTGCCGGGATCATGCGGGAGACGGCAGCCATCCTGGAAGAGGCAGGGCATGAGGAACTGCTGAAAAAAATGCGCATCTCCGGAAAAAACATCCTGAGGCAGGATGTTTACGAACTGTCTCTGCGGAGCGAATCGCCGGCGGTGCACCGGCTTGCCCTGGAAGCGTGCATAGCGGATTACCAGAAAGCGGTGCTTGGCGTGAAGGAGACGAACCGGAATAAGCGGGAAGCAGAGGTCGGTTCACTTCTGACCGATCTGTTTGAAAACATGGCTCTGATCATCGGCGAGACCATCCCGGATGAATTTGCCCGGAAGAAGTGGGCGGTGCTCATGAAAGCGGTGCTGGAAGAAAAGCGCGGGAAAATGACGCGGCCGGCAGAGTTTTTCCGGTTATCCCACGGACAGTATCTGTATATACGCTCCGGAGACGGCACATTCAGCGACGAGGAGTTCCTGCCGGCATTTGAAGAAATGATCCTGATGACGGAACTGGCAACAGACAGTGAGAGCGTTCATCCGGAAACGTGGCGGCATACAGCAAAAAGCAAAGATTATCTGACGCATTATCTGGCGGCGCGGACGCGCCTCCACGAACTGGTCGGTAAAGGGAAGCAGGATTCCTGATGAGGGGGATCCTGCTTTTTCTGTGTATATAACAGGCAGGAGGACAAAGAATATGAAGAATTCGAAAAAAGGGTTCACACTGCTTGAAATGGTCATTGTGCTGATGGTGATATCGGTCATCTTTCTGCTCTCGGTGCCGAATATCCAGAAGACGATGACGATCGTGCGCGACAAGGGATGCCGGGCGGTGGAAAAGGTGGCGGACGCGGCGATCCTGCAGTACCGCATGGAACACGGAAACGATCCTGGCGGCATACAGGATCTGATCGCGGAGGGACTGCTGAGTGAGGAACAGACGCACTGCGGCGGCGACAGGAATCTGGTGATCACAGGTGGACAGGCGCACATCGAATAGAGGCTATACGCTGGCGGAGATGTGCATTGTTCTGATCATTCTGTCGGTGCTGTCGCTGCTGTGGATCATGGTGCGGCCGGTGCCGGCGGCGGAACGGAGCGCGTTTGCCTCAAGGTATCTCTTTGAACAGAGCGAAGCGATGATCCGTGCGCACCGGCGGACGTATACGGATGAAGACCATGGCGAGACGGTGCATTTCAATGAAAAGGGCAATACGGATTCGCCGCGCACCATCCGCTTCGGCGAAGACGTCCGTCTGATCATTGAACTGGGCGGAGGACGACTTGTATTCCGGTAAGAGAGGCTTTCTCATGACAGACGTATTAGCAGCCGTATGCATCTTTTCGCTTCTTGCAGGGCTGTTTACGGCAGCTGTGCGCGTTCATGTGAAAGTCGGGGAAACAGAGCAGCGTATTCTGGAAGAGATCGAGGGATCACGCCGGGAATGGTTGAAGGAACAGAAGGGGTGCAGCGCATGCGCAGAAGAGGCTCCCTGACGGCGGAAGCGATCCTGGCGCTGTTTGCGGCCGCAGTCACTCTGCCGGCGGCAGTATCGCTGTGTGCTTCGCTGGCGTCGATCGCAAAGTTCGATGAACAGCTTCAGGATGAACTGGCGCTGCAGCAGCTGCAGAGGATCCTGATGATCTCATACGATATTGAAGCGGAGGAGAGGGAGCTGCGCTTTACGTACCAGGGACAGGACCGGCGGCTTCTGCAGGTCAATGATCACGTGATCCTGCAGCCGGGCACAATGATCATCTTCGCGGATACCGAAGACGCATATTTCAGAGAAGAAGACGGTACGGTGCGGATCGTATACCGCCGGGACGGGATCACCTATGAGAAGACAGTCGCATCCGCCCCGTAAGGGCATGCTTTCGGGCTATATGACAGCGCTGTTTCTGATGTCATCCTCCGTGATCATGACTGCCGGACTGAATGATATGTACCGCATGAAAACACTGGAAAACCTGAAGATCCTGGAACAGCGCGCCGAAGCGGAACAGGCGGCGCTGCAGCAGCTGAAATGCCGGATCGAAAACGGGGAGGAAATACCGGATACCGTGTATCTGGACGTGAACGCAGATACCGGGATCACCCTAACTGTCTTTCTGGATCCGGTCACAAAACAGATCGTTTCCGTCAGTGAACAGTGCCGGGATCCGTAAGGGTCCCGGCACCCGTCTTTCGTTGACAAATCCGATCATTTCTATACAATAGAAACGTACAGAGAAGAAGGATTTTTTAAGTATGGTTATCGTAAATGATTTAAAGCCGGGAAACACATTTGAATATAACAACGAGATATATCAGGTAATCAATGTAGACCATAATAAGACCGCCATGCGTCAGATGATCATCAAGATCAAAGTCAGAAACATGCGCAGCGGCGTAATCAACGAGATCTCTTTCACCGGCGGCGACAAAGTTGAGCCGGCGCTGATCGAGAAGAAAGAGATGCAGTATCTCTATGATGACGGCACAGCTCTGGTATTCATGGACAATACCTCCTATGACCAGATCGAGATCCCGAAGGAGCGTCTGGAATGGGAAATGAAATTCATGAAGCCGAATGAGAATATTACTGTCTCCATGTATGAAAACGAGATCCTCGGTGTCATGCTGCCGGATAAAGTTGAACTGCAGATCGTGGAATGCGAAGAAGCCGTCAAAGGCGACACAGCGACTTCCGCACAGAAAAATGCCGTATTGGAAACAGGTCTTGAGATCAAAGTCCCGCTGTTCATCCAGAACGGTGAAGTGGTCGTTATCTCTACAGCTGACGGAAAGTATTCCGGAAGAGCATAAAATTCAAACCGAGTGAAATATGTGCTGATTCCGGCACATTTTCACTTTTTAAAGAAAGGTGCGGTTATGAGAGTTTATACGGGCGCCAGAAGAAAAAGAACAGCTACACCGGTCAGCCGCCGGCAGCGGGCTGTTGCCTTCCGGCATACAAAATACAAGGCT
The DNA here is from genome assembly GCA_017510405.1 of Solobacterium sp. Classification (GTDB taxonomy): domain Bacteria; phylum Bacillota_I; class Bacilli_A; order Erysipelotrichales; family Erysipelotrichaceae; genus Bulleidia. Next base: position 130,335 of record JAFWNG010000013.1, read on the forward strand.
GTACGTGTCCTGCAGGATGCGGAAGAGACAGTACTGACACCGGCAGAGACGATCGCGGAACTGCCGGTACCGGAAACAGAACCGGAAATTCCGGAACCGGTCGAAAAACCGGCGGAAGAACCGGAGATCATTCCCGAGCAGCCGGCCGAAGAACCTGAGACTGAGGAAACGCCGGCAGAGCCTGCAGTTGAGGAGACACCGGCAGAAACGGCGGAAGAACCGCAGCCGGCAGTACAGGAACCGGAGCCGGTAAAAGAAACGGCTGCCGAGAGACGGGCAAGAAGAAAAGCCCGGAAGGAACTGAGAAAAGAACAGGATTTTGAGGACTATCTGAGTACACCGCGTACCGGTATCCTGAAGAAACTGCTTCTGCCGTTCCTTGCGCTTGAGAAAGAAGCTTCGGCGGATCAGCGCGTGACAGCGCCGTTCTTCTCGCTTGTTGTCAATATTTTCAAATATATTGCGGCGGCTGCGTGGGCATCCGGCATTGTGGCAGGATTTATCAATGCGAATCCGTTCGGCTTTACGCGCATGATCTTTTCGGACTGCGCGTGGCTTACGGTGCGGCTTGCCGTGTACATGCTGGCAGCGCAGTATGTGCTTGCGGCAGTCATGGGACTGGTATCCTTTGTACTGAGAAGTACGGTGTCCTGGAAGCGCCTGATTGCGACCATGAGCCAGTCATCGCTGTTTACCGGAGTACTGTTCACCATAGCGGCGCTGATCTACGGAAAGTTCCCGGCAGTGGGTATCGGACTGGGCATCGCAGCGGCAGTGACCGGATTCTTCCTGACCCTGTCCGCAGTGGCAAAGCACATCGATCTTACGAAGCATGCTGGCATGCTGATCCTGGCCGCTGTGATCACAGTATTAGCGGTCTTCGGCCTGAAATACATCCAGAGCGTCTGCACGGATGTATGGATGATCCTGAAAACCATCATGAATGTTTAAAGCGGCTCTGTCCGCTTTTTTTCTGAGACAGGCAGGGTGCATATATGTTGTGCATCCGGAGGAAGGGCTATATACTGAATATGGTAAAACTCAGGGCAGGGTGAAATTCCTGACCGGCGGTATACCCCGCAAGCGCACAGCGCATGAACCGGTGTGATTCCGGTGGCGACAGTATAGTCTGGATGGGAGAGTTTCTTTTTTCATTTTTTAACCCGGAGGTTTTATCACAGAGCCTCCTTTTTTATCGGAGGAAGAAAGGATAAAACATATGAATCAGTCAATTACAACCAAACAGCTTACTAAGATCGCAATTCTTTCCGCCGTGGCATTCGTGCTGATGCTGTTCGAATTCCCGCTGCCGATCGCACCGTCGTTCTACAAACTGGATATTTCCGAAGTCGCTGTGCTGATCGGAGGATTTGCTCTGGGACCGGCTGCGGCGGTCATTATCGAAGCGCTGAAGAACGTGCTGAATATTCTGTTCACCGGAACGACCACCGCGTACGTGGGAGAACTTGCGAACTTCCTGGTCGGCTGCGCATTCGCCGTTCCTGCCGCGATCCTCTATAAGAACAACAAGACGAGAAAGACCGCGATCATGGGACTGGTCCTGGGATCTCTCTGCATGATCCTTGCCGGCGCGCTGATCAACTACTTTATTCTTCTGCCGATGTATTCGACGCTGTTCCATATGCCGATGGAAGCGATCATCGGCGCCGGTGCGGCGATCGTTCCGGCGATCAACAGCAAGTTCACATTCGTGCTGCTTGCAACTTGTCCTTTTAATCTGGTGAAGGGGATCATCGTCAGTGTTCTGACTTTTGCCCTCTATAAGTTCATATCGCCGATCCTGCACCGCTGATCTGCTGTTTTTGCACTCTGATATGTACTGTTTTCCTGCAAGGGAAATAACAGATATGATATAATTTCCTTTGATTATGGAGACTGATGGTATGGCAAGATTATCAAGAACAGAGAAATACAGAGAACTTCGTGAAAAACTTCAGGACGATACTGCCAACGATCTTTCGGCACGCGATCTTCAGGAATATGAAGACCGTCTGAACAAGATCGATTCCGAAAACTTTGCGGCTCCGGAGGAACAGTATATTCCGTCCGCACACGAAGCAGCACATAAACAGGAACCGTACTTTGAGGAACCGGCGGAAGAACCGGAGCCGGAACCGGCGTTTGCGTCAGTTTCGCCGCTGTACAGTTCCAATTATTCTCCGGATGACGACGTGCATGATGATTATCTGGATGAATATATCGCAGAAGTCAAGAAATACAACAAGGAAGCAGGCGTAGCCGCCAGTGAGAACACAGCAGTGAACGTACTGCAGCAGCTGGATCCGGCTGCCCGTCTGGAACAGGCATCCGGACTTCGTCCGTTCGCTCCGCAGCCGATCCAGGAAGCGGTGAAAGAACAGAAGCCGGCGCCGGTCAGCGAGCCGAAGAAAGAGCCGCGGGTCTCCGCGATGAATCCGATCGACGCGGATGATACGGGCATGCAGGATACAGATACAGCAGATATTCTGTTCCGCAGACGCAGCAGCCGCAAGTCGGAGGAAAAGACGGAAAACACAGGCACGATGTCCAAGGAGGACATCATGGAAGCCGTGCAGAATCTCGTCAACGGCAGAAAGACAGAGCCTGCACCAGCACCTGCTCCGTCGCCGTTTGAAGATACGGCAGAGATCGGCATGAATACGCTGGAACAGCGTCTTGAAGCAGACCGTGTGACCCGTCAGCAGCTGCTGAATCAGACGACGCAGATGCGGGCACAGCTGGATGACTATGAAGACAATCTGTCGGAAGTCAGCGATAAAATGCGGCATACCAACCAGATCCTGAACATCGTACTGATCGTTCTGATCGCCGCGCTGCTTGTCATGGTATTCATCGTCTTCTACTGGATCATGCTTTCGAAGAGGGGGTAAGTGATTATGAAAATCAATATTGCAATTGACGGACCGAGCGCTGCCGGAAAGAGCACCATTGCGAAACGGCTGTGCGCAAGACTCGGTTACGTTCATCTGGATACCGGTGCCATGTACCGCTGCACAGCGCGCAAGGCACTTGACTGCGGCATCGATCTCACGGATGAAGCCGCTGTCTGCGAAATGCTGAAAAACACCGACATCGTTCTGACACCGGACGGAAAGGTCTTCCTGGACGGTAAGGATGTCTCGCTTGCGATCCGTACGGATGACACAAGCATGGCTGCCAGCAAAGTATCGGCACTGCCGAAAGTACGTGAAGATCTCGTTGCCCGCCAGCAGGAAATGGCAAAGGCAGGCGGCTTCATTATGGACGGACGGGATATCGGCACAGTCGTGCTCAAAGATGCCGAAGTCAAGATCTATATGACAGCTTCTCCGGAAGCGCGGGCAAAGCGCCGTTATGATCAGAATATCGCGCAGGGAATTCCGACGTCTGATATTGAGACCATCGCGGAAGAGATCCGTCAGCGTGACTGGCAGGATATGCACCGTGAGCATTCACCGCTGAGAAAAGCGGATGACGCCGTAGAGATCGATACATCCGATATGACGATCGAGGAAGTCACAGACGCGATCTATAAGCTGGCGGAACCGTATCTCTGAGGAGGTCACACAGTATGAAAACAGGAGTGATCGCGATCGTAGGCAGACCGAATGTCGGAAAGTCTACGATCTTTAATCGAATAGCCGGTCAGCGTGTTGCCATCGTGGAGGACACGGCCGGCGTAACAAGAGACAGGATCTACGCGCAGGCGGAATGGACCGGCAATACGTTCCAGATCATCGATACCGGCGGTATCCAGGTGGAGGACCAGCCGTATCAGGAAGAGATCCGGGCGCAGGTGCAGATCGCCATGGATGAAGCAGATGTCATCCTGATGGTCGTAAACGGCAAAGCCGGACTGAACGACGATGACCAGTACATTGCTTCGCTCCTGCATCAGCAGGACAAGCCGGTCGTACTGGCGGTCAATATGATCGATGACGAATCCCGTCTCATGAATATCTATGAATTCTATTCCCTCGGGATCGGTGATCCCATTGCCTGTTCCGGCATTCACGGCATCGGCATCGGCGATATTCTCGACAAATGCATGGAAGAACTGCCGGAAGAAGAGGAAGAGGAAAAAGAAGAGGGACTGCGCATTGCCGTCATCGGAGAACCAAACGTCGGCAAATCCTCGCTGGTCAATGCGATCCTGAAAGAACAGAGAGCGATCGTCAGCGATGTGCAGGGAACGACGCGCGATGCGGTGGATACGCCGTTTACATACGAGGGAAGACCGTATGTGATCGTCGACACTGCCGGTATCCGCAAGCGCGGAAAAGTCTATGAATCGATCGAGAAATACTCGGTCCTGCGGGCAATGCGGGCGATCGAACGCTGCGACGTGGCACTGTTCGTGATCGACGCCGAAGCAGGCATACGCGAACAGGACAAACACGTTGCCGGCTATGCGCTGGAAGCGGGACGTCCGGTCGTGATCGTTGTAAACAAGTGGGATGCCATCGAGAAAGATGACAAGACGATGAACCGGTTCACGGAAAAAGTGCGTACAGAGTTTGCATATCTGTCCTACGCGCCGATCGTCTATGTATCTGCGAAGACGCACCAGCGGGTGGATACGCTGATCCCGACGGCAGACCGTGTGTATGAGAACGCATCACGCCGCATTCCGACGAATATTCTGAACGAAGTGATCGCGGATACACAGGTGACAACACCGGCGCCGACACATAACGGCAAGCGTTTCCGCATCTATTACACGACCCAGGTAGCGGTAAATCCGCCGACCTTCGTATTCTCCTGCAACGATCCGAAACTGCTGCACTTCTCGTACCAGCGGTTTCTGGAGAACTCCCTGCGTGAGGCATTTGACTTTGAGGGAACGCCTCTGAAGATCATTGCCAGAAAGAAGGTATCGGAATGAAGGCAGTAATACTCGGTACCGGCAGCTGGGGCACGGCGCTTGGCCAGGTACTCGCGGATAACGGTGCGGAAGTCATGCTGTACGGCGTCAGTCCGGATGAGATCCGTGATATCAACGAAAATCACAGGAATTCAAAGTATTTTGACGTTTCCATCCATGAAGGGCTGCGGGCGACGGACAGTGAAGAGGTCGTCTGTGACGCCGACGTCATCGTTGCGGCTGTACCGGTGCGGGCGATGGAAAGCGTTCTGCGCACCATGTCCGGAAAAACGGAAAAGCCGGCGATCTGGATCAACGTTTCCAAGGGCTTCCATCCGGTATCGCACCGTCTGATGTCCGATGTCATCAAGGAGATCATCCCGGAAGATAAAAGAAGGGCGGTCGTATCGCTGATCGGACCTTCCCATGCGGAAGAAGTCATCCAGCGTCTGTTTACGTGCGTATGCGCAGTAAGCAGTGATGAAGCAGCGGCGGAGACCGTTCAGAAGCTGTTCTCCAACCGGTATTTCCGCGTATACCGGAATACCGATGTCATCGGCTGCGAGACCGGTGTTGCCGTAAAGAATGTCATCGCGCTTGCGTCCGGGATCCTGGAAGGGATCGGCCAGGGAGATAACGCCAGAGCAGCTCTGATGACCCGCGGACTGGCGGAGATGACGCGTTTCGGCACAGCGCTGGGCGGCAGGGAGGAAACGTATCTCGGACTCGACGGCGTCGGGGACCTGATCGTTACATGTACATCGCATCATTCCCGCAACTTTACAGCCGGACTGGCGATCGGACGCGATAACGGTGCCGAACGGTTCCTGCGTGAGAATACGCGAACCGTGGAAGGCATCGCCGCATGCCGGGCTGTCCATGAAATGGCGGCAGAACTCGGGATCGAAATGCCGATCACGGAACAGGTCTACCGGATCCTGTACGAAAACGCTTCTCCTGTCGAAGCAGGGGAAGAACTGATGGGAAGAAAACTCAAAGCAGAATAGGCTGTATCACAGTGTGATACAGTTTTTTTCTGTGATGACAAATCAAAAAAGTCCCGCAGGACTTTTTCTGATCATTCTCCGTTTTCCGGTACTTCGCCGCCTTCTTCCTTCTTCTCTTCCTCTTCTTTTTCTTTCTCTGCGTCCGGATCATAGTATCCGGCGTTTGTGCAGACTTTCTGAGAAGAACCGACGCCGTTGTAATAGTAGCCGCAGACTTTGATATTGCCTTTGAGCTGTGCCGGCCAGCCGGTGTAACTGGAAGACTTGCTGGTAACGGAACCGACGAAGTTATTATCCATGTAGACTTCGGCAACGTAGGTGTTGTTTCCGCCGGAGTACAGCCAGGATGTATCTACGATGCATCGTCCGGTCATCTGGATATCGTTCCAGGAGTCATGCAGGGAGATGTCTCTCACACCGCCGTAGCAGCCCGTTCCGGTCTTCCAGTTGATATACAGCATACCGCCGACGACCGAAGCATCGATGCTCGTCATGGTCGGCTTACTGCCGGAGTGGTAGGAGCCGTATTCACTCGCGGAGATGAGCGGCTGATTTTTCAGACCTTCGGAAGAGACCTGAGAGATGATCTGGCCGCCGTAGATATTGGAGGATACATGCGGATACGTTCCGTAGATATACTGGACGTCTTCCACATCATCCGGTCTGTCGACGCCGTCTTCCGTATCCGGGGATACTTCGTGCTCGATATTGAGCAGGCCGATATTGACGCGGCCGGGGATGTTCAGCTGACTCTTCCAGGCAGGGAAGTAGGTTCCCTGATTCTTTTCCGCCTTGTCGTAGCCGATCCATACTGCGTTCGTATACTGGGATGTCGAACTGACCATCCATTTATCCTTGGCGGCGCCGTTGGGAATGCCGTACGGAACACCGTCGGAGCCCCAGTCGGTCGTACCGGTCTTTGCGTATACCGGATAATTGCGCCGCAGGACGTGCATGTAGTTGAAGATGCCGGAATCGACATTGTAACGCATCAGCTGGCATACCAGCCATGCGCTTCCGGAAGAGAGAACACGCCGGTTCTGGTTTTCCGGATAGAATACTTCACCGCTTGTGAATATGACTCTGTTTACACAGTGCGGTTCGTTGTAGACGCCGTAGTTGATCATAGCGGCATGTGCGCCGGCAAGTTCTTTTGCGGTCGTTTCGAGCAGGTTTCCGCCGATCGCATAGGACATGTGATAGGTCTCGTTGCTCGCTCTTGTAAAGCCGATGTTGTGCAGGTAGTCAACGACTGCCTCGGCACCGATCTTTGAGGTGACGGCTTCCAGGGTGAGGATGGCAGGGATATTCAGGGAATAGGCAACTGCATCCTTGATGGTGATATCACCGACATAATTGCCGGTCGCATTGACCAGGACGCGGCTTTCACCCGGGAAGGTGATCGGCTTGTCCAGCAGGATCTCATCCAGGGAATAGCCGAGATATTCGAATGCAAGAGCGTAATCGAGGAACGGCTTGACGGAGGAACCCGGCTGCTTGTACTGGGAGGTCGCGCGGTTGAGTGCGCGTCCGCCGGAGTAGTTGCGGCCGCCGCTGATACCGACGATCTCGCCGGTATGGTTGTTCATGGAACAGATACTGATCTGCATGAGATCATCCGGGAAGGAAATGCCGTAGTCTTCGCTTTCGATCTCTTCGATCCGTTCCTGGATCTCCGGTACCAGACCGGTGAAGATCTCCATGCCCTTGGTGACAGGGTCATATCCGGTCATGGTCAGGACTTCTTCGATCGCAGCGTCGATGTATGCAGGATACTTCGTGCTTTCCACATTCATCTTTTCTTCGCCGACCAGCTGGTCTTCGATACGGATGCTGCGGGCAAGCATCTGTTCTTCTTTGGTGATATAGCCGTGCTCGTACATCAGACGCAGCACGTTGTTGCGGCGCGTCGTCGCGTAATCGAGATAGTTGTAGGGGTTGTATTCGTTCGGCAGATTGACGATGCCGGCAAGCATTGCGGACTCGCTCAGAGTGAGCTGAGAGACGTCCTTGCCGAAGTAGTATTCCGCTGCTTTCTGAACGCCGCGGATACGGCCGCCGAAGTTCAGCTTGTTGACATACAGTTCGAAGATCTCTTCCTTGCTGAGAAGCGTTTCCAGCTTCATGGACAGCCAGATCTGTTGGGCTTTGTATTCCAGAGACTTGGTTCGTTCGGTACTTTCATCACCGGCGTCTTTCGAGAAGTAGGTGTTCTTGATCAGCTGCATCGTGAAGGTGGAGCCGCCGGAACCGAAGTGGTGCGTCTGGACAACTTCCAGGACTGCCTTGGTGAAACGCGGGATATCGAAGCCGTTATGCTGGAAGAAGCGGGAGTCCTCGATCGAGAGGAAGGCATCCACCAGGGATTCCGGACACTGGTCGTACTTGATGTTCTTGCGGTAATACGTACCGATCTCCGTGATCAGTCTGCCTCTGGAATCGTAGATCCGGCTGGATTCTTCCGAGACCAGATCGGCAATATTAAGCTCCGGAGTTTCCTCCAGAAGACCCATTCCGAAGCGCAGGGCAAATGCGCCGACTGCCAGATAGACGATCATGGCAAGCACGGCCAGTACTGTCAGGATCTTCATGTTCCGCAGTCTGCGGAAATACTTTCTGCGAAGACGGTCTTTTTTTGCCGTGTCGGCCGCGGTTGTATCTATAGTTTCTGTCCCGTTGTTTTCAGACAGTTGTTTATCATTTTCTGAGGGTTTACGGACCATTCAAAACCTCCTGCCGCAGTATGTTCTGCAACCATAGTATTTTACCATAAAAACAGGCGGCTATTGTGAAAACGATACAGTTTTTCGAAAAGACACGGTGCACGGCGGAAGGGCGGAAAAAGAATCGGGCATACAAAGCATGACAGGTACGATATAATACCAGTATGAGTGTACATCTGCACGTCAAGAGCTGCTATTCGCTGTACGAGAGTACCGTGCGGATCGAGCAGCTCGTACAGAAAGCAAAAGAATGCGGACAGACGCATGCGGTACTGTCAGACCATACGGTCATGTACGGAGCCGCTGCTTTTAAGCATGCCTGCGAAAAAGAAGGGATCATCCCGGTATTTGCGCTCGAAATTGACTGCCTTTACCGGGACATGAAAGTGCCTTTTGAACTGATTGCGAAGGATAATGCCGGCTATCGTTCGCTGATGCGTCTTTCCTCGAAACTGACGTGCAGCGACAGCAGAACAGCGCTGCCGGAAGATATACAGGCATGCACGAATCACTGCTTTCTCATCGTTTACGGAGAAGGCGGATATCTTGACGGCGCGTTCGTCAGGGAGGATCTTCAGGAACTCATGACGCGGCTGAAGCACCTGCAGGAGGATTTCGGGGAATTTGATGTCGGTCTGTCCTATCAGGAGACGTCCCTCTGGCAGATGCGCAATGAACGGATCCGCCGGGCATGCCGCCCGCTCGGGATCCGTACGGCTGCCCTCAGCAAAGTCTTTTACATGAAGCCGGAAGACGCGCAGACACTGCGGATGCTGCAGGGGATCCGGGACAATCTCCCGGAGACCGACCGCTTTCTGCCGTTATTGTCCGGACGCCATTACCGGACGGAAGAAGAGATGCGCCGGCTGTATCCGGAAGAAGATCTGCGGCGGGCAGATGAGATCGTCAATGCGTGTCACGCCGACGGCATGGGCGTGATGTCCTCGCTTCCTTCCTATACGAGCGAAAAAAACGTACCGGCGGAAACGCTTCTGCCGGCGATCGCGAGGGCTGGTCTGCGCAAGCGTCTGAACGGAAAGGAAGATCCGGTCTATACACAGCGTCTGGAATATGAGCTGTCGGTGATCCGGCGCATGAAATTTGAAGACTACTTTCTCATCGTATACGACAGTATCCTATATGCGCGGAAACAGGGGATCTTTGTCGGACCGGGCAGAGGCAGCGCGGTAGGATCCCTGACGGCGTACTGCCTCGGCATAACGCAGCTGGACCCGGTGAAGTGCGGTTTTCTGTTTGAGCGTTTTCTGAATCCGGAGCGTGTTTCCATGCCGGATATCGATATCGATCTGCCGGCGGACAGACGCAATGAAGTCGTCCGGTACCTGGAAAAGAAATACGGAAGCGACCATGTGGCTTCCATACTGGCATTCAATACATTCGCGGCGCGTTCGGCTCTGCAGAGCGCCGGCAAATACCTGTCTGTCGCCGATGACCGGATCCGCCTCATGAGCCGGCGGATCAAGGACAAGGACACCCTGGCGGCAGCGTATGAGAAAGACGGTGATCTGCGGCGCATCATCGCTTCGGATGAGCGTTTTGAAACCGCGTGGCAGCTTGCTGAGCAGATCGAAGGCCTGCCGCAGCACATCACCAGGCATGCCTGCGGCATCGTTCTGTCCGCAAAAGATCTGCGCGACGTCATTCCCGTATGCACCGGCACCGATGATATGACATGCACGCAGTTTACCGATGAATGGCTGGAGGAGAGAGGCCTGATCAAGATGGACTACCTGTCCATCATCCACCTGTCCGTGATCGATGCGGCTGTGCAGCAGATCCGCCGTCAGGATCCGGATTTTGCCATTCTGAAGATCCCGCTGGATGATCCGCATGTCTACAGCATCTTTGCGCTGGGCGACACGGCGGGGATCTACCAGTTCGATCATGAAGGCGCAAAGAATCTGCTTCGGAAAGTGCGTCCGTCCTGCTTTGAAGAGATCGCGGCGGTATCGGCTCTGAACCGGCCGGCTGCGGCGGAAAGCAGGCAGACCTATATCGATAACCGGAAAGATCCATCCCGCATCCGCTATATGAACGACGACATGCGGCGCATACTCAGCGAAACATACGGTGTCATGCTGTACCAGGAACAGGCGATGCTTGCGGCGCAGTACGCTGCCGGATTCACGCCGGGACGCGCGGATACGATGCGCAAGGCGATCAAGGATAAAAGCGCCGGGCAGATGCAGGCGCTGGAAAAAGACTTTCTGGCGGGATGCCGCAGAAACGGATATACTGCGGAACAGGCACAGGAGCTGTTTCATACCGTATCGCAGTTTTCCGGCTACGGATTCAATAAATCCCATGCCTATGCCTATGCGCTGATCAGCTATATGCAGGGATATCTCAAGGCAAACTATCCGTTATGCTACTATAAATCCCTGCTGGACCGGCAGATCGGCTCGGCCGCGGGGACACGCTTCTACATAACCGAGTGCCGCCGCAGCGGGATCGCTGTCACAAACCCTGACATCAACCGGAGCACGGATGAATATCTGCCGGAGGGACTGTCGCTGCGCGCACCGCTGACCCTGATCAAAGGCATCGGCGGACCGCAGGCGAAGGCGATCATGGATGAGCGGACTGCCGGCGGACCCTATACGGATTTCTTTGATTTCACTGCCCGCATCATCGGCCGCAGGATCCCGGAAAACACCCTTGGCTCTTTGATCGACGCCGGTGTGTTCGACAGTTTCGGGACAGGCAGAAAAACTCTGCGGGAAGGCATGGCGCAGGCGCTGCAGTATGCTGACCTCATTCGGATCCCCGACGGGGATACGATGATCCTCAATCTGAATCTGGTGTCAAAACCGCTGCTGCGGCGGTATCAGGACATTACGCCGGAAAACGATGAAAATGAGAAAAGGGCATTCGGCTTCTACTTTTCTTCCGAACCGGTCACCCGGATCCGCGAACAGTTCGGGATCACGCTTCCGCCGCTGGCTGCGGTCATGCGGCAGACCGGACGGGTGGAAGGATTTGCACGGATCCAGACTCTGCGCAGACACCGTGACCGGACCGGCAAATACATGGCTTTTACGACCCTGAGCGACGAGACGGCGAAGATTGAGATGCGCATATTCTCCAGTCTGTTCGCAAAAGTACAGGACGATCTCCGGGAAGGGACATATATCCTCTTCCGTGCTAAAATGACGGATGACGGATCGCTGAATGCTGAAGATGTTAAGAAGGTAATAGATTTATGACAAGAATACTGATCGTAGATGATGAAGTGAATATCCGTGAAGTCGTACGGGAATACTGTGAGCTCAACGGTTACGATACCGACGAGGCAAAAGACGGGCTGGAAGCAGTGGAAAAAGTCCGGTCCGTACACTATGACTGCATTATTCTGGATGTGATGATGCCGAAAATGGACGGCTTCAGCGCATGCCGGGAGATCAAGAAGATCGACCCGGTGCCGGTGATCATGCTGAGTGCGCGCACCGAGGAGTTCGACAAGCTGTACGGCTTTGAACTCGGTGTTGACGACTATGTCGTCAAACCGTTCTCGCCGAAAGAACTGATGGCCCGCATCAAGGTCATTCTTGAGCGCGGCTCGTATATTACGACCAGAGTCCTGACATTTGACGGCCTGACGATCGACGTGACCGGCCGCAGCGTGACCGTGGACGGTACAAAGGTGGATCTGACACCGAAAGAGATCGACCTGCTGATCTATCTGGCCATTCATCCGAACGTAGCGCTGTCCCGGCAGAGACTGCTGGAGGAAGTCTGGAATTATGACTACTTCGGCGATGACCGGACAGTGGATACACATATCAAGATGCTGCGGCACAACCTCGGCAGATACAGAGATCATATTGTAACAGTACGCGGAATGGGGTATAAGTTTGAAGCTTGATACGAAGGGCATTCTGTTTCGTGTCTGGCTTACTGTGTTCCTTCTCGCAGCCGGGATCACCGTATTCATCGGAATGCTGCAGATCGGACTGATCCGGCCGTATTACCGCAACAATATCGTATCGTCGGTAAAACTGGTCGCGGATACAGTGCAGAACAACCTGATCCTGGCGGATACCGGACAGGGTCAGACCGAAACGGCGCTCAGAGAAGTCATCGACAACAATGTCTGTCTGGTCATTTACAACGACCGGGCAAACATCATATATGAGGCGGATTCACTCGGAACCGGCTGTATTTTCAATGCGCCTGCGACGTCACAGATGAACGTGTACCGCTCCGGTACATCCATGCTGGAACTGCTGGCGGCCAACGGCGGCGAGTATTCCGAGAATGTATCCAATACGCGCACCGGTCTTGAAATGATCGTGTACGGACGTACGATCCGGGATGAACTGTCCAATTATTATCTGTTCGTGAATTCGCCGGTCGAGCCGGTCGATTCCATCGTTACATTCTTCTTCCGGCAGTATGTTCTGTATACGCTGATCGCGATCGTGTTTGCTTCGGTCGTTTCCTATCTGATCGCCCGCAGTATTTCCGATCCGATCGTGCGCATGCGCAGAGAAGCGGGAAAACTGGCCAAGGCGGACTACAGCGCGAATTTTGAAGGCGGCCGGTATACCGAAACGACAGAACTTGCGTCCACGCTGAACGATGCGCGCGACAAGCTTTCCAAGATCGACCAGCTGCGCCGGGACCTGATCGCCAATGTGTCCCATGATATCCGCACGCCGATCACGGACATCCGCGCCTATGCGGAAATGATCCGGGATATTTCCGGAAATGATCCGGTAAAGCGGCAGAAGCACCTCGATGTGATCATCCGCGAGACGCAGTATATGAATAATCTAGTTACGGATATGAGCGAACTGTCCAAGATGCAGTCCGGAAACTATCACCTGAATATTGAGGAAGTCGACCTTACCGCCGTGATCCGGGATATCATCGGCATCTACCGGCAGACCATGGAAAAGGGAATGATCAGCGTGAAGGAAGAGTTTGATGATGACCTGATCATTTACGCCGATGAGATCAAGATCTCCCAGGTCGTTTCCAACTATATTTCCAATGCCGTCAAGCATTCGCCGGACGGCGGAACGATCACTGTCCGGGCATATTTCAAGGAAGACGGACATACGGTGCGCTTCGAAGTACAGGATGAGGGAGACGGGATCTCGGCGGAAGACATGCCGTATATCTGGGACCGCTACAATAAGTTCTCCCGCAATTTCTCCCGGTCCATGACGAATACCGGACTTGGTCTGGCGATCGTCAAGGCGATCCTCGACGCGCATATGGCGCCGTACGGGGTGGAAAGCGATGTCGGAAAGGGATCGCTGTTCTGGTTCGAACTCAATGGAAAACACGCGGGCTGATTATCTGTACGGGACAGGCTTCACAGTCGTACAGACGGAAAACGGATATCACTTCAATTCCGATACGGAGCTGCTTGGTCTGTTCATGCAGGCAAAGCCGGCCGAGAGAGTGCTCGATATCGGCTGTCATTCCGGCGCGCTGATGCTGTATGCGGCACACAGCGGCGCGGTAAAGATCGAAGGCATCGATCTCTATGAGGAAGTGACGAAGCTGGCCGAAGAGAACATGAAGCGCTGCGGTGTCAGCGCCGTTGTACATACCGGCCGTGTGCAGGATCTGAAGACCGGTCCGTACGATCTGATCGTCTGTAATCCGCCGTACTTTAAAAACAGCGGCAGTATGGTTCCCAAAGACAGGATCCTGCATGCCGCAAGGCATGAGACGGAGCTGGGACTGGACGAGCTGTTTGCGGCGGTACGCCGGCTTCTGAGCGAGCGGGGACGCTTCTGCCTGGTGCACAGGGTCAGCCGTCTGCAGGATATTATCACGGCGGCCGGAAACGCCGGGTTCGGCATTACGCGCATGCGGATCGCATACCGGACGAAAGACGGTCCGGGACAGAGCGTTCTTCTGGAACTGCGGCGCGGCGCGAAGCGGGAAGTGACGGCGGAGCCGCCGGCATTCCTGGATGACCGCAGTACATTTATCACCGACGGAAAGGGGAATAACGTATGAGAGCAGCATCACTGTCGATCCTGATACTGACTGCTGTCCTGATGGGACTGATCCTGTCAGTGATCTTTTACCGCCCGCGGCCTGTCAGTATTCCGCATCCTTCACCGCCGCGCACTGACGATGATCCGGACGCGGAGAAGATCCTGCAGGAGAATCTTGCCCTGACAGAGCGCATGATCCGGCTGCGGTGGCCGTATTCGACATGGCTGATGTCCTTCAGCCGTCTGGAGAACTGTCTGCTCATGCACTGGCAGGGACTTTCGAAACACGCGGAAGAAGCGATCCTGTTCTATGTTTCCACGGAGAGAACGCTGCAGATGATCATGGAAGCGGTCAGCCGGATGAACAGCGACCACGATCAGCCGGCGTACGACTTCTGGATCGCGGTGCCGGTGCGTTATGAAGACAGCTATTATACTTCTGCCGAAGTCCGCAGATGGTTTCTCGACAGCGGCATCAAAGTCCGCTGTGTGTACTGCGAAGGGGACGGACTGGAGAACTGCTTCGGCAGAGACGCGGATACGGCGTTTACAGCCTTTGGAACAAAAGCGATGGCGGAGTTCAAGATCGAAGGGGACGAAGCTCATGTACATGCCTGCAGAGAGGCAATGACGGCCATGAAGCCGGCGGCGGACAGATTCACGCCGACCTCACTGGCAGCTCTGAATGAGCTGAAAGAATATATGCCGTTCCGAAGCCGTGTCTATATGGCGCTGCCGGGAGCGGAAGAAAAAAAGACCGCGGCGGCGGTCCTGCTGTTCCCGTTTGCAAAAGACTGGTTCAATGCCGAGATCAGTTTCTATGAAGACACATTTATCCTGCAGGCAGTCAGTGAAGACCAGAAAGAGGAGGCGATCGCCGCGCTGCAGAAAACGGCGGAGAAGTACAATGTTTCGCTGAAGCTCAAAGCGGAACGGAATACCTCTTCGGCGATGGCGCCGGATTCCCCGGAGTACGCGTCATTCTGCCGCCTTGTGAAGGAAACGACGGAAGCGGATCATGTGCTTCCGGTACTGCGCAATGATATCTATACGCCGCATTTCCGCGGTCTGCCCGCTGTGTTCTTTTCACCGATGCGCTCTCTGTCGGCGGATTCGGCAGAGAAGGCGATCCGCTATTACCACGCGGTGCTGACAGAGACCGGGAAGAAAAATCCGGAAGCTTCCATCTAGCCGCTGCGAACACACAGAAAAAACCGTATCACATCGGAAGTGATACGGTTTTAACGTTACTTGGTCTCTTCGGCTTTGATGTCCTGTACGAGATACTTCGGATAATCTGCCGAAACACCGTCATACAGCGTCTTGTCATAGATGTGGAATCCGTACTTCGTGAAGTAGTATACGGAAGCGTCATCCGCGATCCGGCTGAGGTTCTGGAAGGTCGTAACTGCATCTTCCTTCAGCTTTTCCGGGTCGTTTTCATCGATGTGTGCAAGAACATATTTGGAACCGTCCGATGCCGGAATGACTGTCCAGCCGTCGTCCTTCTTCATGGAGAACAGGGAGGAGCGGACCATGGCATCCAGGGTCGTGGATTCGGTCGTATACAGCAGGGAAGTTCCGGTGCTGGAAGAGTTGTGAGCGCTCGCTGCTTCGGCTGCCGTTGCCTTTCCGTCCTTCAGTTCGCTCAGTGCCGCATTGGCATCTTCAGAGGATTCGAACTCAAGCAGGGTTGCCTTTACCGGCGTGTAGGCAGTGCAGAGCGATTCATAGTTCTCATTGATATAGTTGAGTGTCAGCTGTTCTGCCTGAAGGGAGAGGATCAGCTGTTCCTTGTACTCTTCTTCGGTCATGCCTGTCTGTTCCAGATAGGTGATGAACATGTCGCCGTACAGGGATTTGTAGTTTTCCAGTGTTTCTTCTGCCTGTTTGCGCATATCGTCAGTCGTTTCGATCTCGGCGGCTGCGATGATGTTGTTGGCATTCGTGATCGCTGTGGAAGTACCGTAGGTACTGTTCAGAATGGAGTAGACATCGCCTTTGGTGATGTTTTTACTGCCGACGGTGATGAGGACAGTGCTGCTGTCTTTCAGCTTCGCCTGTGCGTCGCTGCATCCGCTGAGTGTGCCCATCAGTACGGCTGCGGTCATTACGGCTGTGAACTTTTTCATCTGTAGCCTCCTTACTCACCGACGCCCATAGCGTCCTTTACGGATTTCTCAAGATCTGCGTCACCGTGGAAATCGATGCCGAGGTCCTGGATCTTCGCCCATGTTGCCTTGCCCTGCAGGGTGGAATCGTAGCTGTTGATCAGTTCCAGATATGGGTCGGAGCCTTCTGTATTCGCTTCCAGTGTTTCCGGTGTGGAAGCTGTGCAGGTGATCTTGAAATAACCGAACAGATTGGAACGGATCCAGTCACTGGTCTGTCCTTCGGTCAGTGCCAGCGCACCTTCGAGGAAGCTGCTGTCCAGCGAAGAAGCGTTGCGGTCAACGATACCGAGTCTGCCGCCGCCCGAAGCGGTGGAGGTGTCCTCGGAGAACTGTGCTGCTGCATCGGCGAATGTGCCGCCGGAAGCGAGCAGATCATCGACTGCCTTCATGCGGGCAGCTTCGTCCGCGGTCGGCTTTTCGGCCGGATTCTCGCGGTCTTCAAACTGAATCAGAATATAGCTGACTTCGCGGATCTTGAGATCGTCGAAGTTCGCTTTTGCATAGTCTGCGGAGATCTTGTCGATCTTCTGTACCATTACAAAGTATTCTTCAAGATCCGTGAAACCGGTGGAAGCGAGGTCTCTTTTGAGCTGCTCTTCATAATTCGCACCGTAGTTCTGCTGGTAGCTCTGACGGACGCTTGCGGCATTCGTTTTTGCCGTTTCCTTCATTTCGTCGGTCGTTTCCACTGCTGCGTCGGCCGCTGCTTTCTGAACGAGGGAGATCACAGTATTTGTGCCGCCGTTCTTGTAGAGCTCGTCATACCATGCAGATGCGGTAATGTCTTCGTTATTGATGGAATAGACGACGTCTTCGCCGTTTACCTGTTTGCCTTTGAGTTTGCCTTTGTTCGTGTCATAGATGTAATAAACGCTCAGAACAGCGAATACAAGAATGACAAGCGATACAAACCAGTTCTTTTTGATCGTACTAAGCATGTTGCCTCCTGTTAAAAACGCTTTCCTATTATATGTTATTCACTTATGTTTTGCAATTTAGGAATCTGAACTTTACGTGAACAGGTGTAAACGGAATAAGAGATAGTACTTCAACACTCTTATTTCATTTGGTGATATAATCGACACGTTAACAAGGAGTGGTGGTTTATGAAAACACTGGAAATAAAAAATCTGCATGTTTCTGTTGAAGGCAAGGAGATCCTGAGGGGGATCGATCTTACGATACGGGAAAACGAGGTCCATGCTCTGATGGGACCGAACGGCAACGGCAAGTCCACGCTGCTCAGCGCGGTCATGGGACATCCGAAATATACCGTCACAGAGGGCGAGATCCTGTACGACGGACAGGATCTGCTGAAGATGTCGGTCGATGAGAGAAGCCGTGCCGGACTGTTTCTGGCGATGCAGTATCCCCAGGAGATCCCGGGCGTTACAAACAGCGACTTCCTGCGGGCGGCCATGAATGTGCGCCGCGAAAGTCCGGTGCCGCTGTTCAGATTTATTAAAGAAATGGAAAGCACGATCGAAGAACTTCAGATGAAGCCGGATCTTGCCCACAGATTCCTGAACGAGGGATTTTCGGGCGGTGAAAAGAAGAGAAATGAGATCGTACAGATGAAGATGCTGAAGCCGTCTCTGTCCATGCTGGATGAGATCGATTCCGGTCTGGACGTCGATGCGCTCAAGATCGTTGCCGACGCGGTTAATAAAATGCACGAAGAGACGGGCATGTCGCTGATCGTCGTTTCGCACTATGACCGCTTCTATCAGCTGGTCGTTCCGCAGTTTGCGCATATTCTTGTCAACGGCGTCATTGTCACCGAAGGCGGTACAGAGCTGATCGACCGCATCAACAGTGAAGGCTATGACTGGATCTATAAAGAATTCGGGATCAAGCCGGAAGCGGAGGAAGAGGTGAAGCGTCCTGTCATTTCCCTCGGCAGCTGTGCAGTGAACAGGGGGAACGCGGCAAAATGATGACGATACGTGAAAGTACGCGCATCGTTCTTCCGGAAGGCCTGAGTGAATACGCACTGGATGCACAGCAGGACGTGGAACTGGTTCTGGAAGGAACCGGCCGAAGCGATGTATATCTGCGTGTTCTGGATGCCCGCAAAGCTGTCATACGCTGTTCTGTCGCAGCCGGCGCACAGGTCAGCTTTCTGATCTGGAATGCCTGCGGACAGGATGTGACGTTCGATGAGGACTATACCGTTGCGAAAGACGGCATCCTGCGGATCGCCTATGGCGAAGTAAACGATGCGGGAATGAAGCGGCGCAGCTTTGTGCATCTGAAGGAAAGCGGCGCCTACGGCCTGCTGTCCTCTGCTTCGCTTGTTTCGGCGGAAAAGAGTTACGAGCTGACGGTGAATAACGAAGCGCCGCATACGACCGGCATCCTGCAGAATTACGCAGTCGTCCTGGAAGGCGGACAGTTCGTCATGGACGCGACCGGAAAGATCGAAAAAGGTTCTCACGGCGCTGAGAGTCATCAGACGTCCCGCGCGCTCTGCTTTGATGAAAAGCAGAACAGCAAGATTCTTCCGAAGCTGCTGATCGATGAGAACGATGTGCAGGCAAGCCATGCCACGACGCTCGGACGCGTAGACGAAGAACAGATGTACTATATGCAGGCAAGAGGACTGACGGTGCGTCAGTGCACTTCCCTGATCTCTGCCGGCTATCTTCTGCCGGTGACCAGGTTCATCGAGAACGAGGCGCTCAAAGAAGCGCTCCGCGAAGAACTGGAAAAGAAGATGGAGGAGTTATGATCAGCGTCCCGACTGTACGGAAGGATTTTCCGATCTTCACAAATCAGCCGGATCTTGTGTATCTCGATTCCGCCGCAACATCGCTCAAGCCGCAGTGCGTGATCGATGCGGTCACTGCGTTCTATACCACCCATACTTCCAACGTCCACCGGGGCGACTATGCCATCGCGGCTGAGAACGATGCCCTGTATGACGGTACGCGGAAGACTGTCGCATCATTTATCAACTGTGATCCGCGCGAAGTAATCTTCACGCACAACGCCACCGCTTCCCTCAACCAGGCGGCGCACGGTCTGAAGCCGCTCTTAAAAGAAGGCGACGTCATCCTGACGACGAAGGCGGAACATGCCAGCAATCTTCTGCCGTGGTTCAGCCTGCAGAAGGAGATCGGCGTGAAAGTGGAATATGCCGAACTGGACAGTCAGGGAAGACTGACCGAAGAAAACTTCCTGAAGGCGCTGCATGAAGGCGTTAAGGTCGTTGCTCTGGCCGGCGTCACGAACGTGACCGGTGCGGTGCAGCCGATCCGGGCGGTCACGAAAGCAGCTCACGCAGCCGGCGCGTATGTCGTCTGCGACGGTGCCCAGTCGGTGCCGCATATGCCGGTCGACGTACGGGATCTGGGTGTGGATTTCCTGGCTTTCAGTGCTCATAAGATGTGCGGTCCGGGCGGCACAGGCGTGCTGTACGGACGAAGGGAACTGCTGGAGAGGATGGATCCTGTATTCTTCGGCGGTGATATGAATGCCCGGTTCTCCTCGGACGGAACGATTATTCTGAAAGAGCCGCCGGTGCGCTTTGAAGCGGGAACGCCGGCGATCGAAGGCGTGATCGGAATGAGAGCGGCTATCGAATATCTGCAGAAGATCGGCATGGAGAACATTCATGCGTATGAAAAAGAACTGCGCGCCTATTTCCTGGCTCAGATGAAGAAACTGGATAATATTCAGATCTATAATCCCGATAACGAATACGGGCCTGTCGCATTCAATGCGAAAGGGGTCTTCTCCCAGGACGCAGCCGGCTATCTGGCCAGCCGCAATATCGCCGTGCGCAGCGGCAATCACTGTGCAAAGATCCTGCACGAAGTGATCGGCACGGATTCCACGATCCGCGCTTCGCTGTATTTCTACAATACTAAGGAAGAGATCGACCGGTGTGTCGCAGCCTGCAGTGAGATCTCGCTGGAAAATGCGATCGGCATCTTTTTCTGAGGAGGACGTATATGGACAATATCAAAAGCATGCTGGATGACCCGATGGTGCTGCGTGAGCTCATCATGGATCATTACCAGTATCCCCATCATCACGGACTGACGGACGACGCTTCCTACCGGAGCGTGCACATGGCTAGCGATTCCTGCATCGATGACATCACGGTGCAGTCAAAGATCAGTGACGGCGTCGTGAAAGATGTCCGTTTTGACGGCGTCGCATGCACGATCAGCACCAGCAGCACATCCATGATGACAGACCTGATGATCGGAAGAACGAAAGAAGAAGCAGAAGCCATCGTTGACGAGTACTTCCGCATGATCGAACACAAGGAATACGATCCGGACGTTCTTGAGGAAGCCGTCGCGATGAAAAATGTATATAAGCAGGCTAACCGGATCAAATGCGCCACCATCGGATGGAAAGCCATGAAACAGATGCTTGAGGAAAGCGGGGAAGATCATGAGTGAGAAGAACGAACGGGACGTTGTGACGTCCCAGGACGATTATCAGTACGGCTTTCACGATGAAGATATCTCTGTCTACAATACCGGCAAAGGTCTGACCGAAGAGATCGTGCGCGAGATCTCCCGCATCAAGCAGGAACCGGAATGGATGACGGAGTTCCGTGTCCGTTCCTTCCATCAGTTTGAAAAAATGCCGATGCCCGCATGGGGACCGGATCTCAGTGAGATCGATTTCAGCGATTATACGTATTACATCAAGCCGAGCGACAAAAAGAATTCCAAGTCCTGGGAGGAAGTGCCGGAAACGATCAAGGATACATTCGACCGTCTGGGCATTCCGGAAGCCGAGAAGAAGTTCCTCGCCGGTGTTTCCACCCAGTATGAATCCGAAGTCGTCTACCACAACATGCTGGAGGAAGTGCAGGAAAAAGGCGTGATCTTCCTGGATACGGATACCGCGCTGCGGACCTGCCCGGAGCTGTTCCGGAAATACTTCTCGAAGATCGTGCCGCCGGCAGACAACAAGTTCGCCGCTCTGAACAGCGCTGTCTGGTCAGGCGGAAGTTTCATCTATGTGCCGCCCGGCGTAACGCTGGAAAAACCGCTGCAGTCCTATTTCCGCATCAACAGCGAAAGCATGGGACAGTTTGAGCGGACCCTGATCATCGTGGATCAGGGCGCGGACCTGCACTATGTGGAAGGCTGTACCGCACCGCTGTATTCGAAGGATTCGCTGCATGCGGCAGTCGTTGAGATCTTCGTCGAAGAAGGCGGAAAATGCCGCTATTCCACGGTTCAGAACTGGTCGAAGAACATCCTCAACCTGACCACAAAGCGGGCTAAGGTGGAAGCGCACGGCGCCATGGAGTGGATCGACGGCAATGTCGGTTCGCATATCTCCATGAAATATCCGGCATGCATACTTGCCGGTGAATATGCCCGCGGCATGACCATCTCCGTCGCTGTGGCAGGCAGCGGACAGATCCAGGACACCGGTGCGAAGATGCTTCATCTTGCGCCGTACACCAGTTCCACGATTATCTCCAAATCCGTTTCCCGCACCGGCGGAACGGCAAACTACCGCGGCGAGGTATTCCATTCCGCCAAAGCGCAGTATGCCCGCTCCAAGGTGGAATGCGACACGCTGATCCTGGATGATATCTCCCGGAGCGATACGATCCCGACCAACCGTTCGGCGAACAATACGAGTACGATCGAACATGAGGCAACCGTATCCAAGATCTCAGAAGAAGAACTGTTCTATCTGATGTCCCGCGGCCTGAGTGAGTCGCAGGCGACCGAAATGATCGTCATGGGATTCCTGGAACCGTTCACCCGGGAACTCCCGATGGAATACGCAGTCGAACTGAACCAGCTTCTGAAGCTGGATATGAGCGGTTCCGTTGGATAAGAAAACAGCCCGAAAGACCGGCCGGGAAAGCCGGTCTTTCCTTCATGAGGAAGAAGCCCGTAAGAAGTCGTCCGTCATTGCGGAGAAACTGAAAACGATCGTACAGGACTGCGGTACGGTATGCTGCTATGTGTCTCTGCCGGATGAGGTGCGGACGGATGAACTGATCGCGTGGATGCTGGAAAAGGGGATCCGTGTCACGGTACCGAAGACCGTGGGCGGAACGCTGGAATTTCATGAAATCTTTTCCCTGGAGGAACTTGTGCCCGGCGCGTTCGGCGTGCGGGAACCGGCAGCGGAAAGACCGGTGGGCATCGGGGAATGCGATATGGTGATCGTGCCGGTCTGCGCGTTCGATGAACACTGCGCAAGAGTTGGCTACGGCCGAGGCTATTACGATTCCGTACTGGCCGGTGCGAAGCATGCGGTCGGAATCGCCTATGAGGTGCAGAAAACAGATATAATAGAAACAGATCCGTGGGACGTTCCGCTGGATGAAATCGTCACGGAAGCGAGGAAATATGTCAGGAGTCAGACGATTTAGCCGAATACTGCCGCTCATTCTTGCCCTTGTTTTCAGCGTGGTTCCCGTATCTGCGGAACAGGCGGAAGAGCCGGATACGGACGTCTTTGAGGTCAATGAACTGTATATCGGCGAACTGTCGGAAGAACAGCTGTCCGAAGCAGCGGAAAACGGGCATGCGGACGGTGAGAAAGCCGCGTCGATCAGCGGGGGTCTGCCGGAATACGATACGGTGAAAGACGCCTCTGCGATGATGCGTCAGCGGCTCAAGGAACGGGCAGATACCTTCTCGTTCGTATATCATATTTCAAAAGACAGCTATGACAGTTCCGCGGAGGCATTCCGCACTCTGACGCGGACGCTCTGGGACGAAGCGCTGGAACATACCGGCGTGCCGGACGAAGGCGATTATCTCAAATGGCAGTGGGGCAGCTGGAACGCGTCAAGGAAGACCGAGGAAGAGGCGGATTCCTATGCTGTTGCGATTACCTACAATGTAACGTACTTCACCACGGCGGAACAGGAAGCGGAGACGGACGCGGCGATCGAGTCCATCCTGGATTCTTTTGCGCTGCCGGAGTATATCACGGATCACGACAGGATCGAACAGATCTATGACTGGGTCACGACACATATAACCTACGTCAATGACGGTACGCTGTACTGTCACAGCTGTCATTCCGCGGTTGTTTCCGGACAGTCGGTATGCCAGGGATACGCGCTTGCATTCTACCGTCTGGCGCTGTCGCTCGGTATTGACTGCCGGCTTATCGGAGGAACGGTCGGGTCAGAGAACCATGGATGGAATATCGTATATCTGGACGGCATGTACTACAATGTCGATCCGACCTGGGACGGCATGTACCGGGAAGGCGCAAAACTGTGGTTTCTGAAGGGATCGGAGAATTTCACGTCGCGTGTCCGCTGGGGCGCAGACCGCAGATATGACTACGATTCTCCGGAGTTCCATGCGAAATACCCGACCGATGCAGAAGACTATGACCGGACCGCGATCAATGCGATCCATCAGTTTATCCATGCAATGTATGTAAACTGTCTGGGTCGGGAACCGGAAAAAGACGGTTACTATAACTGGAGCGGCTATCTCTGGAGCGGAAAGACCGCCGCCGATGTGGTGAACGGATTCTTCCGCAGTCCGGAATTTGCGATGAAGAATACGGATGACGATGCCTTCACGGAGATCTGCTACCGCGTATTCCTGGACCGCGCATCCGATCCGGCGGGAAAGCAGAACTGGATGAAGGCACTGGCGGAAGGCTGTTCGCGCGATTATGTGCTGCGCGGATTCCTGCTGTCTGAGGAATTCCTGGGCATCTGCAGAAAGGCGCACATCACGCGCGGGGATATCGTACTGAGCGAACCACGCGACCGGTATCCGAAGATCAGCGCGTTTGTCAGCCGGCTTTATACCGTAGCTCTGGACCGGAAATTTGATCCGGCCGGACTCAACGACTGGGTGCGGTACATTGCGTCGAAGACCATTTCAGCGAAAGACGCGGCGGCAAACGGTTTTCTGAGTTCGCCGGAATTCCTGGTGAAAGAACTGTCCGACACCGAATACATTCAGACTCTGTACCGGGTATTCATGGACCGCGAAGGGGAAGACGCCGGCATCCGCTACTGGGAAGCGAAGCTGGCCGCCGGAATGAGCCGGCAAAAGGCGGCGGAAGGATTTGCGGATTCCGCGGAATTTGCTGCGATCCTGCGCACATTCGGCATCTGAGCATTGATACAGGAGGATAAACGTCATGTTTACAGAATTTCTGGATACACTGCATTGTACATACGCTTCGGAAGAAGGAGACTGGCAGGAAATATGCCGTATGATCCGCAATGATCCGGACCCGATGTTCGGTTTTCAGCCGGCCATCACAATGGATACCGAAGCCATAAGAGTCCTGGAAACGACGGAGGCGTCCGTATACCGGGAACATACGGGTAACAGCATCTGGATCGTTCCGTTCGGAGCGCATGACGGATTCGCCGTTCCTGAGCTTCATGAGGTGATCCGGGATTTCTATGAGAAGGATGAAGTGCCGGAAACATTTGAGACATGCGGCGCGGATTTTGAAGAAATGATCTGCCTGGAAGTGGAAGATCAAAGACCGGTGATCTGTCTCCGCTTTACCGTGCCGGGCCGGAATATCCTCTGGTTCATTGTGGAAGACCATCCGGAAGACGCGTGGAATGGTATTGTGGAGCGGTATGCGCTGCCAGTGCATGTTCTGGCGGATTCCCGGAAGGGAATGGGTGACTGGTTTGAATCGGTGCCGCTGTATGACTGCGTGGTCCATACAAAGCTTCCCGGCGGTATGCCGAAGTATTATCTGAAAGGTATCTATATCTCTCACGAGCTTCCGGAAATGTATGAGGAAGCGGCGTCCGTTCCCCAGCTGAAGGGAGATCTGCCGACGGTGATCGGCAGACTGCGCCGATAACAGAGTGCGCGGACCGGTTAAATGATCATTTTCTGCTGGACGCAGCGGACCGATTGCGGTATAATCACTGTCGGTGATGTAAATTGATGATTTAACGAAGCAAAGTTGATATAGTTCGGTCACAAGGTGACACTTTTTCAATTCTTTTTTTCATGTAAACGCATATTAGGACAAAAATGATCAGGAGGAAATACATATATGCCAAGAGTAGTAGTAAAAGAAAACGAAGATCTCGATGCCGCAATGCGGAGATTCAAGAGACAGGTCAATAACAGCGGAGTATTAGCTGCAGCACGGAGTAAAGAGTATTATGTTAAGCCCGGTGTCAAGAGAAGACTCAAGAGTGAAGCAGCCCGCAAAAAGAACAAAAAGAGAAGATAATCTCAAAAAATGAAAAAGAAAAAGACTTTCAAGAAAAAAGGTAAGGGCAGGAATCCATCGATCCAGCTTGCTTCACTGAATGGTGAGGCAGCTCCGGCTGTCATCGGGGAGACTGCGGATGAACTCGAAGAAACAGTCGAAGAACTGACAGAAGAAGAGACATCTGCAGAAACTGTTGTACCGCAGGAAACGGAAATACCGGCGGAAGAGCCGGAAGAACCGGAAGCGGAAGAACAGGAACCGGCGGCAGAGGAAATAGCCCTGCAGGAAGCGGAAGAGGAACCAGAGACGGAAGAAGCACCGGTCCTGAGTGAACCTGAAGCAGAAACTGCAGAAGATGAGATCCCCGCTGCCGATGAACCGGCAGTGACAATGACACCGGCATATGAGGAAGCCCCGGAGGCGGAAGAATCGGAAGCAGCACCTGCTGAAGAAGAGATCCCGGCGGCCGAAAAAACGGCAGAAGCAGAGGAGTCGGAAATGAATAAACCGGAAGAAACTTCAACCGCAAGACGCGGCGGACACGGATACTGGATCCATCACAAAGTAAAGGCGGAAGGCTCCATGAGCGGATACTTCTACCTCTCCACATGTGACTGTTCCGTATGCGGATATACCGCTAATATGGAAAAGAAAATATGCCATTCCTGCGGTGCGATCATGGATCTGAAAGCACCGGAAGAGTAATTTTGATTGAAAGCAGATAAAAGAGGCAGCGCCGTTTCCCCAGGGAGATGAGCTGCCTCCTTTTTCGTTTGAAAGACGTATAAGAAAGACCGCAGTTTCGTGCGGTCTTACGATCAGTATAATTCCGGATAGAGGAATTCCAGCATCGCCGGGAAGATGTTTTCCCAGCTGGCTTCCGAATGCGTGCCGCCGACGACAAAGTTCGGCCACGTGGTGCATCCGCCATCTGTATACAGATGATTCAGTTCCAGCATGTTTTCCACACCGCGGTAAATGAAGCCCGGTTCCGGACTTTCCTTGGATCCGAGATCGATATAGACGCGGGTATTTTTCCGGAACGCGGTATTCTTTATAAGCTCAGAGAGCGGCTTCTGGCAGAAGTAGGAAGCCGGGGATACGCAGCCTGCCTTGGAATACACGTCGTTGTATGCGGCGATGCAGTATTCGGACATCAGTCCGCCCATGGAACTGCCGGCAATACCGACATGAGAGCGGTGACTGTAGATGCGGTAGCGTTTTTCACATTCCGGTTTGAGTACGCGGGCAAACCATTCGGCAGTGATATCGCCTTCGGTCATGTCCGGATCCAGAAAGGACCACCGGACCTCAGTAAACGGCAGGGGACAGTATTCATCCATGCGCTTATTTCCGATATGGCTGCAGTCCTGACCGATGACGATCAGATCGATGCCGGCACGGTCAAGATAATCGCGGATGCCCCAGCTTTTCCCGTAGGTCGCTTCGGCGTCGTCAAACAGGTTATGTCCGTCAAACATATAGAGAACAGGGTATGTCCTGTTCTCCCGGTCGTAGGAATCGGGAAGATATACGTAGATCTTCCGCGGGGACTGTGTCAGAGGAATATCGAGAGAAAATGTTTCTATACGGCTCATGCTTATCCCATCCACTTGATGCGGCTTTCGGTTCCTTTGCGGATCCGGTCGATATTGCTCTTATGACGGTAGGTGACAAATGCCCAGATCACAAAGAGAGCAACGGTCACCTGTACCGGCTGGCGCAGGATCAGGGAAGCGACAGCTTCGCACAACAGAGCGGTCATGGAAGAAACAGAGACGATCTTTGTCGCGTAGAGAACAGCGAAGAATACAAGGATCGGGAACAGGAAGTTCCAGAACCAGTTCTGGGTGAGGAAAACGGTGATGCCCAGGAAGAAGCCGTAGGAAGTTGCGACTGCCTTGCCGCCTTTGAACTGCGCAAATACCGGGAAACAGTGACCGATGCAGCAGGCCAGACCGGCATAGATGATTGCTTCCGGTGCGATCATGGATGCGATCCACATGGAAATGAACGCTTTCAGCGCATCCAGTACGGTGACGATGACAGCGACGTGCTTGCCGAGCACGCGGCCGGCGTTCGAGGCGCCGAGATTGCCGGAGCCGAACTGACGGATGTCTTTGTGATAGAATACCTTGCCGATGACAAGAGCCCAGGGAATCGAGCCGAACAGATAGCTGATCAGTATTATCAATACGGTTTTCATAATACAAACCTCCGTTTCTATTCTACCACACTTTATATAAGCAGAACCGCAAAGCCGCAGGACGATGACCAGGCATACAAAAGTGCGGTGTTTTTTGGTATAATAACTCAGTTAATGTACAGGAGTGTTGAATGGCAGAAAACTATACAGCAGAAGATATACAGATACTAGAAGGTTTGGAGGCAGTCCGCAAGCGTCCGGGCATGTACATCGGCTCGACAGGTCAGGAAGGACTGCATCATTTAATATGGGAGATCGTTGACAATGCGATCGATGAAGCACTGAACGGTTACGGCAAGAAGATCTCCATTACACTCGAGAAAGACGGCAGCTGCACTGTGTCCGACGAAGGAAGAGGCATGCCGTTCGGGAAACATGCCAGCGGCATGAATACACTGCAGGTCATTTTTACGATCCTGCACGCCGGCGGAAAGTTCAATTCGCAGGGCGGCTATAAGACAGCCGGCGGTCTGCACGGCGTCGGTGCGTCCGTTGTCAACGCCCTGAGTGAGTGGCTGACAGTGGAAGTTGCCCGCGACGGACAGCTGGTGCGCATGGAATTCAAAAACGGCGGAAAAAAGATCGGAAAGCTGCAGATGCTCGGTCCGACGAAAAAGACGGGATCTACCGTCCGTTTCAAGCCGGACGCAAAGATCTTTACGACGACCGAGTTCCGTTTCCCGGCAGTCGCGGAGCGGGCGCGCGAGGAAGCGTTCCTGCTGTCCGGCATCACGGTGGAAGTCAGCGATCTGCGCGGCAAGAAGCCGGTGACCGAAACATACTGTTATGAGGACGGTCTGACGTCCTATATGAAATATCTCCATGAGGACCGCAAGCCGATCACGGATACTGTCCGCTTTGAAGGCGATTCACTGGGCATCCATGTGGAATGCGCATTCCAGTTTACGGACGACAACGGGGAGCGCAGCTGCTCCTTCGTCAACCTTGTCCGCACCATCGACGGCGGATCGCATGAGATCGGCTTCAAGACCGCGTTTACGAAAGCGGTGAATGATTATGCCCGGAAACATGCGCTGCTGCGGGACAAGGACAAGAACCTGGAAGGCAACGACGTCCGCGACGGTCTGACGACGATCCTTTCCGTGACTGTTCCCGAGGAACTGCTGCAGTTTGAAGGACAGACGAAGGGGAAACTGGGCACACCGCAGGCCAAGCCGGCAGTGGAAGCGGTCATATCGGAGAAACTGGCCGCATGGCTGGAGGAAAACCGGACGCAGTCGGATATGCTGGTGCGCAAAATGATGCAGGCGTACGCAGCCCGCATGGCAGCCAAGAAAGTCCGCGATGAGATCCTGAAGGGCAAGAAGCTCGGCAGACGGGAAAAGGTGCTGTCCGGAAAACTGGCTCCGGCAAACACGAAAGACGCTTCGATCAAGGAACTGTTCCTGGTCGAGGGTGATTCCGCCGGCGGCAGCGCCAAGCAGGGACGTGATTCCCACTACCAGGCGATCCTGCCTCTGCGCGGCAAGGTGCTGAATACGGAAAAATGCACGATCAGCGATATCGAGAAGAACGAAGAACTGAATACGCTGATCTATACGCTCGGCGCCGGTGTCGGCAATAACTTTGACTACCGCGACAGCAATTACAGCAAGGTCATCATCATGACCGACGCAGACGACGACGGATCGCATATTCAGATCCTCCTGCTGACGTTCTTCTACCGGTATATGCGTCCGCTTCTCGAACAGGGAATGGTATATATCGCTCTGCCGCCGCTCTACAAAGTGACGAAGGGAAAGAATACCCGCTACTGCTATACCGACGATGAACTGGAAGACCTGCGGAAAAAGCTCGGCAAGGTCGAGATCCAGCGCTACAAAGGTCTCGGCGAGATGAACGCATCGCAGCTGTGGGAAACGACGATGGATCCGGAGACGCGAACGCTCATCCGTGTCGGCATCAACGATGTCATGAAGGCGGAACGGCGTGTATCGGTCCTGATGGGCGATAAGGCGGAACTGCGCCGGAAGTGGATCGAGGACAATATCTCATTTACGCTGGAAGACAGCTTTAAGGTGGAATGATCATGGCGAAGAAGAAAACAATGGAAGATAGGACAAAATATGTTCCGCGTCTGCTGGAAGATATCATGGGCGACGGCTTCGGCCGGTATGCCAAGTATATTATCCAGGAACGTGCGCTTCCGGATGCCAGAGACGGCCTTAAGCCCGTACAGCGGCGTATTCTCTATGCCATGTATCACGACGGCAACACATGGGATCACGCCTACCGCAAATCCGCCAAGACGGTCGGTCTTGTCATCGGTAATTACCATCCGCACGGCGATACGTCGGTATACGACGCCATGGTGCGCATGAGCCAGGACTGGAAAGTCCGTCTGCCTCTGATCGATATGCACGGCAATAACGGTTCGATCGACGATGATCCGGCAGCCGCAATGCGTTATACCGAAGTGCGTCTTGCCAAAGTCACGCAGGTCATGGAAGACGATTTGGACAAGAACACGGTCGAGATGGCGCCGAACTTTGACGATACGGAAGAAGAACCGACAGTCCTGCCGGTGCCTTTCCCGGTCATGCTGGTAAACGGTGCGACCGGCATCGCGGCGGGATATGCCACAAACATGCCGCCGCACAATCTCGGCGAAGTCGTCGATGCGGCAATCTACCGGATCCAGAATCCGGAATGTTCCATGGAAGAGATCCTGGAGATCATGCCGGGTCCGGATTTCCCGACCGGCGGCATCGTACAGGGAGAAGAAGGCATCCGCGAAGCGTACGAAAAGGGCAGAGGCCGCATCGTTGTCCGCGGCAAATGCGAAATCGTGGAAGATAAGAAAGAAAATCATATCATTATCACGGAGATACCGTATGATGTAGTCAAGGGTAATCTTGTCCGCAAGATGGATGAACTGCGGGTATCGCGTTCCGTGGAAGGCGTTCTCGACGTGCGTGATGAATCCGACCGAAACGGCATGCGCATCGTGATCGACGTCCGCAAGGACAGCGACGCGAATATGGTTCTGAACTATTTCTACAAGAATACGGATCTGCAGACCTATTACAACTACAACAATGTTGCGATCATTGACAAGACGCCGGTACAGGTAGGCGTGATCGGACTTCTCGACGCGTTTATCGAATTCCGCCGCGAAGTCGTGCTGAAGCGCTCCCGCTATGAACTGGACCGCATGGAGGCAAGATGCCATGTGATCGAAGGCCTGATGAAAGCTGTATCTATTCTTGATGAAGTGATCGCGATCATCCGGGCTTCGAAGGATAAGGCAGATTCGAAAAAGAATCTGATGGCGGAATTCGGCTTTGACGAGCCGCAGGCAGAAGCAATCGTTTCCCTGCGTCTGTACCGTCTGTCCAATACTGATATCATGGCGCTGCGGGAGGAGTTTGCAAAGCTCGTCAATGCGATCGAAGAGACGCGGGCGATCCTGGAAAATGAAAATGTGCTGCGTTCCGTCATCACGAAGGAACTGCGCGCGGTGAAGAAGGAATACGCCGATCCGAGACGGACGAAGATCGAAGCCAAGGTCCAGGAGATCGTCATCGACAAAGCGCAGATGATCCCGAACGAACGCGTCATGATCGCCGTCACAAAAGATATTTATGTCAAGCGCGTATCGATGAAATCCTATACGTCATCCAACGGCGCGCCGACCGGCCGGAAGCCGGAAGATACGCTGATCGGTACGGCGGAGTGTGATACGCTGGATACGCTGCTGCTGTTCACCAACAGAGGAAACTACGCGTCTGTGCCGGTATGGCAGATCGATGAGGCAAAGTGGAAAGAACGCGGAAACCGCGTCAACCATGCTTTCCGCATCGACACCGAAGACAAGATCGTGGACGCGATTCTCGTAAAGGATTTTGCTACATACGCATGGATCGTAACGGTATCCGGCGACGGCTACATCAAGAAGACGCCGGTGTCGACGTGGCAGGTCACCAAGCAGAACCGTCTGCTTGCGGCAATGAACATCGGATCCAAGACGGATATGCTGCAATCGTTCCTCGTCTATGAGGGCGACGAGATCGCGGCGGTCTCGAAGAGCGGCTGCTGTTACCGGTTTGAACTGGACCAGCTGCCGACATTCGGCATCCGTGCCCGCGGCGTCCGCCTTATGAACTTCGCGGCCGGCGACAGTATTGCCTGCGCGTGCGCTGTGCATCCGAAGGATCCTTCACTCGTATTCGTCACGGAGAACGGTCTGATGAAGCGTATGCATCTGGAAGAGATCCCGCTGCAGAACCGTCCGTCCAAGGGCGTTCAGATCTGCCGCAAGGTCAAGACGAATCCGAGCGTGATCGCGTGGATGGACCGCATCTCACCGTCTGATGTACTGGTATTCAGTGATCCGGAACGCAGAGAAGTCCGGGCGACGGATATACCGTTCCGTCCGAAAGACAGCGGCTTCTCGTCCGTGATCGAACTGCAGCCGGGCTTCGCGGCAGAACGCGGTATTCAGGAATGCCGTATCATCGATCTTCCTGCCGACAGTGAGGAAGTTCATGACGACATCGAAAGGATGACCCTGTTCGATGGCTGAGAAACGGCGCTTTGCGGTTCCGGACATGTATGTGCCCGGGATCCGGGACCTCGATCCCGAAAAACTGAAAGAGAAGGGGATCCGTCTTCTTCTCGTGGACTATGACAATACCCTGATGGAATCGACCGATGCGGGCAAAACGCACGACAGCATGAAAGCGCTGGAAAGACTGCGGGACAGCGGGATCATTCCGGTGATCCTGTCCAACAACTTTGCCTCTCACTGTCATGATTATGCCGTGACGTGCGGTGTGGACTACCGTTCGTTCTCCATGAAGCCGCTTCCGTTTACCTACCGGGAAGTCATGAAAACATACGGATGCACGCCGGCGGAGACCGCAGCGATCGGCGATCAGCTGCTCACCGATATGCTCGGCGCATATCTGGCCGGCATATACCGGATCCTGAGTGATCCGCTGTCCGAGAAAGACAATCTGTCCGGTACCGTCTCACGGTGGATGGAAAACCGGATCTTCGCGCGCTGGAAACAGACGCGGAATATACAGCGAGGTAATTATTATGACCATCTGTAAGGGATGCGGCGCTGTCCTGCAGAGTACTGACAGCACCAGAGCCGGCTATACGCCGAAGGAAGGCAGTGAGTACTGTCAGAGATGTTTCCGTCTGATCCATTATGACGATCCTGTTCTGACCCTCGATACCGGGATCGATCAGGACAGTGTCCTGCAGCGAATTGCGGATATGGACTGCATGATCCTGTGGGTCGCCGATCTGTTTGACTTTGAAGCAGGGATCATACCCGGTCTCAACCGTCTTGTCGGCGATAAGGAGATCGTGCTGTGCGCCAGCAAACGCGATATTCTGCCGCAGACTCTGAACCATGAAAAGACCGCCCGCTTTGTCTTCGCCAGACTGAAAGAAGCAGGCATCCGGATCAGCGGTCTGGTGCTTACGAGCCGCGAGGACCCGGAATGTGCCGACGAAGTGCTCAATGCTTGCCGCCTGGCATGCCAGGGGAGGCCGATCGCCGTCATGGGACGGGCGAACTCCGGCAAGAGCACGCTGATCAACCATCTGATGAAAAAGAAAGTCCTGACGGAGAGCCGGTATCCCGGAACGACCCTGGATTTCAATACGATGGAGATCGAAGGCATGACGTTTATCGATACGCCCGGCATTGAAGTGAGAGGAAGTCTTCTCACACGCATTCAGGAGGCGGATTACAAGACCGTGATCCCGTCCGGACGCATCAAGCCGCAGATCTACCAGCTGCGCGGCGATCAGAGTTTTGCGGTCGGCGGACTGGCACGGATCGATGTTCTCGGCTGCGACGGTGCGACATGCGTGTTCTATGTCAGCGGCCGGCTGAAGATCCATCGGTCCAAAGTCAGCGGCGCAGACGCTCTGTGGGAGAAACACTACGGGGAATTGCTGAAGCCGGTACCGGTCTCTCCGGAAACAGATGTATACAGCGACCGCAAGGAATTCGAAAAAATGGATGTCGTGATCGACGGTCTCGGATGGGTATGCCTGTCCGGACAGATCAGCTCGGTGCGGGTAAAAGTACCGCGCGGAGTCAGTGTGACATTCAGAAAGGCTATGGTATAAAAAAATGCTTACAGGAAAACAGAAAAGCTATCTGAGAAGTCTTGCGCAGACAGAACGTCCGCTGTTTCAGATCGGCAAGGAATCCATTACCGAGAATCTGATCAATACCGTGGACGCCGCGCTGCGCAAGCGTGAGCTGATCAAGGTGTCGGTACTGAAGAACGCTCCGGATGATATTAAGGAAGCAGCTTTTGATCTTGCCCGGCTGACCGGCAGCGAACTCGTTCAGGTAATCGGCCGCAATATCGTGCTGTACCGGCGCTCAAAGGAACACCGGATCATTCTGCCATGAGGGCAGTCGTATCCGCTTCCTTTGATCCGATCACGCAGAAAGAACTGGAATGGATCGTTTCCTGCCGCAGGATGAAGGGGTGTCAGACCCTGTATGTGCATATGCCGGAAGAAGGGATCCTGTCGTATTCCCTGCGCAGAAAACTCCTGAAACGCGCACTGGCGCCGTACCGGCACATTCACGTCACTGAAAAAGTCTCTCCGGAAGACACGGTAATGTATCTTCCGGATGGATCCGGGGATGGAGAGGCGGTGCGCAGCGGCATCGTGCGGCTTGCTGCAAGAGGCACGCGGAATATGCTGTGGCATGAAACGGAGTTTCTGGAACTGTGTGTACAGAGCCGCTGCACAGAGCAGAGGGCTTCGCATTCCGTTTCAGTGGCGAAGACGGCGGAGTATTTCGCGGCACGCTATGGCCTTGACCGGGAAAGAATGCGGATCGCGGGATATCTTCATGACATTACAAAAAAACAGAGCAATGAAGAAAATCTGCGGGTGATGAATTTCTGGTATCCGGAGTTTGCGGCGGAGAATTACAAAGTATGGCATTCGTTTACGGCAGAAGTATTTCTGCGTCAGGAGATGTGCTGTTATGACCGCATCATACGCAGTGCCGTGCGCCATCATACACTGGGAGACGGAATGAGTGATCACGACCGGATCCTGTATATAGCGGATAAGATCGAACCGACCCGTCCGTATCCGATCGATACGGAATGGAAGATCGCTGAGCGGAGTCTGAAAGAAGCCGCGGAATTCATATTTGAAGAAACCAGACAGTTTATTGATACGGAGGAAAAAAATGTCTGAATTATTAGATCTGGTACGGAAGACGCTTTCGGAAAAGCAGGCCAAAAATATCGTTACCATAGATATGCATGCAGTCAGTCCGTTTACTGATTACTTCGTGATCGCTACGGCAGGAAGTCTGCGCCAGGCAAACGCGCTCTGCGAATATGTGGAGGACGCAGCGTTTAAGAACGGCTACGACGTACGCATGCGGGAAGGAGAAAGAGAGAGCGACTGGATGCTTGTGGATCTCAATGATGTCATCGTTCATATCTTTACGGAAGATGCCCGGCGCATGTACCGTCTGGAAGCTCTGTGGGCAGATCAGCCGCAGGAAACATACATCGAGGAAGAATAAGAAAACGCAGTTCATCGAAACTGCGCTTTTTTCTGCTCAGTAATTTGTGCCGCGGGTCCGGAAGCCGTTTGCTTCCAGCCATTCCTCAATGCGCAGTGCTTTGAGCGGGTCTTCCTCTCTCCATTCCAGACGGTCATGAACGACGCACTGTCCGTTTTCAACGCCGACAGATACAAAGCTCGGGATCGCACCGACGCCCCAGTCACGCTGCAGACGCGCTTCGATATCACTGCCGGCCGTGCTGACGTCAACGACTTCGATGATCTGGGATACGGGCAGTCCGGTATCCGACTGGACCGTAGACAGGACCGTGTCTTTGACATAGAGAGAGTTCGCGTCCTGAAGACTGCAGAAGAAAACAACATGTATGCTTGCCTCACCATGGCTCAGGATATAATCCGACAGCGTGGCGTATTCCACATACGTGAGGTCTTTCTGCTCATGTGTGTCCAGCTGCGGCTCAAAGATCCGATATACCATGGCGGCGCTGCTGTAGATCATAAGGACTGCCAGCAGGGAAAATAAAAGTTTCTTGAACATATATTTCATACTAACATATAATTACTTCTGCAGGAAATGATTCTATGAAATGGTATGAACAGAACTATGTAAGCCGCAGGGACTGGATCATTGATCATCTGCAGGTGCTCGGACTGAGCGGTGAGGAGTTTCTTCTCGTCATGGCAGTTGATTTTATGAACGAGCACCGGATGGTGATCACGATGGATTCCCTGGCGGCGAAGACAGGCCTTTCCGCCGAAGAGACCGATAAGGTCATCTCGCTGCTGTGTGCCAAGCGGTATCTGGAGATACGGGCTTCCAATAAAGAAGTCCGCTTTGTGCTGGACGGACTGTTTGAGACGGAAACGGCGAAACAGCAGAGGGTGATGGACCAGTCGCTGTTCGATCTGTTTGAAAGCGAATTCGGACGGCCGCTGAATCCGCGGGAGATGGAAAAGATCTCGGAGTGGAACAGTACCTACAACAAGAAGATGATCATCCAGGCGCTGCGTGAGGCAAGCGCATACCAGCATCTGAATACTTCCTATATCGACCGCATCCTGCAGGAATGGAAAAAGAAGGGCTTTATCGGATCGTCCGGAAAGGAAACCTCATGACATCGAAACGTACACAGCGGATCCTGGACGGACTGGAAGAACTGTTTCCCGATGCAAAATGCGAACTGAATCACCGGAATGCGTATGAACTTGCGGCGGCTGTGCTGCTTTCGGCGCAGACTACAGACGTATCCGTCAATAAAGTCACGCCGGCGCTGTTTGAAAAATATCCCGATCCGGCATCGCTTGCGGCAGGGGATATTCATGAGATCGAACAGTGCATTGCCCGTCTCGGCCTGTACCGCAATAAGGCGAAGTCGATCCAGGGAATGGCAAAGGGGATGTGTGAAAACTTCGGCGGACAGGTGCCGCAGACGATGGAGGAACTGGTCAGCCTGCCGGGCATCGGCCGCAAGTGCGCCAATGTCATCCTGGCGGAGTGCTACGGCGTTCCTTCTCTTGCCGTGGATACGCATGTGTATCGCATTGCCGGCAGACTGCGTCTTGCGGACGAAGGGGACTCTGTTCTGGAAACGGAAAAGAAACTGTGCCGCAGAATACCGAAAGAGCGCTGGATCCGCACACACCACCAGATGATCTTCTTCGGTAGGTATCTGTGTCATGCCCGGAATCCGGAATGCGGACGCTGTCCGTTTACCGATCTCTGCCGGTACTATAAAGAGAATAAGAACGGAAAGTAATACTGAGCTTTCCGTTCTTTTTTCGGGGATGCATACAAAAAGACAGTTCATCAGAACTGTCTTATGTTCAGTGCACACCGAATACGTATACGGTGGAACCGGAGTTTACTTCTTTGCCGCGAACGCTCTTGCTCTTATCGTTGAGGATCTGCAGACGTACGCCTGCTTCGTAGGCAGTAGGATCGATGGCAAGGAATATATTGTTCTGGGCTGCCCAGGCGATGAGTCCGTTCAGATCGTCTGTATCCGGGATCCTGACTCTGTCCGGATCCTTCGTACGGAAGGAGGAGCAGATCTCATTGGATGCCGTTCCGGAGTTCTCGAATACGTAGTATCCGCATACCTGGGTATCGGTGCTGTCGGCCAGTCCGCCGACTTTCTGCGCCATGGATTCTGTTTCACTGGTAACTTCGGCGACTGTCTGACCGTTCTGTATGATGCGGGCACGGTAGCGTACCGGACCCCAGATCCAGGAATAGTCGAACAGGCGTCTGCCGGAGGCGTGAACATTGCCGAGGGACAGATCCTGGTAGGACGAGGCGACCGTCAGCTGACTTGGATTCGGATAGGTTCCCCAGTTGAAGGTGATCGTACCGTCTTTCGCATAGGCTGCGTTGAAGCTTGAGATATTGCTCAGAGAAGCATAGCCCTGAGGTTCTGCAAGATGATTGGATTCCGAACGGATCAGACCGGTGATGACATACTGTGAAGGCATGCCGGGCAGCGGTGCCGTGTACGGATACAGAGAAATGATATGGGTGATCTTGGATATGCCGTCCGGCATTTCCAGTTCCTGCGGATCCGAGTTGCGGTTGACCACATTCAGCATTTCACTGCAGATATGACCGGGGATGTTCATCATGGCTTTTGCGGTGGAGAAGTATGTTCCCATATCTTTTTCACCTTTTTCCCATCCGACCCATACCGCGGTCGTATATTCGTCGGTTTCAGCGACCATCCACTTGTCTTTCATGGCACCGACCGGAATGCCGTACTGGACGCCGTCATAGCCCCAGTCGGTCGTACCGGTCTTGCCGTATACCGGATACCTGCGCTGCAGGATCTGCATGTAGTTGAAGGTGGAAGTGGATACTGCCGAGCGCATCAGTGTGGCAGCCAGGTAGGCTGACTGCGGGGTGATGACGCTTGCTTTCTTATAGTAATCCGAGCCTTCGATCGGATCGGCTTTGCCGTTGCGGAAGACAAGGCGCTTGATGGTATGCGGCTTGATGTAATAGCCTTCGTTCATCAGCATCGCGTGCGCACCGGCAAGTTCCTTGACGGAGCAGACGAAGTTGTTTCCGCCGATGGCGTAACCGATATCGAATCCTTCCTCGGTAAAGTGGGAGAACTGCAGCTTTCTGAGCACTGTCATGACCGCTTCCTGACCGGCTGCGTCAATGACTGCCTGCAGGGTCTGGATCGCCGGCGTGTTCAGTGAGGAGATGACCGCTGTTTCCAGCGTCACGTCGCCGTAGTACTGCCCGTTTGCGTTCTTGAAGATGTGGTTGCCGAGTGCGACCGGTTTGTCCGTAAGCACGTGTGATGTTGCCCAGCCCAGATGTTCAAAGGCGAGGGCGTAGTCGAGGAACGGCTTGACCGAGGAACCCGGCTGTTTGTACTGATCTGTAGCGTGGTTCAGCAGCATGCTTCCGCCGGCCGCATAGTTGCGTCCGCCGCCGATGCCGATGATCTCGCCGGTCTGGTTGTTCATGGAGAGGATGCCGATCTCCATCAGATCGTCTGCGAAGTTTACATTCGGATTCTCA
This sequence comes from Solobacterium sp., assembly GCA_017510405.1. Taxonomy (GTDB): domain Bacteria; phylum Bacillota_I; class Bacilli_A; order Erysipelotrichales; family Erysipelotrichaceae; genus Bulleidia. The sequence goes on from JAFWNG010000013.1 coordinate 169,538, forward strand.
TCCGCGCAGATCCTTTCCATTTCGTCCTGCACGTCCGGATCCATGGCGGTATAGATCTCCATGGATACGTTCAGCGGATCCTGACCGGTCATGATCTCCGCTTCCTTGATTGCTTCATCGATATACGCCTGGAAGCGGTATTCATTGTCCGGATCTCTGTTCTCGGCCGGATCGATCAGTGTATCTTCCACGCGGACCGACTTTGCCAGCCGGTACTGTTCTTCGGTTATATAGCCGTGATACCACATCATGTAGAGAACGTTGTCGCGGCGGCTTGTGGCGTGATCCAGATAGTAGTGCGGATCATACCAGTACGGGGAGTTGACGACGCCCGCCAGCATTGCACATTCATCGATGTTCAGTTCGCTCACGCGCTTGCCGTAATACTGTTCCGATGCTTTTTCGACGCCGCGGATATTACCGATGCCGCCGAAGTTCATCTTGTTCATATACAGTTCGAAGATCTCTTTTTTGTTGGACTGTTTTTCCAGTTCCAGCGCCATGGCGATCTGCTGAACTTTGTAGGCGATGTCTTTGGTGCGGCTTGTTCCGGTCTCGTCATTCGTGAAATAGGTCAGCTTGACCAGCTGCATCGTGAAGGTGGATCCGCCCTGCATGTTTCCGTTCAGGATCGTTTCGATGATCGCCTTGGCAAAGCGGGGGATATCGAAGCCGTTATGGGTGAAGAAACGCGAGTCTTCAATGCACAGGAATGCGTCCACAAGGCTTTCCGGTATCTGATCATATGTAATGTTTTCACGCAGCTGGGTGCCGACGTCCGCGATCTCCGTACCGTTCATGTCGAAGATGAGCGTGGACTCCGGCGAGAAGAACTCTTCCAGCTGGATCTCCGGTTTATCTTCAAGCATGCTCTTCAGGGTGGTGATCCCGGCGGCACCGACGACCAGTTCAAATCCGAACAGGATCGCCAGAATGAGAGTCAGGAACCGGAAGCCGTGGAACTTTTTCCGGATCCCGGGATGCTTTTTGCTAGTTTTCGCCATTTGAGGTTGAACCTCCTTCTTCAAAATAGATACGGTCTACGATCTTGAGATAGTCGACCGGCTTCACGTAGTTTCCAGGTATTTCCGTACCGTTTTCCCTGAACCATGCATAGGGAATGGAACTTCGGTCATGATGATACCAGAAAGCCGAGATTCTGTCAGCAGGTACAAGGTACGTCTCATCCAGATGGGTGAAGCGGACGATCAGGAAGGCGATGCCGCCGTGGCGCATGCAGGCTTCCAGATGCTTTACCTGATGAAGATGGATGGACTTGAGGGGAAAGGAAGTTTTAAGCGAGCATTCCTTTGCCTCGAAGTCGATGTATCTGCCCCGGTAGATGCCGTTGTAGTCGGTCGTGGAAGGGATCTTGAAATACGCTTCAATGATCTTGGCCGCGTTGCGGCTGGGATAATCGACCTTGACGATCTGTACCGGAGTCGGTTTCTTGTGTATCACGGCAGTATCACAGTCCAGGTAATACTGATTCGTCTGGTTGATGTCATTCTCCAGATTCATGCCGCGGCGTCCGGCCGAGGAAGCGGCGGGCGTCCAGTTTTTCTTAGCTCCGTTCGGGTAGTTTACCATATTCTAATAACCACAACGTTTATTATACAATCACAGGGCAATTTAAGGAAGATTTATTGATTTTCCGGTGCCCCTCTGAGATAATTATAAAGTCTGAGGGAGGATAAGAAATATGGCAGGAAAACTGAATCTGGATCCGAATGAGATCGTTGATAAACAGTTTGCAATCGACTTCAGAGGATATGCTCCTGCACAGGTCGATCAGCTTCTGGATCAGGTCATCCAGGACTACCAGACCTACGAGGAGATGATTGCATCGCTGAACCGGAAAATTAAAGATCTGGAGACGACGAACGCTTCGCTCCGGGCAAAACTCATTCAGATGGAAGGAACGATGCGCGCCAAATCCGAGAATGACAGGGATTCGCAGGATCCGATGATGCAGGGAGCTGCACAGGTGGATCTGCTGAGAAGACTGTCGCGTCTGGAAAAAGCAGTATTCGGTTCTGACAAGAACAGACAGTAGTGCGTATTACCGGCAGCCGCTGGCAGTAATGTCAGAGGAAAGTCCATGCTCGCACCATCTGCGATGATGGTAGTGTTTGTGCTGGTCCAATCAATAAGGCCAGGCATCCTTCGGGATGACGGCGGAGCAGACGCCTAAAGGTTCGCCCATGGCCGATGCCCTTAAGGTGCCACAGTGACGCAGTCCGTCGGGAAACCGGCGGAGTGGAACGAGGTAAACCCCGCAAGCGAGAAACCCAAAATATGGTAGGGGAACTGTTGAAGGCGAAATGAAGTCCGATACGGCTGTATATGTTCATATGCAGAGATAAATGGCTGCCATCCGGCAACGGATACAGAACATGGCTTATGATGATACGCTCTCAAAGAGGAAGGCACGTCCTTCCTCTTTCTCAATGAAAACAACGAAGGAGAAAGCATGAATCTTCCAAACCGGCTGACATTATTCCGGATCGTTCTGATCCCGGTGATCATTCTGCTGTGGATCTTTCCGTATACAGCTTTCGGCATAGAGCCGCTGGTCATCCAGATCGGCGCCGTGAGCCTTTCGGTGGTCAATCTTGTAACACTTGCCGTATACTTCATAGCGGCAGTCACGGATGCCCTGGACGGATATCTTGCCCGGAAGAACAATATGATGACGACGTTCGGCAAGTTTGCCGATCCGGTTGCGGACAAGCTGCTTACGACAACGATGTTCATATTGTTTGCCTACGGCGGCCTGATACCGGTCGTTCCGGTCATCATCATGGTGGCGCGCGATACAGTCGTGGACGGATGCCGCATGGTCGCGGCTGCCAACGGAAAGGTCGTTGCGGCAGGCATGATGGGAAAGCTGAAGACTGTGCTGCAGATGGTAACGATCGCAATGATCCTGCTCAACAATCTGCCGTTTGAACTGTGGGGACTGCCGGTCACCGGCGTGCTGCTGTGGTTCTCGGCGTTCATCAGTTTCGTGTCCGGCGTACAGTATTTCAACCTGACGCGGGATGACATCATGGAATCCAGATAAAACGGAGGGGTTCAGGCAGGAACCGTGTATATAGATAACGGAGGAATAAGATATGGCAAAACCAAAAGAAGCAGTCACGGCGGAAAACCGTGACAAACTGCTCAGCGATGCAATAAAGACGATCGAAAAAGAATTCGGCAAAGGCTCGATCATGAAACTCGGCGACCGCGCCGACGTATCCGTGGACGCGATCCCGTCCGGCTCTCTGGCTCTGGATGCCGCGCTCGGCATCGGCGGCTATCCGAAGGGAAGGATCATTGAGATCTACGGACCGGAATCATCCGGTAAGACGACCCTGGCGCTGCATGCCATTGCGGAATGTCAGAAGATGGGCGGCAGATGCGCGTTCATCGATGCGGAAAATGCCATCGACCCGATGTATGCCAAGAAGCTCGGCGTTGATATCGACGAACTGATCCTGTCCCAGCCGGACTCCGGCGAACAGGCGCTTGAGATCACCGATGTGCTGATCAAGTCCGGTGCGATCGATCTGGTCGTGATCGACTCGGTCGCAGCGCTGGTTCCGCAGGCGGAACTGGACGGAGAGATGGGAGACGCTTCCGTCGGTCTGCAGGCGCGTCTGATGTCCAAGGCGATGCGCAAGCTCGCCGGCAGTATGAACCGTTCCAGCACGACTGCGATCTTCATCAACCAGCTGCGTGAAAAGGTCGGCATCATGTTCGGCAATCCCGAGACGACGCCGGGCGGCCGCGCGCTGAAGTTCTATGCCTCGGTACGTCTGGATGTCCGCCGTGCGGAAACGCTGAAAAACGGCGGGGAAGCATACGGCAACTCTGTTAAGATCAAAGTTGTGAAGAACAAAGTGGCGCCGCCGTTCCGTACGGCCAGCGTCAACATGATCTACGGCGAAGGCATCTCGCGCACCGATGAAGTGATCACGATGGCTGTCGAGAACGATATCGTTGAGAAAGCCGGCGCATGGTTCTCCTATAACGGGGAAAAGATCGGTCAGGGCATGAACTCCGTACGCGAGCGCATGAAGAACGATCCGGCATTTGAAGCGGAACTGACGGAAAAAGTAAAGGAAAAGCTCTTCCCGCAGACTTCCGCGGAAGAAGCAGAAGCGTAGCATACAGGCACGGGCAGTCCCGTGCCTTTTTTCAACTTGTGAAAAAACGGGTATTTGCGTATAATATTCGATGGGACTCACCCCGAAAAACAGATGGAAAATGGAGGAATGACTATGGGACCATTAGGAACCGCCATTTTCGCTGGTATTGTAGGTATCGTAATCGGCATTCTGATCATGAAGATTGCCGGTAACATGGGACTGGACCGTTCGGCTGAGAAAGCAAATGCGATCGTGGAAGAGGCGACCGCAAAAGCGGAAACACTGATCCGGCAGGCAAATCTTGACGGCAAGCAGCAGGTTTATGATATGAAGCTGCAGGCGGAGAACGAGATCAAGAAACAGCAGAATAAGCTGCGTCAGAATGATACGGAACTCGCCAGACGCGAAGAAAAAGTCAAATTCCGTGAAGAGAATGTCCGGACGAACGAGAAAAAACTTCTTGAAAAAGACAAACAGTTGGAAGTCAGACTTGCAAATATTGGCAAAATGGAGAACGAACTGCAGGAGAGGATCGACAGCCAGATCAAGGTTCTCGAACGCGTATCGAATATGACACAGGAAGATGCGCGGAAGGAACTGATGGAAGCAGTTGAGAAGAAGAGCGAACAGGAGATCGCGCAGTATCTGCATGACGCACAGGAGGAGGCTGAAGTCAGAGCTTCCGAAAATGCCCGCAACATCATTGCGATGACCATTCACAGATACGCCCAGGAAGAAACGATCGAACGCACCGTCTCTACCGTAACTCTGCCTTCAGAAGAAATGAAGGGACGCATCATCGGTCGTGAAGGAAGAAACATCAAGGCGATCGAACAGGCGACCGGCGTAGATCTGATCATTGACGACACACCGGACATCATCACGATCTCAAGCTTTGATCCGATCCGCCGTGAAGTTGCCCGTCAGTCTCTTGAGATACTGATGAAAGACGGCAGAATCCAGCCGGGACGCATTGAGGAAGTCGTCGAGAAGACCCGCAAGGATCTGGACGATACGATCCTGAAGATCGGCAACGAAGCAGTATTCAAGCTCGGCATCGGCCGCATGAACAAGGAACTGATCAAGATGCTCGGACGCATGCGCTTCCGTTATTCATACGGTCAGAACGGTCTGGCGCATTCCATGGAAGTCGCCGCGTTTGCCGGCATGATGGCCGCCGAACTGGGACTGAATCAGAACCTGGCAAAACGTGCCGGACTTCTCCATGACATCGGCAAGGCTGTCGACTTTGAACAGGAAGGTACGCATGTGGAGCTCGGTGCCCGCTATGCGAAGAAGTTCGGCGAGAACGCGATCGTTGTCAACTCGATCGAAAGCCACCACGGCGATACGGAACCGCAGGACATCATCGCTGTGCTTGTCGCCGCAGCCGATACGCTGAGCGCCGCCCGTCCGGGTGCCCGCTATGAATCCATGGAAGGCTACATCAACCGTCTGGAGAATCTGGAAAAGATCGCAAACGGCTTCGACGGTGTCGAAAAGGCGTTCGCGATCCAGGCCGGCCGTGAAGTGCGTGTTCTGGTCAAGCCGGATAAGGTCGATGACATCCGCATGGTCAAGATCGCCCATGATATCCGCGAAAAGATCGAAAATGAGATGACCTATCCGGGTCAGATCAAAGTTACCCTGATCCGCGAAGTACGCGTACAGGAACTGGCGAAGTAACCGCGCTGGAGCAGATGAAACAAAGTCATCTGCTCTTTTTATTGTGAAATATCTGAAACATTTCACAAAAAAGCACGTGCTCTGCTTGAAAAGATGTACGTATATTGTAAAAATAAAGGTACGGGGCTTTACTGTTCTGTCTGAAAGGAATCATATGAATATCCTGTTTATCGGCGACGTCGTGGCGAGAAGCGGTCTTTCGGCTGTTCTTCACAGCATGGAGCGGCTCAGAAAACAATATGAAGCGGATTTTGTCGTGGTCAATGCAGAGAACGCCGCCAACGGAAAGGGCATCACCGAAGCGATATACGGCAGACTGGTCAGGGCTGGCGCGGATGTCGTCACACTGGGCAACCATGCCTTTGCCAAAAAAGAGATCCTGAACGGGATCGAAAACTGCCCGCTGCTGGTGCGGCCGGAGAATATGGAACCGGCAGGGGCAGGGCAGAGTTTTGTGATCCGCCGCTGCGGCACCAAGAAGATCGCCGTCGTATCGATCCTCGGCCATGCGTTTATGAATGCGGCAACGGAAGAACCGATCCCGGCCATGCAGAGACTTCTGCCGGAGATCCGGGCGGATATTATCCTGGTCGACCTGCATGCCGAGGCGACCAGTGAAAAGATCCTGTTCATGTATCAGTTCCATAAGGATGTGACGGCTGTGATCGGAACGCATACGCATGTGCAGACAGCCGATGAGAGGGTATTCGAAGGCTGTGCGTTCATTTCCGATGCCGGCATGTGCGGTGCGTATGACAGCATACTCGGAAGGGATATCGATGAGGTGACGGATTCTGCCGTCAATAAGATCCCGACACGTTTCCAGCCGGCAAAAGGACCGGCAGTCATATGCGGCGTCGTGATCCGGATCGACGATGAGACAGGCCGGGCTTCCTCAATAGAGCGCATCCAGATCCGCCCGTCGTAACGGAAAACGAGTCCGCCCTGCATCACAGATATTGAATCCGAAAAACTGTAATGATATAATCTTCGTAAATAGGAGGAGGAATTAATATGCCTGTAACAATTGACAGAGAACTTTGCGTAGGATGCGGTGCTTGTGTAGGAACATGCCCGATGGGAGCTCTTGAACTCGACGATGAAGGCAAATCCGTCTGCAACGAAGATACCTGCATTTCATGCTATGCCTGTGTAGCAGCCTGCCCGGTTGAAGCTATCAAGGAAGCTGAATAATTGCAAAACAAAAAACCAGCATCGTCTGGTTTTTTATTTTTGTCCGGAATTAGTATATAATTAGAAATCACAGTGAGGAGAAGAAGATGGATCAGAAACACAGCGAGTATAAACTTCCGGACCGGAAACAGGCCCTGAAAAGAACACGGGATGCCGTGGAATCCTCCTACGATCTGTTTGAAGTAAGTTCAGGCGCTGCCGGCTTAGGCCGGGGCAAAACATATTATCTGCGTACATACGGATGCCAGGCAAACGTACGCGACGGCGAAACGATGGCCGGCATGCTGGAAATGATGGGCTTCTCTTCCTGCGAGAACGAGGAAGAAGCTGATCTCCTGCTGTTCAATACGTGCGCGGTGCGCAAGGCGGCGGAAGACCGCGTGCTCGGTGAGATCGGCAGTCTGAAGACACTGAAAAAGAGACACCCGGAAAAAAAGATCGCTCTGTGCGGATGCATGGCGCAGGAAGAAAACATCGTGGATCTGCTCATTCAGAAATATCCGCAGGTCGACCTGGTCTTCGGTACTCACAATATCTATCGTCTGCCGGAGCTTCTCAGGCGGTGCATGCAGGACAATGAGCGCGTCATCGAGGTGTTCTCGGAAGAGGGCAGAGTCGTGGAAAACATGCCGGTGCGCAGAAGCCATCCGGCCAAGGGCTTTGTCAATATCATGTACGGCTGCAACAAGTTCTGCACATACTGCATCGTTCCGTATACGCGCGGAAAAGAGCGTTCCCGCCGTCAGGAGGATATTCTCAAGGAGATCATTTCCCTGAAGGAAGAGGGCAGGAAAGAGGCCGTGCTGCTCGGTCAGAACGTCAATGCGTACGGAAAAGACCTCGGCATGCAGGATGGATTTACGGATCTGCTGTGCGCGTGCGCCGAGACCGGGATCGAACGTATCCGCTTCTATACATCGCATCCGCGCGACTACAGCATCTCGACGATCGAGGCAATGCGCCGCTATCCGAATATCATGAAATCTCTGCATCTTCCCGTGCAGTCGGGATCCGATGAGATCCTGCGCCGCATGGCAAGAGGCTATACGGCTGGATCCTATATGGAACTGTATGACGCGATGAAAGAGCGGATCCCCGAGATCACGTTCACGACCGACCTGATCGTGGGCTTCCCGGGAGAGACCGATGAGCAGTTCCAGAAGACGCTGGATCTTGTGGAACACTGCCGTTTCGATCTTGCATATACCTTTATCTATTCGCCGCGCAGCGGCACCCCGGCCGCGTCCATGCCGGACGATATTCCCTTTGAAGTCAAGAAACAGCGTCTGCAGATCCTCAACGATAAGATCGCGGACAGCGCGCTGGCAAACAACCGGGAATATCTCGGCCGGACCGTAAAAGTACTGTGTGAGGGAAGTTCGCGGAAAAAGGCAGATGTATACAGCGGCTACAGCGAAGAAAACAAGCTTGTAAACTTCACCGGACCGGAAGGTCTCGAGAACCGGATCGTCGACGTAAAAGTGACCGGCGTACACAGTTTTTCACTTGACGGAGAAGCATTGTAGCAGAAGCAGGTTTTTATTATAATAAGCCTGAAAAGCATCACCTTTTTCGGAGGATAATGAATATGAGTAAAGTACGTATATTCGCGCTCGGCGGTCTTGATGAAGACGGCAAGAATATGTATATCGTCGAAAACGATGAAGATATATTTATTATGGAATGCGGTCTCAAATATCCCGGTCAGGGACAGATGGGAATCGAGATCATCATTCCGGATTTTTCCTATCTGGAAGAGAATAAAGACCGGATCAAGGCGATCTTCATTACCCACGGTCACGATGATGTGATGGGAGCTCTGTCGCATCTGGTAAAGGATTTCCCGAATATTCCGGTATATATGGCGCCGTTTACGGCAATGATGTTTGAACGGCGCATCAGGAAACTCGGACTCGGCAAGGTCAATATCAAGAAGATCCGCAGAAATGCGAAATTCAAGATCGGAAAGACCGAGATCCGCACCTTCGGTACGACCCAGTCCATTGCCGACGGCTTCGGTCTGGCAATCAAGACGGAAGACGGCTTCGTCGTCTATTCCGGCGAGTTCATTGAGGACTACAGCGTCAGAAACGATTCCTTCCGCTTCGACGTCACCAATATCACCGATCTCGGTGCGGCCGGCGTACTGGCGCTGCTGTGCGAATCGGTAGGCGCGACAAGAGAAGGGCATTCCTCACCGAATCACCGCATTACCGAGCAGATCGAGACGTATTTCGAGGATTCACCCGGACGTATTTTCATCACGGTATTCAACCAGAATATATACCGTGTCATAGAGATCGTGGAACTTGTGGTAAAATACAACCGGAAAGTCATGATCTACGACACCGAGCTGCGCGCTCTGATGTCGGATATGGCTTCTCTTGGCTACTATCATATTCCGGCAGGACTGGAGATCCTTCCGGAGGATTTCCGCAATGAGATGGAAAATGTCGTTGTGATCATCTCCGGCACCGGCTCCAGCATCTTCAAGAAGATCCACAACATCGCCACGAAGGAAGACGACAAGATCGAACTGCGTGCCAGCGATACCGTGATCGTCGCTTCGCCGGCAGTTCCGGGAACCGAGCGGCAGGAAAGCGCGATGGAGGACGATCTGTACAAGGAAGGCGCCCGGGTATGCCTGGTGGACTCCAAGCGGGCATTCTCCATGCATGCGTCCGTCGAGGACATCAAGATGATGATCTCGCTGCTGAAGCCGCAGTACTATGTACCGGTGAAGGGCGAATACCGTCAGCTGATCGCCAACGCGATGATCGCGCTGAATATGGGATACGATCCCGATAAGATCATCGTTCTCGACAACGGCCAGATCGCTGCGATTGAAGACGGCAGCCTGAATATGAGTTTCGATCATATCCGTGCCGACGACATTCTCGTGGACGGCAAGGAGAACCTGGATTCCAGCGGTATGGTCCTGAAAGACCGTGAACTGCTTTCGACAGACGGCGTCATCGTCGTCGGCGTCGTCATGAACCATGTGACAAAAGAACTGATCGGAGGACCGGACGTGCAGAGCCGCGGCGTTATCTATCTGAAGGACGCGGACTATATGATCCGGGAGATCGGTGCGATCATGGAACGGACGATCATCGCCGCCGTGAATGACGGCCGTTATGACAATATGTCATGCCGGGTGGAGGCAAGAGATGCCATCCAGCGGTATGTCATGCGTGAGACCGGCAAGAGGCCGATGATTTTGCCTGCGATCGTAGAGATCAATACGGCAGATTAGAATATCTGAGGTAAAGAGTGGCAAGAAAAACGAAACAACAGATACTGAAAGAAGAACAGGAAAAGAAACAGAAAGAAGTGACAAGCCAGTGGATCACAAGTGTGATCCTTTTCGCATTAGCGCTGATCGGCATTATGAAGCTCGGCGTTGTCGGAACCTTCCTCTATAATCTGTGCCGGTACCTGATCGGCGACAGATTCCTGCTGCTGTTCGGACTGGCGGCTGTATGGACAAGCGCGCGGCTGTATCTGCGCAGAAAGGGAAACGAGGTGCTTGAACATCCGTTTGCGTTCCTGTGCGTGATCCTCGCCCTGGTGCTGATCTCAGCGGCGCAGTATACGCCGGCTGAAAGCAACGGACTGTATGTACTGAGCGAATACTCCGCAATGACGAAGGAATTCTTCTCGGCCGATCCGCCGGCGACATGCGGCGGCGGCATCATCGGTGCCTGCCTGTATGCGCTGATCTCCGCGGTGATCTCGCGCGGCGGCGTGTGGCTGACGATCGTGGTGCTTCTGGCCATCGCGGTCATCCTGTTTGTACCGCCCGCATGCTGGAAGAGCATGGGAAAAACAATAAAGGAATTCCTGGAGCGGCCGGAGGATGATCCGGAACCCGAACCGGAACCGGAGCCGGAAGAAGAAAAACCGACGCCGAATATCTGGCGGATCCTCGATGACCGCAAGCAGAAACGCCTGCAGCGGATCGACGCCGACGAACCGCAGGAGAAACATCCGGAAGACAGACAACCGGAAGAACAGACGCCTGTTCCCGCGTATGTCGAACCGGTGCGTCCGGCAGAAACACCGGCATATCGTCCGGGCGAATTCGATATCCGGGCGGATGAACCGACGGAGACGATCTCCCTTGACGTCCCGCAGATGGGCAAGGTGAATAAGCCGATCGAGATCGGCATCAAACCGGGTCATAAATCCATATTCATTGACGCGGACAGCACCGGGTCTTTCCCGACGGAAGGTCATTATACCGAATACCAGCCGGCATCGGATCCGGAGCCGGAGTATATTCCGGAAGAGTTCCCGGCGGAAGAACCGGAGGAAGAAGAGATCGTGCAGCGTCCGCAGCCGGTGCAGAAGCCGGAAGAAAAGAAGCCGCAGGAAGCGCCGGTACAGAGAACACAGAAAAATCTCCGCCGGCGTACGAAGAAATACACTCTGCCAAATCCCAATGCCGTACTGGATCCGGCATCGCCGCAGTCGCAGAATCCGGCGGCGATGCGTACCGCAAGAGAGCAGGGAGAATCGCTCATCCGTATCCTGAAGAACTTCGATGTGGACGCGAAGCTGCTGGATGTTCATATCGGTCCGGCTGTCACGCAGTATGAGATCCGTCCGGACGCGAACGTTAAAGTATCCAAGATCAATACGCTTGCGGATGACATAAAGATGCAGATGGCGGTAAAAGACGTGCGTATCGAAGCACCGATCCCGGGCCGCAATGCCGTCGGCATCGAAGTGCCGAATGCCCATGTTTCCGTCGTTAAGATGAAGGAACTCGTTTCGGCGGAGACAGACCCGAGTCCGCTGCTGTTCTACGTCGGCAAGGACCTGCTTGGCAACTGCGTCACATGCCGTCTGGACAAGATGCCGCATCTGCTGATCGCCGGTGCGACCGGCTCCGGCAAATCGGTATGCATGAACGCCATCATAACGTCGCTGCTGCTGCGGACGAATCCGGATGACGTGAAGATGCTGCTGATCGACCCGAAGAAGGTCGAATTCACGCCGTACCGCAATATTCCGCATCTGATCGGACCGGTCATCAATGACGCCGCCAAGGCAGCCAATGCCCTGCAGATCATTGTGAATATCATGGATTCCCGCTACAACATCTTTGCCGAGAACTCCGTGCGCAATATCGCCGGCTACAACGCGCTGGTCGAAAAGCATCCGGAAGATCCGGGACTGAAGAAAATGCCGTATATCGTCGTGATCATCGACGAGCTGGCCGACCTGATGCTGGTTGCCGGCAAGGAAGTGGAAGCGAGCATTCAGCGCATCACGCAGCTTGCCCGCGCCGCCGGCATTCATCTGATCGTTGCGACCCAGCGTCCGTCCACCGATGTCATCACCGGCGTCATCAAAGCGAATATCCCGTCCCGTATCGCGTTTGCGGTATCGAGCGGGATCGACTCGCGTACGATCCTCGATCATGTCGGCGCGGAGCGTCTGCTCGGCAACGGCGACATGCTCTTCGCACCGTCGGCACAGAAGCCGCAGCGTGTGCAGGGCGTCTTCCTGACGGACGACGAAGTACAGCGGGTGACGGAAAATGTTTCCGCGCAGGCAGTACCGGTCTATGATGATGCCTTCGTGCTTCTCGAAAGCGCCCAGGAAGGCGGCTTCGGAGGCGGCGGGGCAGCGGATGATCCGCTTTACGAAGAAGTCAAGGAATATGTCATCCAGGACCAGAAAGCCAGTACGTCGCTTCTGCAGAGACGCTTCGGCATCGGCTATAACCGCGCTGCCCGCATGATCGATCTGCTGGAGGAAAACGGCGTGATCGGTCCGGCAAGAGGTTCCAAGCCGAGAGAAGTATTCCTGAAGCCGGAAGGCGGTTCCAACCGCACCGAATCCGGCGGAACATGGAACTGAGCTGAAAACAGCGCACTGATCCCATAACTGACCGGTTTCCGACAGGGAAACCGGTCTTTCTGTTTCATACAGCAGGTGTTTGGCGGTTTGCGGTGACAGCACAGACGTTTTACCATCACAGTGCAGTAAGCAAGGAGGGTGTATGTTAAACAGCTGTGTGATCGTCGGCAGAGTGGCCGAACCGCTGGAACTGAAAACGACCAGCAAGGGAAATCCCGTGGCGCATATGATCGTGGAATCGGACAAGAGTTTCCGGAATGAGGACGGAACGCTCGGCAAGGACCGCTTCAAGGTGACCCTGTGGCGGGGAATCGCGGAGGAGTGCGCCGAAGCGCTGCATGTCGGATCGCTCGTTGCCGTCAAAGGCCGCATGCAGTCGGATATGTATGAGAAAAACGATGTCCAGTATTACAACTGCGAGGTGATTGCCGAGCGCGTCGCGTATTAGCGGATACCGCGCGTACAGAAGAGAAACCGGAGGAAGTGACGGTATTTCACTTGTTCCGGTTTTTTTAACTGCTGTTTTCTGCTAAAATACTGCCCGTAAGGAGTTGGATATGGCATTTGATTCATTAAGTGAACGTTTAAATAAAACTATGCGCAACATCGCCGGCAAAGGCAAGCTGAGCGATGCCAATATGGAAGATATGCTGAAAGAGGTGCGTCTTGCACTTCTGGAAGCGGATGTAAACTATCGTATCGTGAAGCAGTTCCTGGAAGAGATCCGGGAAAAGGCCCGCGGTGAGGACGTCATCAACAGCGTTGAACCGGGCCAGATGCTCGTCAAGATCGTCCACGATCAGCTGATCGAACTGCTCGGCAATGAAGAAGCCGGCCTGAATTTCAAGGAAGAAGGGCTGACCATCATCATGCTCGTCGGTCTTCAGGGTACCGGTAAAACGACCAGCGTGGCAAAGATTGCACGGATCTGCGCCAACAAATACAACCGGAAGAACCTGCTGATCGCAGCTGACGTCATCCGTCCGGCAGCCATCGAACAGCTGCAGACGCTCGGCAAAGAGATCGATACCGAAGTATTCACGCTCGGCACGTCGGTCAATGCGCTTGAGACGGTACGCAGAGGCGTCGAATACGCAAAGCAGAACGGCTATGACACCGTATTCATCGATACTGCCGGCCGTCTGCACATCGATGAAGAACTGATGAATGAGCTGCGGCAGATCAATGCGGCTGTACATCCGGATGAGATCCTTCTGACAGTCGACGCAATGACCGGTCAGGATATCGTCAACGTCGCCCGCGCATTCAGCGAAACACTTCCGCTTACCGGTCTGGTCGTCACAAAGTTTGACGGTGACTCCAGAGGCGGCGGCGTTCTGTCGGTAAAGAAGATCACGAACGTTCCGGTCAAGTTCGTCGGTGAAGGCGAAAAGATCGAAGATATGGACATCTTCTATCCGGACCGTATGGCAGACCGGATCCTCGGCATGGGCGATATCGTATCGCTCGTCGAACGTGCTCAGGAAAAGATGGACATGGAAGAGACCGAGCGGATGGCCGAACGCATGCTCAGCGGCAAATTCACCATGGATGACATGCTGAAACAGTTCGAACAGATCCAGAAACTCGGACCGCTGGGCGGCATCATGAAGATGCTGCCGGGATTCAACCAGTACGCGGACATGCTCGATGAAGCAAAGGCAAACGACGCCATGAAGCATACAAAGGCGATCATTCAGTCCATGACGCCGTATGAACGTGCGAACCCGGCAAAGATCCGTTCCACGATGAAAAAGCGTATTGCCCGCGGTTCCGGCACGACGGTCAACGATGTCAACCGTCTGATCAACCAGTTCAGCAAGATGAAAAAGGCCATGGATCAGATCGGCAGTATGCAGAGATCCGGAAACCTCAATGAACAGACACTGGAACGCATGATGGCAAACGCTGAAAAGAACGGCCAGCTGCCCGCAAATATGCGCATGCCTTACCGGAACGACAAGAAAAACTGAAAATAAATAAAGGTGTCAAGGATTTTTACTTGACACCTTTATTACAGAATGCTAGACTCATAACTGCTGATTAAAGGAGGAAAAAAACTATGGCTGTTAAGCTTCGTTTAAAGAGAATGGGTGCAAAGAAGGCACCGAGATATCGTATCGTTGTTGCGGATTCCCGCGCACCGAGAGACGGACGTGATATTGAAACGATCGGACACTACAACCCGACAACAGAACCGGCTGAACTGTTTGTAGACACAGAGAAGGCTATGAAATGGCTCAATGTCGGTGCCCAGCCGTCTGACACTGTCCGCAATCTGCTTTCCCGTGCAGGTGTCATGGAACAGTTCCACAAGGAACACGCAGCAAAAAAGGCTAAGTAAACTGTATGGCTGAACTCGATAAGGTTCTTTATGACCTTGTGAAGCCGATGGTTGCAGATCCGCAGAGTCTTGAGATCCGCATGATGCCGAGTCTTGATGAAGACGAAGTCGCTCTGCATGTATATGCAAAGGATGATGACATTGCCCGTCTGATCGGCAGAAAAGGCAGTATGGCAAGCGCACTGCGTCAGGTCATGTCCGTTGCGAGCCACGCTGAAGACAAGAAGGTCACTATCAAGTTTGAACAGATCTGAACGGGACAGGAATGTTCCGTTTTTTCGGAGGGAAGACATGGAACTGGTATGTATCGGAAAAATCGTGAATACTCACGGGATCAAAGGGGAAGTCAAGATAGAATCGTATTCGGATTTTGACGCCCTGCGCTACCGGAAAGGAAATACCGTCTATATTCTCAAAGACGGAGAATATCTGCCGCTGAAGACTGCTTCCTTCCGGGTCCATAAGGGCTTTTCGCTGGTGTCATTTGAAGGCCTAGGCAATATCAATGACGTGGAATGCTGCAAGCAGTGCGAAGTCTGGTATGAGCGGGAAGCCCGCGAACCCCTGAAGAAAGGGGAATACTACCGCAGTGAGCTGATCTCGCTGAAGGTGATCGGCACAGCCGGTGAAGAGATCGGGACGGTCACGGACGTCGAAGAGACAAACGGAGCTCAGAACAATCTTCGTGTGGCGCTGAAGGAAGGCGGCACCGTGCTGATTCCCTATGTGCCGCAGTTTATCGCCGACGTCGATACAGAGAAGGGCATCCTGACGGTACAGAATACGGAGGGACTGCTGTGAGATTCTCGGTACTGACGCTGTTTCCGGACATGTACGGAGATTTTCTGCATACGTCGATCATCGGCAGATGCATCGTACGCGGCATCGCGTCCGTCGATCTGGTGCAGATCCGCGACTTTGCCAGAGACCGCTACCGTCACGTGGACGATACACCGTTTGGCGGCGGTGCCGGCATGGTCATGAAATGCCAGCCGCTGCTGGATGCGCTGGACTCTGTACGTACGGAAAATACATACACCGTGCTCATGAGTCCGTCCGGACATCCGTATACGCAGAAAAAAGCGCATGAACTGGCACAGAAAGAGCATGTCGTTCTCATCTGCGGACATTACGAAGGCGTTGATGCGCGCGTCCTGGATCACGTGGACGAAAGCATCAGTATCGGTGATTACGTCCTGACCGGCGGGGAACTGGCTTCCATGTGCATTATGGATTCCGTGATCCGGCTTCTGGACGGCAGTATCAAAGGCGAGTCCACCCAGGAAGAATCTTATGAAAATGATCTTCTCGAATATCCGCAATATACCAAGCCGGCGGAGTATAATGGAGTTAAGGTACCCGAAGTGCTTCTGTCCGGTCATCATGAAAATATCCGGAAATGGCGTCTGGAACAGTCACTGCGGCTGACCAGAGAGATCCGTCCGGATCTTCTGGAAAAACATTCCCTGACCGAAGAAGAAAAGAAGATACTCAGGAAGATCGAGGAGGAACAGAATGGCTTACACTGATAAGAAAATGACACCGCTGAAGTGGCACAGATTCCGGCAGATACTGATCATGCCGGTCACCATCCTTGCGCTGCTTTATACCATTGCATGCTTTGTGATCGATTATTTCCGCATCAAGACGCCGGAATTCTTCAATATCGTTACAAGAGTGCTTGAAAAACTGGACATCGATATGCATATGGAGGGAGGTCTGCAGACGTGGATCTTCATCGGTATGGGATGTCTTGTTCTGGTATTCCTGCTGGAACTGATCCAGTGGCTGAAATCCTTCCGCTGGAAAACAGGCTCGCTTGTATGTGAGATCCTGCTGATCCTTCTGTTCACTGCCGGCTCGGTATTCGCTGCCTATGCGCTGATCGGCCTGGGATTTGCGGCGGATGCGTCTGACCTGCTTTCCGCGGCTCTGCACAAGCGGATCGAACCGGTCTTCGTACAGGTCATCGCCGGCATTGTATTCGGCATCATCGTACTGTATAACATCCTGATGATCTTCTACTACATCAAGAGAAGAAAACTGTACGGCAGAAAGAAAGACGAAGAAGACGATATTCCGTTCATTGATGAAGAAAAACCGTCCCGCCGGAAAAAGAAATCCGATAAGGATACCGTTGTCGTTCCGGATACTCCGGAAGTAAAGCCGGTCGAATCGGTCGTGTCCAATGTGCCTAAATCCGATGATCTCGTGGCAGAGGGACCGGAAAAAGCAATCGATCAGACCGCTGCCGTGCTCGGCCTGAAGTTCTGCACGAACTGCGGTACGCGTCTTTCCAAAGAAGACCTGTCTATGACATACTGCAAATACTGCGGCAAGAAGTTCGAAAAGAAATAAACCGGAATACGAATTAAACCGGCGACAGTCAGAAGACCGTCGCCGGTATTTTTTTGCAGGCAAATAGATGCAGGGCAGTTATTCCTGCGGGAACTCGGTATGTTCAAAATACCAGTCCAGAAACAGTTTGTGCGAGATCGCCACCGTGACCTTGCCGAGCATTTCCCGGTGGGCGTCGTCGGCGCAGTCAGGAACGGACGATCCCTGCGTGCTGATCGTTTCCAGGCTGCTCTTCATGCAGGCGGCGAAGAACCGGTAGTCGTCGGCGTGGTCGAGCGATGTTTCGGAACCGAGCATAAGGCGGATATGATCCATCGACAGGACCGTTTTGGATAATGCGATAAGAAAGAAACATGCGATCTGATCCCGATTGTATGTTTTTTTGTGGACCCGGGCTACCAGCCTGAGCTTGACGTAATTGGCGATCATGGAAGGCGTAACGTTCAGCTGCGGGTATTCGGTAAAGAAACTGTTGATGTATTTTGCCGTCTGATCCAGATACAGGCCGACGTCCGGAATCTCTTCATAGGACGGCAGTGTAAATGCCGGCAGTTTGCTGTTTGTATTCATGGTTTCAGTATATAAAAGGGAGGAGATGCCGTCAAACTACAGTGAATATTAAAATGTATGCACCGATATTTTATGGATAATGATACAATGCATTTAAGGGGTAAGAATAGGAGGTTATAATTTCATGACAGGGTTACCGCTTATAATTGTTTTTGTACTTGCAATCGTTCTGATGATCGTACTGATCTCGAAGTTCAAGGTACATCCGTTCATCGCGATCATGCTGATCTCACTGGCGCTGGGAATCATTGCCGGCATTCCGATCGTCGACAAGACGCTTGAAGACGGCACGAAGGTCTCCGGTCTGGCAAGTGTCATCGGCGCGGGCTTCTCGTCCACGTTCTCCAGCATCGGTATCGTTATCATTCTCGGCGCGCTGATCGGAAGTATTCTGGAAGAGACCGGCGCAGCTCTGAAGCTGGCTGATATGGTCATCAAGATTGTCGGTGAAAAGAATCCGGTTCTGGCTATTGAACTGATGGGCTGGGTCGTTTCCATTCCGGTATTCTGCGACTCCGGTTTCGTTATTCTGAATCCGATCCGCAAAGCGCTGGTGCAGAGAACGAAAGAGTCATCTGTTGCCATGACAGTCGGTCTGGCTTCCGGTCTTTACATCTCACACGTATTTATTCCGCCGACACCAGGTCCGATCGCAGCAGCTTCCACACTGGGCATCGGCAACAATCTTCTGCTTGTCATGGGACTTGGCGTGGTCTGCTCGCTGTTCCCGCTGGCAGCCGGCCTGTTCTACGGAAAGTTCATCGGCAAACGCGTTAAGGCGGACGATGAAGCAGACGCAGGCGAAACAGTCAAGACATATGAAGAACTCGTAGCGGAATACGGCGAACTGCCGAGCGGCTTCTCTTCGCTGGCTCCGATCATTGTTCCGATCATCCTGATGTCGCTGTCATCCATCGTGGCAATGGCCAAGATCAAGGGCGGCATTGCGGACATCTTCACATTCCTCGGTACACCGATCATCGCGCTTGCTGTTGGTACATGCTTCGCCGCGCTGCAGCTGGCCGGCGCAAAGAAGATGAGCAAGTTCTACGATATCTGCAACGATACACTTAAGACAGTAGGACCGATCCTGTTCGTTACTGCAGCAGGCGGCGTCCTCGGCAAAGTGATCGCTGCTTCCGACATGGTCAACTATATTTCCGGACATGCGACAGTACTGTCGGCAATGGGCATCTTCTTCCCGTTCCTGCTGTCCGCGATCCTCAAATCGGCACAGGGTTCTTCCACAGTCGCTCTGACGACAACAGCCGGCATCGTAGCACCGCTTCTGCCGGTACTCGGATTCACCACACCGGTACAGATCACGCTCGTATGCATGGCAATTGGTGCCGGCGCCATGACAGTATCCCATGCCAATGACTCCTACTTCTGGGTCGTTGCAAACTTCGGTGCAATGTCTCCGGACCGCGGCTATAAGACACAGACCATGAACACACTGGTCATGGGTGTTGCGGCTATCCTGGAGATCGCGCTTCTGAGCATGATCCTTCACTGATCTGAAACACACAGATCCATACTTCACATTCATTCAAAAGATACAGGACAGCCTGTATCTTTTTATTACGCCGGCAATATCTTTTGACAGGTTATTAAATAACCGATATAATATGAATATCGGATAAGCAATAACCGATATAAAGTTAAAAGAAACAGGAGGTGTAATATGACAGTGATCAAAAATGATTCTGCAGTTTATGAATTCCATGTCAAAGACCGCATAAGTACGCTGACGCACCTGTGCGGATGCATCGCTGCGGTCATCGGCATGCCGGTCATGCTCATCCATGGCGCGCGTATGGGTGCGGACATTGCGGCGTTAAGCTCCTGTGCGGTATTCATGATCGGCATGATCGTGCTATACGGTGCCAGCGCGTCCTATCATGCGTTTGACAGCACACCGGCGGTCAATGACATCCTGAAGAAGATCGACCACCTGAGTATCTTCATCCTCATTGCCGCAAGCTATACGCCGGTCTGCACGATCGCTCTGAGAGAGACCATCGGAAGCACTCTGATGGCTGTGATCTGGAGCATTGCGGCTGCCGGCATGATCTTCAAGCTGTTCTTTGTATACTGCCCGCGCTGGGTATCATCGGTGCTGTATACGGCAATGGGATGGGCATGCATCTTTGTGGTTCCCTCGATCTGGAAGGCAGTGGGAACACCGGGTTTCTGGTGGCTGCTGGCCGGCGGCGTATTCTATTCCGTCGGGGCGGTCATCTATGCCTGCCGCATACCGCTGACGAAAGATCCGGAGTTCGGCAACCACGAGATCTTCCACTGCTTCGTACTGGCAGGGAGTCTGTGCCATTATCTGTTTGTTCTGCTGTATCTGCTGTAAACGAGCACTGTGCCTGAGAAAGCACAGTGTTTTTCTGTTCCGCGTCCATACTGAATACGGAGGAAACAGTATGGTAATGGACAGAGAGACCGTGCATACGGTATTGAGCAATTATGCAAGGACAAGACTGAAGCAGAAAGAAAACCGGCATACGCCGGAACAGTGGGTAGATCTTCTGAACAGCTTCGTGCGGTGCGTCTGCGCTTCAGAGTGCGCGCGGATGTGCGGCATCAGCCCGGAAGATGTCAGAACGGAATACTTCCGCATGAGCATGGCGCTGGTCCGGGAAGACCTGAAGAAAAAAAGAAGCTAGGATGCGAGTATTTTCGCAAGATACCTGGCTTCTGCTTCATCCAGAAATGTAAGTCCGTTCTCGGCGTCCTGTTTCAGTATGATCGCTACGCCGCGGGCGGAAGGATCGCGGTCGGATATGACGGTCAGGAGATCGTCGTACCGTCCTGACGGTGTTTCCGCAGCGTTGTAGACGATGCGGTACTGACGGCCGAGTTCGGGAAGAGAAAGATCGATCAGTTCCCGGCGTCCGCTGTACGGGTCTTCCAGCTGTTCGCGGATGACCTTGTTTGTCTCATAGAACATGGTGTCGCGCAGGTAGGCGGAAGTACGGGCAGTATCGACTTCCTGCATCGTTTCATCCGTGTAGTATGTGCGGAATACAAGACTGCCGCAGAAAAAGATCGGGTCATTCTGACCGTATATCGCTACTGTGCATGCACGGGCATGATAATGCCTGAATGGATATGTAATTTTCGTCTCAGCCATGATTACCTCTGCTGTGCAAATAGTATATCTATTTGGGAAAGAATTCAAGGCACGGTGATATAATGACGGCGGAGGACGGCCATGGATATTCGTATACTGCATCTGCTGGACGGCGCCGCACAGGCGGAAGGACTTACCGTGATCATTGATGTGTTCCGGGCTTTCAGCCTTGAATGCTATATGTTTGCGGCGAATGCGGACAGGATCATTCCTGTCGGGACAGTGGAGGAAGCGTTTGCCTGGCGTCAGAAAGATCCCGCATGCATTCTGGCGGGAGAGCGCAACGGCATCATGGTGGACGGCTTCGACTACGGGAACGCTCCGTCACAGTTTGAAAAACTGGATCTGAGCGGCCGGACGGTGATCCACACGACAAGCGCCGGCGTACAGGGACTGGTGAATGCCCGCAAAGCGGATACCATCCTGACAGGTGCTCTGGTCAATGCCGCGGCGACGGCAGAGTATATACGCCGGAAAGATCCCGCAGTGGTATCCCTGGTCGCAATGGGCTGGAACGCGAAAAAGGACACGGAAGAGGATCTTCTGTGCGCGGAGTATATCCGCTCGCTTCTGCTCGGTCAGCCGATGGGGGAGATCCGCAGACTGGCGGATGAACTACGCTATACCGAAGGAAAGAAATTCTTCGATCCCGCCCGCCCGGAATTTCCGGAGGCGGACTTTGGATTATGCACGGATGTGGACCGTTTCGGCTTTGTCATCGAAGCGGTACGGAAAAACGGCGGTTTTGAGGCTGTCCGGAGGAATTTGAATGAAGCGTAAATACTTTTTCTTTGATATCGACGGGACACTGACCGACGACGCGACGCACCGGATCGTTCCGAGCGCTCAGGAAGCGCTGCGCCGCCTGCAGGAAGCCGGGCATTTTGTCGCGGTGGCAAGCGGCCGCATGCACTACAAGACAAAGGCGTTCACGGATTCCGTCGGGATCCATAATCTGGTATGCGGCGGCGGGGGATGTCTGGTCATCGACGATCAGATCATCGATCAGCAGTACCTGGAAAATGACAAGGCGCTGGAATTCCTGAAACACTGTGACGAAAACGGCATCGGATGGCTGATCACGCCGGAAGACAGCGACTGCGTCATCATCCGGGATTTCCGCTTTCTCGAACAGGCGGGAAGACGCAGAGAACTGACGACATATCTTGTGGATCCGAAACTGGATCCGGCGTCTCTTCCCGGCATCATGAAGATCTATGTCGCTGTGCCGAAAGGACAGGAGGACCGGTATCCGTGGCTGGATCTGCTCGGACATCTGCGCATGACGGACAGTTATCTCGTCATCCAGTACGACAAGAAAAAAGAAGGCATCCTGCGCATGATGGAATATATGAACGCGGATCCGGCAGATGTCGTCGTGTTCGGCGATGAAAAGAATGACCTGGTCATGTTTGATCCGCGCTGGATGTCGATCGCAATGGGAAATGCCGTGCCGGAACTGAAGGAAAAAGCCGATTACATAACGGCTGCCAATACTGATGACGGAATCCTGAAGGCATGTGAGCACTTCGGCTGGATCTGACAGAAAAAAGTTGTATTTCGAAACGATTCGTGTTAATATCATTGAGCGCGTGTGCGCACCGCTGTTCCGCTGACAGCATCACAGGTCATGAGCAGATCGGTCAGTTGACAGAAAAGGAGTAGAGTAAGATGGATTTAAGTTTAGTCGACAGAATCACTAACGACCAGATGAGAAAAGACGTTCCGTCCTTCAAATCCGGTGACACGGTACGTGTTCATGTACGTATCCATGAAGGAAACAAGACACGTATTCAGGTTTACGAAGGCGTTGTAGTTGACAGAAGCAACGGCGGTATCGGAGCATCCTTTACCGTACGTAAGATCTCCAACGGTGTCGGTGTCCAGAGAACCTTCCCGGTTCATTCCCCGATCATCGATAAGATCGAAGTTGTCCGCCGCGGTAAAGTCAGAAGAGCTAAGCTGACATACCTCAGAGGACTGTCTGCGAAGAACGCACGTATCAAGGAAGACCGCCGCTAAGCGATTCCGGAGAGAGAAAGATAATACTTTCTCTCTTTTACTTTGCATAACAACCTGCTTGAAGCAGATAAGAGAACGTGATAAGTATATAGAATGAGTAATGATATGAATGATAACAGCAGTTTATACGAAGATACGGAAGAACTTCCGGTCATAAAAGAAGAACCGGAAGACGATAAAAACGAAGAGCCGACACCGAATCCGATCTGGAAAGAGGTGCTGCTTTTTGTGCGTGACGTAGCCGTCTGTATGGCGCTGGTGCTTCTGTTCTCGAATTACATTGCCCGTCCGGTGCAGGTGCTGGGTTCCAGCATGTATCCGACGCTGCAGGATCAGGAATTCGGTTTTTCCAATCTGATCGGGATGAGAATGGACGGCATCAGACGCTTTGATATCGTCATCATCTATGTGGATCCGAAGGAAAAATACCTGGTGAAGCGGGCTGTCGGACTGCCGGGAGAGACCATCTCCTATACCGGTGGTCAGCTGTATGTCAACGGGGAACCCGTCGAAGAGAATTTCTTTGATGAAGAGTACCGCAGCAGTTTCGGAACTGCGTTCATGGAAGATGTCGCGCCGATCACCCTCGGTGAAGATGAATACTTCTGTCTTGGCGACAACCGCCCGCATTCCACAGATTCACGCGTATACGGACCGTTCCGGGCAGACCAGATCCGCTCCAAGGGCGTACTGGTTCTGTTCCCGTTCTCCGAGATGGGGATCCACACATGGTAATGATTCAGTGGTATCCCGGGCATATGGAAAAAGCCCGCCGACAGATGATCGAGCGGCTGAAGGCAGTGGACATGGTCATCGAACTGCGCGATGCCCGCTTTCCGGAAGCTTCGCGGAATCCGATGCTGCTGGAACTGGCGCAGAACAAGCCGCGCCTCATCGTTCTGGCAAAAAGCGATATGGCCGACCCGGACGTAACGGAGCAGTGGATCCGCCGGCTCCGAAAGAATGAGAATACTGCATGCATCGCCGTGGATCTGATGCGGGACAGCAAATGCGGACGTAAGATCATACGCGAGTGCCTGGAAGTGATGAAGCCCAAGCGCGAAAAGCAGCTGGCAAGGGGAATCCGTCCCCGTGCCGTACGGGCGATGGCAGCCGGCATTCCGAATGTCGGAAAAAGCACGATGATCAACCGCATTGCCGGCAAGAACACGGTAAAGGCGGCAGATAAGCCCGGGGTGACAAGAAGTCTGACATGGATCCATGCCGATAAGGAACTGGATCTGCTTGATACGCCGGGTGTTCTCTGGCCGAAGTTTGACGATGAGGTCACCGGTACGCTGCTGGCGGCGTACGGATCGATCAACGATGACATACTGGAGCGGAATATGCTTGCGATGGATGTCATCCGCATGATACAGAATACATATCCGGGACTTCTGGAAGACATGTTTGATGCGCACGGGGAAAATCCCAACGGCGTTCTGAAAAAGATCGCTGCCAAAAGGCATCTGCTCAAAGAAGAAGGAAAACCGGATACACGCAGAGCAGCCGATGCGTTCCTCTTTGACCTGCGCAAGGGGAAGATCGGCAGACTGACACTGGAGCGACCGGATGAAGAAAACGAAGATCTGTCCGAATGAATATGAACATGCGTACTGGGAAAAGGAACTGCTGCTCGCCGGGATCGATGAAGCGGGCAGGGGACCTCTGGCAGGTCCGCTCTGTGCGGCGGCGGTAAAGTTTCCCCGCGGCTATGAGAATCCGGACATATACGATTCCAAGGCGCTTTCCGAAAAGAAGCGGGAAGAACTGTTTGACGTGATCCAGAAGGACGCGCTCTGGTATGAGATCGCCGTGATCCCGGTGGAAGAGATCGACCGGCTGAATATCTACCGGGCGGATCAGAAGGCTTTTGAGACGCTGGCGGATCATTCCGGAGCAGATATCATCCTGACGGACGCAATGCCTCTGCCGGGCTTTAAAAAGCCTGTGATCGACCTTGTGAAGGGAGATCAGAAGAGTGTCAGCATCGCCGCGGCAAGTATTCTTGCCAAAGTGACCAGAGACCGCATCATGAAGGAATACGATGCCGTCTATCCGGAATACGGGTTTGCCAAAAACAAGGGCTACGGAACAAAGCAGCATCTCGATGCCATAGAACAGTACGGCATCACCCCGATCCACCGCCGCAGCTTTGCGCCGGTACGGTATAAACAGACGCAGCTCGATCTGTTCTGAGGGGAAAGCGGAAAAACGGGGTATCTTCTATCGGAGGACTTATGCTGAAGAGAGAAGATATCGCGTATTATGCCTACCGTTATGACGGTAACTGGGATGCCATCGCAGAAGCGGTATCCCATGAAGAAACACCGGTTCCCGTATCTGTAAAGGAACCGTACATCACTCTGCTGGATGATGCGTATCCGGCATGCCTGAAACAGCTGCGGTACCCGCCCTGGATCCTGTTTTACCGGGGTGATGCGTCACTGCTGCAGAAACCGATGGCTGCGATCGTGGGTTCGCGAACCCTGACGCCGTACGGAGCTGCCCTGACGGTCAGATGTGCCGGCATCCTGAAGGAACGGTACGTTCTGGTATCCGGACTTGCGAAAGGGGCAGATGCCCTGGTGCACCGCACAGCGCTTTCCGGCGGACATACGGTCGGTGTGATCGGAAGCGGCTTTTCCCGCTGTTATCCGCCGGTCAACCGCGGTCTGTATGCCGCGATGGCAAGGAACCACCTGATCGTGAGCGAGTATCCGTATCCGGTCGGTGTGCGTAAAGAGCATTTTCCATGGCGCAACCGGATCCTTGCAGCACTCGGCAGTAAGCTGATCGTGACCCAGGCAGCGCTGCACAGCGGCACGATGATCACCGTGAACGAAGCCCTGCAGCTCGGCCGGGATGTCTACTGTTTTCCCTGGCCGTATGAAGACGCGTGCGGAGCCGGCTGCGACAGGCTGATCGAAGAAGGCGCGAATGTCCTGTATTCCGAAGAACAGCTGCGCGCCATATGACAGCTGCTTGCAAAAAAGAATGATTTTGCGTAATATTTTTTTTCAGTCAGAAAGGAGGTCTGTACGATGAAGAATCTTGTCATTGTAGAGTCACCGTCAAAATCCAAAACGATTGCCAAATATCTCGGGAAAGACTACACGGTCGTTTCCAGCAAGGGACATATACGCGACCTTGCCATAAAGGGAAAAGGCGGTCTCGGTGTAGATATTGAAAACGGCTTTACACCGACTTATGAAGTTTCCGACGATAAGAAAGATGTCGTACGGGACCTGAAAAAACAGGCAAAGGACGCGGATATGATCTATCTTGCGACCGACCCGGACCGTGAGGGAGAAGCGATCAGCTGGCATCTTGCGGAAGAACTCGGTCTCTCGGAGGATGCGGTCGACCGCGTGACATTCCATGAGATCACGAAGAGTGCGGTCACGGAGGCGTTCGGACGTCCGCGCACTATTGATATGGATCTTGTCCACTCGCAGGAGACCCGCCGTATTCTGGACCGCATCATCGGCTTCAAGCTTTCCAAGCTTCTGAATACGAAGATCCGCTCCAAGTCGGCCGGACGCGTACAGTCCGTTGCTCTGAAGCTGATCGTGGAACGGGAAAAAGAGATCCAGGCATTCAAGCCGAAAGAATACTGGACACTGGACGCACTGTTTGAAAAAGACGGGATCGAGTTTACCGCCCGTCTCGATAAGATCGCCGGAAAGAAAGCGAATCTGCACAACGCCGCCGAAGCGCAGGCTGCCTATGACGCATGTCAGGGACCTTTCACGGCTTCCTCGGTAAAAGCATCCAAGCGCAGACGCCAGCCGAAGCCGCCGTTTACGACAAGTACACTGCAGCAGGAAGCGAGCACGAAGCTGTCCATGAACGCCAAGCGGACGATGTCCGTTGCCCAGCGTCTCTACGAAGGCATCGATATCGGATCCGGCCAGGAAGGTCTGATCACATATATGCGTACCGACAGCACGCGTCTGGCCGCCGGCTTTGTCAATGATGCGAAAAAGGTGATCGCCGACCGCTATGGAAGCGCCTATAACGGACGCTACGTGGTCACCAACGACGCCGGTGCGCAGGATGCTCACGAAGCCATCCGTCCGACAAGTCTTGCCAATACGCCGGAAGGCATCAAACAATACCTGACATCCGAGCAGTACCGTCTCTATAAGATGATCTATGCGCGGGCGCTTGCTTCCCTGATGAGCGCCGCTGTGTATGACGCCGTATCGCTCACGATGTCCAATCACGAATACGATTTCGCGGCAAGCGGAAGCACGCTGGCCTTTGACGGTTATCTGAAAGTGTATGGCGCGTATGAGACCGGAAAAGACGTCGTTCTCCCGGTCATCACGGAAGGCGAACAGCTGGATGCGAAAGAACTCACCAAAGCCCAGCATTTCACGGAACCGCCGGCTCGCTATACCGAAGCACGTCTGATCAAGGCGCTGGAAGAGGAAGGCATCGGCCGTCCGTCCACGTATGCCATGATCATCGATACGATCCAGGCGCGTGATTATGTGGAACTGAAGCCGGCTGCGGAAGGTTCCCGTACGAAGGTATTCTTCCCGACGGAGCAGGGCACACTTACGACCGAAAAGCTCGATCAGTTCTTCTCCGGCATCATCAATGTCAAATACACGGC
Source organism: Solobacterium sp. (assembly GCA_017510405.1). Taxonomy (GTDB): domain Bacteria; phylum Bacillota_I; class Bacilli_A; order Erysipelotrichales; family Erysipelotrichaceae; genus Bulleidia. The sequence continues at coordinate 197,488 of JAFWNG010000013.1, forward strand.
AGAGATGGAAAGCAAGCTGGATGATATCGCCAGCGGCAAGGAGAACGAGACAGTCGTTCTTCAGAACTTCTATGAGCGCTTCTCGCCGATGCTGGATGAAGCATACGCCGGCATGGAGAAGATCAAGCCGGAGGAAGTCGGCGAAGACTGTCCGGACTGCGGAAAACCGCTCGTTTACCGGCAGGGACGCTTTGGAAAGTTCATTTCCTGCAGCGATTTCCCGGCCTGCAAATACACGCGCAAGATCACAGATCCGGCAAAACCCGAACCGGTCATGACAGACAAGCTGTGTCCGAAGTGCGGCAAGCCGCTGCTGCAGCGTGTATCCCGCTACAAAACAACGTTCCTCGGCTGTTCCGGATTCCCGTCCTGCCGCTATATGGAAGACAATAACGGCAACGAGATCGTCCCGAAGAAAAAGACAGCCGCAAAGGCAAAGACGCCCGCAAAAACAAAGCGGACGGCAGGTAAGAAAGCATGAAGGCGATCGTGATCGGAGCCGGTCTGGCTGGCTCGGAGGCTGCCTGGCAGCTGGCTAAGCGGGGCGTGGAAGTCGAACTCTGGGAAATGAAGCCGGTGCAGTATTCACCTGCCCATCACGCGGATACGTTTGCGGAACTGGTATGTTCCAATTCCCTGCGCTCGGACGCGCTGACCAATGCGGTCGGCGTGCTGAAGCAGGAGATGCGCACGCTGGATTCGCTGATCATGCGCTGCGCGGACGCGACAAAGATCCCGGCCGGAAGCGCGCTTGCGGTAGACCGTGAGAAGTTTTCCGCGCTTGTGACGGAAGAGATCCGCCGCAATCCGCTGATCCATGTCGTCACGAAGACTGCCGATGTCATTCCGGAAGAACCGTGCATCATCGCGACCGGACCGCTGTCGTCGCCGGAAATGATCCAGGCAATGTCCGGGATCATTGACGCGGCATCCTGTTATTTCTATGACGCTGCCGCGCCGATCGTGACTGCGGAATCGATCGACATGAGCAAGGCGTACCGCAAATCCCGCTATGACAAGGGGACAGCGGACTACATCAACTGCCCGATGACGCGGGAAGAGTTCGAAGCGTTCTATCAGGCGGTCATCACGGCGGAGACCGTGCCGGTCCGCTCGTTTGAGAAAGAAGTCTATTTTGAAGGCTGCATGCCGTTCGAGATCATGGCGAAGCGCGGCCGGGATACGCTGCTCTTCGGGCCGATGAAACCGGTCGGACTGGAAAAGGACGGCAGACGTCCGTATGCGGTCGTTCAGCTGCGTCAGGACAACGCGGAGGCTTCGCTTTACAACATCGTCGGCTTCCAGACGCACCTGACATGGCCGGAACAGCGCCGTGTGATCCGCATGATCCCGGGTCTTGAACAGGCGGAATTTGTCCGTCTCGGCGTCATGCACAGAAATACCTACATCAACAGCCCGCTGTGTCTGCGGGAGACCTACCAGTTCAAAGACCGCGATGATCTGTTCTTTGCCGGACAGATGACCGGTGTGGAAGGCTATATCGAAAGCGCGGCAAGCGGACTGCTCGCCGGCATCAACCTGGCCCGTGTACTGGCCGGAAAAGAACCGTGTACACCCGGACCGGAAACGATGATCGGCGCGATGTCGCACTACATCACGCATGCTGATCCGGCGAACTTTCAGCCCATGAACGCCAACTTCGGCATCATGCATCTGAAAGACAGCGTAAAGAAAAAAGACCGCAAGGCAGCGTACGCACCGCAGTCGGCAGCGATCCTTGCGCGGCTGCTGGAAGAAGATGCGCTTTGAGGGGGAACTGGAGCGGTTTCTGGCGCACATCCGCATCGTCCGCACAGGCAGCGAGGATACGGAAGACGCGTACCGCAGGGATGTGACCCGCTTCCTTACCTATCTGGAGGAAGAGGAAGTCAGTTCTCTGGAGGATGTCACAAAAGAACAGGTGAGTGATTACATCATGAAGCTGCGTCTCGGCGACATCGGCGGCGAACCGCTCAGCAATGCGTCCTATGCCCGCAGTCTTTCGGCTCTGAAATCCTTTTACCGGTATCTGAACCGCAGTGAAGGGATCCAGTCCAATCCGGTCCGTGTGTTCAAGGGCGTGAAGACCCGGCGGCATCTGCCGGAGTATCTTACCTTCGATCAGATGGAAACGATGCTGAACAGCTTTGATCTGCGGGATCCGGCGGAGATCCGCGACCGCTGCATCCTGGAAGTGATGTATGCGTGTGGTCTGCGTGTTTCCGAATGCGCCGGACTTCTGATCCGCAATATCAATCTTTCCGAAGGTTATCTGATCGTGCTCGGTAAGGAGAGCAAGGAGCGCATGGTGCCGATTTATCCGCGCTGTGTGCAGCTGATCCGTCTGTATCTTGCCAATTCCCGGCCGGTCTTCGTGAAGCCGGGAAAGGAGCACGGCATCCTGTTTGTCAGTCAGAGAGGAGCGCCGATCACTTCCCGCAGCATTCAGCTGCTCTGTGACAGGACAGCGGAAAAATGCAGTCTGCCGGTGCATGTGCATCCGCATATGATCCGCCATTCGTTCGCGACGCATCTGCTGGACAACGGCGCCGATCTGCGCGTTGTGCAGGAACTGCTGGGACACGAGAATCTTTCAACGACCCAGATCTATACGCATGTGACCCAGGACCGTCTGGAAAAGGTCGTGGAGAAGGCCCATCCCAATGCCGGAGGTAAATACAGTGGAACTGAGAGTGAATGATATAACGCTATATTATGAAATCGCCGGCGAAGGAAGACCGCTTCTGCTTCTGCACGGCAACGGTGAGGATCATACGATCTTCGATACGGCAGTGCCGATCCTGAAGCCGTTCTTCCGGGTGTACGCGATCGATTCCCGCGGCCACGGGAAGTCGCCGTATACCGGTGAACTGCACTATGCCGATATGGCGGAAGATATCCGGGAATTCCTGGAACAGCTCGATCTGAACGATGCGGCCGTATACGGATTCTCCGACGGCGGCATTATCGGTCTGCTTGCGGCAATGGACAATCCCCGCATCACGAACCTGATCACATCCGGCGCCAATACGGCTCCGGAGACGGTCGCGGACGGCCTGCGGTTTCTGATCCGGGTCATGTACCGGGTTACCGGTGATCCGAAACTGCGGATGATGCTGAAAGAACCGCATATCACGGCGGAAATGCTTTCCCGCGTCAGCGCCCGCACACTCGTGCTTGCTGGTTCGAAAGATCTGGTCAAGGAAGCAGATACGCGCTTCATCGCCGCGTCTGTTCCGGACAGTGATCTGCGTATTCTTGCCTCTGAAGGGCACGGAAGCTATATCGTACATAACCGCCGCATCGCCGATATCCTGATCGGCTGTCTGCTGTAAAAGAGCACCGGAGAAAAATTCTTGCAATCCTGTTTCCCTATGGTATCATTCATGAAGAAATCCGAAACGGATCATGACGAAGGAAATGGAGGCTTTATGAAAAAGAATTCACTTCTCGCTATGGGGGATCTTTCAAGACAGGATATCATCCACATTCTCGACGATGCTTTACTGTTTCATGACACATACAAAGATTGGCAATTGCCGCTTCCGCGTGCACTGGCTGCCAATCTTTTTTTTGAAGCATCGACGCGTACACATTATTCTTTCGAAAGCGCGGAATACCAGCTCGGCTGCAAGGTGTCGGACGTCTACGGAGAGACCAGTTCCATCACCAAGGGCGAAAGTCTGTACGACACGCTGAAGACGCTGGAAATGCACGGATACGATCTGTTCGTCATCCGCCACAGCAAGGACCGCTTCTATGAGGAACTGGAGAACATCCACGTTCCGATCATCAATGCCGGCGACGGCAAGACCGACCATCCGACCCAGTGTCTGCTGGACCTGCTTACGATGAAGGAACAGTTCGGTCACCTGGAAGGACTGAACGTGGTCATCTGCGGTGATATCGCGCACAGCCGCGTCGCTTCCAGCAATAAGACCGCGCTGGAGCTGTTCGGTGCCAACGTCGTATTCAGCGGACCGAAAGAGTGGGAGCGCGAAGGCTATAAGAGCGTTGACTTCGATGAAGCGATTCCGTGGGCGGACGTCGTGATGATGCTGCGGATCCAGAGAGAGCGCGGCGCGTCCCTGCAGGGTATGACCGACAGCGAGTATCTGGAAAAGTTCGGAATGAACAAGAGACGCTATGAACGCATGAGAGGCGATGCGATCCTGATGCATCCGGCACCGTTCAACCGCGGCGTGGAGATCGACGGCGATCTCGTTGAAGCGGAAAAGAGCCGTATATTCCGGCAGATGTACAACGGCGTACTGGTGCGCAAAGCAGTCATCAAGCGTGCTTTCGGCTTCCCGCCGTTCGGAGAATATCATGAAGACTAAGATCATCGGCGGCACCGTACTGACAGAAGGTGAACTGCGCAGAGCAGAGGTCCTGTTCGATGAGACCGGGATCCTTGCCGTCGGCGAAAAGACCGGCGAAGCAGACACAGTGATCGACGCTTCCGGGAAATATGTGCTGCCCGGACTGGTGGATGTGCACGTCCATTTCCGTGAACCTGGATTTGAGGAAAAAGAAACGATCCGCACCGGTTCCGCGGCAGCCGCAAGAGGCGGCTTTACCACGGTACTGCCGATGCCGAATCTGAAGCCGGTGCCGGACAGTGTGGAAACTATGCGGAAAGAGCTGGAGATCATCGACCGTGACAGCTGCGTACATACGCTTCCGTACGGAGCGATCACGAAAGGTGAAGCGGGACAGGAACTTGCCGATCTGCAGGGAATGTATGATCTCGGCATCCGCTGGTTCTCCGACGACGGCGTCGGTATGAATGATCAGAAACTGATGGCGGAAGCGCTCCGTTTCAGCGCGGAGCACGGCTGCATCATCGCGTGTCATACCGAGGATCTTTCCTGGCGGGAACCGGGGGCGAGCGTACACGAGGCTCCCTACGCCTATGAACACGGCTGGAAGGGCATTCCCGACGAATGCGAGAGCGAGCCGCTGGCCAATGACCTGATGACCGCCGCAAAAGCCGGGGGATATTACCACGCATGTCATATTTCTTCCCATAAGAGTGTGGAAGTGCTGCGGGCAGCGAAAATGGCAGGGGTGAACTGCAGTGCGGAAGTGACCGCGCATCATCTCCTGCTGGAGAATACGGATGTAAAGGGGACAAACTGGAAGATGAATCCGCCTCTGCGCACCCATAAAGACCGTATGGCGCTGATCGAGGCGCTGGAAGACGGTACGGTGGATTTCATTGCCAGCGACCACGCGCCGCATACGGTGTTCGATAAGGCAAAACCGATGTCCCAGGCGGCGTTCGGCATCGTTTCCCTGGAAACGAGCTTCCCGCTGCTCTATACGCATTTTGTAAAAGATGAGAAGCGGTGGACGCTGGAACAGCTGATCGCCTGGATGTCAACGCTTCCGTGTGAGCGCTTCGGTATGAACGACCGCGGCGAGATCGCTGTCGGAAAGAAGGCGGACATCATCATTGCCGACCTTGATACAGAATATACGATCGATGTTAAGACATTCCGGTCAAAAGGAAAGAATACTCCGTTCGACGGCGCCCGGGCATGTGCGCGGGTGATCCGCACCATCGCGGAGGGTATAACCGTATACGAGGAGACAGGAGAAGAGCATGCGGACTGAACAGGCAGTGATCAGAGAGAACCGGTGCATCGCGCCGGATGTGTACGCAATGGTGCTTGAATGCACGATCGCGGAAGAAGTGAAATGCGGTCAGTTCGTTCAGGTCGAAGTCCCGGGATTTTTCCTGCGCCGGCCGATCTCCGTATGCGAATGCGGGGAAGGCAGCCTGACTCTGGTATACCGGACCGCAGGTGAGGGAACAGCGGTCATGAGCCGCATGAAAGCAGGCGATACTCTGTCGCTGTTCGGGCCGCTGGGCAACGGCTTCCCGCTGCAGAGACGGGATGTTCTGCTGATCGGCGGCGGTGTCGGCGTACCGCCTCTTGTGGAAACAGCGAAAGCATACCGGGCAGCCGGCATGGATGTCACGGTGTGCCTCGGTTTTGCGGATGCGAAAAGCGCGATCCTTACCGAACGGTTTCAGGAACTGGGCTGCCGGGTGATCATCGCCACGATGGACGGCAGTCTTGGCACAAAGGGAACTGTCATTGACGCGCTGCAGGAAGCCGGAATACACGATGCCTTTATCCTGGCGTGCGGACCGATGCCGATGCTGAAGGCAGTATCGAATCAGTTCAGCGACGGCTATATTTCTCTGGAAGAGCGCATGGCGTGCGGTATGGGCGCGTGCATGGGCTGTGTGATACCGGATCAGGAAGGAAATGCCATGCGCATCTGCAAGGACGGACCGGTATTTGCAATCGGAAAGGCGGTGCTGTAATGGACCTGTCAGTAAAACTTCCCGGACTGGATCTCAAGAATCCTGTCATTCCTGCCAGCGGCTGTTTCGGCTACGGCAGAGAGTTTGCGGAATTATACGATCTTTCCCTGCTCGGCGGCATTGCCATCAAGAGCGCGACGCCGAAAGAACGCTACGGCAACCAGACGCCGCGCATTGCCGAAACGCCTGCGGGCATTCTGAATGCGATCGGACTGCAGAATCACGGCGTGGACTGGATCGTGGAACACGAACTTCCGTGGCTCGCTCAGTTTGATACGGAGATCATCGCCAATGTGGCAGGAGCGACGGAAGAGGACTATGTCGAAGTCATCCGGAAGATGAATGATTCTCCGGTCGTTAAGGCATACGAACTGAATATCTCCTGTCCGAACGTTAAGCACGGCGGCATCGGTCTCGGCACCGATCCGCAGCTTGCCGCAAAAGTGACACGTATGGCAAAAGAGGCAGCTGCCAACCCGGTATATGTCAAACTGACGCCGAATGTCACGGATATCACTGCCGTCGCAAAAGCGGTGGAGGAAGCCGGCGCGGACGGACTGGTCCTGATCAATACGCTGCTGGGCATGCGGATGGATCTGAAGAAAGCAAGACCGCTCCTGGCTAATCTGACCGGCGGACTGTCCGGACCGGCGATCAAACCGGTCGCGGTGCGCATGGTATACCAGTGCGCCAAGGCGGTGAATATTCCCATTATCGGTGTCGGCGGGATCACCACGGCAGAGGATGTTCTGGAATTCCTCTATGCCGGTGCCAGTGCTGTGGAAGTAGGCGCTGCCAACTTCCGCGACCCGTACGTATGCGTTAAAATTATAGAAGAACTGCCGGCAGTGCTGGCGCGTTATGGAAATGACTCGGTCAGAGAGGCAGTCGGAAAGGGGTTACTATGAGCAGAACGATTATCGCACTCGATTTTTCCACCCGTGAGGAAGTTCTGGATTTTCTGAAGAAATTTGATGAACCGGTATATGTCAAAGTCGGCATGGAACTGACCTATGCGTGCGGCACCGGCATCATTCAGGAGATCAAGGCCATGGGTCACAAGATCTTCCTGGATCTCAAACTGCATGATATTCCCAACACTGTCAGAGGCGGCATGAAGAATCTTGCCCGTCTCGGTGCCGATATCGTCAACTGCCACTGTGCCGGCGGCATTGAAATGATGAAGGCTGCCAAACAGGGGATCCTGGAAGGAACACCCGAAGGCGCGGAACCGGCAAAGGTCATCGGCGTCACCATCCTGACCAGCACCTCCAGAGAAGCCATGAACAATGAGCTGGGCATTCCCGGTGAAGTGATCGATACTGTCGTCCGGTATGCGAAGAACGCAAAGGAAGCAGGTCTTGACGGCGTCGTCTGCTCGGTCCATGAAGCCGAAGCAATCCACGCAGCCTGCGGCAAAGACTTCCTGACCGTGACGCCGGGCATCCGTCTTGCCGGCGGCGACGTCCATGATCAGAAGCGTGTTGCCACACCGGCGTACGCAAAGGAACAGGGATGCGACATGATCGTTGTCGGCCGCTCGATCACAAAGAGCAGCGATCCGGCAGAGACATACCGTCAGATTGAAAAGGAGATGGCATAATGGAAGAATACAAAAAAGAGTTCGTGCAGTTCATGCTGGACTGCAATGCCCTGAAATTCGGTGACTTCACACTGAAGTCCGGCAGAAAATCGCCGTTCTTCATGAATGCCGGCGCTTATGTTACAGGCGCGCAGCTGATGCATCTGGCAAAGGCATATGCCGCCGCGATCCATGATAACTTCGGACTGGATTTCGATGTGCTGTTCGGACCGGCCTACAAAGGCATTCCGCTGGCAGCTGCGACCGTCATCGCCATCTATGAGATGTACGGGAAAGAAGTGCGCTACTGCATCAACCGCAAGGAAGTCAAGGACCACGGCGATACCGGCATCCTGCTGGGATCGAAGCTGAAAGACGGCGACCGCGTGATCATGATCGAAGACGTCACCACAAGCGGAAAATCCATGGAAGAGACTGTGCCGATCGTACGGGCACAGGCCGACGTTGAGATCAAAGGCCTGATCGTGTCCCTCAACCGGTGCGAAAAAGGCAAAGGCACCAAAACGGCGCTGGATGAAGTCAGTGAGCTGTACGGCTTCCCGACCGCTGCCATCGTATCCATGAAAGAAGTCATTGAGATCCTGGAAGAAAAGGGAATGATGGATGCGGACCTGCGGCAGAGGATCGATGCCTACTATGCTCTTTACGGAGCGGAATAAGGCCTGAAAACAAAGGGTTTTCGCGTAATTCTCTATTGTTGAAAGATGCTGTATGTGATATACTTCCATACGGCATCTTTTTTGTGTGCATAAAAAGATGTACTTCTCACACAGTGAATTCACTGTCCCGTGCATGTCTCCGATCGAGCGGAGCCGTGTTGACAGTGTTCGAAGCTGTGGCGGAAACAACGGAAAGTGAGGTAAATAAAATGGCTGTTGTTACAATGAGGAAAATGCTCGAGAACGGTGTTCATTTCGGTCACCAGACACGCAAATGGAACCCGAAGATGAAACCGTTCATCTACACCGCTAAAAACGGTGTCTACATCATCGATCTGGAAAAGACACAGGAACAGCTCGCAGTAGCGTACGCTGCTCTGAAGAAGATCACTGAGGACGGCGGAAAGGTACTGTTCGTCGGTACAAAGAAGCAGGCTCAGGCTACGATCCTCGAAGAAGCACTGCGTTCCGGCAGCTTCTATGTCAACCAGAGATGGCTCGGCGGCACACTGACAAACTTCCGCACGATCCAGAGATCCATCAAGAAACTTCTGGACATCGAAGAGATGGAAACAAGCGGAACGATCAATGTTTATCCGAAGAAAGAACAGTCTGCTCTCTTAAAGAAGAAAGAACGTCTCGACAACTTCCTCGGCGGTATCAAGGAAATGAAGAAACTGCCGGATGCGCTGTTCGTCGTAGACCCGCTCGAAGAACACAATGCAGTTGCTGAAGCAACTAAGCTCGGTATCCCGGTATTCGCTCTGATCGACACGAACGCTGACCCGACAACGGTCAACTTCCCGATCCCGGCAAACGATGACGCTGTCCGTTCCATCAAGCTGATGGTCAGCCTGATCGCTGATGCAATCGTTGAAGGCAAGGGCGGAGTTCTTGAAACAGCTTACCAGGAAGACGAAACAGCTGACGACATCACAATGAAGGATGTCATCATCAACGTTGAGCAGCAGGCTGCTGAATTCGAGAGAAAGAGAAGACAGAAGTTCGAAGAACGCCGTAAAGAGCAGATGCAGAGACGTCAGTTCAACAGCGGTGAGAAGCGCGTATTCCGCAAAGACGGCAACAACACAACACGTACATTCGCAGGCCGCACTGCAGCTCCGACAGAAAAGCCGGCTGACGCAGAAGCTCCTGCAGCAGAAACAAAGGAGGAAAACTGATCCATGGCTGTAACAGCAAAACAGGTCAAAGAACTGCGTGAACTGACAGGCGCAGGTATGATGGACTGCAAGAAGGCTCTTGTAGAAACAGACGGAAATATCGAAGCAGCAGTTGACTGGCTCCGTAAAAACGGCATCGCCAAGAGTGAAAAGAAGTCCGGACGTATCGCTGCCGAAGGTCTCTCCAAAGTCGTCATCGACGGCAACAAGGCTATTGTTGTTGAGATGAACTCCGAGACAGACTTCGTTGCAAAGAACGAACAGTTCCTCGCTCTGCTTGACAAGACAGCTAAACTCATCCTTGCTTCTGATGCAAAGACAGTGGAAGAAGCACTTGCTCTTGCTACAGAAGAAGGTACACTGAATGACACGATCATCAATGCAGTCGCAACGATCGGCGAAAAGATCACTCTGCGCCGCTTCGAAGTACTGACAAAGAACGATGACGAGATCTTCGGTGACTACATGCACCAGGGCGGACGTATCTCCGCACTCTGCATCCTCAAGGGAACAGCTGACGGAACAGTCTCCCACAACATCGCCATGCAGATCGCTTCCATGAGCCCGACATACATCACCCGCAAGGATATGCCGGAAGAAGCAGTCGCAAAAGAGCGTGAGATCCAGCAGGCTCTCGTAGCAAATGACGAATCCCTGGCAAACAAGCCGGAGAAAGTCAAGGCTGGCATCGTTGAAGGCCGTGTTTCCAAGTCTCTGAAGGATATGTGCCTTGTTGACCAGGAATTCTTCCTCGACACAAACATGAAGTGCGGTGACTACCTGAAGAACAACGGAGCATCTGTTCTGAAGTTCATCAAGTATGTTGTCGGTGAAGGCATCGAGAAGAAAGAAGACAACTTCGCAGCGGAAGTCGCAGCTGCAGCATTCGGCAAATAAGCCGTATACCTACACACAGAAGAGGATCCGGGTCTCCCGTTGAATAACGGGGAACGGATCCTTTTTTTTTGCAGGTACGATAACATACCCCCTGAACGAACGAGGAAAAAGTACGTTATAATCGCGGTGACGGATGAGAAAGGGGTAACACATATGAAAGTATATGCGAAACAGGTAAATGAACTCCGAAAGATGACCAATGCGGGAATCATGGACTGCAAGAACGCACTCCAGGAGAATAACGGCAATATCGAGGCTTCCATCGACTGGCTGAAGAAGAACGGCATCATTCAGAGTACTGTCAGAAGCGGAAATATGACTGCCGAAGGCATTTGCAGGATCCGCATCAACGGCAGTAAGGCGGTGATCGTCGAGATCAACTGTCAGAGCGATTTTGCGGCTAAAACTCCGCAGTTCATCCAGCTGGCGGACTCTGCGGCTGAGCTCATCCTTGCCTTTGAGGCAGAGACTGTTGAAGAGGCGCTTGCTCTGAAGGCGGGCGGCGGAACTCTGAAGGACATGATCGCTGAGACTGCGGCTGTGCTCGGTGAAAATGTCACTCTGCGCCGTTTCGAGGTGCTTCGTAAGAACGAAGACGAGATCTTCGGCGACTACACTCACCAGGGCGGCCGGATCTGTGCGCTGTGCATCCTGAACGGAAACGCTGACGGTGCGATCGCTCACAACCTGGCGATGCAGGTCGCTTCCATGAATCCGAAATACATCAGCCGCAGCGAGATGCCGGCTGAGATCATCGAAAAAGAGCGTGAGATCCAGCAGGCGCTTGTGGCAAAAGACGAAAAGCTGGCTGGCAAGCCGGAGAAAGTCAGAGCAGGAATCGTGAACGGCCGTGTTTCCAAGGCTCTTAAAGACATGTGTCTGGTCGATCAGGATTTCTTCCTCGACAGCAATATGAAGTGCGGTGATTACCTGAAAAACTGCGGCGCATCTGTGCTGAAGTTTGTCCGGTACGCTGCCGGTGAAGGCATCGGGGAGAAGCAGTAAGATCTGTTCATCCGTCGGATCCGCCTGATTATAGACAAAATAAGAAAAACACAGCGGAAAATGCCGTAGGCAGAAACGCTGTGTTTTTAGTGAGTTTAAGTAGATCAGCTGCGTACATGACGCATCCAGAAGCCTTCGCGCACACCGTACGGGGAAACCTGTACGGTATTTACGTGAAAGGATCTGCATATACTTACCAGCATGCCGAGACCCGGTACGATATACGGCCGGCGGTCTTCAGTGATCGAACGGTATATCAGATCCAGAAGATCCGCATCACCGTTTATCACTTTCTCATAGAGCTCGTAGAGTTTTTCGGCAGGGATGCCGTCCGTACAGTCGGTATACTGCACCATGAACGCTTCCACGGCACGCAGCGTGCCGCCGACGCCGGTAAGCACCGGACAGTCCTGCAGCAGGGGATGCGCCCTGCGTGTTTCTTCGACAAGCGGTGCGGCTTTTTCAGCGTCATAACCGAGTGCCTGCAGACGCACGCATCCGTACGGAATGGAGACCATGTCCGTGATCGTATCGTCCTGGATGCTTACAAACTCGGTGGAACCGCCGCCGATGTCGATCATAAGGCGGACATCGTCAAAGGCAAGCCGGGCGCCGGCCAGGGAACAGAGAGCTTCCTCGTCGCCGGAGAGACACATGACAGGGACACCGCACGCTTCGATCGCTGCGGTCAGTGCATCGGCGTTGTCGATGCGCCGCCACGGCTCCGTGATCTCCGCCGTGATCGTATCCGTTCCGTATTCCCGGCATATTCTTACAAACTCCGCCACTGTTTCCGCTGTCCGCCGGATGCCTTCGTCATCCATATGACCGTTGCGGTGGTAGCGGATGAGATGAACAGGGACAGAGATATACTGAAGTGTACGGAAAGAAGTGCCGTCATCTTCGTAGATGACAAGCACTTCCGTATTGGAACCGATATCGATGATTCCGTAACGCTTCATAGGATTATTCTTCGCTTTCTCCGTCCGGATGATCCGGCGTCAGTTCGATCGATTCATCCGCTTCTGCTTTTTCCGCAGCCTCAGCGGTCTCCTCTGCAGCACATTCTGCAGTATCTTCAGCGTCTTTCGCTTCTTCTTCCTGTTTCTGATCAAAGAGTTTTTTCTGTTCAACGATCGCTGCAATCAGGCCGGCCAGAATGGCAGTGCCGGCAGCGGCTGCTATGCTTCTGCGAAACCACATAGTGTTTTACCTCCTGTATTTATCTTTACAATAGCATAACTGACCGGGTTTATCACGCAGATGAAAAGTTGGTGCGAGAATGACGGACAGTAATGCTATAATATCGAATAGCAAACAGGAGGATTTATGTACAAACGTATCTTGCTGAAACTCAGCGGAGAGGCACTCTCTGCCAATGGTAATAATTTTGATCCGCAGATCCTGCGGGAACTCGCTTCCGAGATCAAAGAAGTCTCGGAATCCGGTATTCAGGTCGCGATCGTTGTCGGCGGCGGCAATTTCATCCGCGGAAAAGTCGCTTCCGAGATGGGATTTGACCGTACACAGGCGGACAACATGGGCATGCTCGCAACTGTGATCAACGCCCTGGCGATCCAGTCGGCGCTGGAATCCATCGGTGTGGATACACGCGTTATGACTTCGATCGAAATGCCGAAAGTCGCAGAACCGTTCATTCAGAGACGCGCCGTACGGCATCTTGAAAAGGGAAGAGTCGTCATCTTCGGCGGCGGTACGGGAAGCCCGTTCTTCTCCACCGATACGACTTCGGCACTGCGCGCCAACGAGATCAAGGCGGACGTGATCCTGATGGCAAAGAACGGTGTGGACGGCGTATACTCTGCCGATCCGAAGAAGGATCCTACCGCAACAAAGTTTGATCATCTGACCTATATGGATCTGATCGAAAAGAATCTGCAGGTCATGGATACGACTGCCACAAGCATGTGCATGGACAACGGCATGGAACTTATGGTATTCAATATGAATCAGAAGGGCAATATCGTTCGGGCTGCGAACGGTGAAAAGATCGGAACGATCATTAAAGGAGAATAATTATGAGTTATGAAATCGTTGAAATGAGTGAACTGAAAATGGAAGAAGCAATGGAATACCTGCAGTCGGAACTGAATACCGTTCGTACAGGTATGGCCAACGCTTCCATGCTTGCGCGGGTCGAAGTAGATTATTACGGAAGCCCGACGCCGCTGAACCAGATCGCCGGTATCTCGGTCGTAGAAGGCCGCACGCTTGTCATCAAGCCGTATGATCCGAGCAGTCTGAAGGATATCGAGAAAGCCTGCAACAAGGCTGACCTCGGCATCGCTCCGCAGAACGACGGTTCCGTCATCCGTCTGACCGTTCCGAAACTGACCGGTGAAACACGTAAGGAAATGACCAAGAAAGTCAAGAAGATCGCGGAAGACGTCAAGGTCCGCATCCGCAATATCCGCCGTGATGCCAACGCCGATATCAAGAAAGACAAGACGATGGATGAGGACGTTCAGAAGGACGCACTCAACGAGGTTCAGAAGATCACAGATAAATATATCAAGAAGATCGATGAGATGGCCGATGCCAAATCGAAAGAGGTCATGAGTGTCTAAAGGATGTGCAAACATCCTTTTTTGCTTTACGGAACGAAAAGTAATATCATTGTCAGTATGAGGAACATACTATGAATACATGCAGACATCTGGCCATTATCATGGACGGCAACGGAAGATGGGCAAAGGCGCAGGGAAAGCCGCGCACAGCCGGGCATTTTGCCGGTGCGGACAATGTTCGCACGATCGCGATCGCAGCCAATGAGAGAGGCGTTGAATATCTAACCATCTACGCGTTTTCGACCGAGAACTGGAAGCGGTCGCAGGAAGAAGTCGGCTACCTGATGAAGCTTCCGTCCATCTTTTTCAAAAAATATATGCAGGAGTTTCTGGACCGGGGATTCCGGATCCGCATCATCGGTGAAATGGATGCACTTCCGGAAGGAACACGGAATGTACTGAGAGACGCTGAGATCCAGTCCGAGAAAAATACCGGCCTGACCCTGAGCATCGCAATGAATTACGGAAGCCGACGGGAGATCACTCTGGCAGCGCGGAAATATGCGCAGGATGTCGCGGACGGAAAGCGGGCAAACGATCTGGAGGAAAGCGAGTTCGATTCCTATCTGTTTACTGCGGACATGCCGCCGGTGGACCTGATGGTGCGCACAAGCGGGGAATGCCGCATCTCCAATTATCTGCTCTGGCAGATCGCGTATGCGGAACTGGAATTCGTGCCTGAGTCATGGCCTGAGTTTACGCCGGAAGTACTTGACCGCTGTCTGAAAGAATACAGCGAAAGAGACCGCCGGTACGGAGGTATCAAATATGAATAAGAAAATGCTGATCAAGTCTCTTACCGGTATTGCGATCATCGCAGTCGTTCTGCCGCCGCTGATCCTCGGCGGGATCTGGCGGGATATCCTGGTCGGGATCTGTCTGGCGATCGCGTCGTATGAGATCGCGTCCGTATCCGATCAGAAGCCGCACTACCTGCTGACGGTAATGTGCTTCGCTGCATCGTATGCGCTGAAGATGGTGACACCGGATGTCTTTGCCGGCGTCGTAGGTCTCTGGCTGGTGATCCTGTTCGCCATGGAGCTGTTCTTTGAGAATATGACCTCTGATCAGGTCGTGTACACATTTTCACTGACTGTCCTGTTCTCGCTGGCAATGCGCGGAATGGACCGCATCTATGCCCAGCCGCAGGCATTCCTGATCCTGCTCTATGTGGCGTTTACATGCTTCATCTGCGATACGATGGCATACTTCACCGGTGTGTTCTTCGGCAAGCATAAGATGATCCCGCGCGTATCGCCGAATAAGACGTGGGAAGGTGCGATCGGCGGCTATCTGTTTGCAGCTGTGATCTCGTGCATCTACGGACTGATCGTGCTGAAGAATCTGCCTCAGGGACTGATCATTTCCGGCAGCCTGATCCTTCCGGCGGTTGCGCAGATCGGTGATCTGTCATTCTCCAGCGTCAAACGGCATTTTGACATCAAGGATTTCGGCAATCTTCTGCCGGGACACGGCGGCGTGCTTGACCGCATCGACAGCCTGCTGTTCTGCCTTGTCATATTCAACTATCTGATGGCGCTCTGGAGGATCGTATGAAGCGGCTTGTCATTCTCGGCGCCAGCGGATCCATCGGGATGCAGACGATCGACGTCGTTCTTCAGCATCCATCTGAATTTACGATTACTGCTTTAGGCGTAGGACGCAATATTGAGCAGCTGCGGAATATCCTGACGCAGATCGATGTAAAAGTCGTATCGGTGCAGAGGGAAGAAGATGCCGTGCAGCTGGCGGAACTGTATCCGCAGATCCGCTTCTATCACGGTGAGGAAGGGCTTATAACACTGGCTTCGTCGCGTGATTATGATATACTGGTCAACGCGCTGGTCGGATTTGCCGGCTTTATGCCGACTCTGGCCGCAATCGAGAGCGGACATGACGTGGCGCTTGCAAACAAGGAAACGCTTGTATGCGGAGGCAGTCTGATCGAAAAAGCACTGGATAAATACGGCCGGAAACTGTATCCGATCGATTCGGAGCACAGTGCCGTCTTCCAGGCGATGCAGGGAAATGATCCGGAAGACGTAAAGCGTCTGATCATCACTGCAAGCGGCGGATCGTTCCGGAATCTGACGCGTGAGCAGCTGAAAGACGTCACCGTGGAACAGGCGCTTGCGCATCCCAACTGGTCAATGGGCGCCAAGATCACGATCGACAGCGCGGATATGATGAACAAAGGCTTCGAAGTGATCGAAGCACATTGGCTGTTCCGCATGCCGTATGAAAAGATCGACGTACTGATGCATCCGGAATCGGTGATCCACTCCATGGTGGAATATGTCGATCATTCCGTCATGGCGCAGCTTGGCGTACCGGATATGCGTCTGCCGATCCAGTATGCCCTTACCGTACCGAAACGCTGGCCGCTCAATGAAGAATCACTGGATCTGGCGGAGATCGGTGCTCTGCATTTCTCCCGTCCGGATACCGAGCGGTTCCCGCTTCTGGCGCTGGCTTATGAAGCCGGAAGAAAAGGCGGCAATCTCTGCGCTGTCATGAACGCAGCCAATGAAGCCGCAAATCTTGCGTTCCGGGAAGGCAGGATCCCGTTCCTCATGATCGAAGAGATCGTGACCGGGGCGGTCAGAGAGTGCCGCTGGGATCCGATGGATACCGTTGAGGCGCTGTTTGAAGCGGATGCGTGGGGGACTGCCTACGCACAGAAGAAGATCGAGGATTATCAATGACGATATTATTATTTTTACTGCTTCTGTCGGTGATCATTACCATTCATGAAGCAGGCCATCTGGCAGCGGCGAAGATGCTCGGGGTCTACTGCTATGAGTTTTCCTTCGGCATGGGACCGCTGCTCTGGAAGAAAAAGGGAAAAGAGACGCAGTATTCGATCCGCGCCATTCCGATGGGCGGATATGTTTCCATGGCCGGAGAACCGGACGGAGATGCCCTGTACCCGGATGTGGTCGTTCCCGAAGACCGCCGTCTCATCAATAAAAAGACCTGGCAGAAGATCGTGATCATGCTGGCAGGCGTCACCATGAACTTCCTGCTGGCATGGACGATATTCTCCATGGTCATTCTGGCATCCGGACAGTTCGTGAAATCCGCACCGGCGGAAGTGATCGCGGTTACACCGGGATCGCCGGCGGAACGGGCAGGATTCCAGGAAGGGGATGTCGTTAAGAAGATCATCCGCGCGGACGGTTCTTCGGCAACCATCAAGACATTCCTGGATATGCAGCTGTTCAATGTGGACAACAGTGAGGAAGAAACGTACATTGTCGACCGCGGCGGTCAGGAAGTGACCCTGAAAGTCACGCCGGAATACAACGAAGAAATGGAAACGTATCTTATCGGCATCACCGGTTCCTCCGGCGAACTGGTAAAGGTCAACGCGCTGTCCTGCTGGAAATACGGCGCGGAAGAGATGGGGATCATCACGAAGACGATGCTGCGGACGATCCGTGGTCTGTTTGCCGGACGCGGTCTCAACCAGCTGTCCGGTCCGGTTGGTATCTATCAGGCGACTGAGACGTATGCTTCGATGGGATTTGCCAGCTACATGCTGCTGGTAGGTCAGCTGAGTCTGAATGTCGGCATTTTCAATCTGCTGCCGCTGCCGATCCTTGACGGCGGCCAGGTAGTTATCGCGGTATGCGAAGGCATTACCCGCAGAAAGTTCAACGAACGCATCAAGACCGGCATCATGGCGGTCTGCTGGGTACTGATCATCGGTCTCATGCTCTTCGTAACATGGAACGATATCAGCAAGCTCTTCTTCCGCTGATCGAAAAGAAAGCACACTGACTTATGAGGTCAATGTGCTTTTTGTATGGTGAAGATGAAGCGTTTTGGATCAGAACTGACGGATGCCGCGGGCAATGACCGAGACCGGCTCATAGCGGTCATCCAGGACAACGATATCGGCATCATATCCTGCACAGAGCTTTCCTTTGCGGTCATCGAGGCCGAGCATGGCGGCAGGATTGACCGTACAGCTGTTCAGAGCGATATCAAAGGGAACCAGAGCCCGTTCGACCAGATTGCGCAGTCCTTCGTTGATCTTCAGGGTGCTGCCGGCAAGGTTCTTTTCTTCCACCAGATGCGCTGAACCGTCCGGATAGATCTCGATCTCATGACCGCCGAACAGGAACTTTGAACCGGGTTCGTAGCCTTTGCACATGAGCGCGTCGGAGATCATGACGGCTTTGTTGCGGGACTTGGACTGGAAGAAGATATGCAGTGCTTCCGGCGTACAGTGGTTGCAGTCGCAGATGATCTCGCTGTAGAGATCGCTGAGGCGCAGCGCTGTGCCGGCGAGTCCGTTTTCGCGGTGCGTGAACGGAGACATGGCGTTGTACGTATGCGTAACGGAGGAAGCGCCGTTGGCAACAGCAAGAAGCGCTTCGGCTGCGGTGGCGCGGCTGTGTCCCATGGATACGACGGTGCCGTGCGAGGAAGCGTAGCGCGTAAGGGCATAGTCCGGATCATGTTCCGGCGCGAGGGTGATGATACGGATCCGGGAATCACAGGCTTCCTGATACTCTTTGAACTCTTCGACAGAGGGGGCGACGATCGCTTCCGGCGGCTGGGCTCCCTTGTACTTCATATCCAGGTAGGGACCTTCGAAGTGAATGCCGAGGATCTCGGCACCTTCATAGCCGCTGTCCATGACATCGCGGACGTTTGCGACTGCCTTGAGAAGGACATCTTTGCTCTGGGTCAGCGTTGTTGCGAGAAGGCCGGTGACGCCTTCATGCACGATGTTCTTCGTCCACTTGCGCAGACCTTCGGGGTCGGCATAGTTGGTGTCGAAGCCATAGGCGCCGTGGCAGTGGACGTCGATAAAGCCCGGTACGATGCGCAGGTCGCCAAAGTCGGTATCGTAATCTGAATGATATCCGGATATCCGGAGGATCTTGTCTGCCGCTGTCTCAATAACAGCCGGGATGAACGTGCCGCAGACAAAGACACGTGAACTGCGGATGCGCATGGAAAACCTCCTTCTGTTCTCTGTCACTACTCTAGCACTTTTTGCGATAATCCGTTAAGATTATCTTTGTATGAACCGGCATTAGCCGGACAGCGTGACTGGAGGATAACGATGATCGGTATCGTGGTGACCGGACACGGCAAACTGCCGTCCGGAATGGTTTCAGCCGTCAATCTCATTGCCGGCAGACCGAAGTATTTTATCGGCGTGGATTACGCGCAGGAAGATACGACGGATGATCTGGAATACAATCTGAAGACTGCATTCAGGGAACTGGGTGAGTGTGAGGGCATACTGATTTTTACGGACATGGCGGATGCGGCACCGTATATTACCGCCGTGCAGCTGAAGGAGAAACTGAAGGACAAATATGCTCTGGAAGTCATATCCGGCTGTAATCTGGGGATGCTTGTACAGACCAACATGGCAAGGGGATATGTAAAGGATCTTACCGCGCTTGCGTCCATGGCAGTGGATGAAGGCCGGAAACAGGTCATGCTGTATGAATACGAAGATAACGGAGAATAGAAAACTATGGGAATTCTTGCTGCAGTACTGATACTGCTGGCCGCAGATGCATGCGGCTTTACAAATGTGCTTCACCGGCCGCTGATCGCGTGTACGCTGATCGGCGCTGCTGTCGGTGCCGTGTCGGAAGGGATCACAGCGGGTATTCTGTGTGAACTGACGCTGCTTGCGGCTGCCGGCATGACGATCGAGTTTGAGAGCGGCGCTGTCCTGCTGTATGCGGTATTTGTATCTGCATGCGTCAAAGGCGGCATGGCGCCTGAGACTGCCGCAGTTACAGGACTGGCTGTTCTGTATCTCGGCAATATGATCGCCAAGGCGGTAAACTTCGTGTCAGCGGCTCTGATGCCGTCTGCGCGCAAGGCTGCTTCCGAAGGAAAAGACGGAACACTCGGTATTCTGAATCTGATCCCGCTCGTACTTTCCATCGCTGTTTATACAGCGCTCGGCATCATGATGATGAACAATACGGAAGTCATTAACGGATTTATGAAGATGCCGGGTTCGCTGATTCTGGTACTGTCCTATGCAGGCATCCTGCTGCAGTGCCTTGGTCTTGCCGTGCTGCTGCGCAACATCGGTGCCGGTTCAAAAACAGGACTGCTCATGGCAGGCTTCGGAACAGCTGTGATCGCGCTTGCGTCTGCTGTGCCGTCATTTGCACTGACGGTATGCGCTGCAGTTTCGCTGGCAGTCATGATGTTTGTATATGAAAGCAGCGGCAAAGATGCCGTAACTGCGAAATCAGATACGAAGAAAGGGGGAAATGACAAATGGTGGTAGTAGGTATTGCGTCCTATCAGGATAAGAATGAAGCGTACCCGCTGGATAAGAAAACACTCAATCAGATCGCTCTCCGCTCTTTCCTCGTAAAAGCCGGAAAGAATGCCGAGACCGGTGAATCCGTCGGCTGGGCATGGGCAATGGCACCGGGTCTGAAAAAGATCCATACCAATGAAGATGACTATAAGCTTGCCCTCGGACATCATCTGGAATACGTTGACAGCGGCTATTATCTGGCGCCGTTTGCCATGGGCATGCTGCTGGCGATGGAACAGCAGAAACCGGATCTGGAGACACTGCGCAGCGTCCGCACAACGGCGGCTTCCGCGGCAAAGAGCCTCTCGGGAATGCTCATGTGTCTGGCGCTTCCGGGACTGCTTGTGACGCTTGCGCAGGCAATGAACGGAAATACGGCATCGGTGATCGTATATGCGGCAGTGATGGTGATCGCGTCTGTATGGCTGCGCTTTGCCAGTCTGCGCATCGGCTATTCCCGCGGCACACGCATCGCGGAGAAGACAGCGAAGAACATGACAGCGCTGAAGAAGGCAGCTGTTGCCGGCGGTGCGTTCATGCTCGGCGCGGTGATCGCGGTCAGTACAGCCGGCATGAGCGGTGCTGCACTGATGCTTTCAAACGCAGCGGCAGGCGGCTTATCCGTCATGATCGCTGTGCGCGCATTCATTGCCCTCGGCATGACGATGCTTCTTCTGTATCTTCTGGAACGGAAGAACTGGTCTCTGGGCAAATGTGCACTGCTTGTACTTGCAGCGGCTGCTGTGATCGCATGCTTTGTGATCCTGACCGGCAGCGCTGCTGTCTGAAACAGATACTGACAGGATCCGGCAGAGCCGGGTCCTTTTCGAAAGGATGACTATGGAAGATCTATTTGCCAGACTGAATGAAGAACAGATCAGTGCGGTAACGACGACGGAAGGCTATGTAGCTGTGATCGCCGGCGCCGGCAGCGGAAAGACGCGTGCTCTGACGTACCGTTTTGCGTTCCTTGTGAATGAACTCGGCATCCGCCCCGGAAACATCCTGTGCATCACGTTTACGCGCAAGGCAGCCAATGAGATCCGTGAACGGCTGAAGAATATGATCCAGGACAGCGATACCGGCCTGATCAATACGTTCCACGGCTTCTGCGTCACGGTCCTGCATGAAGACTCCCATGCGGTCGCATATCCGAAGAACTTCATGGTCCTGGATAATTCCGATATCGACGCGATCCTCGATATGATCTATGAGGAACGCGGCATCACGCTGCGTGACTGCACGTATGCCCATGCCCGGGACATGTTTGAGATGCGGAAATGCGTGGATGAACCGCGCTACTACGAATATCTGATCGATGAGTCGATCGAAACAGTCGTACGCAGGTACCAGGAAGCCACAGATATCAAGGATATTCTGTTCTACGGCTATCTGTACTATGAGAGAAAGTGCTTCGGACTGGATTACAACGATCTGATCATACTTACGCTGCATATCTTTCATGAACATCCGGAGATCCACCGGAAGTGGCAGAAGCGTCTGGAATACATCATGATCGATGAATTCCAGGATATCGATCCGCTCCAGTATGAACTGATGACCCAGCTGTGCGGCTACCATGACAATCTGTTTGTTGTCGGTGATCCGGACCAGACGATCTATACATGGCGGGGTGCGCGCATCTCCTATATCCTGGAGTTTGAAAACAAATTCCCTTCGGTGCAGGAAATACGCATGATGCGCAATTACCGTTCCTCGGAAGAGATCTGTACGGCAGCCAATGCGCTGATTGCCAGAAACCGGAACCGGGTGGAGAAGGATCTGATCCCGATGAACGGAAGCAGCGGTCCGGTCGTATATAACCACTGCGGATCGGCGGAAGACGAAGCTGTGTATATTGCCAAGACGATCCGGCAGCACGTGGATAGCGGCGGTTCCTACCGCGATATCGCGATTCTGTACCGCTCGCATTTTGTGACGCGTCCGATCGAAGAGGAATTCGTGCGCCGCCGCATCCCGTACCGGATGTACAGCGGCATGAATTTCTACGAAAGGGCGGAGATCAAGGAAGCACTGTGCTGGATGCGCATGTGCGCCTATCAGGACGACATGTCGCTGCTGCGGATCGTGAACCGGCCGAAGCGCAACATCGGCAGGCGGCGCATCCAGGCGCTGAAAGAATATGCCGAAAGCAGCCGGTGCACATTATATGCGGCGCTCAAGGCACTGGCGGACAGCGAACTGTTCCGGGCAACGAAAGCAGCTGCGTTCATCGAACTGGTGGAGAAGTTCCGGGCGGAAGCGGAACGGCTGCCGGCTTCGGAGTTCCTGCAGAGGATCCTGGAGGAAAGCGGCTATGAGGCAATGCTGCGGACGGAAGGGGCGCAGGATCGTCTCGATAACCTGGCGGAACTGAAGCAGTCTGTCAGTAAGTTTGAAGTGACCGGCGGTGAAGAGACGGATGTCTATCATTATCTGGATCAGGTCTCGTTCCTGAACGGTACGGAAGATATGGAAAACAGCGACAGCGTACGGATGCTGACGGTGCATTCGGCAAAAGGTCTGGAGTTTCCGGTCGTTATACTGTGCGGCATGAGTGAAGGGATATTCCCGTCCCGCCGCACGGCTTCCCAGCGGCAGATGGAAGAGGAGCGAAGGCTTGCATTTGTTGCCTGCACCAGAGCGGAAAAGAAGCTGATCATTACCGATGCGGGCGGCGTACAGTTCGGTGCCGTGCGTTATCCGTCAAGATTCATCTTTGATATCGGTCTGGAGAATCTCTCCTGCGTCGTACCGCTGCCGGACCCTCTCGTCAAGGAAGCCAGGCTGTATGCCGCCAACGCGGATAAACTGCTGCAGGTGGATCCGGAGGATACCGCCTATAAAAACGGCGACAGGGTGGAACATGCGTGGTTTGGAAGCGGCGTGATCCAGGAGACAGATTACCGCAAAGGATACTGGATCGTACGCTTTGACGCGACAGGCAAAGAAAGAACGATCCCGTTCTCCATGAAAGAAAAACTGAAGCGTCCGGAATGATCCGGATGCTTTTTTTCGGGGAAGATGCGGTGAAATTCCAAATATGTAATACAGGAGGAAATGAAGATGGCTGTATTACGGGAACTTCCGCAGAGCGAAATGCCGCGGGAAAAAGCGGAGAGATACGGGATCGGATCACTCAGTACGAGGGAGCTGATCGCTCTGCTGATCCGGACGGGAAGTCCGGATATGTCCGTGCTGGAAACTGCGGATGAGATACTGAAAGAGGCGGAGGGCGTCCAGGGACTGTCCCGCATGACGCTGCCGAGACTGTGCGGGATCCGCGGCATACATACTGCCAAGGCGCTGCAGCTGCTGGCAGGGATCGAACTGTCGAAGAGGATCTACCGGGAAGAAGTATTTGAGGGCATTACCGTCGACAAACCGCAGACACTCATACGGTGGCTGCAGAGCGAGATCGGGACAAAAGAACAGGAGAACTTTCTCGTCATATTTCTGGATACCGCCAGCAGGATCCTGCGGTATCAGATCCTATTCCGGGGAACGGTAAATGCCTCTGCGGTATATCCGCGCGAGATCTTCAAGGAAGCGTATCTGTGCGGCAGTACCGGCATCATACTGGTGCATAATCATCCGGCGGGGACACTTGCGCCGTCTTTTGCCGACCGCATCATCACCGACCGTCTGGAACGCATCGGCATGATGATGGAAGTAAAAGTCCTGGACCATATTATCGTGTCTTCTTCCGGATATTACAGTTTCCGGGAAGCAGGAATTCTGTCACAGAACGTAGAAGGCGGAAACAAAGAATGATAAAATAGATAATATGAAAATTCTTGAACGCTTTGAAGCACGGCTGGAACGTGACCTTCCTCTTCATTCACTGATAAAAATTGTACTTGTTCTTCTGAGCATCATGCTTCTGCAGATGACCGGCAGTATCTGGACGAGTATTCTGCGCAAAATATGGCAGATCATGACGCCTTTTGTGTGCGGCTTTGTGATCGCCTATATACTGCGGAAACCGATCCGCTGGGGGACAGATCATAAAATACCGCACAACGTGATGATTTTTGCGGTCTATATCGTCATCCTGGTATTCCTGTACTGGCTGATCTCTTCACTGGTGCCGATGCTGCTGGACAAGGCTACCGGCTTCATCAACAACCTGATCAACGGGGTCAACTGGCTGTATGCGAAGTATGCGCAGATGGCGGAGAACGATGTACCGGAGTGGATCCATGCGATCGTACAGCAGGCGGTATCCGCTCTGACCAGCTTCCAGGGACTTCTGCCGGATTTCCCGGGGTCTCTGCCGAATGTGATCTCGAATATCCTTTCATCCGTTACGAATGTGATCTTCACGGTCATTATCTCCCTGTACATGTGCTTCCAGTGGGATAAGATCCGCTTCACGATCATCCGCGTGACGCGCCGGCATTCCCGCCGTTCCACCGAAGCGCTGTTCCTGATCAATGATGAACTGACGTCATATCTGCGCTCCATGCTGCTGTCGATGCTCGTAAAGTTCGTTGAATATTCGATCGTATATTTCTGCATCGGCAACCAGGACTGGCTGATCCTTGCATTACTGACATCCATCGGTCTGATCATTCCGTATATCGGACCGACCGTTGCCAACGTGTTCGGTATTCTGACATCGCTCTCTCTGCCGGTTCCGAATATCATCATTCTGCTGGTGCTGATCGTGGTGCTGTCAAATGTCGATGAATACGTGATCACGCCGCTGCTGCGGGCAAGAACGACGAATGTTACGCCGCTCTGGGCTCTGTTCAGTATTTATGCGGGCGGTACGCTGCTCGGCATTCCCGGCATCATCATGGCAGTTCCGGTATATCTGAGTATCCATGCGATTCTGAAAATGGACAGCAAAGACAGTATAGAGAAAGAAGGCAAACATGAAGCTTAAACGTATCCTGACATCAGTACTGTGCATCATGCTGTCTCTGACGGCTGCCGGCTGCGCTGCTGTAAGGACGAAGATCACGTATACTGTCTATCCGCTGCAGTATCTGATCGAACGTCTGTCCGGCAGTGAGATCTCCTATGAATCGATCCAGCAGGGCAATACACTGGTGCAGCGTGCACAGATCCGGAGTGATTATGAAACGGTTCTGGATAACAGTGCCGTTTTCTTCCACATCGGCTCTCTGGAACCGTATCTTTCCGTCTATGACCGTACGATCAGTTCGAACGGTGTCTATTCCTACGACCTTTCCGGTATCAATGCGGTATATGATTTCAAACGCTATACACGCGTGATCAATGAGAGCGGGGAAGTCAGTTTTACCGAATCGTCCTATTATGACAGTCCGCTGTTTGATCTGGTCGATATGGATAAGAAAGACCTGAATCTCTGGACGGATCCGATCGTCATGTATTCGATGGCTAAGAATATTCATGAGTGGCTGGTGCGGAACTATCCGGAACGGGAGACCGTCTTTTCCGCCAACCTGCAGAAACTGGAGAACGATCTGATCGAACTGGACGCCAAATATCAGGCACTGTCCACTTCGCTGGTGCGTGAGCGCAAGAGCATTCGCTTCGTCTCCATGACAGCAAGCTTCGGCAACTGGCAGAAGACGTACGGATTTGAAGTATATCCGGTCATTCTTTCCAAGTACGGGATCCTGCCGAATGAACAGCAGCTTGCCGTGATCATGGATCGCATCCGCCAGGACGGCGTACGTTATATCGTCTATGAACCGAATATGACGCCGGATATGATCGCACTGTTCGACCGCCTTCAGAGCGAGCTCGGACTGAACCGGGTGGAACTGAGCAATCTGTCGTCACTGTCGGATCATGAGTCGCAGATGGGACAGGATTATCTGTCTGTCATGTATGAAAATCTGGCAACGCTGGAAACGATGAAAGAAGATATCAGTCAGTAGGGAATTTATGAAAAAATTATTAGTAACAGACGGAAACGCAATGCTTTTCCGTGCATATTACGCTACCGCGTACGGAAAACCGATGACAACGAGCCAGGGTATACCGACGAATGCCGTATTCGGTTTTGCCAATATGATCCAGAAGGCAATCGACACGGTTCAGCCGGATGCCGTTCTTGTCGCTTTTGATGCCGGAAAACATACGTTCCGGCATGAACTGTATCCGGAGTACAAAGGCGGCAGAAAGCCAGCACCGGATGATCTCGTTCCGCAGTTTCAGATGGCAAGAGACTATCTGGACGCGTACGGGATCCGGTGGGTGGAAATGAAAGACATTGAAGCGGATGACCTGATCGGTTCGATCTCACTGCAGTCACCGGATTACGAGACCGTGATCCTGAGCAGTGACCGCGATCTGCTGCAGCTCATCGATGATACGACGCAGGTGCTTCTGATGAAAAAAGGTCTGACTGAGATGGACGTTATGACCAAAGAAGCCCTGAAGGAATCACTCGGGATCGTTCCTTCCCAGATCATTGACCTGAAGGGACTCATGGGCGACAGCAGCGACAATATTCCCGGCGTGAAGGGAATCGGGGAAAAGACCGCATTGAAGCTGCTTGCCGAATACGGAACCGTTGAGAATGTTCTTGCCCATGAAGGCGAACTGAAAGGCGCGCTTGCGAAGAAAATCACGGAAGGTCATGATTCCGCTCTCATGAGCAAGACGCTGGCAACGATCAAACGGGATGTGGAACTGGATTTCACTGCCGGAGACTGCCGGTTTGAACCGGATTACCGGTCACTCGTGACGTTCCTGCATTCTCTGGATATGCGGGCGCTTGCGGCTAAGTATGAACCGCTTGTATCCGCGGAAACGGGACAGGAAGCTGCCGTGACTGAGACGGAAAAAGAACCGCAGATCGTACAGGAGATCCCGGAGACGTTCTGGCAGAACGATATCATTGCGCTGTTTGCGGACGAAACAAAAGGACATTTCCTGGATGCGGACATCTATGGATTCAGCTTCTGCGGCGGTAAGGACAGCTATTATATCGATATCGCGGACGCAAAAAAGGATGCCGGTCTTCTCCGGTATCTGAAGGATCCTGCATCAGTACTGTGCGGATTCGACATCAAGCGTACCATGCATCTGATGCAGAGGGCAGGCATTGAAGTATCCTTTACCGATGACGCAATGATCCTGGCTGCGCTGCAGGATTCCACCCTGACAAGCCCGGAAAAGATCCTGTCTTCGTTCGGTCTGACCGTTTCGCTGAAATATGAAGACGTTTACGGAAAGCCGAACAAGCCGAAGATGCCGATGCCGGAGGAACAGTGCAGATACGCATGTGAGAATGCGCGCAACACTGTCGTTCTGCATCGGGAAGCGATGGAGAACGTGAAAAAGTACGGTATGGAGAAACTGTACCGGGACATCGAGATGCCGCTGACAGCGATCCTGTGTGATATGGAAAGCGACGGCATCCGCTGTGAACAGGAAGTACTGGACAGTATCGCTTCGGATACACTGGCGGTAATGGAGAAGGAACAGGAAGAGATCTACAGGATCGCCGGCCACGAATTCAATATAAACTCGCCGAAACAGCTGGCGGAAGTGCTCTACGATGAACTGCTTCTGCCGGGCGGAAAGAAGCACAGCACAGCGGCGGATGTACTGGAAAAACTGCAGAAGTACCATCCGATCATTCCCCATATCCTGAATTACCGGAAGGTCTCCAAGCTCTACAGCACCTATGCGGAAGGCCTGAAGAAGTATATCCGGGCGCAGGACGGACGCATCCATACGATCTATAACCAGTGTGCGACACAGACCGGACGTCTGTCGTCAAGTGAACCCAATCTTCAGAACATCAGTGTCAGGGATGAAGCCGGAAAACAGATCCGGCGGGCATTCCCGGCAGATGACGGCTGTGTGCTGATCTCGAGCGACTATCACCAGATCGAACTGCGCATGCTCGCTCATATGGCGGATGAACCGGGTCTGATCGAGGCGTTCAACAAAGAGATCGACGTACATACCGCTACGGCCATGAATATATTCGATGTCAGTGAAGAGGAAGTGACGTCACTGATGCGCCGTCAGGCAAAGACGGTCAACTTCGGCATCGTGTACGGGATCAGTGACTTCGGTCTGTCGGAACAGCTTGGTGTTCCGGTGGCGGAAGCGCGTGAGTTCATTACAAAGTACTATCAGAGATATCCGCGGATCCGCAGCTATATGCAGGAACTGGTTGCCTTCTGTGAAAAGAACGGCTATGTGGAGACGCTGTGCGGCAGACGGCGCGAGATCCCCGAGATCCGTGACAAGAACCGCATGGTCCGTGAATTCGGAAAACGCGCCGCCATGAATGCGCCGGTGCAGGGATCGGCTGCCGATCTGATCAAGATCGCCATGATCCGCATCGATGAAGCAATGAAAAAAGCCGGCGTCAGAAGCAGGATGATCCTGCAGGTACACGATGAACTGATCTTTGAAGTGCCGGAAGATGAGATCGAAACAATGAAGGCGATCATCACCGACGGTATGGAACATGCCATGGAGCTGAAAGTACCGCTGAGTGCGGAATGCAGTATCGGCAAAACATGGTATGAGGCAAAATAATGCCGGAACTTCCAGAAGTTGAGACTGTCCTGCGGACACTGGAAAATCACATTTCAAATGCCGTAATAGAGGATGTGAAGATCTATTACGCGAAAACCGTTGAGGGTGATGCGGCAGAATTCAGAGAACGTCTGAAAGGGCAGTCGTTCCGGACATTTGAGCGGCGGGGAAAGTATCTTCTGTTCGGCATGGATAACGTCCTGCTCATTTCGCATCTGCGTATGGAAGGGCGCTACCGGATCCTGAACAGGGGAGAAACAAGACCGAAGCATACCCATGTGGTATTTGAACTGACGGACGGAAGGGATCTCTGTTATATCGATTCCCGCAAGTTCGGAAGGATGAGCCTTGTGGATGCGGACATGGACCGCAGATCGTTTCACGGTCTGGGACCGGAGCCGTTTTCAGAGGAGTTCTCACAGGAATATATACACCGGATCGTCCGGTCGCGCAGAGTGCCGCTGAAGTCGCTTCTGCTGGACCAGTCGTTCTGTGCCGGCATCGGAAATATCTACGCCGATGAGATCCTGGCAGCGTGCGGGCTTCGGCCGGGCAGAAGCTGTCAGCGCATCACAAAGGCGGACGAACAGCATATTGCGGAAGAAACACGGAGGATCCTGGCGGAATCGATCCGTCAGGGCGGAACGACCGTTCACAGTTTCTCTCCCGAAGAAGGCGTTACAGGACTGTTTCAGCTGTCCTGTATGGTACATGGAAAACAGACTTGCGGAAGATGCGGAGCGGACATAAAAGTCCGCCGGATCGGCGGGCGTTCTTCGTACTACTGTCCGGCATGTCAGAAATAGGCAGATTATGAAAAAGATCGGAATAACCGGAACGATCGCATCCGGAAAAACATCGGTATCCATCCTGTTGAAGCGGCATGGCTTTGCGGTATTCAATGCGGACCAGTATGCCCGTATGTGCACCCATAACGGCAACGTCATCTGTGAGCAGCTGAAAAAACAGCTGCCAGCAAACATAACGGACAGCCAGGGCAGCATTGACCGGAAGAAGCTGGCAGAGCTGATCTTCCACAATGAAGAGGCACGGAAGCTGGTCAACTCACTGACGCATCCGTATGTGCGCGAAGGCATGCTGAAATTCTTTGATTCGCACTGTGAGGATACACTCGTGTTTGCCGAAGTCCCGCTGCTGTTTGAAGCCGGCATGCAGGATGATTTTGACCGTGTTCTGGTGGTGACATGTTCAAAAGAGACCGCTGTAAAGCGGATGATGGAAGACCGTGATTATACGGAAGAAGAAGCGGCTGCGCGTTATGATACACAGATCGACCCGCAGATCCAGATATCCCGTGCGGATGACGTCATATACAATGACGGCAGCCTGCAGGAACTGAATACGGAAGTCAACCGGTATCTGCGCAGAATGAGGGAATGATATGGAACTGAGACCGAGAGATACCTATAAAGTACAGTACGGCTACGGCCTGTCCGCTGCCGGCGTGCGTTCTCTGACAGAGCTGTATCTGCCTCTTCTGCACCGGGACGCGTATGTGGTATATCTGCTTCTGGCAGCGGAGTCCGAACAGACTTCCCGGCAGCCTGTGCAGCGTCTTCTGACCATGGCGGATCTGGACATCCGGGGTCTTGAAAAAGCACTGCTGCGGCTGGAAGAATATCTGCTTCTGAGCTCGTATGTACGTGAGACCGATAAGGGGAATCACTACATCTATATGCTGAAATCACCGATGCACAGCCAGGATTTCTTCAAAAGCAGCATTTACCGCGGAAGATATGAAAAAACAGTAGGTCCCCGGAATATGGAGAATACGCGAAGCCGGCTGGAAGCCGCGGGCGTGTCTCTGGAAGGGTACCGGGATATCACGCATCCTGTCAGTTATTATCACGAAGATGAGATCACAGAAGAATATACGGAAGTAAAGCCGCGTTATGCGTTCAGCGATGATACGACGATTGCTTTCGACTATGCGCATTTCATTGCGACGACGAGCACGCTGGTATTCCCGGCGGAGCTGCGTACGACTGAGAATATGAATCTCATCGGAAAGGTCGCGACGTTCTACGGACTGAGCGCGGATACGATGCGCATCCTGGTCAAGCGCAGCACCGATGTGGATACGATGGAATTCCATCCGGATACACTGCTGTTCCTCGCGGAAAGCGCAAAGCCGCAGGAAGCGCCTGTCAAAGACCGCTATTCTCTGTCACCGGTATCGTTCCTGCAGTCCCTGCAGAACGGTGCCCAGGTAACAAGAGCGGAAAAGAAGATCCTGGAACACCTTTCCATGGATATGAACTTCAGCAATGAAGTGATCAATGTGATGATCGAATACATCCTGAAGATCTCGGCAAACCGTCTCAACAGCAAGTTTGTGGATTCGGTGGCCGGGGAATGGGCAAGAGACGGCATCACGACAAAAGAACAGGCTGTGGCGGAAACACAGAAGAAACTGCCGCAGAAAAGCAGGGGACATGCCTCTGTACGGATCGATACGCCGGAATGGTATAAGAAACAGCAGTCCGGGGAAACGGGAGAAGCCGCCAGAGCCGATGACGATCTGATCCGTCAGTTTGAAGAAATGAAGAATTCCATGAAGGGAGATGCGGATGAAGGATGACATGAAGCGAGTCGATCTGCCGGCCATGATGTCCGGGGATACAGATACCACTGCCCTTGTTGAAATGCTGAAACAGGACAGACGCATCCAGTCCCTGCTGGAACGCACCGGTATGCCGAAGGATCTGCCGGAAAAGAAGCCGTATACCTTTCTGCGCTGGCTGAAGCAGACGGAACCGTGCCGCGGCTGCAGATCTCTTCAGGAATGCCGGCAGCCGGTAAAAGGGCATTACAAGGATCTGGCATATAACGGCATCCTGGTGGACGCGCTGTCGGCCTGCCGCTACCAGAGAGAAAAGAACCGGTCGGAAAAGCATCTGGAGAATTATCTGGTATCCGATCTGCCGTCCCGTCTGAACGCTGTGACATTCAAAACGCTGGATGCCGGCACCCAGGACGCTGCGTACATGCAGACGGCGATGAAATGCATGAAGGCATGCAGTGAGAACAAAGGCGTCTATCTTTACGGTTCCATGGGCTCGGGAAAGACGCATCTGGCTGCCTGCGCATGCAATACAAGAGCGATCGCCGGCGACAAAGTGGCATTCATTCATTATCCTTCTTTCTGCATGCGGATGGCGCGGTCGGTATCCGGAAATGAATATGAATCGGAGCTGCGCAGACTGCAGTATGCCAGGTTCCTGGTCATTGATGATATCGGGGCAGAGAACGTTACCGAGTGGAACCGCGACGCCATCCTTCTGCCACTGCTGAATGAACGGTACGAGGAAGGACTGGCTACGTGGTTTACGTCCAATGAAGATCTGACGACGCTGCGTCAGCATCTGATGTTCAATAACCGCGGCAAAGAGGAAGAGATCAAGGCGGAACGCATCATGGAGCGCATCCGCTGTATGACAATTGCCGTGGAACTTGTCGGAAAAGATCGAAGAACCGCCTGAATACGTGCAGAATACATGTCGAATACATGTTAATATAGTTATAACTGGAGGCTAATTATGGTCAGAAAAATTGGTGTACTGACGTCGGGCGGCGACGCTCCCGGCATGAACGCTGCAATTCGCGCTGTGACGCGTATTGCCCTGAACAACGGTATTGAAGTAGTCGGTGTGCATAATGGTTACCGGGGACTTCTGGAAGGCACATTCGAATCCATGGACCGCAGAGATGTCAGCGATATACTGGACCGCGGCGGCACAAAGCTCGGATCTGCCCGTCTGCCGGAGTTTAAAGAACCTGAGATTCAGGAAAAATGTATCCGCAACATGAAGCGTGAAGGCATCGAGGCGCTTGTTGTCGTCGGCGGCGACGGCTCCTACCGCGGTGCTCTTGCCCTGACAAAGCAGGGAATCAACTGTATCGGTCTGCCGGGAACGATTGATAATGATATCCCGGGTACCGACTTTACGATCGGTTTTGACACGGCGCTGCGCACATGCGTGGAAAACGTGGATAAACTGCGTGACACATCCAGCTCCCATCACCGCTGCCATATCGTGGAAGTTATGGGAAACCACTGCGGCGACCTTGCTCTGTATACCGCGATCAGCTGCGGCGCTGAGCTTGTTGTAACGCCGGAGACCGGATACAACGAACTGGAAGTACTCGAAAAACTGCGTTATCTTGGCGATGCTGTCCGCAAGAAACATGCGATCGTGATCATTTCCGAAAAGATCTGCGACGTTGACGCACTTGCCAGAAAGGTATCCCAGCAGACGAACTTCAGCGGCCGTGCAACCGTCCTCGGACATATTCAGCGCGGCGGCTCTCCGACTGCTACAGACCGTATGCTTGCAAGCCGTATGGGCGAAAAGGCTGTCGACCTGCTGATGGAAGGAATCGGCGGACACTGTGTCGGCATCATTGAGAACCAGATCTCATCCATGCCGATCGATGAAGCACTCGGACGTCCGCGGGCAAGCCGCAAGCATCTGTACCGTCTGTTCGACCGTCTTGTCTGAGCGCGGGAGAGAACCGTCATGAAAGAGATTCGGATCACCTGCTGGGGACATGCTTGTTTCGGTGTTTCCTGCGGCGGGAAGAGTATTCTGTTCGATCCCTATCAGTCAGGTTCCGTACCGGGTGTTGAACTACCGGCAGACCTCACGTATGACAGGGTCTACTGTTCTCACGGCCATGGGGATCATAATGCCCGTGAACGCGTAAAGGAGACCAGTCCGGACAGTGATCCGTTTCCGATTCGTTTCCTGACTGTTCCGCATGATGATGCGAACGGCGCCAAACGGGGAATGAACCGTATTTCCATTGCCGAGGTCGGCGGTGCTGCTGTCGTTCATATGGGAGACATTGGCAGACTTCCGACAGAGAAGGAATACGAAGAGCTCTGCAAAGCAGACATTCTGATGATACCGGCCGGCGGTTTTTATACGATCGATGCCGTACAGGCAAAAGAGATCATCGATACTGTTAAGCCGGATCTTGCCATCATCATGCATTACCGTCTTGGTGATATGGGATATGATGTCCTGCAGGAACTGCCGGAAATACAGAAAACGATCCCCGGACTGGAATGCGTGAACTCTTCATCTGTCGTCTATGAACCGGGCAGAAAGAGAATCATCGCGATGACGCCGGTATGCAGGGAAGGACGCTGAAAATGAAATTCGATATAAACAGGTTCCTGGTTTCCGCTGCGCAGGTACTGCTTCTGAAAGACAGAAAGACTGCCGATGAACTGTACGGGATGATCAGAGAAGAGACAGCCGGCAAAGATGTGGTGGAGATCGGATGCAGAAACGGCATGATCACCGAGAATGCGGCCGGAGCGGCGAATTCCTGGACCGCATGCGCAGGTACGGAGGAGGATCTGCGTTCTGCCGCAAAACGCAAACTGCCGCAGAATGTAACGTGCATACAGGCAGAAGCGGAACATATTCCGTTCGATGATCATTTCTTTGACGCGGCAGTGCTTTTCGAGGCGCCGGCCGCCGGATATGATATCGAGCGCGTCCTGAAGGAAGCCGGAAGAGTATTGAAAAAAGACGGTGTGCTGATCGCGCCGTGCTATGTGAAGGGTAATGTTTCCCCGATGCAGGGGATCCTTCTCAGGATCATGAATCCGACCGCGCTCCTGGCTTCGCGCTCACCGGATATTTACGAATACAGAAATCTGTTTCTGAACAACGGATGGATCGAGGAAGAAGAACGAATCTGCCCGGGCACACTGCCGCTCATGTACACTGTGTGGAAGAAACACTGACAGAATTCTGAACTGGAAGACAATGGTTCCCGTTTCCGGAACATTGTCTTTTCTGATGGGCAGATGATATTATACAGTTCATAGAACGGAAGTGAGTGACAATGAAAAAGAAATCTGCGGTCTTTGCTGCGCTGGGTCTTCTGTGTCTTGCGCTGTTCACTCTGCTGCAGAGCAGGACGCCGGAAGCACCGCAGCTGTCTGTGCATGAGATCAAAACGACTGAGGATCTGATATATCTGGAAAACACAGAGAATTTCACCGAGTTTGCCATTGAACATATATTCCTGGGCACTGTCAATGAAGACGGCAAAGCATCCGGCTATCATTATGACGGCATAGAGGACAGTCCGGGAAAGATCGTGGAAGAGACAAGAAGCGAACCGGATGCCTTTGGCGTCTATACCGCGAGAGTAAAGGTGAACGGGATCGGAAAAGCCGGCAACAGAGGCTACTCGACATTCTATCCCGACGCCTATACGCCGCAGGAAGTGATCGACGCCGTCAACGAAGCCTATGAGAACAGAGTGCAGGTCTCCGGATCCCTGTATGCGGGACTGAGTGAACAGGGAATTGAAATTGATATGGCACTGGATGAAAACGGCCGGATCATCACAGCGTATCCGGTGAAGGAGGAGGACAGAAGATGACGGGATATACCTGGCGTACGATCGTTCTGAAAAACAGGAACCGTGAGAAAAAACGGCTTGTCATTGAAGCCGCGGAGTCGGGACAGGATCTGGTCTGTGATTTCATCAATACGGAGATGCCGTCCTTTTCCGAGATGATCACCGGCAGCCTGGAAGAAATGGAAAAGACCGGAAAGCAGGCACGCTTTTCCGGCAACCGGTATTCACTTGCGGCCGGAAAAGAAAAAGCACTGATCACAATGGATACCGATGAGGAACTGCTCTGGTGCGAGATCAGCACAGAAGATCTGCGGCGGCTGCTGAAGGAGTGGTGCGAAAGAACCGCGGAATTTTGAAAGCAGCTATAAAAACCAGCAGGGAATAACGAAAAAAGGAACTCACAGCTGTGAGTTCCGATTTTTTATACCTTCTTCCGGGCTCCTGTTTTGGCCAGGATCTCGGCGATCGCTTCCTTGTGGTTGAGAATGACCGGAATGACGATCGGATTGCGGTGCGTGCGCTTGTAGAGGAACGGCTCCAGACAGGAACGGATCGTATTCTTCAGTTCACTGAATGTTGTACGCTGCATCATCTTTTTCTTCATCGCGTCATAGACAAGCAGTTCTGCTTCCTTGAGGAGGGACTGGGAATCCTTAATGAAGACGAAGCCTCTGGAGACGATGGACGGACGGCACAGGATCTTGTTATAGCGGGAATCTATCGTTACGATGACGGCGATCATTCCGTTTTCCGCCAGGATCTGGCGGTCCTTGATCACGCTGGTGGAAAGACCGGATGCGTCGTTTCCGTCGACGTAGACGGCGTCGGTCTGTACGCGCTCATTGGCGATGAAGCATTCCTGATTGCGCAGTACGACGATGTCGCCGTTGGAGCAGATGAAGCAGTTTTCCTTCGGCACGCCGGTCTCCTGAGCGGTTGCGCTGTGCTGGACAAGCATCTTGTATTCACCGTGGTTCGGCATGAAGTACTTCGGCTTGAGCAGGTTCAGCATGAGCTTCTGTTCCTCGACCGGAGCGTGTCCTGTCGTATGGAAGGAGGTCAGCGGCGAATTGGTAATGACATCAGCGCCGACGCGGGTCAGCTGATTGACTACCGCGGCTACGCTTGTGCCGTTGCCGGGAATCGGATTGGAAGAGAACAGGACGGTGTCACCGGGAATGATCTTGATGAAGCGGTGCGTGCCGTTGGCGATGCGGCTGAGGGCAGCCATCGGTTCACCCTGAGATCCCGTACAGACGATGCAGATGCGGTGTGCCGGCAGGGTGTTCAGTTCATTGCCGGAAATGAATGATTCTTCCGGAATCGTGATGACGCCCATCTTGCGGCCGATCTCACAGACGTTTTCCATGGAACGGCCGAATACAGCAACCTTTCTGTTGCATGCCACAGCCGCTTCCAGGATCTGATTCAGACGCAGAACGTTCGACGCGAAGGAGGATACAGCATTCGCCCTGGTGTCTTGCGCATCTGTTCCAGGATCGCTTTAGCTACAGCCCGCTCGGAGATCGAGAAGCCCGGTACGCCGGAGTTCGTCGAGTCGCTCAGAAGCAGGGTGACGCCGTCACCGGCTGCGCCCATATATGCCATTTTCGAATAGTCGGACTGTTCGCCGACCGGTGTCAGGTCAAACTTGAAGTCGCCGGTCTCAACGATGCGTCCGTTCGGCGTGTTGATGAAGACGCCGTAGGAATCCGGAATGGAGTGCACGGTATTGAAGAAGCCGACACGGAAATGCTTCGTGTCAATGCGCGATTCACCGTTGATCTCAATGATCTTGACGCCGCGCATCATCCGGTGTTCTTCCAGTTTCTTTTCGATCAGCGCTTTGGCGAAGCGGGGCGCGTAGATCTCCTTCAGATGGATCGACTGCAGGAAGAAGGGGATACCGCCGATGTGATCTTCGTGTCCGTGGGTGATGACCAGCGCCTTGATCTTGGACTGGTTCTTAACAAGGTAGGAGTAATCCGGAATAACATAGCTTACTCCCAGGAGCTCGTCCTCAGGGAACAGTACGCCGCAGTCAATGATGATGATTTCATCATCATGTTCTACACAGTACATATTTTTACCGACTTCACCGAGTCCCCCGAGCGCATAAACAAGTGTATCGCTTGTATGGTCGATCACGTGTTCACTGTAATCCGCATGCGGAAGATCCGAGAGCCGTACAGCGCTGCCGGGTCTTTTGGTCGTTACAGTATTCATTATAAAAACCTCTTTCTTGAGAAATGAATGTTAAAACTTATAGTTATTATAGCAAAAAAATGACCGGAAAAAAGGGAGGATAGACTTATATTGTCAACGCTCCCTCGATTTCCCTGAACGGATCTTCGGAATCGATCCTGTCATAGAACAGTATACCGGAGAAGTGGTCGATCTCGTGCTGAAGAACGATCGCCAGATAACCTCTTGCCCGGATCTCGACCTGACTGTTGCGGATCAGATCGAATGCTTTTACCTTGATGCGTGCGCTGCGTACAACATAGCCCTCATGTTCCTCTTCGACCGAGAGACAGCCTTCACCGCTTTTCAGATAGGCTTTCTGCACGGAGGAGGATACGATGTGAGGGTTTGCAAGCATGAATTCATGCCGGATCGTTTCGCCGTTCTTGTCAACGTCTTCGAAGCTGATCGCAGTCAGCTGCTTCGGAACGCCGAGCTGGATCGCCGAGATACCGACAGCGGGACGCAGGTTTTCCTTTTCTGCGATCTCTTCGTTGGTGGAATCGACGACATAGCGGAACATCTGCCGGAGCAGGTCTTTGTCTTCATCGCTGAGCGGAAGACTTACCGGCTGGGATATCTGACGGATCCGCGGATCCGAATCTTTTAAAATCGTGTCATTGTTGATGATCATATTCATATAACCTCGCAAACTATCATAACAAAATGTCTGTATTTGTCAAAGAAACGCATGAATTATGGTAGAATACCAGTTATGACAACGATGGAAGAAAACACAAAAAGGACATCCGTGTTCACACGTATCCGGAAGGCAGTCTCTCTGCCGGAAGGCGGTGACCGGCTGATCCACTATACGATGATCGTTCTGGCGATATTCGGACTGCTCATGATGACAAGCGCATCCATGGGTCTGGTCATGGGTGAAAGCGCCGGTTTCTATCTGATGGTACAGATCGTCAAGCAGGCGGTCTTCCTGATCGCGGGATATACGTTCCTGCTGATGATATCAAAATGGTTCCATGTGGACATGCTGAAGAACCGGTATTTCTTTGTAATATATATGTTCATGCTTGTGGGACTTGTGGCGTGTCTGGCTTTCCCGGAACAGTACGGAGCCAGAGCTTGGATCCGTATTCCTCTGCCGCGTGTCGACATGAGTATCCAGCCTTCGGAGTTTGCGAAAGTTGTATCGATCCTGATGATCGCGTCCTACACCGGTGACATCCGGAAGAAACAGCCGCGCGGATTCGTATTCGTCATGCGGCCGTTCCTGCTGATGATGCTGTTTGTCGCCATTATACTGATCCCGCAGTCGGACCTTGGTTCCGCTGTGGTACTGTTTCTGATCTCCTGCGTGTGCCTGCTGGTGCCGAATAACCGGCAGATGCGGCCGTTCCAGATCGTTCTGAAAGTGCTGTTCTGGATCAGCCTTGCGGCGGTCATCTTCGTTCTGACGCCGTACGGGGAAAGTGTCATCATGACGCTGCCGATCCAGACTTATCAGAAACAGCGCTTCCTGTCCGCCATCGATCCGTTCCATGACCGCTACGGGTCCGGCTTCCAGCTGATCAGCGGACTGATCTCATTTGTCGGCGGCGGCTGGTTCGGAAGAGGATACGGTAATTCAATTCTGAAATATTCCCAGTTCCCGGCGGCCAACAGTGACTTCGTCCTTGCCATTATTGTTGAGGAACTCGGGTTTGTCGGATTCCTGTTCCTGATGGCGCTGTATTTCATTATTGTATTCCGTCTGCTGCACTGGGCGCGCATGATCAAAAACGAGAAGGCGAAGATCATTCTGGTCGGTACGGCAATGTATTTCCTGATCCATATGATATTTAATATCGGCGGCGTCACGGCGCTGATCCCGCTGACCGGCGTTCCGCTCCTGATGGTATCTGCGGGCGGAAGCTCGACACTTTCGATCCTGATCTGCCTTGGATTTGCCCAGGCGGTCATCCGGGCGAAAAACCAGGGAGAGATCGAATGAGGATCGTAGCCGGTGAATACTCATCACGGCGGATCGAAGCGCCCAAAGGGAAAACGACGCGTCCTACTCTGGACAAGGTCAGAGAGGCGGTGTTTTCCTCTCTCGGCGGCTATCTGGATGACGGCATGTTTCTGGATCTGTATGCCGGAAGCGGCGCAAACGGTCTGGAAGCGGTGTCGCGCGGTGCGTCCGGGGCAGTATTCGTTGACGTAAGCCGGGGTGCTGTGGAAGTGATCCGGCGCAATATACGGACGCTGGGCTGTGAAGACCGGTGCCGCGTTCTTCCGGTAAGCGAGAAAAAAGCTCTGCTGAAACTGCGGGAAGAAAAAGCAAAGTTCCGCTATGTATATCTGGATCCGCCGTATGAGAAGCAGATCAATGAGGAGATCCTGGGGCTTCTGCAGGAATATGACATTCTGGAAGAAGATGCGGTGGTTGTTATCGAATCACTGAAAGAAGACGTGTATGCCGAAAGGATCGGTGCGCTGGCATGTTACCGCAAAGCCGTATACGGCATAACGGCGATCCATTATTACCGTCTGGAAAAAGAGGGAGGAGAAACAGAATGAAAGCTTGTTATCCCGGAACATTTGATCCGATCACGAACGGACACCTGGATATCATCGTCCGGGCTGCCCGCATGTACGAGGAACTGATCGTGCTCATCATGGCGAATCCGCGCAAAAAGTGCCTGTTTTCCGCCGAGGAGCGCAAAGAGTTCATTGAGCGGAGCCTGGCAGGAACCGGCGTGGATAATGTACGCGTTGAGATCGGCAGCGGTCTGACTGTGCACTATGCCAGACATCTCGGCTGCAAGGCGATGATCCGCGGCATCCGTGCAGTCTCGGACTATGAATTTGAACTGCAGAACGCAACTGCCAATCTGGCGCTGGATCCCGGCATCGAGACGATATTCCTGATCGCCAAGCCGGAGATGACGTTCCTGTCTTCCTCCGTTGTAAAAGAAATCGCCATGAACGGCGGGGAGATCCGCACCATGGTGCCGGACGCCATTATGGATGACGTCTTCGAGCGCATGCGCAGAGAACTGTAAGAACCTTCGTGAACCGCGAAGGTTTTTTTGTAAGCGTTTGCGGAGAGAGATTCCGATTCCGGTCATCATTTCCTTGCAGAATTAGCACTATAATATTGACAGTGCTAATCCGCTGTTGTAACATATTAGCAGGCGGACGTGCTGAGTGCTAAAGGAGGTGAGCGTAGAATGCTGACGCCGAGACGAATCGAAATATTCAAAGCAATCGTAGATGAGTTTATTAAAACAGCGGAACCGGTCGGTTCAAAAACGCTGCAGAAAAAATATCATCTCCCATATTCCAGCGCGACGATCCGCAATGACATGCAGGTGCTCGAAGAAATGGGGTATCTGGAGAAGACGCATACTTCCAGCGGCCGTATTCCAAGCACGCTCGGATACAAGTTCTACTGTGAGAATATGCTGGCAGATTCCGGTGTGGATGAAAAGATGGAAGTCGCCATCAGCCAGGCGTTCGAAGCGCAGAACATGAACATGGAAGAGGCAGTGCAGGCAAGCTGCCGGATCCTGTCCGAGATGACGAATATGACGACCGGAGCCATCGGCCCGGATTCCTCCCGCCAGAGACTGGAACATATCAAACTGTTCCCGATCGACGAAAGGAACGCGGTATGCGTATTCATCACAAATACCGGTCATACGGAGACGAAGACATTCCACTTCGAAGACAATGTCCCGTTCTCCGATATCGAGACATGCACGGATATTCTGAATTCCCGTCTGAAGGGAACACCTATCACAGAACTGGCAGAGAAGATGAACGAAATTCGTCCGGATCTCACTGCCGTCGTCAAACAGCATGAACTGCTGTTTACAGCTTTCGTAAAAGCATTCGTCCGGTTTGCTTCCGAGAATGTATACTTCTCCGGCAAAGACCGCATGCTGTATCAGCCGGAGTTCGAAGACATCGCCAAGCTGAAACAGCTCATGACGATGCTGAACGATACAAGCGACTGGCGGCGGATCGGAACACAGGAGAACGCCGTAGCCGTTACGACAAAGAGAGGTGCGGAACTGACCTGGTTCAACGACGTAGCTGTCGTACGAAGCACCTTCCGGGTAAATGAAAACGAACAGGGTCAGCTGATGGTCGTCGGACCGAGCCGCATGGATTATGACCAGATCATATCGATGCTGCAGTACGCTGCCCGTATGATAGAAAAGATGTACAACGCAGGAGGTAAGAATGAGTAAGGAAGACAAAGAGAAAGAAGCAGTGGAAACTGCGGAAGAAAGTACGCCGCCTGCACAGGAAGAAGAAACGGAAACTGTAACAGAAGAAGCAGAGGAAGTGAATGAGACCGAAGCCCTCAAGGCTGAGATCGCATCGCTGAATCAGAAAGTTGCTGTACTGAAGAACGAATATGCAAAAGCATATGCGGACACCGAGAACACAAGGAAAAGGCTTCAGAAGGAACATGAAACGTATCTGAAGTATCACATCCGCGACTTTGCGATGCAGATCCTTCCGGTGCTGGATGACTGCGAGAGAGCACTTGCGCAGCAGACGGAAGATGAAAACTACCGCAAAGGCGTAGAGATGATCTACAACAAACTGAAAGCAGCTCTGGAAAAAGAAGGCGTGACCGAGATCGAGGCGGAAGGAAAGCCGTTCGATCCGAACTGGCATCAGGCGATCATGAGTGAAGAAGCCGAAGATACCGAAAGCGGCATCGTCTTACAGGTATTCCAGAAAGGATATAAGCTCAAGGACAGACTGCTTCGTGCAGCCATGGTAAAGATAAGCGCATAAATAAGGAGGACAGAACCATGAGCAAGATTATTGGTATTGACTTAGGAACAACGAACAGCTGTGTAGCTGTTATGGAAGGCAGTGAAGTAAAGGTCATTGCAAACCCGGAAGGCAACCGGACAACTCCGTCCGTCGTCGCATTCAAGAACGGCGAACGCATCGTCGGTGATGCAGCAAAGCGTCAGATGATCACAAACAAGGACACAGTATATTCCATCAAGCGTCTCATGGGTACAAATGAGACCGTTACACTGGAAGGCAAGCAGTATACACCGCAGGAGATCTCTGCGATGATCCTGAGCTACCTGAAAGACTATGCCGAAAGCTATCTGGGTGAGAAGGTCGAAAAGGCAGTCATCACTGTACCGGCATACTTCAATGACGCACAGCGTCAGGCAACAAAAGACGCCGGCCGTATCGCCGGTCTGGATGTCGTACGTATCATCAACGAACCGACAGCGTCTGCGCTGGCATTCGGTCTGGATAAGGACAAAGACAAAGAGATCAACATCCTGGTCTATGACCTCGGCGGCGGTACATTCGATGTCTCCATCCTGAATATCTTTGACGGTTCCTTCGAAGTAAAGAGCACGGCCGGTGATACACACCTGGGCGGCGATGACTTCGACAACATCATCATCGACTGGCTGGCAGACAACTTCCAGAAAGAACACAGAATCAACCTCAAGAACGACAAGATGGCTCTTCAGAGACTGAAGGAAGCTGCGGAAAAGGCTAAGAAAGACCTGTCCGGCATGGTCCAGACACAGATCTCTCTGCCGTTCATCTCCGGCGGACCGGAAGGACCTCTGCACCTGGAAGCTACCCTGACACGTGCAAAGTTTGATGAACTGACAAAGAGCCTCGTTGAAAAGACAATGGTACCGGTACGTCAGGCAATGCGTGATGCAAAGCTGACAGCGTCCGACCTGGATCAGGTACTGCTGGTCGGCGGTTCCACACGTATTCCGGCAGTTCAGGAAGCGATCCGCAGAGAACTCGGCAAGGAACCGAACAAGAGTGTTAACCCGGATGAATGTGTCGCAGCCGGTGCAGCTATACAGGGTGCGATCATCGGCGGCGACGGCCCGAGCGATATCGTTCTGCTCGACGTTACACCGCTGTCCCTCGGTATTGAGACACTGGGCGGCGTCATGACTGTTCTGATCCCGCGCAACACAACGATCCCGGCATCCAAGTCGCAGATCTTCTCTACAGCAGCGGACAACCAGCCGGCAGTTGATATCCATGTTCTGCAGGGTGAAAGACCGATGGCAGCCAATAACAAGACACTGGGCAACTTCCAGCTCGACGGCATCGCACCGGCAAGACGCGGTATCCCGCAGATCGAAGTAACATTCGACATCGACGTTAACGGCATCGTCAACGTATCGGCAGTCGATAAGGCAACAAACAAAAAACAGTCCATTACGATCACGAACTCTTCCGGTCTGTCCGATGACGAGATCGAGCGCATGGTCCGTGAAGCCGAAGCAAACAAGGCGGAAGACGACAAGCGTAAAGAAGAGATCGAGACACGCAACCGTGCGGAAGCGTTCATCAACCAGATCGATGAAACTCTGAAGAATGACAGTGCCAGCATCCCGGCAGATCAGAAAGCAGAGGTTCAGAAACTGAGAGATGACCTCCAGCACGCTCTGGATGCCAACGACATGAGCGGCCTGAAAGAAAAGCTTGACGCTCTGGAGAAGGCAGCCCAGACAATGGCACAGCAGATGTACCAGAACCAGGGAGCTCAGGGAGCTCAGGGAGCCGGTGCACAGGGTGCCGGACAGCAGGGCTTCGGCGGCGGCTACAATGCCGGCGGAAACAGTGATGACGACATCATTGACGGAGACTTCAAAGAAAAGAACTAAGTGAATGAATGCGGGATGGTACATCTCGCATTCGTTCGTATAAACAGTCGAGGTAAGATATGGCAGAAAAAAGAGACTATTACGAGGTGCTGGGGGTATCCCGCAGCGCTTCGGCAGATGAAATAAAAAAAGCATACCGGAAACTTGCTAAAAAGTATCATCCGGATCTGAATAAGGAACCGGATGCGGCGGAAAAGTTCAAGGAAGTCGCAGAGGCTTACGAAGTACTTTCCGATGAGAACAAGAAAGCAGCGTATGACCAGTATGGCTTTGCCGGCCTGAACGGGCAGGGCGGTTTTGATCCGTTCTCACAGGGATTCACATCCGGCAATTTTGACGATATCGGCGATATCTTCTCGAGTTTCTTCGGCGGCGGTATGGGCGGTTTTGGCTCCCGTTCCCAGACACGAAACGGGCCGCGCCGCGGTCAGGACCACCTGATGAGTGTGGATATCACATTTGAAGAGGCCTGCTTCGGTGTAAAGAAAGACGTTGATCTTACGGTGGATGAGACCTGTAAGGCATGTAACGGAAGCGGTGCGGCATCCGCATCGGATATCGATACATGTAAGACATGTCACGGCACCGGTATGGTCATTCAGACCAGAAAT
The DNA here is from genome assembly GCA_017510405.1 of Solobacterium sp. Taxonomy (GTDB): domain Bacteria; phylum Bacillota_I; class Bacilli_A; order Erysipelotrichales; family Erysipelotrichaceae; genus Bulleidia. The sequence goes on from JAFWNG010000013.1 coordinate 242,477, forward strand.
ACGATGCTCGGACAGATGCAGACGCAGTCCGTATGTCCGGACTGCCGCGGTACGGGCAGAAAGATCCGCAAGGTATGTCCGCAGTGCCGCGGTGCCGGGTATCAGACAAAACGCACGACGATCACCGTCGAAGTTCCGGCCGGAGCACAGAGCGGCAACCAGATCCGCTACAGCGGCAAGGGCGGCCGCGGCGAGAACGGCGGACCGAACGGAGACCTCTATATCGAGATCAATGTCCAGCCGCATAAGATGTATGAACGGATGGGCGATGACATTTATCTGGAAGTACCGGTCAGCGCAGTGGATGCGGCACTTGGTGCGAAAGTCGACGTTCCGACGATCCACGGTGACTGCGAGCTGTCCATTCCGGCAGGTACCCAGGACGGTACGAAGATCCGCCTGAAAGGAAAAGGCGTGATCAACCGCAGGTCAGGAAGAACCGGCAGTCAGATCTGTATCGTTAAGATCCATGTGCCGAAGAGCCTGTCCCGCAGGGAGAAGGAACTGTATAAAGAACTGCAGAAGATTCAAAACGGGAGTGATGATACGATCTGGGATAAATTCCGCAAACAGTTCTCCTGATACGTTCCGATAGAACAGGAGGTGCATCCTCATGAATATTGAACAGATGACAGAAGCGCTTCAGGCACTGATCATGGCCGCCGTACAGATGGCCGCCGATGAAGGAAACAGTGAGATCACGCCGGAGCATATTCTGTATGCGATGGGTCAGGACAATGGCTTGTCCGGATTGTTCGAACGTCTGAAGATCGACGCGAACACATGGACACGGCTGTGTGAAGAAGCTGTCAGGAGACTTCCGAAAGTCAGCGGACAGGCGCAGCCGAATGTCAGCCGGACAGTCTACGAAGCATATACAAAAGCACGCGAATACATGCAGAAAAAGGGTGATTCGTACATGAGCAGCGGCGCGCTGCTGTACGCGCTCTTTACGACCGACTGCGAGATCGTACGGACACTGAAGCGTACCTTCTCCGTGTCGGCGGAGCAGATCGAACGTGCGGAAGATGAAAGAAGAGGTGGTATGAAGATGGATGAAAAGACCAATGAAAGCCAGCTCGATGCATTAAGCAAATACGGGCATGACCTTGTACAGGATGTCCGGGACGGCAAGACCGATCCGGTCATCGGAAGAGATGATGAGATCCGCCGTGTTATAGAGATCCTTTCCCGGAAAACGAAGAATAACCCGGTACTGATCGGTGAACCGGGCGTCGGCAAGACCGCGATCGTCGAAGGACTTGCCTGGCGCATCATGAAAGGCGATGTGCCGCTCGGACTGAAAGACAAGCGTCTGATCGAACTGGATATGGGCGCACTGATCGCGGGTGCCAAATACCGCGGTGAATTTGAAGAACGTCTGAAGGGTGTCCTCAAGCAGGTCAAAGAAGCAGACGGCAGTATTATCCTGTTCATCGATGAGATCCACAATCTGGTCGGAGCCGGCAAGACAGAAGGCTCCATGGATGCGGCAAATCTGCTCAAGCCGATGCTTGCGCGCGGTGAACTGAAGTGCATCGGTGCGACGACCTTTGACGAATACCGCAAGTACATAGAAAAAGACAGAGCGCTGGAAAGACGTTTCCAGAAGATCATGGTGCAGGAACCGACGGTGGAAGATACCATCTCCATCCTGCGCGGACTGAAGGACCGTTTTGAAAGCCATCACGGCGTGCAGATCCGCGACGAAGCGCTGATCGCCGCTGCTACGCTCTCCAATCGTTATATCACGGACCGCTTCCTGCCGGACAAAGCCATCGACCTTGTGGATGAGGCGTGCGCATGCATCCGCGTGGAAATGGATTCCATGCCGAAGGAACTCGATGATCTGTCGCGTAAGATCATGACACTGCAGATTGAAGAGACATCTCTGAAGGATGAGACCGACGACAAGGCACTTGACCGTCTGGAGGAGATCCGTTCCGAACTCGCAGAACTTACAGAAGTCAAAGACGCAAAGTTTGCACAGTGGGAAAGCGAAAAGAAAAAACTGGATTCCCTCAAGAGCGATAAGGAAGCACTGGAAAAGGCCAAGCTGGACCTGACCAATGCAGAAAACGCAGCGGACTATGAGACCGCCGCAAAACTGAAATACGATACGATCCCGTCTCTGCAGAAGACGATCGCCGAAGCGGAGAAAGCGGAAAAAGACCGCATGATCCAGCAGGTGGTCGACGATGATATGATCGCGAATATCGTATCGCGCTGGACGCATATCGAAGTGGCGCGTCTGAAGTCTACGGAACGGCAGAAGATCCTGCATCTTCCGGAGGCGCTGTCCCGCCGTGTCATCGGTCAGGACAAAGCGCTGCGGCTCGTTTCCGATTCCATCATGCGTTCCAAGGCGAGCATCCAGGATGAAAACCGTCCGCTCGGTTCATTCCTGTTCCTCGGTCCGACCGGTGTCGGCAAGACCGAAGTCGCCAAGGCGCTGGCCGAACAGCTGTTTGACGATGAAGGCAGGATCGTACGCATCGACATGTCAGAATACATGGAGAAGTTCAGCGTATCGCGTCTGATCGGTGCTCCTCCGGGATATGTCGGCTACGAAGAAGGCGGCCAGCTTACCGAACAGGTACGCCGCGCTCCGTACAGCATCGTCCTTCTGGATGAGATCGAGAAAGCGCATCCGGATGTGTTCAACATCCTGCTGCAGATCCTCGATGACGGACGCATTACCGATTCGAAGGGCGTTACGGTCGACTTCAAGAATACCATCATTATCATGACCAGCAACCTTGGTTCCCAGTATGCGTTTGAAAGCGATGATGAACTGCGCACACAGCATTACGAAGCGGAAGTGCATAAGTTCTTCAAGCCGGAGCTGATCAACCGAATCGATGAGATCATCGTGTTCAACGCTCTGAAAGACGACGTACTGGTACGCATCGCGGACAAGTTCCTTGCCCAGCTCGGCAAACGTCTGGAAGACAAGGACATCCGGATGGAAGTCACCCGGGCTGCCAAGGACCGCATCATCGAATACGGTGTGGATCCGGTATACGGTGCCAGACCGATGAAGCGTCACATCCAGCGTGAGATCGAGACTGCCGTTGCCAAGTGCATCCTCGAAAATCCGGACATTGCCGGCAAGACCCTGACGGTCGACGCGGACGATGACGGGTATCATGTTGCTGTGAAGCAGATGATGAACTGACAGTATTTCAAAAGAGACTGCGGCAATGAGCATGCCGCAGTCTTTTGTTATAATGGTGAAAACGGAGATGACGATGAAAAATACACTGAAGGTATTATGCGCTGCCGTCCTTTTTGCGGCAGTAAGCGGCTGCCGGAAATCGGATAGTGATCAGGAAAAATACGGCGGTCACGGCTTCAAATATATGCATGGGTGGTCCAGCACGGACTTTACCGGCTATCATGTATATGACGGCGAAAAGCTGGCAGTACTGGATCATGAGGCATCCCTGCAGATCACCGATCCGGAACGGATGCCGGTGCTGGACGGAGCCGAGGCATGTTATCCGCTGTACGCCGCTGCGGCAAAAGCTGTCTACAAAGATATTGGCAGTCTTGAAAAGCAGTACATGGAAGCGGAAGACCGGTATGATAACGGAAAGATCGTGACCTTCACCAATACGGTCATGGGATACGACCGGCTGGTCGGCGGACAGGTGGATATTATCATTGCCGCGGGACCGTCGCAGAACCAGAAGGATATGGCGAGAAGTTCCATTGAACAGATCCGTACGGTACCGATCGGCAGAGAAGCGTTTGTATTCTTTGTGGAGGAAGATAATCCGGTCGACACTCTTACAGCGGAGCAGATCCGGAAGATCTACAGCGGTGAGATCACCAACTGGAAGGATGTCGGCGGAAAAGATCAGAAGATCACAGCATTCCAGCGTCCGGAGGATTCCGGCTCCCAGGTGATGATGCGGTACTTCATGGGCGATGTTCCTCTCATGGAGCCGAAGACGTATGAAACGATCAATGCCATGGAAGGCGTCGTCCAGCAGGTCGCCCAGTATCATAACGAAGCAGGGGCGTTCGGCTATACGTTCAAATACTTCCTGACCGGACTCAACCAGGAGAAACATGTAAAGATCCTCCGCATCGATGATATTGAACCGACAGCGGAAAATATCCGGTCCGGCAGGTATCCGGCGATTGCCAATGTCGTGGCGGCTACACTGGTGTCCAACAACGATCCCGATGTACGTGCCATGGTGGAATTCTTCCTGTCGAAAGACGGCCAGGAACTGGTGGAGAAGACCGGCTACGCAGCGCTGCCCGATCCGAAATATGAAGAACGGATCGAAAACAATCTGCCGTCGTTAAATGTCTATCAAAGTATGGAAAGCAGCCGAAAGATCGAGGTCAATGCAGAGAATACATACTCCGGAAGGTATATCGACAGCAGCGGCAATATCCACCGCGGCTCATGGAATTACTACGGACAGCAGATGGATATCGAGGAGATACGCGATCATTACAGCTTCTATTATGAATCCGGCGGCACCTACGGAGAAATCATTCTGAAGGAAGAGAACGGCGGATTTACCGTGGAAGGATATCTGACTGCGGACAGCAGATGGAGCACATCCAAAACCATGCCGGATATGCCGGATCCGGGAGAACACTTCGTTCTGCAGTAATGAAAATGTCCTGTATGAAGCAGGGCATTTTTTTCAGTTGTTTCAGAAATCTGTTTTCATTTCCGTACCGTTCCTATATAATGCGGATAATCGAGACCGGTATTGGATGAAAGGGAATGTATGCATCTGGATGATTTTCTGACCGAGCAGTGGATGAATGAACACGAGAACGACGCGGTATACAACATGACGGATACATGTGTAAAGCCGCTGACGCTTCGTGAACTTTTTGCCATGGATGCGGACGGCGTGCTGCAGGATGTCGTGCTGGACTATGGTACGATCACCGGTGACGTGCGTCTGAAACAGGAGATCCTCGGACTGTATCAGAGCGGTACGGAGGAGAACCTGACGCTTACCCACGGCTGTCTTGCGGCAAATGAACTGGTCATGTATACCTTCCTGGAACCGGGAGACCGTGTTGTTTCCTTTACACCGGGATACCAGCAGTTCACCTCTCTGCCGGAATCGTTCGGCTGCCGTGTGCACACGATACCGCTGAAAGAAGAAAACGGCTGGATGCCTGATGACAGCGATCTGGAAGAGGCATTCCGTGAAGATGTGAGAATGCTGATCATCAATAACCCGAATAATCCGACCGGCACGTTCTTTGACCGGGCAATGCTGGAGAAACTGATCCGGTACTGCCGCAGAAACGGGACGATCTTACTGTCGGATGAAGTATATCGGGGACGCAGTGAAGAAGAGGTCTCCGTCAGTGATCTCTATGAATACAGCATCAGTACCGGTTCACTGTCCAAACTGTTTTCCCTTGCCGGGATCCGTCTCGGCTGGATCAAAGCTAGTACAGAACTGATCAGCACGCTCAATGTGCGCCGGGATTATTCCTTTATTTCCACAGGACCATTAGCGGATACAGCCGCACTGGCGGCACTGAAACAGAAAGAAATGATCCTGAAGCGCAGTGAAGATATCATCGCCGGCAATAAAGCGGTATATGAGAAATGGCTCGCGGATATGCCGTATGCTTCGCTTGTCATGCCGTCATACGGTCCGGTCGGCTTTCTGCGCTATGAAGCGGATATCGATGACGTGACACTGGCACAGATGCTTTTGCGTGACCACGGTGTCTTCTTTGTGCCGGGAAGCTGCTTCGGCATGGATCATCATTTCCGCATCGGCTTCACGCGTGACACCGAAGAAACGGAAGCGGGCCTTTCGATCCTTGGGCAGGTGCTGCGGAAGGCAAACTGTGAATAAAAAAATGCCTTGCCGGCATTTCAGAGAAACATGGATATATGAGCGCGGATCCAGACAGCTGCGCCGTCCTGATCATTGGACAGGGTGATGCCGTCTGCCCGCTTTTTTAATGCCCGCATGGCATTGCCCATGGCGATGCCCATTCCGCATACGTCAAACAGGGGAATATCGTTTTCGCCGTCTCCGAAGGCGATGCACTCCGACGGATCGATCCCGTAGCGTTCCAGTATCTTCAGAAGCGCTGAGCCTTTACCGACAGACTGGTGCATGATCTCCAGCCAGAGCGGACCGACAAAATAGCAGGCATAAGTGTCTGACAGTTCCTTCTGTATGCGCAGCAGTTCCTTCCGCGAGGAGGCGATGCAGATCTTGGCGGAGCTGTCCACCGGCGGATCGTCCATAAGCAGGGTAACAGAACGGATCTTCCATCCCTGCAGGCGACGGAACGTTTCATGCGCTCGGTCATAGAGCCATGCCGCAGCAGGGGCATTGCTGTGTGTCCACTGCACAGAACAGTTCTCGTCCGCAGAGGTATATATGACAGGAATCCTCCGGCTGCGCGAAGTGATCCGCTTAAGGTCACTGTAAGAGAGACATGGTTCCGACACTGTAAGATCTTCTTCCGGATAATATACGGCCTGGCCGTTGCACGCGCACAGACAGTCCGCGATCCCGGCCGGTACGATCTCTTTCAGGGAGTAGAGCGGTCTGCCGGAACAGACAATGACACGCACACCGTGAAGACGCAGAAAAGACAGCGCGGCACAGGTGGATGCGCGCAGTACAGAGCGATTGTCAAGAAGAGTGCCGTCCATATCGAAAACGGCTGCCCGGCAGTGTTCCATATGTATACAATTTTAGCGGTTTACGTGGTGAAAACAAACCAGAAGATGATATAATACTGCCATTGAGTGCATCAGGAGGATTTTATGGGTGATTTCTGGAATATTGTATTCTCAGTTATATTCGGCGGCGTGGCAGTCGTCATGTTCTATCGCTTTTTTAAGACAAACAAGAAGCTTCTGATCAGGGACAGACGTTTTTCCGGCATCCGGATCGGATTTGTTCTGATCGGTATCGTTACGATGCTTGCCATGTTCAGCAGTCAGAATACGACATTTGACTATGTTCGTTCCACACTGACGCTGCTGTGCGTTTCCAGTCTTATGATGGCGCGTGACGGCATCGGTGAAGAAGGCGTAGTCGTCGGCGGTGAGTTCTACAAGTGGAAAGAATGCCGTGCCTGGGATCTGATCAAAAAAGATCATTCCATGGATGTATTCTTCACGCTGGAATCCCGGAACAAGAACAAACCGGACCAGTATAAGACAAAGACAGTCGAATTCGATGAGAAGGATATGGACAATGTCGTTCAGTTCCTCACATTGAACCAGGGACGCAAAAAGCAGAGAATGAAGAAGCGCTGATCCTTTCCGGATCAGTCTTTTTTTATCCCCGGCGTTGACAGTGCAGATGTACGGTACTATGATTTATATAGTCAAAATGACTATGAAAGGAGCCGTATGGAACTTCGAAACGCAAAAGGACAGACGCTGCAGGAATTTCTTGCGGATTACGATGAAAACCGCTACAGACGGCCGAGCAATACGGTCGATATGGTCCTGATGACGGTGCATGAAGGTCAGCTGAAGCTTCTGCTCATACGCCGCAAAGATCATCCGTTCATCGGTCAGTGGGCGCTGCCGGGCGGCTTTATCAACTTTGACGAAGACATGGAAACAGCGGTGCAGAGAGAGCTGGAAGAAGAGACCAGCATTCATGAGAATACCTATTTCCATCAGCTGTACACGTTTGGAAATGCGGACAGAGATCCCCGTACGCGCATCATTACCACCGTGTATCTGTCAATGACGCCGGAGACAAATATCCGCAAGACATTCGCAAACGACGACGCGGCAGACGCGGCATGGTTCACGATCCGCAAATGCGTACAGGAACAGAACGACCGGGAAAGGGTATCCGTGCTGACCCTGCAGTATCTGGATACGCATATGGAGTACTGCATCACGGATACCGTAAAGAATAATTATATTGAAACAAGATCGCAGCTCATGGAGGAATCGACCACCGAGCTTGCCAGTGACCATGTAAAAGCCGTCAATATGGCTATGGACCAGGTCATGAACCGTGCTGCTTCCACCGGGATCCTCTTCAATCTTCTGGAAGAAGAGTTTACACTGAGAGAAGTACAGAACGTTTATGAAGCGATCATTGCGAAGAAAACGGATACCGGCAACTTCCGCCGCGACATCAAGCGGATGCTGAAGGAGACGGGAACGTACAAAAATGTGAAGGGAAAGAAAGTGAAGCTGTACCGGTTTGATCCCATGTACCGGTATCTGGAGGAGAACTTATGAAAAAACTGCTTGTCGTCGTCGATATGCAGAACGACTTCATCAATGCGGCGCTTGGCACGAAAGAAGCCGTATCCATCGTTCCGTTTGTCGTAAACGAGATCCGCACCGGTGCCTATGACAAAGTCATTGCCACCATGGATACGCATGAAAAGAACTATATGGAAACACTGGAAGGGCATTATCTTCCGGTGCCGCACTGCATCCGCGGAACTGAAGGATGGAAGATCGCACCGTCCGTTGAAGAAGCATTGAATGCGGTTCAGGCAGAGATCATCGAGAAGCCTACCTTCGGGAGCTACGCGCTGGCAGAGCGGGTGTTCCGCCTGGCTCCGGAAGAGATCGTGATCGTCGGTCTCTGCACGGATATCTGCGTCATCAGCAACGCTCTGCTGCTGCGGGCAGGAATGTATCAGACAAAGATCACGGTGCTGGCGGACGGCTGTGCCGCAACGACACCGGCAAAACATATCGAAGCGCTCCACATCATGGAGTCCTGTCAGATCGAGGTAAAGTAGGAGGATAAAATGAGCAATATTCATGTAGAACCGTATATTCCGGATGAAGATTATGACAATCCGGCAATGGTCACCGATTTCTATGAGTTTACAATGGCAAACAGCCTGTTCCTGCACGGCTTCAAGGATACTGTCATGGTATTCAATATGTTCTACCGGAAAAACCCGGACAACCTGGGCTATGCGATCAGCTGCGGACAGCACAAACTGATCCGTTTCCTGCAGAACTACCATTTCACCGACCGGGATATCATCTGGCTTCGCACCAAAGGCATGAGCGAGGAGTTCTGCGAATATCTGCGTACCTATAAATGGAAGGGCACCGTGCATATGCTGAAGGAAGGCACGGTATGCTATCCGCAGGTGCCGATGGTCCGGATTGAATGCGACATGGTCGGTGCGATCCTGATCGAGACATATCTGCTTCAGACAATGAACTTCCAGTCCCTGATCGCTACCAAGGCAACGCGGATTACCGGACTGAATATTCACAGACCGCGGAACGTCATGGAATTCGGCACGCGGCGCGCACAGGGGGAATCTGCCGGAAACGAAGGTGCGTATGCCGCAGTTCTCGGCGGATGCATCGGCACAGCCAACTGCCTTGCAGAGATGAAATACGGACCGGATGTCAAAGCGGTCGGTACGATCGCGCACAGTTTCATCGAATTCTATCCGACGGAATACGAAGCGTTCCTTGCCTATGCAGAGACCTATCCGGATAATGTATCGCTTCTGCTCGATACCTACAGCATCTTCGATTCCGGTCTACCGAATCTCATCAAGATCGATGATGAACTGATCCGCCGGTATCCGGATGATCCGAACAAACGCGTCAAGTCCGCACGAATCGATTCCGGCGACCTTGCCCGCGGCTATAAGAAGCTCAGAAAGGCACTGAACGCAGCCGGCAAGCCGTATATCAAACTGGTCGCTTCCAACTCTCTGGACGAAAAGAAAATGTCCAATATGGAAATGTACGAAGACGCTCACTTCGATTCCTACGGTGTCGGTGAAAAGCTCATCACATCCGCGACCGATCCTGTGTTCGGCGGCGTATATAAGCTCGTTGCCGTTAAACAGGAAGACGGAAGCTATCTGCCGAAGATGAAGTGCTCCGATTCCGCTTCCAAGGCGATCATTCCGGGCAAGCTGATGGCATGGCGTGTATTTGATGAAGAAGGCAAGGGACAGTGCGATATTCTTTCCATGGATGATGAAGTCATCGAAGCCGGCAAACCGGTCGAAGTGATCAATCTCGATCCGGATGCGCTCACACCGCGCCGCACGCTTGTCCCGATCAGCGTCGAAAAACTTCTTGTTCCGTTCATGGTGGACGGCGAAGTAGTCATCGAGCTGCCGACGATTGCGGAAAAGAAAGCGTATATCCGGGATCAGCTCGAGAACCGTGTATGGGAATCGGAACTCCGTCCTGAATTCCCGCATGCGCACTATGTGGATATGACGCTCAAAGTGGCAGAGTGCCGCTCTGAACTGTACGCAAAGCTTCACGGAGGAAGAATTTGAGCCGATTGCTGGCATTCGGCGGTGCATTCAATCCACCGAGTGCCGCGCATATTGCCTGTGCCGACTGTGCCCGTATACAGGCCGGATATGATGAAGTCATGTTCATCCCGTCCAAAATGACATACATCCGCAATGTGCAGAAGAAAGACTATGCGTTCAGCGATGAACAGCGTCTTGCCATGCTCAGAAAGATCGCAGAGAACCGTCCGTGGATGAAAGTAACGGATTATGAACTGACCCGCACCGAACAGCCGCGTACCTATGAAACGCTGCGTATGCTGTGGCAGGGCGGTTATTCACCGAGTCTGCTCATCGGAAGCGATAAGCTGCCGGAACTGGAGACCGGCTGGAAATATGTGGAAGAGATCGCTCATGAATTCGGTATCGTTGTCATGACGCGCAATCATGAAGACTGCCGCTCCATGATCGAAAACAACGCATATCTGTCGACGCTTTCCCGGTATATCACGGTTGTGGAGACACCGGAAAAGTACCAGGATGTATCGTCCAGTGCGATCCGCCAGCTTGTTACGGAAATACATGATGCAAAACAGAGACTTTCGGAGCTTGTGCCGGAAGAACTGGAAGGACTGAAGGAGTATTTATGAGAAATACGATGTTCAAAGCCGCTGCTGCAGTCGTATCCCTGCGCATCGGTGATCCTGATTACAACGCGGAAGAAATCATCCGGGTCATGGAAACGCATGCGGACCACGCTCTGATCGTATTCCCGGAACTGTGCATCACCGGCTATACATGCGCTGATCTGTTCGGCCAGCGGGTGCTGCTGGAAAATGCCCTGACTGCGCTGGACAGGATCCGTGCCGCTTCGGAAAAACTGCCGGGACTTACCGTCGCCGTCGGTCTGCCTGTCCGCCGTCATAACAGTTTATATAACTGTGCTGCTTTCATTAACGAAGGCGAGATCCGAGGAATCGTTCCCAAAGTCAATATTCCGAACTATTCCGAATTCTATGAGGGACGCTGGTTCGCTTCCGGCCGCGGCTTAAGCAATACCTCGGTCAGGATCGGTGAAAAAGAGGTTCCGTTCGGCACAGATCTGCTGTTTGAGGATGAACGGTCCGGACTCTGCATCGCAGCGGATATATGCGAAGACCTGTGGGTACCGGACAAGCCGAGCACCCATGCGTGCCTCGCCGGCGCCAATACGATCGTGAATCTGTCTGCCAGTGATGAGATCATCGGCAAACAGGAATTCCGTACTGCGATGGTCGCGCAGCAGAGTGCCGGGTGCTACTGCAATTATCTGTATGTATCTTCCGGGACAGAGGAGTCCAGCACCGATCTGGTCTTCAGCGGACATACTGTGATCGCCGCAAACGGACGCATCCTGTGTGATGATATTTTCCCGTCCGGAACAAAAGTACATTCAGTCATACTCGATCTTGCACCGGTGGAATACAACCGGTCACACCAGAACACATTCCGTACGGAAGACAGCGGCTGGCGCAGGATTCCGGTTACTGCGGGAATGCTGAATAACACGTATGAGATCACATGCGATGCTCTGATCGAAGCACTGCGCCGTGATGGATATCCTGTTGCGCGCAATCCGTTCGTGCCGGCAGACGATGCCGAGCGCGAAAAGAGATGCAGAAGGATCCTGCAGATCCAGGCAAACGGTCTGGCAACACGCGTGCGTGCGACCGGGATCCGTAACCTCGTCATCGGCATCTCCGGCGGTCTGGATTCCACTCTGGCGCTGATCGTTGCCTATGAAGCAAAGAAGATCGTTCCGGATATCCGTATCATCAGCTACACGCTGCCGAACCACGGCAACACGTCGTCCCGCACCTATGACAACGCGACTGGTCTGATGCGCATACTGAGCGATGACTGCCGGGAAGTTGCCATCGGCGAAGGGGTAAGAAGCCATCTGATCGACATCGGACACGGTCCGGACTATCAGGGTGAAAATGATACGACTTACGAGAACGCACAGGCCCGTATGCGTACTTATATACTCATGGATGCGGCAAATATGGAGAACGGTCTGGTCGTGGGAACCGGCGACCTTTCCGAGCTCGCTCTGGGCTGGTGCACCTATAACGGCGACCACATGAGCATGTACGGCGTCAATGCTTCCGTACCGAAAACACTGGTACAGTACATCTGCCGCACGTATGCCATGATGTCGGACAATACGGAACTGCGCGATATCCTGCTCAGCATTCTGGATACACCGATCTCGCCGGAACTGACTCCGAGTGCAAACGGCGTCATTGCGCAGAAGACCGAAGAAAAGATCGGCAAATACGACCTGAATGACTTCTTCCTGTATTATGTCCTTCGCTTCGGCTTTGAACCGTCCAGAGTTCTTGTGCTGGCATGTCTTGCATATCCGGAACTGGAGAAAGAATTCGTCAAAGACGCCGCGGTGCGCTTCTTCCGCCGCTTCTTCACGCAGCAGTTCAAACGCAGCTGTCTGCCGGACGGACCGAAGGTCGGTTCTGTTACGCTGTCACCGCGCGGTGACTGGCGCATGCCGAGCGATGCCTCGGTAAAACTGTGGCTGAAAGAACTGTCAGAAGCCTGATCCAAGGGTCTGCTTATCACGCAGACCTTTTTTTCGGTATATGGTATAATCCCCGTGTATGAAAACACTGATATGGGATTTTAACGGTACGATCGTGGATGATGTGGAATACTGTCTCTCGATCGAAAAGGATATGCTGGAACGCAGGGGAATGCCCAGCGATTATACGATTGCGGATTACCGCGAAATGTTCTGCTTTCCGGTGATCGATTATTATGTGATGCTGGGGTATGACTTTGAAAAAGAATCCTACGCGGATCTCTCTGTCGAGTTCAATGAACTGTACAATAAGAACTTTCTGCAGTGCGGTCTGATGGAAGGTTTTGAAGAAAAGATACAGGAAGCCGTGGAGAAGGGATACCGGAATGTGATCCTTTCCGCTTCGCACCATGACGCCCTGATCGAACAGTGCCGCCTGCTCGGCATCGATCATTATTTTGAAGAGATCCTCGGAATCGACAATAACCTTGCCGGATCTAAGGTGGATATGGCAAAACGGTGGATCCGTGAAAGCGGTGTTGATCCGGATGACTGCATCTATATCGGAGATACCGACCATGATCTGGATACAGCACGTGCCATCGGCATAAGTAATATCGTCCTGGCGGCATGCGGCCACCAGTCATATGACCGTCTGTGCCGGATCCATGACAATGTAGTAGAGAATATTCACGGGGTGAAGTTATGAAGTGTCCGTATTATAAACAGTGCGGAAGCTGTCAGTATGCACTGGACAGTTATGATCCTGCGGAAAAGACCGCCCAGCTGACCAAAGGTTTTCCGCGCCGGACAGTAGAAATGATCCATGCAATGGATGATCCGCTGCATTACCGCCATAAAGTCTATGCCACATTCGGGAAAGACCGGAAGGGGAACCTCATCAGCGGTCTCTATAAAGAAAAATCACATACACTGGTCCGTATAGAAGACTGCGCCATCCAGAATGAAGAAGCCAACGCAGTGCTTCGCACGCTGACAAAGACCGCTGCAGAGATGCATATCGAACCATATGACGCAGACCGCCGCACCGGCTCCCTCCGGCATGCTTATGTGCGTGTCTCACACTATAACAGCGATATCCTGCTGGTGCTGGTCAGCGGTTCCGATGTACTGCCCGGATCCAGGGAACTAGTGAAACGACTTCGGTCTGCGCATCCTGCGATCCGTTCGGTCGTGCTTAATATCAATAAACGCCGCACATCCGTTGTACTTGGCGACAAAGAGCATATTCTGTTCGGACCAGGATATATCACGGATCGTCTCTGCGGAATCGATTTCCGCATTTCCCCGCAGTCCTTTTTTCAGGTGAATCCGGTCATGACGGAATACCTGTACGATACAGCTGTCCGTCTGGCAGATCTGAAACCGGAAGACAATGTACTGGACGCCTGCTGCGGAACCGGAACGATCACGCTGATCGCGTCGAAGCATGCCGGTCACTGCACCGGCGTCGAGATCAATCCGGCTGCTGTTCAGGATGCCCGCACAAACGCAAAGTTCAATCATATCAGCAACGTGGATTTCCGCTGTGCCGATGTGGAGGAGTTTATGAATAAGAACCGTCAGAAGTATTCTGTTCTGTTTCTGGATCCTCCCCGCAGCGGGGTATCTGCTTCATTTATTCGTGCCAGTGCCGCAATGTCTCCCAAACGGATCGTATATGTTTCCTGTAATCCAGAAACACTGATCCGGGATGTTCATCAGTATGAGCACCTGGGCTATCGTGTGAATAAAGTTTGTCCTGCAGACATGTTTCCGTTCACTTCACACGTCGAGACCGTAGTTTTGCTATCAAGAAATACATAACGCATGGCTGAAAAAGCCTGAAATAAAGGGATTTCCGCGATTCGGGGTCATCATGCTCTGGGCTGCGGGAATCCCTTTTTTACGTTCACGGGAACTTATCGACCCTCCGTTATGTTCGAGGGTTGTGGCTCCCATTTTGCTATTTCAGGGGTTGTGGCTATGATTTTGCTTTTTGATAGGTTGTGGACACGATTTTGTTATCATGGCCGGAAAGATCGGCGGTGCCCGGATGTAGAGTCCTGGTACCGCCTGTTCAGCTTAGTTCACTTCTGTTGCCTCTTCCTCGTCGGCAGCGGGATCTGCGCTGGAAGGGCTGAGGGTGATGGAATCCTTGTTCACATCTGCCGTATAATGGTACTTTGTGATACGGTCGATGCCGTACACCAGAACGATTCCTCCGATGGCGGCAATCAAGCCGCCGTTCTCACTATCAAACATTTTTTCAATTACCTCCAGTTTACTCATGATTTTTCCTCCGATATTGTTTTCCGATCCGCTTTGCCTCGGTGAGAAGGTAGTAGACACCTCGCTCGGTCTCACCCAACTTTGTCGCGATCTCCGGGACAGAGAACCCGTAATATTCCTTCAGAATGATGGCCCTACTGATCTGCGGATTCTTCTTGTCCAGTTCGTGACAGACGGCGTCAAGTTCCATCCTTACCTCAGCCTGACTAATGTCGTCGATGCTCTGTGCGGCTTCATAACCGCTTTCGATCATACACTCCCATGACAGGCTATTTGCCTTATGCTGGTCTCGGTACTCGGGGTATGGGCATTCGGCGCATCTGTTGCATTCGGGGCAGGTGATGAGCGGTTTGAGCTTGCCTGGAATCTGGCACCGCTTCCTGCGGTATTCTTCCCGGTGCTTGGCTCTAAGGTCATTCAGCAGCATCTTATAAGTTGCTTCGTCTGCCGGGGTGAGATGGACCGTCACTTGAGAGCTTCCGATATGCCATGTCCGGCACTCCGCCCACGTGATACCCAGGCTTTCTAACTGATCACTGTGCTCGATCTCAATCGGGGCTGCGAATACTTCTTTGCCGCTTTTAACGAGTGCGGTAAGCGTCTCGGCCTCTGTCGGGGTGAGGCGTTCCCATTTGATTTCTTTTGCCATTAGATTGGCTCCTTTCCGCATTGCGGAAACGGAGACAACCTGTATGGCTCGCCAGTGTTTTCATTTGGTCACCTCGTTCGGGGATGTCCCCGTTTCCTGAAGGTGACCAGCAGTTCGCTTGCTGGCTCCTGTTACTGTGTGTCGAGCCTTCACTACGGCTGCGAAACATCCTTCGTGGCCTTTGAAGGAAGCCGCAGATATGGCTATACGGCCTTTTAACGTCATGCCGGGGACAAAAAAAGCCGACAGATATACTACCCCTGCGATAGGGTAGATACCTGTCGGCAATCTTTCCGGTTCAAGCCGGATTCAATGCTTCGTTAGGTTTATTATGCGCGGGTACTTTATCGATTCGAGTCGAGTTTGTACCTTCAACGCGGTAACTATTTTATTCTGCCAAAGCCGGTGGAGTGGGTAGATTCTTCGGCTTTTTTATAATGTGGATCGTAGGCCCTTTGTCATCGACGGTGTAATACAAATCTGCTTGGCATTTGGGACATCGTACATATGATTCTGTGCCACTATAGGATTTGCTGAGAACGGTTCCGCAGCTGTTGCAGCAGATGGTATGAAGGAACTTCTGCGGCTTGGCTGTAGGCGCATTCTCTTTTACCGCAAGGTGATCATTCATTTTCATCACCATCCTCGTCGTTGGATTCCTCATGCTTATAAGTGTAGGACCGTGTATTACCGGTAAAGAGCACATCAGGATTCGCAATGAGGTAAGCTTCGAGACGGTCCTTTGCTGCATCGGTAAGTCTTACTGCTACGCCGTCGCCTCTTTCTGCTCGGGATGAGAGAAAGGCAATGAACGTGATCTCTGGATTATTTTCCGCTATGTTCAGTTCTCGTTTCCGTATATCAATATTGGTATAACCGGAAAGGAATGAGAATTCCTCAGGGATATCCGTTAGCTGGCTGATCCACTTATATGTTGCGGGTTCATACCGAGCCCTTCCAGGGACGTCAGTCAATTCAGAGATCCGCCATTCTTTTCCGACTTTCTCCGCTTCCCGGAGCTTTCCTCGACGTATCCATTGCCTGACGGTGACGGGTTCGACATCGTAGAGCTTGGCATACTCGTCCACGGTGAGCATCCTTGCATCATAAGAGATGAGCGAGAATACTTGATCAACAGTTTCGTCGTCAAGTTCACCGGTATCTTCATTCAGCCAGACGGTATTGATATGCTCAATGTAGAGGCGCACACCCTTATGCGACAGTTCATATGTATATCGCCACCAATCCTCCAGATACTTTGGCAGGACAGTCAACTCCAGTTTCCTTTTGAAGTTCTTTATCAGATCTTTTAAGAGGGTGTAATACTTAACGGAATGCCAAGAATCATTTCCCGCAAACTCGTACAGGGTATTCAGCCTGTAGTCGAGCTCCCATTGAACGTCCCGCTTTGTAACCATCAGTCTTTCGGCCAGGCTTTCCGGAAGACTATCGTATTCGGATTGTAATTCTGTGTATTTCAACATTTTTCGATGCTCCTTTTCTTTTAGATTATCTGTATTATATCGCTTCAAGTGTATCGTGTCAATACACTTGTGGGGAACCGATACATTTTTTGCGAGTAACCGTTAGCCTTACAGCTAACAGCAACGGTAAAAAAATATTTGTAATACACAGGATTAAAGGGGAAACTGCGTATTGTCATCGATTACCTCAAGCGCTTTAAGCCGGTAGAATGCTGCCTCGGCTGAGACATTAAACACTGCGCTCATCTGGTTTACTGCAGAGATGATCCATGTTGCTTTCCGGTTATACGGATTTCTTGCAAAGAGCAGTTTGACAGAGTTCTGCGGCATAAGAATAGCAGCGGATAATCTGTTCGCCTGTTGCTCAACTCTTTCATCATCGCTCATCGGCAGGAGGATACCATTTTGCCGACACTTTTTGAAGTCGGCCCTACAGCGGACGTAGATGCCCGTTTCATCTCTGTTTTCAGATCCAATCGAGTTCAGAAAATAATTTGTATGTAGAATTCCATGGCTGCCTTCATGCCCAGCAGTGAAGCGGTATCTATGCTCTTGTTCTTCTGCCTCAAGAGAGCTATCGATAATTATTGTTCCGGCGTCAACATGAGCATACTCAGCACGATGCTTCTCCGGAATATAGACCGGAAGGTGATCAGTCGTCTGGAAAACCATGGTACCCAGATATACCCCACAATGCGACAAGTACATATAATCAAGGTGCAGCCCCAGATACTTCTCGATAAACCTGTCAATATCAACCGGATGAGGATCGAGTAGGAGTGATGGATCAAAGTCGATGGCCATCCGTTCACCGATCTGATCCAACTCCTTATTTGAAATGACGGGGACCCCATTGGCCTTGTATTTAAGTTCAGGTTTATACATACATTTTTATCCTCTGCGTTTTTTTAAATCCTCGATAAATTTCCGCCATCTCAAGCGATCCGAAATATTCTTACAAACGAGAAGTATTGTGGTGATGTGATCTTCCAAAAAACCTACTCGGATTTTCAATTCAAACGTCATATCAATCGCGGTGAGCGGAATCAGTATTACATGCAGGACCATCACGAAGCGATCGTTAGCCGGGAGGATTTCGAGAGTGCACAGAGACTGATTGCACAGCGGGCATCGGAAAAAGGCGTCAAAAAAGGCGACCCGAGGTATCAACGGCGCTTCCCGTTTACGAGGAAGATCATCTGTGGAGAGTGTGGGGCGGCCTTAAAGCGCCATATCAACGGGTGCGGAAACAGCAAATATGCAGTCTGGGTTTGTAAGCAGCATTTGGAAGACAAAGATGTCTGCTCAATGAAAGCTATCCCCGAGGAGGCAATAGAACAAGCCTTCATAACGATGATGAACAAGCTGGTGTTTGCCCGGAAGGAAATGCTGCAGGAGCTTTTGGACGGGGTGCGCGGCACTTCTCATAAAGGAAACCTGCTGAGGATCAGTCAGATCGACAGCAGGATTGAGTCGAACACCGAGCGTCGCGAAACACTGACCACGCTCATGACGAAGGGGTACATCGAGCCAGCCCTTTTTGCAAAAGAAAGCAATGACCTGTCGCAGGAATGGGATCAGCTGCTTTCCGAAAAGGAAAGGCTGGTTCAGGAAATCAACGGCAACATGAAGAAAACGGAGGCCATCGCAGATATCCTGAAGTACACGGCAAGGATGGAAATCTGCAGAGAGTTTGATCCGGAATGGGTAGAGCTGTTTTTGGATAGTATCACCGTAAACTCCAGGCAAGAGCTCACCTTCCATCTGAAGTGCGGATTAAACCTCCGGGAAAGGATCGATTGATATGTCAAGAGGACACACACCATACGGATACCGGTTTGAAAACGGCGTCGCATATGTGGATGAATCGCAAGCGGAGCAGATACGCACGATCTTCAAAGAATACGCTTCTGGGAAGTCTCTGATTGGTGCTGCAACAGCTGCCGGGATGAAATTGACACACAGTTCTGTAAAAAGGATTCTACAAAACAAGCACTACCTGGGTGACAATTTCTATCCGGCGCTGATTGATCAGGAAACATATGATGCTGCCGAGATGGAACGCAAGACGCGTCTTGATCTCATGGGACGAGACTATGTTTCTAAGACCCGCAAGCCTATCAAGCAGGCATCAACAATCTTCCACCTGAACCGACCGACAGAGGTTTTTACGAATCCTTTCAGACAAGCCGAGTACATTTATAGCCTGATTGAAAGTGAGGGGTAACATGGCAAAAGTAATCATGATTCCGGCTACCCAGCAGATAGGCAGCCGAAGGTCAAAAGAGGAAGTTCAGATCCGGGTGGCAGCATATTGCCGCGTGTCAACGGACTCTGAAGAACAGGCAACAAGCTACGAAGCTCAGATTGAGCATTACACCGAGTACATTGAAAAGCATCCCGGGTGGGTACTGGCGGACATCTATGCGGATGATGGTATTTCCGGCACAAACACAAAGAAGCGAGATGAGTTCAATCGTCTGATTGACGACTGCAGAAGCGGAAAAATCGACCTGGTAGTAACTAAGTCGATCAGTCGGTTTGCCCGGAATACGCTGGACTGCCTGAAATACATCCGTGAATTGAAGGAGAAAAACATCGCGGTCTTCTTTGAAAAGGAGGCAATCAACACGCTGGATGCTAAGGGAGAAGTTCTGCTCACGATCATGGCATCACTTGCTCAGCAGGAAAGTCAGAGCCTTTCCCAGAATGTCCGGCTGGGATTACAGTACCGGTACCAGCAAGGGAAGGTCCAGGTGTGCACAAACAGGTTCCTCGGCTACGATAAAGACGAAGAAGGTAATCTGGTCATCAATCCGGAAGAGGCTGAGGTGGTAAAACGGATCTACCGTGAATACCTCGAAGGCAGCAGCTATTACGAAATCGGTAAGGGGCTGACGGCTGATGGAATCA
Source organism: Solobacterium sp. (assembly GCA_017510405.1). Classification (GTDB taxonomy): domain Bacteria; phylum Bacillota_I; class Bacilli_A; order Erysipelotrichales; family Erysipelotrichaceae; genus Bulleidia. The sequence continues at coordinate 262,629 of JAFWNG010000013.1, forward strand.
AGACCGCTGCAGGAAGCGAGACCTGGTTGGCCAGCACGCTGAAAAAGATTCTGTCGAATGAGAAATACATCGGAGATGCGCTTCTTCAGAAGACAGTCACCACAGACTTCCTGACAAAGAAGCGCGTAGCGAACAAGGGAATCGTCCCTCAGTATTATGTGGAGGGCAGCCACGAGGCGATCATTCCGAAAGATCTGTTCATGCGAGTGCAGGAAGAAATGGTACGCAGGGCCAGAATGAAAACGCCAACGGGAAAGCGGCGGGTCTACAGCGGAAAGTACGCACTGTCGAGTGTTGTCTATTGCGCTCATTGCGGTGACTTCTTCCAGCGGACTCATTACAATAACCGAGGCAAGAAGAAAATCGTGTGGAGATGCATCAGCCGCCTTCATAAAAAAGACTCCGGATTTGACTGTACTGCAAGGACCATCCCGGAGGAAATATTGCAGGCTGTGGTGGTCGAGGCAATCAACGAGGTTTTTGACAACCGGGAACTGGTTCTTCCGGAACTGAAGGCCAATGTCAGCAAAGCGCTCGAAACAAACAATAACCAGAAGATCGCTGGAATCGATAGGCTGCTGGAAGACTTGCAGGTCGAGCTTTTGAATAAAGCGCAGGCCAAGCAGCCTTTTGATGACATCACAGACCAGATCGAAACCCTGCGGAAACAGAAGCGAGAGTTGCAGCTGGAGGATGCAAACCGGCAGGCGGACGTCACGCACGTCTGCGAGATGGACACCTTTTTGGATGAGCTCGAAACAAAGGTGACGGAATACGACGAGACGCTGGTTCGCCGGTTTATAGACCGCATCACCGTTTACGATAACCACTGTAAGGTGACTTTCAAATCCGGTGCAGAGATCAACATCAAATTGTAAAAGCTCCAAACGAAACCACGGCGCTCAGGCGATATGCTTGGGCGTCTTTTTTGCGTTCAGGGGATAGAAAATCAGGGATGTTTGTGCTATGATAAATCATACTATTTGTGTGATTTATCAACTGTATTTTGAGGAGCAAATATGTTAAAGAATAATGTTGAAGTCGATGTAAAAGTCAAGTGTATTGAGGAGGGGCTGACACAGGCGAAAATTGCTGAAGAGGTCGGAACTTCTCCGCAGTATATCAGTCGATTGATTAAAAACAAAGAAAATATTGTCAATAAAACATTCGTTAGGATCCTTGATGAACTTGGTTATGACGTTGTTTTGACTTATGAGAGAAAAACAGAAGGGTAATAGCCACTCTTGGGTGAATCGATCATCTGCCTATACGTTTCGATAGGCAGTTTTATGAAAACACAAGAAAAAATCTAAATGGGAAAGCGAGATTAACAGAATATGAAAAAGGGAAAGAAGTTAGCTGCCTTGCTCTTGGTATTCACGATGGTGCTGTCGTTGGCGGCATGTGGAGGCAGCTCTGCCAGCGAAAAGACGGATATATCAGATAGCACATCAAGCGTAGATGTTTCAGAATCCCAAACAACTGATATTGAGGAGGATAATGAAGACTCTACTGATACTTTATCTGAAGAAGAACCAGTAGAAGAATCGGACAGTGGTGATGAGAGTTCAGAAGAGATTATTTCTAATGAACCTTCAAATATTGATGATAGTGACCAAGAATCGCCTCTTTCCTATGAAGAGGAAGAAGAACCAGACGATGGCCTTACACCTACACAGAGAAACTCTATCAATATGTTGAATTACATGACTTCATTGACTCAGAAAGTGAATGAGGGTAAAGGGAACCAGCTTTTCCTGGAGTCGGCATATGATTCTTTTGACAACTTGTTCCCGAATTCTGTGGATAAGAATACACAGGCCCAGATCACAAGCCTGATGGATACGATTCAGGGATATCGAATGATCTCTGTTAAGAGAGAGCGTCTTGTGTATATTTACGAGCAGAATCGTGCCCAAGCACTGAGACAAGCTATTCCTAATCCGATAGGGCTTCTGAGTGCGGTACAGTCCGGAAGCATGTTAAAGGCAGCGGTTTCTGTTTTGTATATGGCTGTCGATTCAGCTTCCAGTTATCAAGCTGCTACTTCACAGGCGGATCTTCAATTCTTAAAAGATGGATGGGAATTGGATGACGCAGAGTCTGCGGAACTCCATAACAGTACCAAAAGCGCTTTGAACTATATGCTTGATATGGTTCGCAATTATGATATCCCAGGAGATTATGCACTGAATAAAAGTGCTGTCGAAGATTTTGTATCGTGGTCGACAAAACCGGATTCACAACTTGAAAGAAAGATATCTTGGTTTGAAAGCAATCAAAGCACCTACTCAGCGTTTGGCCCATACTGGCTGGAACTCGCAAAAGATTACTACAATTATGGCGATTATAAAAAATGCCTCGATGCCGTACACCGTTATGAATCAATCAGCACTCGAATTTTCCGCAAAGATATCGATTATGCAACGACACTTCCTATGGCAATCATCTCTGCCAAGGAAACAATGAAAAGCGCGGATTACGTTAAACTTGCAAGTAATTACTGTTCGATTATTCATGATAATACAAAAGATAAAGATTGGACTCTCCGCTACTTTATCGCGCAGATCTATATGGATCTTTATGCAATAACAAAAGACAGTACCTACATGGATCAGGCATATAGTATTGCGCGTGAAAATGTGAATTATCTTGTCGATGAGCAGAAAGAACTAAATGCTGCATATCTTGCAGAAGTGAAAGAAACTAAGGCAGATAAAGGTGCTACAAAACGAGAAAAAGAGGAAGTTAAGCAATACAACAAGACTATTAAAGCGGAAAGGAAAATAGCACTTCCACCGGTAAGTGAAGCGCTTTATCTGAATGCACAGCTCCTGTTTGAACTGGCGAAGGAGAAAAACATCAGTTCATCGGATCAAAAGAAAATTGAAAGCATCCTGCATGAGAATGGGGAGAGCATTTTCCTGACGAAGGCTTTAGATGACAGATTCTGGTTTGACAAAACATCTGGAACCATCAAGGCCGCCGATATCTCTGTGGATTTTGATGGTGAAGAATTCACAATACCGGCATCATGCATCACTGACCGATCCAACGTAAGTGTTACCATATCTGGCTCAAGCGGAACAAAAGTATTTGAAGAGTGGGAAGTCGTAGAGGTCAAGCGGCCCAAGAACTCAAAAGACTGTTCTGAGTTTATGGTTACAATAAAGATCAAAGGGGCAGATAAGTATAAGTATAAAGATGGAGAAAATGTAACCATAAAAGTCACTCCGGTTGAAGAAACTCCAGATGAGCATTTGGATTTTAAGTTTAATGTTGTTGAGACCACAACTGCGTTCGTGATAAAGGGTGTCAAATTTGAAAGGGTAACAAAATGAAAAAGCGTTTGTCAGTTTTTATAATGACAATAGTGCTGCTGATTTCTTTCTGCAGCACCGCTTTTGCATGCGATGAAAGCCAGACAAATACATACGTCACACAGATACTTTTCGGCGATAGCGCCTTAAGCAAATCCTCCGATGGCAATGTGAAAATGTTGATGGATGCATTATATCTGTGTAGTGAACAGTCGGATAATCTTGGGCAGGATAAGCTCGATTATTTGAAGACAAAAAAAGTGTCTGGAGTACCATCACTTTCAAGTATAAATATAAAAAATGATCTTCTTCTTGAGTGCTCACATAACAGTTGGGAGTATGAGTGCGCAGCTTCAAAGAAAAGCCAGGCAAACAGGAAAAAGCTGTTGCAGAACACCGTAAATAAAATATTTGATTTCGGATTGATCAATAATTGGTTTGGAAGTAGTAAAGGTAAATGCAATAGTTTTGCTGCGTTACTCTATTATTCTCATATCCTCGCTGATTATATCGCGGATGACCCATCCGAAACCGAGACGAATGTGAACGGGAAACTGACCTCGGCTTATGCAGGTCAACCGTATATTACTCTTAACGGAAACAAGCCATCATTTAGCTCCGCTGAGAAGAAAAGCACGACTTCTTTTACTCGATTCAGTTCTCTGGACAGCCAGAATCGTGCAGGAGTAGCTTTCGGCAATATTGGTCCGGATACGATTGCGGCTGTAGGCCCGAGACAGAATATGGTTGGAATCACACCGTCAGGATGGAATTTTAATAAGTACGAAGGAATCGTTAATTCGCAGCCTGCTTATGTTTATAACAGATGTCATCTTCTGGCACACTCTTTGGGCGGTGTGGATCAGGAAATCAATCTGGTCACTGGAACTCGTTACATGAACGAAACAGGTATGATACCTTTTGAAACCCAGGTTGCCGATTATATTAAGAGAACCGGGAATCATGTGCTATACCGAGCAACTCCCATATATAAGGGCGACAATAAACTGTGCTCAGGGATTCAATTAGAGGCATATTCCATTGAGGATTCCGGTGCTGGAGTTTCCTTCAATGTTTTTTGCTACAACGTACAGCCCGGTGTGGACATCAACTATGTAACTGGTGATAATAGTGTTTCTGACACAACTATCGATGCTGAGAACATTCTGCCTTTCGCTGTCTATAATCCGAGCGATAGTAATCCAGATCTGATCTTTGAGATGAATAAGCACTTAGAAATACTGTTTGCCGATCAGAAATACTCTGGGATTTACACCTCAATGATGAATGATATCAATTCTGTTGCACGTGATGCGAGGGCAGTGGGAAGCCGTGGAGAGAGTGCAGCACAGATTTATATTGCGATGAAAGAATATGAGTATAAGTATTTTGAGGCGCTTAAGACATATGTTCCCAAGCTGCTTGAAAAAGAAGATTTCTTTACATCTGCATTTAAATGATTTAGTTGAGATTCTTTACATAAAAAAACGATGAGGAATTGCAGCAAAGATGTTAAACCTGAAAACGGATAAACTGAATTATCACGAATGAGAACCGGCAGGAGGGACGATTCAATGAGAAGAATATTAGTAACTATTATGGCAGCCGTTATGGTAATGACAATAACAGCCTGTGGCGCAGAAGAATCCCAAAGCTCGAAGGAAGAACAAACTTCTGCATCTGCTGTTGAAGAAGTGACGGAAAATGAAAAAGAAGAAAATCAAGAAAGCGATACTTCTACAACAGAACCTGATACCGTAAGTGAAACAGATATGGATATTGTTCTGCGGTCTGGGCACCCAACATACTATGGTAGCGTGGCAGCGTCCCATGTTGTTTGGGATGATGTTGAGAAGAACAGAATCCATTTTGCTGATAAAAACTATGGATATAATGACAATCCAATCCTCACAATGGATGCCTATAGGAATTCAGATATCATCAGACAGGTAATCATCAATTTTACAAATTTTACTGATTCGACTACTGTGCCGCTAGATGATGCTATTCAAATTGCTTCTTCCTATATGCCATATGATGTTATGGATCAGTACTATGAATTTAGTGGATCAAAGCTTCTTGTTCCAGATGAAAGCAGAAAGGATGATGACTCATATTACGTTATTTCCTATCGTTTAACGGATGAAGGAAGTAAAGCATATTATGCTAAAGAACACGAATATTCTGGTTCGATTGATGTGATTATTCAGGTAAACAATGAAACAACGAAAAGCATTGATATTACGTTTGGCACTCCTCGCTGGATGAGCTCATTAGACAAGAACAATTATAGTAAAGAAGAGTGGTTGTGCGATTTATATGATTACAGGTGAGAGTTCCAGCTTGTCGGCATGTTTCCGCATGCAGGAAAAATGAGTGGAATGTAAGGATATAACGCTGACATGTTCCTCAAGGCTGTTTTCTAAACAGGCAAACCGGAAAAACTCACTTTTTTGTCGTGGATATGTTCCTGCAAAACAGACGAAGCGAGAAAACGAAATGTGTAAGCAGTATCATATCCTCGACCCATGTGGAGACTATAGTACTGATGTCACGTGAGCAGAAGTAAAAGAATAAAAAAGCCTTTAAATAAAGGGATTCCGAGTAAACTTCCCATTCCAGGCGACCTACCGGAATTCCTTTTTTTATGTTGTTGACGATAGTTCCCTACGCTGGGAAATTGGGGTGTGTAACAAGAGAACTATTTTTTGACCTAGGTGTAACAAGGGAGCTATTGTTATTTGGAGATTTAGAAGGGTTGTGACAAGAGAACAACTTTATTCCTCAGCGCTAATTAAAAACTGCCAGATTTTCTTATGCATGATATCGTGTATACTGAAAAGAAATGAAAGGGGGTCTTTTATTATGTTTGTTGCATTGGCTGAATACGCCAAAATGCATGGCAAAAGTAGCGATACTATACGCAGATTAGCTGAAAGTGGTAATCTGCTGACTGCCCAGAAAATTGGTAGAAATTGGGTTGTTGATAGTGATGAAGAGTACCCTGTAAAAAAAAGAAATGCCACAAAAATCAATAACCGTTATTTCTCTTTTTTCTGGATGTGGTACTGAATATGAAAATCGAAAAAATACCTGATAGGAGAATCAATATCCTTATAATTCTTTCATTGGTTCTTGCAAACTGTATGGAATATCCATACATCTTATATCAGTATTTCACGTCAGGAACACTGATATTTCTGCTGTTGACAGAGTTTGTTATTTACTGTGCACATATCGCACTTTGTATTCTGGATTCAAAAAACAGGAGGATATATCGGGTCATACTGATTCTTTACGGAATAACAATTATTGGCTGTATTTTCAACATGCTCTTTCTTGCGATATCCCCGAATAGTCTTTTGCCGGAGATATTGATTGTGCCATATGGATTGGCTGCGCTTACGTGCAGTCCCTGTTTTAGCCTGCTTGTAAATCTATATGAGCTTCCCAGATATATAGGATATATTTCCCAAATAGAAAACATAAGCAATTCATCTGCTCTAATTAGAACAGTTTCAGTTTTACGTTGGCTATTCATCATTCTGATCGTTATGGGATGGCTGATTGCAGTAAAAACAGATAGAAATAAACGCATTCGTTCTATTTCTGAGAAATCTGTAAACACGGATAACGGCGATTGATCAGTGATAAGACACTTTTTTGCTCGACAGTATACAAAACCGAACACACTGCCGCACATCACGAACTGGTCGCAAGTGCATGGGCGGTTAAAATCGGCCATGAGATCGATCCGGAAAACAAGATCGGATGCATGCTCGCGGCAGGTACGATTTATCCAGCTACATGCAAGCCGGAAGATGTCCTCGCTGCCCAGCATGTGGAGACGGTATGCTGCTTGAATATATCTAAAAAATAATGACACGGTATATTAAGCGAAGCGGGAACCAGGTAATGCAGGTTGAGATTCAGCCAGTTGTTTCTGCTCAAAAAATCTGGTATGCAAACGCTGATTCGCATATCAACCGATCGATTTTAAAATAAATTGAAACTGTTTTTGATGCATAATGAGAATATAGCCTCGCTGAATGAAAGGACTAAGATGATGCTGCCTGTTGAGAATGCAAAGAACAGGGAATCATTAGTTTGATCTGATAAAAGCAATTTATGGAGGAATAGAATGCATACTGATGTGTTTGTTTGTTATCGCAGGTATAGTGCGCAAACCGCTAAACTGTTTAAGAAATATGTTTTGCAGCATAACATTAATGCGGAAATATGGTATTCGGACAGCGAAGTATACGGCAACTATAAAAACGATCCTCACGCCTTAATTACTGAAGCAGAATGTGCAATTATATTCATTGATCCTGATTTTACTCATTCTTTTCTGGATCAGAATAAAAATATTGAATGTATTACTGCAATAGAGATCGTCGAAATTATAAAGAAGAAGATGCTGGATGATTCTTTTAGAATTATAACAATTTATGTAGATCGATCTTCTGCTTTATCGGAGGAAGAATCAAACGTTATCTGCACACTTCTTAGACATCATCAGGTAGAAAAAGCAGAAGAAGCTGTCAAATTCATTTCACAGAGTAATGCTGTTTTTTTCTCTACTGCAAAAGATGATGAGGATGAGTTGTTTTTCCCTATCTCCAGACAAATGCTGTCGGATGATTATTATTCAAAGAATGCAACTTATGGGAATTATTACTTTGGAGTCATTCCAACTTCGATTGACGTTGTTATTTGGGACTCTTTAAAAAATCTATACAGTGGAAACATTTACTTTGAGAATACTCCTATGGTCATTCCGTTATATAAAAGAATAGAACGGACAAGAAGCAATTTGACATATGAAGAACAAAATAACACTATGATTTCTCTGGTGGGAGTTGATATTGTTTTGAATGATGAAACAGAAGAAAAAATCTTATCGGTGCGTTATCAGAAAATAGATTACAAGTTGTTCTATAAAACTCTTAAATTGTGGGACCAATTTGAATTGAATAAGCAAATAGCAGCATATGACTGGAGGTCGGAAATTTATCAGATTCCAAATGCCATGGGGCTTGCCTTTATGGTGATTACATCAGATAAAAAGATGCTGTTTACACGACGCAGTGAAAAAAGACGCGTACGCTCAGGTGAATATGACTGCTCAATAGTTGAGGGCTTAAAAATATCCGGAACGGCTCCAAATGGAGAGTATTATGACATCAACCATGAAAACTATGTTGATTATGAAATACATAGAGCGTTTCGAGAGGAAATATGTACATTAGATGAAAACATTGATATTCGTATCTATGGACTTGTCTGTGACAAAGAATACGGTCAGTGGAATCTGGTCGGTGTAATTATGACCGATCTTTCATCAGAAGAAATAAAATATTCTCATTCGGTGCGGGATGATACATATGAAGATAATGAAATGGAATTCATCTCATATAGTGATGATAATGGTGTTATTTCTCTTTCTCAGATAGAACACAGACTTCCCGTTTTCCTTGGCAAAGGCTTCTGGGGTATGGCGCTGACTGTAGTCAATGCAGCACTGAATTGCGTTGGATTCAGTCAAAGTGACATTATTGAAATGACAAAGAGATTGCATTATTGATAAAGACCTGCTGAAGCCCCAAGTATTTTTGGAAGGATACTATTTTTGTCAAGTATCATCGATTCGGTTCCATAAAGTGTCAAAAACCCTTGTGTATGTCACGAAGAACAGGGAAATCATATATATGATTCAATCATTAACGCCTTTAAACACTTTCAGATGATTTGATAATGTGTTTTTAACACGAATCTTATCATGGCTGCGACGGAGAACTGAAGTGTTAATGTAACTAACGAGGCCGATGCATTTTATGATGTATCGGCTTCGTTTTATAAGTGGTTTCGCATAAGGAGAAAGCAAAAATTGACTAACGAACGAACGTTAGGTATAATAGGCGATGTAATCAGCATTACTTCTATTATTTTGGAAAGAGGGCGATGAGCATGGAAAAGAGCAATACACGGGAAGAAATACTGGAGGCAGCGCTGGATCTGTTCGCTGTCAATGGATACGAAGCAACCAGTATCTCGCAGCTCGCCGATGCGGTAGGCATCCGTAAGGCATCCCTTTACAGCCACTTTGCCAATAAGCAGGATATTCTGGATACTGTTGTCGAAAACGTTCTGAAAGGATATGCTGACCATTCGATCTTTGTACGTGCTGACTGGGACGATCCGGAATTCACCAAAGATAAGACCGGCATGACTGCAGAAGATGTGGCAAAGCTCATCCAGGGACAGATGCGCTACATCCTGCATGACCCGCACATCAGCAAGGGCAGGAAAATGCTTATGATCGAGCAGTTCCGCAATAAAGAACTGGCGGAACTGCAGACGAAACAGAACTATGAAGATGTCCTGAACTATTTTACGGGAATGATGAAATTCCTGATCCTTGAAGGTATTTTGAAGGATGAGGATCCTGGGATAATGGCCGCACAGTTCTCATCTCCGATCACCGTCTGGATCAACCTGTGCGACCGGGAACCGGAGCGCGAAGACGAAGTCGTGCTACTGGTCAGGAAACATGTGATGCAATTCTTTGAGATCTATCGGAAATAGGGCTTTTGATTGGGAATTTACGATGGCCGGTCAGATCGGAGACGGCTGACCGGTTTTCTTTAGATTATGTGACTAACGAACGATAGGATGCCAAGGAGGGAACGCTGTGCATTATGTGAAAGCAAAGGGAATCTTATCCTCTCAAAACGGAATGAATCTTTATCGGGGCTGCACGCACGGATGTATTTACTGTGATTCAAGAAGCAGCTGTTATCGGATGGATCATACTTTTGAGGATATCGAAGTCAAAGAAAACGCTCTTGAATTGCTGGAAGACGCGCTGTGCCGCAAGAGAAAACGCTGTATGATCGGGACAGGCTCCATGAGTGATCCATACATCCCGCAGGAGCTGAAAACAGAATACACACGAAAAGCATTGTTGATCATCGAGAAATACGGCTGCGGCGTCGCGCTGCAGACAAAGTCCGATCGTGTGCTCAGAGACCTGGATATCCTGAAACGTATCAATGAAAAGACCAAAGCTGTTGTTCAAATGACGCTGACAACAGCGGATGAAAACCTGTGTAGGATCATCGAGCCGAATGTCTGCTCGACAAAGGAGAGGTTCGGGGCGCTGAAAACCTTGCGTGATAACGGTATTCCCACCGTCGTATGGCTGTGTCCGATCCTGCCCTATATCAACGATACTTACGAGAACATTGAGTCGATCCTTCAGATGTGTATAGAGGCCAGTGTGCGCGGCGTGATCTGCTTTGGTATGGGGCTGACGCTTCGCGACGGAAGCCGTGAGTATTTCTATCGTCAGCTTGACAGGCATTTCCCCGGATTGAAGGAGCGCTATATCCGGGAATACGGAAACCGCTACGAGATTCCCAGTCCGCGCAGCGATGAGCTGATGAGACTGTTTCATCACACCTGCGGACAAAACGGGATCATGCATGATAACGACGAGATCTTCGCTTATCTGCACCGCTTCGAAGAAAAGGAGACGTTCGAACAGCTCAGCCTGTGGCAGTTTCAGCAAAATGAATGACGATCGAAGATAAACCAGATCTACAGATTCCAGTAGTGGGAGCAGAAAAACAGTAATGCTGGACAAGAACTGGTGAAATACGAGATGATCGATCTGCCGAAAAACGCAATCATTGGCAGGCAAATGATAGAGAAGGTTCTAAAAGATAGCGGGGAAGCCGGGTATTCAGAGAAAACCATCGTGCCGGGGATTTTGCGAAGCTAAAGGGTTCACGATGACCGGTTTTTCATAAAGATATGATATTCTGACAGCTTTTATGGAGAAAAGTAGATTGGTATGGTCACCATCAGACCGAACAAAAAACATTGAACGGCATCAAGATTACACCGAGGAATATGAGGGCACATAAAGGAGGCGCTGCTGTAATGAGTAGAAAAGCACTTGTCGTGATCGACATACAGAATGATATTACGAAGCACTACAGGGATATCATCGACAACATCAATGCTTCTATAGACTGGGCAGCGGAGCTGGGAATGACAGTCATCTATATCAAGCACAATAATCTGTCACCCGGTACACGGACGTTCAAACCGAATACGAAGGGCGCGGAACTTGCTCCGGAACTGAAGGTGGTATCGAACCATATCTTTGTTAAGACTAAGGCCAATACGCTTACCAGCGAAGCGTTCTCGGAGTTTATCCGGGAAAGCGGCATCGACGAGTTTTATATTACCGGTGCGGATGCCACGGCATGCGTGAAATCCACGTGCTTCAATATGAACAAGGCAGGCTATACGCTGCATGTCATCTCCGATTGCGTGACGAGCTACGATCTGAAGAAGATGCCTGAGATGCTCTCCTATTACGCAGATAAGGGCTGCGAGGTCAGAAGGCTGGCGGAGTACATGGATTCGAATTAAGCGGTAATAAAAAAAGGCAGTGAAAAATGAAAACTCTGAAAAAGATCGGCAAAGTCATGGCTGTGCTGCTTCTGGTATTGATGCTCGGGCTGGCGGCTCTGGATATTTATCTGATCAAAATGCCAGAACTGCGGGCAAAAGTCAAAATCGACGGAATCGAAGAAGTCGCCTGCAGAATAGAAGATATGGCAATACATGAGAATGTAAAAGTTATCGGACTGGGTGAGGCTTCGCACGGAAATGCCGAGTTCCAGGAACTGAAACTGGAAGTTCTGAAAGTGCTGGTGGATAAATACAATGTCGACTGTTTTGCCATGGAGATGGATTACGGGGAAGGTATGATCATCAATGATTACATCAATGGTCATTCAGGTATGTCAATTAATGAGGTGATGAGCCGGATCAACTTTACAATCTACAGAACTGAGGAAATCAGAGATCTGATTGAATGGATGAAAGACTACAACCGACTGCACGGTAATAAACTGTCATTCTATGGTTTTGATTTACAGAATCCGGATGTGGATCTGAAGTTGATTCTGGATTTTGTGGCAGATAATTCCATCGTTGAAGGTGCGGGGCTGGCTGGTATTTTCGACGGCTATCTGAACAGCGATGTGAGTTTCAGGGATACGGGTCTGAGTGAAGGATTTAAAATGCTCAATAATTTGGGGGCTGCACTGAAAACCGGCCGGGAAGCATATCAGCATCTTTATAACTATGACCGTATACTGGACTGCATCGAAAATGTCCTTCGGGCGAGAGAACTGGCTGCCAGATACGATGAGGACAACAGTATGGTTGAAGGAGGCCAGTACCGTGACCGGATGATGGCTTTGAAGGTCATTGAACTATCGGAATCACTGGACGGGTCAAGGATGATGATCACAGGGCATAACGGACATATTGGCTATGCAGGGAGCTATACGCGGACGATGGGGTCGTTTATCCGGGATGAACTGGGCGGGTCGTACTATGCCATCGGCACAGACTACTTTATTACTGACTGCAATATGCCGTCCGGCAGCGGCAGAAGATCCAGCCACAGGTTTGTTTCAGGTGATATTCTGGCTTATCAGGCGAAGATGATCGGAACGTATTATCTGGATTTTTCCATGGTCAGCGAAGGCAATGAAGTATACAAGTATATACATGAACCCATTTATACAGGCAGTCTGGGAGAGGGCTACAGCATTCTAAATACCATTCTGCAGGATACTGTAAGGATCTACTGTGAGCCGGAATACCTGTATGATGCAATGATCCTGATCTACAAATGCACTCCGCTGCATCTGCTGACAGAAGAAAGCTGAAGGGGTTATGGCAAATACTATCATATTTTACAGAATAGCTGCCAGTAACGTTCTGCTTTTCTGTACGGTATTTTCTCACGCCTTTTATGTGTTTTACATAGCGGCCGATCGTCTGATATGCCGGATGGATGATCCGTGGCAGGAAAAACAGATACTTTCAGAGAGCTTGAAGCAGGGCCGGATACGATTGCAGACTTTGTGTTTGTGATCGTATGTCTGATCTAGTTGTAAAGATCATTTCCGGATTTGCCGTACAGAAGAGGTTTGTGTCTGTTCATTCTATTTTTAACAAGGCGGCAGGAGCGCTGCTGTTTCTATTACCGCTGACGATCCCCGCAGTAACGCTGAAATACTCTGCGATTGCAGTCAGTGCGGCGGCAGCGTTCGCCGCAATTCAGGATGACCGTTTCATCAAAACAGATCGGGAGGATAAAAAGACCATGAAATTCAAAGGAACCCTTATCGTTGTAAAAGACTGCAATGAAGCATTGAAGTTTTATCAGAACCTGTTTGGATTCCAGCTGATCCGGGATAATGACGGCAATATGGAACTGTCCGGAAATCTGTATCTCCAGGAAGAAAAATACTGGGAGCGGTTTACGGGGAGACGCGTGGTTCCGCAAAGCAATCAAACTGAGCTGTATTTTGAAGAGCCGGATATTGAAAGCTTTGTGAAAAAGCTGGAAAGGCTCTATCCCGATACCAAGTATGTCAATCACCTTATGACGCACAGCTGGGGACAGCGGGTCGTCAGATTCTATGACCCGGACGGATGCCTCATCGAAGTAGGCACCCCTGTATGATCTTTGTATATCAATTTTTTAGGTGAATCCGATGAGCAAATATCAGCAAATGATTTTAATAGAACCCTCTATGGAATATGACGAACAGATACAGGCATTCCGGAAGGAGTTTCTTGCCTGCGAGGGGTCTATGGACGGCTGTGGATCATTACGCCGTTTTGATATGACGCAGGCGTGGCTGGAACAGGTCGAATCGCTCAGGCATCCTGAGACTGTGCCTCCCGGTCTTGTTCCGTCGACACAGTATATCTATGTGCGGAAATCTGACAGCAAAATAGTCGGCGTCATTCAGATCCGTCACTGTTTCAATGAGTTTCTGGAAAAATATGCCGGACATATCGGGTACTCTGTTTGTCCGAGTGAACGCAGAAAAGGTTATGCCACACAGATGCTCCGGCTCGTCCTGCCCGAGTGCAGAAGACTTGGAATAAACCGGGTTTTGATATGCTGTGTCCGGGGTAATGAAGGAAGCAGAAAGACGATTCTGAATAATGGCGGAAAATATGAATCGACCGTGTATCTGGAAGAACGGGATGTTTATCTGGAGAGATATTGGATAGACTTAGCCGAATCGGGTGAATGATCCGTTCTGCATAAGAGGGAGGATGTCGTAATGTCTTATATAAAAAAATCATCAAAGATTGAAAGCCGACAATTTCACCGTTCATTTATTGGATGATTTTGTGTATTAACAGACTGTTACAGAGTGTTGGAGAAAGATAGACAACGATTGGAAGCTTGTGCCGGATGTATATGAAGAAAACTGGCAGAGGTACAATGCAGGGAAATTGTGAAGAAGCGGTGCATCATATAAACCTTGACCAGACCGGCGTTGGCGTTTTCGACGGCGGGCGGATCATTGGGTTTGCGACCGTCTCCCGCCGTATATTCGGAGCGCGGCAGTATATATGCAGCTGGTTTGTTCTCAGATTTCAGAGGAATACAGACGCCAGTGTATCGGCTGGAAGGTCTTTTCCCCAGCCTGCGAAGAGGCGCGGAAGCTGGGTGCAGATAAGCTGTACATTCCGGCTCATTCCTCAAAAGAATCACCGGCAGCATACCGGGCACTTGGCTGTATGCCTGCTGAGGAGGCAATGAGGGACCGGCCGCAGCGATTCCCTTTGATGTCAAAATGAAATAAAGATTATAAAAGAATATCCTGACGTATATGGTATCTGAGAAAGTGAGATCATGAAATAATGCGTATCTATGTTGATTTTGACGATTGCCTGTGCGAGACAGGAAGGGCCTTCTCAAAGCTTGTGCTGGAAATGTTCAATAAGGATGTTCCTTATGAGCAAATGCATTCTTTTGAACTGGACAGGTCTTTTGATCTGGATGCGGAACAATATGAGCGGTTTATGCTTCGGGCGCACGAGCCGGAGAACCTGTTGTCGTTTGATGCGACGCCGGGCGCTGCGGAGACCATAAACGAATGGATTTCCTGCGGGCACGAGGTATCGATCATTACCGGCCGCCCATCAAGTGTTTATGCGACATCCCGTATATGGCTGGATGAGCATGGCCTTAAGAACGCCGGACTGTACTGTCTCAATAAATATGGGAGGGATCATTTTATCAAAAACAGCAGCAGCACGCTTGAACTTGAAGACTATTACAGGATGAATTTTGATTTCGCAGTTGAGGATTCTCCAAAGGCATTCCGTTTTTTCGAACATCTGCCGGAACTGAAGGTTCTGGTGTTTGACAGACCATGGGACAGAGAATGTGCTTTTCCGAATGGAAACTATCAAAGATGCGCTGATTGGGAGAGCATTCGGAAGATTGCTGCAGGTGAGTTAGAAAGAGACGTGCAATAAGAATTCAAGTCAATTGCGGTCTATGGGGTGAAGTAAAAAAATGTTTGATCTGGACAAATACCTGGCTGATCTGATCATGAGCTGTCGGTCGGCTTTCGGAGAGCGTCTGCTGTACATGGGACTGCAGGGAAGCTGGCTGCGCGGTGAAGCTCATGAGAACAGCGATATCGATATCATGGTGATTCTGGACAGGTTCTCCGTGCGGGATATGGATACATACCGCGGGATCCTGAAAAGGATCGGTTTCTACGAGAAATCCTGCGGTTTCATCTGCGGGAAAGACGAAATGAAGCGTTGGAGTCCTCTGGAAGTATGCCAGCTGCGACAGACGACGAAAGACCTGGTCGGCGTACTGACGGATTATCTTCCGCCCGTGACTCGGGAAGATGAAATAAACTATGTCAAATTGAGCCTGGGGAATCTGTATCACGAACTCTGCCACCGCTATATCCACGCAGACAGGGACAAGAACACAGCCAAATTCCGCATGACCTGCAAGAGTGTGTTTTACCTGATCCAGAATCTGCATTTTCTGGAAAGCGGGTATTTCATTCTCAGCAGGAAGGATCTGAAGGAAGCAGTTACGGAGGAGGATCGGATGATTCTGGAATTGACCGATCTGCCGGACTGTTATGATTTCGATCAGGCTTTCACTTCCCTGTTTTCCTGGTGCCAAAGAGTCTTTGTCCGCATCGAGCGCCTTGGATAAACATGTTATGTGACATCAATTGTTTAAGATCAGTAAGAAAGGAAAAAAGATGCGCAGAAAACTGATTCATTGGCTGGGGCTGACGGGCGTTCCGGCTTTACTTTTCTTTACAGCGGCGGTGATGCTTGTCCTGATGCAGATCGGCTCTATTGGTACGGGTATCGTCCCATCGGGGTATTTCGTCATTGTGGAACGATTCAGCGTATTTGCCGCATTGGGGTTCAATGCCGGACTTGGCATGTATCTGTTCCATGGTTTGAAAAAGGGAGGAGGGATCGAACATGAATAATATGACCGCGCTGGTCAGCTGTTTTGCGAGGGCGTACCACTATAAAAACAATGAACGACATGTTTTTGCGGATTCTGTTGCGGAGCAGATGCTGACGGCAGAGGAATACAATGCGATCTCACAGAACATGACGCAGGGTATCCAGTTCTTCATGCCTGGGTTCCAAGGGACGCAGGAAGAAGCCCTTCAATTCATTGTCGATCACCAGCTTGCTCCATCTGTTCTATCCAGAAGCGCCTTTTGTGAGCAGGCCATCGACAGAGCTGTCCGGCTGCAGGACTGCAGGCAGGTTGTGATTTATGCCTGCGGCTATGACACCTTCTCATTGCGGACAAACAATCAGGTGCTAACTGTGTATGAAATGGATCGGCTGGAAATGATCGCAGATGCCCGGGTTCTGACCGCTTTATCTGTAAATAACGGAGTTCCGCAGTATCTTCTGCTTCCCAGAAAATCTCCCTATGAATCCTTAAGGGAAAGATTCCCCATGTACGCTCAGATAGAAAAACTGGCATCTGATGAGAATAATCAGACGATCCTTGGTCCAAGACCTTAAGATGATCCTGCGCGGAAACGAATGCAGATAAAGAAGGCAGGCTTGTTGAAGGAGAAACAGAGAACGTTGACAAACATGTATTTAGTTTAGTTAACGTTATTTTGGGCATATTCGTTAAGATAACAATGCCCAGAGTCTTTTCTGACAGTATTTGTCTTCCGTTTCGATCCGGATCGGAAACCCATCGGGAAAACAGTGAAAGATGATAATATAACAGTAAGAGATAAACCGTATCAGGAGGAAATATGTCAGTGAATATGAACAGACGGCCGATGAAAATCATTACGGCAGTTTTATGCATTGTTATGATATGCGGACTGTCTTCGTGTACGGCAGATGCTGCGGCTGAAAGCAGCGGGCCTGCCCCGGAAAAGAGCACTGAACCGGAAAGCAGAAGCGGGAAGAAGATCTACTTTGCCGGACCGATGTTTTCCCAGGGGGAAAAGACTATAACCTGAAAGTCGTTAAGGTTCTGGAAGACAATGGATACGAGGTCTTTCTGCCGCAGCGTGACGGGATCGAAGCCGCAATGCTGGAAGGCAAGAGCGAAAAAGAAAAAGCTGCCATGATCTTTGAAAAAGATGTATCCGAGATCATGAAGGCTGACATCCTCGTTATGCTGGTGGACGGACGTGTTCCCGATGAAGGGGCTTGCGTAGAGCTCGGTATCGGTTATACAAATCAGAAAAGATGTTACGGCATAAAAACAGATACCAGGTCGATCGAGATCGATCTGGACCTGAATCCCATGATCAGTGAGTGCTTCATCAAGCTCTTCAAGGACTTTGACGGTGACAAAATGATCGAACAGCTTGAACAGTATTTAGCGGAAAACGAATTGTAATATATCCTGCAAAGCAGAAAGCCCTTATCTGAAAAGACTGCCGAATCATGAGCTGCCGCATTCTGAAAAATAAGAAAGAAATCCTGCAGTATAAGATGGTTTAGATATGATCCGATTTTAAATATTGAGATTAACAGTTTACGCATCATTGTACGAAAACTTCTGAAGATAACATCAGTACTGCTGGCTTTTCTGTACGGATGCAGTGCGCCGAAAGACGCCGGATCCTGAGCGTTCAGAATACAGACTGTCTGCGGCAATTATACAGAATGCAGTCGCCTCAGCAGAGTGACGTACAGTAACGGATGCTGTACAGGACAGACAGATCATCCTGCAGATCAGAAAAGAAGAATTTGAAGAAGATGACATTAAATGTATTGCCTGACGTAACTGTGATCGCATAAATGAAATACAGATGGAGATACCGCAAATGGAAATATCAGACAGAAGAATAGACGGAGGAAAACCGTTTGACTGGGGAAAAACATCTGAAGAATATGCGAAATACCGTGATATATATCCGGATGTGTTTTATCAGAAAATTGCGGACAGAAAGCTCTGTGTTAAAGGACAGAACGTTCTGGATCTTGGAACCGGTACCGGCGTACTGCCGCGGAATATGTACCGGTATGGCGCGCGGTGGACAGGCACAGATATCTCGCCGGAACAGATCGGGCAGGCAAAGCGTCTGGCGGAAGCCAGTCATATGAATATCAATTTTCTGACAGTCCCTGCGGAAGAAACAGACTTTCCAAAAGACAGCTTTGATGTCGTCACCGCATGTCAGTGTTTCTGGTATTTTGATCATAAGCGTCTGATGCCGAAACTGGCTGATATGTTAAAGAAAAACGGAAAACTTGTAATACTATTTATGGCGTGGCTTCCCAATGAGGATAAAATAGCCGGAAAGAGCGAGGAGATCGTTCTCAAGTACAGTCCGAAATGGTCGGGTGCGGGGGAGACCCGGCATCCGATCCATATTCCTGATGCGGTATATGAATATTTTGAAATGGAAGATCATGAGGAATATGACCTCATGGTGCCGTTTACGAAAGAGTCATGGCACGGCAGGATGAAGGCGTGCCGAGGGGTGGGAGCCTCATTATCCGAAGAAGAACTGAAGAAGTGGAACATTGAGCACTGGCAGTTTCTTAATAAGCATGCGCCTGACCGGTTTGATATACATCATTACGCTGCCATAACGGTATTGAGGAAAAAAACAGATCTGTTCCGGGAAAGCTGTAACGGAGATCAAATATGAGAAAGAAAGTATTTATAAGCCATAGAACTGCAGACTATGAAGTCTTTGTATTCAGTGTCGTATCCAAATTGAAAGAATACGGTTTTAAACCATGGATCAGTGAAGATGATGAGAACATAGCCGGCGGCCGCGACTGGGCATCCTCTATTGAAGAAGCGATTACGAACTGTGATTATTTTCTGGTTATTATTACGGATGCTGTACTGAATAAACAGGGACAGATCATGAATGAGCTGCGTCTTGCATCGGATCTGGAAAAAGTAAAAATAGCAGTTACGCTGACAGATAAACCGATTCCGTCCGGGATGCGGTATCATCTCGGCCTGGAGGCGATCCCCGCATATAAACTCACAGAGCAGGAAATATTTGAGAAGCTTTTCTATACCCTTGGTGTCATATATCAAAAACCCGTAATCAATAAAAGCAATGCGGAGAGAAGCCGTCAGGAGCTTAGCCTGATGGAAACACACACGGATCCGATATTCTCTGATGTCGTCAACCTGGGCGGATACTCCTGGGGGAAGAATAAAAGTGTTATTCAGAATATTTCCGGAGGGTGGCTGTTAAGCAATATAAGGATCGAGGACTGGAATACAGAGAAATATGATTTTGAATTCACAGAATATGCGGATTCCTATCAGGAATTTCTCTCTTCTCCGGAATGCAGGATGATCATGGCGAAGGGCAAAAATCATACGCGCTGGATGCTTACCGGATATGACGCAGCCTATGACAGCCTGTTTCTGTCCATTCAGAAGACTGAATGGATACAGACACAGTATGTGTGGCATCATCTGCTCAAAGATGAGGAAAAACGTAAAAATACGATCAACATGTTTTTTGATGAGGAAGAATCTGTATATCCAACCAGTCTGTGTCTTCATCTGATCCTTATCGATAATCAGAACAGGATCGTCGCGTCCAGAATAAAGAAACGGAAGAAAGATGATTATCCGAATACGATCGCTGTTACCATCGGCGAACAGCTGAATGAAACGGATTACAGTTCTTCGGATAATTTTGTCCTGCAGTGGATGAGACGCTCTCTGTCGGAGGAATTCGGTCTGGATGCGGTAAGTACTGCACAGTACGTTGATGAGGAATCAGCGAGGATCATGTCATTGAATCTGGAAGGGGACATTTACAACTTTTCGCTGGTATGCTGCGTACGGCTGAAATGTACAACAGAGCAGCTGTTCAGTTACTATAAAATGCATCGGTCATCCCTGGATGAATTTGATGAATTATACCCGATTTCCGTTGACGAGGTTCCTGAAATACTGAAGAACAGCGATCATTTGCGGGATCAGTATCATCCTTCTTCCTTCCTGCGCCTGCTGTTTGCCTGTATATATGTGAATGGCGAACTGCCGTTCTGACTGTACCTCCGCATAGAAGCTTATGAATCAGAATGACCGCAGCAGCAAGTTCCTGTACAGCAGGAACGGAATAACCATACAGAGGAGAATCACCATATGAAATACCATAGTACATTATTCATAATTGCCTGCCTGCTGGCATCCGTTCGCGGAAAAGCCCAGTCCGCTGGTGATGATAGAAAAGTGATTGTGGACAGCGTTCATACAGACCGTTTTGTCATGGATTACTGCCGGTTCGGTACCGGCAAAAAGACACTTGTGATTCTTCCCGGACTCAGTATTCAGAGTATTATGGAATCAGCGGGAGCGATCGCGGATGCGTATGCGCCTCTGGCAGCGGATTACACGGTATATGTATTTGAACGCCGCCGGGAACTGCCTGCTTCCTATACCGCAGCTGATACAGCAGAAGACACTGCTGAGGCGATCCGTGCGCTCGGTATCGAACACGTCAGTGTTTTCGGCGCTTCGTACGGAGGAATGGTCTCCATGGTGCTGGCTGTGAGGTATCCGGAACTGGTCGATAAGATGATCCTGGCTTCCACAACTGCCGAGCTTTCAGAGGAACAGTATCAGTCGATCGAAAACTGGCTCCGTTATGCGGAAGAAGGAGATGCAAACGCTCTTTATCATGCATTTGGAAAGGCTGTATATCCCGAAGCCGTATATAAACAGTTCATTGAAGCGTTTGACAGTGCTGCGAAGACTGTGACGGAAGAGGAGCTGAAGAAATTCATCACGCTTGCAGAAGGAATGAAGGGATTCCGGATCACGGATGAACTGAACAAAGTACAGTGTCCGGTACTTGCAATAGGCGATCGGCAGGATCAGGTGGTGTTCGATGCCGTTGAAAAGATCGGGCAGTATATGAATAAGAGCAGTTATTATGAACTGTATATGTACGATGGCTACGGTCATGCCGTGTATGACCTGGCGCCAGATTTCAAAGAACGGATGCTGAGCTTTCTTGCCAAAGACCAGTAAGAATACCATCGTGCATATTCTGATGTGAAGGGAACATTTCATCATGCAGAAAGGAACAGCAGGAACGGTTATTTCTGTCAGGAAACTGTGGCCGGCAGTGAATAACAAACCTGTCCGGCTTGGTCCGTTTACCGGAGCGTATCTGCCGTATATCGTCAAAGTACGCTATACGGCGGAGGGACAGGAATATACTGTGACAAAATGGATCGGTACGGATTATCCGGTGCCGGCGGAAGGCGATGAAGTCGAGATCGTATATGATACTGACAGGCCGAAGAGAATAAAAATCGTATATTGAGCCGGCAGCCGATCAGTTCATTAAAAACATGGAGTTTCATATGTATTATCATGCTTCAGGCACCGGCGGGATCAAAATACTGAAACCGGAAATGTCCGAACACGGAAAACCGCTGGTATACTTCTCGGAAAGAAGGGAAAACGTTCTTGTATATCTGAGCAACGCAGTCGAAAAATACTGCCGGGAGACCGGTTTTCAGTATGCTGGAAAATACAGCAAATGGGGACCGTACGGATTTGACAGAGACGGTATCCTTCAGCTGGAAGAGTATTATCCGAATGCGCTAGAGAGTACGTATAAGGGAGTGTCAGGATATATTTATTCTGCAGATTCCATCACAGAAGCGGAAACCGTTATCGGGATCCCGAATACAGCAGTGAGCAGCCAGCCTGTTGAGACAGATAATGAAGAATATGTACCGGACGCGTACGAAGCGATCCTGCAGGCGGAAAGAAGCGGACTCATATGCATTGTCCGCTATGACCGGTTATCGGAGAAAAAGAAAGAATGGATCGGCCGTACCATTCGGAAAGAATATGAAGAAGCATTGGATCATCCGGAGTACAGACATTTTCTGAAAGGAAAGTTTCCGGATATTCTGAAAGGGTAATGATACATGAATCCATACCTGAAAAATCTGAACAGAATCGAATTTGTTGTTACGGATGCCTGTACCGGGAAGTGCATTCACTGCCAGCAGGGAAGTCACGAACGCTTTGCAGGGCATATTGATGCCGGAATCGCAGTAGATGCAGTGCGGAAGATCTGTGCGAATTATACGATCGAATCGCTGATGACGTTCGGCGGAGAATCGCTGCTGTTTCCGGATATTGTCTGTCAGATCCAGCGTGCTGCGGCAGAACTTGGCATCCCGCAGAGACAGATCATTACCAGCGGATATTTCTCTGTTTCGCATCAAAAGACAGAAGAGACTGTCCGTAATATAGCGGACAGCGGCGTGAATGATCTTCTGCTGTCTGTCGATGCGTTTCATCAGGAAACGATTCCCCTGGAACCGGTCCTGTACTTTGCGGAATGCTGCGTTCGATATAAAATTCCGATTCGCCTTAGTCCTGCCTGGCTGGTCAGTCCGCAGGATCAAAATCTGTACAATATTCGCACACGGAAGATCCTGCAGGAGTTTGAATCTCTTCATATCCCAATGGGATCGGGTGATATCGTGTTCCCCAGCGGTAATGCGCGGATCTATCTGAAGGAATACTTTGATGAGGATACTCCGGAGTCGTCTCCGTATGATGAGGATCCCGAAGATATCCGCTCCATATCATTTTCCGCGGACGGAACCGTACTGAACGGCAGCGTATACACAGCAGATATTCTGGAGATTATAAAGTCATACCGGCCGTGAACCTCATATACGAGGCAGAAATATGGACATCACAATTAAGAAAATGGAGACAGAGGAAGAGGTCAGAGGCAAAGCATACGTTCACTGGAAATCGTGGCAGGAAGCATATCCCGGACTGATCGATCCGGAATATCTGGACCGGCTGACGCTGGAATCCTGTGAAAAGACAGCTTTCCGCTGGCGGGATAATATCCTTGTTGCGAAAGACCGGGATCGTGTGATCGGCTTTGCCGCTTACGGCAGATATCGGACGGATGAACTGAAAGACGCCGGTGAGATCTATGCACTGTATATTCTTGCGGAATACTATGGAAAAGGTGTCAGTGACCGGCTGATGAACGCAGCTCTTGCCAGACTGAAAGAGTTTCCTGATACAGCAGTCTGGGTACTGAAAGACAACAAACGGGCAATCCGGTTTTACGAACGCTGGGGCTTTAGAACGGAAGGCAGGGCAGAAACTCTGCATCTTGGATCACCGGTCACGGAGATCAGAATGATACGAAAACAGAAGGAATCAGAGGAATAGATTATGATTACAGAGTCATTTGACAGCAGATCGCCGGCAAAGATCAATCCGAAGATCAATTATAGTGCACCCAATGTCGAAGCAGTGATCTTCACTTTTTCTCATGTTATCGAAAAATATGTTGTGGAAAACTATGATTGTGAGAAAGTCGGGGAACTGCTTATGGGGCACGGCAGCACTCCGGTATACATCCTGGATCATCATGGAAAGAAATATGGGTTTTACCGGACATGGGTCGGCGCGCCGGCATGTGCGGGAACAGTCGAAGAAATACGTACGGTACTGAATACAAAGAAGATCATTCATTTCGGCGGTGCCGGCTGTCTGAATAAAGAGATCGCACGCGGCAAAGTTATGATTCCGACAGAAGCGTACAGGGATGAAGGCACATCTTATCATTATGCTCCGGCATCGGATTATATCCGGATCCGGAATGCGCCGGCAGTAGAAGCGTTCATGAAGAAGAACGGCATACCTTATGTGACCGGGAAAACATGGACGACAGACGCCTTTTACCGGGAGACCGTCAATAACTTTGAAAAGCACAGGGCGGACGGCTGTATTTCAGTAGAGATGGAAGGTTCAGCAGTCCAGGCCGTATGTGATTTCAGAGGACTGGAAGTATATATGTTCTTTACCGGCGGTGACCTTCTGGATGCCCCGGAATGGACAAACAGGAAAGAAAAGGGACAGATCCGGCATACCCAGCATGATTCCGGTCACTTTGAGATCGCACTTGCACTTGCGGAATATGTAACGGATCTGTAATCAGGATGTATTTATGAAACTGAAACTGGTGAAGGCATCTATGTTATATCAGAAACAGATCACTCAGATGCTGGATGAATGGTACGCTGCCGGGGAAAAGATCATCCCGTACGCGATACGAAAAGAAGACTATCATGACTTTGAAAAATATCTTGATAGTCTTGAAGTAAAAGATACCAGTACTGGACTTGTGCCGGATTCCACATTTTTCTGCCTGGATGAAGACCGGGATATTATGGTCGGCGCCGTCAATATCCGGCATTATCTGAATGATGCGCTCCTTAAGGATGGCGGTCATATCGGTGACGGTGTCGTACCTTCAGAACGACGGAAAGGTATTGCGTCCGAAATGATCGCACTGGCGCTGAAAGAATGTACAAAGCTTGGTATAGACCGTGTTCTTATGGTCTGCAGCAAGGATAATATCGGTTCTGCGCGGAGTATAATAAAAAACGGCGGAATACTGGAAAATGAAATTTCTGCGGGCGGTACGATCGTACAGAGATACTGGATCGAACTGAACGAACCGAAATAACCGCAGAAGAAAGATGCAGTATATCACTGACGGAGGGAATAACAATGAGCATTCCGTGGAATGATGGTTTTAAGATCGAAGTAAAGATCATAAATAATGAGGTCGTTATTTCTGCAAATAACGAGGGACTGCTGTCGCTTTCCCGGCAGCTTTCCGCACTGGCGGATGAATTGCCGGGAACGCACATTCACTATGATGAGTTCAATTCTCTTGAAGACGGATCCGCACAGCTTGTTATTGTTAAAGCCGAATAGGAAAAAGGTGGGAGTATGGAATACATTCAAGTAACAAAAGAAAACCTGGATCAGGAACATATCTGCTGTGCCATCTCCGGCAATAAAGATGTACAGGTATCCTCCAAGAAAGCCTGGCTCAAAGACCGGTTTAATGACGGGCTGGTGTTTCTGAAGAGTACAGAACGGGGAAAATGCTTCATCGAGTATATTCCGGCGGAAAATGCATGGAATCCAATCGATGCGCCGGGCTTCATGTATATCGACTGCCTGTGGGTGTCGGGATCGTTCAAAGGACACGGGTACTCCAGTGATCTTCTCAATATGTGCATCGACGACAGCAAGGCAAAAGGACGCAAAGGTCTCTGCATTTTATCTGCAGCGAAGAAAAAGCCGTTTCTTGCAGATCCGAAGTATCTGAAATATAAGGGATTCTCGGTATGTGATGAAGCAGATAACGGGATACAGCTGTGGTATCTGCCGTTCTTCCCGGAAGCAGAAGCGCCGAAGTTCAGGGAATGTGCCAGACATCCCCATACGGAAGAGAAAGGATATGTTCTGTACTATACCAGCCAGTGCCCGTTTAACGGCAAGTATGTCCCCATTCTAGAAAAGACGGCAGAAGAACACGACATTGCGTTTCGTGCGATCCATCTGGACAGCCGTGAGGCAGCGCAGAAGGCACCGACTCCTGTAACAACATACGCACTGTTTAAAGACGGTAAGTATCTTACGAACGAACAGATGAATGAAGCGAGGTTTCTGAAACTGATCGCGAAATGACCAGATAGTGAATCAGAGGAGAATAGCATGACGGCAGAAGAATTATGGGAAAGATCCGGCCTGTCCGGTACATATGAGGCATGGCAGTTCGGCGGTGCTCCGGACAAACTGGCGCAGCTTGTCAAAGACGGCATCAAGACAGCTACGTGCTCCGCATATGATCTGTATGCGGCCGAAAATGAACCGCTGCCGAAACCGGGTGATCTCAGTGTGATCCTGAATTCGCAGGATGAGGCGGTATGCATTATCCGGACCACAAAAGTCTATGTAACTGAATACGACCGGGTGACTGCCGGACATGCTTTCAAGGAAGGCGAAGGGGACCGGTCGCTGGCATACTGGCGACAGGTACATGAAGAATTCCTGACGGAGGAACTCGCTGTGATCGATCGTACATTCAGCAGTAAGACAAAAGTAGTGTGCGAAGAGTTTGAAGTCGTATTTGCCTGATCACAAAGATCATGATATTTAAAAACAGATACAAAGAAGCCGGAGGTATAAAACATGGCATCAGACAGATCCTATCTGGAATATATACTGGAACAGCTTTCTCTGCTGGAGGATATCAGCAGCCGTCCCATGATGGGAGAATACATTATTTACTACCGCGGCAAAGCTGCCGGCGGTATCTATGACAACCGGTTTCTGATCAAGCCGGTGAAGACAGCTTTGGCCATGATGCCGGAAGCACATCTGGAAGAACCGTATCCCGGCGCCAGGAAGATGCTGCTGGTAAGTAATGTGGACAACAGGGAATTCCTGAAAGATCTATTTGAAGCGATCTACGAGGAACTGCCGGCGCCGAAGAAAAAGAAATGAGGAACAGCCGGTATGATTTTTCGTTTCGGGAATATCACAGTGGATGCGGATGTGGAACAGACACGCCTCTTTTATGAAAACGCCTCTCTGATCACGGATAGCTGCAGGTGCGCAGACTGCCGGAACTTTGAAGCGGCTGCGGATCAGCTGCCTTTCACGGTGAAACGTTTCTTTGCAGACCTTGGTGTGGACCTGAAAAAGATCTGTGAGTGCTATACGTTATCTACAGGTCCGGACGGATGGGTCTGTTACGGGGGTTTCTGTCATATCTGCGGCATCCTGCTGAAGGGAAACGAATCGTTTTACCGGATCAGGGACAATTCAAATCCGATAAACCATAAGCCTGCGGCGAAAAGAAACTACTGGGCAGCTTTCAGTGATCGTGCGGATCTTCTGGAGGACGGCTTTCCGATGCCGGTGCTTCAGATTGATTTTAAACTGGATGTTCCCTGGGTTCTGGAGCCGGAACAGCAGAGTTCAAATGTTTGAGGAAAGGAATACTATGGCGTTTGATTATAAAAAAGAATATAAAGAGTTTTATATGCCGAAAAACAAACCGGAAATCGTGACGGTACCGCCGATGAATTATCTTGCCGTACGCGGGAAAGGGGATCCCAATGAAGAAGATGGTGAATATAAGAAAGCCATAGAACTGCTGTACGGGATCGCTTACACGATCAAAATGAGCAAAAGATCCGATCACCGGATCGAGGGATATTTCGATTACGTGGTTCCGCCGCTGGAAGGCTTCTGGTGGCAGGACGGTATTGAGGGAGTCGACTATGCTCATAAAGACGCTTTCAGCTGGATCTCTGTGATCCGGCTTCCGGACTTTGTGACGAAAGCGGACTTCGACTGGGCTGTCAGCGAAGCAGAGAAGAAAAAGAAAACGGATTTCTCCAAAGTGGAATTCATGACATATGACGAAGGAACATGTGTACAGTGCATGCATATCGGACCATACGATGATGAACCGGTGACAGTGGCGAAAATGGATGCTTATGCGGAAACCAAGGGTTATATCAATGACATCAACGAAAAGCGCATGCATCATGAGATCTATCTGAGTGACGCAAGAAAAGTCTCACCGGATAAACTGAAAACGGTGATCCGTCATCCGATACGGAGAAAATAGCACATGGATATCCGAATCGAACCATATACAAAAGAACGGATCGAAGATGTGATCCGTTTTGAACTGGATCTCCGGGAAGAAGAGTCGGACTGGGGATGGGAGATCGATGATGCCTATATTGCCGACGTCAGGAACAGTTTTGACGATCCGACATTCGCGGATTCCATTTCACTTCTGGCTTATGAAGGAAACAGGGTGATCGGCCGGATCGATTCCTCTATGATCAGCAGTCATTTTGACGGTTCCACGAAAGCATATCTGGACTGGATCTGTGTGCTGAAAAGTAGCCGTCATCACGGGGCAGCGCAGAAACTGATGGAAACGCTGCGGGAAGAACTGAAGAAAAGAAATGTCACGACTCTGATCGGACTTACTGCTTCCAATGACGAAGCTCAGCGATTCTACCGTTCACTTCCGGATTCCATGCTGCGTGATACCGGGATCTGGATCGATATCATTTAATTGCCTATGGAAGTCAGAAGCGTGAATGAACACATACGGCTGATCCCGTATTACCGAAATGATGAAGTTTCGCTGGTCTGGTATCAGGATCCGGAGCTCTGCCGTCAGGTGGATAACATTGACTTTGTGTATGACATTGAACGTCTGCACAGCATGTATGATTATCTCTGTAAAAACGGCGACTGCTTTTATATTGAATACGACGGTGTTCTGGTCGGCGATGTATCCCTCAGAAACAACGGCGAGACGGCCGTCGTGATCTGCAGGGAATACCAGAATCGTCAGATCGGCAGGAAATGCATTGCGGAGATCCTGAAGATCGCGCAGGATAAAGGAATGGACTGTGTACGGGCTAATATCTATTCGTTCAACGAACAGAGCAGGCGCATGTTTTTTTCCTGCGGTTTTATACAGACCGGTGATGAATGGTATGAATACCGTTTTGCGGACAGCAGATAATAAAAGATCATCAGGAGAGAAAATATGCTTCATCTGGAAAAGATCAATGGGAAAAATGTATGGGATGTGCTGAAGCTGAAGCCGGCGGATCATCAGAAAACATTTGTGGCGCCGAACACGGTCAGTATCATTGAAGCTTATGTTGCGGTCACTTCGGGCGGTTATGCGTTTCCTTTCGGAATCTATGAAGATACGACGCCGGTCGGTTTTCTGATGGTAGGCTTTGACGCGGAAGATGGCTGGGAAGACGCGCCGGCTGTCGCACACGGAAATTACAGTCTCTGGCGGCTGATGATCGATGAGGCATATCAGGGAAGAGGATACGGAAGACAGGCAGTAAGACTGGCGCTGGATTTCATCTGTACGAAACCGTGCGGAGACGCACCGTACTGCTGGCTTTCCTATGAACCGGAAAATGAGACGGCGCGCAGGCTGTACTGCTCCTTCGGTTTTGAAGAGACCGGTGAGATGGACGGGGAAGAAGTGATCGCAGTACTGGATCTGCGTCAATTTGAGAAATAACAGGCAGACAATTATGTCTGAAAGCATAAAATACGGCATTTCTCGCTTTGTGTCGTGTTAAGAACTGCTTTCAGACGCTATGATGAGGTCGTCATCGAAGGAGGAAAGACATATGGATCAGATCCGGATCGGTTCTTTTCTGAAAGAACTGCGAAAGGAACAGAATCTTACCCAGGAAGATCTGGCACAGAAGCTCGGTGTATCCAACAGGACAATATCCAGATGGGAGACCGGAAACAATATGCCGGATATCGGAATGCTGGTCGAGATCGCTGAGCTCTATGATGTCAGCATCCCGGAGATCATTGACGGAGAAAGGAAAAGCGAGAGCATGAATCAGGAAACAAAAGAGACTGCCGTTAAACTGGCAGAATACAGCAGAAATGAAGCAAAAACCAGCAGACAGAAAGTCATCGGAACGATGCTGACAGTATTTGGACTGTTTATCATCATGTCGGCACTGGCCATCTTTCCAAACGACAGCAGCTGGGGATGCAATTATTCACTATTGGGAAGTATATTCGTTCTGACCGGCATATGGCTTCTTTCAAAACAGTGGTTTGTCAGAAAACTGCCGCGGATCCTTACTGCAGCAGGCTGTGCGCTGCTGCTGTTCGGTACATTTGCTGTTACCGATTATCTGACTGTAACAAAGTTTCATCAGGTGCCGCGCTTCACATATCTGAAAGGCGGAACAGATCCGGATGAGATCATCTACAAGACTCTGTTCTTTACTGTCGTCCAGAAGTATCCCGGTACAGACAGGGAAGAAGTATACATCTTAAAATAATCAGAAGAGGAACACAATGGAGATTGGAAACAGGATTGCAGTCGTCGGCTGTCCGGGCAGCGGGAAAAGCACATTTTCCGTGAAACTGGGAAAATGTACCGGCCTGCCGGTGATCCATCTGGATATGATCTGGTGGCGGGAAGACCGTACGCATATTTCCGGGGATGCGTTTGACCGCATACTGGCAGAGCAGCTGAAAAAAGACCGATGGATCATTGACGGCAACTACAGCAGGACATGTGAGGAAAGAATACAGGCGTCCGACACTGTGATCTTTCTGGATCTGGATGAGGAAACATGTATGAGAGGAATCACGGAACGGATCGGCAGAAAACGGGACGATCTTCCGTGGATCGAGACAGGATCTGATCCGGAACTGGAGGAAATGGTGCGTCAGTACCGGTCCGTGAACAGACCGCAGATGTACGCACTGTTTGATAAATATCCGGAGAAACAGGTCATCGTCCTGCATTCACATATTGAGGTGGATTCATTTCTGAAGAAGTATTGACCGTACCATGATATGGTACTTGCGGCACAACAGGATCAGGACAATAATGAAGACAGGAGGTGCACGGAAATGAATATTGTATTTATGTGCATCATCATTCCGGTCGCTGTCTTGTTTACTGCCCTGGGAATTTATGCCTGGAAGCGTACCGAGCCGATGTGGTTCTGGTCCGGCAGTTCCATCAGCGCTGATGAGATTGCGGACGTTAAAGCATACAACCGGGCAAACGGCATCATGTGGCTCGCATTTTCCATGACATTCTGGATCAGCATCCTCCTGGCGCTGTTTCAGGTGAAATACGCCGGTATATTCATGATCATCGCGGTAGTAGGCGGCGGTATCTGCCTGCCGATCGCGTATACCAGGATCCTTGACCGGTACCAGATCAGAAAGTGATCGATCATACGGACACCGCAGTACAGTGCGGTGTTTTCAAATTCCGCATGTGTATGCGATATATATGAAATATAATTCTGTCATACAGGAGAAACGAAAATGAATACAGATAAATTACAGTCTACGATCTACATCGGACTGAATGATAAGGATACCGGTGTACAGAAGTTTGATACCGAAAAGTACCTGTCCATTCTCAAAAGTGTATGCAGGAGTTACGGTACTGCGTTTTCCATCCATATACTGAATGGCGGATACTTCCATGAAGACGGCAGATATGTGGAGGAAACGACACTGGCGCTGATGCTGATGGGCGCTGAGGAATCACTGGTGACGGAGATCGCCAGAGATCTTTGCGTATTCTTCCACCAGGAAAGCGTTATGGTGACGAAATCGCCGTGCTCGGCAGTCTTTATCAGCGGTGACATTGAGTAACTGTCACCAAGAAGTACTGACTCGGAATGAACGATTTATAGTAAACTTAGAATAACAATTACAGGAGCAGGATCATTATGAAAACAAGATGGTATAAAAACGCAGTCGTATATCAGATCTATCCTTTCAGTTACATGGATTCCAACAATGACGGCTGGGGCGATATCAACGGAATCATTTCCAGACTCGACTACATCCGTGATCTCGGTGTGACAGCAATCTGGTTCTCGCCGCTTTATAAATCACCGGACTACGACTACGGCTACGATATCAGCGACTACCGCGCCATTGATGAAAAGTTCGGAACGATGGAAGACTTTGACCGTCTGCTGGCAGAGTGCCATAAGCGCGGACTGAAAGTGATCATGGACATGGTTCTCAATCATACGTCCACCGAACATCCGTGGTTCAAGGAAGCACTGTCTTCGCATGAATCGCCGTACCGGGATTATTACATCATCCGCAAAGGAAAATATGAAAACGGTCAGCTGATGCCGCCGTGCAACTGGGAATCCACATTTACCGGTTCCGCCTGGGAGAGGATCGGTGAAACAGATGAATACTATCTGCATCTTTTCTGCAAGGAACAGGCGGATCTGAACTGGGAGAATCCGCAGGTCCGGAAAGAGATCGTGGATATCCTCAATTTCTGGCTGGACAAAGGTGTGGACGGCTTCCGTTTTGACGTCTTCAATATGTTCTCCAAGACCTATCCGATCCGTGACGATGATCAGAAGAAGACCTACCAGAAAGGGGCGCAGTACTACGTGGACGGTCCACGTATGCATGAGTTCCTGAAACAGCTGAACAGAGAATCTCTGTCTCTGTATGATACGTTCACAGTTGGCGAGTCTTTCCGTCCTTCGGAAGAAGCGGCGCATGCATATGTCCGGGAGGATAACAACGAACTCGATACCATCTTCAATTTTGCGCATCTTGTATCCGATAATATCGCGGATAAGAAATACTTTAAGAAACCGTTTGATATTCTGCAGTTCAAGAAAGGTCTGTTTGAACCGCAGATTTCCAATTACAGCAACGGATGGAATACGCTGGTCCTGGAAAACCACGACAATCCGCGCAGTGTGAACCGGTTCTCGATCAATACGAAGCGTTACCGCTACGAAGCCGCGACGATGCTTGCGACAGTGACGTTCCTGGGATTCGGTACGCCGTTCATCTACATGGGCGAAGAGATCGGAATGACAAATACGGATTTCAATACGATGGATGATCTGAAAGATCCGGTCAGTCATTTTGTATACGATCTGATGCGCAGCTACGGAATTCCGAAAGGACTTGCTTTCAGTTTCATCAAATACGGCGCAAGAGACCATGCCCGCGTACCGATGCAGTGGGATGATTCTGTCAATGCTGGATTCAATGAAGGACATGAGCCCTGGCAGTGCATGAATCCGCAGTACAAGGAGATCAATGTCAGGAAGGATCTTGAAGCTCCGCGTTCCATCTACCGGTATTACCAGAAAGTGATCGCCCTGAAAAAAGAGAATGAAACAGCTGTGTACGGTGTCACGAAAGAATACTTCCACAGTCATCCTCAGATCATCGCGTACAGCCGGACCTATCATACGGGCAGACTGTTTGTAATAGCGAATTTCTCTGCTGTGCCGGCTTCTGTAAAGCTTCCTGACTGGATGATCGACTTTAATATTCTTCTGAATAACTATGATGATCTGACGATCAGCGGAAAGAGGATCCGTCTGAGACCGTATCAGGCGGTCGTATTTGAACAGCTGTCCGGACCGTTCCGTTCAGTCGGCGATACGAAATGAAAAGCCGCAGATACCGGAGCGGAGATGCCGTCGAGGTATCTGAACTGATCCGATACACACTCCGGACAACAAGCATTCAGGACTATTCGGAAGAATACATAGAGAATCTGTGCCGGAAAAGACGTCCGGAAGATATTGAACGATGTGCAGAGAGCAGCCATTTCTATGTAATGGAGGATGACTGCGGGATCGCGGCATGCGGAGCGATCGCACTGCACAGTGATGACTGCAGGGACAGTATTCTGCTGAATATCTTTGTTCATCCGCGCATGCAGGGAAAGGGTACCGGCCGGGAACTGATGCAGGTACTTGAGAACGACGAATACTTCCGCAATACAGGACGGACTGTGCTTCATGCGTCCATTACGGCGGTCGGCTTCTATCTGCGGCTTGGCTATGGTTTTCATAACGGAGTGAGCGAACCGGACAGCTTCGGCGTCGTTCTGATGGAAAAGATCCATCCAACATGCAGGTGATTTGCAGAGGAGCAGCACCCAATATAGAATCGGGAACGAACATATGACAGAACGAAAGAAACTGTTTACGGAAATACCGTATCTGAAGGGAGAGCGCATCGTTCTCCGCAGGATCACGCAGGCGGACTCCGGACCGCTGAAGAA
This sequence comes from Solobacterium sp., assembly GCA_017510405.1. Lineage (GTDB taxonomy): Bacteria > Bacillota_I > Bacilli_A > Erysipelotrichales > Erysipelotrichaceae > Bulleidia. Next base: position 296,806 of record JAFWNG010000013.1, read on the forward strand.
ACTGGCGGACAGTGAGACGGTGAACCGTTATCTGCCGACATTTCTTTTTGAAAAGAAATATGAAGATATTCATACCGTGATCGATCGGATGTATACGGAAGGGATGCAGGGATCCATTCATCTGGCGGTCGACTGGAACGGTCAGTTCTGCGGCATCGCCGAGTTCTACGGCTACAAGGAAAAAAGGCATATGGTCTATGTCGGAAACCGTCTGCTGGAAAAATACTGGGGACAGGGCATTTCATCGGAGGTGCTGTCACTGATGATCGAATACCTGTTTGGCGAGACGGACATTGAGATCATTGCGGCCAGTGTGATGCGCGGTAATAAAGCGTCTGAGAATGTACTGCGCAAACACGGATTCACACTGACAGCCTCCGGCATACCGGAAGACTGGGGATATGACGAACCGGTCACAGAGGACCGCTGGATCCTCAAGAAATAACAGAGGCAGGATATGATACGATTCAATTCACTGAAGAAGAAACCAAAAATATGGAATGTTGCGGTACTGTCTGCCATAGAGCTTTTGGTGCTGTTTATACTTGTGCCGCTGGAGCCGTTTCACAGAGTCGGGGTACTTGTTTCGATCATGATCTACCTGATCGCCGTGATCGGGTGTCTGATCCATGCGCTCATCCGCCAGCTGCGGTACAATCCGTATTCCTACAATACGATCTATTACATCGGGTTTTCGTTCTTCCTGGTGATGATCCTGATCGTGGTGATATACGCTCTGAGGATCTGTTTCGGACCCAACGCCGAGGATTACAGCCGGCTGATGGTAATAGGAATCATAGCGAATGCTGCTTCCCGTTACTGGTTCTTTACCGCACCGTTCATACTGGTGTTCTCAGTCGCTCTCTTTATTTCGAATATCTCGCTGATCCGTCATGAGGGAAAGCGTCTGGTGAATCTGCTGGGCATCATATTGTCTGTTATGATGGTCGGCACATGGATCATCCTTTACAAAGAGAGCATGTTTCTTTCCGGTTCCGAACTGGAAGTCATGATCATGGAATGCATCATCAACATGTTTTCAACGATCTATCTGTATTTCGAATGCATGCTGCTGGGAACGATCTTTGCCAATATTATTGTCGTGAACTATAAGCCGGATTATGATCAGGATTACATCATTATTCTTGGCTGCGGTCTGATGAAGGACGGGACGCCGACGCCGCTTCTGAGAGGACGCTGCGACCGTGCGATCCGCTTTGCCAGGGAACAGGAAGAGAAGACCGGAAAATCACCGATCTTCATTACCTCCGGCGGCCAGGGACCGGATGAGGTCATCTCCGAGAGTCAGTCTATGACGAACTATCTGATCTCACAGGGGATCCCGGAGTCTCAGATCCGTCAGGAAGACCGTTCCACAGATACGTATGAGAATATGCGGAATTCCAAAGAGATCATCATGTCTGAGAATAAAGATGCGAAGATGCTGTATTCGACGACGAACTTCCACGTCTTCCGCAGCGGCATCAAGGCCCGCCGTGTGAAAATGAAGGCGATCGGGATCGGACAGAAGACCGCATGGTATTTCTGGCCGAATGCTTCTGTACGTGAGTTTATCGGTATTCTGACCGAACACAGGCTGAAGCAGGGACTGATCCTTGGCGGAATGGTTGCGTTCTTCATCATCACGACAATACTTTCCTACAAACTAATGTGACAGGACGGCCTGAAGCCGGATCACATAAAACGAATACGAACGAAGGGATGCTTATATGAAGAAACGGATCATAACGATTCTGACGGTTTTATGCATTCTGTTTATTACTGCCTGCAGAGAAGGCAGTCCTGCAACTGCAGATCCACACAATCTTGAAAAACGAAGTGTACCGGTTTACTGCGCGCAGTTTCAGGATTTCCGGGATGTCTCGGAACAGATCCTGATACCGGAATACACTCTGTACTATGCGGACGGCGTCAGTGACCTGCCTTATGTCGATCTGGCGGAGTTTGTTTCACTGGTGAATAAAGTAGACCAGTTCGACAGGAATGATCTGTCCGGCGAACAGACAGTTCAGGAAGACTACACCGTCTCTGCCGACAGTACGAAGGACGTATTCACATACACTTACAAGCCGCAGGGTTCGGATGTCATCATAGATTTCAGACAGGGGACTCTGACCTATACATGTATGGATACCTTCGGAAAAGATCCGTCGTATTCAGTCGCTGAAATACAGACGAATAAGCTGGACTTCCTGCAGCGCATCTATGATCCGCGGCTGAGCCGGTACGGGGGAGCACAGACGATCTCTCTTGCGGATTACGGGATCCCGATGCTGATCCAGGATGGAAAGTATCTGCTTCCTCTGCACACAGCTTTTGATCTGCTGGTATGGGTGCCGAAGGCGCCGTATAAGATCGTCTGCTGCAACAATGCCGGGATATTTGTCGGCCATGGAAACATGTTCGGGTATTCCGATGCACCGAGTGAACTCGGGAAGATCTACTATGCGCAGGAACCCTGCAGCCGTTCATCACAACTGGCAAAGTACGGATACGATGAACTGTGTATGATTCTGGATCATTTTTATGGTCTTAAAGATTCTCATCATATCCGGGATTTCCGCGGCTGTTTGAAGAACAGCGGTTATGAGGACCGGCTGCTGAGTGAAGATCCGATCGCGGCAGATCAGGCGCTTCTGGATATTATCCGTTTTACACTGGATGATTTTCACAGCAGTTATCGTGTTTCTTCCTGGATGTCCGGGATGGATCCTGATCTGAAATATGAAGGAAACGGTCTGTCTTTCGATATTCTGGATAAAAAGAAAGCAGAGTTTAACGCTGCTCTGGCGAAGAGCTATTCCGAGTATCCTGCGTTTTATGAAGAGTATGGAAACACTGCCTATCTGACATTATTCGCGATGAATACGACAGTAGATTCCGAACAATACTACAGCCTGGATACTTCTGATCTGGAAAACATCGACTCAGGCGATGTGGTCATGCAGATCCTGTACGCCGATGCACAGATCAACCGGGAAAACAGTCCTATTCAGAATGTTGTGATCGATCTGAGTCTCAATTCCGGCGGTGACGTGAACTCGTCAGCAGTTCTGCTAAGCTGGCTGCTGGGAGAAGGCTATATCACGCTTGGCAATCCCTCTACCGGCGGTCTCAGCGTCACGAAGTACAGAGCGGACATTAACCGGGATCATCGGTTTGACGACGCCGATACGATCCGCGGCAAAAAGAAGCTTTTCTGCCTGATCTCACCAATGACGTTTTCCAGTGCAAACATGGCTGCCGGAATGCTGAAGAACAGCGGGGCAGTAACGGTCATCGGCCAGCAGTCTCTCGGCGGCAGCGGGATCGTTACGCCTTCGGTCACCGGCTGGGACACCGTATTCGTCATTTCCGGCTTCCGGACAGTTGCGGCGGTAAAGAACGGTTCCTGGTATGATCTGGATCAGGGAATAACTCCGGATGTCTATATCTCCGATGCGGATCTGTTCTATGATCGAAAACAGCTTACTGATCTTATCAACGATCTGAAATGATCCTTCACAGAACGGCACGATGGTGCCGTTTTTATTTCATCATTCTGTATGCAGTGTATGGATAAGTAACGGACGACGATGTATGATCATTGTTCCGTATCTGACACACCCTTACAATAAAGAAAAACAGGAGCAGTATATGTCAGAAGATTTTGCAAAAAACACACCCAAGCTCGGATTCGGACTGATGCGTCTTCCCAATAAGGGGATCGGTAAGGATATCCGGCAGATCAGCAGGATGGTGGATATGTTCATGGAGGCAGGATTCACATATTTTGATACGGCCTACGTTTATCCGGGTTCGGAGAACGCGATCCGGAAAGCACTGGTGGAACGCTATCCGCGGGAATCGTTTACGCTGGCGGACAAGATGAATGCGTTCATCATGGCACCGACGGAAAAGGCGGCGAAGAAGCAGTTCCTCACCAGTCTCGAGCGCACCGGTGCCGGCTATTTCGATTATTATCTGCTGCATTCCCTGATGGACAACAATTATAAGAAATACGAAAAGTTCCACCTGTGGGAATACTGCCGGCAGTTAAAGGAAGAAGGGAAGATCCGCCGCTTCGGTTTCTCGTTCCACGGGACTCCGGAACTGCTGGAACAGCTTCTTACCGAGCATCCGGAAGTGGACTTTATCCAGCTGCAGATCAACTATGCGGACTGGGAGAGAAAGTCGGTTTCGTCCCGAGCCAATTATGAGATCTCACGCAGACACAATGTGCCGGTCACGATCATGGAACCGGTAAAAGGCGGGGCGCTTGCCGATCCGCCGAAGGAAGTGAAGAAACTGTTCGATGAATACGCACCGGGACAGTCCTATGCGTCGTGGGCGATTCGTTACTGCGCTTCGCTCGACGGCATTCTCACCGTTCTTTCCGGTATGTCCAATACCGATCAGATGCAGGACAATCTCTCGTATATGCGTAATTTCCAGCCGCTGAACAGTGATGAAATGAAGATCATTCAGGAAGCGCAGCGCATCATGGGAAATTCTTCGGCGATTCCCTGTACGGCATGCAGCTACTGTACGAAAGGATGCCCGCAGGAGATCCGTATACCGGACATCTTTGCGGCGGCGAATCTGCAGCTGGCAAACGGTCAGATCCTGCAGGCACGGAAAGCGTATGCCGAAGCAGCACCGGAAGGACATCGTCCGACCGACTGCATCAAATGCCGGCAGTGCGAGCAGGCATGTCCGCAGCATCTTCCCATCACGGATTACCTGAAACAGGCAGAAAATCTGCTGGAAGTATAAACCTGGAGGAAAAACAATGACCAAAACCACCTTGAAACATCTCTTATGCAGTACACTTGCGCTTGCTCTGCTGGGAGGATGCAGCAGTCCGTCCTCAGCTTCTCAGGTCAGTTCAGACAGTGAGAAACAGGAACAGCAGACACCGGCACCGGAGCCGACTCCGGAACCGACTCCGTCACAGGACGGGGAGCGTTCGCTCGTTGTCTATTTTTCACGCACCGGCGAACAGTACGGCGTCGGCGTGATCGAAAAGGGCAATACAGCGATCGTTGCTGAAATCCTGGCGGAAGAGACCGGATCGGATCTGTTTGAGATCCTTCCCGCGGAAGACAGCTATCCGTATACTTACGACGAACTGATCGATGTTGCGAAAAAAGAACAGGCAGAGAATGCCCGTCCGGCATATGCCGGTACTGTACCGGATCTCTCGCAGTATTCCGCCATCTATATCGGTTCACCGGTATGGTGGGGCGACTGGCCGATGATCCTGTATACATTCTTTGAGAATAACGCGGAAGGACTTGCCGGAAAGACGCTGTATCCGTTCTGTACGCACGCAGGCTCCGGACTGGCCGGCTTTGATCAGAAACTGTCCAGGACATGTCCTGACAGCACAGTCGGAGAAGGACTTGCCATTGCCGGTACAACGGCGCAGAGCGATGCGGACAGTGTGCGCAGCAGCGTACAGGACTGGGTGAAGCGGATCCGCTGATACACGGCGCAATATCGCTTCTGCCTCACGATCCGGCTATGCCGTAAGTGCACAAATGACATTTATCAGACACACAGCAGTCGGTGCAAAGCATTTACTTTGCATCGATTTTGTTTTAACATTTCTATAGAAGATAAAGGAGTATAATCATGAATATTTCACCACTGCAGCAATTAAGACTTAAGTATGTTCCGAAACTTCCGGGCATGCTCAGAAACGGTATCTCTGAGATCTGTGTAAAAGAAGGCGAAGAAACACAGAGTGTTGCGGATCAGGAAAAGATCAAGGCTCTGTTCCCGAACACATACGGTAAGAAAGAGATCACATTTGCTAAGGGCACAAACACATCCGAAGCAAAGAAGCAGATCGTTGGTGTTATTCTTTCCGGCGGACAGGCTCCGGGCGGACACAACGTCGTATGCGGTCTGTATGATGCATTAAAGGCAACAGACAGCGAGAACGTTCTGTACGGCTTCAAGAACGGTCCGAGCGGACTTCTGGATGACGATTATCTGATTTTTGACGACGAATATATCGATCAGTTCCGCAACACAGGCGGCTTCGATATCATCGGCTCCGGCAGAACAAAGCTGGAAACAGAAGAACAGTTCGCAGTTGCGGCTGAAGTATGCAAGAAGCACGGCATTACAGCGATCGTTATCATCGGCGGTGACGACTCCAATACAAACGCTGCTGTTCTCGCAGAATACTTCGCAGCGCATAAGACAGGCGTCCAGGTCATCGGCTGCCCGAAGACCATTGACGGCGACCTGAAGAACGAAGACATCGAGTGCTCCTTCGGTTTCGATACAGCGACAAAAACATACAGCGAAGTGATCGGAAATATCGAAAGAGACGCAAACTCCGCTAAGAAATACTGGCACTTCATCAAGGTCATGGGCCGTTCTGCTTCCCACGTTGCGCTGGAATGCGCACTGGAAACACAGCCGAACATCTGCCTGATCTCCGAGGAAGTCGCAGCGAAGAAGATGTCCCTGTCCTCCATCGCTGACTACATCGCTGATTCCGTCGCAAAACGTGCTGCCAACGGCATGAACTTCGGCGTTGCGATCATCCCGGAAGGCGTTGTTGAATTCGTTCCGGAGTTCTCCGTACTGATCGGTGAGATCAACGAACTGCTCGCTGGTTCCAAGGCAGACGCATTCAACGCTCTGGCTACATGGGATGAGAAGTATGCATTCATCGAGAACGGTCTGACAAAGGAATCCATGGCAGTCTTCGCAATTCTGCCGCAGACGATCCAGCAGCAGCTGTTCCTCGAAAGAGACCCGCACGGAAACGTACAGGTATCCCTGATCGAATCCGAGAAACTGTTCTCCGCATTAGTTAAGGCAAAGCTCGACGAGAGAAAGGCTGCCGGCACATACAAGGGCAAATTCAGCGCTCTGCACCACTTCTTCGGATATGAAGGAAGATGCGCATTCCCGTCCAACTTCGACGCTGACTACTGCTACTCCCTCGGCTACAACGCATTCATGCTGATCCAGTACGGCTACACAGGATATCTGTCCAAGGTATACAACCTGACAAAACCGGCTGAGGAATGGATCGCCGGCGGTATGCCGATCACGAAGATGATGAACATGGAAAGACGTCACGGTGAAGACAAGCCGGTCATCAAGAAGGCTCTTGTTGAACTCGACGGCAAGCCGTTCAAATACTTCGAAGCACACAGAGAAGCATGGGCTGTTGAAACAGCTTATACATATCCGGGTGCGATCCAGTACTATGGCGAGCCATCCGTATGTGATATCACAACACGTACACTCGCTCTGGAAAAAGGCGAATAATCCTGTAGGAAGACAGGGAGCTGATACAGCTCCCTGTTTTTTGTTGAACGTATGAAATACGAATTTGATGCTGTCCTGCATGAAGAAGCGGACGGCGGGGCATATGTGATCTTTCCGTGGGATGTGCGTGAGGTATTCGGAAAAGGACGCGTAAAAGTCCACGCGGAGTTTAACGGCATCCCGTATGACGGAAGTATCGTCAATATGGGAGTGAAAGACGAGCAGGGGAAGATCTGCTGGGTGATCGGCGTACGCAAGGAGATCCGCAGGAAACTGGGCGTACATGACGGAAGTATCCTGCATGTAATTATACAGAACAGACAGGATGTATTATAAAAGCTGTTCTTCGTGCTAGAATATAGAAAATACAGGAGTATGGGAAAACATAATGAAAGAACAGAAGAACCGAATGATCAATGACTGGGACCGTGCGAATATTGCGCCTGCACTGGATCCCGACTACAAGCCGGAGGACCCGGAAAAGGCGAAGCTTGTACTCAAACTGGGCAATATGATCACGGACCGGTATCTTGTCAAATATACACGGACAATGAACTATACGGATCCGGAATACTGGATGCTGGATGAACTGCTGACAAAAGAAGAAGTAAAGTTCATGCTGTCATTCGGAAAGACGCGCGTCAACAAGGACATCGAAGAACTGGCAAAGCTGAATGATATGTCGGTCGAGCATGCCCGGGAAGTAGCACAGCACCTTATGTGGATCGGTGTTGTGGAAACGAACCGCGACAATGATGACCGCCATCTGCAGTACAACGTCCCGATCTTTGTACCTGGCAGCGCCGAGTTCGCAATGATCAACACGGAGCTGGTCGAACAGCATCCGCGTCTTGCGACATTCTTCAACCTGATGACGCAGATGCCGCTGGAAGGCATTACGCCGATGGTTCCTGCCGGCGGTGCCGGTATCGGAATGCATGTCATCCCGGTCGAGAAAGCCATCGAAGCAAACAACGAAGCAGTACCGATCGAAAAACTGTCGCACTGGCTGCAGAAATACGACAAGTTCAGCGTTGGTGTCTGCACATGCCGCAGACAGCAGACGATGCGCGGTGAGAACTGCGGTGATATCGAAGGAAGATACTGCATCGGTGTCGGTGATCTGGCGGAGTTCATGGTGCTGCGCGGTGTGGGACACTACCGTACCTTCGACGAAGTCATGGAAACACTGCGCCGGGCAGAACGGCACGGTCATGTCCATCAGATCACCAATATCGACGGTGAAGACAAGATCGTAGGCATCTGCAACTGCTCACCTGGTTCCTGCAACGCGCTGCGTCTGGCGGGACTGTACAATACGCCGAATATGTCACGTTCCGCATACCGTGCCCATGTGGACCCGGAAAAGTGCGTTGCCTGCGGCAAGTGCGTCGAAGCGTGCCCGGTCGGCGCGGCAAGACTCGGCCAGAAGCTCTGCACGAAGCAGGGACCGGTACGCTATCCGCTGAGCGAGCTGCCGGATGATGTCGCATGGAGTGCGGATAAGTGGAATCCGAACTACCGCGAAGATATCAAGAGAAACTGCTATGACACCGGTACGGCACCGTGCAAGACGGCCTGTCCTGCGCACCTTGCTGTTCAGGGATATGTCAAGATGGCAAAAGAGGGCAGATATCTCGATGCTCTCAAACTGATCAAACAGGATAACCCGTTCCCGGCAGTATGCGGTGCTATCTGCAACCGCCGCTGTGAAGACGCATGTACGCGCGGGCTGGTGGATGCGCCGATCGCCATTGATGAGATCAAGAAATTCATCGCTGCCCAGGAACTGAAAGAAGAGAACCGGTATGTTCCGCTGTGTGAAAAGGATTCCGGCGGAATGTGGGACGATGAATTCAAGATCGCTGTCATCGGTGCCGGTCCGGGCGGCATGAGCGCAGCGTTCTATCTGCGCCAGCACGGCTATCCGGTCACAGTATTTGAGAAAGAAGCGGAACCGGGCGGAATGCTGGTATACGGTATTCCATCCTTCCGTCTGGAGAAAGACGTTATTGCGGCTGAGATCGACGTCCTGAAGAAGATGGGCGTGGAATTCCGCTGCGGTGTGGAAGTCGGTAAAGACGTTACCATCCAGTCTCTGCGTGACGACGGCTACAAGGCATTCTACGTTGCGATCGGTGCCCAGGGCGGAAGACTTGCCGGTGTGCCGGGAGAGGACGCAGAAGGCGTGGAAACAGGCGTGGACTTCCTGCGCCGGGTCAACAGCGATCATACCGTCACGCTTGACGGCGACGTCGTTGTTGTCGGCGGCGGCAACGTAGCGGTCGACGTAGCACGTACTGCGGTACGCTGCACGGATGGCAAAGTCACGATGCTGTGCCTCGAATCCGAAACGGAGATGCCGGCTGCTAAAGACGAAGTCGACGAAGCAAAGGCAGAGAATATCGAGATCTGCAACGGATGGGGTCCGAAGGAAGTTCTCACCGAGAACGGCAGCGTCACCGGCATCGTATTCAAAAAGTGCGTCAGTGTCTTTGACGAAAACCACCGCTTTGCGCCGAAGTATGACGAAGACGATACGATCACGATTTCCTGTAAGAATGTCCTGATGTCGATCGGTCAGAAGATCGAATGGGGCGGACTGCTGGAAGGAACAGCCGTAGAGACCAATCCCAACGGTACGGCAAAAGCAGACCAGATCACTCTGCAGACAGCAGAAAAAGACATCTTTGTCGGCGGTGACGTATTTACCGGTCCGCGCTTCGCCATCGATGCGATCGCAGCCGGCAAGCAGGCACAGGATTCCATCAACCGGTTCGTTCATCCGGGCAACTCACTGACCATTTCCAGAGATCTGCGTCATTTCATTGAACTGGACAAAGATAATATCGTACTGCCGTCCTATGACAACAGTGCCAGACAGGTACCGGGACATACGCTGGCGACACCTGACAGCAAGTTCCGCGATCACCGTCTGCCGTTCACAGAGGAGCAGGTCCGGAAAGAAGCAGGAAGATGCCTCAGCTGCGGTGCTTCCGTCGTGGATCTCAACCGCTGTATCGGCTGCGGCATGTGCACTGTCCGCTGTGAGTTTGACGCGATCCATCTGACCAGGGACATCCCGGAAGCTTCCACCATGATAAGAGCCGAGGATAAGCTGAAACTGATCACACCGTATGCAGCGAAGCGTGAAATCCGCATTCTGAAGAAAAAGATGTCCGGCAAGTAAAAATATCTATTGCCTCATCATTGGGAGAGACTCCTGTAAAACGGAGTCTCTTTTGAATATAATATTGCAATTCTGTCACAGAAGTGATAGTATTCTCAACAAGATAGAGGTGCGGGAACGACGGGCGTCCGGGGAGCCGGCAGGTACTGATCCGGAAGCGAAGCAATTCCGCCGAACTGTATGGCAGGGCGCTGCTGTATGGTGGGCCTGTGAAGAATATTTGCAGGACTGTCTACGTACGTAGGAGTGCTATCAGAGTGGTTTGTTCATGCCAGCGGATAGCCGCCGGCATTTTTTCTTGGAGGGTATTATGACAAAAATCGGTCACGTTGAAGCACGGACACTGGCAGAGACATACGGAACGCCGCTGTTCGCATACGATGAGGAAGTCCTGCGTCAGAAGATGCAGGAATACCGCGATCACTTTCAGAGCGATTCCCTGAAGACAGGCGTTGTCTACGCGTCCAAGGCATTCTGCTGCATGGCAATGATCAGACTGATCCGGGAATATGACATGTATCTGGATGTCGTCTCAGGCGGTGAGCTTTACACCGCTCTGAAGGCAGGATTTGAACCGGAGCGCATCTTCTTCCACGGAAACAACAAGACCCCTCAGGAGCTTCGCATGGCGCTTGAGAACAAGGTAGGAACGATCGTTGTGGACAATGAATCGGAAGCCAGGCTGCTTGCGGAAATGGTCAGCGAATACGGTTCGAATGTACATGTGCTTCTGCGCGTGAATCCCGGCATCGAGGCACATACCCATAAATACATCGTTACTGCCCATGTTGACAGCAAATTCGGCATCGCCATGATGAACGAAGAGGAAGTCGTACGGGTGATCAATATCCTGAGAAACTGTGAGGGGATCGTATTTGACGGTCTGCATGTGCACATTGGTTCCCAGATCTTCGCAAAAGAAGCGTTCACCAGCACCGTCGAAAAACTGTTCGCATTCGCCGGACATCTCTATGACGCATACGGCATTCCGGTGCGTACAGCGGATCTCGGCGGCGGCTTTGCGGCCAGGTATACCGATAAAGACGCACCGATCCCGACAGCGGAAGTATGTGAAACGATCCTCGCCGCATGCACCGAAGCAAACAGCAGGCTGTCTTGTCCGGTCGAAAGAGTACTGATCGAACCGGGACGCAGCATCGTCGCGGAAGCCGGCTATACGCTGTATACCATCGGCGCGCTGAAGCAGACACCGAACAAACTGTATGCGTTCGTGGACGGCGGTATGAGCGACAATATCCGTCCGGCTCTGTATCAGGCGGAGTACGATGCCGTGATCGACGGCAGGGAAGAAGAGCCCGCCGCAGCGAATTACACGATCGCGGGAAAATGCTGTGAGTCCGGAGATATTCTGATCGAATCGATCGCGCTGCCAAAAGCACAGCCGGGCGATCTGCTGGTCATGAAGACAACAGGCGCCTACGGATATTCCATGGCAAGCCATTACAACCGTATGCTGATGCCGGCTGTCGTCTTTGCCCAAGACGGCACAAGCCGCACTGTCATACGCAGAGAGACATATGATGATCTGATCGCACTGGAGGTAACATTATGATCAAAGGTTCTATCGTTGCACTGATCACGCCGTTTCATGAAGACGGCACTGTGAATTTCGAAAAACTGGGCGAACTGCTGGAATGGCACATCGCATCCGGAACAGACGGCATTCTCGTGCTCGGCACGACCGGCGAAAGCACGACCATGACGCACGAAGAGGATGAGGCAGTCGTTTCCTACACACTGGAAAAGGTCAATCACCGTGTTCCTGTCATTGCCGGCTCCGGATCAAACGATACGAAAACAATGCTGGAAAAGAGCAGACGGTACGCAGAACTCGGCGCCGACGCGCTGCTTGTGATCACACCGTACTACAACAAGGCAAATGAAGAAGGCATGATCCGCCACTTTACTACCGTGGCAGACGCCGTAGACATTCCGCTGATCCTTTACAACGTGCCCGGACGCACCGGCTGTTCCCTGAGCGTGAGCGCTGTCGAACGCCTCAGCAAACATCCCAATATCTGCGGCATCAAGGAAGCCAGCGGGAATATCAGCTACGCTGTCAGCGTATCCCGTTTCGTCAATGAGAACTTTGCGTTATATTCCGGCAACGATGATATGGTCGTACCGATCCTCTCTCTCGGCGGCAGCGGCGTGATCAGCGTATTTGCCAATACCAACCCGAAAGAAACACACGAGATGGTATCTTCCTGGTTCGAAGGCGATACCGCCCGTTCCCTGCAGCTGCAGCAGGACTACCTGGATTACATCCATGCGCTGTTCTGTGAAGTCAACCCGATCCCGGTCAAGGAAGCTCTGAATCTGATGGGCAAAGAAGTAGGCGGCTACCGTCTGCCGCTGTATCCGATGGCGGATGCGAACAGACAGAAACTGATCAATGAAATGAAGAAGGTGGGTCTGTTATGAAGATACTGATCGGCGGAAAAGGAAAAATGGGCCGGCTGATCCGTCAGACGGCGCAGGACAGAGGACATCAGGTCATTTCGATGGTCGATGCTCTGAATCTTTCAGTACTGGATATGGCGGAAAAAGCCGATATGATCATTGATTTCAGCCATCCGGCAAATCTGGACTGGATCTGTGATTATGTGGAAGAAAACAACTGCAGTCTGGTATACGGAACGACCGGTCTTACCGATGAACAGAAGGAAAAGCTGTATAAACTTGCGGAGAACCATCCGGTATTCTACAGCGCCAACTTCTCCTACGGTGTTGCCGTGCTGCAGAAACTGCTCGCTACCGCTGTTCCGCTTCTGGAAAAGACATTTGATATGGAACTGATCGAAACACACCATAATCAGAAAGTCGACGCTCCAAGCGGCACAGCCAAGGCAATGCTTGCAGTCATGGACCCGGACAACAACTATACAAAAGTATACGGACGTGAAGGAATCACCGGTGCCCGCGGCAAAGAGATCGGCGTACATTCCCTGCGCGGCGGTACAGAAGCAGGCGAGCATACGGTCATCTTCTTTGGAAACAACGAAAGCATTACGATCACGCACCATGCGGATAACCGGCAGATCTTCGTAGACGGAGCGATGCGTGCGGCAGAGTTCCTCTTCGGCAGACCGGCCGGCATGTATACGATGAATGATCTCATGAAAGGATAAGCATTATGAAGACAAGAATCGGTATCTTCGGCTACGGCAACCTCGGACGCGGCGTTGAAAGCGCTGTAAAACATTCTTCAGACCTTGAACTGGCGGCAGTATTCACACGCCGCGATCCTTCCACGGTTAAGCTGCGCACAGAGGGCGTTCCGGTCATTTCCGCTGATCAGCTCAAAGACTGGAAAGACCGCATCGATGTACTGATCCTGTGCGGCGGAAGCGCCACAGATCTGCCGGAACAGACACCGGCCTGCGTAAAGGATTTCAATGTCATCGACAGTTTTGATACACATGCCCGCATTCCGGAGCACTTTGCCAATGTTGACGCGGCGGCGAAGAACGGAAAGCATGTCGGCATCATCTCCGTCGGCTGGGATCCGGGCCTGTTCTCACTGGCGCGTGTTTACAGCAACGCTGTTCTTCCTTCCGGAAAAGACTACACATTCTGGGGCAAAGGACTTTCCCAGGGACATTCCGATGCGATCCGCCGCATTGCCGGCGTAAAGGATGCGCGTCAGTATACCATCCCGGTACAGGAAGCACTGGACGCAGTCAGAAGCGGCAGTCAGCCGGAGCTCTCGACCCGTCAGAAACATACGCGTGAAGCATGGGTCGTTGCGGAAGATAACGCTGACCTTTCCCGCATCGAACACGAGATCGTAACGATGAAGAACTATTTCGACGAATACGATACGACGGTTCATTTCATCAGTGAGGAAGAACTGAAGCAGAATCACGGCAGTATGGGACATGCCGGCTTCGTATTCCGTTCCGGCACGACAGGCATGAACGATGAATACAGCGACATCATCGAATTCAGTCTGAAACTGGATTCCAATCCGGAATTCACATCCAGTGTTCTGGCCGCGTATGCAAGAGCTGCGAAGCGTCTCTATGACGAGGGACGCTGCGGCGCATTCACGGTACTGGATATTCCGCCGGCATATTTATGTGAACAGAGCGGTGATTTCCTCCGCGGACATCTCCTCTGATATTCACTGACAGGGCATCCGTCCTGTCTTTTTTATTCTGCTGAGCGTATAATCGGTATGGATAACGAATGGTTTGACAAGGAGGGCATATGATCCCGGAGTTTCTTGAACAGATCCTGAATACGGCCAGCGTGAGCGGCTGTGAGGAAGAAAACCAGAAGAACGTTCTCGCGTATATGAAAGATACGGCAGAAGCACAGACATGCGACGCTGTCGGCAACACGTTCTCATTCATACACAGAGACGCACCGTGTCAGGTGCTGCTGAGTGCGCACATGGATGAGATCGGGTTCCGCGTCGTGCAGATCAAGGACGAAGGAATGATCAAAGTGCAGGAAGCCGGCGGTGTATACCCGGCGCTGTATGCCGGCGCGCCGATGCAGATCCTGCACGAAACTGAGAGCGGGATCGTCAAGGTAAACGCCTGCGGTACATTCAGCGATGATCTTCTGAAGAACAGCGATGTCAAGGACCGCGACCTGGTGCTGGATATCGGCGCCGCCAGCCGTGAAGAAGCGGAAAAGGCGGTGTCCGTCGGTGATCCGGTATGCGCGGATACGGCGGCCAGGGAACTGCTCGGCGGCAGGATCTCTTCACGCGCTCTGGATGACAAGGCCGGCGTCTATGTGATCGCGGAGGCCGCGAAGCGTGCCGTGCAGAAAGGCGCGGCATGCGGCATCATCGTGCATACATCGACCGGGGAGGAAACGACAGGACGCGGCGCGTGGTTTGCCGGTACGCTGAAGCCTTCCTGCTGCATCGCGGTGGACGTTACATGGGCAAATGACTGCCCGGGCGGCGATCCTGCCAAAAACGGTGATATCCGTCTTGGCAAGGGACCTGCGGTCTGTCTGTCCGGCATGGTCAACCGGAAGATGAATGCGCTGCTGAAGAAGACAGCGGCGGAATGCGGCATCCCGGTGCAGTACGAAGTGGCAGGCGGAAGAACGTATACGGACGGCGATACGATCATGCTTACCGGCAGCGGCGTACCGACGGCTCTGGTATCTGTTCCGCTGCGCTATATGCACAGTTCCGTGGAGATCGCCGATCTGAAAGATATTGAACAGTGCATTGAACTGATCGCGGAATTCCTGATGCGCATCGACGCCGATTTCCGCTATGAACCATTGGAGGTATAGAACTATGTATTATGTGGCAGACGGAACAAAACGCTGCGGCCTGTATACGTGCAAAGCCTGCGGCAGCCGCTTTCTGAATGTGCAGATCGCTCCGAAGATCGACTGCCCGTACTGCGGTGAACAGTCTTTCGACATGGAGATCGGACCGGATGAAGAAATGCCGGAGATCGTTCAGACAGCAGAGCTGGATGAAGTGGTCGAAGGGGAAGAGAACGTAGAACGCTACGATACGCTGCTTTCTCTTGCCATCACCGGCGGAAACTACGACTGGATCTGAAGTGCCCTCAGCGGCACTTTTTTCATATTTACGGCGTACAGAGAAAACGATTTCATATACAATAGACATAAGAGGATAGGAATATGAAAGTAATTCTGGAACATTTAACCAAACGCTACCCGAGCCGGGACAAGAACGGCAAGGATGTGATTGCAGTCAATGATTTTAATTTTGAAATTCCCGACGGCAAGCTCATCGGACTGCTCGGTCCGTCCGGCTGCGGCAAAAGTACGACATTGAATCTGATCAGCGGACTGGAAAGTCCGACAGAAGGAAAGATCTGGTTCGGTGAGGACGATGTCACCGATCTTCCGCCGGAGCACCGCGGTGTCGGACTCGTATTCCAAAGCTATGCTCTGTATCCGCATATGACGGTTCGCCAGAACATCATGTTTCCGCTTCAGAATCTGAAGGGAAAGGATAAACTGAGCAAAGAAGCCATGAATCAGAAAGCGGAAGAAGCAGCCCGTCTGGTACAGATCGAAAGACTGATGGAGAGAAAGCCGCGTGAGATGTCCGGCGGACAGCAGCAGCGTGTTGCCATTGCCCGGGCGCTCGTCAAGATGCCGCGTATTCTGCTTCTGGATGAACCGCTGTCCAATCTGGACGCAAGACTGCGTCTGCAGACACGTGAGGAGATCCGCCGTATTCAGAAAAACACCGGCATCACGACGGTCTTCGTGACCCACGACCAGGAAGAAGCCATGAGCATCTCCGATGAGATCGTCGTCATGGAAAGCGGTATTCTGCAGCAGATCGGCAATCCCCAGCACGTATACGATGAACCGGTGAACCTGTTTGTCGCAAAGTTCCTCGGTACGCCTGCCATCAATGTATTTGAAGGCGAAGTAAAGGGCGGTCGTCTGTTTATCGGCGGTCAGGATGTACTTGCGGTCTCCGGTGTGGAAGATCAGCCGGTCAGCGTCGGCATCCGTCCGGAAGGCTTTATTCTCAGTGAAGACGGACCGTTCCGCACAAAACTGGTCCAGGTGGAAGTCATGGGACGCGACACCAGCGTCGTATCCGAACATCCGGACTGCGTATCCGGCCTGATCCGCTCGATCATCAGCGCGGAAAACAGAGTCGAAGCGAAAGACGGAAATGTCGCATTTGAACTGAAACCGGCGAAAGTGCATATTTTCCGCAAAGACAGCGGCGTGCGCATTCCGTATCCGGAACAGGAGAGACATGTATGAGAAAACTGCGGCCCTGGCTGTATCTTCTGCCTGCGATCGCATTTCTCGGCGTATTCATGGTCTACCCGCTGATCGATGTCATGATCTATTCGATGGAAGAGGGATACAATTCCGCTTCCCAGACATACTTCGGCGTCGGACTGTATAATTTCCGTTATGTTCTGAGAGATCCGTATTTCATTCAGGCACTGAAGAATACATTTATTCTCGTTATAATTACGGTTCCGCTTTCCACCGGGATCGGCCTGCTCATTGCAGTGGCGCTGAACTCGATCCAGAAACTGAAAGATCTGTTTCAGACGATCTTCTTCCTGCCGTATGTCACGAACACACTGGCAGTCGGTCTTGTCTTCATGATCCTTTTCAAGAAGACGGCGTATTCCGACGGTCTGATCAATGTGCTGATCCAGACATTCGGAGGAACCGGCGTAGATTTCATCGACGGTCCGTACTGGGCTAAGATGTTCGTACTGTGTTTCTATACGGTATGGGTCGTTCTTCCGTTCAAGATCCTGATCCTGACGAGCGCGCTTGCCTCGGTCAATGAGGATTACTACAAGGCAGCGAAGATCGACGGCACATCGCGCTGGCGCATCTTCTGGAAGATCACTCTGCCGATGATCTCACCGATGATCTTCTATCTGATCATCACCGGCTTCATCGGCGCATTCAAGGCATATTCCGATGCCGTCGCGCTGTTCGGCACAGACCTGAACGCGGCCGGCATGAATACGATCGTCGGCTACGTCTATGACATGCTGTACGGAAACGGCGGCGGTTATCCGTCGTACGCTTCGGCCGCGGCACTGATCCTGTTTGCCATCGTCATGACGATTACCTGCATCAATCTTCTGATCTCTGAGAAGACGAATGTGTAAGGGGGATACAGCATATGACAAACACCGGTTACGATAAGATACAGAAAAAATCACAGCGCAGCGACAGGACCCGCAAGATCGTCACATATATCGGGCTTGTCTTCTGGGCATTTATCGTTCTGTTCCCGTTCTACTGGATGATCCTGACGTCCGTCAAGACATACAGTTCGTACAACTCGGAGTACATCCCGAAGTTCTTCACGCTCTCACCGACGCTGCAGAACTATGTCGACGCCTTCACGGCAGTCCCGCTGGCGCAGTACTTCCTGAATACGCTGATCTTTGCCGTCATTACCACGGCGGCGATGCTGATCGTTATCATACTGTCGGCATTTGCGTTCGCACGGCTTGAGTTCAAGGGTAGAAATGCACTGTTCTCCTTCTTCCTGTCACTGATGATGATCCCGAACGAACTTGTTATCATCACAAACTTCGTTACGATCACCAATCTCGGCCTGCGCAATACCTTCACCGGCCTCATCCTGCCGTCGATCACTTCGGTGTTCTATATCTATCTGCTGAAAGAGAACTTTGAGCAGATCCCGAATGAACTGTACAAGGCAGCGAAAGTGGACGGCACTTCCGATCTGAAATATCTGTTCAAGGTCATGATCCCGATCAGTCAGCCGACGATCGTGACGATCACGATCCTGAAAGTCATCGAGTGCTGGAACTCCTATGTATGGCCGCGTCTCATCACCGACAACGAGGCGTACTTCCTCGTATCGAACGGTATCCAGGCGATCCGTGAAAACGGCTTCGGCCGTGAGAATATCCCGGCTATGATGGCAGCTGTCGTTGTCATCTCCGTACCGCTGGTCATCCTGTTCCTCATCTTCCATAAGAAGATCATGGCAGGCGTATCCAGAGGAGGTACAAAGGGATGAGAACACTTCGCAGATTCCTGCTGTGCGCCGCCGCGCTGCTCCTGTGCACGGGAATGCTTTCCGGATGCCACGGATCGCAGGGAATGGCGGACTTCGCTGTGCCGGAACAGCTGGATGAAAACAGAAAATTCGAGATCACATTCTGGGCAAAGAACGATACGAACAAGACCCAGACGAAGATCTATGAAAAGGCGATCACCGACTTTGAACAGCTGTATCCGAATATTCATATCACCATCCGTCTGTATACCGATTACGGCAAGATCTATAACGATGTCATTACAAATATCGCAACGAACACCACACCGAACGTATGTATTACCTATCCGGACCACATCGCGACCTATCTGACCGGCGCGAACACCGTTGTTCCGCTGGAAGGGCTGTTTGCGGATGAAAAGTACGGACTGGGCGGCACGGAAGTGAAATTCGATGCGCCGAAGACGGAAGAGATCGCACCGCAGTTCCTGAAGGAATGCGCGTTTGCCGAGCATTACTACGCGATCCCGTACATGCGTTCCACGGAAGCCTGCTACGTAAACCAGACCTATGTGGAAAAACTCGGCTTTACGATGCCGGAAGTCATCACCTGGGATTTCATGTTCGAGGTCGCTGAAGCAGCCATGGCAAAGGATGCGGAAGGCAACTTCGCCGTAAACGGTCAGAAGGTCATGATCCCGATCATCTACAAGTCTACAGACAATATGATGATCCAGATGCTGAAGCAGAAGGGTGCCGGCTATTCGGATTCCGACGGCAATATTTTGATCTTCAACGATACGACGAAAGAACTGCTGTACCAGATCGCTGAGCACGGCAAGACCGGCGCGTTCTCGACCTTCAAGATCTCATCCTATCCGGCGAACTTCCTGAATGCCGGCCAGTGCATCTTCGCGATCGATTCCACTGCCGGCGCGACCTGGATGGGTTCCGACGCGCCGCTGTCCGATATCGCCGAAGACAAGATCGTGAAGTTTGACACCGCGGTCCGTCCGGTTCCCCAGTTTGATCCTTCCGACATGAAGATGATCTCCCAGGGACCGTCGATCTGCGTGTTCAACAAGCGTGATCCGCAGGAAGTGCTCGCTTCCTGGCTGTTTGCCCAGTATCTGCTGACAAACGAAGTACAGATCGCGTATTCCGAAACAGAAGGCTATGTACCGGTCACGACAAAGGCGCAGATGACACCGGAATACCAGGAATATCTGGCAATGAAGGGGAGCGACAATACCGATCATTACCAGGTCAAGATCGAAGCTTCTGAGCTTCTGCTGAATCATCTGGATGAGACGTTCGTCACGCCGGTATTCAACGGATCCACATCACTGCGTGACGCCGCCGGACAGATGATCGAAAACGTCACCAAGTCGGTGCGCCGCAAGGAGACGGTAGACGACGCCTATATGGAAGACCTGTTCGGTTCCGTCACTTCCCTGTATCACCTGGATCAGATCCGCAGCGCTTCCTCCGCCAATGAACTCGGTGAACTGCCTGCAGCGTCGAAAACCCTGCTGATCACTCTGGTCGTTCTCTGGGTACTGATGGGCAGCTACTATTTCCTGCAGTACCGGCGTTCAAAGAAGGTTTGATTCCTTTAAAGCATGCATTTATAATGAGATTAGTTTTCAAAGGGAGATAAAAGAAAATGAAAAAGACATTCTATTCAGCATTAGCGTTCACACTTCTTCTGGCTGGATGCTCCGGCGGCGGTTCGAAACCGGCTTCTTCCGCAGCAGCCGGTCCGGACACGGAAAAGGGAAGCGGCGTCATGACATATGAGCAGTACATGGCAGCTGACGTAGACTCCGAAGTTGTCATCGAAGCATATGTTCAGGCAAAGCAGTCCTGGTGGGACAACACAGTTACTGTTTACGCACAGGACAACGACGGCGGCTACTTCATCTACGGCATGAAGTGCTCCGAAGAAGACAACGGCAAGCTTACCGAAGGACAGAAGATCAAGGTCAAGGGATATAAGAGCATCTGGTCCGGTGAAGTTGAGGTCGTAGACGGCGAGTTCGAACTGGAAGAAGGCAAATGGGTCGCCCCGGCAAAAGATGTCACCGCAGCGCTTGGCACAGACGCTCTGGTCGACAGCCAGAACCTGAAAGTAGCGTTCAAGGGCATGAAGGTCGAACCGAGCAAGGACGCAGACGGAAACGAAGTTGCCTGGACCTATAAGTGGGACGGCAGCGGCAGCGAAGGCGATGACCTGTACTTCAATGTTTCCGTTAACGGCAACACATATTCCTTCACTGTTGAATCCTATCTGTGCGACGCAAACTCCGATACATACAAGGCAGTCAAGGAACTGAAGGTCGGTGACGTCGTCGATCTGGAAGGCTTCCTGTACTGGTACGAAGGACCGAACCCGCACATCACTTCCGTCAAGGCAGCACAATAACTGATTTAAAGCATCGTTGTATGACAGCGATGCTTTTTTTACGCTATAATCACTGTATGGATCAGAAAACGGCAGATCAGAAAAGAGAATCCGCAAGACGGAGAGTGTTCGATATCATACAGATCGGCAACCGGACCGATTTCGCCAGCCGGAATTTTGATATCTTTATCGTGATCACGATACTGGTCAATATTACGGTCCTTTTTTTACAGACGTTTGATTCCATGGAACCGTACATGGATCTTCTGAAAGCTCTTGAGACGATCACGATCCTGATCTTCTGTGTTGAGTACGGACTGCGGATCTGGACTGCGAGATATCTGTTTCCGGGTGAATCCTCATGGGTGAGCATCCGCAAGTTCCTGCTGTCTTATGACGGCATTATCGACCTTCTGACGATCCTGCCGTTTTTCTTTCTGGACGGTTTCATAGCGTTCCGAATGCTGAGGGTAGTGCGTATCTTTCACCTGTTCCGGATCAACGCAAATTACGATTCCTTCAATGTCATCAAGTCGGTCATATATGACAAGCGCAACCAGCTCGCTTCATCCGTATTCATCATCTTCATACTCATCCTGGCGTCTTCGCTGGGCATGTACAGCGTGGAACATGAAGCACAGCCGGAATACTTCCGGAATGCATTCTCCGGGATCTGGTGGAGCGTATCCGCGCTTCTTACCGTCGGCTACGGAGACATCTATCCGGTAACGGCAATGGGCAGGATCCTGGCAATCTTCATCTCGTTCCTGGGCGTCGGCGCGGTGGCGATTCCCACCGGCATCATATCAGCGGGATTTGTGGAACAGTATTCCAAGGCGGCGAATTCCACCGTCTCACTGGAAATGGGAACTGCTTCCGTCGTGATCGACCTCGACAGCAGCTGGATCGGTCTGCCCGTTGACAGGATCCATGAAGAATATCACTGCATCATCGTGCTGATCCAGAGAGGAGATGCGGTATTTCAGCCTTCAGATGATTACCGGGTCGCGTTTAAAGACCATCTGATCGTATATCAGGAAAAGGAGAACTGACTATGGGTATTGCTGTATTCGGGTGTGTATTCGTGGATATCAAGGGATATCCGCTCGCACCGTATATCCCGCAGGGAAGAAATATCGGCCGTGTACTGCAGGTACATGGCGGCGTGTGCCGCAATGTCGCGGAAGATATCGCAAATATCGACCTGAAGCCTTCCTTTATCACGGTCGTGGATCATTCCGGCACCAGCACGGATGTCATTGCCCATCTCAAGCGTCATAACTGTGATACGCGGTATATCCGCCGCGCTGCCGATGCCATCGGCACATGGCTCGCAGTATTTGATAATAACGGCGACGTTGCCGCATCCATCTCCAAACGGCCGGATATCTCGCTGATCTCCCGCACGCTGGATGAACACGGAGAGACGATCTTCCGGGAAGCGGACAGCGTCATCGTGGAGATCGATATGGAGGAATACCTGCTGGAACGCATCTTCGCACTGGCGGAACAGTACGGAAAAAAGATCTATGCTGTTGTATCCAATATGTCGATCGCTATGGAGCGCAGACGGCTTCTGCAGCGGACCGGCTGTATCGTCTGCAACCAGCAGGAAGCAGAGCAGCTGTTCTCGGAAGAATACGGAGAAGTCAGACCGAGTGAACTGGCGGATATCCTGAGCCGGAAAATACGCCAGGCGCGCATTCCCGCCATGGTGATCACACTGGGTGAACGCGGTGCTGTCTATGCGTCCGACAGCGGCGAAGCCGGATGGTGCGCCGCCCAGAAAGTCGACGTGATCGATACGACCGGTGCCGGTGATTCGTTCTTTGCCGGTGTAGCGGTCGGACTGACCTACGGCAAGACGCTGAAAGAATCGTGTGAGATCGGCACGCGTCTTGCGGCAAGTGTGATCTGCACGAAAGAAAATGTATGTCCGCATTTCCTGCCGGAAGAGTTCGGACTGAGGGCACGATGAAAAGACTTGTACGGGCAGTCCTGGCGGTGATGACTGCACTTGTAATACTTCCTGTCACCGTAAGCGAAGCATATGTGAACTGGGGGACCCGTGTAAAGATCACGGAAGACGATACGGTACTAGACGAGATCACAGTGAACGGCGTTACCGTTCCGGCGTATTATTCCCGCATCTCCGTCATGACCCAGTCAGTATATGACGGCAGTAAATATGCCTGCAGTGAGTTTGCCCGCCGCTTCTACAGTGAAGCGTATGGCATCCAGCTTTCGATCGGCAATTCCAACACAGACGCGCCGAAGTCGCTGAACGGCGGATTCTTCACCGAGACCGATCAGCCGTCCGTCGGCGATCTTGTTACCAAGAAGACCGGCGGATCCCATTACGCGATCGTAAAAGAAGTGAATAACGGCACTGCTGTTCTGATCGAGCAGAATCTGTGGAGCGACCGCACTAATGATATCGCTCTGAAAGGGCGTTCCCTGAGCGGAGAAACCAATTATACGTACTGGCACTGGTCGGAAAGTCTGAATATGGATCAGGTGAGTGCGTTCGTGACCCGGCTGTACCGGCTGTGTCTTGGCAGAGAACCGGATGCCGGCGGTCATGCCGGATGGACGAAAAAGCTCGCGGAACGGTCGATCACCGCGTGCGACGCTGTGCGTGGATTCTTCCTCAGCAAAGAGATGAGCGGACTTGGCCTCTCCAGTGAAGAGTTTGTGGAACGGTGCTATGCGGTCCTGCTGGACAGAGAAAGCGACGAAGCCGGAAAAGCCGACTGGGTCAATAAACTGGAGAACGGGTTCTCCCGCACCGGTATCCTGAAAGGATTCGCGGATTCCAGGGAATTCGCCGGCATATGTGAAGCTTACGGGATCACGTGCGGCACCATCACCATCTCATGGCGGGACACGAACTTCGGAGTAACTTCCTATGTCGTCCGCCTGTACCGGATGATCCTGAACCGGGAATACGACGCCGGCGGTCTGGACGGCTGGTGCCGCCGCATCCTGACGAAAGAGATGTCAGCGAAAACAGCAGCCATGCACGGCTTCTTCCACAGCCGGGAATTCCTGAGCAGAGAACTGGCTGATGAAGAATTTGTCCGCATCCTGTATAATACGTTCCTGGACCGTGAATATGATGAAAACGGTCTGGCGGACTGGACACAGAGACTGGCAGACGGCATGAGCCGCGACGAATGCATCGCGGGATTCGCCGACAGCCCCGAATTCCGTTCGATCATGGCCCGCTACGGGATCAGGGAATAGAAGGCATGTATATGAAAAAACTGATTATTGCTGCAATGTGCGGCATGCTTGCGGCTTCTGCGGCGGGATGCAGAGCAAAAGAAAACTCTTCCGGGGGTGAAAAACATCCGTCGGAAGGACAGATCAGCGGGATCAGCTATAAAGCAGATCCGTCCTGGACGGTCCAGGAAGAAGACGGACAGCTTCTGCTGTATCCGGAAGGGGAACAGTCCGCCGCATCCAGGATCGTAATGTATTATACCGAAGCGGATCTCAGTGAGATGCCGGCGGAAGAAGTCTGCCGGGAGACTGCGTCAGTCTTATGGGAGACCGGTACCGATACCTATTCCGCGGAAGAAACCGAGATCAGCGGCCGAAAAGTGCTGAAGGCTTCCTGGTCGCGTCAGAAAGACGGGACAGTGCAGAACGGCATCGGCTATGTGACGCCGGTAAAGGATACCGGCATCATGATCGTCCAGTATACCTATGACGCGGATACGGAAAACCGCTACGGTGACAAAACAGAGCAGTTTGTAAAAAATCTGGTCATTCCCCAGTAACCTTCATACCAGTTCCTACAAAAAAGCGGTCAGGCTAGTCCTGACCGTTTTCCGTTCCATCCGGTATGATAATTCCCGATTCCGGTATCTCAAGTCCCCAGCGGTCCCAGCCGTCTACGGCAGCGCGGGCGAACAGTTCGATGCGCGACTGCTTCGGGAACATCTTCATAATGCGTTCATGGACTTCCTGCGGCTTCTCACTGTGTTCCGTACGGCGCACCTGTACCATCTGGCGGATATTGCGCGCACCGCGGGGAGACGGGAAGCGGCCGCGGCGGAAGGCAAGAACGAACTCCGTCTGCGACAGGGTATAGCGACCCGGATTATGGACCATCTTATCCCATACAAAGGCAACGGTCTTGTACGTAAATCCCCACGCTTCGCCCAGCTTCACAGCGTTTGCCATCTGCGGACCGGTCGTCCAGAGAAAGAGGATGCTGTCGTCCGCAGCGATGGAAGCGACATCCAGTCTGCACAGATCTTTCAGTCGTACGGTAGGGTATTGAAACGACGCCGAAGACAGAAAGATCTTTTTTTCAAAGTTTTCATTGTTTTCTCTGATCACTGAGCGGTCATACTGCATCTTTCCGCCGTAATCCCAGGGCGGGTCCGCCAGTATCACATCGTATTTCCTGTCCGGAAGCGGCGGAAAGAATTCTTCCAGAGGATTGATCTTTGTACGCCGTTTCTGATCTTTGCTGTAAAGGGAATATGCTGTTGGTGAATCATCTTTTAGTGTCATAAATTTACTCTAGCAAATATACGGACAAATTACCATTTTACATAATGTAAAAATAATGTAAGGCGGTTTGAAAACTCTTTACAATTGAATTCCGCGTGCTATTCTATGTGTAACAAACAGTGTTTTATGAAAGGAAAATCTAAATGAAAGGTCTTGAAGCCAAAACCATTTTCATGGTGGAGTATGAGACCGATACTTCTGTGGTTCGCGAATATATGACTGACGCGGATTTTGACAGGCTATTAACAGATGAGCGTGACGGTAAGATCCGCATCATGAATCACCGGAATATCGATTTTGTACTGAATGAAGCGTAACACACTTCCGGAAGCACAGTGAAAGCTGTGCTTTTTGCATGTCTGCGGCAAAGAAAAACAGCACAGCGTGCTGTTAATCATCCTTGCGCAGCTTTCCCTGAAGGAAATGCTTGCGGCACAGAGCAATATATTCATCGTTGGCGCCGAGCATGATCTGGCTGCCTTCCCGCACGATCCCGTATTTGTTGTAGCGGGCATTGCAGGTTGCTTTCTTTCCGCACCAGCACACCGTCTTCACCTCGCGGATCTCATCACAGATCGCGATCAGCCGCTCGCTGCCTTCAAACAGATTGTTCTGGAAGTCCGCCCGCAGTCCGTAGCAGAGGACCGGTACATTCAGATCATCCACGATGTGCGCGAGGAAATCGATCTGCTGGCGGGTCGCAAACTGGATCTCATCGACGATCACGGCATCATACGTCCGGATCGCTTCATCGTCCATAGCGCATACGTCGGTCAGAAGCACGCATTCCTTTTCAAGGCCGATGCGGGAACGGATGATGTTCGCACCGTCTCTGGTATCGATATTTGTTTTCGCCAGCAGGGCACGCTGTCCGCGTTCCGAATAATTGTATTCGGCCATCAGGGCATTTGCTGTTTTGGAGCTGCCCATCGCTCCGTAGTAAAAATACAGTTTTGCCATTTACACACAACACTCCGTTAATATGTACTCATTTTATAACATTCTTTGTGCAAATGGGATTTTTTCATAGGTACGGGATAAAATGAGTGATAATATATTATTAAGGTAAAAACAGGAGGATCCTATAATATGTTAAGAATCGGTATGCTTACCAGCGGAGGCGACTGCCAGGCACTGAATGCTGCTATGCGCGGAGTATACAAAGCAGTAACGAACAATTCCAAAGAACCTGTTGAATTCTATGGCTTTCTGGACGGCTATAAGGGACTGATCAACAGTAACTTCAAGCTTCTGACCAGCCAGGATTTCAAAGGCCTGATGACAAAGGGCGGCACATTCCTCGGCACAAGCCGTACACCGTTCAAGCTGATCGATGAACCGGATGAGAGAGGCCGCAACAAAGTCGAATGCATGAAGCAGACATATCATAAGCTGCAGCTTGACTGCCTTGTTATGCTGGGCGGCAACGGTTCCACCAAGACAGCAGGAAGACTTGCCGAAGAAGGTCTGAATGTGATCACACTGCCGAAGACGATCGACAACGACCTGTGGGGCACCGATATGACATTTGGCTTCCAGACAGCGATCGAAGTAGCTACCCGTGCGATCGATGAGATCCATACGACAGCTTCTTCCCACAGCCGTGTATTCATCGTTGAGATCATGGGACACAAAGTCGGATGGCTGCCGCTGAATGCAGGTATGGCAGGCGGCGCAGACGTGATCCTTCTGCCGGAGATCCCTTATGACATCGATAAGGTCGCTCAGGCGATCGCAGAGCGCAACGAGCGCGGCGATAAGTTCACGATCATTGCTGTAGCAGAAGGCGCGATCTCGAAAGAAGACGCTGCTCTCACAAAGAAGCAGTATAAGAAGAAACTCGCAAAATCCCCGTATCCGTCCATTGCTTATCAGGTCGCAGCAGAGATCTATGAAAAGACAGGTATGGAAGTACGTGTAACTGTTCCGGGACACACACAGCGCGGCGGCGCTCCGTGCCCGTATGACAGAGTCTTCGCAACACGTCTGGGCGCTGAAGCAGGCAAATACATCCTGAAGGGTGAATACGGCTTCATGGTCGGTTACCGCAACCGTGAAATGGTCAAGGTACCGCTCGAGGAAGTTGCCGGAAAACTGAAGACAGTCGATCCGGACGCAGACATCATCAAACAGGCAAAACTCGTCGGCATCTCCTTCGGAGACTGATGCGTTTACAAAGGCAGAGCGATCTGCCTTTTTTCTTTTTCCGGAATAAAAAAGCACATCCGGCAGGGATGTGCATGCTGAGTTACTTTTTGCGGTAAAGCTTCTTCTGGTGATATACCGGATCGAAGGTAACGTTGACGCCGAGGCGGCGGAACACATCCGCGTCCTCCTTCGGCAGGATGACGGAAGAGTGCGCTTCCGATCCTTTCAGCTTCGGCAGCTGTGCAATGGCTTTTGCTGTTTCCGGATTCCTCTGCGCTATGATTGCAAGAGCGATCAGAACTTCATCGGAATGCAGACGGGGATTGCGGTTGCCGAGGTGATTGATCTTCAGATCCTGGATCGGCGTAACGTACTGCGGTTCGATCAGCAGTGTTTCCTTCGGAATGCCGCCGAGCGCCTTGAGGGCATTGATGATGACAGCGGCGGAAGGACCGAACAGGGAAGATGTCTTGCCGGTAACGATGCGTCCGTCTTCCAGCTGGAGCGCCATGGCTGCGTCGTCCGTTTCATGCGCCTTGTTCTTTGCCGCAAGAGCGACGGTACGGTCGGAAGGATTGAGATTGAGCGAATGCATCAGGACATCGATCTTATTCAGACCGAGCTCGGAGATGCGTTCGGATTTCACGTCCACCAGTGCCTGGTAGTAGCGGCGTACGATCTCCTGATTTGCGGCTTCCCGGGCGGCTTCGTCATCTGTGATGCAGTAGCCGACCATATTGACGCCCATATCGGTAGGGGACTGATACGGACATTTGCCGATGATCTTTTCCAGGATGCGCTTGAGCACCGGGAAGATCTCGACGTCGCGGTTATAATTGACAGCGGTCGTTCCGTACGCTTCGAGATGGAACGGATCGATCATATTGACATCGTCCAGGTCGGCCGTGGCTGCTTCATAAGCCAGGTTGACCGGATGGTGCAGGGAAAGGTTCCACACCGGGAAGGTCTCGAACTTTGCGTAGCCGGAACGGATGCCGGCAGCCTGATCATGATACAGCTGCGAGATGCAGGTAGCCATTTTGCCGGAACCGGGACCCGGTGCCGTGACAACGATCAGATTGCGGGATGTCTGAATATACTGGTTCTTTCCCAGTCCTTCCGCCGAGACGATGAAATCGACGTCGACCGGATATCCCTTGATCGGATAATGCAGATAGCAGTTGATCCCGTGCCGGCGCAGCTGTGCGCGGAAAGAATCCGCGGAAGGCTGGTGGTTGTACTGTGTGATGACGACACTGCCGACATACAGATCCAGACTGCGGAATGTATCGATCAGCCGGTAGACCTCCTGGTCATAGCTGATGCCGAGGTCGCCTCTGCTCTTTGTATGTTCAATGTTGTTCGCATTGATGCAGATGATCAGTTCGACCTGGTCTTTCAGTTCCGTCAGAAGACGGATCTTGTTATTCGGTTCATAGCCCGGAAGTACACGGGCAGCGTGGAAGTCTTCAAACATCTTTCCGCCGAACTCCAGATACAGTTTTCCATCGAACAGGTTGATGCGTTCGAGGATCTTATCTCTCTGAAGCTGCAGATATTTCTGTGAATCGAAAGCCTGTTTACCCATAGATTTCTATCTCCATTCGCTTAGTATATCAAAGAATCGTTCCTGCACACGAAAAAATTATGAAATTATATATTTGTATAAATTATATTTGACACAATATTTATGGGAAGCTATAATGAGATCGTAAAAACAGGAGGATCCAGAAATGAGTATTTATGATTACAGCGTACCGTCCAGAAACGGTGAGATCTCCATGAGCGAATACAAAGGAAAAGTACTTCTGATCGTCAATACAGCTACCGGATGCGGCTTCACTCCGCAGTATGAGGATATTGAGAAGATCTATGAAGAATTCCATGATAAAGGTCTAGAAGTGATCGATGTTCCGTGCAACCAGTTTGCCGGCCAGACACCGGGTACAGATGAAGAGATCCACGAGTTCTGCACACTGCGCTACAACACACAGTTCCCGCAGATGAAGAAGAGCGATGTCAACGGTGAAAACGCACTGCCGTTATTTACATATCTGAAGTCCCAGAAGGGATTTGAGGGTTTCGGAAAAGGTCCGAAGGCACTGGCTATGAGCGCCATGCTGAAGAAGTTTGATAAGAACTATAAGACAAACCCGGATATCAAGTGGAACTTCACGAAGTTCGCAGTTGACCGCGAAGGCAATGTCGTTGCCCGTTTTGAACCGACGGCAAAGATGAGCGAAGTCCGCAGCTGCATCGAACAGCTGATCGGCTGATCGTCCGTAATACCGTTACTGCAGGCTGTTTGCACAGCCTGTTTTTTTGTTTCGAAACATAACACAAAAGATAGATGTTCCGTCCCCGAAAGCCCTTTCATTTCAGGTTGATTCTTAAAGATTTGTGATATACTGATAATTAGCACGGTTAGAGAGAAATGAGTGATTCTGTGCTATACGAAAAGAAAGAGGGTCGTATTATGTTGAAAGAAAAATCATGCGGAGCAGTTATCGTTAAAGAACAGAATTCCAGATACTACACACTGATTATCCGACAGACACAGGGTCACTGGTGCTTCCCGAAAGGGCACGTGGAAGACGATGAAACAGAGCACGAGACGGCATTCCGGGAGATCGAAGAAGAGACCGGGATCCGCGTTCATTTTATTGACGGCTTCCGGGAGACGACGCACTACAGTCCGTCGGAAGGCGTAGAGAAGAAGGTCGTATACTTCCTTGCGCGTCCGGAGAGCGGCGACGAAGCCATGCAGAAAGAAGAGATCATCGATATGCGCTGGGTCAATCTGGTAGATGCCGGTGCATTGCTGACATACAGGAACGATGCGCAGCTTCTCAAGAAAGCAATTCGTTTCCTGCGCGAAAAGAATCCGTATTTTGAGGATAAGTATTGATGCGTTATGAAAGCGGCGCAGCGCTGCTGCGTCATCCGGAATTTCCGCGGGAAAAACTGACTGGCCTGTACGCAGATGAACAGCTTCAGCGGGAAGCGGTCATCACAGACGGAAATACAGCAGTGGCTGTATGTCGTTTTGACGTGAGAAATGATGAGTCTGTTCTGCTGAAGACGGTGTTTCTCCATGAAGATACTGTCAGTGCCGTACGGATCCTGGGATACATCAGCGAGCAGCTGACACGGCGCTATCAGCCGAAGCGGATCCTTGCGGAAGGTTCTTCTCCGTTCATGATCCGGGTCCTGCAGAGCTGCTGTTACTTTTCCAAAGGCAGGTACTACCAGCGAAAGATCGAGGCATGGCGGCAGATGGTGCCGGATTCCTGCTTCGATGACGAAGGCTATATCATCAACCAGGGACAGATGGATAATCTTCCGTTCGGCTGGTTCTATACCGATGCAAAAGGCTGCGGCTGGATCGCAGCGTACAACCTGATGAAGATGGCAGGGCAGGAAGTCCCGATGCAGCAGATCGCGGAACAGCTCGATGAGCGGGCGATCCTCGGACATGTCATGGGACAGTCGGAATTCTTCCTCTGGGTATGGCTGCGCGATCAGGGAGTCAATGCTCTGATGAGCGCTCCGTTTGACCGGCATGCCGTGAAAGTCATGAACGAGAGCCGTTTCGGAATCCTGCTGTATTCCCATAAGCGCGGCGCACACTACTGTGCCTACCGCAATCTCGGCAACGGAAAGATGCAGTTCTACAACGCCGTCTACGGCAGAAAGCAGCATATTACAACACCGGAGGAATTCCTGAAGACATATGCGCTGTTCCCGTTCTCCTCAGTGATCTATCTGAAATGATCCGCTTCAGCAGCGGATTTTTTTAATGCGGGTCAAATGCATGATATGATGAATAACATGAAGAATATATGGATCAAACTCCTCACTGCAGGACTGATGGGTGCTTCGGGCATCCATCCTGAAAATACATCGGGGACCGGGTCGTTTATGCTGAAAGACTATGCGGCCGGTGAACAGGAAATTGCTTCTTTTTCCGCGTATTCGGAAGCGTATGCCGCTTTTGCGGCACAGAAGGACAGCTATGGCAATCTGTGCATCACGTGGGAAGATAAAGTGCTTGCGGCGGAGTATGCGGCGGTACTGATCCCGTCTTCCGATGCGTGCGATTACAATCTTGTCTACCGTGGAAGCGACGGCAGACAGGGATATATCAACGGGTGCTACGGAAAAGACGCCTGGTATATATCGACGTCCGCCGACGGCAGTACTGTTACCTTTGCCATCAGCGGCGCCGAGGCGACTGCGTCATCGGAAGAAGTGACGATCGTTCCTCTCGAGAACATCCCGGTCACTCTGACGTCGTATACCGTGAATGACGGCATGCTGTATCACCGTCTGCGCACATCGATGAACAGCGACCTGTTCTCTTCCCGTGTCCTGCTGGATGAAGCGCCTTCGTATCTGCAGGAAGACAGCGTCTATTTCAGTGCGGACGGCCACTGGTTTTATGCGAATGAAAAAGATCTGCTGGATGATCTGAAGGAAGGCGGTCACGGGCGTGCGGTCAACACGGAGCCCTGGTACTGCTATTACCAGTATCTTTCCCACCGGAGCATTACCGAGCTGCTGCCGTCCGGCATGCAGAAGTGGCTGGAGGAGACAAACGGCATCAACGGACCGATGACGCAGTATCTGGACAATGACGGCGACAGTGTATGCGATATCCTGAACCGTTCACAGTACTGGGGCACGGTAGATGCCTTCTATCAGTACCAGTATCAGTACGGAGCCAATGCGCTTCTGATGCTTGCGCTCAGCTGCAACGAAAGCGCAAGAGGACGCAGTTCCCTGGCTTTCACCAGAAATAATCTGTTCGGTCATTCCGCTTATGATACGTCGGTGGAAGAGAGCGCATCCCGCTACATGAGTCCGGCAAATTCCATCTATTCCCATGCCCGGTACTATCTTTCCCGCAGCTACTGCAATCCGTACTGGGTAAACTACCGCGGTGCGTATTTCGGAAACAAAGCTTCCGGCATGAATGTCAACTACGCCTCCGACCCGTACTGGGGAGAAAAAGCCGCGGCATACTGCGGCATGATCGCGCGTGCCTCCGGCAGTGCGGACCACGGATCGCAGACGATCCTGATCTGCCGGCCGGGAGAGATCCCGGTATACCGGGATGCGGCCTGCACGGACGTCCTGTACAGAGCCGGGGTGGAGAAAGACTACGCGGCCATCGTCCTGGAAGAACTGCCGGACGCATGGCATATCCAGAGTGATCTGCACGTCGGCAGAGACGATGCGGACTATGCTTACGATTTTGCCAGTGATACCGGGTATCTCAGCAAATCGGACGTGCTGTACGTGATCGGCGGAACATCCGCCGCAGAACATGAAACGGTACGTGTCTGGTTTGATGCGGCAGGCGGAAGCTTTGCGGACGGATCGACTTCCATAAGCTACGCAATGTACCGGGGAACCGACGCAGCCTGCACGGAGCCGGTAAAGGAAGGCATGCTGTTTACCGGGTGGGATCAGAGCACTTCCGCCGTTGACGGTGACACGGTATTTACGGCGCAGTACGAAACGATCCATTCGATCGCTATGGATACGATGCCTGAAACGGAGTATCATCCCGGGGAAACGATCTCACTGTATAACGGGACCGTTAAACTGGAAACAGACAACGGCGAGATCATCCGTCCGCTGAACACGTCTATGGTATCCGGATTTGATATGAATACAGCCGGCACGCAGACCGTCCAGGTACAGTGCTCCGGCGCACGCACATCGTATGAGATCCATGTTGCTGTTCCGGATAAGGCAGCGGCCGAGGCAGTCGACCTGCAGCGCGTATACGACGTCATGTATATGTTTAACAGCAAAACACTGCGCTCCTCGGAAGCCGGCATACTTCTCGAATTGAAGAAAGATATGGATGAAAACGGCATTCCTGCGCTGACGATGGTGCAGAGGATGAAGCTGGACACTCTGTTAAGAAGGGCAGTCGGCGACCATGCGGCCTATGTGCTGGACAGCGACTGGAAAGAAGCCGGTGTTTCCGGCCTTGCGATCGCCATGCCGCTGAGTCAGCCGCTTACCGGCAATCTGCTGTCCCGCAGCGTCTATTCGGTACGGCTTGAAAACACGGAGAATGATACTGCGCTGGTGCGGATCGCGGAGATGACCGGAAATGTGCCGCAGTGCTCGGTAACAGTTACCGTCATGGCGGACGGGAAACCGGTAAAAGAATATGAACCGCTTGTCATTTCGATCCCGAAACCAGATGATTCCATGTCATACAGGGTCTTCCGTATGGGGCACGGACAGGATATACTGGAGTGCCGGACAGTGGAGACAGAGCACGCTGTACGCTTTATCGCATCCGAAAACGGAACGTATCTGATCAGCGGCAGGTCCGGCAGTACGCAGGAACTGAGCGAAGACATCACGGAAAGCCTTACGGTCAAAAACAGTTCGTTTACGTCGTGGCCGCTGGTGATCATCGCCGGAGCTGCGGGACTGTTCGTGATCCTGGCAGGCATCATTGCTCTGTCGATCCGCGGAAGAAGAAGGAGAAGAAGACGTGATCATAAAAACAGTCGGTCTCGATGAAATACAGTTTGTGCCGGCAGATCCCGGAGAGCTGACAGACAGCATCCGGACCCGCGGCATAGCCATCCCCGTACAGGTCAACCGAACCGATGCGGGATACATTTGCATCGACGGAGCCAGGCGGCTGAGCGCCTGCCGGATCCTTGTGCAGGAAAACGAAAAGTACGGACGGATACCCGTATGTATCCGCAATGATTACTCCAAAGCCGGCAGCGGCTTCTGGGGCAATACACAGAATCACCACTAGGAGGAAGTATGCAGAGACTTCAGAAAGTACTGGCAGCGGCCGGCGTGGCATCCCGCCGCAAAGCCGAGGAATATATCGCGGAAGGACGTGTAACGGTCAACGGTGAAGTGATCACGCAGATGGGATACCAGGTATCTCCTCATGATGAGATCCTTGTGGACGGCGAACCGATCAAGCGGGAGGAGAAAGTCTATTTCCTGCTGAATAAGCCGAAGCATACTCTCAGCGCCGCTTCCGATGACAGGGGAAGAAAAACCGTCGTGGACTGCCTGGAAGATGTGGATGCGAGAGTCTTTCCGGTGGGACGGCTGGATTATGATACGACCGGTCTGCTGCTTCTGACCAATGACGGCGAGTTTGCCAACAAGATGATGCATCCGTCCTCACATCTGCCGAAGACGTACGAAGTGACTGTGGAAGGCGTGATCACGGAGAAAATGGTAAAGATGATGGAACGCGGCATCATGCTGGACGACGGAAAAACACTGCCGGCGGAAGTATTTGTCCTTCAGCAGTCCGTAAAGAAAAACAGAACCGTACTTGAGATCACGATCTTTGAAGGTCGCAACCGTCAGGTACGGCGCATGATGGAATATTTCCATTGTGAAGTAAAGTCCCTGAACCGCATCTGCTACGGATTTCTGGACCTCGGAAATCTGCAGCGCGGTCAGTACCGGAAGCTTCGCATGTACGAAGTCCGGAAACTGATGGAAATGGCAGATGATCAGGCAAGCGTTCCGGAGATGCTGCGGAGATAATCCGGATCCGGATCGATATAGATCATACGATAGGAACCAAGGGATACCATACCGGGACGCGCTCCCGGTATTTTTTTGAGATTCCGCACCGGGCAGTGGATGACCGGCACGCTGGAAGAACTTCGTCCGGCGGACCAGTAGGCGGCGATCTGTGCCGCCAGCCGCAGGGTGTCTTCGGAAGGCTCACTGCTGTGGATGACGACGTGACTGCCGTGATAGTCCTTGGCATGAAGCCAGGTATCGGTGCGGCGGGCGATATGCCATGTCAGTTCTTCATTCTGCAGATTGTTGCGTCCGTAGGAGATCTTCGTTCCGTCCGGAGCTGTAACGGTATGCACCGTGATCTCCTGTTTCTTTTTCTTCTTTGCCGGACGCTTGATCTTTTTGTTTTTCAGATAGCCCTGCTGCTGCAGTTCATCGCGTATTCCGGACGCGGTCTGGAAATCCGCCTGTTCCAGCTGAACAAGGACGCCCTGCAGGTATTCGATCTCATTTCGGGTGATCTGGATCTGTTCATCCAGATAGACCTGTCCTTTTTTCAGCTTGCTGTATTTCTGATAGCACTTTCTGGCGTTGCCGGGACCGTCAAAACGCACGTCAAGCGGTACGGTGACGGTACTGCCGGTCTCATAATCGATCAGATCGATGGACGACAGGCCTTTGGTATCGCGGACGCCGTAGGTGAACAGCAGATCGCCGTAAAGCTTCCAGCGTTCGTTGTCCGCTGCTTCGTCCGCTTCATTCAACAGACGCGGCAGTTTCACGTTCTGGTGCTTCAGCTGGCGTTTGACAACATGATAGAGATCACCGGTGATCTGGCGGATCCTCTCTTTTTCCTCAGCATGGTAATACAGGATATCCAGGCCTTCGAATAGAGGGTATTCTTCTGCTTTGCCGAGATGCGTCAGCGGAATGACATGAAATGCATTGTCTTTTTCCGAGAGAAACAGACTGCTGCTGTTTCGGATCAGACGCATGCATTCCGCAAAAGACTGGCCGTGATTCATACGGTATTCGATCTCCCGCGATAAAAGCGGCGAGAAGCCGGTAAACTGGGCGGTCAGGCTTTTGTCCGGATCGGCTTCCGTAGAAGAAAAAGGATCTTTCTTATTCTGGGAAGGGGCTTTGACAAACTCAGCGCCGGGATGGATTGTCCGTTTGCTGTTTTCAAACGGCGGGATGCGCTTGAGGGCATCGATAATGCGGTTTTCCTTGTTTACCAGTATCACATTGGCATATTTGCCCATAAGCTCGATATAAAGCTTCAGGTATTCGATATCGCCGATCTCATTGCGGCGGCGGATATTCACTGCGCACCAGCGGTCCGGTTCATCCTGTTCAATGCTTTCCATGAACGCGCCTTCCAGGTATTTCCGCATGACCATGATGAAATTGTTCGGTTCCTCCGGAGTGGGATACCGGCGGTCTGTAAACAGCATGCGGTTGTAAAGGGAATGGCAGGAGATCAGAAGCTGCTGCTTTCCTTTCTGACCGTGTGTATGAAACAGTATTTCCGTATTGGATACGGCATAGATCTTCTGGATGCGCAGGGGAAGGTACACCCTTACTTCCTGAAGTATCTGATGAAAAACGATCCCGTCCAGTGCCATGGCTAACCTCCGTAATATAGTGGATTATAACATGATTGACGGAGAAAGAAGGATTGTGTAATCTATGGAAAAGAAGGTGAAGACTATGGCAAAAGGATTACTGATCGTGATCAGCGGCCCCTCTGGAGTCGGAAAAGGAACTGTCATAAAGAAATTTGTAGACGATCCGGAACTGAAACTGGCTTTTTCTGTTTCCATGACGACCCGCGGTAAACGTGCAGGAGAAGTAGACGGTGAAAATTACCATTTTGTCACAAAAGAAGAATTCGAGAGAGCGCGTGAAAACGGCGAACTTCTGGAATGCGCGGAATTTGTCGGCAACTGGTACGGAACGCCGTTAAGCGAAGTGGAGCGTCTGCGCAATGAAGGCAGGAATGTTCTTCTGGAGATCGAAGTAAACGGCTGCCGTCAGGTCCGCAACAGGGTACCGGATGCGCTGACGATTTTCATCGTACCGCCGGATATGAATGAACTGGAAAAGAGGATCCGCGGCCGTGCGACCGAGCCGGAGGAGATCGTTCAGGAACGTCTTGCGAAGGCGCAGAAAGAGATGGAAATGATCGATCAGTACAAGTATGTTATCTGCAATGATGATGCCGATCTCGCTGCCGATATCATCCGTCTGATCATCAGGAGATACATGGAACTGGCAGAGCAGTAATATGAAGGAGAAGGCGATCCGGATCGTCCTGATCAGTGATAACCACCTTCTGAAAGACTGCATTGGCGTGATCCGAGACATGTACCCGGACGCAGATTATTTCTTCCATTGCGGCGACAGCGAAATGCCCCGCTATCTGCTGGATGGATATGCATGTGTTCAGGGAAACAACGATTTCTACGGTGAATACCCGCTCAATCTCACACTCGAGATCGGAAAACACCGTTTTCTGCTCACCCACGGACACCGGGATATGCTGTACGGACGGTATGACATGCTTGTACACAAAGCGGAAAAGCTTGGCTGTGATGTCGTCTGCTTCGGACATACCCACAGATATTTTGATGAGACCCTGGACGGGGTAAGGCTGCTGAACCCGGGCTCTGTCTGGCATAACCGGGACGGCTCCGAACCGTCGTATATGCTTCTGACGCTGCGCGGCAGCGAGATTCTTGTGGAACGAAAGACTTATAAAGTTTCCCCTTGAATCTGCACCGTGAGTCTGGTATATTATATGGGCTATGTCGTCGTAGCTCAGTTGGATAGAGCTTCCGCCTTCTAAGCGGACGGTCAAGAGTTCGAGTCTCTTCGACGACGTGTTTACCGGAGATGTTCACATTTCCGGTTTTTCTTTCCTGAGGAGAAATATCATGAATTCCTATTATGATGAGATCATTGAAACGATCCGGAGGGCAGTGGATCAGAAAGACTGGATGACTGCCGAAGTGCTTCTGCGCCAGGAGCTTGCCGTACCGTATATCCCGGAAGACTATGAGAACGAGTTCCATCGTCTGTTCAAAGAAGTGATCCGGGGAAAAGCGGAAGAGCAGAAGCCTGCGGAAATGCCTCTGGACAATCTTCTTGAACAGCTGAAGAAAACACCCCGGGAACAGCTTTCCGCGGCGGCGGAGCTGGCTTCCAGAAACCTGCGCAGCTGTACGGAGGAAATACGGGAATATCTTTCCGCGGAACCGTATCCGGATGCGGCGGCGCTCCTGATCGAAGCACTTGCCGAACAGGAGATCGCCGAAGAGTTCACACTGAATAAAGAAGGCGTTACGTACGAGTTCTATCCTGATGACGTTACCGTTCCCTCACAATGCGAAGGCTTCCTGGAAGGGATACGTCTGCTGGAAACGATCTACGGCAATGACCGTCCGGACGTGCTGAATATGTGCCGGACACTCCTGGTTCATGCCGTTTACCGGAATCTTCCTCTGACGTACGAGAAAGAAGAAGCGCCGTGGCTTCTGAAGGAGATCATTGCCTCGGTAAGCGATATGCTCGGGGATGAAAGCATCCGCACGGAAGCGGACAAAGTCCTCTCAGGAAATTAGCACTATTATATTGACAGTGCTAACAACATGGTGTAGGATGTTAGCAGGCACAACTACAGAGTGCTAAAAGTATCAAAATACTGCGATTTATCTTTATTCGGATGACATGTTTCTGTCTTCTTTGATATAATATCGTGGCATGTTTTAAGAAAAGGAGATTATGTCTATGGCAAACTGGACACTGACAGAAAAGGCAAAAGGCGAAATGACCGTCAAGATCGACGGCGATGCATGGAAGAAAGCGGTAAACAAAGCGTTCAACCGCATTGCAAAAGAAGTAAGCATTCCGGGCTTCCGGAAGGGCAACGTTCCGAAGGCGATGATCGAAAAGAGGATCCCGCGTTCCGCTGTATATGAACAGGCTATCGATGACAACATTCAGAACTGGTTCCAGAGCGCTCTGGAAGAGTGCGGCATCCGTCCGATCGCACAGGCGGATTCCAATCTGAAATCCGTATCTGAAGACGGCGTTGAACTTGCGTTCACTGTCAAGGTAGAACCGGAAGCAGAACTGAAAGACCTCAGCGATGTAAAATACGAAGTCAAGCTCGAAGAAGTTACGGATAAAGATATCGAAAACGAGATCAACCGTATTCGTGAAAGATATGCGGAGAACGAAGAAGTTGAAGGACCGGCTGAAGAAGGCGACACAGTCGATATCAACTATGTCGGCAAAAAAGACGGTGTACCGTTTGAAGGCGGTTCCGCAAATGACTACAAACTTAAGCTCGGTTCCCATACGTTCATTCCCGGATTTGAAGAAGGTCTGATCGGCGCAGTCAAAGGCGAAGAAAAAGAACTGACGCTCAAGTTCCCGGAAGACTACCATTCCGCAGATCTGGCCGGCGCAGATGTCGTATTTGAAGTAACTGTAAATGATGTAACAAGACAGGTTCTTCCGGAAGTCAATGAAGAATTCGTGGAAGACCAGAATATCCCGAATGTCGATACTGTAGAACAGTTCCGTGAACATATCCGTACCCGTCTGACAGACACTGCAAAGAGAAATGCAGAAGCTGCAGCAGAAAACGATATGATGGAAGCATTCGCAGCAGCAGTTGACGTAGAGGTTCCGGAAGAAATGATCGAAGAAGAGGCAAACAGCCAGGTACAGCAGCAGGCTACACAGCTGCAGCAGTACGGAATGTCTCTGTCCGGATATCTGCAGATGCTTGGCCAGACGGCTGAACAGTTCAAAGAGTCCTTCCGTGAACAGGCGGAAAAGACGAACCGTGTCCGTCTCGGTCTCAAAGCCCTTGCCAAGCGTGAAGGCTTTGTTGCCAGCGATGAGGAACTGGAGAAGAAATTCCAGGAGATCGCCGATATGTATAATATGGCGGTCGACCAGGTCAAACAGTATGTCCAGCGGGAGACACTCCGTCAGGATCTTGCGAATGAGAAAGCAATTGAATTCCTGAAAGGAAACCGTTCGGAATAACTAACGTAAGACGCATTCCGATGCGTCTTCTTTTTCAGAAAAGTACCAGTAAAGGAGGTGCGATTCATGAGTAATGCAAATGTGAAAGTACCTGTTGTCTGCACCCGCGGGATCATCGTATTCCCGGGGCAGGACGTCATGATCGAAGTCGGCCGTTCGAAATCGATCAACGCAGTCAACCTGGCTGTGGACGCGTACGACAAGATGGTCTGGATCGTCTGCCAGCAGGATATGATGGTCGACAATCCGGGTATTAAAGACCTGTACAGCACAGGAACTCTTGCAAAGATCAAAGTACTCCGCAAGAAGGAAGGCTTCATGCGCGTTACATTTACCGGAATGAAGCGGGCACGCCTTGTTCAGCTGGAGGACAGTGACCGCATCATGATGGCCGATGTCGAACCGGTGGATGATATTCACGGTGATCCGATGGAAGAGATGGCGCTTGTAAAGCGCATCATCTCGGAATTCGAACACATGTCCACCATTACGGCGTCCTTCCCGCAGGAAGTCATCCGTCAGTTCTCCAACGGCGTAAGCGCTGTTGCGCTGACAGATCAGTTTGCCCAGTATTTCATGATGGATCAGGCAGCGAAGCAGAAGCTTCTGGAGACAGCGGATGTCAACGAAAGAATGCTTCTGATCATCGCGGAACTGAACAAGCAGCAGAAATACTCGCAGATCGAACAGGTCATCAATGAAAAGGTCAAAGAGCGCATCGATGACAACCAGAAAGAATACTTCCTGCGTGAAAAGATGCGTGCGATCAAAGAGGAACTGGGCGATGTTTCCAATTTTACCGATGATGCGGCACAGATCCGCGAGATGCTGGATAAGAACCCGTATCCGGATCATGTAAAGGAAAAAGCGCTGGAAGAACTGCGCCGGTATGAGATGCTGCCGCCGGGAAGCGGTGAAGCAAGTGTCAGCCGGACATATCTTGACTGGCTGCTGAAAGTACCGTGGTGGCAGGAAACACAGGACAACGAGGACCTCAAATCCGTCCGCGGCGTGCTGGATGACGACCATTACGGTCTTGAGAAAGTCAAAGACCGCATCATGGAATATCTCGCAGTCAAGCAGATGACGCAGTCTCTGAAGAGCCCGATCCTCTGTCTGGTTGGTCCGCCGGGCGTCGGTAAGACTTCCCTGGCAAAATCCATTGCGAGAGCGCTGGACCGCCGTTTCGTCAAGATGAGCCTTGGCGGCGTACGGGACGAAGCAGAGATCCGCGGACACCGCCGTACATATCTCGGCTCTCTGCCGGGACGCATCATCCAGGGCATGAAGAAAGCGGAAGTGATCAATCCGGTATTCCTGATCGATGAGATCGACAAGATGGGCATGGACTACAAGGGCGATCCGAGTGACGCCATGCTGGAAGTACTGGATCCGGAACAGAACTCTCTGTTCTCCGATCACTACCTGGAAGAACCGTATGATCTTTCCAAGGTGCTGTTTATCGCAACTGCCAACTATCTGGAAAACATTCCGGCACCGCTGCAGGATCGTCTCGAGATCATTCAGCTGCCCAGCTATACCGAGATCGACAAGGTCAACATTGCGAAGGAACATCTGATTCCCAAGCAGCTGGAAACGAACGGTCTCAAAGCTGCCCAGCTCAAACTGAAGGAAGCAGAGATCCTGTATCTGATCCGTCACTATACACGGGAAGCCGGTGTTCGTCAGCTGGAGCGTGTGATCGCTTCGCTTTGCCGCAAGAGCGTTCTTGAGATCCTCAACAGTGACGTCAAGAGCGTATCGATCACCAGAAAGCGGATCCAGAAATGGCTTGGCAAAGAGATGTATGAGTACGGTTCCAAGGAAAAGAAGAACCAGATCGGTGTCGTTACCGGTCTTGCGTATACGGCATTCGGCGGCGACGTTCTGCAGATCGAAGTGAACTACTTCACCGGCAAGGGACGTCTGGTCATGACCGGCCAGCTGGGCGATGTCATGAAGGAAAGTGCCGAGATCGCGCTTGACTACATCAAGGCGCATGCAAAGGAACTGAATATCGATCCGAAGTTCTTTGACGAGCACGATATTCATATCCATGTACCGGAAGGTGCTGTGCCGAAGGACGGACCGTCGGCCGGCGTCACGATGACGACTGCGCTCGTATCTGCGATCTGTGAGCGTCCGGTCTATTCCAACATCGCAATGACCGGCGAAGTAACGCTGCGCGGACATGTTCTTCCGATCGGCGGCCTGCGTGAGAAATCACTGGCAGCGCACCGTGTCGGCATCGAAAAGATCCTGATCCCGAAGAACAATCTGAGAGATCTGGACGATATTCCGCAGATCGTCCGCGACGGCATTACATTCATTCCTGTCGAGGAAGTTTCTCAGGTGCTGAAAGAAGCACTGGTGAAATAATGCAGTATCATGACGCAAAGCTTCTGGCC
This sequence comes from Solobacterium sp., assembly GCA_017510405.1. Classification (GTDB taxonomy): domain Bacteria; phylum Bacillota_I; class Bacilli_A; order Erysipelotrichales; family Erysipelotrichaceae; genus Bulleidia. Next base: position 339,888 of record JAFWNG010000013.1, read on the forward strand.
ACTGCCGCTGCGGCTGCGCAGTGGCCGGAAAGCAGTCTGCCGGAGATCATCTTCGTCGGGCGTTCCAACGCCGGCAAGAGCACTCTGATCAACACGCTTGTCAACCGGAAGAATCTTGCCTATTCGGGAAAGACGCCCGGAAAGACAAGACTGCTGAACTTCTTTCTGATCGACAATAAAGTCGTATTTACGGATGCGCCGGGATACGGCTATGCGATCCGCGATGCCGAAAGCGCGAAGAAGTTCTCCAAGCTGATCGATCCGTATTTCAAATACCGTGACCAGCTGAAGGGGATGGTGCTTGTGACGGATTCGAGAAGAGAGCCGAGCAAAGATGATATCGCCATGATCGAATACGGACGTGCGGCGCATCTGAATATCGTGATCGCATGCACGAAGGCGGACAAGCTTTCCCGCAGTCAGCTGCTGCGCAATATGAAAGTGATCCGTGAGACGCTGGGCGTCAGCGCGGATGCACTGATCCCGTGTTCTTCCATCGAAAAAACAGGCATGGATGAACTCTGGGCAAAGATCGATTCTGTGATCGGGACAGACACTCTGCAGTGAGTGTCTGTCTTTTTTCATATTTCTCCGGACTGCAGTGTATGCTACAATGAATGGAAATGGAGTGATTAGCAATGAAAGTTGTGATAGCAGCCGGAGGCACAGGCGGACATATCTATCCTGCATTAGCCCTGGCAGATATATTAAAAAAAGAAAAGCCGGATACTGATATTCTTTTTTTCGGATCCAGCGGCCGCATGGAGGCAGAAGTCATTCCTGCCCGCGGCTACCGTTTTCACGGTGAGGACATGACGGGCACCAACGGCGGCGTGGCTGCCAAAGTGCGTTCTCTTCTGTCCCTTGTAAAGGCAGGGAGAAAATGCCGTAAACTGCTGAAAGAGGAAAGACCGGATATCTGTGTCGGATTCGGCAATTACATCAGCGTTCCGCTGATCCTTACCGCGCATGCAATGAAGATACCGACGATGATCCATGAACAGAACAGTTTCGCCGGAAAGGCCAACCGGCTGCTTTCCCGCAGCTGTGATGCCATCGTAACGTGCTACGCTTCCAACGAAGAGCAGATGCCGAAAGAGAAGATCCGTCTGCTCGGCAATCCGCAGGCCACGACTGCGGCAGATACCGGGTATGATCCGTCCGTCCTGACGGAGATGGGACTGGATCCGGAAAAGCCGTTCGTTCTGGTCATGATGGGATCCCTCGGCAGTGAATCGGTATCGGGCATCATCGATCAGGCATGTGCCATGCTGGACCGTTCCTACCAGGTCGTCATCGCGGCCGGCAGGGACAATGAATACGAGTTCACGCATACGGACCCGGTCGCTCACAGAGTCGTTCCATATGTGGACGGCAAGAAAATGCTGAAGGGATGCGAGGCAGCGGTGCTTCGTGCCGGAGCGACAACCATGGCGGAGATCGGCGCGATCGGATGCGCAGCCATCCTGATCCCGAGCCCGTTCGTACCGAACAATCACCAGTACTACAATGCCGCGGAATACGCCGATCAGGGCGCTGCGATCCTGCTGGAAGAAAAAGATCTGACGCCGGAAAAGCTGGCTGCTGAGCTCAACGCCCTGATGAAAGATGATGCGAAGCGCGCCGTACTGCGGGAAAATACAAAGAAGGCAGGCAGGCGGGATGCCGCGTACCGCATGATCGAATGGATGGAGGAACTTGCCGATGGAAGATAGAATTCTGAACGAGCTTTCTCAATTCGGCAGAGTAGAGACAGGAAGGCTTCTGGCCACGATGACGACACTGCGCATCGGCGGACCGGCCGACTATGTCGTCTATCCCGAAAACGATATTGCTGTGGATTCCCTGATCTCCTTTCTGGACAATGAGGGAATTCCGTACAAACTGCTCGGAAAGGGCAGTGACATACTGTGTTCGGATGATCCGTATCACGGCGTGATCATCCGTCTGGACAAGAATTATAACGACGCATTTTTCAAGCAGAACATACTCACGGCGCAGGCCGGATGTTCCATCATCGCGCTGGCTTCCGAGTGCATGCGCAGAGGTCTGTCCGGGCTTGAGTTTGCCAGCGGCATCCCCGGTACACTTGGCGGAGCTGTCTTCATGAATGCCGGCGCGTACCGTTCGGACATGGCGGCGATCGTGAAAGAAGTCAATATCTACCGCGACCGGAAAGTCGAATGGATCTCAAATGAAGAATGCGAATTCCGGTACCGGCACAGCATCTTTCAGAGACATCCGGACTGGATCATTCTTGCGGTGCGCATGGAGCTGACGCCGGAAGATCCGAAAGTGATCGAAGAACTGATGAATGACCGCCGGAAAAGAAGATTTGAATCCCAGCCGCTGAACTATCCGAGCTGCGGATCCGTTTTCCGCAATCCGGAAGGCAGAAATGCATGGGAACTGATCGACGGAGTCGGCTACCGCGGACGCAGCATCGGCGGTGCCAAGGTATCGGAAAAACACTGCAATTTTATTGTCAATACAGGCAACGCAACTGCCGCAGACTACCTTGCTCTGGTCGAGGAAATACAGAATGCCGTGTTTGAAAAATACGGAATATCCCTGCGTACAGAAATGGAGAAATTCAATTGGACATTCTAGACGAAAAGGATGAGATTCTCGATGTCCCTGTCTTCGGGGAAGATGTGGAAGAGATCTTTTACAAGAAAAGAGAAAAGAGAAACCGGAATAATTACCGTGACAGTCAGCCGAAGCTGATCCGTCTGGCGGCTGTGTTCTGCATAGCGGTACTGATTGCGGCGTATTTTCTCATGCCCGGCAATAAAGTCTATGCGCTGTCCATTTCCGGCAACCGGTATCTGAGCAAAAAGTATATACAGGATCTGAGCGGGATCACGAATGATACCTACTTTTACGCCAATATACCGATGCTCGTGGAAAAGAAAATAAAAGAAGAACCACTGGTGGACACATGCCGCGTATCGCTGGAAAAGGGAAATGTGATCCGCGTGGAAGTGACGGAGAAGAAAGTGGTCGGATACCGTTACTACGATGACGCGTATCTTCTGTATGCGGACGGCAGTGAAAGCAAGCTGAAAAGCGAATATCTCAGTATTATTGCCGAAGTGCCGCTGATCGTCGGCTTTGACGAGGACGAACAGACACGGCTTCTTGCCAAGGCATTCGCCAATGTGAATACCGAAATGATTCAGGAGATCGCCGAGATCACGCAGTACGCACTGCCGTACGACAGTGAGATCATGAAGATCCTGATGCGCAACGGCGGGTATTTCATTGCCAATTACTATAACGCGGAAGTGATCAATCACTACAACGCTTTCTACGACAAGCTGAACCATAAAGACTGGTGCATCTTTGCGGTAGATGAAAACCAGTACGCCGATGCCTATTCGCATATCTGTCCGTGGGATGACACATCGGAGGAACGCGAATACTGGACCGATGAAAAAGGCCGCGTGATCGTGAATGAATACGGTGACGGCATCGTTAAGCATTATTATACGGACCTTGCCGGTCATCCCGCTCTGGATGAAAAGGGGAACCGTATCCCGATCCCGATCGATGACAACGGTCACGAGATCAAAGACCCGGATTTCCAGGAGAACTACGAAAAAGGCTACTATAAGACCGGTGAACTTGTAATTCCGGAAGAACCGGAAGAACCGGTGGACCCGGAGAATCCGGACGCTGTACCGGATCCGCAGACACAGCCGTCGCCGAAACCCGATGATATCGGATAAGCGAATACGGATTACCGGATTTGTAGGAATACGCAGTATTTGGTATAATTTTTAAGGTTAAAGGAGATTTATTTCCATGACAGTAGAAAGAAAGACAAACTACGGAAATATATCCGTATCGGAAGATGCGATCGCATCTCTTGTCGGAGGCGTGATCACCGAGTGCTACGGTGTAGTCGGCATGTCCAGCAAACAGGTCCTGCGTGACGGCTGGGCAGAACTGCTGAAGAAAGAAAACTACGCCAAAGGCGTCGTTGTCCGCAAAGATGACCACGGCCTGTCCATCGACCTGTATATTATCGTAAGCTTCGGCGTTAAGATCTCCGAAGTGGTGCAGGAAGCACAGAAGAAGGTCAAATACATTCTTGAAACAACTCTGGCACAGGATGTCAGCGCCGTAAATGTGTTCGTACAGGGCGTGCGTACAGTGGAATAAGGGGGCAATATGGAAAAGCTGAATGGTCTTGTATTCCGCGGCATGCTGGAAAGCGGATGCAATCATCTGAATAACCGCAAAAAGGAAGTCGATGCACTGAACGTGTTCCCGGTACCGGATGGTGATACCGGAACAAATATGTCCCTGACATTCTCAAACGGTGTAAATGAAGTCATAAAGAGCGGAAGTGATTCACTGCCTGTCGTAGCGAAAACGCTGCAGAGAGGCCTGCTTATGGGCGCTCGAGGCAACTCCGGTGTAATTCTTTCCCAGATCTTCCGCGGCTTCTACCAGGGAGTCAAAGACAAGGAAGAACTGAGCGCAGCCGATCTCAGCGAAGCAATGCTGAACGGTTCCGCGCGTGCCTACAAAGCCGTCATGCGTCCGGTCGAGGGAACGATCCTGACCGTCGTACGTGAATCAAGCGAAGCAGCTGCGAACGCACTCAAGGAAAACCCGGAACTGTCGATCGAAGGCTATATCGACATTCTGTGCGATGAAGCAAAGAAGTCCGTCGATCATACTCCGGAACTTCTGCCGGTCCTCAAAGAAGCGCACTGCGTTGACTCCGGCGGCACCGGACTTCTGATGATCTTTGACGGCTTCCGTGCCTACCTTGTCGGAAAGCCGTTCACAGCGGACGAAAAGACAGAAGCTCCGGCCGAAGAAAAATCACCGGTGGCTTCCGGATACCGCACCGAGTTCATCCTGAACTTCAACGACCACGGCAGACGTTCCTTCAAGGAAGAGCGTTTCCGCAAGTCTGTGGAACAGCTCGGCAATAAGATCACTCTGATCACCGACGAGAACGGCATCCGCCTGCGTCTGAACACGATGACGCCCGGTGAGATCCTGATGCTCGGTCAGAGATACGGCGACTTTGCGAAAGTACAGATCGAAAACATTCAGGACGACCTGAATCCGTCCATTATCGAGGAAGCGGAAAAGCCGGTCGAAGAGAAAGAATACGGCATCATCGCTGTCGCAGCGGGTGACGGTCTTGCAAAACTCTTTAAAGACTACCGGTGTGATATCGTTGTTTCCGGCGGCCAGACGATGAACCCGTCCACTCAGGACTTCATCGATGCCATCGGACAGATCCATGCCCGTCACATTTTCATCCTTCCGAATAACTCGAACATCATCATGGCTGCGAAACAGGCTGCCCATGTAACAAAAGACAAAGATATTATCGTGATCGAGACGAAGAGCATCCTGCAGGGCATCAGCAGCTGCATCGTCTTCAATCCGGATGACGCACCGGAGACCAACAAGGACAACATGCTGGACGCAGTTGCCCATGTGCGCAGCGGTTCCGTCACCTACGCGATCAAGGATACGACCGTAGACGGCAATGAGATCCATGCCGGTGACTACATGTCCATCCTCGAACATGATATTATCCATACCGATCGTGATGCGGTCGGCGCTGCAAAGTATCTGATCGATACCATGTGCGATGAGGACAGTGAGATCGTCACGCTCATCCGCGGCAAGGATGCGACCGAAGAGCAGTGCAGCGAACTGGAACAGTACATCAGCGAAAACTACGAAGTGGACGTTGACGTACAGAACGGTGAACAGCCGGTATACAGTTTCTTCATTGGTGTTGAATGACCGCGTGTCATTCAACACTTTTTTGTATTCGCCCTGTTTCTCAGGTATTATAAAAGCAGAAGCATTTTATGAAAGGAGCACATAATTTATGAGTTTTCCCAAGGATTTTCTGTGGGGCGGCGCGATTGCGGCCAACCAGTATGAAGGCGCATGGCTGGAAGGCGGAAAGCAGCCGAATGTCACCGATGTTCTCGTCGGCATCATGTCCAGACAGCCGGGCATCGCATGGAACGACGAAACGAAAAAATATGAATTAAAACTCGATCCGGACAAAGTATATCTTTCCCACGAAGCAGTGGACGGCTATCACCGCTACCGGGAAGATCTGAAACTGATGAAAGGCATGGGATTCAATTCTTTCCGGACATCCATTGCCTGGGGACGCATCTATCCCAACGGCGACGAAGAAGAACCGAATCAGGAAGGAATCGAATTCTACCGTGATATGTTCCGCTGCATGCGCGAACTGGAAATGGAACCTGTCATCACACTGTCGCACTATGAGACGCCGCTTCATCTCGTGACTGAATACGGCGGATGGAGAGATCCTCGTCTGATCGAATACTGGAAGCGGTATGTCACAACAGTATTCCGTGAATTCAGCGATCTTGTGCACATGTGGCTGACGTTCAACGAAGTGAACAACGCATTCCGCATCCCGCTGGTTGCGGCCGGTGTCCTGACAGTGAACGATCCGAAAGATCCGTCCGATCCGATCGGTTCCACCACCAATCAGGATATCTGGGATGCCTATCACAATATTCTCGTTGCCAACGCCTGGACGGTAAAAATCGGACATGAGATCTGTGCGGACAACCAGGTCGGCTGTATGCTGACAAGTTCCAACGTTGCGACCTATCCGTATAACTGCGATCCTCAGAATGTATTCGGCGCCCTGGAAACACAGCGTATGGCAAACTTCTATTTCGGCGATCCGTTCTGCCTGGGCATTATCCCGACGTACCTGAACAAAGTCTGGAAGAAGCAGGGCGTCACTGTCGTCTTCACCGAAGAAGAAAGGGAACTGATCCGGAAATACACCGTAGACTTCTTCTCATTCAGCTACTACCGTTCCGGTACGTACGATGCCGAATTTGAAATGTCCGGTGATACCGGCGGACTGACCGGACGGACGAATCCGTATCTGAAAGACAAGGCTCCGGAACCGTGGAAGTGGCCGGTCGATCCGGAAGGCATCCGCTATACGCTGAATGTCCTGTATGACCGCTACCATCTGCCGCTCTATATCGTGGAAAACGGCGTCGGTCTGGATGAGGATCTGGATGAAAACGGTGAGATCCACGACACCTTCCGCTGCCACTATATCGATGAACATCTCCGCAATGTTCACAAAGCGCTGGAAGACGGCGTTGACTGCCGCGGCTATCTGTACTGGGGACCGATCGACGTGGTTTCCGCAGGCACCGGCGAAATGAAAAAGCGCTATGGATTTGTCTACGTTGACCGGTTCAATGACGGACACGGCACTCTGGAACGCCGCATCAAGGACTCGTATTACCACTACAAGGAAATCATCGAAAGCAACGGCGAAGTACTGCTGAAGGAGGAATAGTATCATGAAACAGCTCGGCATTTCCGTATACCCGGAACACACTACAAAAGAAAAAGCATATGCCTATATGGAAAAGGCAGGAAAACTCGGATATAAACGCGTATTCACATGTTTCCTGTCCGTCACGGAGTCAAAGGAAGATACCATCCGCAATTTCCGTGAGTTCTGCGAAGTCGCGCACAAAGCAGGACTGACTGTATCAGCGGACACAAATCCGGAAGTCTTCCGGAAACTGGACGCTACTCCGTACGACCTCTCCGTATTCCATGAGATCGGTCTCGACATCATCCGTCTGGACGGTCATTTCGGAGAAGTGGAAGATATTGCGATCACCCATAATCCGTACGGCATCAAGATCGAATACAACGCATCCGGAACGATCGGCATTGAAAACCTGATCGAATGCGGCGCAGACGAAGAAAATATGTGCTTCTGCTCCAACTTCTTCCCGCAGCGCTTCACCGGCATGGGACTCGACAGATATGTGGAACTGACATCCCGGTATAAGAAGGCCGGCATGCGGGTCGCCAGCTTTGTCACTTCCCAGGAAGACAACACATTCGGTCCGTGGCCTGTATATGACGGACTGCCGACACTGGAAATGCACCGCGATCTTCCGATCGATCTGCAGCTCCGTCATCTGAATGCGATCAATCTGTGCCAGGACATCTTCATCGGCAACTGCTTCGCGTCCGACGAAGAACTGAAAGTACTTGCGGATACCGATCTCACCAAGATCAATATGAAGATCGAACTGGAACCGGATATCTGTGAAACAGAGCGCGACATCATCTTCTGGGACCGCCATGCGCACCGTGACGACTGCAACGATCTGATCATCCGTTCCAGCTGGCCGCGCGTTGTCTTCAAAGGCAAAGCCATTCCGTTCCGTCCGCGGAAAGACAAAGTCGTTCACAGGGGAGACGTTCTTGTCGTCAATGACAATCTGGAACATTACAGAGGTGAGCTCTGGATCGTTCTGAAAGACATGGAGATCAACGATTCCTATAATCTCGTCGGACATCTGAAAGAACACGAGGATATCCTGCTGGATTACGTGAAGCCGAGAGGTCTCTTCGGGATCATCGAATAAGCATAAGAAAAGATCTGCGTCAGTGTTGATGCAGATCATTTTTTCTTTTTGAATGAAAGCAGGGCGTGACTCCAGATACTCAGAATAACGATCAGTAAGATCTGCAGTACCGCCAGGAAGGGCAGACCCTTCGGGAACAGGACGCCGGTGATGAAGAAGACCGGATACTGCCAGAGATAAATATCATAGCTGCAGCGTGAGATCCATTCACTCAGCCGGTCATCCAGGAAGTACTGCAGGTGCTTCCGGTTCATCTGCAGGATCTCGATCAGCAGTACAACAGCCAGCGTATACAGCTGCATGCCGGGGAAGTACACAAGCATCTTTGTGCCCGGACATGTAAAGTAGATCAGTACGGTAACCGCCAGGAACAGCAGATAGATCGTTCGCGTGACCGCCGCATGACGGAAGCGGAGCACGGTAATGTGCAGGTTTTCCTGATGCAGAAGTCCCAGCACCACACCGGCCATCAGGGAGAACAGACGCGTATGTGTACTGTAGTATATGGCAGTGATATTCACTTCCCCGCTGAAGAGCATCTGCACCGGCATGACCAGGAACGATACCAGCATAAGGATCGTGAATGTCAGAAGGGCATTAGCGCGGGAGCTGTGCGTTCTGACCGTCCGGTACAGCAGGGCAAGCAGCGGCCAGATCAGATCGAACTGGATCAGGATCGCTATGTACCACAGATGCGTAAACGGAGAAGTATTCGTCAGGTTGGCGAAATAGTCCGCCTGCATGCCGATCTGCCAGTAGTTGTTGTATCCGCCGAGAATGCTCAGCACCTCTTTCTGGCTGTTGGCAAGCCGGTTGGGATCGATCAGTGCCAGGGCACCGATGGAGGCGAGGATCACCAGGATCAGCGCCGGGTATATACGCAGGAAGCGTTTTTTATAATATGCCAGAGGACGGAAACGTCCGTTCGGAAACAGATCACTGATCTTGTACGCAGACAGGTATCCGCTGAGAACAAAGAAGATCAGGACACCGAAGTATCCGCCTTTTACGACTGTGGGGAATCCATGGTAGAACAGAACACCAAGTGCAGCCAGTGCCCTGAGTGAGGATAATCCCCTAATTCGCTGGGGTCTCTTCGTTTTCCGGTTCTGGTTCTGCGAGTTTGATGTGCTTGGTCTTTTTAAGCTCATAACGTCGGATTTCCTTTGTAATCGTATCAGCGATCAGATTTGCATAGGCATAGGAGCCTTCGGTCGTGGGATGCAGCGCATCTGAGGAGATATACGCGCTCCGGTTGGCAAGCGCCAGTGTTTCCCAGTCGATGTAGAACGCATTGTCATAGCGCTCGATGACACGCAGCGTCACTTCGTTGGAATCGTTGGAGACACCGTAGGTGGACAGCCAGAAGGTCGGTCTGCCGCCGGAATGACGGATCAGTTCTTCCACGTCTTCCTCATGGATATAGCAGTTGGTTCCCAGCGAATATACGATCACTTCGCCGAGCTGATCCTGGGCTTCGAGTTCATAGAGGGCGTTCATGCCTTCATAAATCGTTCTGCCGAATACGGCATCGAAGTAGCCGTTCGGGAATACTTCATACAGCTGCGGAAGGGCAGCCAGCATGACGGAGTCACCGATCCCGACGACCCGCATCTCACGGGCATCGCGGAAGCGCATGCCGTTTCCTTCACGGGATACTGTCTCAGGTTCTTCGCCCGTACCGTTTTCCGAATCCGTCAGGTTTTCCTGCTGCTGTTTTTTCATGGCTTCTGCCTTTTCCTGGTTTTCCCGCAGCATTTCTTCAATGTCTTTCTGACCCTGCTGTACGCGCGGGGGTATGGTCACAAGTGCATAGGCGCCGTAGCCGGACAGCCCCAGCATCGCCGTGCTCATTACGATAAACATCGCACGAAATACTTTATTCATTCCTTTATTCATACCGTTCTATTATATAGGAAAAAGTCTTTTATGCCTTATTAATTATGCGTCTTTGAAAAAATAAACGCATGGTATAATGGCGCTATGGATCTTAAAAATAAGAGGTTTCATCTGACAAAGAAGCGGCTGGAGGCACTGGAAAAACTCGGTCTTACCGACAGTGACGATGTTCTTTCCTATTACCCGTTCCGCTATGACATTCTGAACTGCCGTCCCTTTGAGACATGGCAGGAGAAAGAGAAAGTGGCATTTGAAGCTTCCGTCACATCACCAGTGCGAACATGGCGGCGGGGAAAGCTGTCCACGAGCACGTTTGAGGTAATGGCATATGACAGGATCCTGAAGATCACGATCTTCAACCGGCCTTGGGCAAAGAATCTTGTACTGGATCAGACGGTTACGATCCAGGGCATCTATATGGGGAAAAACCGCGTGACGGCAATGACGTATGACACGAAGCCGATCGCGGAGCACGAGGCGGTAACGCCGGTATACAGCATAAGGGAAGGCATCCAGCAGAAGACCGTGCGGGAATGCGTACGCATCGTTTTTGAGGAGATGCAGAACGAGATACGCGATCTTGTCCCGCAGCGGCTGATCCTGGCATACCGGCTTCTGCACAAGGCAGACGCACTGCACCGGATCCATTTTCCGGCTTCTGCGCAGGACGTGAAACTGGCGCAGCGCACATTGAAATACGAGGAATTCCTGCGCTTCTTCATCGCTCTGGAATTATCCCGGCAGGAAGAAAGCAGCAGTATTGCCAAACCGGTAAGACGCATCTCGATGGAGACCGTCAAGCAGGCAATACGGGATCTTCCGTTCGAACTGACACGGGACCAGTACGCAGCGCTTCTGGATATTCTCAAAGATATGAGTTCCCACAAGTGCATGTACCGCCTTGTACAGGGAGACGTCGGCTGCGGCAAGACAGCGGTGGCGGCGCTGGCGATGTATGCGTGCGCCAAAGCGGGATACCAGTGTGCGCTTCTGGCACCGACGGAGATCCTGGCACGCCAGCATCTGCTGTCCTTCCGATCGCTGATCAAAGACAGCAGCGTACGCAGCGAAGTATTATATTCCGGTCTTTCAGGACCGGAGAAGCGGCAGATCCTGAAGGATACGGCAGAAGGGAAGATCGACGTTCTGATCGGCACCCATTCGCTCATTCAGGATGAAGTGACTTTTCAGAATCTCGGCCTTGTTGTGGCCGATGAACAGCAGCGCTTCGGCGTGGAACAGCGGAAAAAGCTGCGGGAAAAGGGACAGAATATCGATTTCCTGCTGATGAGCGCGACGCCGATCCCGCGTACACTGGCATCCACTCTGTTTGCGGATATGGATCTTTCCACCATCGAGACGCTTCCGGCGGGACGGCGCGCACCGGTAACTGTGCGGATCAGCGAGAACAGCTTCCGCAGTGTTCTGAACGACGTCAGGGATCTTCTGAAGCGCGGCCGTCAGCTGTATGTCATCTGCGCCGCCGTGGAAGACAATCCGGACTATCACGCACGCAATGTATACGATACAGCCGAAGCACTTGCAAAACTGTTTCCGCAGTATAGGACAGCGTATCTGCACGGACGCATGAGCAGTGAGGAAAAGCAGGAGATCATGCGGCAGTACGCCGATAATACGGTACAGATCCTGGTTTCCACGACCGTCGTGGAAGTCGGCATGAACGTTGTCAATGCGACCGGCATGATCATCTATGACGCTGACCGCTTCGGCATGTCCCAGCTGCATCAGCTGCGCGGACGCATTCAGCGCGGCAGTGAGCAGGGGTACTGTTGGCTGCTTTCCGGCTCCGATGACCCGGCTGTCGCGGAGCGTCTGGATGTACTGACCAGGACCTGTGACGGTTTTGAAATCTCCTATCAGGATTTACGATTAAGAGGTCCGGGTGATATACTAGGAACAAGACAGAGCGGTGTCCCGGGTTTTATTCTGGGCAACGTGATCGAGGATACGGACATTATTCGTACTGCCCGCAAAGACGCGCAGGCAGTGGTGCAGGATCCGGACGATCCGGATCATATTCCCATCCTGGAAGAAGCAGCTTTTAAAGCTGACAGATATTTGGACTGATACTATGAGCAAAAACATTGAAGAATGGCTGAAAGAAAGAGATATTACAGTAAATAATCCCGACCTCATCCGGCAGGCTTTTGTGCATTCCTCCTATGCGAACGAACACCGCAACCGCAGGGATAACGAACGTCTGGAGTTTATGGGGGACGCGGTCCTGCAGCTGTGGAGTTCCCAGGCGATCTATCCGCTCGGCCTCAGCGAAGGGCAGATGACCCGTCTGCGGGCTCAGCTGGTATGTGAGAAGGCACTGGCGATCTACGGCAGGCAGCTGCATCTGAACGATTTCCTGCTGCTGGGAACCGGCGAACGGAAGAACGGCGGCAAAGACAAGGATGCCATCATAGCAGATATGGTAGAGGCATTCCTGGGCGCACTCTATCTGGATCAGGGATGGTACGCGGTCGACCGCATTCTGGACGAAGTGATCACACCGCGTCTGGAACATCCGGAGGATGTCGGCGTCATTCACGATTACAAGACAAAGCTGCAGGAATACGTGCAGGCAGATACGCGGCGGACCGTCAGTTATGTACTGGTCTCCGAGACCGGTCCGAGCAACCATCCGGAGTTCACGATGAACGCGGTCGTTGACGGACTGATCATGGGTACCGGCGTCGGTTCCAGCAAGAAACAGGCAGAACAGAATGCAGCCAAGGACGCATTCGATAAAATGGCAAAATAATTACGGAGGACAGCGGCTATGAGAATCACAGAACTGAAGAATTATGTACAAAACGGTGAACTCGACACAAAACTGGAGGAGCTGTACGGCAGTGAGCAGACTGCCGCGCAGAAAGAACGCTATCTCAGCATCCTGAACAAGGCGGAGAAGCTGTACGGTGACCGCGAAGCCTCCTTATTCAGCGCTCCCGGCCGTACGGAAGTAGGCGGAAACCATACCGATCATCAGCTTGGAAAAGTGCTGGCAGCCAGTCTGAATCTGGACGTTCTGGCAGTTGTGATTGCAACGGAAGACAATGTGATCCGCTATGCTTCAAAGGGCTTTGAAGTAGCGCCGGTCGACATTACCGACCTCAGCATCCATAACGATGAAGCCAATACGACCGAAGCCCTGATCCGCGGCACCGCTGCCGGATTCGCAGCGGCGGGCTATAAGACCGGCGGATTCTGCGCCTATGCGGAAAGCGATGTTCTGCCCGGTTCCGGCATGAGTTCTTCAGCAGCGTTTGAAGTGCTCCTCGGAACGATCCTGAATCATCTCTACAATGACGGAGCCGTTTCTCCGGAATTCGTTGCCAAGAACGGACAGTATGCCGAAAACGTATACTTCATGAAACCGTGCGGACTGCTCGATCAGATGGCATGTTCCGTCGGCAGCTTCGCCGCCATGGACTTCGCCGATCCGGCAAATCCGGTCGTAGAGAAAGTCGACTTTGACCCGGCGGATTACGGCTTCGATCTGATCCTGACAGACTGCAAAGCCAGCCATGCCGAGCTTTCCCATGAATACGCTGCGATCCCGCTGGAAATGAAGCAGGTCGCACGTCTGCTCGGACAGGAAGTACTCGGCCGCTGCACCATGGAACAGCTCGTTGCCAACGCTGCAGTGATCCGTAAGGATTGCGGAGACCGCGCGTTCCTGCGTGCATATCATTTCCTGAATGAGACGGTACGGGCGGAAAAAGAAGCAAAGGTTCTTCAGGAACGCAATATCGACGCTTTCCTGGAACTGATCAAAGAATCCGGCAGATCCTCCTGGATGTATCTGCAGAATGTCAACGTCAACGGCGACGATAAGAACCAGTCGCTCGGTGTCGGTCTTGCTCTCAGTGAAGAAGTGATCGGAAACAGCGGGGCATGGCGCGTACACGGAGGCGGCTTTGCCGGAACGATCCAGGCATTCGTCCGCCACGAAGACAAAGAACGCTATATCGCTGTCATGAACTCGGTATTCGGCAGTGATTCCTGTTATGTACTGAAGATCCGCAACTGCGGCGGCATCCGCATCGCCTGAGGAGACGACAATGTTAAAGGACGGCAAAATCTTCATCGGCAAAGCCGGTGACAAAGAAATGTATCTTATTCCTTCCCTGATGAACCGTCACGGACTGATCGCCGGCGCTTCCGGCACCGGCAAGACAGTTACTGCAAAAGTGATCGTGGAGTCGCTGAGCGAACTCGGCGTTCCGACATTTATCGCCGACGTCAAGGGCGACCTGTCCGGTATGATCGTCAGCGGAAACTATGAAACGATCCAAGGACGTCTGGAATCCATGGAAGTCACGGATTTCGAATGCAGAAAGTTCCCGGTCCACTTCTTCGACGTCTATCGGGAAAAAGGACACCCGATCCGTTCCATTCTGCAGGATATGGATCCGGTCCTGATCTCGCGTATTCTTGATCTGTCTGATGCCCAGCAGGGTGTCATCAATATCGTATTCAAAGCCGCAAAGGACATGGACCTCGATATCATCGATCTGAAGGATCTGCAGGCAATGACGACCTATGTCGGCCAGCATGCCTCGGATTTCACTCTGAAATACGGTACGATCTCCAAACAGTCCGTCGGCGCGATCCAGAGAAAGCTTCTGGAACTGGAAAACCAGCGCGGCGATCTGCTCTTCGGCATGCCGGCACTGGCGATCGACGATCTGCTGGATACGCAGGGCGGCTGCGGCATCATGAATATCATCGAATGTGAGAAGCTGTTCCATCATCCGATGCTGTATTCCACATTCCTGTTATGGCTGCTGGACAAACTGTACAGAGAACTGCCGGAAGTCGGTGATCTGGAGAAGCCGAAGATCGTCTTCTTCTTCGATGAAGCACATCTGCTCTTCGACAATGCCTCGAAGCAGCTGATGGACAAGATCGAACAGATCATCAAGCTGATCCGCTCGAAGGGCGTAGGCATCTTCTTCATCACCCAGTCCCCGGCGGACATTCCGAATTCCGTTCTCGGTCAGCTGTCCAACCGCATCCAGCATTCGCTGCGCGCATATACGCCGACAGAGATCAAAGCCGTGAAACTGGCAGCGGATTCGTTCCGTCAGAATCCGGAGTTCAATACCGCCGAAGTCATCACGAATATGAAGACCGGTCAGGCACTGGTCTCCGTCCTGGATGAAGACGGCGCTCCGTGCATCGTTCAGAAGACAAAGATCCTGCCGCCGAAGTCCAGCATGGATATCGCGCCGGAGATCAGCGTACTGAACTGCATCAATTCCGATTCACTGGCCGGCAAGTACGAGCGTGAGTTCGATCCGGACAGCGCATATGAGGAGATGGACAGGATCTACGCGAAAGAAGAAGAGGAGAAAGCTCTCCTCGAAGAAGAAAAGCGCCTTGCCAAGGAACGCGAGGCACAGGAAAAGGAAGAGGCGAAAGAAGCCGCCCGCAGAGAAAAAGAAGCCAATGCGTGGAAAGACCGGCTGATGAGGAAAGCCAAATCCAAAGCAGAAAACGAGATCCTGAATATTACGGTCCGTTCTGCCAAGAAGTTCCTGAAAGGACTGCTTAAGTAAAATCATCTGAAAAAAGGCATCTGCCTTTTTTCATTCGAAACGGGAAGGAGAGTTTATGGAGTTAAAAGATCTGCCCTGTCTGAGCGACGGGGAAAAAGAACAGCTGGAAAAGTGTTCCCTGACGGGTGTCCGCTTTTATGCGGCAGACTGCCGGGTGGAAATGGATCTGCACAGTCCCGAAACACTTCCCTATACACTGTATACATCGCTCCGGGAAGGCGTAGAGGAGACTCTCGGAATTCCGTGCCGGATCCATGTGAAAGCGGAACAGTCCGATGTGTCTCAGCAGACCATCCAGGATTATATCGAAGAGATCTGCCGGCAGGATACTTCCTTTCTGCCGTACCATGATGTGATCTTTACGGTCGATCCGGAAGCCCGCTGTCTGGGATTCCTCTTTGAAAAAGAAGAGGACTGCCGCCGGGCGGAAGACCTGGAAGGAGACCTCGCCGAAGCCCTTGGCGATCTCGGCATCGTCGGCTACGGCATCCGGTGCCAGCATACCGTCGTACAGCCGACCGAAGTGGAGACAGTCGTCATGGACTCCGTTCCGGAAACGACAGATAACAGCCCCCGGAAGAAACGCCGCAAGAACAATTACCGTGTGCGGGTGCAGGATTATACCCAGATCAAACTGGAAGACGTACAGTTCCCGGTCACAGACGTACAGTTCACCGGCGATGTATTCAAAGAAGAGATCACCGAGACAAAGGTCGGCCGCCACATACAGAGTCTTTCTGTCTTTGACGGTACGGACGGCATCACGGTCAAGCGTTTTGAAGGACGAAACTGGTCGATTGATGATTTTAAAGAAGTCGGTCCCGGCGACCGCGTCCGGTTCTTCGGAAGCATTGAAAACGACAACTTTCTGCATGAGCTGGTATTCATTCCCAGCTATCTTGAAAAACAGGAAAAACAGACGGTCAAGGATACGGCCGACGAAAAGCGGATCGAGTTCCATGTGCATTCCGGCATGTCGGAAATGGACGGCGTATGCGCTGCGGCGGATATCGTCAAATACTGCTGGGATATCGGCCATGAGGGATTCGTATTATGCGACCATGGGGATGTGCAGGCATTCGTCAAGGCATACAACCAGGTACAGTCTCTGAAGTCCAAGGACAAGTCCAGAGAGTTCAAAGTCGGTCTCGGGTGCGAAATGAACATGGCAAACGATCATCTGCTGATCGTGCGGAACAGTGTGGATGAACCGATCGACACAGCGGAATATATCTGCTTCGACCTTGAGACGACCGGTCTTTCCTGCTATTTCGACCATATTATCGAGTTCGGCGCTGTCCGCATCAAAAACCAGACGGTGACTGACCGCCTGCAGATGTTTATCAAGCCGCCGGTGCCCATCCCGCCGTTTATCGTATCCAAGACCAATATCACAAACGATATGGTCCGCCGGGCAAAGACGTTTGAAGAAGCCGTGGATGAGATCCTCGAATGGATCGGAGACGGCATCCTGGTCGCCCATAACGCTACATTTGACTACAACTTCCTGAACGAAGAACTGCGGCGTCTCGGAAGAGAACCGCTGCACAATACGGTGATCGATACTCTGGATATGTCCAGGGCGATCCTGCGGGAGAGAAGGGCATACCGTCTGGGCAACATCTCCCGTCACTACCGCATTCCCTACGACGAGGAAGTGGCGCACCGTGCCGACTACGATGCCGAAGCGCTCGCCGGCGTGTTCATGTGCCTGCTCGCCGACTCGAGAAAGATGTTCGGCTGTGAAAGTGTTGCCGATCTGCAGACAAAGCTGGAAAGCGATATGGACTTCGCCAAAGTGCGCAGAAGCCATGTGTGCGTGATCATCAAAGACCAGAAAGGCGTCAAGGAACTGTACCGTCTGGTCACCGAATCCAATACGAAAACACTTGCCATCATGGGCAAATCCAATACGAAAGAAGGCTCCGAGGGGATCGTGGAACCGCGTATCCTGCGCAGCCGTCTGAACGAATCCCGCGAACATCTTCTTCTCGGTTCCGCCTGTCTGAACGGCGAAGTGTTCGAACTTGCCTGCAACGGATGCGATCATGATCTGGAAGAGGCAATGAAGTTCTATGACTACATCGAACTCCAGCCGCTTTCCAACTATTCGATCTCGATCGCGACCGGCGCCATCCCCGGCGTCACGCGGCTGAAAGAAGTACAGAAGCGTATCATTGCCATGGCGGAAAAACTCGGCAAACCGGTCATCGCCGACAGTGATGCGCATTACTGCACGAAAGAGCAGAAAATATTCCGGGACATCTTTATCGCTTCCCAAGGCGTCGGCGGCGTCATTCATCCGCTGTATATCCGGGATGAAGCGCTGCGTCTGCGCACGAAGAATCCCGATCAGCATATCCGCATGACCGAAGAGATGATCCGGGAATTCGGCTGGCTCAATGACACCGACCTGATCCGCCGCATCGTGATCGAGAACCCGAAAAAGCTCTTTGATATGATCGAAGAGGTGCGGCCGGTCCCGAAGGGAACATTCCCGCCGACGATCGAAGGTTCGGACGAAAAACTGCGTCAGATCTGTTACGATACGGCGAATAAGACCTATGCGTTTGAAGGCAAGGTCCCGGACAATGTAATGGAACGTCTGAATACCGAGCTGGACAATATCATCCGCAACGGCTTCGGCGTGCACTATTACATTGCCCATCTGCTGGTCAAGAAATCCAACGAAGACGGCTACGTCGTCGGCTCCCGTGGATCGGTAGGATCGTCCTTTACCGCCACGATGACCGGCATCACCGAAGTCAATCCGCTGCCGCCGCATTACCTGTGTCCGAAGTGTCACTACAGTGAGTGGAAGGATCCTGCGGAAGTGCTTTCCGGCTATGACCTGCCGGATAAGATCTGTCCGCACTGCGGGGCAGTCATGAAGGGCAACGGACACAATATTCCGTTCCAGACATTCCTCGGCTTCAACGCAGACAAGACACCGGATATCGATCTGAACTTCTCCGGCGAATACCAGGCCAACGCGCATGCGTTCATCAAGGAAGTCTTCGGTCCCAAGAATGCGTTCCGTGCCGGTACGATCTCAAACGTACAGGAAAAGACAGCCTTCGGCTACATCCTCGGCTACTGCGAAAAGATGCATAGACCGGAGATGCGGCAGGCGATGAAAGATTATCTTGCCAGCGGCTGCCAGTATACAAAGCGGACGACCGGCCAGCATCCGGGCGGAATCATCATCATTCCGACGGAATATGAGGCGGCAGACTTTACGCCGATCCAATACCCGGCCAACGATCCGAAATCCGAGTGGATGACGACCCATTACGACTTCCATGACATCCATGACAATGTTCTGAAATTCGATATTCTCGGCCATGTCGATCCGACGGCAATGCGTCTGATGACAAGCATATCCAAAATGAATCCGCTGGATATCCCGATGAACGATCCGGAGACCATGAGCGTCTTCTACAGCGACGATGCGCTGCGGGCGGATCCCCGCATCTACAAGCGGGAGACCGGCGCGCTCGGTCTGCCGGAATTCGGTACGGCAAATACCCGGAAAACTCTGGAACAGACCCGACCACATACATTCAGCGATCTTGTCATCATTTCCGGTCTTTCCCACGGTACCGATGTCTGGGCCGGCAATGCCCAGGAACTGATCAAGCAGGGAATGCCGCTGCAGGAAGTCATCGGATGCCGTGACGATATCATGACGTATCTTCTCAACAAGAAGCTGGAACCGCTTGACGCGTTCAAGATCATGGAAGATGTCCGTAAGGGCAGAGGCCTGCGCGAGGATCAGGAAAAGGTCATGCGGGAACATGATGTACCGGACTGGTATATCAACTCCTGCAAGAAGATCAAATACATGTTCCCGAAGGCACATGCCGTCGCCTACGTTATGATGGCGGTGCGCATCGCCTGGTACAAAGTGCACGAACCGACGACGTTCTATATCCAGGTCCTGTCGCTGCGCTGCGATCAGTACGATCTGCCGGTCATGATGAAGGGCATCGAAGCCATACGGGAACGCATGGACGATATCAACACCAGACTGCGCACCCGGGACAAGGTCAATCCGGTCACGCCGAAAGAAGAAGCACTGGTCGATACGCTGGAGATCTGCGAGGAACTCTATGCCAGAGGATACCGGATCGGAAATATCTCCATGAAGAAATCCCTGGCGACGACATTCCGCGTCGACCCGGACGATCCGAAATGCTTCATTCCGCCGTTCGTTGTACTGGAAGGTCTCGGCGCCGGCGTTGCACGCTCGGTGGAAAAAGCCCGTGACGAACAGGAATTCATTTCCAAACAGGACATTCTGAAACGTACGCAGCTCTCGCAGACAGCGATCAAGAAACTGGAAAAACTCGGCTGTCTGGAAGGAATGCAGGAAACGAACCAGATGAGTCTGTTCTGATTGACAAATTCCCTGTACGGGGAGTATAAATATTCATGTAAATGCGTTTATGCAGGACACGGTCATTTTCAGGCTGATGAAGAGAGGATACCGGATGGTGCAAGGTATCTGAGGCGGGATCTGATTACTACCTGTTCAGCAGTTCCGTAATGGGATACCGCAGCTCTGCGTTACAGAGAAACAAGCGTCTGCAGAAGCATTCTGCAGGAAGTAAGGTGGTACCGCGCATACAGCGTCCTTTCATACAGGGACGCTTTTTTATGGGAGGAAAAACAATATGCGAAACTTCAAAGAAGATGCTGCACTGAACACGCTGAATCACAGCTGTGCGCATCTGATGGCCCAGGCCGTCAAACATCTGTACCCGAATGCAAAATTCTGGGTCGGACCGGTCGTAGAGGAAGGATTCTACTACGATATCGATCTCGGTGATGCAGTCATCCGCGATGAAGATCTGCCGAAGATCGAAAAAGAAATGAAAAAATGCGCAAAAGCCGACAAGCGCATCGTCCGTCAGGAGATCACCCGCGAAGAAGCTCTGCAGCAGTTCGCAGATGATCTGTATAAAGTGGATCTGATCGAGCGCATGCCGGAAGGCACGAATATCTCCATGTATACCCAGGGCGACTTTACGGATCTCTGCCGCGGTCCCCATGTCAGCAGCACAAAAGAATGCCGCAACTTCAAGCTTCTGAAACATTCCGGCGCATACTGGAAAGGCGATAAGAACAACAAAGTCCTGCAGCGTATCTACGGTGTCTGTCTGCCGACGGCAGAAGAACTGGAAGATCACCTGAATGATCTCGAAGACGCAAAGCAGCGCGATCACCGCAAGCTCGGCAAAGATCTGTCCGTATTCATGTTCTCCGAGACGGTCGGAAGCGGTCTGCCGATGTGGCTGCCGAACGGCTTCACGATCCGCCGCATTCTTTCCGACTACATCATGGATAAGGAACTTGCCCAGGGCTACGTGCATGTCATGACGCCAAGCGTCGTCAGCACAAAGCTCTACAAGATCTCCGGTCACCTTGCTCACTACAAGGATGACATGTTCCCGATCATGGAACGTGATGGTGATGAATACTGCCTGCGTCCGATGAACTGCCCGGAACACATGATCATGTACAAGAGCACGCTGCATTCCTACAGAGATCTGCCGATCCGCATTGCCGAGATCGCGAATGATTTCCGCTTCGAAGCAGGCGGCGCACTGACCGGTATTGAACGTTCCCGCGCATTCACGCAGAACGACTCCCATATCTTCTGTACACCGGAACAGATCGCTCAGGAGATCAAGAATGTTACAAAGCTCATCCTTGATGTCTACGGCGACTTCGGATTTGAGAACTATTCCTTCCGTCTCTCTCTGCGCGACAAGGAGAATACGGAGAAGTATTTCGGAAATGACGCACTCTGGGAAAAGAGCGAAGCCGAACTGCGTGAAGTTCTGAAGGAAATGAACGTTCCTTACTACGAGGCAGAAGGGGAAGCTGCTTTCTACGGACCGAAGATCGATGTCCAGGTACGCAGTGCTCTCGGACATGACGTCACACTGTCCACGATCCAGCTTGACTACCAGCTGCCGGAACGCTTCGAACTCGAATATGTTGATCATACCGGCGCAAAGGTTCGTCCGGTCGTCATCCACAGAGCGATCCTCGGATCCCTTGACCGTTTCGTCGCATTCCTTCTGGAAGAGACAAAGGGTGCTCTGCCGCTGTGGCTGTCCCCGCGTCAGGTCGTTGTCATTCCGGTCTCGCCGGAAGCGCACAGCGAATACGGCGAGAAGGTCGTCGCTGAGCTGAAAAAACACGGTGTCCGCGCTGAACTGGACAACCGCAACGAGAAACTCGGCTACCGCATCCGTGAAGCACAGACGCATAAGATCCCGGTTGAGATCGTCGTCGGTGACGGTGAGATCGCCGAAACAGCTGTCACTGTACGCCGCTACGGAAAGAAAGAAGCTGCCAAGAGCACTCTGGCAGACTTCATCAACGATATTCTCGACGAGATCGCAGAACGCCGCTGATCGTTTCGAGAACTGAACACACTGCAGTGAACCGCCTGAGACCGGACCATCCGGCAGGGCGGTTCTTTTTTGATAAACAAAAAAAGGGACAGCTGTTATAACTGTCCCTAAACAGATGTGATAATCAGCCGAGGAATTCGCGTACTTTTGCGACTGCTTCCTCAACCGGTATCTCAACAGATTCACCGGTGCGCGGCTTGAACTCAACGATACCGTCCGCTGCTTTGCGTCCTACCGTGATGCGGCAGGGGATACCGATCAGTTCCATATCCTTGAACTTGACGCCCGGACGCGCGTCACGGTCATCCAGCAGTACATCGATGCCGGCTGCTTCCAGTGCATCGTGGATCTGATTGCCGAGGGCGACCTGGTTTTCATCTTTCATTGCGACCGGCACGACTGCGACCTGGTACGGAGCGAGGTGCTTCGGCCAGTTGATGCCGTTTTCATCGGCGTTCTGTTCGACAAGCGCGCCCATTGCACGGGCCGGTCCGATGCCGTAGCTTCCCATCCAGACATACTGGAGCTTGTTGGAGGCATCCAGATACTGCAGGTCGAGCGCCTTGGAATACTTCGTGCCGAGCTTGAATGTATTGCCGACTTCGATGCCGTGAGCGAACTTGATCTTTCCGCCGCAGCACGGACATGTGTCGCCTTCCTGGATATTGCGCAGATCACCGCACATATCCACTTTGAAGTCTTCGGTATTTACATGGATATAGTGATATCCGGTCCTGTTCGCACCGGTAATGAAGTTATGCATGTGCATGACTTCGTCATCTGCCACAAGACGGCATCCGATCCCGACCGGGCCGGCAAAACCGACTTCGGCATTGGTTACCTTTACAACAGTCTCCGGTTCTGCCAGTTCCACTTCGTTGGCATTGAACATCTTTCTGAGCTTCGTCTCATTCACGTCGCGGTCGCCGCGCACCATGACTGCGACCGGCTCGCCGTCTACGTCATAGATCAGTGTTTTAACGAACTTCTTAACATCTTCCTTAAGATACTCGGTCACTTCCTCGATCGTGCGGGAATGCGGCGTCTCGACCAGTTCATACGGGAGATGCGCTTCTTCCGGAGCGATCTCACTGATGCACGCAGCAACTTCGATATTGGAAGCGAGGTCGCAGCTGTCGCAGAGCACCAGGATGTCTTCGCCCATCGGTGCGATCGCCTGGAATTCTTCGGACAGCAGTCCGCCCATGACGCCGGTATCGGCACGTACGATCTTATATTCCAGATTCAGGCGGTCCATGATGTTCTTGTAGGCATTGAACTGCTTGGCATATGCTTCGTTCAGACCTTCTTCATCTTTATCGAATGTATAGGAGTCCTTCATGATGAACTCACGCACGCGGATCAGTCCGTAGCGCGGACGCGGCTCATCACGGAACTTTGTCTCGAACTGGTACAGTGAGAAGGGCATGTCCTTATAGGAACGGATCTGCATCTTTGCGGCGATGGCAAAGAGTTCTTCATGCGTCGGACCGAGAACATAGTTCTGACCCTTGCGGTCCTTCAGGGCAAACATGCTGTTTCCGAAGCCGGCTCTGCGGCCGCTGGCAATATATACATCCTCCGGGATCAGGGCAGGCATGCGCAGTTCCTGACATCCTGTCTTGTTCATCTCATCTCGGATAATATCCATGATCTTATCCATGACGCGCCAGCCGAGCGGCAGCATCATATAGACGCCGGCAGACGTCTTTTTGATGTATCCGGCACGGACAAGCAGATTTGAACTCAGTGAATCTTCGTCTTTCACATTCTCACGAAGTGTAAAAAAATAGCTGTTGTTAAGTTTCATATCGTTATCCTCTAACCCCGCAAGTATATCATATCTGACACTTTACTTTAATATTTTTTGTACTTATAATATGAACAATTATGAGGGAGGAGCACGCTTATGGCCAAGTATTACGACACAACAAGTCATACTTTCAGTGAATATCTTCTGGTTCCGGGACTGACCAGAAAAGAAAATATCCCGACATCGGTTTCCCTTAAGACACCTCTGGTCAAATACAACAAGAGAAACGGTGAAGAGTCCGCAATGACATTGAATATTCCCATGGTCAGTGCTGTTATGCAGTCTGTTTCGGGAGACCGTCTCGGAGTTGCTCTGGCCAAGGAAGGCGGTATGTCTTTTATTTTCGGTTCTCAGCCGATCGACTCTCAGGCAGCCATGGTTGCCCGCGTCAAGAATTATAAAGCCGGCTTCGTCGTAAGTGATTCCAACGTCACGCCGGATACGACCCTGCGCGAAGTACTGGATCTGGCTGAAAAAACCGGCCACTCCACAATGCCGGTCACAGAAGACGGTACATCGAACGGCAAACTGATCGGTCTTGTCACTTCCCGTGACTACCGTGTATCGCGCATGGATGTCGGCGTTAAAGTCAGTGAGTTCATGACGCCGCGTGAAAAACTGATCGTTGCAGATCTCTCCTATAACCTCAGCGACTGCAATGACCTGATCTGGGAACATAAACTGAACACACTGCCGATCGTCGATGAAAAAGACCGTCTGCAGTATCTCGTATTCCGCAAGGACTATGCTTCGCACAAAGACAATCCGAATGAACTTCTGGATGAAGAGAAGCGCTACATGGTCGGTGCCGGCATCAACACACGCGACTACAAGGACCGTGTTCCGGCGCTTGTAAAAGCAGGCGTGGACTGCCTGGTCATTGACTCTTCCGACGGCTACAGCGAGTGGCAGGCGGATACACTGGACTGGGTCCGCGCAACATACGGCGATAAGGTCAAGATCGGTGCCGGCAATGTCGTTGACGGCGACGGTTTCCGTTATCTTGTTTCCCACGGTGCTGACTTTGTCAAGATCGGCATCGGCGGCGGTTCGATCTGCATCACCCGTGAGACAAAGGGTATCGGCAGAGGCCAGGCAACTGCCGTGATCGAAGTTGCCAAGGCACGCGATGAATACTATGAAGAGACCGGTATCTATGTACCGATCTGCTCGGACGGCGGCATCGTCTACGATTATCACATCGTTCTGGCGCTTGCCATGGGTGCGGACTTCGTCATGCTGGGAAGATACTTCTCCCGTTTCGAGGAAGCTCCCGGACAGAAGCTCATGATCAACGGCTCCTTCGTCAAGGAATACTGGGGCGAAGGCAGCAACCGTGCAAAGAACTGGCAGAGATATGATCTGGGCGGAAAGGGAAAACTGTCCTTTGAAGAAGGTGTTGACTCCTACGTTCCGTATGCGGGAACTCTGAAGGACAACGTTGCCGTAACGACATACAAAGTGAAATCCACCATGTGCAACTGCGGTGCGCTCACGATCCCGGAACTGCAGGAAAAAGCAAAGCTTACGCTTGTTTCCTCCACCTCGATCGTTGAAGGCGGTGCGCATGATGTCATCGTCAAGAACAACGACCGCGAGTACAACCAGTAATGAAAGAGGAAGGCCGTGCCTTCCTTTTTTCACGGAAATAAAAAACAGGAATGAGTACCGTCTCATTCCTGCCGCGGAGATCTGTTATTAAGCAGATGACTCTGCGGATGCCACTGCCGCAGTTCTTCCTTCAGCCATGCAAAGGCTGCATCTTCTCCTTCGTCGCGGATCCGCGTGAGGATCGTGCGCAGTAGCTCTGCCGTCTTCGGATGCATGTACTGCTTATCGTTTTTTGCTTCAAAGTAATTCAGTGCCGATGCGGATGTATACTTCTCTTTCTCGTATACCTTGCACGCGGCAACACGGTCGCATACCATTTCCACAACGTAAGGGAAGGGCATCTCGATCGGCTGCCAGACACCGTCCAGCATGTCATACCAGTATTCCCAGTGATGGCGGTTGTGTCCCTTGTGATGAAGCCAGCCGAGTGAATAGCCGTAGATCTCCTTTTCCGCGGTATACGGGGAACGGAAGCCCTGGAAGAAACGCACGCTCACGAGGAATTCCTGCGGCGAGTATTTGGAAAGGTCATGCATAAGACCCTGACGGTACAGACCGCATTTGAAGCAGTTTCTGCGGACTTCGGCACGGTGGGTGTTAACGGTTTTCAAATGTGCAGCAAATCTGTTCATGCCACAATAATAGCATGGAACAGGGATTCTGTTGCAAATGCAATATACCTTTATTCATGGTAAAATATACAGCAGGAGTGAACTATGAAACGACACGAACAACGCGAAAAAGCTATGATCACGGTATATCAGTATCTGATGATGCCGCGGAATACACAGGAACTGATCGAATCGGTATTTGATATGCCGGAGGATGCCATCGAACCGTATTTCAGCGATGTCATCCACGACGCGATCGCCAATGAGACAAAGTATGCGGGATATCTGGACAGAGTGATGGATAACTGGAGCTACGACCGCCTCGGATGTATTGAAAAAGCGATCCTGCTGGTAGGCTGTGCCGAGTTCAATCAAAAGAAGACGGAAGCGGCAGTCATCATCGATGAAGCTGTCCGGATGGCAAAAAAATACTGCGGTGAAGACAGCTACAAGTTCATTAACCGCGTCCTGGATGTTATATGAGCGGACTGCATTACCGGAGCGTAGATGAACTGGTAGCAGCCCTGAAAAGGATCGTCAACGGACAGCCGGCCCTGCAGAATATAGCGGTGGACGGAGAAGTGCTGAAGGCACGCATGTCCACGAACGGCCATCTGTACTTTACTCTGAAGGATTCCACCGGCGGCGGTGAGATCGGCTGTATCGTATGGGCAAGTACGGTGCGGCGGCTGTCATGGCTGCCGAAGAACGGCGACCGGATCACGGTGACCGGAACCGTAGAGATCAAGTACACGACAGCAGATCTGAAACTGTATGCCGTCAAAATGGAGCCGGCAGGCATTGCCCAGTTTTATCTGCAGTATCAGCAGCTGCGGGCACGTCTGGAAAAGGAAGGTCTGTTTGACCCGGCGCATAAGAAGCCGCTGCCGAAGTACCCGATGGATATCGCGGTCGTGACCGGTGACGGTACGAGCGGCTATCAGGACGTCATGCACTGGCTCGGACAGCGCTGGCCGGTCGCGAAAGTAAAGGCATATCCGTGCATGGTGCAGGGAAACAGTGCTCCGCGCGATATTATAAGAGCTCTGCTGGCTGCCGATCAGTGCGGTCATGATATTATCCTGCTTGTCCGGGGAGGAGGCGGCTTCATGGAACTGTTCTGTTTCAATGATGAACAGCTGGCCAGATGCATCTACAGCCTCAATACACCGGTAGTGACCGGTATCGGACATGAAGATGATATGACGATCGCCGACAGTGTGGCAGACCTCAGAACGAACGTTCCGAGCGCCGCTGTAGTGGAATCCGTCCCGGACATCAACGATGTGATGAATACACTCGCCGTCTTTGAAAACAGCATGCGCATCAGCGTGAACAATGCCGTTGCGCGCCGCAAAGAGGCAATGAAACGAATAACCGAAATGCCGGTATGGTCGCATCCGGAACGTCTGTATGAGCCGTACCGCATGCGGATCCGCAGCAGCGAACAGACGCTGATGACGGTAAAAGAGAAAACGAACCGTGAACGTACCAGGCTGAACAGTCTGTACCAGCAGTTCCAGAGCATCATGAACAGAAAGACCCAGGAATGGGACCGGCGCATCAGCCGTTCTGTCTATGAAATGGAAACGGCGGTGCGGAACCGGGTAAACAGCGAACAGACACGGTGCGGACAATATGAAGCAAAACTGAATGACAGCATCAAAGCCGCCGCGGAAGCGAAGAAGAAACAGTTTCTTTCTTCCGTACAGCTCCTGGATGCGCTGTCTCCGCTGTCCATCCTGTCACGCGGCTACAGTGTCGTCCTGAAAAACGGCGCTGCCGTCCGGCGCGTCGGGGATACCGAACCGGGAGATCTTCTTACCGTTCGGCTGAGTGACGGTGAGATCTTCACAGAAATGAAAGGAAAGACGGTATATGAGTAACGAAGCAAAGACATTTGAAGACTCCATGGCTCGTCTGGAAGAGATCGTAAAAGAACTTCAGAACAACGAGAAACCGCTGGATGAAATGATCACACTGTTTGAAGAAGGACTCCGCCTTGTCAATGCATGCAATACCAGACTGAATGATTTTGAAACACAGATCAATGAGATCGTAAGGAAGAACTCTCTTCATGACAATTCCTGAGTTTGAAAAGCTGCTCGAAAGCTGCATGGACGCGGTAACGCCCAGCCGTACCGAAGAGGCAATGCGGTATTCTCTTACGGCAGGGGGAAAGCGGATCCGTCCGTTGCTGCTGTTCGAAGTGCTGAAAGGATACGGAGCTGATCCGGCAAAGGGGAAAGAAGCCGCGGCTGCTCTGGAGATGATCCACACCTATTCGCTCATTCATGATGATCTGCCGGCCATGGACAACGATGATCTGCGCCGCGGCGTTCCGACCTGTCATAAACAGTTTGATGAGGCGACGGCGATCCTTGCCGGAGACGGACTTCTGACGCAGGCATTCGTTACGCTGGCAAACAGCAGCCTCACACCTCAGCAGGCCGTATCCTGCATGAAGATCCTGTCGGAAATGGCCGGTGCGGACGGAATGATCCTCGGTCAGACGCTTGATATAGCCGAAGAAACGAAGCTGACATGGGAAGATCTGGTGCGTGTGCATCGTTATAAAACAGGCTGTCTG
The DNA here is from genome assembly GCA_017510405.1 of Solobacterium sp. GTDB lineage: Bacteria > Bacillota_I > Bacilli_A > Erysipelotrichales > Erysipelotrichaceae > Bulleidia. The sequence goes on from JAFWNG010000013.1 coordinate 368,866, forward strand.
CTGAGCGCGCCGCTCATGATGGCAGCGGTGATCGCCGGCCATGAAGACGCCGTCGAGACATGGCACGAAGCGGGAAACGCACTTGGTCTCGCATTCCAGATCCAGGACGACATCCTGGATGTCGAACTTACCGCGGAAGAGTTCGGAAAATCGAATTCGGACGAAAAGAATGATAAAATAACAAGTGTAACAGTATTAGGGATAGAAACAGCTAAAACAGAAATGGCGCGTCAGTATCAGCGGGGGCTGGATACTGTGCGCTCAATAAGGGGGTTTGATTCAGAAAGCTTTGCAGCTATGGTCGAAGCGATTCAAAAGCGCAGAAAATAGGAGGCGTATCTATGAATCTGAATGAAATCCGAAATCCTGATTTTCTCAGAACAATGGATGAGAAGCAGATGGATGAGCTCGCAAGAGAGATCCGTGAGTTTCTGATCCAGAACATATCAAAGACCGGCGGACATCTTGCCAGCAATCTCGGTGTTGTGGAACTGACGATCGCACTTCACCGTGTTTTCAGTGTTCCCGAAGATAAAGTTTTCTTCGATGTCGGACACCAGTGCTATACACATAAGATCCTTACCGGACGGGCGGACCGTTTCCCCACACTGAAGCAGTTTCAGGGCCTCAGCGGTTTCCAGAAGCGAAACGAAAGCCTGTATGATGTCTGGGAAGCGGGACACAGTTCAACGTCACTGAGCGCTGCTCTGGGCATGGCTGTGGCCAGAGATCTTCATCACGGCAGCTATTCCATCGTACCGGTGATCGGAGACGGTGCGCTCAGTTCCGGAATGTCTCTGGAAGCGCTGAATCAGATCGGTTCCGAAAAAAGAAAGATCATCATTGTATTCAACGACAATAATATGTCGATCTCCCGGAATGTCGGCGCCATGGCGAAAGGCTTTTCCAAGCTGCGCGCCGGAAAGGGATACAATGATCTGAAACGAAATATGAAAAAAGGCCTGATCCGCAATTCCTTCGGACGGGCTGTCTATACAGGTCTGAAATCCATCAAGGATACCGTACGCGATACGATCATTGATGAGGGCATTTTCGGTGAGTTCAACCTGGATTATCTCGGTCCGGTCGACGGACATAATCTGCATGACCTGATCGAGGCGTTCGAGACCGCCAGAACACATGACAGACCGGTTGTCGTCCATGTCATCACCAAGAAGGGGAAAGGATACCCGTTCTGCGAAAATGATATTGACGGCAGATGGCACGGCATCGGACCTTTTGATATTCATTCCGGCCGGGAAAAGCACGGTACTCCGGAAGGCTTTATTTCCTGGAGCGCTCTTATGAGCAATACCGTTACGGAACTGGCAGAAACGAATAAGGATATCGTAGCGGTTACTCCTGCCATGGTATACGGAAGCTGTCTGCAGACCTTCTTTGCGAGATATCCGGAGCGAAGCTTTGACTGCGGCATTTCCGAAGAACATGCGGCGACATTCTGCGCCGGCCTGGCACTTTCCGGCATGCGTCCGTATTTCACGGTATACAGTTCCTTCCTGCAGCGTGCGTACGATCAGATCAATCATGACATCTGCCGTATGGATCTTCCGGTCGTGATCGGAATCGACAGGGCAGGACTGTGCGGCGGCGACGGCGATACCCATCACGGTGTATTCGATATCGGCCTGCTCAAAGCGCTGCCAAATATGATCCTGGCTGCGCCGTCTACTGCGCAGGAAGCGAAAGACATGCTGTATACCGCGTTCCGCACAGATCATCCGTACGCAATAAGATTTTCCAAGGATTTTGTCAGAATTCCGGGTAAATATGAAATGAGGACGATTGAGACCGGAAAATGGGAAATGTACAACGACGCTCCGGACAACAAAGTGATCGTACTGACCTATGGATCAGACGTGCAGACACTGCTGAATAAGGTCACTGTGAATGCGCTGCCGGTCACCGTAGTCAACTGCCGGTTCCTGAAGCCGATCGATACAGAAATGCTCTGTGACATCGCAAAGCGGGATGCATCCGTGATCGTATATGAAACAGATATGCTGGAAAACGGTCTCGGCGCATCTGTACTGGAGTATCTGAATGATCAGGGTCTTACGATGAAGATCCGCCGTTTCGGCATCCCGGACCGCTATGTTCCGCAAGGCTCCAACCATCAGCTGAAACGCATGATGGGGCTCGATCTCAATACCCTCATGGACGAAATACTAAAGGATCTGGAACATGCTGAAATATCTGTACATTAAAAACTATGTTCTTATCGACGAACTGAGCCTGGATCTGGAAAACGGATTCAGCGCTTTTACCGGTGAAACGGGTGCCGGAAAATCCATCCTGATAGATGCGATCTCACTGCTCTGCGCTGCCAGAGCAAGCTCCGCCCAGGTAGCACACGGTAAGGAAAAAGCCATCGTTGAGGGAACTTTCGCCTTTGAACCGGACGGACGTGTATGCACTCTGCTGAAAGAAGCCGGCTTTGAACCGGAAGAAGAAGTTGTCTTTACCCGTGAGATCTATGCCAACGGAAAATCAACAGCGCGGATCGACCGCCGTACGGTTACGCTCGCTTTCCTGCGCGAATGCCTGGAAGATGAGATCGATATCCACGGACAGCGGGATACAGCGTATCTCCTGCGGCCTTCCATCCACGTGGATCTTCTTGACGAATACGCTTCGCTTCAGGACATGCGCAGTGCCGCTGCGGAAGCCTACAGACAGTACAGAGATCTTACGGATGCGAAAGAGAAAGCGCTGAACGAGACGTACAACGAATCCGATCTCGAGTTCCTGCAGTATCAGATCGATGAGATCGAAGAAGCGGATCTGCAGCCGGGAGAAGATGAAGAACTGGCAGAAAAAGAACGCCAGTACCGTCTGATCAAGGCAAATTACGAACGGATCCAGAATGTCCTGAATGTATACCGGACGAATGTTTCGGATTCTCTGTATGACATGAACAAAGTCATGGCATCGGTTCAGACTGATGAGAAGCTGGAAGAGATACAGACGGCTGTAAATGACAGTTATTATGCGCTTTCCGACGCCATGTCTTCTCTGGAACGCTACATGGACAGCCTTGATCTTTCCGAAGAGGAGATCAATTCCATGCAGGAGCGCCTGTATATCCTGCAGAAGCTCAAGCGCAAATACGGACGCACGATCGAAGACATCCTCGCCCGTAAGGAAGAAATGAAAGAACAGATCGAGCGAATCCGCAACCGTCAGGAATACCTGGATAAAATGGACCGCAGGATCGCGAATGCTCTTCGTGAATACAATAAAAAAGCCGGTGAACTGTCCGCAAAGCGTCATGAAGCCGCTCCTCGTCTGGATCAGGATATCCGCGGACATCTGCAGGACCTGATGCTTGAAAATGCTGTATTTGTGACTTCTATCGAAGAAGGGGAGCCGTCCGCGAAAGGAAGCGACCGCGTCGAATTCATGATCTCAATGAACCGGGGAGAACCTGTCCGTCCGCTCAGCCGCACTGCCAGCGGCGGCGAACTGTCCCGTCTCATGCTTGGCCTGAAAGTCATCTTCTCGCGCCTGCAGAAGATCCATACCGTTATCTTTGATGAAATCGATACCGGGGTCAGCGGACCTGTCGCTACCGCCATCGGCCGCAAGATGCGCACACTGTCAGAGGACTGTCAGGTATTTGCCGTTACCCATCTGGCACAGGTAGCGGCCTGTGCCGACAGACAGTATCTTGTTCATAAAGACGCCGGTGAAGACTCCACGCATACCAGTGTCGCTCTTCTGGAAGAAGATGAACGAATCCGCCAGCTGGCGCTGATCGCAAGCGGAGAAATCACGGAATCCTCCGTTCGCGCTGCGGAAGAACTGTATCGGAGGAACCGTTCCTGATATGTCCCGTGTATACTTTCACATAGATCTGAATGCGTTCTTTGCCAATGCGGAGATCCTGCTGGATCCTTCTCTTGCCGGAAAACCGATCGCTGTAGCAGGCAGTACGCGCCGAAGCGTTATTTCCACGTGCAGCTATGAAGCACGGACGTTCGGCGTACACAGCGCCATGCCGGTCAGCGAAGCCAGACGTCTCTGCCCGCAGCTGATCCTGCTGGAGGGACACTATACCTGGTACAGTGAACTGTCCCGCAGATTCATGCAGATCGTTTCCCGCTATACCCAGGAAGTAGAGCAGGCCTCTGTGGATGAATGCTATGCCGATGTCACCGATGTGATACGCCGCTATCCCAGACCGCTCGATCTTGCGACTGAGATGCAGCAGACGATCCTGCGCGAGACCGGCATTCCGTGTTCGATCGGTGTCGGACCGAATATGATGCTTGCCAAGATGGCCAGCGATATGAAAAAGCCGATGGGCATCACTGTCCTGCGTCTGCGCGATGTACCGCAGAAAATGTGGCCGCTGCCGATCGGAGATCTGCGCGGGATCGGAAACCGGACCGTGCCGCTTCTGGAAGACGCCGGGATCCGCACGATCGGTGATCTGGCCAATCCCCGGGACATCAATGCCGTAAGAGAAGTATTCGGAAAGCAGACAGAGCACATGATCCGTAAAGCGCAGGGCTACGACGACCGTGTGCTGGTCAGGGAATATGATGCCCGCTCCATGGGCGTATCGGAAACGATGCTGGAAGATGTTACGGATTACGAAGAGATCCGCGGACTCTTCCGCGTTCTTGCCCGACGGCTGTCCTCACGTCTGAAAAAGGCGGAAAAGGCCGGCAGTCTTGTGCAGATCCGCATCTGCTATTATGACTTCCGGAATATCGACCGTTCCGCAAAAACACAGAACCCTGTCAACCGCAGCGATGATCTGTTCGTCCAGGCGATGTCTCTGTTTGACAGCAACTGGGATGGTGATCCGGTGCGTCTTGTCGGCATATCCGTGAGCGACTTTACATCAGACGCAGGCGTCATCTCCAGACTGAATCTGTTTCATGATGATATGGAAGACGATGAAAACACTGACGACATTCTTTCGGATCTTAACCGCCAGACCGGCACATCTTCCTTCATGCGTGCTTCGGCGCTGCTGAAAAAGGAGGCCGATCAATGAATACTTACGCTGCTATGAAACAGTATCTTGCGTATCTGCAGATCAACGAAGGCAGCAGTCCCCGGACAGTCAGTTCCTATCACAACGATCTGAACCAGTATCTGCTCTGGCTGGACGACCAGGATATTTCAGAGATGGAAAAGGTGACCGGTTCCCTGATCGAAGAGTTTGCCGTGGAACAGTCCCTGACGAAGAAGCCGGCATCGCTTGCCCGCATGGCTGCCGCGATCCGATCGTTTCACCGCTGGTATTCTTTCCTTTATGACGCGAAGGATCCCAGCATCAACCTTCAGGTCCACAAGGGGCCGGGAACACTTCCTGTATTCTGTACAAAGGAAGAAATAGACCGGCTTATGAGTTCCTTTGATGATTCGGATCCGCAGCAGATGACCGATCACGCGATCCTTCTGATGATCTATTCCTGCGGACTGCGGGTCTCGGAAGTGTGTTCGCTGACTCTGAATCGTGTTGATCTCGACAGTGCCAGATTACGTGTTCTCGGAAAAGGGGATAAGGAACGCATCGTTCCGATCCCGCGGGGGAGTATTTCTCTGTTCAAACATTACCGTGACATCATCCGTCCGGTCTTCCTGAAAAAGCGCACATCACTGTTCTTTATCAACCGTCTCGGACGCAGGATCACATCCAAACATGTTGAAAATCTTCTTCAGGAGAAATGTGCGGAATTGAATTTCAGCAAGCATATCACTCCTCACAAACTGCGTCACAGCTATGCGACACATATGCTGCAGGGAGGCGCAGATCTCAGAAGCATACAGGAAATTCTCGGTCATTCCGATATACAGACGACCGAGATCTATACACACATTCAGAACCGTCATCTGTTTGACAGCTATGACAGGTTCCATCCGGGTGGTACAGGAGGTGAGCTTATGATACCCGAAACCAAACAATATCGTTTCCGCCGCATATTCACGATCGTAGTAGATTCCTGGGGATTTGGAAGTGCACCGGATTCCGATCGCTTCGATGATGATGGCGCTGATACAGCCGGCCATATCGCTGACTCTGTAGATTCCTTTACCGTACCGAATCTGCAGAAGATCGGTGCCTTTAATCTCAAGCATATCCGTCATGTCACGCCTGTACAGAATCCGAAAGGCTACTATCTGAAGATGCGTGAAGCCAGTAATTCCAAAGACACTATGACCGGACACTGGGAGATGATGGGTCTCTATATTCCGGAGAAGTTCATCACATTTACCGATACCGGATTCCCGCAGGAACTGATCGATGAACTGGAGGAAAAGACCGGTCACGGCATCATCGGCAATAAGGCTGCCTCCGGCACAGAGATCCTGGACGAACTGGGTGAAGAACATATCGCGACGGGAAAAATGATCGTCTACACATCCGCGGACTCCGTTCTGCAGATTGCCGCAAACGAAGAGACTTTCGGCCTTGATGAACTGCTGCGCTGCTGCGATATCGCCCGCGAGATCACAATGAAACCGGAATGGAAAGTCGGCCGTGTCATTGCCCGTCCGTTCCTGGGCAGAAAAGCCGGCAGCTTTGTACGGACGCCGAACCGGCATGATCTTGCTCTCAAACCTACCGGCCGAACTGTCCTGAACAGCATTAAAGACGCCGGCCTGGATATGATCGCAGTCGGCAAGATCAACGATATTTTTGTGGGAGAAGGCGTTACGGAAGTGCTGCATTCCAAATCCAGTGTCATGGGCATGGATCAGACGATCGAGATCGCCGGCCGTGATTTTACCGGATTATGCTTTGTCAATCTTGTGGATTTCGACGCCAAGTGGGGACACCGCAGAAATCCTCAGGGGTATGCGAAGGAACTTGAAGACTTTGACGAGAAGCTTGGAATTCTTATGGATGCGATCCATGATGATGATCTGATCATGATCTCGGCAGATCACGGAAATGATCCGACCTGGAAGGGAAGCGATCATACGCGTGAACTGGTTCCGCTTCTTCTCTACAGTCCGTCGTTTACCGGCAGCGGTCTGCTGCGTGAAGCAGACACATTCGCTGATCTCGGAGCAACAATAGCCGAAAACTTCCAGCTGGAAAAACCGGCAAACGGTACATCTCTGCTTGAATATCTCAAATAATTGTATATGCATGCAAAATCTGAGTATAATAACAATAACATTAAGGAGGCATTATAAATCATGACTGAAGACAAGAAATTTAATACAGAAGAACTGACAGAAAAAGCAAAAGACCTCGCTGAGAAAGCAGGAAAAGAACTGGGCAAAGCAGCAGAAACTGCAAAAGCCGGTGCTGAAAAACTGTTCAATGCAGGTAAGGAAGCTCTTGGCGGCGAAGACGGAAAGATCAGCAAAGATGACGTTGACCGTATTACCGGACAGGTAAAAGAAGGCGCTACAGGACTCTTCAACAAAGGCAAAGATGCGCTTCTCGGTGAAGACGGAAAGTTTGACAAAGATGATGTTGACCGTATTGCCGGCACAGTTAAAGAAGGTGCAGCAGGACTCTTCAACAAGGGCAAAGATGCTCTTCTCGGCGAAGACGGAAAGTTTGACAAAGATGATGTCAACCGCATCGTTGACTCCGTAAAAGAAACAGCAAAGAATGCTGTAGACAAAGCAAAAGGTCTCTTCGATAAGAAGGGAGAGTAATTCTTTCGTTCTGTCAGCCGCGTTCCTAACGGGATGCGGCCTTTTCATTTGTCTTTTTTTCTGCTATGATGCAAAAGGATAGGTGGAATCTGTTTTTTTTCACCTCATAAGGAGGAACCTTATATGAAAAAGACCGTTCGTTATATCGGATTGACCGGTTTACTCTGCATAGGTACTGTTTTTTCTCTGAACGCTGACAATACCTCCTTTTCTGCACTGTCTCCGGGAAAGTCCGGAACCGGAACAAATGAGTTTGAAGAACTGCTGGCAGCGGATAAGCAGGATATGTATCTGCTGAAAGACACGAATATCATTTCTGACAATACAAATACCGCTTCTGTGATCGATACCCAGAGGGCAGGTACCACGGTCAGTGTGATTACCATTGACGGCAGTATGTGCCGTGTCCTGACGGAAAACGGACGTGTTGGCTATATACCGCTTACGCGTCTGACAGCTAAATTAGAATATGTCTTTACTCCGCAGGATGAAATCAAATACGCAAAAGAGGGCACCGTTCTTCTCGGCATTCCTTTCGACAATGGTACAGAAATAGAAGAACTTGAAGAAAATGATGAGATCCACGTCATCGGAACAAATGATCTCCAGTACTGGGAAGTAGAAGCTGACGGCAGGATCTGCTATGTCAGCAAAGACGATCTCATGGATGAAAAGAAGATCATCATTGTTACACCGCCGCCGGTCCCGCAGAGAAATGATGCCGGCGGAGGCTATACACCGAACTGGGACGGAACAGTATTAAATCCGCGCAACGGCGCGATCATCGGCCCGAGCGGCAAGGAAACATATTACAACCTGCCGATGCAGGGTGTGATCAATATCATGCGCGCAGCAGGATTCAACTATGAGTACTGGGTACGCAGCGACGGTGTCAAGATGTACGGCGATTATGTCATGATCGCAGCAGACCTGAGCATCCGTCCGCGCGGAAGCCTGGTTCCGACAAGTCTCGGTATGGGTATCGTATGTGACACGGGAACATTCATTTATACGAATCCGACACAGATCGATATCGCAGTCGCATGGTAAAGAGGGACTAAATGTCTGAAGAACAGAAGAACAACGGCAGACTGGATCATCTGACCGATGAGGAAAAGGAAGATCTTATCTCAAGTACGCGCACTCTGCACACAAATCTGAGTAAGCTCTCTGATGAAGATATCGAAGATATTTTGTCCAATACCCGCGTCATTCACACAGACCGTGATATGCCGCACGATACACAGATGCTGCATGTTATAAAGCTGGAACAGATCTCACAGGAACGGCGTATGAAAGTACGCAACATTCTTGTGTTCGTCGTCCTGCTTGGCATATTTGCCAGCGGAATCGGCCTCTGGCTGAATCACCGTCCGGCAGAACCGATCCCCGAGCCTGAACAGGAAGATCCGGCAGTTTCTTACCTGGTGCCTGAGACTGAGGATCCGATCATCGTTGATGATACGACGTTCCCGTCACCAGCATTCCGTGAATGGATCTACCACGAGTTTGATTCCGATCATGACTGGCATCTCAGTCCTTCCGAAAGAAACAGCATTATATATCTGAACTTTAATGAAGATGATCGGATCGATGACCTGAAGGGGATAGAGTACTTCAATGTGCTGCAGGGGCTGTCAATAAACGGTACCAGCGTCTCCGAAGTCGATGTATCGCGCAACCGCATGCTGCAGTATATCAACATCAGCAACACCGCAATTACTTCTCTGAATCTCTCCAGGAACAGTGATCTGTCAGAGATCATTCTGAGCGGTTCCGCTATTCAGGAGATTGTATTTCCAACTAACTCCAAGGTCACGAAGATCGAAGCGGATAATACAAGTCTTACCTGTATAAAAGACGATGACGGATATTATCGTGCATGTCAGATAACAGCTGAGTAAAATCAGCTGTTTTTTTTGATGTAGGGGACTTTTTTGTGATTGTTTCACATTATACACAATTACAGAATCAGCAAGTCTTAAGAATGATAAACATATTTATTCGTATGTAAATGTCCGCATTGGAAGAATGCATCCTCATAAATGAACCCGGAGCTTTCAGACACAATCTTACAGAATCATGAATCCGGTAATGATCTTATGGCCAGAAATCTCAGGCATACTTAAAAACTGCAATACAGGAATGTAATAGAAAGGCGCTGTGATGCATCACAGATGAACAAGTACCAGTAAAGCAGATTCCTGATGCATCACAAACGGACAGAAATCATCTGGATCAGTCGATTATAAGACCATGAAGGAAGTCTGACAGATACCTGGAGATCAAAATCGAGCATCCAAATCATTGGATGCAGTTAATCAAGATTTATAGCCAAAATAGAAAGCATATGATTATAAGAAGGTAATCATTCTAGCATGTTAATATGCAGAAACCACCATAAAATAGGGATATTTTGATGATTGTGGCTCTCAGCTTGTTGATATAAATAAAAATCGCATAACATACATTATGCGAAGTTATATATCCGAAAGTCTGGCTTTGCTGTAGCTGCATATGCTGTAATATGGCTTTCCCGCATCTATACCCGGAATTAAGCAATTCTAATAAGCATTCGCAAAATCCATTAAAATGTTCTCTGATCTTACTCGCGCTTTGATTTTTCAATTCGAATATGTTCATTTCAGAATCGCCTGAGATGTATCAGAAAATAGTTTTATGGATGAGTATCTTAGTGGAAGCACGACAGTGCAGTTAGCCAAAAGAAAGCCAGTCCCCTTTCGAGACTGGCATATCAGGATATAGAACTTGTGTCCGGAAACATATTGATCTAAGCAAATGAATCAGACACCGTAATTCTTTCTGAACTCATGGATCACATATGCCGCAATACCGGACGATAATACTGCAACGGAAATATTGCTGACCATCATTACGATGCCGACACTTGCTTCACCGAAACTCGTGAAATTCTGCAGGAACCAGAATACCGGGATACGGAAGATGAATACGCGTGCCAGATTGATAACCAGTGTAAGCTTTGTTTCTCCGAGTCCGTACAACAGCGCCATTACCGAAGCGTTGATTCCCAGCGGTACAGCGCCCAGTGCTTCAAAGCGGTATACAGTCATGATCATATTGTGGAAATCAATACTGCCGGAATCGAACAATCCTGCCAGAAAATCCAGCTGCCACAATTCCAGCGAGGAAATGACCGCTCCCAGGATCATATTGACAATCAATACGGCTCGGAATGCTTCAAGCACACGCCTGTATTTTTTTGCACCGAGATTCTGACTGATGACAGAGGCAGTTCCTTCCTGGTAGCCATTCTGGGGATTTGTGGTTATTCCACCAAGATTGTTGGATACTCCCATTGCTCCGACCATTGTATCTCCATATAGAGTGCACATGGAATTAACGATCGTTTTCCCGAAAGAAAACAGCGCTTTTTCTGTAATGACCGGCCAGGAGCGTGCTATCATCGGTGCTGTAACTTCCCGATTCATGGTAATTGCTTTGAAGGAGAAACTGAATGCATCGTCTGTAAAAAAGCTGTTTTTCAATGCAGATGCGAACAGTGACAGCTGTGAGATCAGACTGGCAAGTCCGATCATGACCAGGTCTCCATTCAGTACATATACAAACAAGGCTGTCAGACTCAGCTTCATGGCAATTACGATCAGGTTCAGCCGGAATATTCTTCCGGCATTTCCTCTCGCTCTTTCCACGGCGATATAGACATTATTCAGGAAGGTCACAACCATCGTGAACAGTTGAACGATAAAGTATCTTGACCCCACTGCGATCAGCGTCTCCGGGGTTCCTGCCAGTTTCAGGAACTGATTCGTAAACGGCAGGATGACTGCCAGCATGCCCATACCAACGGTGAAGCTGATGGCATACAGGCTGGATACGCGTTTATGCACCAGATCATATTTTTCTTCCCCGAAAGCTCTTGAGATCTGAATGCCTGCGCCTACAGCCAGGCCGCCGCCGACGGCTGAGAGAAGATGATTCAGCTGAGACAGATAAGCAACTGCCGATACCGATTCCTTGCTGATGTGAGCCGCCATCATCGTATCCAGGATCGAAAAGACCTGCTGAAGTCCCTGATACAGAGCCAGAGGTGTTCCAATCATCAGAATCACTTTCCACATCGTGTCATTCAGACTTCGGTTCAGATATCGTTCATCTCTTTTTGATAATACTGTTTTCATAAAAAGTACTTTATTCTCCGGATAATCCGTTAATACACTAATACTGTCTTTGTTGTTTTACCATTGATATGACCTTTAATATTATTCCGATTTCTGACTGCAGCATTGATACATGCAGAGTTTTCTGCCAAAGAATGCCGGTCTCCATACATGACCGGCATTCTTCATTCACTGTTTATTAAACTCTAATATCCTGATAGTTTTCTGCATTTGCCTGGGACGCACTTATGATCTTATACTATGCAGATGCAGTATTATTTAATGTCAGGTCCTTAATACGTTTTTTCAGATACTCTTTCAGGCTCGGATCCATACAGTATATATAAATACCTTTCTGGCCGCGGGTGAATAATACTTTATACGTATTGCGGATCAGACGGTCAATTACCGGAAGATCTTCCGGCTGTACTTTCTGCTGATGAGGACGCCTGAACTCTCCGGCTTTATCAGGATGTCTCGTGTAATCGGTAATAACTTTTCCGTTTCTGTACAGCAGGTCATCGCCGATGATCAGACCAACATATTCAAATTCCATTCCCTGAGATGTATGAATACATCCGACTTCATTCACGGAAGCCGGATTCACCGCAAAGGACTTGGTCCGGTTCCATGCTGCTTCGAAGTTTCCTATATGAATATCTTTGACAGTTCCTGTTTTATCGTCACGGCTCAGCCAGGGAAAGACGTCTCCGCTCAGCATTCTGCACGGAAGATCATGCGCCATGTTTTTCTGCTGAATGATCTCATGCAGTTCTTCTGCGCTGTCGACCAGTTCAATGGTATAATCCAGCGGTTCGCCGTCACTTATGAACTTTCTGTTATATAATACGCTTTCCACCCAGCTGACATATTCATCCGATCCGTTGCAGCGGAACTGCGAATGCAGTTCAAAAGTGCTGTCTTCAAGTATTTCAGCATCTTCTGCCGCTGCAGCTGCGCGGATGTTTTCCACTGTGCCGAAATCCTTGATATCGATCTGCTGAGTCTCATCAATGAAGAATACTGACACTTTGCTGGCGTGTATGATCTCCCGGATCTGATTTTCTCCGTAATACATAAAAGAACGCTTGGTCTTTTCTGTCAGACGATGAGCTTCATCAACGATCAGGCAGTCAAATTGTTTGCTGGTATTATTTCCTTCTTTATGGAAATCTCCGGATCCGAGAAACAGTGTTCTGAGGTGCTTATAATTCGGTACATTTCTGGTAAGCATTTTGTAATAGGATTCTTTGATATAACTGCTTTTTGCTACATAGAACGCCGAGCAGTGCTTCTCATGGATCAATGCTTCCAGAAGGCGGATCGCGATCACGCTTTTGCCGGTGCCGGCGCCGCCTTTTACAATAATCACTTTTCTTCTTCTGAGACTGTCACTGACACCTTTTTCAACCTGTTTCTTCAGATTGGAAAATACAATTCTCTGATCTCCGATGAGTTCAAAGTAATGATTTCCGTTAAGGGACTGACCAAGAGTGTTAACAAGGAATTCAGAAGGCTTGACTCTCCCCTTTTCAATTTCAAACAGCAGGGGAACATCGGCTTTTCTGCATATTTTTGTTCCGATAAAATCCGCGAAGGAATCCCATTCCGTACTCAGGAAAGCAGGTGCTTTATTCAGACCTTCCTTATATACTGAGTGCCGGATCTCCCCTTCATAGTCCTGATCATAATCGTGCAGGAATGTGCAGGTGTAGATCCGCACGTTATTGCGGTCTACAAACTCATTAAAGTTTGAGATCGTTGTTCCGTAAGAATAGGCCTGCCAGGAAGGATGGACTGCCTGACGGTTTCCAAGCAGTACGATATCATTCATGTCAGTATGCATGACCTTATCCCACTGCTTCAGTTCCACGATCACTACATTGCTGTTGCCAGCATCATCTGTTCCCGCCAGAACAAAATCGATCCGCTTGTTTGTCAGCGGAACTTTATATTCAATGCCGACCTCGGCGTCCGGCGGGATCATTACATTGGAAAGTGCATTTTTTACACACTGCAGAGAGAACTTAAAAGCCCGTTTCTCACTGTCTCCAAAACTTCTGTTCGTTGCCTTCATGATCTCAGCGACGATCCGGTTCCGGTTGATATCACTGCAGAACTCACTGTAATTCTTATGATATGCCAGCATCGCTGCCTCCTTTGTACTGATTACGATTATTGTACACGATATTCCGGATGGCTGCCGTATACACCGTCATTCCTTTTGCCGAATGCCTGTACAGCATTCCAAGTACACTCACCGGCGTTCAAAACATGCTGTAACGCCGTATAAAGCGCGATAAGAGGGATAATTACCGAAGACGATATCTGAATCACTGTCGATAATATGCTTCTGTACGCGCCTGTATTTACTTTATGGCAATTACAGATACTGATGGTATACTTAAGGCATGGTAGGAATCGACATTGTGGATCTGTCCCGCATCGTACTCAGAGAGTCGTTCGTAAAACAGGTCCTGACAGACATGGAACAGAAAGAATACTACGCAAGGACCAGTGAGAAGCGGAGAATTGAATACATCGGCGGAAGATTTGCGGCCAAAGAAGCAATCTTCAAGGCTACCCAGGACCGCAGGTACCTCCGGTATTCGATCCTGAACGGCGAAAACGGTGCTCCGTATGTCCTGGATCACCCTGAGATCGCAGTCAGCATCACGCATGACGGCGGCTTTGCTGCGGCAGTCGTTCAGATCTCTAAATGATCTGCTGCGGAAGTTCAATGTATTTGGCATCATGATAAAAGGCGTTTCCATGCAGAAACGCCCTTTTTCTGTCATACAGGATCGGTCATCCGATCTTGTTTTTCAATGTGGAAGATGGTTTAAAAACAAGTACCTTCCTGTCGGGAATCTGGATCTTTTCCAGCGTTTTAGGATTGATACCCAAACGCGCCGGCCTTTCTTTCACTGAGAATTTTCCGAACTTTTTAATGTCCACTGTATCTCCCTCAGAAAGAGACTGCGAGATAAGATCAAAAATAAGAACAATGATCTCATTCGACTCTTTTTTCGTCAGATTATGGCGTTCAGACAGTATCTCAGCCATCGATTCAACATTTGAAACTTTCATGATTTCATTACCCCCCTGTTGTTCAGTCATTTTTAACTGACCGACGCAAGCTGATCGAGCCGGTCAAGAAGATTCAGTATTTCCTTATAGGACAGTTCTTTTACTCCGGAAGCGCATGCATGTCCGCCGCCGCGGAATTCTGCCGCAACGCCGTTGATCGTGATCGTTTTTGAACGCAGTGACCCGTCATATACGTCCGGTGCTTTTTCCGTCATCAGCAGCCAGATATCAAAATCCTTAACGTGTCCGATCTCATCGATATAGTTCCTGGCTTCCGAAGGTGTTGTATGAAGTGCTTCCAGCTCCTCCATCGTCAGTATTACGCAGGCCACATTTCCCCCGTTGTTCCGCATGATGCGGCTGCGTATATAATTCGCCGTTTCAAACTCCGCGTAACTCTTATCGAATAACTGTCTGTTGATCGCAGGTATATCGATTCCTTTATCAGCAAGTTCCGCCGCGATACGCAGTGTTTTTCCTGTAACGTGCGATACCTTAAAGCCCAGAGTATCTGTCAGCAGACCCATGTAAAGATACTCCGCCGTCTTTCCGGAAAGAACCGCATCCGGAAAAGACAGGAAGAATTCGCTTAGGATCTCACATGCCGCAGCTGCATTTTCATTGACCATCCGATATGTACCGTATGGTTCCACATCCGGATGATGATCGATTTTTACGATCGTTTCGGCATTCAGAAACCGCTTGTCATCCGCCCTGGCAGTATTTGACGTATCCAGTACGACAGCAAGACTCTTCGCGATCGTTTCATCCGACACGACATCGGAAGGCGGAAACTCTGCCTGATGCGTTGTTTCCGCTCCGAGTGCGTATACATGTTTATCCGGATAGTTATCCTCGATCCACGTTTTCATAGCGTACTGCGAGCCAAGAGCGTCACAGTCAGGATGCTGATGCCGGTACAGTGTGATCGTATCGTACTGTTCTATGAGATCTCTTAATTCCTGCGGACTCATTTGAGGCCAAGAATACGATATGTGTCGCGGGCAATGACCAGTTCCTCATTTGTCGGAACGATCCATACCTGGACTTTGGAATCCGGCAGAGAGATCAGTACTTCTTTGCCTCGTGTTTTGGAGTTAAGTTCATAATCGATCTTAAGTCCGAGACCTTCTTCCAGATGCTTCAGGATACGTTCACGCATATGAACGTCATTCTCACCGAGACCGGCTGTGAATGCCATTGCATCTACATGACCAAGCTGCATGAAGTAGCCGCCGATCACGTTGACAACACGGTTGACATACAGATCAACTGTCAGGATCGCACGTTCATCGCCTTTTTCGTAAGCAGCCTGGATATCACGCGCGTCAGAGCTGATGCCGGAAACACCGAGCATACCGGAACGCTTGTTCAGGAATGTATCCATTTCATCCGGTGTGCACTGCAGTTGTTTCATCATATAGAAGACGACTGTCGGGTCGATATCGCCGCAGCGTGTTCCCATCATGATGCCGCCGAGCGGTGTCAGACCCATGGATGTGTTGATGCACTTGCCGTTGTGGATCGCTGTAATGCTGGCGCCGTTGCCCATATGGCATGTGATCATGTTCAGTTTTGTGACATCTTCATTCATCAGTTCAGCTGTTCTCTTATTGACATACTGATGGCTTGTGCCGTGTGCACCATAACGACGGATCTTATACTGTGTATACCAGTCGTACGGTACCGGGAACAGATAGGATTCCGGTCCCATTGTCTGATGGAATGCTGTATCGAATACAAATACGTGTCCGATATGAGGAAGTGCTTCGCGGAATGCTTCGTAGCATACCAGGTGTGCCGGGTTGTGAAGCGGAGCCAGTTCAGCAAGCTCACGGACTTTTCCGACAACGTCGTCATCCGTCTTTACGGATTCACTGAAATACGCGCCGCCCTGGACGATCCGGTGTCCTGCACCTTCGATCTCCGTCAGTTCTTTTACGATGCCGAGTTCAACAAGGTTCTTGAGAAGAAGATCGACAGCTACCTTATGATTGGGAATAGGCTGTTCGATAACCTTCTTTTCACCGTTGTACTTGATTGTGAAGATGCCCATGTCCAGCCCGATTCTTTCAGCCTGTCCGGATGTCAGTACGACTTCGGACGGCATGTCGAATAACTGGAATTTCAGTGAAGATGATCCTGAATTTACAGATATTACTTTGCTCATAGTTCCTCCTGTCCTTGTTCTTTTGCAATGAGCTTATGAATAAACGGGACTGTTTCGCTGCCGGCTGTTTTCAGCATTTCTTCCAGCAGCTGGATACGTTCCGTATGATCCCTGTATAAATGAAGCTTTCCTTCATACTTTTCCATTTCCCGCCGGCAGCGGTGAATGATGTCATATACCGCGCTGCGGCTTGTGCCCATGATCTCCGCGATCTCCTGCAGAGAATAATCCTGACGGCAGTAATAGTCACAGATCTCCTGCTGTTTTCCCGTCAGAAGCACTCCGTAGAAATCCAGCAGCCGGTCCATTTCCAGCTTATTCGCCATAGTCGAGGCCTTCGGAAATACTGTACAGATAGGAGTCCAGATCGAATGGTCTGAGATCCTCCGGCTGTTCTCCAAGTCCGATAAAGTATACCGGAACATGCAGTTTATTCTTAATGGCCAGTACGATGCCGCCTTTGGCTGTTCCGTCCATTTTGGTCAGTATGATGCCTGTCAGCTTTGTGGACTGGGCAAATACTTCCGCCTGCGAAAGACCGTTCTGTCCGGTCGTCGCATCCAGGACAAGCCATGTATTATGCGGTGCCCCTTCGATCTCTTTGGCAGCCACGCGGTTCATCTTTGACAGTTCGTTCATCAGCATGCTCTTGTTCTGCAGACGGCCAGCCGTATCGCACAGGACGATATCCGCGCCTTTTTCTTTTGCAAATCTGCAGCCGTCAACGATCGCCGCCGACGGATCGCCGTTCTCACGGCCTTTGATGCACGGAACATTCAGCCGCTCGCCCCATTTTGCCAGCTGTTCGATCGCACCGGCGCGGAAAGTATCCGCAGCGACGAATACGACCCGCTTGCCGTAGAACTTATACATGTGCGCAAGCTTTGCGGCAGAGGTAGTTTTTCCGCTTCCATTAACGCCTTCCAGCAGGATCACTGTTGGTCCGTTTTCATTATATACGATTGGTCCGTCCGGTACCTCTTCATATATTTCTTTCATGATCTCGATGAGAAAGTTCATAGCCCAGTGGAAGGTAACGGAGGGATATTCCTCGCACTTTCTGCGCAGGCGCTCACAGATCTCATCTGCCGTTTCAATACCGACATCGCTTTCCAGCAGGATGATCGTCAGCTGTTCCAGAAAATCATCATCCACTCCCCGGAACGTGTATTTCATCTGGTTCAGCTGGTCGCCGAATGTCTGACGGGATTTCTGGAACCCGCTCAGGTATACTGCCTTATCTTCTTTTTTTGTAAATGCTTCTTTCAGTTTGCTTAAAAAACTCATGAACTGACCTCCTGCGGATCGGCGAGATCCATTGCCTCATGCAGTTCGACTTTCAGCATCTGGGATACACCCTGCTGCTGCATCGTGACACCATACAGTACGTCTGCACTCTGCATCGTACCGGTCCGGTGAGTAACAACAATAAACTGTGTCTGATCTGTAAATACATGCAGATACTGGGCAAAGCGCTCTACGTTTCCCGGGTCCAGAGCAGCTTCGACTTCATCCAGTATGACAAGCGGTACCGGTTTGACCTTCAGGATGGCAAACAGCACACAGAGCGCGATCAGGCTCTTCTCACCGCCTGAGAACAGCAGATTGTTCTGTACGGCTTTTCCCGGCGGCTGGGCATCGATATCGATGCCGGTATTCAGCAGATCGGAAGGATCCTGCAGAACAAGACGCGCTTTGCCGCCTCCGTACAGGGAACGGAAGATATCGTTGAACTCAACATTGATCTTGTCAAACATCTCGCGGAACTGTTTTTTCATCACGCTGTCCATTTCATCGATTCCGGACAGGATCTTATCCCGGCTGAGCGACAGTTCTTCAATATTCTTCTGGTATTCCTCATACCGCGCGTTCACTTCGCTGTATTCTTCCGGCGCGTTCATATTGATATTGCCGAGACGGTCTATTTCCGCCCGCAGAGCGGCAACTTCTTCCCTGGCATTCTCAACCACTTCACCGGTCACGCGTGTTTTCGCGTATTCATATGTCATCTGGTATTCGGAAGCGATCCGCTGCAGATTCTGTTCCAGAACAAACTCGAATTTGCTCTTGTCGATCTGAATGGCGCGGATCTCATCCTGACTGCGGGAATAATCTTTCCGCAGCTGTCTGAGCTGTGCTTCCTTGCGGTCGGTATCCGCCGTCAGCGACGCTCTTTCCTCACGCTTCGCCTTGATCTCATTGGTGATCTCGTCACGTCTTGCATACGCTTCGTTCAGCTCCACGATCAGTTCATCCGCATGGGATTCACCGCTGTCCGTATGTTCCGGTTCCAGCAGGGACAGATCGTTTCTGACCTTATCGTATTTTGCTTTTTTGGCATCTACGACCGGTTCCAGGGAAGCTGCCGCAAAACGTTTTTCCTGCAGCTGTTCGGAAATGCTGCCGCGCAGGCGTCTTGCCTGAAGAAGCGATTTTTCCGCCAGCTCAGCCCGTGCGGATTCCGCATCCAGCTGCTGCTTTACCTGTTCGTATTCACGCTTCACCGTGAGGATATTCGTATCATTGCGGTTTTTGCCGCCGGTCATCGAACCGCCGCGGTGGATCACTTCGCCGTTCAGTGTAACGATCTTATAATTCCTTCCGGTGCGCGATGACAGTTCATTTCCGTTCTCCATCGTATCTGTGACCAGAACGTTGTTCAGCAGTCTCGCTACGACCGGAGCGAACTTATCATCACAGGTAACAAAATCCGAAGCGTTTCCGAGATACCCTTCCGTGTTGTCACAGATGATCTGGTTTTCTCTGGAAACATAGGACGGACGGCATACCGTTACCGGCAGGAAGGTCGCACGGCCGGACTGATTCCGGTTCAGGAAACGGATCGCATTGCGGGCAGCTTCTTCATCTGTCGTAACAATATTGCTCACAGCACCGCCGAGCGCCGTCGATACCGCCTGTTCATACCCCTCTTTGATGTCCAGATTCTGTCCGATCACACCGAGAATTCCCTTCAGGGTATACGTATTATCCATGACGGCCTTGATGCCGCTCTGGTTGTTGAACGGGTTTCGCATCATCGATTCGAGAACATGTTTGCGGGTATCAAGCGCCTTGCGGCGGTTGTCCGCTATATCATATTCTGACTGTTTCGTAATGATCTCCGCCGCCGTTGTATTCAGCTGATTTTTCAGGATCTCCGTCTCCGCATTCAGTTTATCGAGACGTCCTTTGCGGTCTTCGTATTCAACTCTGGCAGTCTCAAGCTGCTTTTCCAATTCCTTTGTCCTCGTCTCCCGGTCTGCCGTTTCGATCAGATACTTGCGCTTTTCCTCAAGTTCTGTGCGCCGGCTTTCCAGTGCCTGCACATTGGAGATGTTTGTCATCAGTTCATCCTGAAGATGAACGATCTCCAGGTCCAGATCACGGCTTTTCCGGCGTGCTTCAAGAATGCGGGTGTCATTGATCTGGATGTTTGTATTCATCATGACAGACGCAGTTTCCAGATCAAACAGCGACTGCTTGGTACGTTCGATCTCCTTCATCGCGTTCTCGACTTCATTGACAAGAACCGTGATCTCGATCTCTTCCAGACGTTTTTTCTTTTCCCGGTAGATCTCGGCTTTGCGCGCTGCTCTTTTCAGCGGCGAGACCTGTTTTTCAAGTTCCGAAGCAATGTCCCTGATACGGTCCAGATTCGCTTCTGTACGCTGCAGTTTGGCAATAGACTCGATCTTGCGCTTTTTATATTTCGCAACGCCGGCTGCTTCTTCGAATACACCGCGTCTTTCCAGCGGTTTTGCTTCGGCAAAAGAAATGACATTACCCTGTGAAATAATACTCAGCGAATCCCTGCCGAGACCGGTATCCATGAATAATTCCACAACATCTCTGAGACGGACATTGTTCCGGTTGATCAGATATTCCGCGTCGCCGGAATCCCGGTAAAGCTTACGCGTTACCTCGATCTCATCAAGATCGGAATGGAATACCCGCGAAGTATTATCAAAAACAAGTGAAACATACGCCATATTCACTTTGCGGCGGTCAGAGCTGCCGGCGAAAATGACATCATTCATTCTTTCCCCGCGAAGACTCTTTGCGCTCTGCTCACCCAGCACCCAGCGCACTGCATCGGCTATATTTGATTTTCCGCATCCGTTGGGTCCGACAACACCGGTAACTGCGTGTTCGAATGTAATTACCGTATGATCGGCGAATGACTTGAATCCCTGCATTTCAATGCGCTTTAAAAACATGTTCCACTCCTGTTTGGCCTGAATTATTATACCAGAACAGTGCCTTTAATTAAAGACAGTGAGGCCATGCCGTCCATTCCCTCCATAAAAAAGTATATTCTGACCTGTTCTTTTCGGTTTCAGCCTGTTCATGGTTTCCGAACAGGATGTAAAAACCGCATCCTGACGGATACGGTCTTCAGACATTTCTTACTTTTTGTCCTTTAATAAAGCAATGATCTCTTCCAGTGCTTTCAGTTCATCGCTCTTTTTCGGTTCTGCCGGTTTTTCCTCGACCGGTTTCTTTGCTGCGTTAACTGCTTTGTTGACAGCCTTCAGCATGCAGAACAGGATGAATGCGATGATGATGAAGTTCAGGATCGCTGTAATAACGGCACCCCAGTTGATGACCTGACCGTTTGCGAGCGGTGTAACGAGTCCGATCTCTGTTCCCCCAAATGAACCGATGATCGGCAGAATAATATTCTCTGTCAGTGAACCGACGATGGCAGAGAAAGCACCGCCGATGATTACGCCAATTGCCATATCCATGACATTTCCGCGTAAAGCGAACGCTTTAAATTCTTGCATAAATTTCTTCATAAGCTTCTTCTATCTCCTTTTCCTGCTGATCATCTGTAATCAGATAGCTGCCTGTGCAGTAAGGATTATCACTGCAGTACGCATCCGGTTCCAGAATCTCAACTATGTTCTCATTATATGCCAATTCATATTTTTTACCATGGAAATCGGTGATGGACCGCAGGCCTTTCTGCGATGTAAACCCTTTCTTGACATACATTACAGTCCTTCTGCCGTATACAAGCCGATATGTCGCAGGAATCCATCCGTACCGTTTTTCAAAAGCAGAGAGCGTATCGCGGATCATCGGATTTGTCAGTTCACTGCTGAATATCACGCCGTTGATCCCTGGCTGTGAAAGCAGGAATGCCAGCGCATAGGAATTGCTGCAGTTGAGGGTCATGCCGGCAATGCAGTCTTTCAGATCACCGTTGAGCGTACCGATCTCATGGATCACTATACCTTCATATGTTTCCGGCGTATTCAGTGATTCACGCACGACCGGCGTACAGCCGATCCCCTTTCTCTCCGAGATCCAGAGAACTCTCTCATCCGCAGCGGGATGATTGCTGTCGGCTATGATCCGTTTCTGCGGATACGGCTTTTCCGGTAGATCCGCACTGTATTCTTTTCTGCCGCCGCGCGGATTCCACAGAGCCCTGGCCTCATTCAGCGCCGCAAAGGCGTTCCGGCGGACTTCGTTGATCTCGCGCACCGGAAGAAATACCTCTTCGCAGATGCCGGAAATATCGCTGATCCGGTAAGGTTCTTTATCGGTCTTTGACAGGATCTCTTCCATGCGTTCCTTTGTGACCGGAGCTTTCAGAGCTTTCTGCACAGGTTCGGCGCTGACCGCGGTTACGCAGCTGCCGCGGTTATCCGTCATACTGACCGACAGCGGTCTGCCGACCACGGCTTCATAACGGACTGTAATATCGGAGGTCCGCTGTGTCCGCCCGATCGCTTCATCTGTTTCACGGATCAGTTCAGTATCCGTTGTTTTCAGGACTTTCTGACCCGCACGCGGAAATGGCTTCTGCCGGCATTCCACCCAGACAGTCTCATTTGCTTTTGCCGAAGCGATCAGTTTTCCCTGGCGGTACATTCGGTTGACGGTAAAGCCGGTATCGGTCGGCTCATTGATAATACGCAGGCCGTCATGCTGATGCAGATCCTGCGTCAGAGCGATACGGATCCTGTCACCGCTCACTTCTTTGACAGTGCCGATCACGATCCCCTGATGGTTCGGCCGGAACGGACTCATCCGGTCCGCTGTCGGCGCATGCATCATATGACCCTGACTGAATCCGCGGTTGAACATCAGTTTCAGTTCTTTTTCACGCTGCGGAGACACTTTATAAGTCCGCCCTTCATAACAGGCATCGATTGCTTCCCGGAACGTCTTTACCGCAAGATACACATATTCTTCGCGCTTCATGCGTCCTTCGATCTTCAGACTGCTCACGCCTGCCTCTTTCAGCCGGGGAATCACGTTTATCATATTCAGATCTTTGGGGCTGAGGATATAACTGCCTTCCGGGAATGTTTCCCCTTTTTCCGGAAAATACTGCAGGCGGCAGCACTGCGCGCAGCGGCCGCGGTTGGCGGAGCGGTGTTTGACCGCTTCACTCATCAGGCACTGACCGCTGTAGCTGATGCAGGCAGCTCCGTAGACGAATACTTCGATCTCCATGCCGGTACGGCACGCTTCTTCAATGATCTCGATCGGAGTCTCACGCGCCAGAACGACACGGGATACTCCCTGCTTCTGCATAAAGCGGACGCCTTCGACATTATGTATATGCATCTGTGTCGAACAGTGCACGGCAAAATCGGGGTATCTTGCACGAATGTAATGAAGAAGTCCGAGATCCTGCACAAGCAGAGCGTCGCAGTTATTCTCATACAGAAAATCCAGGTCGGAAAACGCTGCGTCCAGTTCTTCTTCAAACAGCAGCGTGTTCATGGTCACATATATGCGGACATCCCGCATATGACAGTACCGGATCGCCTCAATGAATTCTTCCCGTGAAAAGTTTCCGGCAAATGCTCTTGCCGAAAAAGACTGCAGTCCGAGATAGACCGCGTCACATCCGGCCGCTACAGCTGCCTTCAGTGCATTCATATTTCCTGCCGGTGCCAGCAGTTCCATTTTGTTCATAAGCAAAACTCCTTGATCACGGAATACTCCCGGATCAGTTTTTCCAGTGACATTGACGCATTCGCACCGCTCGTGGAAGGAAGAGCGATGTGTCGGATCGGAATATTGATGTATTTCCTGTATAGGCCGGCTGCCTTCGCTCCTGTAGTTACGATTCCGGCAATATCGGTATCGCGGATCAGCTCAGCGATCGGATTCACTTTTATATCACGAATGCTTGTATCGCTGGATGCTTCGATCGTACAGGAAGCGATCACATCCCATAAGGCGATACCGTGTTTCAGGCAGAAGGCTTTCCGGTCGGTGATCTCCTCCTCAAATACCGCGGCCATGACTTTCCAGAACCGGTTGGAAGGATGTGCATAATAAAACCCGGCACGTCTTGATTCCACTGAGGGAAAAGAGCCCAGAATCAGAATTCTGGAATCTCTGCGGCATACCGGTTCCAGAGTATGTGTCTGATATTCACGCTCCATTGCGGCCGCCTCTCGCTCCGATGATCCAGAGTTCAAAAGCATGGTCGGGATCTGTGATCAGTCCTGCCTTGATCCCCTGGTCCAGATCAGCCAGTTCACTCAGCCATTTCAGGGTCCTTCCGGAGCTGATCCGGCAGTCTCTCAGCTGATTCTGTACGATCCAGTCCATCAGATTCAGTTTTGATGCGATCAGTTCAGTATCGAAATAGTTTTCATCCATCCGCTTCATGTGAAAGTAACGGCGCAGCGATCCTGCCATCGCAGTGACCATTGTGCTGACCGGTATGTTTCGAACAGACAGTTCTTCCTTGATCCGCAGGACTTCTCCGATATTTCCCTTCAGGAACGCATCCCCCAGAGCATACATCTGTATATCCTGCGATACCGGAACAAGATGACGTACCGCGTTAAGATCGATCCTTTCCTCCCCGTACAGCACAAGGGAATCCACGGCATTTTTCAGCCGCATCGTATCCTGTTCGACGCGAACCAGCAGTTCCTGCATTGCGTCGGCAGTGAGTGTGATCCTGTTCTTTTTCAGCAGATCCGCAGCGAACTGTCTGAACTCCTGCCGGCTCAGCTTCTTTTCCTCCAGAATGGTCACGTTCATTTCTTTCAGAAGCTTATAGTCTTTTTTTCTGCTGTCTGCGGTGAAGTCACGGCAGCAGAAAGCCAGTAATACATCCGGATTCGGCGACCGCAGGTACTGTTTCAGAAGATCCATACGGTAGTCGCGTTCTTTCAGTTCTTTTTCCTTGCGACTTTTTACAGCCGGGGTATCGCCTTTTTTCACCGCCTCCGCGTACTTTACCGCGGCATTCAGATAATACGGCCGGTCCACTATGACCGCTCGCATGCCCTCTTCACCGAATAAGGAGATGCTGTCGCAGGCAACCAGTACTTCTTCGATCCGGAACGTCTTTTTATCCGACGCGTCGATCACGGTGACGCGGTCTTTCGGTATTCTGTTTTTCTTCAGGATATCTGCCAGCGCAAGTTCCTGGCGGTATATATCTTTTCCGTGTATCAGATAAGTATTCATCGCTACAAGTATACCACACGGTTCTTTCCGCTGCCGGGCGTGATTGCAAACACGTCTCCGTCATGACCGTTTACGGCTTCCTGCCCGGTTACAGAACGTATCTCCTGTAGCAGAAGGTCTTCTCTTCTCTGAACTTCTGAAAGATCCGCGCATGCATCACCGTAATAATCCAGATGAAGGATACGGTGTGTCGTGACCGTGAGCACCGGCTTTGCGGCTTCCATGATGCGTCCGAGATCATACGACAGTGTATGCACGGCGCGGTGATACGCCTGCCAGGCTTCTGTACGCTCACGCAGTCCGCCGGCATACTCCGCTTCATGGATCAGGATATCCGCCCCGCGGGCAGCTTCAGTCATTGTTTCCAGCGGGCATGTATCGCCGCTGATCACGATCTTTCCTTCATCGCTTTCATAAATGTATCCGTACGATTCCATCGTTCCGTGGCTGACCGGAAATGCCGTTATCTTCAGTCCTTCTTTTTCATATACCGTTCCTTCGGAAACAATATGCGTTTCCACCTGAAGACTTTCCGGATCGATCGGTTCCGGTCCGTCTGTTCTGAACTGTATATCCGCAGTGTACGCCGCAAGGATATGACTGCACATGCTGTCCGTTCCTTTCGGACCATAGACATGCAGTGCTTCTTTCCGTTCCAGCACCCACGGCGTCAGGATGACATCTGCGAGCCCTGTCGTGTGATCCGAGTGCAGATGCGTCAGGAAAACATGCGTCAGATTCTGCGGCCTCAATTCAGAGACGCCGTCATAAAACGCTTTTGTGCAGGCACGCACGGTCCCCGCGCCGCAGTCGTTGAGAAAAACGCGGCCGTCGGACATAATCACTGCCGTACACGGGCCGGATGCCCATGGTTCCGCATTCGGTGTTCCGCTTCCAAGTATGACTGCTTTCATATTTTTTCCTCCGTTTTCAGAGCAGCGCTGCCGTTCCTCTGGATGTCACAAGTATTCGCAATCCGCAGAAGAAGAAAATCGATATGTCTCCTTCTTCCTTCGTATCAAACCATGGAATATGTCTCTTCGCAAGTCTGTCGATCACTTCCGGAGCCGGATGATGGTATATGGAATATGCCCCGGAGGATATTATGGCTGTTTTCGGCTTTACGGAATCCAGAAATCGGTCACCGCTGCCGGTATTGCTGCCGTGATGAGACAGTTTGAGAACATCACAGGGCAGATCGCCGTATTCTCTGATGATCTGTTCTTCCGCCGCCTGATCCGAATCTCCCATACAGAGAATATTCAGCCCTGCGATCGTAAACCAGTGGACGATCGAACTCTGATTTTCATCTTCCGTCGTCAGTCTGTTCAGGTCGCTGAATACGATCTTTCCTGTCTGATATGTATCGAAGTGTTCTGTTACCAGGTGTTTCACGCTGTAGTCTTCCTGGATCCGTTCCATATTTCCGCTGTGATCACTGTCGTCATGCGTAATGAACAATGTATCGATCCGGCGGATGCCCTTGGCATTCAGATAATCCTGAACGGCACCGTACTGTGCGGGTTTTCCCGTATCGATCATGTATGTTTTTCCGCCGAACGGTTCTTTGATCAGAATGCTGTCGCCCTGCCCGACATTAATGAACGTCACTTCCCCGAGCGGATGAAACAGTCCGGTCATACAGAAACCGATCAGCATCGCCAGGCGTATCTCTGAAGAATATTTATTATGGGCACACATGGTATAAAGCATCACGTACAGAGGCAGCCCTGCTCCGGCCGGAGAAGATGTAACGGATACCTCAGCAATATGATTTGAAAGAGTGGATGTGTACAGCAGAAAGCGGCCGAAGACGCCCGGCACAAGCAGCGTGCAGAGTGAGATATAGTACACGATCCCGGCAGCTTTCCGGATGTACGGAAAAAGAAAAGTCACAGCCGGATTGATGCTTTTATACAGGATCAGATTCACAAAAGACAGATACAGTGTTCTTTCGCTGAAGGATCTCTGTCCGGTAAGCCGGCAGATCCGTATGACAGCAGGGATCCAGAACGAGCCGCGGAATACCGCCTGGGGAAATATGCACAGAAGAATGCATAAAGAAGGCATGACTGCGTCTTTCTGTTCTTTATACAGCTGCTGAGCGCAAAGCAGGATCAGCCGGTTCATCACGGTGATCGGAAAATGATAGATCCAGGCAAACAGTGCTGTGATCACGGTGATCACGCGTTTCCTCTTCTTTCTATCCAGAAAGCGCGACAGTGCACGATCGATGACGGAAATCGCAGCTGTCACCGAGAAGCCGTAGTCATACAGGATCGCTCCGGCGGAATCCTTCGGCCGGATATTCAGGAGCGTGAAGGAAAGTACTTCATGAAGTTCCTCAGGAACTCTGTCGATGCATTTCTGGATCCCGTGCAGCACCGATGTATTCTCCTTAACCAGACTGAAATGGGAGCTGTCCGCTGAATACAGCGTCCCCTCCTGGCGAAGATATGATGAAAAACGGAAGCGGAAGAAACCGTATGTTTCGGAAACAGGCTCACACGCTCCGTCAAACCAGTAATCCGAATCATACAGAAACGGCTCGGTATGATATGCAAGTATTCTGGTTCTTCCCTTCTGCAGGATGCTGTATCCCGCATGGACGGATACCGTTCGGTATATGCCTTCTTCCGGCATATCCCCTGACCACCGCGGAACACAGACAGCAGAAAACAGGATCAAAGGAAGCACAGCGGCTTTTTTCGTCCTGACGAAGAAGAATACCAGCAGCACCACTGCGGCACAGATCTTCAGTTCGGCCGGAAACAGACAGAGTATACTCATCAGTGCGAACAGGAGTATACCGTGTTCTTTCATCAGTGCTTTCACAGGCAGATCCTGTCCTTCAGCTGTTCAAACTTCTTCGGTCCGATGCCGGGAACACGAAGCAGATCCGTCAGTTCAGAGAACAGTCCGTTTGTCTCACGGTACGAAATGATCTTCATTGCTGTTGTTTCGCCAATACCCGGAAGACAGCACAGTTCCTGCAGAGGCGCCGTATTGATCGATATCTTCTTCTCGGGCTGTTTCGGCGGGATCGTCAGGGTATCGTGATCTTTCAGAGTTGTTTCCGCATTAACGGCGGAACAGTCTGCCTCGTCGGTAAGTCCGGCCTGTTCGAGCAGTTCATCGACCGTTGAATAGCGCTCGAGTTTATAAGTTCCCGGGTGTTCCACTTCGCCGTCTATTGTCACTGAGATCGGCTGATCCCTGTATTCCTGAAGAGATACCGGCTGAAACGCTACGCTCTCAGCCCCAAGTATCAGGATCAAAAAAATAAGCAGTCGTTTCATGGAAATGAACCTCCTGCTTATATATAGTCTGTTACTGTATGAAAACTCCGCCTGTATCAGTCAATTTTGATGATGATGACAGAATACGGCTTCTTAACATTGACGGTAACGGTATCACCGATCTTATGGTTCATGATCGCCAGTGCCAGCGGGCAGTCATTGGAGATCAGTCCGTTGGACGGATCTGTCTGTGTGGAACCGACGATCTTATATGTCGCTTCTTCCTTAACATCCATGAATTCGATCGTAACTGTGGAACCGACATTGACCACACTCTTGTCGACATTCGTCATATCGATCAGAACGTAGTTGTTCAGCTGCCATTCGACCTCCTGGATACGGGATTCCAGCTGAGCCTGCTTTTCACGTGCAGCGTCCCAGTCAGCGTTTTCGGACAAGTCACCCTGCGAACGGGCTTCTGCCAGGTCTTTTTTATTCTGCTCACGTTCTACCGTGACAAGGCGGTGATGTTCTTCTTTAAGATCCTGAAGACCTTCTTCTGTCAGATATATCTTTTTCTGTTCAGCCATATTAATCTATACTCCTTTTTTTGCCTGCTTATTATACCATGACGGCACAAAGATGCCATTTATTTCGTATTTATTTAGGCGTCTTTCCGACTGATCACGCTGTTGATCTTCGTGATCAGAAGGTCAATGGCAACCACGTTCTGTCCGCCTTCCGGAATGATCACATCGGCGTAGCGTTTTGACGGTTCGACAAACTGCTCGTGCATTTCACGTACGGTGGACAGATACTGATTCACGACGGAGTCAAGCGTTCTGCCGCGTTCCTGCACATCTCTCAGAAGACGGCGGATAAACCGTACATCCGCAGGTGTATCCACAAAGATCTTGATGTCAAGAATACTGCGGATGCGCGGATCTTCCAGTACAAACAGTCCTTCCAGGATCAGAACGTCGCAGGGATCGCACCGTTCCGTCACATCACTGCGTGTATGGTGGACGTAGTCGTAAGTCGGCTTGTCGATCGAATGTCCCGAGATCAGTTCGGAGATCTGTTTCAGAAGCAGCTCATTGTCAAACGCGAACGGATGATCATAATTTGTCTTGACCCGTTCTTCCATCGGCTTATCCGACTGGTCTTTATAATAATCATCCTGGCGGATGATCCGGACGGAGCTGATATCCTCATAAGTCTTCATGATGATTCCCGCAATAGAGGATTTGCCGGAAGCACTTCCCCCCGCAATTCCAATAATGATCGGTCTGTCCATTTACTCTTCTCCTTCTTCTGCCTTCAGCAGATTTCCGTGTCTGTCATAGTACAGATACAGTGTAAACAGCGTATCTTCATCGTTCGTGAGCCGTTTCAGAAACAGACGGTCTCCTTCCCATACCGGAATCGTGTCCAGCTGATCCTGAGGGATCCAGGCAAGTGTGCCTTCCCGGCATTCTTTCAGATCACCCTCATAAGACTGACATGTATAGATGCGGATCAGTTCCGTTTCACGGTCTTCATATATAAAGTAGACCATGCCGCGGTAACAGGGGTCGAGCATCGTCAGCCCTGTTTCCTCCTGTGTCTCGCGGATCATGCATTCAAGAGGTGTCTCCCCCTCTTCCTGCTTTCCGCCGACACCGATCCACTTTCCGGCGTTGACATCATCTTTCTTCTTGTTGCGGAACAGCATCAGCCACTGTCCGTCGCGTATGATATAGCCGCAGGTACTGCAGATCATCTCAGATACTGGTAAACGTTCTGGTTATGTTCCTCAAGTGTGCGGGCATAATGGAACTCGCCAGTACTGACATCCGTCATGAAGTAATAATAATCACTCGGCGTCGGATTCAGCGCTGCTTCAAACGCCAGTGTTCCGGCATTTTCGATCGCACCCGGCGTCAGTCCGTTGTATCTGTATGTATTGTACGGAGAATCGAAATCCGCATTTACTTCACAGACCTGCCACTGATCCGTTTCCTTGTCAAAATTGACCGCATAGCATACGGTTGCGGATGCCTGAAGAGGCATTCCGACATCCAGACGGTTATGGAACACACCGGATACCAGACGCATATCCTCCATGTTGCTGCCGGCTTCATACTGGATGATGCTGGCAAACGTATATGCTTCATGGATCGAGAAACGGCTGGCTGCGATCGCGTCTTTGAACTGATCGTATACTCTGAGAGACTGATCCAGGATCATCTCCGTGATCTGGCGGGAAGTCATTCCCACATCAAACAGATATGTTTCCGGTGCGAGGTAGCCTTCCAGATAGATGCGGATATCGTCCTTGAACATTTCTTCGGTCAGGAACGGATACCTTGGCATCAGGGAACGGATGTATTCCTGATCGTTCCAGAGAGTAAGCAGTTCCGCTTCCGGAACACCGCAAGCGGCAGAGATCTTCTTTGCGGCGTCCTTCGCCCAGTCGCCTTCCACGATCGTTACTTTTACGGATTCTTTCTGCGCAACGATATCGTCATTTAAGTATGCAAGGATCTTCGGTACATCCCAGCTCTTATCCAGTGTGAAATTACCTGCCTTGACACCTGTCAGATGGTTCAGACGGCCGTAATAATACGCCATCTTCGCATCCCGTATAATTCCGTCATCCTTCAGCTTGTTCGTGACCGTTGTGAGCGTTGATCCCTCATCGATCCGGAAAGCGACCGCCTCCGGCTCATTCTGTACCGGCTCAAGAGATTTCTGATAATACCAGTAA
>JAFWNG010000014.1 GCA_017510405.1 Solobacterium sp.
ATAAACGGTCAATATCAGCAATCAAAGCGATCTGTGCTCTGACTGCATGCAGGACCGCATCGGACAGTTCCGCCTCGCTGATGCTGTGAGAACTGCATCCCTTGCCGGATTTATTTGTCGAACATACGTAGTAGGTATATTTCTTCTTCCCGGCAGGAATCGTTTTTCTCACCATGTTCTGACCGCAATCTCCGCAGCGGATAAAGCCGGAAAACAGATATACCGTTTCTTCTTCCGGGGAAGTTCGGATATCTCTGTTCATCAGATCCTTAACCGCCATGAATGTGTCATGATCGATGATCGCCTCATGAGCATTTTCTATACGGACCCACTCTGATTCGTCTTTTGTGACTCGGTTCTTCAGCTTATGATTCGGCGTTGTCTGTTTGCCCTGGACAAGCACTCCGATATACACCTCATTCTGAAGAATTCGTTTCACAGTGTTGGATGACCATTTTGCCTTATCGCTGCCACGAAACGCAGTCTGGATGTTCTCTCCGTTTGCGAGCTTGTACTCCATTGGGCAGAGAACACCTTTCTTATTGAGCTCATCTGCGATTTTACCCTGAGACATTCCTTCAAGTTTCCAGTGAAAGATTTGCTTTACGACTTCGGCAGCATACAGGTCGGGTATCAGTTTGTTATGATCCTCCGGATCTTTCTGATACCCGTATACTGCGAATGCACTGAGAAACTCTCCCTTCTTTCGCTTGATCTCAAGCTGGGAGCGGATCTTCACACTGATATCCTTGCAGTAAGCGTCATTGATCAGATTCTTGAACGGAATGACCAGATTGGATGACTGGTTCTGTTTCTCCGCAGAATCATATCCGTCATTGATTGCAATGAAGCGTACTCCCAAGAATGGAAAAACTTTCTCGATGTAATTACCTGCCTCGATGTAGTTCCTGCCGAAACGACTCAGATCCTTACAGACCACGCAGTTTACCTGCCTGCTTCGGATCATCTCCATCATTTCATTGAAAGCCGGTCTGTCGAATGAAACACCGCTGTATCCGTCATCTACCTTTTCAGCAACGATCTCGATTTCCGGATAATTACTGAGGAAGTCACGGACAAGGGCTTTCTGGTTGGAAATGCTGTTGCTTTCCTTTTTTGCATCATCGCCGTCATCTTTGGAGAGTCGGGCATAGATGCATGCCTTGTACTTGATTTTAGACATAAAAACTCTGTCTCCTTCCTTTGGTTTCATTCAAAAGAAATCGACAGAGTTATCTGCTCAGTTATTCTGTTTAGCCCTGTCGATATTCTACCACAAACAGGCCATGGATGCTATATCCGGGAATGTGAACTTTTTGTTTCCTCTCCATGTTTACAGCCCCCTGATATAGTGCTCAAGTCTGTCTTCGATATTCACTTCCGTATCTGCGAAACCGATCTTCACGATCATCTTTCCCACCTTATAGCAATATGGGTTTCTGATCTGTTCAAGGAAGGAACGGATTCTTTCTGCTCTCGGAAGACTCTCATCAATGTGAACGTCTCTGAGATCGACAAGATCGTCGAGGCTGACGGTTCTTATGTCGATATTCTTCATAGCATCAATCGTCATACTCATCCTCCTCCGACTTGCTGTAAATGAAGTAATCCCAGCCGGTTCGAACACCGCATTTGTTGCAGGTATCCTTATACAGCTGATAAGGATTTACTCTCTTGATAATATGATCATCAAGGTCGTAGTACTCATGTGCGCATCTGGGGCAGAGCGTCATCATCATCGGATAATCGTATCCCTTGATTTCTTCCGGGATAACGAGGTCATTATCCTCAATGATCTCAACTGTAGTTTCCACCGTTGTCTCGATCCGCCTGATCACCTTGATTTTTGTCTTTTCGGTCACAGGAACACCTCCTTTATATCTGATTGCATTGACCGCAAATTTATACGGACGAACCTGTTACAGCTCGTCCGCATCGTATTCACAGTCAATTACGACTGTTTTTGATTTAAGCGTTTTGCTATCGACCATATTCGACCCCGTCCCCCTGGTCTGACTGGGAACATACTTACCTGCGTTCGGTTACGCATCACTGGAATCTCACCAACCCGTCTCTCGTGCCGGCCCACCGCTGGGTGTATCATTATCACCATCTCCAGGTCACTGCGATCCAGCATCACCACAATGCCGGTTTCGCTGCACCGTAGATCGCTCGTCCCTTGCGGGAGTTATGGCGGCGGTCAGCCTGTCGCTTTCTGCAGATGGAACGTAATAGGTATGCTGCTATTCGGTTGTCAAAGAACACTGGGGTCCGGAGCTCTTCGGCTCTTTTGCCCCCTCACTTATACGTAGGGGACGGAAATGGCCGAAGTTGTGCATCAATCACCGAACTTTTTTCTGAATTTTTCTCTCAGATTGTTCTCAAGCCGGATGCGATGGCGATGGAGTTTGGTTCTCTCCCATCCGTATTTCTCTGCAAGGGCTGTTTCGATCCCGTAGGTTCCTTCGTAGTATTCAAGAAGAAGGTTCCTATCGAACTCGCTCATTTCGTCCAGGCATTCCCAGAGATAATCCATTGCCATCTGCTGAAAGACCTGCTGTTCGACATTCACTCTGGGATCCGCGATCTGCATGGTCTCACTCCTCGGATCATCGTTCCTTAAACCATCAAGGCTGATGATCGTGATCCCGAGCTTCCGTCTTTCCTCGCGGTCACGCTTCCGGCGTTTCTTGTCGGCGTCAAAGATCTTCTCGATCTCTTTGATCTGTTCGGGTGTCAGGCCGTCTTCCTGACATGCTTTCAAATATTTGATTTTCAATTTCGTATCCTCCTGAGTCTTGAAAGTCGGTTGTTTCAAAACCC
>JAFWNG010000015.1 GCA_017510405.1 Solobacterium sp.
TCTTGTGATTCCGGAAAATGCAAGTACCAACAAGTACGTGTTCAGAGTCAATATCAAGCAGCTGAGCAATCTGATTCGTGATGAAGGATTGTGCAGAGCCATACGCACAGGAAATACCGGGAAAATGGAAAATATATTCATGCTGGCAGTGCTGTTCATTCACAAAATAAAAGTGTCTGTCCGCCCCGACAGACGCGAAAAACGATGGGGTAAGGTGGTTTCGTCCGGCCATCCTACCCGCTTCAGGCTTGATGGAAGAAACTGGCCTAACACTGTCAGAGTCAACGGCCGGCTTCAAACAATCAAACCCCAATAACCATTCTTATATTAGCACGTTCGCAGGAAACTTCTGAAATAAATGGCAAGTAATCAATGCTTTAATATACGCTTTTTTACTCTTTGCGCGTGACTGGTCCTGTAGTTAAGCAGTCTTAGGTGTTATCCTTCATAGAAAAAGCGCCAACCTGTACTTTAGGTTGACGCCATTGGGAACCTCAGCAGTTCCTCTTTTTCAATTGCTATTGTCTGACAGAAAGCACAATGCGCCATGGTTCCCGGGTGCCGATGTTGTACGCACGGGCGAAGTTGCCCTGGTTGATGGCAAGACCGACATGATCCATGGAATTGATATAGAGAAGCGGTTCCCCGACTTCCACGTCTGCGAACGTGTGGAAGAAATCCACGAAGGAATGATATACGTGCGTTCTGCCGTTATAGATCGATACGTCCACGGAATCGCCGCTCTGTACGCCGAGCGCCTCAAAGTCCGTACGGGAGATATTCGTCCACAGGGAGCCGAAGCGCACGTCCAGCGTTTCGATCATGCCCCGGATCGTATTTCCTTCCCGTTTCGGATACATGCCTTCCAGCATGACGAGTTCCTCTTTCGGAAAAACTTCCCCGATCTGTTCAAACGTGATCTTTCCGGACGCCAGCAGCGCCCCGGTATACGCGAAGACATCGCGGCCGTGGAACGTATGCGAACGCTCGCTGTTGCGGCGCCGTCCAACTGCTTCGGAGATCTCACGCACTTCTCTGATCCCGATCACACGGGATATATGGGAGAGCGAGCCATTGTCCGGTGAGATGATATACTGGCCGCTTTCCGTTAACGCAGCACAGCTGCGGCGGGTGCTGCCGACACCGGGGTCGACCACCGTCACGAAGACGGTTCCTTCCGGCCAGTACGGGACAGCCTGCAGAAGCCGGTACGAAGCTTCAAACGTATCGAACGGCGGGATCTCATGGGTCAGATCGTAGATGCGCAGTTCATCGTCTACCGACAGCGCTACGCCGTACATGGCGGATACCGCGCCGTCCACCAGACCGAAATCACTCTGGAATACAAGCAGCTTACGCATTAGTCTTTCCGATCCTGATGATATGGTCGGCACCGAAGCCGATGCCGTATGTCTTTTTGAAGCTTCCCCTGCATACCGCAAGAGAAAGATTCATCTGTTCGTTGTTGTACAGAACGGGCTTTCCTTCCGCCACGTTTCCGAATGTCCGGTCAAAGCGCACGATCTCATCAAAGGCGGTCTGTCCGCCGACTTCGATCGTGATATGCACGTCTTCCCCGAATGCATAGCCGGCATTCTGGAATTCCTTCAGCGGGATATTCGTCCATACATTTCCGAAGTTGGGATCATCGATCTCAATGATCCCGCTCACGTCTGTTCCCCGGAATACCGGTTCCGCCACCGGCATCGTCACGATCTCCTGTACCGGATATGCCGGACCGACTTCTTCAAAGGTGATCTTTCCGGATGCCAGCTTCGCGGCGCAGTAGCCGAACAGATCGCGGCCGTGGAATACCGATGTGCCTCTGGTCGAAGCCAGACGGTTGACCGTCTCGTCGATCTCACGCACCTCGGCAATGCCGTGCTTCCGAAGGATGTGCGTCAGGGAGCCGTTGTCCGGGGTGATGATGTAATAGCCGTCCTCCGTGCAGGCAGCGCAGGCTTTCCGCTCTGTTCCGACGCCGGGATCGACCACGGAAACAAATACTGTTCCCTTCGGCCAGAACTCCACATACTGCTGAAGCCGGTAGGATGCGCTCCAGATATCATACTGGGGCAGGTCATGTGTCGCCGTGATGATCTCCACATCGCGGGATACGCTGCGCACAACGCCGTACATAGACGCTACCGCCCCTTCCATATAGGTAAAATCCGTCTGAAATACCAGTAACGGCAATACTTCCTGCATCATTGTTCTTACCTCCTGTTTTCCTGTT
Organism: Solobacterium sp.; assembly: GCA_017510405.1. Lineage (GTDB taxonomy): Bacteria > Bacillota_I > Bacilli_A > Erysipelotrichales > Erysipelotrichaceae > Bulleidia. Next base: position 2,237 of record JAFWNG010000015.1, read on the forward strand.
TCATTCCCGTATGCTTACACGAACGGGTTGTAGAACATGCTGTGATTGATGGCAAAGCGTACGTACAGTGATCCGATCAGGATCAGAAGCGATACGATCATCGAGACGTAATCGGCTTTTTTCAGCGGCCGGCGGGAATACCACGTACGCTTTTTATTCTTTCCGTAGCCGCGCAGATCCATGGCGTTGGAGATCAGTTCGATGCGGTCCATCGTTGTCATGATCAGCGGGATCAGGATCGAAGCGACCCGTTTCAGCCGCTCGGTCATTTTCGCTTTTCCGGACATTTCGATGCCGCGCGCCTGCTGGGCTAGCGAGATCGTGTTGTAATCCTGGGCGACGTCCGGAAAGTAGCGCAGCGTCAGGGACAGCGCCGTACAGATCCGGTAGCTGATCCCGATGCCGTTGAGAGACGATGCAAACTCACTCGGATTCGTCGTCAGGATGAACGAGATGCCGAGCGGAATGACGGACAGGTACTTCATCAGCTTCGTGATCTGGTAGAACAGCTGTTCCAGCGTTACAGTATAGGGTCCGAAAAACGTAAACAGCAGGTGCTTCGTACCGTAGATCTTCACGCCGTATTCCGGTTCAAACAGATAGGTCAGCACAAAGTTGAAAGCCAGGAAGATCCCGACATAGATCAGCATGAGACGGATCTGTTTAAACTGTATTTTCGCGACCCGGATCATGACAAAGGACAGCACGGTGATCGCCAGAATGACGCGGATATCGTACGTCAGCATGATCGCGGTGGTCAGAAGCAGGAAACACACCAGTTTGGAAAGACCGGACAGCCGGTGCACGAACGTGTCCAGACGGCTGTAGGAAAAGACTTTAAGCTTCATTGGATCTCACCTCCCGGTCATAGTGGATAAAGCATTCCACGAAGCCGAGCGGATCGTTGATGCCGCATTTTTCGGCCAGTGCGAACAGTGATGTTTCTTTCAGGTTTGCTTTCTCCGTCAGTTCCTGACTGCACAGCAGTTCAAAGGAACGCATATCTGCCAGCTTCTCGCCGCCGGTGATGACGACGGCGCGGTCGGTATATTCCAGCATCAGATGCATGTCATGGGTGATCAGAATGATCGTCTGTCCGTTCTCGTTGAGCTTCTTCAGGAACTCCATGATCTCGGAATAATGCCGGTAGTCCTGGCCCGCAGTCGGTTCATCCAGGATCAGGATCCGCGGCGACGGCACGAGGATGGACGCGATGGTGACGCGCTTTTTCTGTCCGAAGCTCAGAGCGCTGTTCGGCCAGTTGCGGAACTCATGGAGACCGCACACCTGCAGAGCTTCATCGACCCGCTTCCGGATCTCTTCTTCCGGCAGTCCGCGCGCTTTCAGGCCGAGCGATACTTCGTCAAAGATCATCGTCTTGGAGATCATCTGGTTCGGGTTCTGCATGACGATGCCGATCTTTTCGCCTCTTTCCGCAATGGAATACCGCGACAGGTCTTCCCCGTCCAGGGTGATGCGGCCTTCATCCGGATCCATGAAGCCGCAGATGAGGGATGCCAGGGTCGTCTTGCCGGCACCGTTCTTTCCGACGATGCTGATCATCTCCCCTTCGTATACATCCACGCTGACGTTCTTCAGGATCTGCCGGACGCCGTCATAGGAGTAGCTGACATTTTCGATCTTCAGCATTTCCCGCTTCTTTTCCGCATGGGTGCGGACATAGCTGTCTTCGAACCATCTGCGGATATACGGGGCGCATGTTTCTGTATCAAATGTATTCAGGGATGCCGGACGCATTTCCGCTGTGACCGGCACGCCGGCATAGCGGGCAGCGGTCAGATAGAGCGGTTCCCGGACGCCGCACTCCGTCAGGATGCCGGAAGCCAGCACTCTGTCCGGCGTATCGTCGGCGACGATGCGTCCTTCGCTGATCAGAACGATGCGGTCAACGGCACAGTGCAGGACATCCTCGATCCTGTGCTCGATGATCACGACCGCCCTGTCTTCGGCGGCGATGCGGCTGATCAGTTCGACCGCGGTCTTTCCGGTCTTCGGATCCAGGTTGGCAAGCGGTTCGTCAAACAGCAGGATATCGACATCATCGACCATGACGCCGGCAAGCGAAACACGCTGTTTCTGACCGCCCGAAAGTTCATGGGGATCCTGCGCGAGGTAGTCCTCCATGTCCACGATCGACGCGATCGTCTGCACGCGCTTCTTCATCTCTTCCTGCGGCATACAGTCGTTCTCCAGGGCAAAGGCAATATCCTCACCGACATTCAGTCCGATGAACTGGCCGTCGCTGTCCTGCAGGACAGTACCGACATTCATTGACATCTTGAACAGCGAAGATTTCCTGGTCTCCTGTCCGTCCACTTTCAGCGACCCGGTCATCGTTCCCTTATAGACGAACGGGATCAGACCGTTGATGCAGTTTCCGAGTGTGCTCTTTCCGCACCCGGACGGACCTGCGATCAGGATCTTCTCTCCCTTATGTATTTTCAGATCGATATCGTACAGTGTCGGTTCCTTCTGGGAGAAATACTGAAAACCGAATTTACTGAATTCAATAATGCATTCCTGGTCCATTCCGGCCTCCTTTCACCAAAAAAGGGAGAAGACAGATCTTCTCCCGCGTGCTGATCAGTTGTCTCTGGACAGCGTTCCTTTTCCGGTCTTTGTGGAAGCGTAGGCTTTCAGCAGAACGGAACCGAGGATTCCGGAAACGATCGCATCCATAGCGGCAGCGGCGATGCCCTGAACGAAGACTGTCTTGACCGGTTCAGCATACATGACGATGTCCAGCACCGGTGCGACGACGAGCCATGCGGCGACATTCGCAACTGCGACCCACAGCAGGAAGTAGGACAGTTCCTTGGTCGAGAACTCGCCTTCCTCCACTGCCGGAGCAATCTTGCCGGCTGCGAAGCCGGTGATCATGGCAGCGACGCCGGAAGCGATGACCCAGCTCCACCATGGGGAACCGTAGCCGATGAAGTCAGAAAGCGCGTGACCGATGAACGCGATCAGGAAGCCTGCCAGCGGGCCGAAGATCGCAGCGAAGAAGCTGGATACGCCGTACGCTGTCTGCAGACTGGTCTCCGGGATCGGAGACGGTACTTTTACATACGTGAACAGGACAAAGAACACAGCAGCGCCGAGACCGGTCGCAACGATCGTCCTTGTGGAAAACTTTGAATTCATGATAGATCCCCTTTCAATTCTCAATACTCAATTATTGTCGTAAGAATCCTGCTTTTTGTCAATAAACATCCTGTACGTACAGGCATTCTCACGCCTTTTTAAATTCGTAAAGATAATGGTAGAGCGCGCCGATCAGATTGGCGTCGTTGCCGAAGGTGCAGGAAACGATCTCCGGCTGGGCTGCCGGTGTGTGCGGCTGTCCCGCGAACAGCTCCGTCATCTTCCGGTTGATGCCTTCGATCAGTTCCGGCTGCTTCGAGATGCCGCCGCCGATCGCCACTTTCTGAACGTCCAGCGCCAGCTGCAGGGAATACAGGCCGGTGGCCAGTCCCGTGCAGAATTCATCGAGGACCTGCAGCGCTTCCGGTTCGCCTGCGTGCACGCTGTCAAAGAACGTGCGTCCGGTGACTTCCTCTTCATTGAGTCCGCGCACCTCGGCATAGCGGGCGACCAGTCCCCTTGTGCTTTCCCTTTCGCACCACGCGTCTTTTTCATCGTAGGTGCTGTTCCAGGCCGTGCTGATGCCGGAGAACTCGCCGGCCGCGAACGTCGTGCCGCGGTACAGCTTTCCGTTAATGATGACAGCGCCGCCGATGCCGGTGCCGAGTGTCATGACGATGCCGTTTTCAATGCCCTGCATCGAACCTTTCCAAAGTTCCGCGAGCGCAGCCGCCTTGGCGTCGTTCTCCATGCAGAAATCCACCGGGCAGCGTTCCTTCATGACTTCCGTCATGTCGCGCGGCGCGATATACCGCAGTGCTCCGCTTGTGTAGAAATACCCCTTATCGGCGTCGATCCTTCCCGGTGCGCTCATTGCGATCGCTTCGATCTCATCCGCATACCGGTCATAGATCTCTCCGACGGCATTGAGAAACTCATCGAAATCCGTCTGCGGCGTCGGTACCGTCCCCTGTTCGAGGATCTCCGCTTCCCCGTTCATCAGCGCGTATTTTATGTTTGTGCCGCCGATGTCGACCGCAAGATACTTTGCCATACTAAAACCTCCTGTGTTCTTATCCACTTATCGATATTATAACCTGAGAAAGCGCCGGCTTCCCATCGAACTGCCCTTTCGGGACACGGTAAACGCTGCCCTCCCGAAAAAACGTGCGTGCATGTATGAAAATCGTTGTTTTTGAAGTCTGTTTCCGCTACAATTCTCACATATAAAAGAGGAATTCTATGCCCAGATACCAGGAAATCTTTTTGGAACTGGCAGAGCGGATCCGCTCGGGAGCGTATCTGTCAGGTACACTGCTCCCCGGAGAACACCGCCTCATGGAGGAATTCGGTGTGTCCAGGGACACTGTACGCAAAGCCCTTTCACTACTTTCGCGCTTCGGGTATATTGAGAAATCCCGCGGCCGCGGCTCCACTGTTATTAATCCCGCCTCTTCGATCACTGTATCCGGTTCCATGGGTTTTACCGAATATGCCGCGCAGAACGGCTACAGCGCCCGTACCGACGTCCTGCAGATCGGCAGTGTCCTGCGGGAACCCGGAATACGTGAGATACTCGGCATATCCGCCGAAACACCGGTATACCGGATCGACCGGATCCGGTGGCAGAACGGCGTTCCTTTTGCGGCGGAGACCGACTACCTTAACGGCTCCCTGCTGACCTGTCCCTCAAGTGAAGCTGCCGCGGGCTCTCTGTACGGCTTTATGGAAAAGACATGCGGACAGAAGATCACCGGCGTGCGCCGGAAGACTTCCGGCATAAAGGCATCGGCTGCTGACGCGGAAAGTCTGCACCTGCCGGAAGGTTCCGTACTGATCCAGGTCACTTCCTCCGCCGTGAACAAAAGCGGCAGTATTCTGCTGTACAGCATCAGCCGCTACTCGCCGGAATTATATGTATATGAGGAATTCCTTCAGAGATCTCTGAAGCTCTGAACACTCTGCCGGAACATTTCCGGCTTTTTTTTTCATCAGAGCACAGAAAAGTAACTGAGACAGGCATAAATACAGTGTATAATGCTAACTGTCGGAGGAAAATATGAACGATTTTATACTGGCCACCGTTTCCACGTCGGATCTGCCGCGGAAATGGATGGAAGAGCATGATATACCCTTTCTCCCGTATACATTTGTCATAGACGGAAAGATCTATGAAGATGACTGCCGGGAAGAAACAAAGCAGAACGTATACAAAGCCATGCGGGAAGGCAGTATGCCGAGCACGTCGCAGATTCCCCTGTTCACCTACGAGGAATTCTTCCGCGAACTGCTGGAGACCGGAAAAGACGTCCTGTTCCTGGATATGGCGCGGCCGATGTCGTCTTCCATCGCCAACTGCGAGGAAGCGATCCGCCGCATCGAGAAGAAATACCCGGAACGCCGCATCGTTTTCTTTGACACGGCGTGCATCACCGGCGGTCTTGCCATCCTGATCATGAAAATGCAGGAACTGCGGGAGACCGGCGCGTCTCTCGATGAAGTATACGCGTACGGACAGGACCTGTCCAAGCGCATCAGCCACCGCTTCATGGTCGATGACCTGCAGTGGCTGCGCCGCGGCGGCCGTCTTTCCAACGCGTCGGCGATCGTCGGCACGCTGCTTTCCATCAAGCCGCTCATCTACGTCAAACAGGACGGCACGCTGTTCGCCTATGAGAAAGTGCGCGGCAGAAAGAAAGCGGTCCACCGCCTCATCGAAACGATGGCGGATGAGATGGATCCCCAGGATCCGCCAAAAGAAGCGTGGATCTGGCATGCGGACTGCGCGCAGGACGCTGAAGACACCGCTGCCGCCATCAAAGAGAAATATCCTTCTGTCAAAGATGTTCATATCTATACAGAAGGACCGGTCATCGGCGCTCACGTCGGACCGGGCTTCCTTGCCGTACTGCATATCGGCACCGGCCGGCCGGAATAAGCCGGAAAAGAGATATCACAAACTATGCTGGAACTGAGGGAAATTACCAAAACCTACTACACTTCCGAAACACCTTCCCAGGTTCTCAAAGGCATCGACATCAGCTTCCGCAGGAACGAATTCACTTCGATCCTCGGTCCGTCCGGATGCGGCAAGACCACCCTTCTGAATATTATCGGCGGCCTTGACAAGTACACCACGGGCGATCTGCTGATCGACGGCATTTCCACAAAGAAATACAGCGAACGCGACTGGGATACGTACCGCAACCACCGGGTCGGATTCATCTTCCAGAGCTACAACCTGATCATGCACCAGACGGTGCTTGCCAACGTTGAGATTGCGATGACGCTGTCCGGCGTATCCAAAAGAAAGCGCCGCAAGAAGGCAAAAGAACTGCTCGAAAGAGTCGGTCTCGGCGACAAGCTGAACAAAAAGCCGAACCAGCTCTCCGGCGGACAGATGCAGAGAGTTGCCATCGCCCGTGCCCTGGTCAACGATCCGGAGATCATCCTGGCCGACGAACCGACCGGCGCGCTCGACTCTGTCACAAGCATTCAGATCATGGATCTGCTCAAGGAGATCGCAAAAGACAAGCTTGTCATCATGGTCACCCACAACCCGCAGATCGCCGAGCAGTATTCCTCACGCATTATCGAACTCAAGGACGGTCTCATCGTCAATGACTCCCATCCGTTTGACGGCAACGAGGAGACGCCTGCCGAAGAGCGTTCCATGAAGCGCACTTCGATGTCCTACCTGACTTCCCTCTCGCTGTCGCTGAACAATCTTCTGCGGAAGAAAGGACGCACCCTGCTGACTGCGTTTGCCGGTTCCATCGGCATCATCGGCATCGCGCTTGTCCTGTCGCTGTCCAACGGCGTGCGTCTGTATGCCGACCGGCTGGAACGGGAAGCCCTGACCGATTATCCGATCTCGATCGAACGAACGAGCTTTGACCTCCTGGGCGGCCTCTCCTCGATCATTTCGGAAGATCATAAATGCGAGGAAGGAAAGGTATGCTCGGTGGATGACATCGTCCGCGAGATGACCGTTTCTTCCGACAACAGCCTCATCGTTGTCAATGATACGAAGACCTTCCGCGAGTTCGTCATGAACAGCGAAGAGCTTGCCGCGAACCTGGCCGGCGTCACCTACAAGTATTCCGTGATGCCGTATGTATTCCAGGAAGATCTGGAACAGATCAGCCCGAGCAGCCTGACGCCGGGTGAATCGAAGAACCTCTTCCGTGAACTGGAGACCGGCTCAATTGGTCTGCAGGAAGCCTGCACGGTCATCAGCGGCCGCCTGCCGGAGAACTACAGTGAGGTCGTGATCGTTACGGACAGCGACAATGCCATCCCCGACAGCATCAGCTACGCGCTGAACGTCAAAGACAAGAGCCAGCTGGCAAAAGACATTGCCGCAGCCGGAAAAGACAACACCTATAAAGTGGAAAGCACGGAGCTCGATCCGGAAGCGTTTCTCGGCAGAAAAATGCGCATGACCGTAAAAGCAGCGTTCTTCCGCGAGGAAAACGGCGTTTACGCTGACGCGTCCAATGATCCGGAATTCCGCAGACAGCTGGTGGATGCCGGCACAGAGCTGACCGTCGTCGGCGTCGTGTCCCTCTCCAACAGCAGTTCGGCATACATCGGCTATACGCCGGAACTGACTTCCTACATGCTGGAACAGACCGCGATGACCGACGCATACCGCGCGCAGCACGCTTCCCCGGATGTCAATATCATGACGCTCGAACCGTTCGACGGCATGTTCAATACATTCGACAGCGCTGCCGAAGAACTCGGCATCGCCGACGCGGACAACCCGGATACCATTCAGCTCTATCCGAAGAACTACGAGTCCAAGCAGAAAGTCCAGGAGATCATCGACCAGTACAACAAGGATGCCGAGGCAGCCGGAAAACCGGAACAGAAAGTATCCTACAGCGATATGATCCGCACGCTGGTCGGCAATATCACGAATATTATCAATATCATCTCCTATGTACTGATCGCGTTCATTGCCATCTCTCTGATCGTTTCCTCGATCATGATCGGCATTATCACCTACATCAGTGTTCTTGAACGCACGAAGGAGATCGGCATCCTGCGCGCCATCGGTGCGAGCCGGAAAGATATCGTACGTCTGTTCCGCGCCGAGACCGTGATCGAAGGTCTTACCGCCGGCGTCATGGGCATTGTGCTCACGCTCCTGCTGAATCTTGCGATCAATCTGATCTTCAACGCATTCACCGGAGAATCCATGATCGCCAGTCTGCCGCCGATCAGCGCCGTCATCCTGATCGCCCTGAGCGTAGTGCTCAACGTCATCGCCGGTACGATGCCGTCCCGCATCGCCGCAGGGAAAAACCCGGTCGAAGCACTTCGGACCGAATAACAAAATGCATGCCGCTGTATCAAAACGGCATGCATTTTTTCTTATCTGTACGGCTTTGCCGGATATTCAGGGAAGTGATATTCCCCGTCCATCCATCCGAGCAGGAACGCTTCGGCCAGGCTTCCGTGACGGATCGCCTTCCGTGCCTCTTCCCGCGTGAACCATCCCCAGGAATCCACTTCGCTGTTGACGTGCACATCGGTGTCGCGGACAACAGCGGTGAAATTGAGCATGAGCGTATTGCTCGGCGGAAAGTAATGCGAACGGTTGAAATGCACCGATACGGCTGTCAGCCCCGTTTCCTCACGGATCTCGCGGGCAGCGGCGTCTTCCGCGTCTTCCCCCTTGTTCACGTAGCCGGCCGTCAGGATATGTTCCTGACCGCCGTACTGACGGATGAGAAGGATCTTCTCCCGGTCCGGGGAACAGACGATCATCGACACCGCGGTATTGAAGATCTCAAAGCGGAAATCCTGACAGGTGTCGCAGTACGGGATGTCTTTTCCTTCCGATGCAAGATACCTGGGACGCAGTTTCGTACCGCAGGCAAAGCAGTGGGTCATCGGGATCGCCATGGCTATTTCAGACCGTAGAGACGGCTGTACTTGTCTTCCAGATAATCCAGATAGATATTGACGTCAAACGGCTTTCCCGTCGCTTTCAGCATGACTTCTTTTGCGTTGTACCGGCATCCGTAGCGGTGGATGTGCTCCTTCAGCCAGTCCATGCAGAGATCGTAGCGGCCTTCCGCCAGCGCCTTGTCCACGTCGAGATCACGGCGCATGGCATCGGTGAACTGCGCCGCGAAAGCACTGCCGAGCGCATAGGTCGGGAAGTAGCCGAAGCTGCCGCCGGACCAGTGAACATCCTGCAGGATTCCCTCGGAGGGATCCTCTGCCTCAATACCGAGATACTCTCTGTATTTCGCGTTCCATACTTTGTCGAGGCCTTCCGTGGAGATCTCGCCCGAGAACAGACCCTTCTCGATCTCATAGCGGATCAGAATGTGGACCGGATAGGTCAGTTCATCCGCTTCGGTGCGCACAAGCGACGGTCCCGCCGCGTTGACTGCCCGCATCCACTGCGCCAGCGTCACACTGCCGAGCTGTTCCGGGAAGTGCTTCTGCAGACGCGGAAAATTGTATTCCCAGAACGCGTCGGTGCGGCCGAGATAGTTCTCGCACAGGCGCGACTGCGACTCATGCATGCCGGAGGAAATGCCGTCCGACAGGATCATGCCGTCGTAGCGGGGATCGCACTGATGCTCATAGGTCGCGTGGCCGACTTCATGCACGGTGGAGAAGATCGCGGATACCGGGTTGTCCGGCAGATATTTCGTCGTTGTCCGGCAGTCGTTCTCGCACGTCCAGGACGTGAACGGATGTTCGGTCTCATTCTGGTAGCCCCAGGAAGGATCGAAGCGCAGGTACTGCAGCAGTTCATCGGTGAACTTCTTCTGTTCCTCAACGGAATATTCCTGATACAGGAAATCATCTTCCGGCTTTTCCGCGTCGCGTATTTTCGCGATCAGCGGCAGAAGACGTTCCTTCACCGCCGCAAAGAACGCGTCATAATCGGCGATGCGCATGCCCGGCTCATAGTCGTCCAGCATCCGCTCATACAGCGGCAGTTCGCTGTCCCGGTAGCCGTACAGCTTCTTCTGCGCTTCGATGACCTGTTTCAGATACGGTTCAAAGATGCTGTAGTCCTTCTTCTGCTTCGCTTCCAGCCACGCGTCGTAGGAACGATTGGACAGTTCCTCAAACGCGATGTATTCCGCCTTCGGGATGCACAGGCGCTTCTGTGCTTCTTCGTAATAGAGCTGGATGCCCTTCGCGGTGTCCGCATCAACAGCCGGATCATCCTTCAGTTCCTTCAGGACTTCCAGGATCGCCGGGTCGGTGTCGATGGAGAACAGTTCGCCGGAGAGATATGCCGTTCTTGCGTCACGGTAGGCATTGCCCGCCGGCGGCGCCACGGTCAGCTTGTCGATTCCGATGATGGACAGCGCCATCTGGTAGGCAGAGCGCCGGAAAAGCCATTCTTCATATTGTTTCAGCCGCTCTTCAGTTGTCATATGTTTTATCCTTTCTGATCGATCACGGCAGCTGTCTTCCCGCTGCCTTGTAGAGTTCATACCATTCCTTGCGCGTCAGGGTGATGTCCGCAGCCAGTGCCGCGTTGTGCAGACGCTTCGGATCGGTCGTGCCGGTGATGACCTGCATCTTTGCCGGCAGCCGCAGGATCCACGCGTAGGCGATGACATCGGCGCTGACGCCGTACTTCTCAGCCAGTTCGTTCAGCAGGCTGTTGAGTTCCGGATAGTCCGGGTCATTGAGGAACACACCGCCGAAGAAGCCCTTCTGCAGCGGTGACCATGTCTCGAGCACCATGTCGTTCATGCGGCAGTATTCCAGCACGCCGGCAGTGCGCACGACGCCACCGTCAAATGCCGTATTCACGTTGATGCCTTCCTCGATCATCGGCGCATGCGCGATCGACAGCTGCATCTGGTTGGCGGCCAGCGGCTGTCCGCATCCGCTTCCCAGCAGTTCGATCTGCCAGCGGTTCATATTGGAGACGCCGAACTGCCGTACTTTGCCGGCCTTTTTCAGTTCGGCAAATGCCTCACCGACTTCTTCCGGTTCCATGAGAACGTCCGGACGGTGGAGCAGAAGCGCGTCAAGATGATCGGTCTTCAGACGGGCAAGGATGCCGTCCACGGACTTCAGGATATAGTCTTTTGAGAAATCGTACATGCCGTCATGGATCGCGCACTTGGACTGAATGAACATCTGATCGCGCAGTGACGGATCCGCCGCCAGCACCGTGCCGAAGATCTCTTCCGAACGGCCGCCGCCGTAGATATCCGCGTGATCGAAGAAATTGATGTTCTCCGCCAGTGCCGAACGGACGAATGTGTCTGCCTGCTGCGGGTCCATTCCCGCAATGCGCATCGTTCCGACGCCGACAGCAGATACCTGCGGTCCCTGTTTACCGAATGTAATATACTTCATACCAGTAATTCTCCTTTCCTGCTGATATAGAATTTCCTGCCGTTATCAAGACAGTAGACGCCGAGCGCGCCGCCGAATACACAGCCGCAGTCGACGCGGATCTGCATGTTTTCCTCCACGATCCTGCCCTTCCTCTCATCCCCGTACAGCAGCGTCGGGGTATGTCCGGTCACGAGATACCGTTCGGTATCATAGACGCGCTCCGGATCGGCGTTGTGAAAGATCAGTTCGTAGACGTTATAGTCTTCGAGCGGCCGGTATGGGCTGTAGTTGTCCAGCCCGGCATGAACGAGGATATACTCCCTTCCGCCCGCCGATACTTCTTCATACAGGGAAAACTCCATGAGATACTCCAGCACGGCTTCTTTCTCTTCCGCGTCCAGAGCGGCGAACTGCCGCAGCGTGACGTCGCCGCCGTCGGATGTCCAGTGCATGTATGCGGTCAGATCCTCTTCCTTCAGCGCCGCCAGCGATTCTTCCGTGATCTCACGGGAGAATACCGACAGTACCTGCACTGCCATATACTCATGGTTTCCCAGCACCGGGATGACATTATCCATAACCATCATATCCTGCAGTACGCCGATAGGATCTTCCCCGCGGTCGACCGCATCCCCCAGTACATACAGCGTATCACGCGCCGAAAAATCAATCACTTCCAATGCTTTCCGAAATGCCGTCCGGCATCCGTGAATATCGCTTATGACATACTGCATGAGGTCCTCCGAATCGTCCTGTTACGCATATTCTAACATTCTCTCCGGAAAGGAAAAAGCGGCACATATACCGTACTGTATACATGCCGCAGTGTATTATTTGCCGGTGACTGTCGCGCCGTCGATGCGCGTGACTGCCGGTACGCGGGCGCTGTCATACTGCTTTGTCTCCGCAGACAGCGTCATGTGCTTCATCAGTTCTTTCAGATTGCCGGACACACTGCCGCCGCTGACCGGACGGCGTCCGTTTTCATCATAGAGATACGCCAGACGGATCTCGCCGAACAGGTCGCCGGTGACCGGATCTGCCTGGAAATCGGAGAATTCCACGACTTCCAGTGTTCCCGGCGTACGGATCTCTGCGGCCGGCGTCTTTCCCGGGAGGACTTCCCAGTTCGTGACGCGGAACGTATCTTCCAGACCGAGATAGCTGCAGAACTGCCGGTCGCCCCAGTATGCCTTCGGGACGCTGTTTTCCAGAATCGTAAGATCTCTTACCGGCGCGCCTTCGCTGTCATACGCATGGTTGGCGGAAGAGTTTTCCAGCGTGCGCAGAGCCCGCAGAGTGATCGTATCGCCTTCGATGCCGTCCGCGATCGGGGTGCCGATCTGCCAGTCGTTCATCCGGCGGAAGACAAAGCGGGAACTCATATTGTTGAGGAAGTAGCGGTAGATCGGCAGAACTGCGTCGGTGGAGAAGATCACGGACGCATTCGTCATCTGCGGCGTGGACTCTGCCCTCAGGCGGTCCTTGCCGAACTGCAGGGTATCTTCGATCTCCTGCCGCAGGCCGTTCCGGTCGCATGTTCCGGAATGATACAGACGGTACAGCTCGATCTCATGTCCTTCGCTGCGGGCGTTGACGACGACCTCCGTCATCGACTTCGGATACTGTTCCGTAAGATCCGCGCCGGCGGAGTTCACATAGCGGCGTTCCACGACGCTTGTAAAGATCTCATAGCTGTTCAGATCTTCGGTGTCTGTCTCATGAACGCTGTTCAGCGTCTCGAGGAATGCTTTGGCTGTTTCCGCGACCGGACGTACAACCGCTGTACCGGCCTCCGCTTCCTTCTTCGGATTCAACTCATAGCTTCTGCTCTGTACAAGCGAAGCGCGGTAGATCAGATCGTCGATCGAACGGCGTACGTTCTCTTCGCTCTCGGTCGGCGCGAATTCCATGGACGCCGAACCCATCGCGCTGCCGTCTTCGTTTTTCTTATAGACGGTCACATGGATATGTTCCGTCTTTTTGGCACGGTTCTGGTCGAGATCATGCCGGATAAAGTAGAATTCCCATCCCTCTTCCTTCAGGGAGGTCACTTCCCACGCGTCCGCGCCGGAGTGTTTCAGCAGTTCAATGATCCTGTCTGTCATTATCCGAGCCATCCTTTCGTTTTCAGATACGGTCCGCCGTCCGCGACCTTGACCCATTCCTTATGGCCTTTGCCGCAGCCGCCGCAGCCGAATACTTCACGGTCTTTCGATACCATCGTGACATTGCCAAGCAGATCCGGCACATAGCCGGTCATGATCACCGGTGCGACGACGCGTCCGGTCAGCTTTCCGTCTCTGATCTCTCTTGCGTGATCGATGATGCACTGAATGCCCCAGTGCTTCGGATCTTCCATGCCGCTCTGCATGCCTTCCAGCAGCCAGCCGTATTTTACCGACGCGATCATGTCTTCGGCAGTATCGGTGCCGGAGTCAAACATCGTGTTTGTCATGCGGGTGTATACCTTGTGTTCATAGTTCTCGCGCTTGCCGTTGCCGGTCGGTCTGGTGCCGAGCCGCTTCGCGCTTAACGCGTCGCAGATGCCGGTCTTCAGGATGCCGTGATCGATCTCGGTCACATCGCCTGCCGGTACGCCTTCGTCGTCGAACGCATAGCTCGTGACATTCTCCGCACACAGCGCGCCTTCGTGCATCGTGACGAGGTCACTGCCGACCCGCTTTCCGATGTATTCTTTGCCAAGCGCTCTCTCTTTGACGAACATGTCCATCTCTACGCCGTGGCCGAATGCCTCGTGGGCGATCAGTCCGGAGACTTCCGGCGTGCAGATGATCTCATACTCGCCCGGTTCGATGCGGTCGGCATCGAGCAGAACAAGCGCCTGTTCCACGGCTTCTTCCGTCTTGTCCGAAAGACCGGCAAAGATCTCCGGTCCGGCCAGTCCGGACAGGGACGCACGGCCGGCGCGCGTACTGCCTTCCCGGTTGACCACAGCCTGGATAAAGCCTTCGGAATAGACGTAGCTCTGCGCCATGTGGCGGTTCTTCGTGAGGAAGAGCTTACTGATGTGGGTGGACTGGGCTACTGCCATGCAGTCGATCATGTACTCGGACAGTGTCATGCCCTTTTCGCTGATCGCCGTCAGCCGTTCCACAAGTGCTTTGACGTCGCAGTCTTCCGGCAGTTCACCGGTCTCCTTCTCCACAAAGAGCTCACACGGTTCATCGTCCAGAACACCTGTCTCATAGACCGGTGTGTTCAGGGAAGCGAGCAGCGCCAGCTGAGCGTCCAGCTGTTCCTTCAGACGTTCTGCCGTCGCTTCGGGATGTTCCGCGTCAAAATCGTTGAACGCGTACTCGCTGTACAGGCCGTTCTTTGCGACCCGGACGACGGTTCCGCGTTCTGTTGTCATCGTCTCTGAACCGACGGAACGGGCATGGCGCGTGATCATTACGCGCAGGCCCTTGGAGTCGGTGCTGAGAATACTGACATAATCATATTGTTCTGAAAGGATCGATACGAGCTTCTTAAGACCCGGTTCGATCGTCTTCAGATAATCCGAAAAAAATGCCTTCATGTTTTTCTGATTCCTTTCCAAACGGAATTATACCAGAAAACAGGAGGCATTTATCTCTGAGTGATCGTATATGTGTTGGGATTGCAGCGGACGGTGACGGTTCCGTTGACGGTCTGCCATGTTTTCACGCCGTATTCCCGGAGCACTGCCAGCGTAGCGGTGATCTCTTCCTTCGGCGGATCGCCGCGGCCGTTGGTAATGACCGCGTCCGAGGGGCCGACCGACTGCAGAAGGTCCTCCAGCGCCGTCAGGTAATAGCCGTGATACGGTACTTTCAGGAAATCCGCATGCATATCATAGCTGTCGAGGAACTCCTCGATCCGCTCGTTATGCGCGTCGCCCATGAACAGGTATTTGCATTCCCCGTAGCGGACGGCCGTGATCAGCGAGGAATTGTTCGACATTTCAGTGCTGTAGGCGCGGGAAGCTCCGATGATCTGGTACGTGACGCCGTCCAGCGTGAATACTTCCTCGTCCCGGATGATGACCGGTGTGATGTTGTTTTTCTGCAGCACGCGTACATACGGACGCAGATCGGTGCTCTGGCGGGTGACATAGCTGGAGAAGATCTCCCATACTCTGAAATTCTTCAGTACTGCCTCCGCGCCGCCGACATGATCGCGGTCGAAGTGGGTGATGATCAGCCGGTCGATCGTTTTTACGTTCATTCCTTTCAGCCACGCTGTCACCTCGCGGGCGGTGCTGTCGTGTCCGGTATCGATCAGGACAGCGCTGCTGTCGGTGCGAAAGAGGATGACGTCAGCTTTCCCGGCATTGTAAAGATCGATGCGCATATCTCCTCCTTTCCGACAACGATAGGATACAACGTTTTTGCAGAGACGGGAATAATCGGCCTGCTAAAAGTGCTATAATAGTTCTATACGAGGCCGTTCTATGAACCAGAAACAATTGGAAACATTTGTCGCTGCCGTCCGCAGTGAATCTTTTCTCACACCCACAGGTGACCATCACCGCTACGCGACTTCCGCCGCTCCGGAGATCCTGGAACTGGAAGAAGAACTCGGCGTCCTGCTTTTTATCCGGGAAGGACTCAATACCGGCATCCTGACGGAAGCCGGCCAGCTGTTCGCGGTCGACGCGGAGCGCATCCTGCATGACATGCGTGTGGCCAGACGGCGCATTGATCGGTATCTGCCGGATGATACGCGTACTGTCTGCATCGGCACCCTGCCGTTCCTGCGTCAGTACCGTCTGAACCGCGTCTTCACACGCTTTACGGAAGATCATCCGGAAGCCCGCTTCGTCATGGAACAGAATGACGGCAAACAGCTCGTGGACGGTCTGAAGAGCGGCTATTACGACGGTGTCGTCCTGCGTAAGAACATGGTCAATTCCAAGGGACTGGAGACGATCCGCCTGGCTTCCGACGAGATCGCGGCGATCGTATGGGAGGGACATCCCCTCGCCGACGAACCGAGCATCGAGCTGTCTGACCTGAAGAACGAATACTTCTTCCTGGCGCCGCCTTCCTCGCCTTCCTACGGCATCTGCCGCAAGCTTCTGATCGACCGCCACATCTCCACCGAAAACGTGCACACGGCGCCGATCGAACAGATCCTGAAGGCAGCGGCCGAGAACCGCGGCGTCGCGCTTCTGCCGATCTCCAACCTGATCGTATACGAGCAGACCGATACCGTACCGGTGCCGCTTCTGCCGAAGGCTGTCGTCGAAGTTGTCTTTGCCTATAAAAAAGACGCGGAACGCTGCTCACTGATGAGCGAGCTGATCCGCGTACTGGAATCCCGAGCAAGAGCAGTGCCCCGCCTGTAATAACCGGCGGCGCACCGCTTTTTTTATTTCAGAATGATCTCCATGCAGGTCTTCTGTATGCCGAACCCGGCCTTTTCATAGAACTTCCGGGCATTGTCATTGCCTTCCCACACATTGAGCGTGACGTTGTAGCAGCCGGCTTCTTTCGCAAAAGCAAGCACGTGTTCGTACAGCATCGTGCCGATGTGCTGTCCGCGGTATCGTGCATCCACGCACAGATCATCGATATACAGGGTGAGAATATCGGTCATGTTGTCGGTATGGGGCGGTCTCTGCAGTTCGCAGAAGCAGTATCCGGCTGTGATCCCCTCATCGTCCTCCGCCACGAAAACGGCGTGCATCGGATCCCTGAACAGTTCCTTCAGTTCCTCATCGCTGTATTTTTTTGTGCCGGGTATGAATATATCCGGGCGTATATCCGCATGAATGGCAAGTACCTGGTACAGCAGTTCATCCACGCGCGGAATGTCTTTGTCCTGTGCTCTTCGTATCTGCATCGCGCACCTCCTGCGTGCAAGTATACTATAAAGTCAGATCGCCGTCATGGATCCAGCCTGCGCGGCGGCACGGAAGAGCGAATAACAGCGTGAGGACCGCTGGGAGAACGAACGCGATCAGTACGAGTCCGGTCCAGTCCATGGCGCTGATGCCGGCCTTTACACCCGCTTCGATATCGCTGATCCAGCCGGTATAGACGCCGATCGGTCCGACAAGACCGCACGTGCCCATGCCGGAAGATACCGGCGTGCCGTTCATCTGCAGGCGGAATACGCATGTCGCAAGCGGACCGGTCACTGCCGATGCGAGGATCGGCGGGATCCAGACCTTCGGATTGCGGATGATATTGGGCATCTGCAGCATCGATGTGCCGAGTCCCTGGGATACCAGGCCGCCGGCACCATTTTCTTTATAGCTCATGACCGCAAAGCCGATCATCTGCGCACAGCACCCGGCTACGGCAGCGCCGCCGGCAAGACCGGTCAGCGACAGAGCCGCGCAGATCGCCGCGGAAGAAATGGGCAGCGTAAGAGCGATCCCGACGACTACGGAAACGATGATGCCCATGAAGAACGGCTGCAGTTCGGTCGCCCACATGATCACGGCGCCGAGGGAACTTGCGGCTTTTCCGATCGCCGGCGCCAGCAGGACGCTGAGTCCCGCCCCGACCAGCACGGTGACCGCCGGTGTTACAAGAATATCGACTTTCGTTTCCTTTGAGACCGCCTTGCCTGCCTCACAGGCCGCGATCGCGATCAGATAGACAGCCAGCGGACCGCCTGCCCCGCCGAGACTGTTGGCGGCAGCGCCGACGGCAGCCAGTGAGAACAGTACGAGCTGCGGTGCGTGAAGCGCGTATCCGATCGATACCGCCATGGCCGGACCGGCCACGGAAGACGCGAAGTTTCCGGCATCCACGAGAAACGGTATATTGAACTGCCGACCGGCTGTCGAAAGGATCGTACCGATCAGCAGTGAAGCGAACAGACCCTGCGCCATGGCGCCCATGGCATCGATCCCGTAGCGGGAAAGCGAGAAATGAATATCTTTTTTATCCAGGAATTCATTACGTGTCATCTTCTTCCTCCTTAGGACATATCCGTTATAGCATACTTTTCAAAATATGTATAGTCATTTTGACTATATCTTGTATCTGTCTTTTTGTCCGGCTTTGTGGTATTGTGACCACGGGTAATCAATCATGCACTATGAGATCAAAGACAGTTCGGTAACCATGACGATCGACGGACAGTATGCCGGTAAGCCTCTTTCTTTCCTGGCAGACCGTCTTTTTCTGAATTCCCGCACGGTAAACCGGAAGCTGCAGGAGAGAGCGATCCTGCTGAACGGTACGCCTGTCCGGGATATTTCGGAGGTCCTTCCGAAGCACAGCACTCTGATGATCCGGCTGGAAAAGCAGTCCCCGGACTGGCCGCCTTCCCAGACGCCGTGTACGATCGTATACCGCAACGCCTTCCTGGCAGCGGTGCATAAAGACGCGGGAAGGATCATCCATGAAGAAGGATTCGGAACCGAGTGCCTGAACGCCGACATGGCAGCGCGGCTGCTTATGGAAGAGATCCCGGCGCCGGTGCGTCCCCTGCACCGCCTTGACCGCGAGACCGAAGGACTTGTGCTCTATTCCCTGATCCCGCTGTTTCAGCCCTGGTTTGACAACGCCCTGGCGGAGCACCGCATACAGCGCACCTATCTTGCATTGACGAAAGGCATCTGCACGCCCGGGAAAACGATGACGATACATAAGTCCATCGGCAAAGACCGGCACGTAAACGGAAAATACCGCGTCTCTGCGACCGGCAAAAACGCCCTGACGGAAGCCGAGTGCATTGCCTCTGTAAACGGATATTCCCTCTTCCGCTGTCAGCTCGGCACCGGACGCACGCACCAGATCCGTGTTCATCTCGCCGATGCCGGCTACCCGATCGTCAACGATCCTCTTTACGGCGTTCATACCCGGACGGTACAGGGCATGGGACTCTGGGCATGCGAAGTCACGGTGCGCGACCCCCTCTCCGGCGGAAAACACCGGATCAGAGACCCGCTGGCACCGGAATGGTACAGGCAATTCACACACATGACCGAACAATGAGCGTATAATATCCAGAAAAGGAGCTACAGTATGAAGTACGATTTCACCTCTCATCTTGACCGCGCCGGCAAAGATGCCATCGCCGTCGATCTGCCGACGAACCGTGTTGGCAACTACAGCGACATGAACCTGCGCGAAGGCTTTGATATTATTCCGATGTGGGTGGCGGATATGAACTTTGCGACATGTCCGACGATCCCGGAAGCGATCATCGGCCGTGCCCAGCATCCGGCATACGGCTACTACGCCGTCCGCGACGAATACTATGACGGCATCATTGAATGGCAGCGCCGCCAGCACGGCGTCACCGGTCTTGCCAGAGAGCACATCGGCTATGAAAACGGTGTTCTCGGCGGTGTCGCGAGCGCTCTGCGCATCCTGTGCAGCCGCGGCGACAGCATCCTGGTGCACTCCCCGACGTATATCGGATTCACGATGGTGCTGACCAACAACGGCTACAACATCGTGCATTCACCGCTGAAGAAAGATGAAAACGGCGTCTGGCGCATGGACTATGAGGACATGGAAAAGAAGATCGTCGACAATCATATTCATACTGCCATCTTCTGTTCGCCGCATAACCCGTGCGGACGCGTCTGGACCAGGGAAGAGATCGAAAAAGCCATGGCGGTATACGAAAAACACGACGTATACGTCATCAGCGACGAGATCTGGAGCGACCTCATCCTCTATGACAACAAACACATCCCGACCCAGACCGTCAATGACTGGGCGCATGAACATACGATCGCGTTCTACGCACCGAGCAAGACCTTCAACCTGGCAGGTCTCATCGGCAGCTACAGCATCGTCTACAGCAAGCGCCTGCGCGACCGTCTCGACAAAGAGGAAAGTCTCTGCCATTACAACAGCATGAACGTTCTCTCCATGTATGCGCTGATCGGTGCGTACAAAGAAGAAGGCTATGAATGGCTGGCGGAGCTGAAGCAGGTCCTGTCTGGCAACGTCAGCTTTGCCTGTGACTATATCCGCGATCATTTCGAAGGCGTCACCCTTTCCCGTCCGGAAGGCACATACATGCTGTTCCTGCAGTGCGAAGACTGGCTCAAAGCCCATGACATGGATCTCAATACGCTGATCCACCTCGGCTGGGAAGTCGGCGTCATGTGGCAGGACGGCAGCCAGTTCATCGAACCGCATTCCATCCGCATGAACCTCGCTCTGCCGCTTGACCGCGTGCAGGAAGCCTTCGCGCGCCTCGACAAATACGTATTCAACCGCTGAGACCCGGCACCGTAACGGTGCCGTTTTTTCTTGAAGCGGGAAGATGCGGGTGTAAAATGGCTGTATGAGTGCTCTGATATTGAAACTGATCGCGATGACGACGATGCTCATCGATCACGTCGGTCTTGTCTTTTTCCCGAAACTGCGGTGGCTGCGCCTGATCGGCCGGGTCTCCTTCCCCCTCTATGCGTTCATGATCGCGGAAGGATTCGAACATACGGAACAGACCGGTCACACGCGGAAATACGCCCTGCGGCTGGCAGCGCTGTTCCTGCTGTCCGAACTGCCCTATGACTTCGGCTTATACGCAGCGGTGCCGCGCCTGGACCATACAAACGTCATCCTGACGCTGTTATGCGGCCTGCTGATGCTGGCGGGAATAGAACGCGTTAAACCTGTCTACATGAAGATCGGCATCATTGCGCTGGCAGCGTTTGCGGCGGAACTGTCCCATGCCTCCTACGGGTATGCGGGCGTCCTGCTGATCCTGCTGTACCATCTGTATCTGCGCCATGTGAAAGAGAAAAGCACCGGCCTGCGACTCGCCGCGCTGCTTGGCATCGGCGCTCTGTTTGCCGGCTACTATCTGTGCACAAACGCGCATTCCATGGATCCCCATGTGGTGTACCGCGTCTTCCGGCGCTTTACTTGGACGCAGACCGGTGTGCTTGTCAGCGCGCCTCTGCTCACGCTCTACAACGGAAAAAAAGGACGATACAGTCCGGTATTCAAATGGGTCTACCGTCTGTTCTATCCTCTTCACTTAAGCGTATTCTCACTGATGCGGATCCTGTAAGATCCCGCATTTTTCATTTACCGGATCCGCTGCCAGAGTGAGCCGTCCTCACTGCTGTATATTTCCGCTTCCTGGTCCTCCGTGTCCCAGTGTACAGCATAGTATTTTTCGGCATCGCCGCTGACCACGGCATAGATGATGCACATGTCATCCTGTACCAGACCGTCGCCGAACGCCGACAGCTGTGCGCCGCTGTTCACGGCCTCTGCGGCCTCCGGGACTGCCAGGAGGCTGTCCAGACAGATCTGTCCGTACATTGGTATATCGAGGTTGGTAAAGAGATCGTACGGCGTCACGTCCGCGAATCCCATATGCTGTTCCGTGCGCAGACGTCCGTAGAGAGCGTCCGTACCGGACAGGATCAGATCCGCGTCGCCGTTCGGTCTGCGGGCGCAGATGACCGACGGTGCGTCCATCTCATCCCCTTCCTCGACAAAGAAGAACGGGCCGTCGTCCGCCGCTTCATAATAGATATCGCCGACAGTCTCAATACTGCCTTCCCGCTCCCAGATCATGACCTGTACGCCGCGGCTGGGAATGATCAGATATACATTTTCCCGGACCGTGCTGCGGTCTCCGTAATACACCCGGTCAGTGCCGGTCTCCTGCAGGAAACCGAACTCCGGCCAGCCGGATGCCCGCGTCAGTACGTCTTCGAGACTGTGTTCGCTGTCGACCTGACCGATGAACGCGATATCGGCGAGCGGTCCGTCCATTCGGTCACGGTATTCCGTCAGCTGCGATCCCTCGTCATAGGACTGTGCCGGGGATACCGAAGCCGGGAAGACCGGTGCCGGCGGGATCTCCGCGTCCGGGGGAGGCGTCTCAGCCGGTTCCGGCGTGGCGGTAGGCTTCGGGCTTACCGAAGGAACAGGACTGGGCGCGGCCGAGGAAGACGGTTTGGAAGAACAGCCGCAGAGCATTGCCAGCACACAGAGCGTGCCAAGATATTTTTTCATGTGGATTCCTTACTCCAGGATCACGATGCGCCCTTCCACATGGGCATCGAGTCCCTGGTGCGTCGAGAAGTACTCCTCGACAATGTTATTGACCGACGTCATGACGATACGCGGTTTCATGTTCTTTTTCACGTCCTCCAGCGGTACGCCGAAGAACGCGTCAAAGTTTTCAAAATGATAGTGCTGCATCGCGATCAGGAATGTATCGCTGTCTTCCACCGGTTTTCCGCGGAAGCTCAGTTCCTCCAGCGTGTGCGTGCTTTTACGGTATACGATGCGTACACCTTTGGAATACTGGTAGAACTCCGTATGCCCTTCCCACGCTTCGTCGCGCATGATATGCATGATCATCTGCCGGAACTGGGCACCTGTCACTTTCAGCATGTGCACGACGTCGTCAAACGGCGTGTTCTCCATCATATCCTGGTATTCCACGATCGGACCGAGTTCCTTCTTTCTCAGCGCCCCGGATCCCATCAGCATAATGTCAAAGCTGGAGTCTTCCTGCAGGAGGTCGGCATAGAGATTGCCGATCTCCGTCTCCTGAATGCGGGAAGGATGCGTCAGTTTGCGGGCAAATCTTGTGACGATGCGCTTGTACTTGGCATCGGTCTCGGTCTGGTAGCGGGACAGCAGTTCCTCCATGACCGGATCGTTTTCACACAGGTCTTCGTTGACTTCAAGGCACTGCCATCTGAGTTCGGAGATCTTGTTGCGCCATGTATCGTACGTGATGTCAAAGCGGCCGATCACGCCGGTGCCGGTGCCCGCCTGCACGATGGGAATGTTATTGACGATCTCCATCCCGTCCATGAACGTATGCGAATGCCCGCCGATGATCAGATCGACGCCGAAATCCGGTTTCAGAAGCGCGGCCAGTTCCCGGTCCTTCTCAATGCCGATATGCGTCAGAAGGATCGTCATATCGGTATCCTTTGTCCGGTAGTTGTCGCAGATAATGCCGACTTCCCGGGCAGCCTCCTCGATGTCAATAAACGAGCCGATGACCTTTTCCATCTTCGTACTGGCAAGCACTTCATCCGTCAGGATACCGATAAACAGGATGCGCATGCCGTTTACTTCCAGATTCATATACGGACGGAACATGCGTGCATTATTCAAGGTAACGAACAGGTTGGCATTGATGATCGGGAACGTCGCGCATTTTTCCAGAAACAGCAGATGCGCGATGCCGTAGTCCACCTCGTGATTCCCGATGGTGGCAATGTCGGGATCCAGCTGGTTCACCAGGTCGATCGTCGAAAGACCGAGATACTCGGAATCGATGACCGATCCCCGGAACATATCGCCGGCCATGGCATAAATGACATTGTTTTCTTCCTTGCGTATTTTGTTTACATAGCCGGAAAGCCGCGGCAGACCGCCGCATGATTTCCCGTCTTTCACCGACGGCAGGAAATCTCCGTGCATATCATTCGAATGCAGCAGCACAAGTTTCTTTTTCGTCATCCCAAATACCTCCTGATGATGATCACACTGCTGTATGTTCCAGCATCATATCCCGGACCGTCTCCGCGATCGTATCGGCGGTAAGACCAAACTCATTCAGCAGCTCCGCCGCGCTGCCCGAATGCCCGAATTCATCCTGAACGCCAAGCCGGATGACCGGCACCGGTTCATGGGCAGACGTCACGGCGCTCACCGCGTCGCCGAGTCCTCCGATCACGGTGTGTTCCTCAACGGTAACGATCTTCCCGCATTCCCTTGCGCAGCGCAGGATCAGTTCTTCATCGACCGGCTTCAGGCTTCCCATATTCACCACCCGGATCTGTATGCCTTCCGCCGCCAGTTTTTCCGCTGCCTTCAGCGCTTCACTGACAGGGAGTCCGACTGCAATCACAGCCGCATCTCTTCCGTCTCTCAGGACCTCGCCTTTTCCGATCGTGAATGTATACGTTTCATCGTGGATCAGCGGCGAAGCAGCTCTGGAAAAGCGCAGGTATACCGGTCCTTCCTGTTCGTATGCGGCTTTGACCATGGCTTTTGCTTCAATATCGTCCGCCGGACAGAGAACGGTCATGCCCGGGATGGAACGCATCAGTGCGAAATCCTCGCAGCACTGGTGGGAAGCGCCGTCTTCACCGACGGAAACGCCGCCGTGGGTTGCCGCGATCTTGACATTGAGATGTCCGTAGCCGATCGTATTGCGCACCATTTCAAAAGCGCGCCCGGCCGCAAACATGGCAAACGTGGACGCAAACGGCACCAGTCCTGTCGTCGACAGGCCGGCCGCCACGTTCATCATATTCTGTTCCGCCACCCCGCACTGGATATGGCGTTCCGGAAACTCTTTCCGGAAGATATCTGTTTTCGTCGCACTGGAAAGATCGGCATCGAGCACGACGATGTCATTGTGTTCGCGCGCCAGTTCCGTGACTGCTTCTCCGTAGCTGACTCTGGTCGCTTTGCTTTTCACTTCACTCATATGACCTCCAGCGCTGCCCGGTGGGCTTCCAGTTCCATCATGGCGATCTTATACTGCCGGTCGTTCGGTGCCTTGCCGTGCCATCCGGCTTCGTTTTCCATATAGGCCACGCCCTTGCCCTTCACGGTGCTCAGCAGTAATACCGTCGGCATTCCCGTGCCTTTTCCTTCCCGGAAGAACTCGAATGCCTCTTCCAGATCCTCCAGTTCATGTCCGTTCCGGCTGATCACACGGCAGCCGAACGCTTCGAATTTCTGATCCAGCGGGTCCGTATTCATAACGTCTTTTGTCCGTCCGTCGATCTGCAGGCCGTTGATATCCACCATGATGCAGAGATTATCCAGCTTGTACTGGGCTGCGAACATGACCGCTTCCCAGATGATGCCTTCTTCCATTTCGCCGTCTCCGCACAGGGCAAAGACGCGGAAATCCCGGCCGGTCAGCTTTGCGCCTTCCGCCATTCCCGCCGCCGTCGACAGCCCCTGTCCCAGCGATCCGGTGGACATGTCCACACCCGGTGTCGTCCGCATATTCGGATGTCCCTGCAGATGCGATCCGCTGTGCCGCAGCGTCGTCAGATCCTCGCGCGGAAAGTATCCCTTCAGGGAGAGCGCACTGTATAATGCCGGCGCCGCATGTCCCTTGGACAATACAAAGCGGTCGCGGTCAGGATCGCGGGGATCCTCCGGCGACACGTTCATCTCATGGAAATACAGATATGCCAGGATATCTGCCGCAGAGAGACTTCCGCCCGGATGGCCGCTTCTGGCATAGTAAGTCGATGTCATGATACCCTTGCGGATATCTGCCGCAGCGATCTTCAGTCTTTTCTTTTCTTCTCTTTCCATTATCGTATCGTTCAGGCATAGCGCTGTACGCAGTACCTGCCTTTCTTAATTTTCATTATAGTATGCCGGCAGATGCCGTACCACCGTAAAAAGCCATGCAGTTTCTGCATGGCCCTGTCAGTTCTTCGCTTCTGTTATGATCGGTCGGTCATTCAGCAGCCGGCTGCACGCTCCGGATCAGGGAATTCAGAATATCCTGGAGATCCGCCGAGAAGTCATACGCGGTGTCCGTCGGTTCATAGGCGATCACATAGGCGATCTGCGTCGGATCGCTGCATAGCGCTGCTTCGATATACATCGTGACCGGCGCTTCGCCGCGGCTGGTGCTGATCACTGCCCGCCGGCATGTCATGCCGTTGACCGTGACGGCGCCGTCGCTTGTCGGATCGTAGGTACCGCCGGTAAAGAGTCTGCCGAATATAGACGGATCGTTCAGCAGGTATTCATCGGACGCCTCTTCCGTGCCGGACGCATCGAGTATGACGGAAACACCGGCTTCCGCCGTGCCGTTCCTCATCGCGTACCAGCCGTCATTTCCCTCTTTCCATTCATGCGGGATCTGCAGCTGGAACTCGCCGAACGAGATCACCTGATTGGTAGCCGGATCGAACTCATGGACGACCTCCGGCTCCGGTTCGGGCGTCGGTGTCGGTTCCGGCGTCGGTGCGGGAGTGGTTTCCGGGGTCCGCGCCGGTTCTGCTGTTTTTTCCGGTTCTGTATGCTGCGATGCGGACTCTTCGCTCTTTTTCGCGCTGCATCCCGCTGCCAGGATCACTGCAAGAAGCGCCGCTGCTGTCTTTTTCCAATATGCTTTTTTCATAAAACCTCCATGTTTTACACCCCTATTATAGCAAAAGGCCGCCCTGTGGGACGGCCCTGTATGAATCGTGGTATAGAGAATCTTACTTCTTCTGCAGGTTCTTGCGGATGTCGAGCGCAACTGCAGTGATAATAACGATACCCTGAACGATGAAGTTGTAGTACGGGTTAACGCCGAGGAACTGCAGAACGATCTTCAGAAGTTCGAATACGAGGACACCGACGAGAACGCCGCCGACAGTACCGATACCGCCGGTCGTGGAGATACCGCCGATCGTACATCCGGCAATGGCTTCCAGCTCATAGCCCTGTCCCATAGCGGAAGAGGAACCGCCGGACTTCGCTGCAAGCAGCCAGCCTGCAACTGCGTACATGATACCGGCAGTCATGTAGATCATTGTGATGGTCTTCTTTGTGTTGACGCCGGAAACTTCCGCTGCGACTTCGTTGCCGCCGATCGCATACATGTATTTGCCGTGACGCATCTGGTTGTACAGCACCCAGAAGAATATGCCGAACAGCAGCGCAAT
The DNA here is from genome assembly GCA_017510405.1 of Solobacterium sp. Taxonomy (GTDB): domain Bacteria; phylum Bacillota_I; class Bacilli_A; order Erysipelotrichales; family Erysipelotrichaceae; genus Bulleidia. Next base: position 29,265 of record JAFWNG010000015.1, read on the forward strand.
AATCATCAGATAAGGAATCTGGAAACCATTGGTCGACCCTATTTTTCCTGCCACGAAGCTTGTGTAGGCACTCTGGAATCCGCCGACCGGCTGCGCATTGGTAGAAATCAGCGCGAGACCGTAAACGATCGTCTGTGTACCAAGAGTTGTGATGAAAGGCGGAACTTTCAGACGGGAGATGATCAAACCGTTTACCATACCAATGACTGCTCCGACAGCTACAACGATCAGAAGGACGATCCAGATATTCATTTCCGGCATATTTGGCAGTAACTTACCGCTGTAGTCGCCGCGCTGGCACAGAATACCGGCAAGGCACGCTGCCAGACCAACCTGACGGCCTGCCGACAGGTCAGTTCCCTTTGTGATCAGACAGCCGGAAACACCGAGAGCGATAATGAAACGAACCGCTGTGTTGCTGACGAGGTTATTGAAGGTGTTCCAGGAGAAGAAGTTCTTCGTCGTCAGTCCAACGATAATAGAAACGATTACCAGCAAAATAACGATCGGATTCGATTTTCCGTAATCGAGCAGTTTTGCTCCAAAATTTTTGTTTTCTTTCATATTCTTTCACCCTTTATGATCAAGATTCAAACTGTGTTGCCAGTTCCATGATATTTTCCTGTGTTGCATCTTTACCGTCGATGAATCCTGTAATGCGGCCGTCGCACATGACCATGATCCGGTCGGACATACCGATCAGTTCCGCCATTTCGGAGGAGATCATGATGATGCTCTTGCCCTGCTTTGCCAGGTCCGCGATGATGCAGTAGATCTCATACTTGGCGCCGACGTCAATACCTCTGGTCGGTTCATCCAGAATGAGTACATCCGGATTATTTGCCAGCCAGCGTCCGATCAGGACCTTCTGCTGGTTACCGCCGGAAAGTGATGCGATCGGTGTTTTCGAAGACGGCGTCTTCGTATTCATCTGGCGGATGTTTTCCTGAACCAGTTCCTCGATCTTTTTATTATTCAGAAGGAAACCGTGTTCAAGATACTGGTTCAGCGATGCAATGGAGATATTATCCGCAACGGAGAGGACACCGAGGATACCGGATCCGCGGCGGTCTTCCGTTAACATTGCAACACCGTTGTCAATTGCGTCTTTCGGCTGATTGATCTTCATTTCCTGACCGCGCAGGCGGACGGTTCCGCTGACCTTGGAGCGAATACCGAAGATACCTTCCATAAGCTCAGTTCTCTGCGCACCGACCAGACCGGCTACGCCGAGGATCTCGCCTTTGCGTACATTGAAGGAACAGTGGCGGAAACTCTTCGGGTTGATGGATGTGAAGTCTTCCACTTCGAATTCCACATCGCCCGGGACATTCTCACGCGGCGGATACAGATTTGTCAGTTCACGGCCTACCATCTTTGTGATGATGAAATCGGTCGTCAGCTGTTTTGCATCCCACGTACCGATATACTGACCGTCACGCATGATCGTGACTTCGTCCGAAATACGCAGGATCTCATCCATCTTGTGGGAGATATAAACGATAGCAACGCCTCTTTGCTTCAGATCATTTACGATCGTGAACAGCGCCTCAACTTCATTCTGTGTCAGTGAAGATGTCGGTTCGTCCAGAATCAGAACGCGGCAGTTAGCGGAAACAGCTTTTGCGATTTCCACAGACTGCATCTGTGAGATGCTGAGTTCTCCGAGTTTCATCTTCGGGTCGAAGTCCATACGGACTTCTTTCAGTACAGCAGCGGCATCGCTGTACAGTTTGTCATGGTCGACCACCTTGATTGGGCCGTAGTTCTTCAGCGGATACCGGCCAAGATAAATGTTTTCACCGATGGTGCGCGCCGGAATGGGCTGAAGTTCCTGATGAACCATTGCAATTCCCTTGTTCAGTGCATCCATCGGATTATGGATCTCTACCTTTTCACCGTCGATAAAGATTTCCCCCTCATCCATGGTATAAATACCGAACATACATTTCATCAATGTCGATTTGCCGGCACCGTTTTCACCCATCAGAGCATGAACGGTTCCGGGTTTCAGCTGCAGTTTGACATGATTTAATGCGATGACACCGGGGAAAGCTTTATAGACATCTTTCATTTCCAATACAAATTCGGACATACGTTTCTCCTGTCTATCCCAAATCAATTATGAATAAAAAGAAGGGCAAGTCCCAAAGACCCGCCCCATAAACACATCTTGCGGCGAAATTACTCGGTAACCGGCAGATAATCTACCCAATAGTAGTTCTTGATTTCCTTGCCGTTGAGAAGATCGATTGCAACATCAACTGCTGTATGAGACTGTCCGATGTGGTCGTTCAGAACTGTACCAGTCATCTTACCCTGGGCGATCAGATCAACAGCATCCTGGATTGCATCGACACCGACGAGATAAATATCTTCACCGACTTTACGGCCATATTTCTCGATAGATGTTGCAGCGCCGCATGCCATATCATCGTTGTTGCAGAAGATAACTTCGAGGTCATTACCAAACTGAGCCAGCGCGTTATCGGAGATCTGTGCACCTAAGTCACGCTTCCAGTCGCCTAACTGCGGATCGCTGTAAAGGTTATTTACTTTGATGCCTGCATCTGTCAGAGCTTTGATGGAGTATTCTGTACGATACTGTGCATCACTGTTTTCTTTCTGACCCTGGATCATGATGTAGTTGACAACACCGTCGCCGTTGACGTCGCCATGATTTTCGAGGTTAACGATGATCTCACCCTGGATCGTACCGGACTGACGAGCATCTGCACCGACATAGCAGACAGTCGGGTTGTCTACGATACCCGGATATGCTTCATCTACATCGCCTTCTTTCGGTTCACGGTTGATCAGAACGACCGGAATGCCTGCGTCAACGAGTTTCTGAATTACTGTGTCAGCAGAAGAAGTCATTGCGAGGTTCAGGATAACAACGTCCATCTTCTGAGCGATGAATGTGTCGATCTGGTTGCCCTGTTCGCCCTGGTCATTCTTTCCGTCAACCATCTTGATGTTGTACTGAACACCATCTTTTCCTGCACGTTCTGCAAAGTAGGATTCGATCTCGTTTCTGTAAAGTGTCATGAATGCGTCGTTGTAGTCATAGATTGCAACACCGACGTTGTAAGTCTTGGCGTCATCGCCTGCCGGAGCTGCCGAACCGGAACCTGCAGGTTCACTGCTGGAGCAGCCAGCGAGCATACCGACAACAAGAGCGGATGCTAAGAGTTTCTTAAAAGTTTTCATTGTTCCCTCCACTTAATTTGCACCGAAGTGCGAACTCCTAGACTTAATATATACCTTAATGTAACCGTTTTCAATATTGACATTTCACGATTCTATCACCATTCAACATCCGCGGAAAAATGTCTGAAACCAACTTGTCATATGCACTTTTCACAGTGTTCATTTGCATCATAGCAAGCATATTTGTTGAAAATAAAACGAAAGAACTATAATATGTTTTAGCATTTCGGGACCGGAGGAATATATGACAGCTGCGACGTGGGAACTTATTCTGGAGTCTTTTACTAAAATACTGATACCGGGGCTTCTGATGACGATTCCGCTCACCCTTCTGTCATTCGGCATTGCCATGGTGATCGCCGTTACGGTCGCCCTGATCCAGTACGCGGACATACCGGTACTGAAGCAGATCTGCCGCTTCTATATATGGGTCATCCGCGGTACGCCGCTTCTGGTACAGCTGTATATCGGTTTCTTCGGACTCAACAACATCGGGATCTCCATCGGACCGTTCGCCGCTGCCGTGCTTGTCTTCAGCATCAATGAAGGAGCCTACTGTGCGGAAACGATCCGCGGTTCCCTGGAAGCCGTCCCGAAAGGCCAGCTGGAAGCGGGTTACTGCTGCGGCATGAACTTTCTGCAGATCATGACGCACATCGTTCTGCCCCAGGCATTCCGCTCCGCCTTCCCTGCTCTGTTCAACAGTCTGATCGGGATGGTCAAGGATACTTCCCTCGCATCCAATATCACGGTAACGGAAATGTTCCAGAAAACGATGCAGATCGCCGGCAGGACCTATAAGTTCATGCCCCTGTATCTGGAGCTTGCCTTCATCTATCTGATGTTCTGCACTGTCCTGACGTGGGTGCAGAGATGGAGTGAGAAGAAACTCAGTCATTATGAGACACAGGGAGGCAGGTAATATGACAGTACTGGAAGTAAAAGGAATCGAAAAGTCCTTCGGTGAGAGTCACATCCTGAAAGGCCTTGATCTGACCGTCGAAAAAGGAGATGTCATCGCCGTGCTCGGACCGAGCGGAAGCGGCAAGACCACCCTGCTTCGCTGCATCAACTTTCTCGAAAAAGCCGACAAAGGAACGCTCGTGTTCGGCGGCCGGGAATATGATCTTGCCAACATGACAAAAAAAGACATCGCCGCTGTGCGCCGGCGTACAGGCTTTGTCTTTCAGAACTACAACCTGTTCGCCAACAAGACGGCGATCGAAAATGTCACGATGGGACTGACCGTTGCCCGTAAAATGGACAAAGCGAAGGCACGTACGATCGGAATGGATCTTCTGGAGAAAGTCGGGATGGCCGACTGGCATGACCGCTATCCGAGCCAGCTGTCGGGCGGACAGCAGCAGCGTGTTGCCATTGCCCGCGCCCTGGCCAGTGATCCGGAGATCATCTACTTTGATGAGCCGACGTCCGCCCTCGATCCGGAGCTGATCGGCGAAGTGCTCGCCGTCATGCGCAGGCTGGCAGAAGCCGGCATGACCATGATCGTTGTAACGCATGAAATGGACTTTGCCCGCAATGTTTCCAACCGCACCCTGTTCATGGAACACGGTGTGATCGTGGAACAGGGACCGTCCAGAGAAGTATTTGAACATCCGAAAGAAGAAAGGACCCGCGAATTCCTCCGTCTGGAGGATTCGCCGCATGTATAAGGAGGAATATATGAAAAAATCAATTACTGCAGCTGCTGCAATTACCCTCGCTCTTACGCTTGGGGCATGCTCGAACAAAGGATCTTACGCCTCGGTTATGGATATAGACCATCTTTCCCGCATCAAAGAATCCGGCAAACTGGTCATCGGTCTGGAAGGCGTATGGCAGCCGTTCTGCTACCATGATGCCGCAACAGATGAACTGATCGGCTTCGATGTGGAAGTATCCCGCAACATCGCGGAACGCATCGGCGTGGAAGTAGAGTTCAAAGAAGGCGCATGGGAAGGCCTGTTCATGGGTCTGGACGCCGGCCAGTACGACCTGGTCGTCAACGGCGTAGACGTTACGGAAGACCGCAAGGCAGCCTATAACTTCTCTGATCCGTACCTGTTTGACAACACGGTACTGGTCGTACGTGCTGACAATAACGAAATCAAATCGTTTGAAGACCTGAAGGGAAAGAAAACAGCCAACTCCACCGGTTCCACATATGCAGAAATCGGTGCGGAGTACGGCGCAGAAGTTTCCGGCGTGAGCGATCTTGCCAAGACGATCCAGATGGTTTTGAACGGACAGGTCGACGCAACGATCAATGCCAGCCTTTCCATCGTTGACTACCAGATCACGACCGGTGAGACAAACATCAAAGTCGTTGCCGAGCTTCCGAGTGAAACCGGCTATGCGATCCCGATGGTCAAAGGAAAAGACAATGACACTCTGCGCGCCGCCATCAATGACGCACTGAAATCCATGCGTGAAGACGGCACTCTGAAGGAACTGTCCATCAAGTATTTCGGTTCCGATCTGACAGAAATCAAATAACAGTGTAAAGACACCGCGAGGTGTCTTTTCTTATTCACTTTCAAGCAGTTCATACGAACTGACATCGATGCCCGGCAGACACCTGCGGATGATCTCTTTTGTGATCTCCGGATTTCGTTTCAGCACTTCTTTAAAGATCAGATCTTCTGTAAACTTTGCATGTTCCAGGAGATATGGGACACTGATTTTCGGTTTATTCATGAAAAACCTCCTCATATGTCCTGTTGCCTTTTTTCGTCCGATCCCCCTGTATGCAGTAAGTGTTTTCACGGGTCCATGGTAGAATATAGAAAACGAACTGAAAGAATTACGCAGCAGACCTGCCGGCAGGAGTGAATTATGACAGCGAACCAGAGAATCACAGATATCCACTGTCTGAAATGCGGCGCCCCCGCAGCTTTTGATATTGTTTCTCAGAAATACGTGTGCAGTTACTGCGGCGGTTCCGTAGGCATTCAGGAAGCCGTACAGGAAAAACAGGTATTCCGGAAGATACAGAGAGATAAGATCAGGAACACTATCACGGAATACAGCCTGTTCCATGCGGAGTGCACGGGATGCGGCGCCGATATCGTCTTCGAAGAAAACGAAGCGCTGGCGGACTGTCCATTCTGTTCCCGGGCGCTGGTGCGGAAAGAATATCTGAATGCGGAGAATATGCCCGAATGCATCATTCCTTTTGCCGTGACGCCGGAAGAAGCGGAACAGCTTCTGCTGGACTGGTGCGGAAACAGCCGGAAGCCCGAAGCCCGTCAGCTGAAAAATCTTTCCGGCAGGATGACCGGGATCTACCTCCCCTATGAACTGATCGAGGGACCGGTATCCCTGACAGCAGAGAGAATGGACGGTTCCCGTGAATACAGATGCGAAGGATATATCCGGGAAGAATTTGTAAACCGTTCCCGGCAGTTGGACAATATCCTGCTGGACGGCATGGAGCCGTTCGATACATCTGCCATGAAGGAGTTTGATTTTGCGTACGCTGCCGGACAGCGCATCAAAACCGCAGACCTGCCGGAAGATGCACTGGAAAAGCGCATTCGGGAAGAAGTCTCCCTTTCCTATACGCCGGCCGTCCGGAAAGTACTGCAGACAAAAGCAGTGCAGACGGACGCTTTCGTCAGCGGCGTCATCCGGCTGCCGGTGCTTCTGCCGGTCTATTACATCGCAGACGGCGAACTGATGGCCGCGGTAAACGGGCAGACCGGAAAAGTCAGTGTGCGGGCACTGAAGAAAACAAAGTACTACTTCCTGCCGTGGTGGTTAAAAGCCGCCGGAGCGACGATGATCCTGTCGCTGCTGCTGTTTGGAGCACTCTGCCTTTTCGGCATGAACGCGCAGGAAAGCATGGCTGTATCCGGCATGACCGGATTCTTCTTCCTGATCGTGACCATGTGCCTGTACAGCGATACGCAGCATAATGATTTTGCCGTGGAATCGGGAAGAGAGATCTACACTTCCGGTGAAAAGACTTTTGTGCGGGAACGCGGACGTCTGGTGCTCAGGGATAAGATCCTGGAACGCAAAGCCGGCGAACCGGTATTCTTTGAAACGCTGGACGGAAAAAACGTGCCGGTCGAACTCAGGTTTGCGACGGTTCCGCGCATTCTGTATATGCTTCTGACGGCAGCGGCCGTGATATTCCTGCCGGTGATCATCGCGCTGTTTCTGAACGGATTTGATTTCCGGAGACTGACCCTCGGCGGTTCGGCGGTATGGTTCTGCATCACAGTGCCGGTCGTTCCCATCGTGTTTCTCAAATACGGCGCTGCAGAGCTGTACAGCAATCCATGGATCTATGAGATCCGGGATGACGGCACAAGAAAAAGATACCGGAAGAAACCCGATATCTCATTTATGAAAACGATCCTTCCGGATCTTCTGGAGAACCTGTATACGCCGCCGCAGTGCTTCGGCATCTGGGCATGTATCGGCGTATTCTGCTTCATGTGCTGGCTCACAGCGTTCGGTTTTTAGGACTTCCGTTCGCTGTTCAGGATCTTTTCGCGGTTGCCGGCGATCACCAGCAGAAGCACGATCTGCACGATGATCGCGAAGATCGTAAAGGCATACTGTCCGCGGACAAGGAAGTGCCCGGCAATGCAGTTGAGCAGGATCTGGATCCAGCAGGAACCTGCCACCGCCGGCACGAATTCGCTCAGATACAGTTTCGTGCGCGCCGCGATGTACGGGACGATGCCGTTGGGCACACCCGGGATCATACACGCAAGCGCAGTAACAAACGCAGGATCATGCTGATTCATCTGGCGTACGAGCCAGGTGTTTTTCTTTTCAGTGCTGAGAACTTCCGTCAGCTGCTTTCCGGTGATGCGGGCGGCGCAGAAGACCAGCGCGTTGCCGGCAACGAAGCCGAGCCAGCAGACGATGAAGGACTTCCACCAGCCGAAGATCAGCGCCCCGGACACCTGGATCAGCATGCCCGGCAGGACGATACTGACGACCTGCAGAAGAGACATGAAGAACAGGATGGTCAGACCGCCCAGCTGCGAACGCCGGGACAGATAGGCCATCAGTTCCTCCTGACTGCCGCGGCGCAGTACTGTGATAAGTTCCCCCAGGAATGCCCCGACTGTCTGAAACAGCAGAAAAAGCGTCATTACTGACGCCCATGCCATGATGATATACAGCGTATATTTGATCGGTTTACGCAGATGTTTCGCCATGAATAGCAGTGTATACGATTCGATCAGAATGTCAACCGGTTATACTTCTACACAAGTTCTTCCCTTACCAGATCAAGGATCGTCCGGTCAGCCCCGAGCCAGTCGACGCTGTCCAGCTGTTCGTACGAAAGCCATCTCGCCGCTTCGTGTTCCTTCAGTACCGGCGTACCGGCTGTAATGCGCGCCAGCCAGCATTCCATGGAAAGATGGAATGCCGGATAATCGTATTCGATGACCGTGATCAGTTTCTCCGGTTCGATGGTCATATCCAGTTCTTCCCGGATCTCGCGGACGATCGCTTCGCCGCCGGTCTCCCCTGCTTCGATCTTTCCGCCCGGGAACTCCCAGCCGTCCTTGGCTGCCCCGTATCCCCGCTGGGTGGCAAGCACGCGGCCGTTTTCAATGATCACGGCTGCGGCCACGCGGATCACCCGGCGCGGTTCGATCAGTTCCATAAGATCATCGTCAAGTTTTGTCCCGGAGCGCAGGACATCGGCATAGAGACGGGCGCGGACTTCCGGCGCTTCGGACGCTTTGATATGCCGCAGTGCCCGGACAGCTTCGGCATAATATGCTTCAGCCGCGCCGCGGTCGGCGGCCGTACCGGTTCCTTCTTCCGTATATCTCCCAAGCAGTTCTTCGGTCTCCGCATACAGTGCGCCGGAGCGCGTCATTTTCGATTCCGCTTCTTTCAGCAGCCGCAGGGACTCTTCCGGATCACTTTCACGATACAGATCCGCCAGTTCCAGGCAGGCTTCCGATATACCGAGCCGGACAGCCTCTTTCAGATACGCTTCGGCTTTTTCGATATCCGGTTCCTCAATGCCTATTTTATACAGGATGCCGAGATCCAGTGCCTTGTCTTTCCTTCCTTCGGCATACAGTTTCAGCAGTAACTCCTCCGCAGTACTCAGATCCGGTTCCGTCAGTGCGTTGCCGCGGAAGAATGCCTCTGCTTTGTGTTCGACAGCCCGCTGATCATTTTCATTCACCAGTTCGTCCAGAAGCCGGTGATACACCCGGGCGGACTCTTCATGGACCGTATGCATATCCGCCGCGTGCAGGATCCGCTGCAGCATATCCCACCGGTACCTGGCAGGAAGACGCATGCCGTCTGCCGGACGGTGACGCGAATAGCGGTAATCCTCCCACAGTTCCGCCGCGGAAGTCAGTTCATCCTTTTGCGGATCATATTCCCTGAGCACATTTTTCAGGCACTGCCACAGGAATGCCAGTGAGAAGCCGGCGGGATCGGTATCGGGACAGTAGACATGCCCGCGGGTAAGGAATTCTTTCCGCCAGGTTTCCAGCCGTACGTGATCAGCGCCCGGGATCTTGTCCAGAAGACGCTCCACATCCTGTTCCGACAGTTCAAATGTTCCGCCGTCATCCGCAAACGGATACCGTTCCAGACGCACCAGATGCCATGGGTCTATTTCCATGCGGAAGAACGTACGCAGTACATCCGGTTCGCTGATCCTGTCCTGAAGCGGCTTTACCTCGCTGTAACCGACATAGTAAATACCGGCAGAGACATCATCAAAGAGCGGATTCTCGATCAGTCCGGCATTTTCCTCCAGCAGTCCGATCTTCCCTTCTTTTCCCGTGATATCCTCCGCAAACATCAGTTTTCCCTGGCACCATACCAGATCTGCATATGCGTAATGATGTGTCATAGAGCGCCTCCGTTCCTGCACTGTTTTTGTTTTCTTCATTATAAAGCAAAACCGGCCGGATGCTGAAAATCATCCTGCCGGTTTCTGCAGATTTACTCCGCCGCTTTCAGATGTCCTGTCTCTTCGATCTCACTGAGCATGGCAACGCGCTCTGCGTGTCTGCCGCCTTCGTATTCCGCATTGATCCACTCGTCAACGATCATCTTGGCCAGTTCAACGCCGATCACGCGGGCGCCGAATGCGATGATATTGGAATTGTTATGCATCTTGGAAAGCTTTGCGGTATACGGCTCCGAACATACGCATGCACGGACGCCTTTTACTTTGTTCGCCGCGAGCGAAATACCGACGCCGGTGCCGCAGATCAGCACGCCGCCGTCGACTTCACCGGAAGCCACCAGCTTCGCCGCCTTGTATCCGGCTACCGGATAATGGAAGCGGTCTGTCGTGTCGGTACCGACGTTGATGACCTCATGTCCCTTGCTCTCCAGATATGCCTTGATCTCATTTTTCATTTCCACTGCGGTATGATCGTTTCCGATAACCAGTTTCATCTTTATGTCCTCCTTTATCCGATCGATTTGATGAAGTGTGTATATGCTCTGTTATTCTGCCATGCGGACAGTGCGCGCACGATCAGTTCGTGGTCTTTTCCTTCGTGGAGACCGGACACCTGTACGATGTATGTGATCTCCCCGTTTACATACAGCGGGAAAGCACCGCCGCTGACCGCATGCACCCCGTCGTTCAGCCAGTAGTCGTATGTACCGTCTTTCACGGTTTTCGCATAGACCCAGGCACTGCTGTGACCGCTGTCCCGGACGCAGGCTTTCTTGCCTTCCGCGTACATGAGATTGGCAGCCTTCTTGTCGTCCATGACATACTGGAACACCGTCGTGTCGTCGCTGCACCGGGTGATGCGCACGGCAACGCCGCGGTCATATTCTTTTGCCAGAGCCGCAATGGCATTGCCAAGCGCCAGTGCGTCCGCGGAAGTGAACGATGCCGGCGCCAGTTCCTCCTCCTGCCTTTCCAGGATCTTCAGATCGCGGTCATCGTAGCGGGCGATCTGGCTGAAGATCACATCGGTGATATGCGCTTCCCGAATCATGGCGTCATACGTCATGACATCGCTTTCCTTTCTGCCTTCCTGCAGAAGCGAAACAAAGTGACGGATCTCGGAATAGAAATCATCTTTATCATACGGGATCGTAAATGTCTCTTCCCCGCTTTGCGTACATACCGTGAATGTAACGGGACGATGCAGGTCTTTGACGATGATCATCCCCTTCGTACCGGTGAATACGGCATCACGCGGCTCCGTGCGGTCAAATCCGGCGATGATCCGGGCTGTACCGTTGTCAAAGCGCAGCGTACTGTCTGTGTAGATATCAAAGCCGCGGTAATTCGCATATGTCTGCACCGGTACCGGTTCGCCCTTCAGGAAGTCTTCGGCCAGCGACACGCAGTAGATGCCGCTGTCAAGAAGCGCCCCGCCGCCTTCCGGTACAGTATGATAGGATTTCCCGTAAGCTTCTTTCGGTACGGTAAAGCACTGGGATGCTCTGATACTGACAAGTTCGCCGATCACGCCGTCTCTGATCAGCTGTTTCAGCTTCGCGTAGGCAGGCACGAAGCGCGGCTTCATGGCTTCCATGAAGAGCGTATCGTTCTCCTTTGCGCAGGCAGCGATCTCCCGCATCTCTGCTTCACTGAGCGAGGCAGGCTTTTCGCACAGCACCGCTTTTTTCTTTTTCAGCGCCTTCAGTGCCCACTCCCTGTGCAGGACGTGCGGCAGAGAAAGATAGACGGCGTCGATCTGTACGTCGTCCAGCATTTCGTCATAACCGACATAGATCTTTTCACACGGATGCTTTGCTGCAAAAGCTTCCAGTTTTTCCCTGCTTCTGCCGCTTACCGCATATAAAACACTGTCCGGATCTTTGGCAAGACTGTCCGCAAAGCGGTTGGCAATTTTTCCGGCTCCGAGAATTCCCCAGCGTATCATGGCACTCTCCTTCCTGCTTCATATGTATTATACAAAAAACAGGGCATGTTTCGATGCCCTGTTCATCACCTGTTTCGCTTCTGATCCTGTCTCTTCCTCAGCAGACAAATCCGGCTTACAGAATACGCCATTTGTGATTGTGGAAAGAATCCAGCGTACGAAGATCTTCACAGTCATCGCCGTAAAGCGCCTGGATCTTGCGGTACAGTCTTTCCAGCTGTTCTTTCTCACCGTATTTGCAGATATCTTCGATCTGTTCACGGTACTTGTAATACTCATCTCTCGGAATGCTTGCCATTTTCAGTTCCTCCTCTGTGATAACTATATCATTTCATTTTTTTATGTATGACGGGGGTGTTGATCTCACATTTCGACATTATTATATACATCTTTCCCCAGCGCTGTCCGCAGAAACAGTGTCTGCAAAAGACATCCGTGATCAGCTGTTTTTCTGCAGGTATTCTTCCAGCGTCAGTCCCTGATCCATGATCTCTTTAGCGATCTTCGGATCATCGACATAGCGGAAATGCCATACTTCCGAACCGTAGCCGGTAATTGCTTCCTTGCCGACCGGATAGCGCAGGATGAATCCGAATTCCGCCAGTCTTGCGTGAATTCTGTCGAATAACTCTTTCTCTGTAGTCATGTCATCATTGTCGTCGATGATGACGCCGTCTTTGACCAGTTTGACGTCGATCGCCAGGCCGGTATGATGCTCGCTGGTACCCGGAACAGCAACATATTTTTTCGTATACTCTTCCCCGTACTCCTCCATGAACTCATCCCAGATCTCCTGCTGTTTCTCCACAGTACGGTACGTACTGTCCAGTTCGATGATGATGTGGTCTTCCGCCAGCGCTGCCCTAAGTTTCTGATACGCTTCGGCAGCTTTCTTTTCCACCTGGTACGTTTCATCGAGACCGGTATATACATCTACCAGTTCGATGCGGTCTTCCCAGTCTTCCGGCAGCTTGCTCTGCTTGTTTACCAGAACCATATAATCTGTCTTACTGCTCTCTTTATTCATTTCCTCTTCCTTACAGCCGGTCATGAACACCAGACCGGATACCGCGGCTGCAGTAATAAATGTCCTTATACTATTTTTCATGATGAAACCTCCAATAGTATGCATGTTAAGAGTATCACGATGTATAAATGAAATCTGCGGGAATGATGCGGAATTGCATATTCGGAATACCGTTTTTCCCCCTGCTGTAATATATTTATGATAGTTTCAGAAAGAAGTTGAGAATATGAGATTAAGTGCCAGCAGTCTTTCTGTCAATATCTTCGTGACCGTCATGGTGATCGTCATGATCTTTGCCATGCCCGCTCTCGACCGGTATGAATGCAGGAAAAGAAATATCAACCTTCATGACGCATACAGCACCAATAAGAACACCGACAGGATCCTTGCCCTGCGCCAGGTCATCCTGATCGCTGTATTTGCCATTTATGTAGCGGAAGTGCTGTATCTGACGCTGTTTTCCCGCGGCGCGTCCGATGACTACCGGATCCATGCGGCGCTGTTCCAGGACCTTGCCAGTTCCTTCCATATCGATCTGGGTTTCCTGGATTTCTTCCGTCTTCTGTTCAAGGAAGGCTTCTCCTCCGCCGCATCCCACGTCTCGATCGACAAGTATTACAACATCGCTCAGGTATATCTGAACATCGCGCTGTTCATACCGATGGGCTACCTGCTTCCGTATATCTTCAGATGGTTCCGGGAAAAGGTGCATATCCGTCCGGTGGTCGCCTGCCTGCTGATTTCCTTCGCAATCGAAAATGTGCAGCTGATCACCAGACGCGGCTTCTATGATCTGGACGACCTTGTTACCAACACGCTGGGCGGTTTCATCGGCCAGCAGATGTACATCACGGTAGCGTATGTGCTCAGCCATCCGGACTGGCGGAAAGAACTGCGGAAATACAGAAGATGGCGGTGGAACGCGCGCAAAAGCGTCCTGTTCCCGTTCATGAAAAAGATGAACGTATCCCGGGCAACCATCTATGCCGGAGATGAAACAGCCATCTGGGACTTCTACGTTACCAAGCTCGGCTTCCGTGTTCGAAGGCAGCTGGTCCCCGAAGACTCCATCTCCACTTCGTTCCTGCTGGAAGTCGGCGGCGAGCAGATCGAGATCATCTGTCTCAATGAAGAGCGTGATTTCCCCGAACAGCATCTTACCTTCTCCTGCAAAAATCTGAACCGGGTCCGGAAAAGACTGCAGAAGATGGGCATCGACGACGGCGAGTACCAGAAGGACGCCTACACCGATGTGCGCACGCTGAAATTCAGCGGACCGGACAACGTCGTCATCACCCTGCTGGAACAGTAAAACAGGCAGTTCAACGCGAACTGCCTTTCTTTATGGAGCGGATCTCTTTCTTACTCCGGATTTTTCTGTTTTACGTCGTTCGCTCTGTTCTGATTCCATGTTTCCAGAACATTTGCTGCAAACCCGTCCAGTTTCTCATTGAGCGGTCGTTCCAGCGCAAAGATCATCTCGTGACGACCGAGATAATGCTGGAGGAAATCCGACAGCACAAGTTCATCGATCACCAGCGGCATGAGCACCAGGCCGTCTTTCAGCATCCTTGCGGCGTTTCCGACCTCGTTGTACACTTCTTCGGATTCATTGGACGTTCTCGAGATCACGATCACGAAGATCTTTGTCCGCTTGAGTGCTTTCATGATCTCCTGCGGATAGGATCCAGCAATGATATCCCGCTCGTAGTACCATGCCTTCAGACCGCTCTCTTCCAGCTTTCCGGCAAGATACTCTGCGATCTGCATATCCATGTGATTATGACTCAGGAAGATCAGATCCCGTTCATATTTCTGCGGTACGATGGCATCTGCCATACTGCCGGCGTATTTCTCAATGACTTCCGTCAGGGTGATATTGCTTTCTTCCAGTGCCAGTTTATCCTGTTCCAGTTCATATATTCTCTGTTTCAGCGCACTGATCTCTTCTTCCGGCGAACTTACGGAATAGCCCAGAACTTTCGCAAGCCATCCGGGATATTCAATACTGTCGTCATCGTCGGATAAATACTCATCCCATTCCTCAACCGGATCAGACCGATCTTCAATATAGCTGAGTTTATCCTTCAGACTGTCGATCATGACATCCAGCATAGCTGTCATACTGCGCTTGTTGTCCAGCAGTCCTTCCGGCGCTTCATCTTTCCGCAGGCACAGGCATACGGATGCCGAAGCAAGCACGCAGTCACAGACGACGGTCAGGAAATCACCGGTAAACGGGAGTGTGAACGCAGCCGGGGCGCGCAGGTAGAATACCAGGCAGAACATGAAGACGCGCATGGCAAACCAGGAAGACGTTCCCAGCGCAAGATGCCGGGCGTAGCTGTTCACAGCATAATACGCTGATCTGCGGATCAGCCCGCAGAAGACGGACGCCGCCGCCACTGCCGCTGCCACCGGGATCCATCCGAGATACAGCGCCGATGCGAGTCCGATATACGCGTAGCCGAGATCTGCATAATAGACATATGCCGGCTGCTCAAAGCGCATCAGCGGCGAAGTGCCGAGCAGTTTCACAGACTTCAGGATCTCCAGCATGTCTTCGGCATACGGACTGTCGAAACGGTACGATTCGATCCCGCTGATCCTTAACATCCACGGGACCCAGAACGGTGCCGCAAGCAGTGCTGCAACGATCAGAACAAAGTACGTCCTGGCCAGTCCTTTCAGCTGTGAATCCACCCTTCCGTCTGTGGAAAGCCGCACCAGATACAGGATCACTGCCAGCCCCATCGGCATCATTGTCAAAGTCGATCCGTTCTCAATGCATGCAATTGCCGGCACAA
This sequence comes from Solobacterium sp., assembly GCA_017510405.1. Classification (GTDB taxonomy): domain Bacteria; phylum Bacillota_I; class Bacilli_A; order Erysipelotrichales; family Erysipelotrichaceae; genus Bulleidia. Next base: position 45,176 of record JAFWNG010000015.1, read on the forward strand.
GCAGAAGAAGGATCAGAGGCCAGAGCAGATTCCGCATCCGGTAGACCTCATATTTACTGACACAGTATGCCCCGGCAAACCAGATCAGTCCGATCAGCGATATCAGCCGGATATAATAGCCGCCGATGACCGCATATGTTCCGCGCAACCGGAAGAATGCCGGGACCAGCAGAAGCGCACCGATCAAAAGCAGATACAGCGGCATGGAGCCCTGTATGATCCGCTTCAGAGGCATCTTTGCGAACAGCAGCACCGCGCACAGCGCCGCGGCTGCTTCGGCAGTGATCATCATTACCGGTTCCGTGCTCCTGTGCACCGGCAGGATCAATGTGAAAAAACCCGCTGCCATTAACAATATCCAGCAGATCACAGACACCAGGATGATTTTCCGGTTCGATTTCTTCATTGCGTTCCTTTCCGCTGTTTATGATTCCCGCGGCGTGATATGCCACAGTTCGCCGTTCTTACGGCGTACGATATCCCCCGCTTTTCTCTCTGTGATATCACCGGTATGAAGATCCCGGATGATCGTTTCTTCCCGGTAATCCGGATCTTCTTCCCAGCTGGAAAGATACAGACGGTCCTCATCCCGCATATAGAAGGATTCATGGAGACCGATATGGATCCGGCGGTCTTCCGGCCACAGAAGATGCAGTACATCATTTTTCTGGCGGGACAGTGTCAGCGGCTCTGTGAACAGACGCAGGTTGCAGCAGTCTTCCGCTTTTCCCAGACCGATCATATCGATCTCACGGACCTTGTCCGGAACGACGGGATCCCATGCCAGGATCGAGATCGTCCGGGTCACAAAATCCACTGCCGGAACATACAGCTTTCTCCAGCTGTATACCGGTTCTCCTAATGCTGTCCGCTCTTTCTTTTCGATCGGAGAAAACGTCTTTCCGTCGCGTCCTCGTACAAATACCAGCGTATCGCCGGGATACGGTCTGCCGCTGTTTTCGATCTCTTCAGCATCGTACAGATCCCCGTACGGCTCATTCAGCGAATAATACCACCTGCCGAAGCTTTCCCGCACTTCATTCATGGCTGTATTGCCATGCAGCACGATCTTCTTCATTCTTTACCGCCGAGCAGCTGCTTCTTTAGCATCTCGTATTCGCTCTCACTGATCGCACCTTCGTCCAGAAGGTCTTTCAGTTCGCGCAGCTGGGCAAGCAGATCGGAGCGGGAAGCAGAAGAAGCCTCCGCCCTTTTATTCACATTGACCGGCACATCGATGTACTCCGGTTCCCTGCCCATATCTTCGTATACGACGCGTCCCCATGTGCTTTCCGGGATCTCCCGCGGCTTTTCTCCGCTGTCGATATACATGCCGTCCCCATAATCCGCGTCAAGATTCAGCGTGATATTGTTGCGGATGCGCGCGTCGATGCCCGCTGTGCACGGGAATGAGATCGTCACATGTTCGTCGGTGAACAGATCCCGCAGACGCATATACGCTGTGACCGGAATCTCCTGTGTTTCGATATGCGAACGGGTATGTCCGCGCGTATCCGACACCTCGCGTCTTCCGGTTCCGACAGCCGCGCCGATGATCGTTCCGACGCCGGGCATCAGGATCGTTCCGATGAGCGCGCCGGCAAGACGTCCCTTGCGCTTTCCCCGTGTCTCGGTATTGGATACCTGGTCATGGACCACAACGTCCTGATAGCGCGGTCCGTCCCACTGGTATTCCAGGACTTCATATTCTCTCGAATGGCGGCGGTCAAACCACACGATCCCCGGTATTCCCTCACCATAGTACATCGTGACGGAACCGGACCTGCGGTCGGTTACGATATCCTGCCATCCGTTCACTCCGGACAGTTCCACTGACTGTACCGGATCATTAAAACTCTGTAAGAATGACATACAGTCCTCCTGTTTCCTCATCCCTCATTATACGGCAAAACACTGCAAATCCTGAACCGGGATGCGAAACACCGCGATAATGCGCAAAATGAAAGCCGCATTCCGGACAAAGACTCGGATATGCGGCAGTATAAAACGTTTTCTGATATTGGTTATGCGGCTTTCTTCTGATAGGCAATGACGACTGCAGCAGTACAGACTGCCAGCATTCCCAGCATCAGAAGCAGTGTTCCGGTGTAGTTTCCGGAGAAATCGTACAGGAAGCCGATCAGCGAAGAGAACAGCGCGTTGGCGATGGTTCCTGCCAGAGAGATCGTCGGATAGGTGCGGCCGTAGTTTTCCAGACCGAACATATCTTTCGTGATCATGACGACACCGACCGTGCCGAGCGAATACGTCAGACCGTAGAGGACCGCACCGGCATACATGGATGCCGGGATGCGCACCAGCCACAGCAGCACGACTGCAGCGATCGTCAGTGCGCAGTAGATCATCAGCGAAAGACGGGCACCGAGTTTATCCGCCATGGCACCGAGAACGATCTTGCCGATACTGTTGGCAGCCATGCATACCGACAGCATCAGAGCGCCGACGGAAGCAGCCATGCCGTAAGAACCGGCAATGCCCGGGAAGTGCTGCGGAAGCGCCGTAGCACCGCAGCCGAGGAACGAATACAGTACGACCATTGCGAATAACGCCATGGAGATCCTGACCGCATTGGATTTCTTCGTGTCAGCGGCTTCAGCTGTATCTGCTCTGCTTTCCGTATAGCCGAGTGCGGTCATTCCCTTTGTCTTCGGATCGAGGCACGGAACGAACAGGATCGCCGGCAGATTGAGCACTGCCATCAGTACCGCCACGGCAAGATAGCCGGTACGCCAGCCGCTGCTTTCGATCACCGAGGAGATGACCGGGGAGAACAGTGCGCCGGCAACGCCGCTGCAGCTCATGGCAATGCTTGTGGCCAGACCGACTTTCGCGACAAACCAGTTATTGATGATCATCGTGACGCAGACAAAGCCGAGAACGCCCGCTGCGAAGCCTCTGACAGCGTTCAGCACATACATCATCGTGATGTTCTGCGACAGTGCCAGCAGTGCCGTGCAGCCTGCGATCAGCGCTGTGCCGATGATCAGGAGCGGCTTCAGCCATTCCTCTTTCAGCAGCTTCGGAGCAAACATGCCGCCGGCTGCGAAAACAAGGTTGCAGATCGTCAGGGTCATGCTGACCTGCCCTTTCAGAACGCCGAATTCATCTGCGACCGGTGTGAAGAAGAGACCTGCCACATTGGTCGTCAGGCCGACCGAAGTAGCGATCATGCCGGCCATGGCGATCAGTATGAGCAGATATCTTCCTGAAATACGTGTGTTGTTCATGCTTATCCTTTCCACTCAAGGTCTTCGCCGTTGGAAGCGATGACCTGCTTGTACCAGAAGAAGCTGTCTTTGCGCTCGCGGTGGAAGTCGCCGTTGCCGTCGTTGTCGCGGTCAACATAGATGAAACCGTAGCGCTTCTTCATCTCACCGGTGGATGCCGATACGAGGTCTGTGCATCCCCACATCGTATAGCCCATCAGGTCGACGCCGTCTTTCACGGCTTCCTTCATCGCTTCGATATGACTGCGCAGGTAGTCGATGCGGTATGTATCGTGGAACTTTCCGTCTTCAGCGCGCTCATCCACAGCACCAAGACCGTTCTCAACGATCATCAGCGGCACTTCGTAGCGTCCGTACAGCTGGTTCAGCAGGATGCGCAGTCCTTCCGGATCGATCTGCCATCCCCACTCGGAAGCTTTCAGATACGGATTTTTGACACCGGAGAACATGTTGCCCTTTACTTTTGTGACTTCCGGATCTGCCGAAGCAGCGGAGCTCATATAGTACGAGAAGGACAGGAAATCTACAGTACCTTCCTTCAGGATCTCTTCATCGCCCTCTTCCATGCGCACCGTGATATTGTTTTCTTCCCAGTAGCGCTTTGTGAAGAACGGATAATGGCCTCTGACCTGCACATCAGCGCAGTAATACAGACGCATATTCATTTCTTCGTTCATTGCCAGGACGTCTTTCGGATTGCATGTATACGCGTATACCGGATGGCCGATCGTCATCATGCCGATCTTATTCTCCGGATCGATCTCATGCCCCTTCTTTACTGCCAGCGCGCTTGCCACGAACTGGTGGTGCAGCGCCGTGAAGCGGTCGTTGATCTCTTCGGTCGTTTCCGGGTCGCCGAACATCGGACGGTTGTCCTTGCCCAGCATGCCGAGGCTCAGGATTCTGCCCATGGCACCGGTGCCGTTATTGATCTCGTTGAACGTCAGCCAGTAGCGGACTTCGCCTTTGTACTCGGTGAACAGTGTTGTGGCATAGCGCATGAAGTGACCGATGACTTCTCTGCCTGCCCAGCCGTTGTACTTCTCGGACAGTCCCCACGGCAGCTCATAGTGGGAGATCGTTACCAGCGGTTCAATGTCATACCTGCGGCATTCCGCGAATACATTGTGGTAGAACTGCAGACCTTCCTGGTTCGGTTCTTCTTCCATGCCGGTCGGATAAATTCTCGACCAGTTGATCGAAAGACGGAAGCACTTGAATCCCATCTCTCCGTAGAGGGCAATATCTTCTTTGTAATGATGGTAGAAATCTACTGCCTGGTGGCTCGGATAATAGACATTGGGATCGATCACTCTGTCCCATGTACGCGGTGTGCTGACTGTACCGCCGCGGATATGATCCGGTACGCCAGGTCCCTTTCCGCCTTCGTTCCATCCGCCTTCATACTGATTGGCTGCGGTTGCGCCGCCCCACAGGAATCCTTCTTTCAATACCATAAAACGCTTCTCCTTTGTATTTACATACTCAGTATAGAAGCGTTTTCTGTTATATCAAAATACCTGCAGTTTATATCGCATTATGCCCAAAAGGCATGGTACAAAGGCAATCAGAGTTTCCTGTGCAGCAGCAACTGAGAAACCGGTATTCCGCATCAGTAATGACATGCATACATCTTTCATAACCAAACTCTGTTATAATAAAAACCGTACATACAGAAGCCGGCATTTCAATTCTCATATCAGAAGATCTGCCGCCTTTGCATCGAACGAAGCTGGAAATGGAGGACAATAACCATGCTGAAAAAAATTTTTTGCTATGACTTTATCCGGACTGATGCTTGTAACAATGAGCGCCTGCTCAGGAACAGACAGCGCCAAAACGGATTCCGGCTCTTCCGGCAGTACCGCGCCTGATTCTGCACAGCAGGAAGAACAGTCTCAGAAACCCGAAACACCGGTAAACGAGTATACCATTCATGATGAAGTCGTCTTTGAAAATGATGTGATAAAGGTCACACTGACTGACGTTGAAAACACCGGGAAGACAATCGATTTTGGATTTGAAGCAGTCAACAAATCTTCCAATCCGGATCATCCGCTTGTTGCGATCGGAAACTTAACTGCAAATGGATGGGGCTGTTACAGTCAGTCGTTTGCTGAAAATGTCAGCGCCGGCGAAACGAAGACTGGTAAGGTGTCTGTTATGACAGACTATCTGAAGATGTCTGGAATTGAGACGATCGACCAGTTACTGATGGCAATAGTTGTGGATATGGACACCTATTATGTTACTGTTTATCCGACCGGAAAACAGGAAAGCGATATTGTGATCCCGGAAAGAAAAAAGACTGCCAGTGAAGCCGTTCTGCTGGACAATGAAGAGTGTACAGTTGTTGCACTGGACGTGACGAAGGAGCAGGATGGAAACAGGTTTGAGCTCTACATGGAAAACAAGAATCCAACTGATGGCCGGTGGTTCAGGATTCCTTCTGTTCTGGTCAATGGCAAGACATTTGAAAATTATGATCTAGGCGCTTCCTTGTGCCCGGGTACGAAAGCATATTATCCGTTCATATATATAAGCGACGCGGATCTTTCAGCGGCCGGCATTAATGAAATTGAAGAAATCAGCTTTGATCTGCTGGTCACCGGAAGTACGTATGAGCAAGAGGAAACACTTACTTATAAAGTAAAATAACAGACTCAGATACTTCATACTGATACTGTGCGAAAGCCGCCGATTCAAAGAAACCGGCGGCTTTTTCTATATGAAATCTGATGGATCAGTAATTGCCGGACAAAGCGGATAAGACTTCAAGGAATTTCTCCTTTGCGGCATTCTGTACAAGATCTTTTTTCCATGCGATGACGGTACCGGACTCCAGTGCCGGCGACAGCGGCCGTTTGACAAGAATACTCTGATCCAGATAATCCAGCGCACCGTCCAGGATCAGCGCCGCGGCATCCGTGCACATGACTGCTTGCGCCGCTGTTGTGGACAGATTGCTTGTATAATCCGCATGCAGCTTCCGGATATCGCAGTCAAACCAGTTCAGAACCTCCGAGCGCGCGCCGCTGCGTTCCGGCAGAACCAGTGACCGTTTCCTGAGGTCTTCCCGCGTTACAGCTTCTTTCTGTGCCAGCGGATCATCCGCCTTCAGCAGTACGCACCAGCGCTCTTTCTGTTTTAATCGTATAAAGTTGTACTTCTCCACGTTCACCGGCTCCAGCAGGACACCGAAGTCGATCAGTCCCCTGTCCATTCTCTCCTGCACGAGATCTGCCGTTCCGGTATAGACCGAGAACTGCACTTCCGGATATTTCTGCCGGAATTCCTGTGCCATACGCAGAATGACCAGGTTTGCGGCAAGGCCGCCGGTACCGATGGATACCGTCCCGAAAATATGATCCTCCCGCACCTGCAGATCCTCCATTGTCTGGTCTGCCAGTGCCAGTATTTCTTCCGCCCGGTGTTTCAGAAGCAGACCTTCTTCCGTCAGAGTGATCCGCCGGGATCCTCTGGTAAAAAGCTGCACGCCGGTCTCTTCTTCAAGCAGCGCCAGCTGCCGGCTCAGTGTCGGCTGCGTGATATGCAGCAGTTCCGCCGCTTTTGTAATATTCTCTTCCCTTGCCACAGTGAGATAATAGCGCAATACCCGTAATTCCATGATACCTCCGCAGTTCATTGACCTTTTTCTGTCATTATATGGCAAACTGTTTCATGCGATTTCAGAAGAATAACTGTCTTTTCCACCTGCAAAGTGTATTATCTGTTCTTCTTTTTTCGCAGCAAGAAGCATATATGAAACACTTTTCATCTCTTCCGGCGGCAGGCAGATGCCAATCTGACGCTGTGCCGCTTCAATTCCCTGATCCATGATCATCTGTATGTACATTTCGGTCAGGGCATCACGGGCATCTGTGAAGCCTGTGATCAGAAAGCCTGCCCCGGTGATCATGTCTTCCCATGTATCCCGGGAATAGATGTTCCGCACCATCCCCCTTCCGGCTGATTTTTTCCCGTGCTTCCACAGATCACTCAGCAGCAGTATTCCATCTTTGGAAAGAACCCGGTACGCTTCCCGCAGTGCCTTCCGTGGATCAGAGAAAACGGAAAAGCAGCATTCGGATACCAGAATATCAAAAGAACCGTCCGCGAACGGAAGTGCCTCCGCATCAGCCGCGACAAAAGGGATCCCGGGATACTTCTTCCGGCATTCGCTGATCAGTGCTTCCGAAATATCCGCACCGGTGACTGCCGCACCGTATTCTTCCGCGAGCAGAGCTGCGGTTTCACCCCTGCCGCAGCCAAGATCCAGTACTCTGTGATGTTTCATTTCGCCGCCCATGGAAAGCAGTTTCTTCGTCAGAAGTGCGCCGCCGGGCTTAAGCGGTGTATATCCATGCGGATACTCCATATCACTCCTCCTGTCGGACGGTCATGCGTTTTTTTGGGCTCCGCTCCGGCAGAAAGCCCAGGGCAGTCTCTTCTTCGATGATGACAGCAGTATTTTCCGGCAGGACTTCCCTCCTCAGTATTTCCTGCAGGGCTTCTGTATCCGTTTTTTCCTGCGGAAGTGTACGGACCGTCAGCCGCAGAGTGTCACCGTCTGCTGTGCATTCCAGATCAATAACGGCATTGTCCCCGTATACAGCTTCTTCGATCTCCCGGAGGAACACGCGTTTCCCGCCGATCGTGCAGCTGTTGGAAAGTCTTCCGCGGATCGTTTCCAGCCTGGGAAGCACTCCGCCGCAGGGGCATCGTTCCGTGCTGATCCTGGCAATATCTCCGGTACGGTAACGGATCAGAGGCATTGCTTCCCGGCCGAAAGGCGTGACTGCCAGTTCCCCGAATCCGTCCGGATCCGGATCAAGGATCTCCGCATACATGTCACAGGCACGCAGATGATAGCCGCGGTGTGCACAGCAGTCCACGCCGCCGGCAAGTCCCGTTTCGGTCAGTCCGTAGTGCGAATAGACTTCTGAACCCCATAACTGTGAGATCCTTGAGCGGATGGCATCCGGTACGTCATCTGCACTCAGAAGCACACACCGCACTCCCTGCGGAAGACCATGTGTCCGTGACCAGGCTGCCAGGGCTGCAATCTGATACGGAATCCCCACAATAACATCCGGTGCAAATTCCAGCACAGCATTCCAGGCAGTTTCCAGATCTGTCACCTGCCCGAATACATGTGTGATCACGCCTATGGGAGAAAGCGAACGGTCAATGGTGTCTCCGACACTTCCTTCTGCCGTGCCTCCCATCATGACCAGAAGACGATCACCCGGGCGGATGAAAGTGAGAAATGCATGGTAATAGAACTCCACGGAAGGTGCCAGGTCGGCTGCGGTGAAACATATCCGCTTGCGGTCCCCGTGCGTACCGGTCGTCGGAACGGTAAAGATTCGGTCCACGCTCCCCGGCGCAATACAGAGAAATGCGTTTTCCTGTCCGGCCACATCAAGTTCCGATGTGACGTCGATACGTCGGATATCCGCCGGTGTCTGTATGGAATCCGGACAGGTGTTTCCGAGTCTTTCCGCGTAGAAAGGACTGTGTTCTGCCGCATAGCGCACGGTTTCCCGGAACCGTTTCAGCTGGTATGCTTCCAGCGCTTCTGCTGTCAGTTCCTCCAGAGGGATACCCAGTCTTGATGCAATCCAGGCGTCGGTCGGTGTTCTCATTGCTGTTCCTCCTTCCGTCCGGCAGGATCAACCGGCGTGAGATACTCTGCACAGAGCGGGACAAGTTTCCCTTTCCTGTACACATGAAGACTGCAGTTTCTGAGCCGCTCCGCATCCAGATTCATCGCATCCTGAAACGGCATGCAGGAAACGGTAAAGGACTGCGAACGGACTTTTCTCAGGAATACGTCCATATCTGTCACGTCGCTGTTTTCCATCGGCAGCCGCAGCGGATGATTCACTGCCCTGCAGGAAGCGGCAGTATACTGCTCCGGAGTATGTACAGAAGCGTTTTCCGCTTTCAGTTCCGTATTCTGCCGCAGCCAGTGCTTTGCCACGAACTCCCGGTTTTCTCCTGCTGTGATCATTGTGCGCGGTGCCGCATTGCCATGAGTCAGCGGAATCAGAAGGCCTTTTTCGGCAATAAAGGATCCATGGAAACCACACAGAGGATGGTCACACCGTGAGGGAACAAAATCAGTAAAGACAAGACCGGTCTGCTCACAGAGTGAAGCAAGAAGTTCATCCATCGTACAATGTTCAGGACTTACCGGTCCATTCTCCGGCACCCGGCCGAAATAAGATACCGGCTGAAAATGAACACCGCGAACAACAGGGGAGCGGTCGGCTGCATACTTTACGATGTCCCCTAATATACGCAGATTCACGCCGGGCACCACCGTCGGCACAAGCGTTACTCCCAGTCCTGCCGCACCGCTGTTTGCGATCGCCTTTTCTTTGATCTCCAGCATACTGCGTCCACGCAGCGTCCGGTAAATACGGTCATCTGTTCCGTCAAACTGAAGGAACACGAAATTCAGTCCTGCATCCGCCAGAGCTTGTGCCAGGTCAGGTTCCTGCGCCAGCCGGATCCCGTTGGTATTCACCTGGACATAAGGAATCCCGGCTTCTCTGGCTGCGCGGATCAGATCAGGAAGATCATTACGCAGTGTGGGTTCCCCGCCGGAAAGCTGCAGCATAGGCCGGGATGCAGTGTGCGCGATGTTCTGTACGGCATCCAGCAGTTCCGTAAGCGGCGGTTCGCTGTTTTTTCCCGCGTCCGCAAAGCAGAAACGGCAGCGGAGATTGCATCGTTCTGTTACTTCCAGCACCACGCAGCAGCTCCCCTGCACATGTTCACTGCAGAGACCGCACGCCTCCGGACAGTGAAGTCCCTCGCTTCCCGCTAACGGGGCAGTGCCGGAGATCCAGCGTGAAAACGGGAGCCGTCCCCGCCAGACAGTCGTTTCCCATGTTCCGTGCTGCGGGCATGTTTTTGTCATGACAACGCTGCCGTCCGGACGCTGATCCAGAACGGCAGGTATATTGGCAAGACATACAGGGCAGACGGATCTTGTCTCTCGAATCATGAAACGGATCTCCCCTTCCTTACTGACTTGTCACCGAAAAGATCATGGTGTCAAGATTATGCTTTTTCCCCGCTGCGTCGATGCATGCCTTCATGATCTGCTCTGCAAGCATCGGCGGGCAAAGAAGCCGGGCATTGATCACTACAGACAGTTCTACCGCCCTGCGGCCGAACAGATGGTCTTTTTCCAGCGGATAATCGATGCCGGTCAGGGAATACTTTGCATAATCCCCATCTTCCCCATAAGCGAAGATCTTCATATGGGGAGTATTCGCATTCATTGCGGCAAAGGAAAAACGGGCAGTCTCCATCAGATCACTGAGATAACTGTCCGGACGGAAATCATCGCAGCAGACTTTCACGTAATACCGGCAGTCGTACCATGCAAGTCTGTCTGCCGGGGCAGACAGTTCCCCTCGGTCTCCCAGTCCCTGCGGCTGATTCAGCGGCGCAGAGGAAGAAAGCAGATAGTCGCCAAGCTCCCCGATCCCGGTGCCGTATCTTGCACTGACGGGAAATACGGGAATGTCCGGACGTACGCTGCGGATCAGATCCACTGCCTGTCCGGTTTCTTCCGGAGTGAGCAGATCGATCTTATTGAGCACAGCCGCGTCCGCCTCCTGCAGATGGGCACGCAGGATCTCCCCCATGTCGCCGGGAAGATGGATGCGGTATGAGGCGTCCTCATCGGAAAGAAGAGACAGTTCACGGGGAGAAATGACAGCCGCAAAAGGCGCCAGTTCCGTCTGTCCGCCGGCATAGCTGCGGTACACATGATCCAGTCCGCCGATGCCGCAGCCCGGAATATCGCTCAGCACCAGCTCCGCCCCGGACGCAAATGCTTTTTCCAGCACTTCAGACAGTTCCTGTGTCCGGAAACAGATGCATCCGCCCGGCATGGCACTTACAGAAGCACCGTGCTTTTCACTGTAAGCCGCATCCACCATATCGCAGTCCCCGATATCATTGACGATCAGGGAACAGCGGATCCCTTTCTGTCTGTAATAACTGTCCAGTGCGATCATGGCAGTGGTTTTTCCCGCTCCCAGAAAACCGCTGATGATGCCGAATTTCCTCATAGTGCGCATCCCTTCTGTTATTTGTCTTCCAGCGCGGTCTCCGCGTCGGCGATCTTTCCCTCTGCCAGTTCTTCGGGAATATATACAGCGCCGCATTTCGGACACCGCATCACTTCCGTGTGAAAATTATGTCCCAGATATGTAAAGTCTGCGCGGGCAAGTTCCATTCTGACCCTGCATCTGGAGCAGAGAATATCCTCATAAGAAACAAATTCAGCCATTCTGTCCTCCTGCGATCTCCATACGGTGGGAATACACCTTTACAAGTTCATAGCCTTCCCCGTTCTTCTGATAATGGATCCAGACCGTAACAACACCTTCTTTGATACTGGCAATGAAGACGCCTTCCTTTTCAAAGCGAACACCGCCGTTTTCCGCCGTGTACAGCGCTTTCCGCACCGTGTCTTCGGAAATCAGCGTCCGTGCCATTTTCTTCTGCAGTTCTTCCGGTATCTGCAGTTCCATATCCTCCCAGGCTTCCCGGGGGATCACAAATGTCTGATCGGTGTATTTTTCCATAATGTCCTTCTTCAGCCGGAGCATGTTCTGTCTCCGCATATTGATCGGTACCGGGGGACGGGTTCCGTCGTCCAGCCCGTATACCGCATCCAGGATGTGCATGGCCTGTTTGCCCCGGGACGCAAATGTTTCCCGGCAGTTGGCACAATAGGTCACATACGGCAGATCGCTCTCAGATATCCGGTTCCGGGTGATCTCTTCATACAGTTCAGGGTTCGCCGCCTGGATATGTCCGCCGAATCCGCAGCAGCGCGCTTTTTCCCCGTGCCACGCCAGTTCCTGAACACGGATGCCGGATCTTTCTGCCAGGACACGTACGCTCTGACGCGCCGATGCATCCAAGGAGGACGCACACGGATCAAACACAGCGGCATCCGTCTTCACCGGTGTCTCTTCTTTTGGAAACCCGCAGAGGACGCTGTACAGGGAAATGATTTCTGTCTCCGGCAGTTTTTCCCGCAGGGATCTTTCGCAGGATGTGCAGGCGCAGATCACTTTCGGATTTCCGAGCGCGTGCAGCTGTTCCCGCAGTCTTTCCGCAATGTCGTTTTCCAGTTCTTCCATTCCTGCCCATCTTGCCGGAATACCGCAGCATGACAGGATCAGTCCGCACGACAGATCGGCTTCTTCAGCCAGCGAAGCATAGGCTTTTTCCACGTACCGCGGATCAGAAGCACCCAGCTGGCATCCCGGGAAGAAAACATACTCACAGGTTTCCCCGCTACTTCCTGCCATGACCAGCGATGCATCTTCCATGGCAAAGCGCATTTCGCGCAGCCAGTGATCATGAAACGCCGGCGGGTAGATACCCATACTGACGCGGTCCCGCCGCGAGTACAGTATGGCGGCACCGGCATCCGCATTTTCCGGGCAGATCCTCTCACAGAGACCGCACAGATTGCAGGATGAGACCTCACGCCCGATCGTACGCATGGAAGCACCGGCGACGACCACGGAATCCTGATAGATCTCCGTTGAGATCCGGAGCGGATCTTTCCGGTATTTCTGCAGCATCTCACACGCGTCCATACAGGCGCTGCAGTCACACTGCAGACACCTGGCCGCCTCTGCCGCAGCTTCTTCCTTCGTATATGTTCCGCCCGAAGGCAGCACGGCAGGACATTTCTCCATCCCCTCCGTGCTGATATAGTGACCGCAGAAGCCGGCTTCCTCTTTCTTTGCATGATCCGGCATATTTCCGGAAAGCAGATAACTTTCGATCTGCTGTGCTGCCTTCATGCCGTGAAGACACGCTTCGATATCACTGCATCCGGTGACTTTTCCGCCCACGAAGATGCCTTTTGCGGCAGCTGCCAGTGTACCGGGATCCCAGCCATCCAGAAGACCGAAAGTGCTGCCGGACGCTCCGGTCGCCACATACACAGCGTCCGCATCCGGCAGATCCGGACTGCCGACCGGATGATCAAAGACAAATTCGATCTTTTCCGGTGACATCTGGGTCCTGATCTCCGCTTCCATCTTTTCCCAGGAAGGATGATCCTTCAGGGAACCGCCCCAGCTTCCGGAAGCCTCATATACGGTCACGCTGTATTTGCGGATGGCCAGACGGAGCGCACACACAAGACCGCTCAGTCCGCCGCCGATTACCGCGATCCTTTCCGCTCTTGCCGGCAGACGGTACACTTGGGGTTCCTTTTTCTTTGTCAGTTCAAAACAGGCGGATTCCAGATCATGGATCCGGACGCTGTCGTCCAGAAACTTCCGTGTACAGACGCCTTCACACGGGGCACTGCACAGCAGTGATACCGTCTCCGGGAATATCAGTTCACTGCGCAGCTGGCGGTAGGCGCTGCTGAAACGACCTTTCTGCATTTTCTCTGTGAAACTTCTCAGATCCAGATGAAACGGGCACGCATTCGTGCAGACAGCAGGTTCACCGCGGAAACAGCCGCTGGTGAAAGCCATAGCCTTTTCTTTATCCATAATGATCAATACCTCCCCCGCTCTCTTGCGGAAGCAGATGAATTTAACAGTGTCAGAATGTTGAAAAAACAATAACATGACGCTGTTCTTTCCGCAATACAAAGGGCCGGCCGCGCCGGCCGGCCCTGTCATACGAACAGAGTTCAGAATCAGATCGGGTTATTGATGATCTCCTCGATCTCATCTTCAAAGTCTGTGCCGAAGAAGTATGGCTCCGGTTTGAGTTCTTCCCCTCTTGCTTTGGCATCCAGCGCAGCCTTGATCTTCTCCGGACGGGCCGGTTCATCATAGATCCGTACGCCGGCAGCGTCTGCGATCGCATTGATCACGGATACGTGGCCGCTGGCCTGGAATGTTTCGGAGCATCCGGAGGATCCGAACGGTGTCAGTGCCGGATCACGCGGTGTCTCAACATAGATCGCGTTGAAGTCATCCGGGATATCCAGAATCGTCGGAACGCCGCAGGCAAGGATACTCTTGTCCTTCATGACATCGAAGTAATCCTCTGTCAGGGCAATACCGATACTGTGGGAAGTACCGCCGAATGCCTGTCCGTCTACAGCAAGCTTATTGCCGATCTTACCGACGTCAGCGACGACTGTGTAGCGTACGACGGTGGCTTTGCCGGTATCCGGGTTCACTTCCACTTCGCACAGGTTCAGGCCGTACATATAGGCACCGCGCGCTTCACCCTGACCGCGGTTCGGATCCGGTTCGTGCATGCCGGTATTGAAGTAGTCAGCGTGACCGGTGTACTTCAGATCGATGCCTTCTGCCTTCATCTCATCATAGGTACGGAAGGTTCCGTCCGCCTTGCGCATGGCATCCATCAGCTTATTGGCACCATTGATGCACGCAAGACCGTACATGATGTGAGAGCGGCTGCCGGCAGCGACGCCGGTATCCGGACAGTACTTGGTATCACACATGACGAAGTGTACCTGCTCGGGCTTGATGCCCAGCGGTTCGAGTGCTTTTACAGTCAGCGTGACAGTACCGATATCACCGCCCTGGCCCATGTCTTCCCAGGTATTGTATACCGTTACGGAATTGTCCGGATTCAGCTCAATGGACATATCCGCACTGTCGATGCCGCCGAGGGTGCACTGGAATCCGCCGAAGGACACGCCGACGCCGGCAAGCTTGCCTTCTGCCTTCTTCGCCGCAGCCTCTGCCTTATACTTCTCATAGACCGGACGGGCTTTATCGAACATCTCCTTCATCGGATATTCTTTGTAGTATTCACCGTAGATTGCCTTTTCACCCGGCTGTACCAGGTTGTTGTAGCGGAACTCAAACGGATCGATCCCCATCTTCCGTGCCAGCATATCCATGAGCGCTTCACTCTGGGCATACGCTTCCGGAGAACCGAATCCGCGGTATGCGACGCCGTGGCTGTGGTTGGAAAGAACCATACGGCCGAGACCCTTGGCATTCGGCAGTGCATAGCCGTGATACGGCAGACGGATCATAGCAGGCAGTTCAAGGTCTGTCTGGTTGACATACGGACCGGTATCCATGACGCTGTCCCACTCTGCCGCAACAAGTTTGCCGTTCTCATCACATGCCAGACGGGCATTGTGATAGGAGGAGGTACGCTTGCCGGAGAAGTGCATGAACTCTTCATAACTCATGGTAAGCGCACACGGACGATCCAGATTCTGTACCGCAGTCGCAACGATCGCATAGCTGCCGGTATATACAGAGGAACCGAAGCTGCCGCCTACCGGGTTGGTAATAACACGGATCTGATCCTGCGGCAGGCCGATACCGCCGGCAATATAGCCGATGACCTGATATGTCGCCTGTGCCTTGCACTGAATAGTCAGCTTTCCGTCCGTATCCCAGTAAGCCTGTACGGTATCCGGTTCGATCGGCAGATGCGGCTCATGCTGAGTATGGAAGCTTCCTTTTACAGAGCAGTAAGCATCGTCGATCACTTCCGAAGCATCCTCTTCACCATGGAGCATCGGAATCGTCAGCATCTGGTTGGGGATGCCGTCAAAGATCTGCATCGCACCCGGAGCGAGCGACTCAAGGGCGGTCATGTAAGCAGGCAGGACCTCCAGATTCTGTTTGACCTTCTTAGCAGCGGCACGTGCCTGTTCGCGTGTTTCCGCACAGACGACAGCTACCACGTCACCGCGGCGGTAGATCTTTCCGCCGTTGATGATCGGCATGTCATTGCTGGAGCCTTTGGTACGCGGATTGTACATCGGGTTGGGCATGATGTTGGTGCCCTTGACATCTTTCGCTGTCAGCACCTTGATGACACCCGGCATCTTCTCTGCCTCGGATGTGTCGATACTGATGATGTTCGCATGGGCGACCTCAGACTGTACAATTGCCAGCTGGACGGTGCCCTGCGGCATCTGTTTGATCACATCATCACCGTAGTCGAACATACCGCAGGCTTTCGCAGCGGCTGTCGGACGCGGCATACTCGAGCCGTATACATCCTCTCCGCCCTTATACATGATGTCTTCCATAGTTGCTTCACCGCGCATGACTTTTGCGGCTTCCATGACAGCATCAACGATCTGCTTGTAGCCGGTGCAGCGGCAGATATTGCGGTTCTTATAGAACCACTCACGGACTTCCTCTCTGGTCGGGGAAGGATTCTCTGTCAGCAGAGCATATGCAGCTACGATAAATCCCGGTGTGCAGAAGCCGCACTGGATCGCACCGCATGTAATGAATGCCTGCTGGATCGGGTGCAGATGACCCGGTGTGCCGATTCCTTCGATCGTCGTAACAACGGAGTTATCGGGAATACTCTTCATTTTTCTGGTGCAGGAACGTGTAAGCTTTCCATTGAGGATGATGGAGCAGGCGCCGCATACGCCTGTTCCGCATCCGATCTTGGTTCCCGTCAGACCAATACGCCTGAGGCACTCTGCCAGCGAATCCGCTGCGGGATCGTACACGAATGCACGTGGTACGCCGTTGATGACAAGATACTTACGGTCGAGTTGTTGCATAATTATAACCTCCTTGATTATTAAATACCGGTTTCCCGGCTTAAACAGACATGATTATTCTTCTTCCAGCATCTCTTCGACGATATCACATGCGGAACTGATGACCGCAGGACATTTCGCCATGAGATTTCCGGCATAGATCGCTGCCTTCTCTTCCGGAACAGCAAACGATTTTCCCAGGATCTCCCGGCAAAGGATGGACCCGTTCCGTTCTTCAAAACGGGAATTGAACTCCTGAATTTTCTGTTCCAGATTGCGGATCTGTTCCATAGACGGCTGTTCGCTCCAGCCGTATTCCATTGCCAGGACCAGGTTGGCTCCGACAACGGCACCGCACGTGCCGCCGTAAAAACTGCCGCCGCCAAAAGGACTGGTCAGCCGCAGGGCCAGATCTTCGTCCACTCCGACTTCCGGAGCAAAACGGGCAAATACACACTGAGAACACATAAAGCCCCTGCCTGCCAGTTCAGCGGCTTTTTCGACTGTCATTTCTCCTTCACTGAATTTCATATCGTTTCACCTGTTTCTGATTGCAGATCGAATTATGGTAATATTTCCGGAGCATTACTTCACTTCTGTAATAGCATGTGCGTTATAATAGAGTCAACTTACACGAAAATAACAATTGCTTTTGAAATGACGATGGTAATAATCCCCTGATCTGTACAGACCGCAAAGCATCCGGACATAACATACATACAATGCCGGCCAGAGGTAGATAATGAATGAGAAACGAATGGTTTATCTGATCCGTCACGGTACACCTTACGCCGCGGATGAAGCGGTACGCTGTCTTGGCCGCAGTGATCCGCCGCTTTCAGATACCGGCAGGCGGCAGGCCGGAAAGCTGGCAGAGTGGTTTCAGGACCGCCCTCTGACTGCCGTGTATACAAGCCCGCTGCGGCGGTGTCTGGATACTGCTCAGGCAATTACAGCTGCTTCGGCGCTTCCTTCCCCCATTGTGCGTACAGACCTGCAGGAGGCGGATACCGGTCTCTGGGACGGGCTTACATTCGCTGAGATCCGGAAAACATATCCCTTCGAATATGAACAGCGCGGACAGGACCCGGCCCGTATTCCGCCTCCGGGCGGGGAATCCCTGGTCACTGCCGGGAAGCGTTTTTCCCGGTGCATGGATGATCTGTTAAAGAACAGTCAGGGGGACATTGCCGTTGTGGCACATGCCGGTGTGATCCGCGCATATATGTGCGGACTCCTGTCACTGGATCCGGACCGGCTGTTTTCCCTTCCCCAGCCGTACGGGGGCATCTCCATCCTGCGCATGGATGCGGACGGGATCGTTCCGGAAGAGACCGGCATAAAGCCGGAGTGTTTTCTGGACCGGGATGAGATCCGCAAACTGTACCGCCGTTTTGATACCCCGGAACATATCCGGGCACATATGGAAGCCGTCGCTTCCTTTCTGGAAGATCTTCTGCCTGCCCTTCCCGCTGCTTATGACCGGGACCGGCTGATCAAAGCCGCCCTGGTCCATGATATGGTTCGCACCCGGCCCTGTCATGCCGAAGAAGCTGCCGGCATCCTGCGGAAGGAAGGCTATCCGCACATTGCATCCCTTGTGAAAGAGCATCACAGTCCTTTCCTGTCTGCGGAAACGATCCTGACCGAATCAGAGCTTCTGTTTTATGCAGATAAGTGTGTCGCAGGCATTGAGCGGGTAAGCATCTATGAGCGGTTCGCCCGCAGCCGGGAAAAATGCAAAACGCCGGAGGCTCTGGAAAACCACCGGCGTCTATGGGAAAAAGCCAGTCTTATTGAACGTAAGATACAGAAAAACAGACTGTACTGATCTTCAGCGCACAACGTCTTCGATCAGCACACGCAGCTTCCCGCCGCACGCCATTGCATCATACCGGGAGACATCTCCGGACAGGTCCAGGGAAACCACTTTATAACGACCGCTGCCGATCAGGGCAAGTGCTTCCCGGATCACTGCCGCTTCCGCCATTCCGCCGCCGGTACTGCCGAAGACCGTACCGTCGGGGCAGACGATCATTCTGGCTCCGGCGCCGCGGGGAGAGGATCCCTCCGCTTCGATGACCGCTGCGGCTGCCATTGGTCCTTCCATACGGGAGATCTGTTCCAGAACATCCGGTTCTGCATCCGATTCGGCGTAGCATCGTCCCGGCGCACCATATTCTGCAAGACGCCGGTAAGCGATCACTTCTGCCAGAATGGATACCGCGATCTCCTCCGGTGTCACAGCCCCGATATTGAGACCGATCGGTGTACATACGCTCTTCAGCCGGTCCGCGTCATACCCCTCCTTACGGAGCATTTCCATCTGTGCCTGCACCCGGCGGCGTGATCCGATCATGCCCAGGTAAGCCGGCATCGTCCCGGAGATGACCGCACGCAGGCAGTCAGCGTCGTATTTATGCCCGTGGGTGATGATCACCACATAGTCAAAAGCGGTAATGCCAAGACGTGCAATACCATTCTCATAGCTGTCACATATGACCTGCGAAGCCATCGGGAACCGCTCTGTCGAAGCGAAAGCAGGCCGGTCGTCCACGACACATACCTGCAGACCGCACATGGCACCGATCTTAGCTGCCGGCAGTGCTATATGGCCGCCGCCCAGAATGATCAGCCGCTCGGGCGGCAGAAACGGTTCCGTAATCCGCAGTCCATTCTCCAGGGGATCTGCCGTAACCTTTGCCGCACTGCGTCCCTTATGATCGATCACCGGCGTGACCGGTACCAGGCGGCGCTTCATTCCGCTGCGGACCATGCCTTCGGATGCTGTGAGCTCTGTCTCAAGAGCGACCGATTTCCCGTCTTTCAGCATCTGAACGATCTCACTGTAAAGATCTGTCATATTCAATTACCTCACTTCTATCATATTCGGATACAAAGCGGCATAAAACCGGAAAGGAGAACCACCAATGAAGAAAACATTCACACTCGGATTACTGGCGGCAGTATTACTGCTGGGCGGCTGTCAGAGCGCAGTTCCGTCCCCGTCATCCGGACAGAAGGAGGAAGTACAGACGCGTTCCTTTACGGACTCTTTAGGCAGGACGGTGACCCTGCCGCAGACGATCACCAAAGTGGCTGTGTCCGGACCGCTGGCGCAGACCTATGTCTTCCCGCTTTGTCCGGATCTGCTGGCAGGCTATTCCAAAGCATTTGCGGAAGATGTACAGAAGTATTTCCCGGAAGAGTACCTGTCTCTTCCCGAACTCGGACAGCTCTATGGCGGGAAAGGAACGATGGACCTGGAAGCGCTGCTGGCTGCGGCACCGGATGTGGTGATCGACGTCGGTGATGAGAAAGACGGCATGACGGAGGATCTTGATGTCCTCAGTGAGCAGACCGGTATCCCCTTCGTCCATGTCAATGCCTCAGTAACGACCGCGGCAGATGCCTTCCGCATGCTCGGCGAGCTCACCGGCAAAAAAGAGAAAGCGGAAGAACTGGCACAGTGGTGTGAACATACTTTGGCAGATATGCGTGACGTCATGAGCCGTGTGGACGCTGACGGAGCCCGGAAACGGATCATTTACTGCCTGGGAGACAAAGGGCTCAACTGTATGGCAGAAGGTTCCTATCATGCCGAAACGGTCAATATGATGGGAGACAATGCCGCAAAACTGAGCGATGTAACGGCAAGCGGCGCCGGCAATGAGATCGACTTCGAACAGCTGCTGTTATGGGATCCGGAAGTCATCGTCTTTGATGTCAACAGTGTGTATGCGTCCGTCGGCAGTGATCCTTCCTGGAAGCAGCTCCAGGCCATTCAGAACGGTACGTATTACGAAGTACCCTACGGCCCATACGGATGGCTGTCTTCACCGCCGAGCGTACAGCGCTATCTCGGCATGCTGTGGCTGGGCACCCTGCTGTATCCGGACTATGTCAGCTATGACCTGCGGGATGCCGTTAAAGAATACTATAAGCTGTTCTATGGATACGACCTGTCCGATGCGGATTATGACGCCCTGACTGCCAACTCCATCCACTGACACTGAACTGCAAAGCCCGGGGAATTCCCCGGGTTTTTTACGTTTTCGTAAGAAACGAGGGAGTGCACACACGCACCCTGTCCCCGTAGAGCGGTGAGATTTCCACATCCATCTCATACAGTTCACCGATCACTTCCGGTACGATGACTTCCTGCGGCTTTCCGATGCAGAATACTTCCCCGTCCTTCAGCGTCAGGATACGGTCGGAAAAGTAATAGGCATGTTCGGGATTGTGGGTCGTCTGAATAATCGTATATCCTTCCCGGGAGAGTTCGCGCACTTCGGTCAGCACAAGCATCTGATTGGCAAAATCCAGGCTTGCCGTGGGTTCATCCAGCATCAGTACCTTCGCATCCTGTACCAGAGCCCTTGCCAGAATTGCCAGCTGCTGCTCACCGCCGCTCAGATGATTGAAGCAGCGGTCTTTCAGATGGCTGATTCCGACTTTCTCCAGTGCCCAGAGAACGCGTTCCTGTTCACTTCTGCCGGGAGAGCGCAGTGCCGAGAGTCCGGCAGTCGCTCCCATAAGGACAATATCCTGCACGCTGAAGTTATAGATCGATACCGTGGTCTGGGGGATATAGGCGGTCAGCTTTGCCATTTCCCGCGGCGGCAGGGAACGGATATCCTTCCCGTCCAGGACAACACTGCCGCTGTATCCCGGCAGAAGACCAAGCATACAGCGGAACAGCGTGCTTTTTCCCACTCCGTTGGAACCCAGGACCGACAGGAATTCCCCCTTTTTCACATGAAACGAGATATCCTTCAGAACAGGATAGTCCCCATAGGAATACGACAGTGATTCTACCCGGATCATGTAAGGTTCCTCCTTGTGATCAGCATCAGGAAAAATGGTGCACCGATAAAAGCAGTCATGATCCCGATGGGGATCTCATTCAGCCAGAGCACGCGGGACAGATCATCCACGACCAGCAGGAACAGCCCGCCGCCCAGAGCGGATGCCGGGATCAGATACCGGTGATCCGATCCGACAAGACGCCGCATCATATGCGGAACCACCAGTCCCACCCAGCCGATCATACCGGATACGGAGACAGAAGCTGCTGTGAGAAGTGTTGCGCTTGCGATCGACGCAAAACGCACACGCCCCGGATCCACACCCATCGTGCGGGCAGCGTCATCCCCCATCGTGACGACATTGATGCGCCAGCGCAGGATCATCAGAGGAATGAAGCCCAGCAGGATGGGCCATATGACAAATCCCACTTCACTGCGTGTCGCTCCGACCAGCGAACCCATCAGCCAGTATGTGATCGCCGGCAGTTTATTGCCGGGATCCGCTGCCAGTTTGATAAACGACGTACCGGCCTGAAACAGCGAACTGATCATGATGCCGGACAGGATCAGCCCGATGATCTTTTCACCTTTGACAAAACGGCTGATGAAAAAGACAAGGCCTACCGTGATCATACTGACGAAAAACGCGGAAGCCGTGACCATTGCGGTCCCGAAGCCGAAGAAGATCGCCAGCGCGGCCCCGAACCCTGCTCCGGCAGAGGCACCGAGAATATCCGGCGATGCCATCGGATTCTGAAATGCTCCCTGGAAAGCAGCACCGGCAGATGCCAGGGCTGCACCGACCAGCACCGACAGAAGCACCCGCGGCATCCGCACGTTCCATACCGCGATGGCCTGCGTCTGTGTCCAGAACGGTTTGCCATGATACAGTCCCAGCCAGTACCGGAGGATGCCCTGCAGTTCATTCAGTCCGACCGGATACCGGCCCAGACAGAAGGAGATCAGGACAGCGGTCACAAGCGCTGCGAACAGTATCACCAGCACCGTCCTGCCGCTCAGAAGCCGTTTTTCCCGGTCCGGGATCGTTGCTGTATGGAGCAGCACCTTTTCCCGTGTCTCATTCATGTTTCATTCTCCCCGGAAGAGAAAAACTCCCGGAAATACGTTTCATACAGACGCCCGGCATCCTCACGGACCGCCGTACAGTAGCTGTCATACAGGGAAAGCAGCTTTTTCCCGTCGGCAGTCAGACGGCTTCTTCTTTTGCCGGCACCTCCCTGATTCCGCTCGATCAGCGGCCGCTGCAGCTGTGACTCCAGGTTGCGGATCACATTCCAGCAGCTCGAATAGGAGATCTGCACGCGCTGGCATGCGCTGCGCACCGATCCGGTCTCCTCGATCTGCCGGAAGATCAGCGCCAGACGGCTGTCAAAAAACGGCTTTTCCTTCACCAGTGAGACTTCCACTACCGGCCGGATCAGCTGCATATTGTGATACCGCAGCAGGTCGGCATAGTCTTCCGGGGTATCCGCATCATGCAGGATCCCCCGATCGTCCACCGGGATGGAAACAAGCGGTTCCCCGCAGCGCTCCAGGGCACCGCGCAGCCCGCCTTCGCCGGTATCCGCCAGGATCTTTCCGATCAGTTTACAGGAGATCAGTATGGGATGTCCCGGTTTCCCTTCACACACAGGGACAGCAAGGGAAGCGTCCGTCTTCAGCAGGCTCTGTACCGTAGCTGACGTAAACAGCGGGATATCCACCGGTGTAAACAGAACACGGTCACACTTATCCCGGATATACGAAAGGCCAAGGCTGGCCGAATCAAACATCGTTGTGGTCTCATACTGCTCATTTCGCAGGAAAACGATCCCGCGGTTTGCCAGATGATGTTCCAGCATCACCGCATTAAAACCGGTGACCATCACGATCTCCGTAACACCGCTCTGCTGCAATGTAGCGATCACTCGTTCAGCGATCGAAATACCGCCGATCCCCAGCATCGGCTTGAAGTCCCCCATCCGGGAAGACATTCCTGCCGCAACGATCACAGCACCTGTTCTCATAGAACCTCCTGCATCATCCGATGCAATACCTAACACAGATTCTTTATCGCTGCCGAACCTGTATGATGTTTTCAGAATCACAGAAAAATCCCCTTGTTCCGGATAGAAAAAGGTTCATTCTGCTGATACATTCATCGATTGATCACTGTTTTATTTACGATTATTGTAAGCTATTTGCAAAATTATGTAAATTGCTGCACTCTGCCGCCGCAGAGCATCACTTCTGCTTTTCCGGTCTTTCATAGTGCCCGGATACAATGCCATGATCTTTCAGATACTGCTTCACGGAATCACGGGTCAGGATATCCAGTTCCCGTACCCGGTTCAGCGAATAAGAACTGCGCCGGTACAGTTCCAGGTCGCAGTACCCGGGGTGACACATGATCTCAATGTCTTCGTCTTTATACTGTTCCAGTATGGCAAACAGGTTCTCTTCGCTGACCGTCTCCTGGTAGAAGGACGAAACAAACCGGTACTGTCCGTAGTTCCGCAGTTCCAGCCCGTATTCCCTTCCCAGCTGTTTTGCGATGCCGGTCAGCTGTTCCGTAAACGTATGTACATGGTGGTGGGAATCGATATGCGTCGGCAGGCAGCCGAACACCTCAATAAAACGTTCGATCTGCGCTTTCCACTCTGTATAGATCTCCCCGCTGTCAAATACACGGGCTTTGATCTCCCCGTTTCTGAAAAAGCAGCCATTCTCATTCTGCAGTGTGCGGTTTTTCGTCAGCGGTCTTCCGGAGGTCAGATTCAGATGTACGCCGACGCCGAGATCCGGACAGTCTTTTACCAGCTCTGCAGCTTTCTCAATGAATGGTTCATTGCACATCGCCGTCGTCGACCGTACGATGCCTTTTTTATACGCTTCAATGATCCCGTATGTGTTTCCGGGCGTATAGCCCAGATCATCCGCGTTCATGATCAGTTTCATGATCTGAATCCTCCTGCTTACCGCTCTTTTATGCCGAAACTGCTTTGTATTCGTAGATCAGCTTATCGTATATCCTGTCCCCGACCATAAGACCGGCTGTTTCTGTTCCCACCAGCAGCATTCCTGCTTTTTCCAGCACTCTCCGTGAACCGATATTCTGCGCCGCGCACCAAGCGGTCACACAGGAGATTCCTTCGTTCTCGGTCAGATACGTGAGCACTGCCTTCAGCGCCTCCGTAGCATAGCCGCGTCCCCAACAGTCGCGGACGATACTGAAGCCGACCTCGATCCGGTCGTCTTTATAATCGTAGGCGCCGACCGTCCCGTAAAGCACGTCCTCCGACTCGATCACCCATCCGTAGAAATGCTCATCCCGGTAACTGTCAATAAAGCCTTTTACCGATTCCTGCGACATTTCCAGCGTTGCATAGGGATTCCAGCCGGAATACTGATACATTGCCTCATCCGAGCCAAAGCATTTATGAAGCACTTCTGCGTCTTCCGGACGGTATCTGCGCAGGATCAGCCGTTTCGTCCAGAGTTCCGCCGTACCGTGTTCTTCGATTTCCTCAATGGAAGCGATCTGTGACCGGAGAAAAAGCTGATCCTCCACCAGAATTCCGGCTTCGTCTTTTCCATACTCATGCCGGCAGTATTCGGCAGGAAGATACACCGCCATACCTGTATGTATTTTTTCCTCTGCATCCGTGATCCGGACATGCCTGGCATCATATTCCGACAGTTCCATAGGATTCCTCCGCACTGTTTCTTCTCTCTCATGCGTGCATATGTGCTCTGATATCTTTATTCTAACGGATTCCTGCTGTTTTCCATATATTTTTGCATGACCGTGTGTTCCTGCCTGTTTTCCGCATTCAAAAAAGCGGCATCTCTGCCGCTGTTGTGTACATGGTTTACCCGCTTACTGCTGTGTGCACTCTTTTACCCATGCAATGAAATTGTCCGTGCTGTTTCCGCTGCGCTCCGCCATTGTATGACCCTGTCCCCATACCGTTTCAAAGTCCACATCCGCCACAGAAGAGCTGCTCTGCAGAGCCAGCAGGAGATCCGCTTCAGTACATAGCGCGCAGTCGGACTGGTTTATACCGGTACGGATGCGCCAGTATTTTGCCGGCGTACCAGTTTCATATCCGTCTTCGGAAGAAAGCAGCCAGTACAGCGGCGTATACATATTCACGCGTGTTTCCGCAGTATTGCCAACGCTGTCGGTCTTCATAAGATCCGCATCATATTCCTGCGCATAATCATTTGCGAACACACTGTTGATACTGCTCAGTACATCCTTCAGGATCGTATCAAAGTGCGCCCCGCTGCCGTCACCGTATCCGAACAGTGTGTTTTCCCCCTGCCCGCGGTCCAGCTGATCAAATGCTCCGAGATTCTTCGAAGCCGTTTTGAACGCCTGTACAAACGAAGCGATATCTTTGATCGTTACCGTGCCGGTGGAAGCGTCATAACTGACCCATTCCCCGTCCGCATTCAGCGCATCGATATAATCCTGTACTGTCTCATATGTACCGTCGAGAGAGATGCCGGAAGACGTATCATTCCGTGTGATATCATCCATATCTTCAAAGTTTCCGCCATCCGGCTTTTCACCCGGGAAGTCCCCGTCCGGCTTCTGTCCGTCCCCCGGTCTCTCACCGTTGCCAGGTCCGTCCATCTGACCGCCGCCAGACGCAGAGGCTGTATAAGGGAATTCCGTATCTTCCAGGAAATTCTCCAGAGATTCTTCGATCATCCCTTTCAGGTATTCATAGTAGCTGCCGGCCTGATATATGCCTTCTTCGGATTCTTCCAGTGTCAGGGCATTTCCGTTTTCATCGACGAAGCCGGCATTGTTTACATATTCCGCAAAGTAACGTGCAAGCTGATCCGAGACAGCCTGTTCATCACTGCTGAGGCCGGTTCTTGTTGTACCCATCATCCATTCATACGCTGCGTCTGCCGAATCCAGATTTGTGATCGGACACCAGCACATGGACCCAAGTACTGCATCGGAAACGCCTTCCACTGCACCGATCTCTTTCAGATACGCATCGTACATCGGGCTGTCCCCGCTCGCTCCGACGACCGCTGACTGTGCCCCGCCGCCGGACATTCCAAATGTGAAAATACTGTTTGTATCACCCGGCAGTGTGTCCGCTGTATAGCGGATATAGCGGATGGCTGCTTTCAGATCAGTGACGCCTGCCGGTGCTCCGGCATCCCTGCCTCTGCATCCAGCGTGCACATACACAAAGCCGGCATCGGTATAGTCCTTTACCGCTGAACTGTAGTCTGTTAACGGCGCCTGGGCACTGTAGCCCGGTGTATTGATCGGCATGACCACCGGTGCTGTCACAGCGGTATAGCCGTTGACCTCCGCTTCCGCAGTGACCGCACAGGTATAGGTGCCGTCGCTGTTCTCTGTACCGCTCATGTACGCACCCGGTACAAATACCGCAAGTGTCTCGTACGAAGCATCTGCCGGATTTGAACAGTATGCGATCCCTGTCTGGTACCAGACATCATCTTCTTCGTTATACTGCCACTTTGTATTGTCGATCCCGGAAAGACCTTCATATACCGCTGCTGTCTCCCCTGAACTGTCTTCTTCGGCCGGAGCAGACGCGCTGCATGCAGCACTGCCGCCCGCCAGTATCGTCACTGCCATCGCAGTTATAGTTTTTCGATGTTTCATCTGTGTAATCTCCTTACAGCTGTTATTATCCTCTGTAAATGTGAACACAATATGAACAAAAGCAGAAATATTCCGAATATTTCTGCCTGTTTTGCTTTATTCCGCCGGCGGTTTTACGATCCCGACTCTCATGAAATCCCGGTCCCCGATCGAGAATTTCTTATCTGTGATCGGATTCACCATTGTCCGGATCATCATGTATTCATCCGTAAGTAATACAAAGTACTGTTTCTTCTCTTCATTGACCAGATAATACTGTTCGCCGAAACTGTTGAGCGTCTTTCCGAATTCCTGTGTTCCAAACAGCGGAATATGTCCCAGTATTAACGCTGTCAGTCCGATCGCCGCATCCGCCGCAGCTTCCTGCTTCGTATTGCGGATCTTTGTGACTGTCAGCCCGACGATCTCCGCTTCCGGATATTCATCCCGTATGATGCGTTCCTTGATCTTTACTTTCTTCAGTCGGGACAGTTTTCCGGTATCCCCGTATCTTGTCAGGTCGATTGGTTTCCTCGTGACGGTAAAGTCCAGTTCACTTCCGTCATCCAGCAGATAATCCACACTTACATCCAGCAGGACCGCCAGTGCCTTGAGATTCTCTACGTCCGGCATCCCTCTGCCGCTTTCCCATTTTGCCACGGCTGCCCTGGATACCGCCAGCAGATCCGCCAGTTCTTCCTGTGTATATCCCGCATCTGTGCGTGCTTTTTTCAGTTTCTCTGAGAATGTCATGATTGATTCCTCCGTTTCTCTTTCATTGCCAGCAGCTGCTTCTGACACCCAAAGTGTAGTAGTTTTCGCCCGACGGACACAAGAAACGGACTGTATCTGTACTGTTACTTACCGTAACACTGCATATTTCCGATCAGAATGACAGAATACTCTTCCAGAATTCCATCAGTGCGCTGCGTATATCCTTCTGTGCCTTCCCGTGAAGGACCGCTTCCGATCCTCTCAGCAGGATCATTGCCAGTGTCCCGTCATCCACCGGGAGACTGCACTGTATCATTCCCTGCGCTTTCAGCCTTGCCAGTGTTTTGGACAGCGGCACAGCGATCGTCTCCAGCGTCCTGTCATGAAGCGCGTACTGTACCGTCCAGTGCAGATTCTCTGCCTGCAGTATATTGTTATACGTGTCCATCGCCTTCCGGAATTCCACCAGCACCCGGTCAATGATCTCTTCCATTCCCAGCGACTCATCTTCCAGTACCTTTCTGACCGTACCGGCATATCCTTCCAGATATCTCTCCACCACCGCTTCAAACAGCGCTTGCATTGGAGTTGCAGTTGCTAAAATCAAATGCGGTATTTTTTTACATACCTTTTCTAACATTTGATACATTCTTGTTTTATTCTTTTTTCCAGAAATATCTATACTGACTCTTGCTGAATGGGCTTCATCAACAATCGAAACATCCGGAAGAACAGCATCTTTGTAGCTAAAAACATCTAACGTTTTTCCGGTACCCCTTGCAAATTGAGCAGACAACAATACAAGACCTGGTGCCTCCTTTCCCAAAGGACTACTTTGCCCCATATCAACTGTATTATTGTGATAATCTCTATATACTCGGGCGGAAGAGTCATATACCCAAGCATCTAAACCAAAATGATCATTTAGCTCTTCTTGCCATTGGTATAGCACAGATTTTGGCGTCAAAATGACTGCTCTCTTAACCCCACAGTACTTAACAAGAAACACAAGGGTTGCAGCAGCCTCAAATGTTTTTCCTAACCCAACTTCATCAGCAAAAAGTACTCGAATAGGCCATCTAGATAAAGCGTCTATAACAGCTCTTTCTTGATGCGTATATAAAGCTGGAATATCCCCAGACACAAAGAAATTTGAAGGCATTAGAGCTAAATGTGAAATGATTCCCTTTTGATTAATTGTGTTTTTCTCTTTAGGATTGATATATTCAGGTCCTAATGCATCTAGTATTATTTGGGCTGTATCTTCAGAGATACTTAAAACGATGGCATCAGAGTTATCGTTATTCCATAACGATTCAAAAAAAGCTATTTGACCTTCTACAGCCGAGGGACTTTGCCATGACATCAAAACTGCTAACTGTTCAAAATTACCTCCAAGACCATGTCTACTTTCATTAGGACTACCTATTGCAGCAACAGTATCACCATTATCATCTGAAATAATAATAGTTTTTGGATGAAAGATTTCTGTTGAATTATCTACCTGTCTAACTGACGCTGCTTTCACTTCTAATAAACCATCCTGAATCATCCACGCCAATGTAGCTAGTCTTTGTTTTTCTAAAGCATCTGTCAGAGTAGAAAGGCCGCAAATAAGCTCTGTCCTAACTTTATCTATTTGTTGTTGAAAAAACTCTCTCTGTAAAGTTGCATCGATCATTTCTCTAGGAAAACTATGAATACCTATAATCAGTCTCATTTTCCCGCCGTTTTTAAATAATGATTCAATGCCTTGTGATATAGCAAGAAGAGATTCGATAGAATAAAACCCTGTTATTCTATCGTAATATTTCGATACTGATAATGAAGGCAAAAGAAAAGAACGAAGAATTTTATCGCCTTTTCCTACATAACCGTTTTCCAAAGAAATATCTTTTAATCCCATTATGATTTCTCCAATGAATCCAGTATTCTTCCACAAATCTCTTGGTCATTATCGATACTGTCCCTTGCTATGATGTTTTTATCGGCAAGTTTCTGTAACAAGGGTATCAATCTACCAATCTGCTTATCAGTCAGGATCTTTCCGACCTTTTTTTGATTAGCTACACTTCTTAAGAATTTGGTTTCCCATTCATTAAGCACACTGAAACTGGTTGCTTTTTTGAGTACATATTTTAAATCATCACCAGACAAGCTCGCCACTTTATCTTCAATCGTAGTATTTCATTACTATTTGAATGTCATCTTAGTGAAATCCACTTTATGATCAGCTTAAATCGACACAGATTTCGATTACTATTACGATAAGCTCTATGCTATCTATATAAAAATTATAACTATGATAAATAGCAACCAGCCCCCTGCTTTGTTCAGCCATTTTCCAAACATATAATCTATATACAAAAGAAAGAGGAATTAACAATGTCCGTAATTGATAAACTCAATAAGTTCTATGGGATCCAGGAACTGGATGAAACTTCACTGGCTTATATTTCCCAGTTTGAATGTAACGGTGAATATAACCTGGATGAAGGAGAAGATCTGAGCGATGTCCCTTTTGATGCAAGATGCGACCTGCACTGGATGGGTAAGTATCATGTCGTAAAACTGCTGCTGGATTACTATAACAAGGGTCATGAGGAAGTATGCGAACAGTTTATCCGCTGCTTCCGGGCGTGCATTAAGAATAAGTTTGAACTGGAGGGATTCCTCGGTGATGTTTCCGGCATGGATCTCTTAAGAACACTGATGGAAAACGGTCTTCTCAAAGTCATCCGCAAAGATGTCCGATCCAGATTGATGCTGGCGAGTTACATCGGAGATCAGCGGTCTTACAGGGAGGACGACGACACGTATTATTCATCTTCTGTAAAACTCATCAAACTGTATGACACGAATAACGTCTTTGTGTACGGAACACTGATGAGAGGACAGATCAATCATGATTATCTGGAAGATGATGCGTATATCGGGAATGCTGTACTTGAGAACTACGGACTTCTGGAATTAGGCGGATTTCCGGGTGCTGTTCCTATGGAAGGCCTGAAAGTCTACGGAGAACTCTATTCCGTCACCGATAACGGAAAAAAGAGGATCGATGCGCTGGAAGGAAGCCTGTACAAATACAAAAAGGCACTGTTCCGCAGCGGCGGCAAGCTCTATTATGCCGGCTTCTATGAGTACATCGAAACAGAGGAAGATGAATCTGCCGAGATCAGCGGACAGGCAGGAAAATGGAACGGCAGAGCCGTGGATCCGGCAAACTATGTATGGTATGTATGCTACGGCGCAAGTATGTGCTGTGACCGGTTCATGAAATATATCCGGAAAACCACGGAGAAAGAGGAACCGATCTGCTCGGAGACGATCGAGATCAGCCATCCGGTCTATTATGATTCCCGGTCAAAAATCTGGAAAGGCGCCAAATTATTCCTTGACGTGAATGCGGACGGAAGATCCTATGGAGTGAAGTACCTGATCACCAGAAAGCAGTATGATGAGATCAGTAAGATGGAAGGTCCGGATTATGATCTGAAGTTCTGTCTTGGAACGGATAACAGCAGAATACCGATGTATACCTTCACGACTTCAAAAAGCTTTGATACGGATTATGAAATGTCTGAGAGCTACCTCAGTGTACTCCGGAAAGGACTGGAGGAACACTACGGGGAGTCGGAAGAAATACTCCGATATCTGCGTTCCATACCGGCAAAGCGCCCGTCGGATCCTATGTAATGTGTATAAGAAAAACAGCGTCTCTGTTTGAAACAGAAACGCTGTTTTCGGATGTGATTCTTACAGATAGCTGACGGTTTCGGAGAGCGGCTTTCTGCTTGCGTGGTTGGCAAGAGGTCCTGTGCCTTCCGCTGCGTAGCCGAGATCCATGAACATCAGTACTTCTTCGTTTTCCGGAAGACCGAGGATCTCTTTTGCCTTGTCCGGATCAAAGAAGTTGATCCAGCAGCTGTCGAGGCCTTCGTCCGCAGCCGCAAGGATCATATGTGTGGCAATGATCGCTGCGTCTTCTGCGCCGGAGTCTCTCTTTCCGCCCGGATACGTAAATACGTTTGTGCTGTCGAAAGCTACACAAAGCATGACCGGTGCGCCGTAGCGGCACGGTGTAACGGCATCGGCCTTCGCCAGTGCTTCCGGTGTCTGCAGAACATAGATATGCTGCTCCTGCAGGTTTTTGGCTGTAGGTGCGAGTCTTCCGGCTTCCAGTACGGCTGTCAGCTTTTCCGGTTCTACCGGTATATCGCTGTACTTCTTGCAGGAATAGCGGTTTTGAATGACATCTTTGAATTCCATAAATCATTTCCTCCCTATATGTTCTTATATTTCTCTGCATCTGTATTATATCTTTCTGCACGGAAATAACTCCAGCAGAATGCACGCGAAACGTGATCACACAGGATCACCGCAGATACCGCAGGATCTCCGGATCTTTGATCTTTGTATCTTCCGCGAGCAGAAGGATCTTGGAGAGGATCTCCGCCGTGCGGGGATCGTCATCGGCGAACGGCAGAAAGATGCGTCCGCGGTGCTGGGACGGGACAGCCAGAATGGGGATCATCCCCTTTTCTTTTGCATGGACGATGCCGGAGCCCATATGCACGGAGTATTCCGCCAGTTTGCCGGTGATCACCGCATGCCGGCCGCTGAATGACACATTGTTTACTTTCATCAGAGAAAGCAGTTCTTTTGCCAGAGCAATGCGCATTTCCACGGTGGAAGCGCTGGTCTCCGGATCGACGCCGCCGACATAGGCAGCGGATACCGCAAGATCCAGATCGCGCATGGTCTCGGAGAACAGGATCGGATCGATGTCCTCCAGCGGGATCGGCTCATCGCTGCGGCGGTGCGTGAAGCGTACATATTCGAGCGTCGGCGCTTCGATGTCCGCCGGCGAGAACCAGTCTGCCTGGGCAAACAGATGCACGACGATGCTGTCAGTATAGGAGACTTTCTGCAGTCCTTCTTCGTAGTCGACCGTCCAGCCCCTTGTCCGCAGCAGCGCCACGGTCTTCTTCGGCTGCACCTGATAGCCGGCATAACGGCGGGACAGCGTGCGTTCATCTTTTTCATCCTGGGTCAGCGGATAGAACTCACGGAAGACCTGCTTGAACGGCTGCACCGTCTTTTCGCTTACCAGCAGATGCATATAGTCCGCCCATACATTGATCCGATACAGATCGTACGGATGCGCGATGCGCAGGGAAGCGTCTTCCGGCAGTGCAAAGGAATTCCCCTTTGCGTCTTTCAGCGACAGTGTATCCCCTTCCCGGACCACAAAGCCGGTATGATCATCGTCAGTAACGAAGACAAGGCGGGATACCAGCGGCGCAATCGTGGCGGCATCGAGGATATTGCAGATCTCCGGCATTCCGAAGACCGTACGGTTTTCCATGGATTCCTCCAGCGTATGACGGCTGCGGATCCGCTGTTCCTTCAGGTCAGCGATGATCTCCTTGCGCTCCAGGATCCCCGGATCTTTGGCAATCGCCTTGGGTACAGACTTCAGTGCCTTCCCGTCTTTTGTGATTTTCAGGGAAGCACTGCCTTCTTCATCCAGTACGATGGCTGCTGTGTAGTCACCGACCGGACAGTCTTCCAGCAGCGGTCGAATCTCCTCCAGCCGTGCCTTTTCCAGACGCCACAGCATGCGGTTGACGTCGTAGACACCGGATGTAATGGCAAGATTCTCCAGGGCGGAACGGGCAGCTTTACGCTCGCTTTCTCTGCGCTGGGCACCGTACTGGGACGACTGCTTCTGGTAAGCGGCGATGAAGCCGTAGCGGTGCAACAGTTCTTTTTCATCCTGCAGCGGAATCAGCGCATACGCACGAAGCTTGTCCTGGTTCCGCTTTTCTGCGATCTCCTTCTCCAGTTCGCCGGCATCCAGTTTTCCGGTCACTGCATCGGTATAGAGCTGGGAGCGCCGGTGGGCGTTGGAACCGCTGGTGATATAGCGGGCAGAGTCATAGAGCACTTTAAAACGCTTCTCTCCGAGTTCCTCATAGCTTTCCCGGAACCATGCCGGATCAAAGGCGCCGTCGTTGAACTGCTGGGGCGTGATCGGCGAGTAGAGGGCAATTTCTGTTTCTTTCTCACTGCTGAAATGTTCACTGATATGGGCATGGAAGAACCAGACGGCTTTGGTCAGTCCCTTCCATCCGGTGACTTCTTCCAGCAGCGGTGCCCACTGGGGTGCGTACATGGCAGCTTCGATGAGACGTTTCTCTTTGATATCGGTATCCTTCAGCAGCGCTTTGAGAGAGTCGGCGGTATCCTCCGGAGACGGCCGGCAGCGTTTCAGCATACAGCTTAAGACGCCGTTTTTCGTGTCCGCGCTCCAGGAATAGCCGCGGAAGAACTTTTCTTTGCCCAAAGCAGCGAGCAGCTGACAGAAGTATTCTCCCCCTTCGAATTCCCTGATCTGCATGACCTTCCGTGATAACGGCGTTTCCGCCTGTCCGCGCAGTGCTTCATACCGGATCATGCGGTCTGCGAGCGTATCTGCGGCTTCTTTGAGCCACGGATATGTTTTGCGGAGCGCATCTTTCGGATCGGTGATGCGGCCGATCTCGAAGGCCCGGGTGATGTTGTCTGTTGCGAGAAGCCACCGGTACAGCGCCTGTACCGGAATGATTTTCAGATCTGCGGCACGCAGGTATTCCTGCAGAGTCAGAGTATCCCGGCGGTCATAGCCGATGCGGCATTCCAGCGCGTATTCCGCTTTGAACCAGACCGCAAAGGACGCGTCATCGGCAGATACCCGGCGGACAAGGCTGCGCAGGAAGCTGAATACAGGAGCTCCGAGCGCAGGATAGCGGGTCGAAGGATCATAGCGGTTCTCATACCAGGAACGCATGAGATTCTCTTCTTTGAAGATACTGATCAGGGAGAAGTACACCTGCAATGCACGCTTCTGCACTGCGCTGCCGTCGGTCTCCTGCAGTGCGTACAGCATGACCTCCATGATCATGCGCGTCCGTTTCGCATAGCGCTGTGTCAGCTGCAGATCCTGTCCCGGCGTCCATTCTTTCCGGAACGTTTCATACCATTCCAGGATATTGCGGTCCAGGGACGGCATATAGCGCGAAAGCAGCGTATATGCCAGCATGGCAAAGCGCTCCGGATCACGGATATACCGTTCCATAGCCTGGTGAAACTCCTCATGGAACGGGATCATGTCAAACCGCACGGCATCGTTGAGATGCAGTTTGTGATCGGCTCCGTATTCTGCCGGGATCCGGATGCCGGTATGAATGCCCTCCGGTTCGCCGAAGCGGATCGTCTGGCGGGTGCCGTCGTACAGCTGCCATGTATACTCATAGTCCGCGTGTGCGTCAAACACCGCATTCACCCGGTCCATTGCCTCATAGATCTCCGCATCGGACAGATATAGTTTCTTCAGTTCCCGCGGCTTCAGCAGCGGTATATCTTCTGCCAGCGGCACTGCTTCCCGGCGCAGCTGTTCTTCATCGTAGAGACCATAGCCGTTTTCCTGGCTGTATTCCTGCTTCTCCTCTCCGGTCAGCCGTTTCAGCAGGACACCGGTCTGGGTGGAAAGCTGCTTCACAGAGAGTTCCTGCAGGATCTCTGCACAGTCTTCCTTCAAAGCCGGATCGGCGATCATCAGTTCCAGGGCAGCCTGGATCTGTGCTTCACTGCCTTCCGCAAGGATCTTTACGGCATATGCCCGCTGTTCCTGTTCGAGAGCGGAAAGATAGCTGACAGCGGTCTTCTTTACCGAAGCACTGGCAGTGTTCAGCACGCCTGCCATCCGGACGATGTCTTCGTTCTGCACCATGCAGGCCTGCAGCTTTTGGATCGACATCTCGCGGTTATAGGGACTGCGGTCACTCAGTCCTTCATAGAGATACTGACGGTGCTTTGGATTTCCGTCCGGATCCAGCAGACGGATATAATACGCCCTTCTCTGGTCAGCAGAGAAATAGTCTTTCAGTTCCCACAGTTCATCGGTCATCTGTTCATCGAGGTCAAACGCCGCCAGTGACATCATGCATTTCAGCACCGGACCGTCCGCGTTTGCCAGCGTCATGGACACCCACGGGAAAAGCGACGGCGAAAAGGTATGTTCCTTCCTGCCGATCCGCAGCACCAGTTGTTTCAGCTGCTCAAACAGCGCATACCGCTCACTGCGGTCCGCCGGATACATTTGATCAGGAAGCGGCACTGCCTCCCAGTCATTCTTCTTGTACGCAGACGCAAAGACCGCCTGCGTGGAGTAATGCAGACAGGAAACGACCCACGCAAGCACTTCGTCGTCTTCTTCCTGCAGATGATTCACTGCCATGCTGTGGCCGTACACATCGCTTTCCGTATGCAGGATGAAATACCACCCCAGCATCCTTTTATACTTTTCCGGATCAAAGAGCAGATGCTGTACTGGAACTCTTGTATCCATGATCTCTTTGGCACCCAGTGCCCAGAGGGACAGATAGACTTCCAGAGGATTCCTGCTTTCGGCATATGCCTGCCGCTTCGTCTCATCCTGCAGGCATTCCAGAGCTGTCTTTCCCAGTCTTCGTGCCCGGTCTATATCCGCATCTTCATGATAAAGGCCAGTCCACGTGTATAACGCGCGGGCAGCGGAAGAGAAGCGGAACAGGTCATTATCATTGCATACCTGCAGTACTTTGCACAATGTATCCGCAGTACCGGCATCTGCGCTTTCCAGGATCGCCTGCCGCAGTCCTTCCTGTCTGGAAGCGGCGAGCAGGAGCTTCATCAGCAGGTCTTTCAGTTCTTCGTTCGTACTACGCAGGACGGCCTGTATGACATCCCGGCTGAGCAGTACGTTATTGTCTCCAAGGATCATTTCCCGGATCGTGTCAATGACTGTCGTATCCCCATGGTTCAGTGCCAGTGTCAGATAATCCTGAAAACCCGGCACAAACGCATGTTCCATCTTCAGCATCTCTCCCACGCTCTCTTTGTAGCAGTGGAACCGCACCCAGTCGGAAATGCACTTCAGCAGCGTGGACATATAAAAGCCGACATACCGGGAGCGGTAGCTTCGCCGGTACAGGGACGTAGAATACTGTCCCTGCATGCGCAGCTGGATCAGTTCGCGTACTTCTTCAATGAACGGCTTCCCGAGCATGGACTTCAGGGAATGGAGCATCTGCCGGTTCAGCAGTTCATCCACGCTCTCATAGGTATCCGGACGCTTCCCGCTCTGTTTGACCATTGCCTGCCACAGATCGTTGAACGCATCCCGGCTGTACGGACTCCCGCAGTATGCAAACAGGATCCTGCCGAAGGAATCGAACATGCCGATCTTCTTGCGCATTCCTTCCAGTATTTCTTTCCGGAACTCCGGTTTATTATCTGCCATACTTCCTCCTACCACATGCGTCCGCTGAGAAAGGTCAGCCGGATCAGCGTCAGTGTGTCGCCTTCCTGCAGCCGAAGCGGTGTATCCGCATCGATCTCCGCGTCATTCTGAAAGACGCGCACAAGGCCGTCCTGATACGCCTGCCATGCATTGTTTACCGCTTTTTCTTCGTTGATCTTCTTTTCGTTATAAACGCGTCCAAACGCTACCTTTCCGGTCTCTGCCTGTGCCTCGATCTCTTCCGCGCCGAGTATCTGCAGCACTTCGTCTTTCCCCTGCCGTTCGCGGTATGCCTGTACTTCTGTGCGTACCAGTACATCCAGCAGTTCCTGCAGGGAAGAAAGATCCTCCGGTATTTCATACGGCTTCTGCGCCAGTACATTCCGGCGGCTGCCTGCCTGTTTCATATTGATATAGATTTTCATGGTCATATCCTGTGTTCTTTCTTTTCCAGTATAGCATTGAAAAAGCCGGCGATACTGCCGGCCTGATCCCTATCGGATCCCGTATCCTGCCATGATCGAGGCAAACTCACTGGAATCGGCAAATCCCATCAGCACACTGTCGCGGGACATGCCTTTCGCAAGCCGCCCGGTCCAGTCTTTGAACCCTGCCTCCTCTGCTTCTCTGCCCAGGAATGTATGGTAGAGGATATTGACATATTCTTCATCACTGGTATTCCTGTTCCGGAATTCCGGACTGTGGAAGAAGCCGGTCGTCGCTGTACGGACCGCTTCCTGCTTTTTGTTTGCGGCCGCAAGGATCCTGTGACACCAGTCATTCAGTCCTGCTTCATCAAATCTGCGGCCGAGCACTTCCCGGTAACACCGTGCGACAAATGTGGTTACACCTGCGTTTATATCGCGCGGTTCCGCAGTATTCAGCGTTCCCTTGTCGATTCCGTAGGATCCGCACAGAGCCGCAAACTCACCGCTGTTTACAAATCCCCTCAGTACATAGGTCCGGCTCATGCCGTTTTCCAGTACGTTCAGCCAGGTCTTTTTCCCGCCTTCGTCACTGTCTCTGTCCATCAGCGCATGGTAGCAGATCTCCGTAAATTCTTCGTCGTTCAGATCCCGTTCGATGAACTCTCTGCTGAGGAAGAAGCCGTAAACAAGATCCGCGGCAGTTTTCTCCTTCTGAATCAGACTCCATTTCCACAGTTCATAGCCATTCAGATCCGGTTCTCTGTCCAGTACCAGTTCATACATCCGCCATACGAAATCATTTCCTTTTGTATAGTTGGGATTCGTCCATGTTCCGCACCATTCCGGAATATGCGAAGGATACTGTTCTGCAAGTTCATCCGCTTCCAGTGTGACTGTACCGTTCGTCCATGTTCCGGTCAGTTGTGAATACCATCCCTCCGGCCACACCGTGAACTTCTCTCCCAGCGTGATCGTATGTGTCGGAGACCCCATATGGAACATTCCTTCCAGATCTGCTTTGGAGGTATCAAAACTGCTCAGATCCAGGTCTTCCAGGTTAATTGCTTTTTCAAACATTCCGGACATATTTGTGACTTTGGATGTATCAAGCATGGAAAGATCCAGCTTACGGATCATTGCGTCATCATCGAACATATACGACATATCCGTCACATTGGAAGTATCCATTCCTGTTCCGTCAAATGAAGTCATTCTCTCCATGCCGGCAAAGTATGAGCACATGTTTTCCGGCATAACAACGGTCTGCCCAGGAACTGCAGAAACAGTGCGGACCTGTTTGACGTATTCTCCGAACGGCTGTATCCTGCCGTCATTCAGCGGCATGAACAGTTTTCCTGTCCGGGTGTTCCCGTCGATATCTTTTACTTCATCTTGTTCTCCGGAATACGAAGAAGCATCTGTCGTATTGAAAAAGATGAGATCGCCGGTGTCTGTCAGCACTGCGGACGGTACCGGTTCTTCTGCGTAAACAGCAGAAAACGGCAGGATACACAGGCACAGCATCACTGCACAGCATAATGAAATGATTTTCCGTATCATATATTTCCCCCCTTATGATCGATGTCCCATACAGTATAGTACGATATCGGTCATCTTTCAAAAAATCACAAAGAAAAAGAGAGCTCTGCAGCTCTCTTCGATCGGTATATGATGCGGTTCATTCACCGGTCAGCTTCACGACTGCCGGGGTGATTCCCAGAGCGGGAAAGATCTTTTCCGTCAGTTCCGCGGTACGAAAGCGGATCGAACTGGTATTGACGCAGGGATGACATCCGAACAGTTCTTCTTTGAACACATCTTCATCCACCACTGCTTTCACCCGGTGTTCCGTATCGGTGATCAGTGCGAGCACAGTAGCGCTTCCCGGATACACATCCAGAAGACGCACCATGTCTTTCTCGTTCGCAAAGGACAGCCGGCTAGTATTCAGCTGCTTCGACAGTTCCCGGGTGCGGAACGGCTTGTCGCCGGGCATGATCAGCAGATAGAAATCCGTCTTCTGGCGGTTGCACAAAAACAGGTTCTTGCAGATGCGTACATTGAGGATGCTGTCAACGACTGCGCACACTTCCATGGTCGAAGCCGGCATGTCCGGATGGTCTGTCCGGTCATAATCGATTCCCAGCGCATCCAGAAACCGGTATGCCCGTATCTCCCGTTCTTCTCTCCCTGTCATATCCGCAGGGGATCCCTTGATCAGTTTCATAAACAGAATAGTAGCACAGAACGATGATTCCGAGGCAAAAGAAAAGAGAGCCGCATGACTCTCTTTTCGAATGCTTTATCGGATGCCGTAGGATGCCATGATCTCGTTGAACTCTTTACTGTTGGAGAATCCGCTCATGACCTGGTCACGGCTCATTCCCTTAGTCATCTGGCCTGCCCAGAACTGATAGCCCGCATCCTCCGCTTCACGGCCGAGGAATGTCCGGTACAGCGTACGGATATACTGCTCATTGCCTGTGTGCTTGTTCACGTATTCCGGACTGTGGAAGAATCCTTCCGTCGCCATCCAGATGGCATTCTTTTTCCGGTTCGCATCTTTGAAGATGTAATTACACCAGAAGTTCAGCCCCTCGGCTTCTACCTTATCTCTTTCCAGCACTTTGGTGTAGCATCTCGATACGAATGCCGTGATGCCGAAGTTCATATCTCTTGGTTCACGTAAATCTATCTTTCCGACTTCAATGCCGGTGTCTGCGCAGATAGCCTTAAACTCCTCACTGCCGACGAAACC
Organism: Solobacterium sp.; assembly: GCA_017510405.1. Lineage (GTDB taxonomy): Bacteria > Bacillota_I > Bacilli_A > Erysipelotrichales > Erysipelotrichaceae > Bulleidia. The sequence continues at coordinate 85,620 of JAFWNG010000015.1, forward strand.
GGACAGAACAAACATTTCTGTCATGCCTACATCCAGACAGTCTGTCCATGTCTTCATTCCGCCTTCATCACCTTCACGGTCCATCATGACCAGATAACATCTCTCCACGAACTCTTTCGGCGTGAGATCGAGTCCCTGCATTTCCTTACTCATGAAGAATCCCACTACCGCCGCCGATGCCGTATATGACCGGTTCTTCAGGACTGTTGTCCATGTATTGAATCCTTCTTCTTCCGCTTCACGGCCGAAGCAGAGCAGGTACAGACGCCGTACGAACGCATTGATCGGATCTTCCACGGTCACGGTGCAGGATGCGGTATAGCCGCCGTCCTTTGTGGTGACGGTAATGACTGCCTGCGACGGCTGTTCGATACCGTGATCTGCCACAGCAGTCACTTTACCGTTCTGATCCACTGTTACTGCGGCAGGGTCACTGCTGGACCAGGTAACGCTCTTATCCTGAGCAGTTTCCGGCAGTACGGTCGCCGTCAGCGTCTCGCTTCTGCCGACCCGCAGAGTCATCTCGGTCTTGTCCAGTTCAACGCTGCTGACAAACAGATCTTCGAAGATCTCTGTCGAAATGATGAACTTACTGAAGCCGTCCGGATTCACGAATACGATATATCCGTCTTCGACCGTTCCCTGATAGACTTTCACTGTTCCGTCTTCCTTGACATGCCTGATATAGACTTTTTCATATCCGTCAAAGGCACTGCCTACCGGGATGCGCAGCGTTACCGGTTCATTGATGGTCACAGTGCCTGTACTGATCACATCGCCGATCTGTTCGCCGTTTTCATCCACTGCCGTCACTTCATACTTCGGCGTGATATCCAGAGAAAGTGTTACGGAATTTTCTTCTTCGTCTTTCTCGTATCCTTCCGCCTTGATATCGAAGTATGTTGTAACGACCAGTTTCTCGGTATCTTCCGGTATCTCGGTCTCTTTCACGATCTCATTGGTATCCACGGCTTCGGACATGGCGTCACCAATGCCGAGGTCACCGGAATCCGTGAGTGCGTCGATGATCTCTTCATCCACATTGCCCTCATTGGATACCACTGCGTCTTCTGTCTGTACATCGACATCTACCAGGTGATCGACGACCGTGATCTTCACCGTCTTGCCGCGGTATGTGAATACCTGGCTGCCGGCTTTTACCGCCTTGAAGAATACATAGTCACCGTCGTAGACGCTGTCCGGTTCCAATACGTAGCCGAAGCCGCCGTACGGGATCGGAGCACTTTCTGCGAGACTGATCTGTTCAAAGAATGCCTTTTCGAACAGATGTGTATGATACATTTCGTTGTTCGGGAAATTACACGGCACTGTCGTCTCGCTTCGGTAGTTCATATGCAGATCATACGACTTTCCGAGTTCCAGCACATATTCTTCCAGATCGGTTCCGAGGTTTTCCTCTGTTTGCGAATCATTCATCTGGAATGATCTGCTGTAAGCGTCGACCGGTTCGTCGCCTTCCACGGCATTGATGACGAATGTATATGTCAGTGCCGGGTTTGACGCGTTAGTCGCCTTGACCTTGATCTGTCCCGTCGTGAACGGATACAGGATCGCCTGATTGGCGTAATCCCCGTGATAGGAATCCAGTAAGACAGAGCTGCCGTCAGTCGGAGATTCCAGCGTCCAGATCGTCGTCTGGTCCGCGTCTGCCGGCATATAGTTCATTTTCAGATGGTACTTGTAGTTCTTAAATACCGTTGTCGGCACCTTCACATACCCGTAGGCAGTCGGCTGAGGTGCTTTATAGACTTCAAAGGCATGCGACGCGGTTATCGAAGCGTCTTTCTTTGAAGTGACTGTAATGACCGTTGTTCCGGTTCCGTTCACCTTGAAGTTTCCGTACTCCGTGACTTCGATCACGCCGGTATTGGAAGAGGTATACGTGAGCGCACGCTCATTGACGCCTTCTGGTTCGATCACAGCGTAATCGGTGATCTTCCCGTGCTGAGCGTCTGACAGTCTGTAGCTGACGTCGTCACGGAACCGGACGGATACCGGTGTCTCACTGACGGTAATGTAATAATTGATGGTATTTCCGTTTGTGATCGTACCGGTGATATACTGAGTCCCCGGCCCGACTGCGGTAAATGTACCGTCGTTATTGACACGTACCGCAGATGATGTCGGCGGTGTAAATACGACTTTTTCGTCCGCGAACTCTGTCTGATCCGGATCCGCATTGGAACTGAGCACATATTCCGGCGTATAGACGTCACCGACATACAGGAAGACGTTCTGGTATGATGCAGTACCGTCTTCTGTCCGAATGGCGATGTTGTCTGCGTAATCCCCTTCCAGAACGGCTGCCGTCAGGGTATCCGACAAATCATCTGTCGAGATCGTGATCGTTACCGTGCCTGCTTTCAGCCAGGTGACATTAATTCTGCTTCTTGTAACTTCATCCACTCTGACAATGGACGGATCACTGACGGTCACGTCGATCGGATACAGACGGGATTCATACGGAGATCTGTAGTATGACAGACTGGACGTATGTCCGGCGATACCGATGGCTGTTCTGGGGTAGAACTCCAGAGTCGTCGGCTTCACAGGTGTGGATACTCTGACGTAACAGTTTGCGGTATATCCGCCGTCTTCTGATTCCGCTGTGATCACTGCCTGGCCGTCGCTGACGCCGGTCACCCTGCCGGTGCTGTCAACGGACGCAATACCGGCATTGTCGCTGTACCAGCGTACATTCTGGTTTGTGGCGTCTTCCGGCAGGATCGCTGCTTTCAGCTGCTTTGTGCCGCCGACAGCGAGTTCAATGTTGTTCTCATTCAGAGAGATGCCCTGTACATAGATCACTTCCTGCGTGTTCTCTTTTGTACGGATCTCAAATTCACTGAAGCCGTTCGGATCCGTGAATACGACCTCTCCGTTACTGACGGTGCCGTTGTAGGTATATTCCGTACCGTCTTCTTTCGTATGCGTGATATACACTGTCTCATATCCGTCGAAGAGTGTTCCGACCGGAATTATCAGAGTGACCGGTTCCGTGATCTCGAGCTTTCCGCTTTCGAGCGCATCGCCGACGGTCATGCCGTTCACGTCCACTCCGGTCACGTCATAGCGCGGTTCGATTTCCAGACGCAGCCGTATATCGCCGTTTTCCGGATCTCTGGTCATATCTTCGGCACGCACATACATGTAAGTACGTACGGCGAAGTACTGCGCTCCTTCCGGAAGATCATAGTCTTCCGTGACTTTAACGACATCCACAGCATTCGCCAGAACATCGCTGATGCCGAGACCATAGGAGTCTGAGAGAGCCGCAAGGATCTCTTCGTCGACCGTTCCGCTGCTGTCTACGACTGTATCATCAACGAACTTGTAAACGGGTTCTTCCGCCACGGTGATCCGTATTGTTTTACCGCGGTATGTGAACTCCTGACTGCCGGTGCTTACCGCTTTAAAGAACACATAGTCGTTATCAAATACGATATCCGGCAGGAGAGAATAGCCTATGCCTCCGCTCGGAACGGAAGCTGTATCCGCCAGTGTGATCTGTTTGAAGAACTCCTGCGTAAAGAGTTTATTATGATAGAAATCGTTGTAAGTGAAATTAAATGGAACCGCATTCTCACTTTGATAATTCAGTTCGATTCTGTATGTTTTTCCAAGTTCCAGCACATATTCATCCGCATCGCCGTCCAGCTGGGTACCTGTTTCCGGATCGTACAGGCCGAATGCTCTGGAATAGGAATCGATCGGTTCATCACCTTCCACAGCATTGAATACAAATGTATGGCTGAGGCTCGGATTTTTACTGCTTGCCGCAGTGACTCTCACTTCTCCCGTTCCGGAGACAAAGAGCACTGCCTGGTTGTCGTATTCAAACGAGTACCCGGCAAGCTCGAAATCACTGCTCTGATCCGCCGTCTCAACCGTCCAGCTGGTCGAAGGATCTGCCCCGGAATCATAATTGACTTTTAAATGGTACTTATAGTTCTTATAAATGGTCGACGGAACGTCTTTCGGTGTCATGGATGTCGGAGCCGGTGCTTCATAGACTTCGAATGTATGTTTTGCCGTAACAGACGCATCTGCTTTGGAGGTCACGGTGATCTCAGCTGTGCCTGTACCGACTAAACGGATCCATTCCTGTTCATAGGCGCTTATATCCATTACAGACGGATCCGAGGACGTTATGTCGAATGCTTTCCATGACGTGACTTCCGGATCGGAAATGACATAATCTCCGATATTTAAACGGAGCTTGTAGGTTGGGATCCGGTAGTCCGCATCTTCGCGGAACTGTACCGATAACGGCTTGTCACTGACGATGAAATTGACGCTTGCTGTTTTCCCGTTTGTGATCGCCGCTTCCATTAATGTACTTCCCGCTTTTAATGCGGTATATGTACCGTCTCCGTTATCCCGTACAACGTCCGGATCACTGAAGCTGACCGTAATCTTCTCATCTGCGAACTCTGTTTTCCAGGGTTCCGCATTTGATTCCAGCTTGAAATCGACCGTATGCTGTTCTCCGGTAAACAGGAAGACAGAATCATAATTTGTCCATCCGGATTCATCAACGACCCATATATTATCCGCGTAGTCGCCTTCTATGACGTTTGCCGTCATGGTATCGGACACATCATCTGCTGCGATCGTGATCGTCACTGTGCCGGCTTTCAGCCAGGTGACGTCCATGCCGTATTCCGAAACAGTATCCACCCTGACAACAGAGGGATCACTGACGGTCACATCGAGCGGATACAGACGGGATTCATACGGCGCTCTGGAGTATGACAGATAGGACGTATGTCCGGCGATACCGGTGACGGATTTCGAATTGAAGTGCAGCTCGGTCGGCTTCACAGGTGTTACGACGTTCACCGTACAGTCCGCGGTAAGGCCGCTGTCTTCTGTTTCGGCAGTGATGATTGCTTCTCCGTTGCCGACTGCTGTCACGAGACCGGTATCATCCACCGCCGCAACGCTGTCGTCGCTGCTGCTCCAGAGCACTTTTCTGTTCGCGGCCTCTTCCGGATAGACATACGCTTCCAGCTGTTTACTTCCTCCCGGTACGAGTTCGATATAGTTTGTGTTCAGGTAAAGTTCCTGTACATGGATCACTTCCTGTCCGCTCTCACTGGTGGAGATCACAAACTGACTGAAGCCGTCCGGATTCTCGAATTCGACCGCACCATTACGGACAGTGCCTTCGTATGTGTACTCTGTTCCGTCTTCTTTCGTATGTTTGATATAGACGGTATCGTATCCGTCAAACAGATGTGCGGTCGGAATGCGCATGGAAACAGAACGCGTGATGTCCAGGACCGAACTCTCCATTACATCCCCGATCTGGTTTCCTTCGGAATCTGTACCGATCACTTCAAACTTCGGCTGAATATCCATTGCCAGAGTAACCAGTCCGAGGCTTTCATCCGCTGTCTGGTCAAATACGTGTATATCTGCAAATGTGCGGACAACGAACTTTACCGCTCCGTCCGGCAGAATATTGTTATTCTGTACAGATGCAGGATCCACTGCCTCTGCCATTGCTGCATCGAACCCAAGATCACCGGCATTGCGCAGCGTATCGATAATATCCTGGCTGATACCGTCGTTACTGGTGACGCGCGGCGTATCCGCTGCAACTTCCACATCGATTCCTGCACTCGGGACAGTGATCCTCACGGTTTTCCCGCGGTATGTGAACTCCTGACTTCCGGCCCTGACCGGTTCAAAGTAAACATGACTGCCATCTGTTACAGCATCCGGTGTCAGAATATATTCAAACGCAGCAGCGCCTTTCGGATAACGGCGTTCGACGATACTGATCTGATTGTAGAACTCTGTTTCAAACCGGTTCTGATCATGGTAGTCATTGTCCGGCGTGCTGCAAGGCACGCACCAGTCATCGTCATACCGGAGTATCAGATCATACTTTCTGCCCTGCTCCAGAACATACTCTCCGTTATTCGGATCGATATATACCCCTGCTGCTGCATCGTATACCGAATATGTGCGGGAATACGCTGTTTCCGGTTCCTCGCCGGATTCCGCTGTAAACGTGAAGGTATGTGAAAGTGACGGATCTGCCGTACTTGCGGCGGTAACCGAGACCTCACCTGTTTCGTACACATACAGGACTGCCTGGTTTGCATTGTCACCATCCATCTGTTCCAGATGGAAGGCATTCTCATCCTGTGCGGTCACCTGCCACTCTGTGGAAACATCGGCATTTTCCGGTTCATAGTCCACTTTCAGCAGATACTGATAATTTGTATGAACTGTTCCCGGTACTGCCCGCGCGGAGATCGACTGCGGGATCCGTGACGGTTCAGGCGTCGGATCCGGAGTCGGTTCCGGTGTTGGTTCAGGTGTTGGTACCGGCGTCGGCTCCGGCGTTGGTTCCGGTGTCGGTTCGGGTGCTGGTCCTTCTCCTTCTGCCTGCACTTTAAAAGGCAGTACAGAAAGCATGAGGATCAATGCTAAAAGCAATGACATCAGTTTTTTCATGAGCCCCTCCTCAGATTGTCATAGAAAAAATAGAGATATAAATGAATACATTAATTATAATCTATTAACCATTCATGCTGCATATCAAAACAGCACGAAAAAAGACCGGATCAGCAAGATCCGGCCGGTAAATGTGTATTGGTTCGGGATCAGTCCTTCTGGTGTACATCCACCTGCGGGAACGGAATCTCGATCCCCTTTTCCTTGAAGAGGACGAAGACATCGCGGTTGAGCTGGCGTTTTGCCCGGAAGATATCCTCTTCCCTGACATCGGCAGTGATCTTCAGATTCACGCCGCTGTCTGCCAGTTCCTCAATACCGAGGTATTCCGGTTCCGCAAGATAAAGCTTCGGATGCTCTTTGTACATCTTCTGCAGGCCTTCCTTGAGCACCGCCTCCAGATGCGGAACATCCGTATCATAGGATACCGAGACGAGACAGATTGCCTTGGAAACGTTGCGTGAACGGTTCTGCAGATTGCGGATATCGGAATTGTTCACGATCTTCAGGTTTCCGCCGGCGTCTTCGATCACCGTAGTGCGTACATTGATGCTGCGGACAACACCGCGGAAGTCATCCAGGATGATGATGTCGCCGATGGCATACTGGCCTTCAAAGATGATGAAGAATCCGGTAATGATGTCCTCGATGAGACTCTGCGCGCCGAAGCCGAGGATCAGTCCCAGAATTCCGATGCCGGCAAGAACCGTTCCCGTCTGTACGCCGAGGATCGTCAGTCCCCAGACGACGGCAATGATCCAGGCGATATATTTGAGCAGGCCTGCGAACAGCGTCGTCACAGTGCGGGAATGCGGGCTGTGGGCGCCGATGTATTCCAGGATCAGCCGGATGATCGTATAGCAGGCATATACTGCCAGTACTGCCAGCAGCACCGTCAGGATATGCGCGAGGGTGATCTTCCCGCTGCCCTGGATCAGCATAAATGACTTTTCCAGTTCCTTCAGCGTTTCTTTCGTGGCCGGTGAAAGCGGCAGGATGCCCGGATTGGCCAGGAGCAGGATCAGCAGAATTGAAATAGCGAGAAGAATAATGGATTTTTTCTGTTTCATGCGTGTTCTCCTTTATTCGACAGTGAAGTCGATATAGCTTTCATCGGTCCAGACATTATTGCCGTCCGGATCATAGCTTAAGTCAAAGCTGAGGCGGTAGACACCGGCAGGAAGTGCATCCTGCGGCCGGAATTCAATCTCCAGCCATCCCTCTTCGGTGTCCTCCGACCATGCATCGTAGTAGATCAGTGTACCGGTCAGGGCCCTGCCCGTGGCCAGTTCTGTCAGCTGCAGGTTGCTCACCTCGATACTGTCGTAGGAATCGAAGCCGTACCAGATCGGTGCTTCACCGGTCAGAAGATTGCTGTCAGCCAGGTAGGTGCCCGTTCCCGGCAGAGAATAACTGCCGTATCCGAGATGGAAGGTCCGGGATTCCCATTGATCCTCGGTGCCGTCGGGATAGGTGTAGTCGATACGGATATAGCATCTGCCGTACAGGAGGCTGTTGCCCATCCACATATGCTGCAGAGCAGAGATATTTACGACGTCCCGCGTAATATCCCAGGAATCTTCACCGCTGTATTCCGCTATTTCGACAGTTGTGTAGGTATCGCCAGTGATCACGAGCGAAGCCGTGGCAGTACCGCCCTCCAGATCATTCAGCTGGGAAGTCCAGCGGACCTGCGGCGGCGTGCCGTCGGTATGGTTGAACGGCATCACCAGCGTAAATGCCGGGGCGTCATGCGTCACGGAGCCCTGCGTGACTTCCACATCGGCAATGGTATTGTCTGTCCAGTAGTTTCCGGAATCGGTGTCGATCGACGTATCGATGCTGATCCAGTAACTGCCGACCGGAAGTTCTTCTGCTGTCCGCATGATGACACGGAGCCATCCATTGCCGTCGTCGTCTTTCCACCCGGTCACACTGACCAGTTCCGGAACGCTCGATTCCGCGGTGCCCGAGTTCCGCAGAAAATACGAATCCAGTGTGATCTGTGACGGATCCAGCGTCTCCCATACGGGGAAATGGGCCACGATGGAGCGGTCCGTATTGCTGTAGGATGCCTCTCCGAAATCCATATACGATCCCCCGCAGACGTGGAACGGATCGGAAGACCACTGTCCGGTCTCACCGTCCGGATACGTATAATCGATCGTCAGCCTGCCGTAATCGTAGAGGATGAAGTTGTCTCTCCAGGTATGACGGACGGAACTGTCGCCGCCGTACATGAATGAGCAGTCCTCTTTCGCCCAGGTATCTGTTCCGCTGTACTCAGCGTCATAATCATCATGTACCCGCACGTAGCCGCCGCTGCCGTCCTCACGCTCGAAGTAAGCGCCGGCACTGCCTCCCTGCAGATCATTCAGGGTGTTCGTGAACGAGATCACCGGATCAAACTCCGCTTCGGACGAATTGTTTACCGGCATCTGCACTTCAAACGCAGGTGCTGTATGTGTGACCGGTGTGGGCGTCGGCGGTGTGGGCGTCGGTGTAGGTGTCGGTGTGGGCGTCGGTGTAGGAGTTGGTGTCGGAGTGGGAGTCGGGGTAGGCGTCGGGGTCGGTGTGGGTGTCGGAGTGGGAGTTGGTGTAGGTGTTGGAGTAATGCTCGGCCGCGGCGTCGGGGTCGGCGTCGGACTTGTACGCGGCGTCGGCGAAGGACTCGGCGACGGGCTTGGAGACGGAGTCGGTGTTTCCGAAGGCGTCGGGCTCGGTGACGGAGTCGGTGTGATCGACGGTGTCGGAGTCGGTCCCGGCTTCGGGGTCGGTGTGATCACCGGAACAGGCACCGGCGAAGGATCAGGCGTCGGCCCCGGTCCCGGAGAAGGACCCGGCGGAGCAGAGAAGAAAAAGAAAAGACGGAAAATCAGCAGGGCAGACGCAAGAAAAGGCATCCACCCCAGAGCGGAGTGATGTCTTCCACCTTTTACAGGTTCATTTGGTTCCGCAAATTCCGGATATCTGTCATCGATTTCCCGCATTTTTCTGCCCGTTTCCACCGCTTATGCATTTTCATCTTAGCATATAAGCCTGTACGAATGCATGACCGCATGTCGTGAAGATTTCAAAAGGTTACAGAAAAACCGAATGTGTAACATTCGGTCTGCGTTAAAGTATTATTCTCTGCGTGTTTCCGCGTCTTTGATCTGCAGATGCACCTGCAGCGGATCATCGCTGCTTTCGGCCGTGCGGATGCCGACACGGTACCAGATATCTTTCCGTATCAGCAGTTCCAGTGTTTCACCGGCACCGATCGATGACGGCTGATACGTGATGTTTTCCTGATCGTCCACCGGTTCCAGCACCAGTTCCGCGTCCGGCATATCATCCCCTGCCAGGATCGTGAAGGTGTCGCGGGAGGTCGATATTTCTTCGTCCGCATAATAGAAGCCTTCCTCCATGGCGGCCGGAATGACGAATTCCAGACGGATCATATCCTCTTCGGACGCTGCCCCTGTCTTCGCACATGCGGAGAGCGGCGAGAGCACTGCCGCAGCCAGCAGGATCCCTGCTGTTTTTCTGTACTTCATATGTTTCATGAGGTGATTATACAGCACTGCATGCCGATTCGGAACACAGGGTGTATTTCTTAATATTCTTCCATGTACGCACGAATTTCCTGCATGCGCTCACTCTGTGCGGCGCCGAACGGACAGCGGGAATCACAGTGTCCGCACTGAATGCAGTTGGAGGCGTTCACTTCCAGCATCTTATAGTGGTTCACTGCCATTGCGTCCCCTGCCAGCGCCAGGTCATAGTATTTGTTCACAAGGCCGATGTCGATGCCCATAGGACATGGTTTGCAGTGATTGCAGTAGACGCATCTGCCGCGTGTTTCCGCATGTTCATACGAAGCGATAATGGAATAGTCGGTCTCTTCCTCGCTTTTCTCATAATACGAAAGCAGGTCTTCGATCTGTGATACGCTCTTCGCACCGGGCAGCGCTGTCAGAACGCCGGGCTGATCCAGCACATAGCGCAGACACTGGTGCACCGTCAGCGCCTTTCCGAACGGCGATGTCTTTGCGTCCAGCAGTTGACCGCCGGACAGCGGCTTCATCACCGAGATGCCGATGCCGTCTTTTTCACAGCGCAGGAATACCTTCCGGCGCTCTTCCCATTCCCCGTAGGCATATTCTCCCTGACCGCGGTCATAGCCGGGATTCACGGAGAACATCAGCATGTCCACGTCCGCTTCGTCAAGGATCTGCAGGATGACTGCCGGCGTGTGCGAGGATACGCCGATATGGCGCACGATCCCCTGCTTCTTCAGATCCAGGATATAGTCATAGACACCGTTTTTCTTATAGGTCTCCCAGTCGGAGATCTCATCCTGACAGTGGATGAAGCCGTAGTCGATGTAATCGGTGCGAAGCTGTTCCAGCTGCCACTGTACCGACTTCCGGATCGTATTCAGATCCAGTGACCAGCCGTAGTCACCGCTTGTGTAATCCGCGCCGAAATGGATCTGGAAGAACACCTTGTCACGCACATCGTGCAGCGCTTCGCCATAGAGCGGAAACGCCGCTGCGCTGCCGGCCGCGAGGTCAAAGTAGTTGACGCCGCCTTCGTAAGCCCGGCGGATCGTGCGTATGGCTTCGTCGTGTTCCGCTTCAGCGATATAGGAAGAACCCATGCCGATCTCGGAGATCCTGTCGCCGGTCTTCCTGTTGACTCTGTATTTCATATCTTTGTCCCCCTTGTATGCGTATCTATGGTAACAGAAAAACTGCCGTATGATGCGGCAGTCTGGCATATCATTCCGGTTTTGCCGGCGGTTCACCGTTCTCACCGTCCGGTTTTGCCGGCGGTTCACCGTTCTCACCGTCCGGTTTTGCCGGCGGTTCTCCGTCGGGACGTGCCGGCGGTTCGCCGTTCTCACCATCCGGTCTCTCCGGCGGCTGTCCGTCCGGCATTCCGCCGGGGCCGCCGTTTCCGGAGGTATATACAGCTTCGATCAGCTGCCCTTTGGAAGCTGTGCCTGCTTCCCAGGCAGTGCCGTTCACATAGAGCGTATGACCGTTCAGATCAATGGAATCCGCGCTGCACGTCAGGGATGTGATATACGCGTCGTCTGTCAGGACCCATTTTGCGTTTCCGTTGAGTTCCACGTATACTTCGCCGGCTTCCCCATCCGCATTGACCGTACCGGTGAATACGGAACCGTCGTTCAGAATGAGATTGAGATGCGAAACATCATCAACGATCATATCGCCGTCGATCTTCTGGGAAGATGCCGTCATCGTGACCTGACCGCCGTTACTGCCGGCAGTGCCCCAGCCGGCCGCTTCCGCCCGCAGGAAGACGCCGACTCCGTTATTGACGATCTCTGCGTCATTGAGCGTGATCTCTGCCACGGTGTTATTGACGAAAAAGATATCGCCGTTTGCGTTGGTCAGCGTACCGCCGTTCATGGTGAAGGACGCCAGGCCTTCCGCCGCGTCGCCGGACATGGACTGGTAGATCATGACTGCCTGGTATGTATCGGATTTGTCACTGTTCTTCGTATTGTTGTCGGCAGTCAGAGTGACATCGTTCAGCGTCACAGAGTTCTTTCCTTCCACGACGACCCCCTGGGAGGCGGTGGAGATCATCTCGGCGTTACTGACAGTAATATCCGCTGTCGAATAGATGACCGGGGATCCTTTGCCGTCGGTCACATAGAGACCGCCGTTGACTTTGACAGTCCCGCCGCCCCGGTCGGAACGGATCGCCGCCGAGGAATTGCCGGTCGTATGGATATTCAGATTCTCCGCGGTCATCGTGCCCCCGCCCGTCGTCATCAGTCCGCCGGAACAGTTTCCGCTCGTCGTGATCACCGTGTTGGATACGTTTACTTCCGTTCCCTGTCCGTAGCTGAATACGGCATTGGCGTGCGTGCCGTTGGTATCGATCACCGCGTCGCTGATATACAGCCTTGCGCTGTCCGCCGCAAAGACCGCGCTGTTTGCGCCGTAGAAGTCCGCTTCGTCGCCATCGGCTTCACCGGTCTTTACGATCTTTACGTTATAGTAGGAACTCTCGGTTCCGTTTTCTTCGATCACATGTTCTCCGTCCGCGCTGTTCTCCAGCGTTTCATTGATCTGGATGCTGTCAGCCTGCGGGACTGACGCCGTATCTGAAACAGCGGTATCCTGTGTTTCCGTTTCGGCTGAAGATGCTGAAGATGCGGCGGAAGTGACGGATGAACATCCGCCCAGGGCTGCGATCACAGCCAGTGCCGCTGTAGTTTTCACTGTTTTATTCATACAGGTTCCTCCTGATGTCTGTTATATTAGACCGCCTGTATGAATTCTGTGTGAAGAAATCCTGCAGTATTTCTGAAAGAACATGCTTTGTGCTTCTGGTGAATCATGCCGGAGTTCTTTAAAATAGAACTGAAGAAAAGAGGAAACTGTCATGGAAGAAAAGAAGTGGCCCGGTCCGAAGGGAATGATCCCGGAACCGGACAGAAACGCTGCCGACGCCAATATGCACAACCGGCGTTATCTGGATGAACTGCTTGTGGAAATGCGCATCATCGACGCGCTGGAACCGGATCTTACCCTGCGCCTGTTCAATGAAACGTTCGCATCGCCGATCATGATGCCGGCGTTCTCCCATCTGAACAAAGTCGGCATTACCGGCCGTACGCCGATGCAGGAGTACGCTGCCGCCGCAAAAGAAATGAACCTGGTCAATTGGGTCGGCATGGAGCCGGATGATGAATACGCCTCCATCGCCGCGGAAGGCGCCCGTACCGTACGCATCATCAAACCGTTCATGGATCACGAAGAGATCTTCCGGCAGATCGCGTTTGCGAAAGAACACAACGCCCTCGCAGTCGGTGTGGACATCGACCATGTATTCGGCAAAAACGGGAAATACGATGTCGTCGACGGCATTCCGCTCGGTCCCGTCACCCTGGAAGACCTGCGCTCCTACGTACAGGCAGCCGGGGATACCCCGTTCATTGCCAAAGGCGTCCTGTCTGTCCTTGACGCCCGCAAGTGTGAAGACGCCGGATGCGCCGGCATCTTCGTCAGCCATCACCACGGCCGTCTGCCCTTCGGCATTCCGCCGGTCCTTGCCCTGCAGGAGATCCGCCGAGCCATGCCGCAGACAGCCATGAAGATCTTCGCCGACTGTTCCATCGAGACCGGCTATGACGCATTCAAGGCGCTTGCTCTGGGCGCGGACGCAGTCTCGGTCGGCAGAGGCATCCTGCCGGGACTTCTCAAAGAAGGCAAAGACGGCGTCATAAAGAAAGTAAAACGGATGAATGAAGAACTGTCGGAAATGATGGGCTATACCGGCATACAGAATATGAGTCAGATGGACTCTTCCGTCATTCTTCATCACGGCAGACATTTATAAGAACAGGAAAGGGAATACCGGATCACGATATTCCCTTTCGTTTGTTATTCTGTATACTCGCCGTATTCACAGCCGATATGCGTTGCTTCGATCTCATCGATCAGCACGTTCTCACCGTTCTGCTTCTCATACAGGCGTACGACGCCATAGCCGTTTCCGCCGTTCCAGAGACGGTTGTGCTTCTTCGTTCCGTCCGGTGCTTCGTAGTTAACAAACAGCATGTCTTCTTTCCGGCACCATACTTCCGTTTCCATCACGGCATGGATGTTCTCCTGACGGACGGTCCAGTGAACAGTTTCTTCCAGTTCCTCGAAGGCAAACTGTGTCTGTACATGAAGATGGAGCTTTGAAAAGTTGAAATCGTACTCTTTCCCTTCGTAGTACATGACGCCGAGAAGACGCCGGTCGAGCGGAACGAAGTATACTTTCGGCCTTCCGCCGCCGATGTCAAAGACGCTGTTTTCCAGCTTCTTCTGCTCTTTTCTGCTGTAGAGGCAGTTTGAAGAAAGCCATACCCACGGACTGGTGAAGTCTCTTCCCCAGTTTTTATCCGCATACCCGAAGCAGGTCTCCGGCGTGACATCGTAGACGGTTTCGTTCCATGTGACCGTTCCGTCATACGCGGTCTTCATGCCTTCCGCATGCCAGTACATGGCAAATGCTTCGGCGTCCCGCAGCGGTCTGCTGGCACCATAGCCGACATTGAACGCGATCTTCTTGTCCACTGCAAGATCCCAGGACATCGTTCCAGCATCGCACATCCATTCCGGATGCGCCTTCGCGTCTTCCGGTGAAACGGATACGCTTCCCTGCAGAAGTACTTCAGAAGCCAGGCAGTCATCCGCTTCGATCCGGTACGGTGCGCCTTTCTGAACCGTGACGGCATTCCAGCCGAAAAAGCGATGCAGCTGGGCAGCGTCTTTTCCCCAGCTTCCTGCCTTGACCATCAGATACGAGGGCTTCATGCCGGCTTCCTGTGAAGCGGGCAGCTGTCCGAATACCGGTTCGTCCCCTCCCAGTGCGGGATTGCATGTGAAAAACTCGATGAAGAACGGCTTCTCTTCCCCGGTCTCCCGGGAGATCCCGGTGAAGGAATGCCACCACCAGTCATATCCCTGATGGGCAAGCGGCCCTTTCAGCATGAATTCATCGCGGGTCAGATCCGGATGATGAAACATGTTTACTGCTCTTCCTGAAGACGCTGCACCATGCGGTACATGGCTTCGGCACTGTTGAAGTTTGCCGGTACGATTTCGGATGCCGGGATCGAGATATCGAACGCATCGTTGATGGCAGCGATGATCTGCAGAAGATCAAAGGAGTCCAGTACTCCGTCGTCGATCAGTGTTGTGCAGTTTTCAAAATCCGCGTCGTCTTTTACATCCTGCAGTACTTCCAGTAATTCTTCCATGTCATTCTCCTTTCACGGGTGTATTCCACATATACATTTCCGTATGTTTTCTCACACATGTAACGGTATCGTTTTCCAGCAGATATACCGCCGGCAGATCACGGCTCAGGAACAGCGCCGCGCCTTCGCACATGGAGTATGCCCCGGCGTTGCGGAATGCCAGCACATCCCCTTCGTGCAGCACCGGCAGTTCGATATCCCGCACCAGTACGTCGGCGGTCGTGCAGAGCGCGCCGCAGATGCATACATGCGCAGTCTCCGTACCGGCATCTTTCAGGACATCGATCACGGGATGCTTCATGCCCATCATCTGTCCGTAATAGTTGATCTGATGCATGCCTCCGTCCAGAAGCACATAGTTCGTCTCGCCGTCCCGTTTGGTATCCATGACGCGGGACAGATACGTGCCGCACGCAGCCGCGAAGAACCGTCCGGCTTCCACGGTCACCTGCACATCCTCGCCGAAGGACGCAAGTTCCGCCTGCAGCGCCGCCAGCGGCTTCAGCGGATCACTGAAGTCTTCCCCTTCGAACAGGGAGACCGGCATGCCCGGACCGTATTCCAGTTTTGCCAGCTTTACGCCGTATTCCTTTTCGATCCGTTCATAGAGTTCTTTCAGATATTCCAGTTCTCTGACCTTGCGGTCGCTTTTCTTCTGCATCGTGCCGGCAAAGCAGTGGATCCCTGTGATCATGACATGCGGGAAAGACTCCCGTGTCCCGATCAGATGCAGAAGATCTTCCTCGCTCATACCGAACTGCGCGGCACAGCTTTTCCGTAAGAGCACATCTGCCGTACAGTCTTCTTTCGCCGCTTCCTGTTCCAGCATCTCCATGTGGCGGATGCTTTCGGCAGTAAAGGTGCGGATGCCGTACTGCAGAGCTCTTCGGATCATGTCCGGGGTCTTTACGACGCCCGATACCAGGATCTTTTCCGGTGCGATGTGAAGCGTATAGCAGATCTCCAGTTCGCCCGGGCTGCAGACTTCCAGCGTATCGGTCAGTTCGCTCATGCAGGCGGTAATAAACGGATTTGCCTTGATGGAATAGCAGATGCGGTATTTTCCGTCCGCGAGTTCACGTACGGCCTGTACGTGCTTCTTCAGCACATCCAGGTCAAAAACATAGGACGGTGTCCCGTATTCTGCGGCAATGTGTTTGAGAACGTCTGTACTGCTCATGCGATGCCCGCCTCCGTTTTCAGTAAATTCCGGTCGATCTTGCCGTTCTTGTTCAGCGGCATCTGCTCTTTTTGCAGGATCTTCCCGGGACACATATACGCAGGAAGCACTTCTTTCAGATGGCCGGACAGTTCTTTTGGATCTGCCGTTCCGCTGTAGACAAGAACGATGCGTTTCCGCTTTGCGTCATACAGCGCGGCGGCCTGCTGCACGCCCTCTTTCTTCTGTGCCTGCGCCTCGATCTCACCGAGTTCGATCCGGTGGCCGAGATGCTTGATCTGGTGGTCCCTGCGTCCCTTGTAAAGCAGATCGCCGTCTTCATTATATACCGCAAGATCCCCGGTACGGTAGATGCGCTGCGGCCAGCGGTCATTGAGCGGATTCTGTACGAACGCGCGGGATGTCGCCTCGGCATTGCGGTAATAGCCCAGTGCCAGACAGGTGCCGGATACACAGATCTCACCGGGAACGCCGGGCTCTGTGACCAGGCGGTCTTCCTCATCCAGCAGGAAGACGTCTTCGTTGTCAAACGCTTTTCCGATCGGTATCTCCCCTGCTTCGATGTCCGCATCCGTGACGATGTGCCACGTGCAGTTGCAGGTGATCTCCGTCGGTCCGTATACGTTGATATACTCGGTATCCGGCAGATACTGTTTCCATTTCTTCAGATGCTTCACCGGCATGATCTCGCCGGAGAACAGCACTTTATGCACGGTATCCGGACATTTGTAGTCCAGTCCGTTCATGATCGATACGAAGCAGAGCGCGCTGACTGCCCATGTCAGTACCGTCGCTCTGCAGTCATACAGCAGATCCATCAGATCTGTCGGCCGGGAGAAATATGCCCTTGGCACCATCTGCATATGCGCACCGGTATAGAGCATCGTATAGATGTCCTTGACGGAGACGTCAAAATCAAACGGCGCCTGGTTGGCAAGCACATCATCCTGGTTGATTCCGAATGTTCCCGCAAAGCGCGGAATGAAGTCGATGACCGACCGGTGACATACCGCCACGCCCTTCGGCGTACCGGTCGAGCCGCTGGTGAAATTCACATAGAGCGGGTCGGTATCCTGCGCTTTCCGGCGGGCTTCCGCCAGCGCTTCTTTCTGTATGACAGCGGTGCGCAGAACGTCTTCGATCACGCAGAGCGGATGTCCAGCAAAGCGCTCTTCCGCTTCGGCTTTGTGTTCCTCATCGGTAACGATGATCACCGGTTCAAGACTGGCAAGGATCTGATCCATGCGCTCTTTCGGCTGTCTCGTATCAAGGATGCAGTAGAAGCCGCCGGCATATACCGCCCCAAGCATGGCCGAGAGCACGCCCACGCCCTTTTCGGCATAGATGCCGACCGGGGACGCTTTTGTCACGCCGTTTGCCAGGAAAAATGAGCCGGCTGTCTCCGCGTTATGACGCAGCTGTTCAAATGTCAGTGTATGTTCCGTATCACTGCAGGCATTCCGCTGTCCGTAACGGACTGTTGAATCCTCCAGCCATTCCAGTATGTTTTTCATATCCGGGTTCCTTTCCTCAGAATCCTGCATACATCATTTCGATGGCGCTGAAGCCGGGACCGTATGCGCCGAAGAACAGCACATAGAAGACCGCGGCATACCAGAAGGACCACCGTACGGCAGACGGCATGCGCTCCAGCTTTGCCCGTACCGAGATGTTCTTTTCCTTACAGATGCTTACGGCAATAACGATAGCGAAGGAGAAGAAGACCAGCATATAGTCCGTCAGTCCCGGTCCGAGCATGGACCATTCGTTGATGAATACTTCCGGACGGAAGTTTGTAAAGATCGAGCCGAACATCGTGAATGCCGTGGCTGCGTCAGGCGCCATGAAGTACAGTTCGCCGATGCCCACGATTACGCACAGTTTGATAAACCGGAAGATGCGGAACCAGAGCGCATTTTCATCGATATGCTTTTTGATCGGTTCTTCCAGCAGGACTTCGATGAAGATGACAGCGAAGTAATACAGACCGTATCCCACATACGTCCACTCCGGTCCGTGCCAGATCCCGCTGGTCAGCCATACGCATAACAGCGCGATCATCGGTCCCACATAGCGGGCTGCCTTTTTCCCGAAGACGCCCTGGATCTTCTTTGTCAGCGTGCGCACCGGCTTTGACAGCGATACGGGATAGAAGATATATGTCCGCAGGAACACTCCCAGTGTAATATGCCATCTCCGCCAGAAGTCGCCCGCGTTCTTCGCAAAGAACGGCTGCCGGAAGTTCTCCGTCAGGCGGATGCCGAAAATCTGCGCCGTACCGATCGCGATGTCGATCGTACCGGAGAAGTCCGTATAGATCTGGATGGTGCAGAACAGCATCGCCAGCAGGCTCATTGAGCCGATCGTCTTATATGTCGTATAAAGACTGCTCATGGCCGGACTCAGATGATCCGCGATGACCATCTTCTTGAACAGGCCCCACAGGATCCGCTGATATCCCTGCGTCAGATTCACATAGGTAATATCATTGCCGGCAAAGTACTGTTCCGAAACGTCCGGGAAGCGGACGATCGGTCCTTCTGCCAGCGTCGGGAAGAAGCACAGATACAGAAGAAGTTTCCAGAACGACGGTGCCGGTTCGTATTTGCCGTCCGCGATATCCGTCATATATGAGACGGCCTGCAGGGTGTAATACGAAATACCGACGGGCACCAGGATGCGCTTTGTCACCCACCCCGCGCCGAACAGCGTACTGCCGAAGAAATTCGTATACTTCAATACTGCCAGCAGAAGCACGACGCTGATCACGCCGGCTGTCTGTATGCGTTTCTTATGCTTTTTGAACGCCTTGCGGTCTTCCCCCTTCGGCGCCTTTTTCATCGCTGCGAGCTTATTGCCGAAATACCAAGTGAGCAGCGCGGTCACAAATACCCAGATCACTGCCCATTGGCTCCAGAGGGCAAAGAAGACAAGGCTGGCGCCGAGCAGGCTCTTCCACCGGTGTTCTTTCGGCGTCAGCGTATACAGGATCAGTACGGCCGGAAGGAATGCCGCAAAATAACCGACGGAATGGTAGCTCATGAGTTCACCCCGTAAAGACCGGTCTCTTCGAGTGCGTCTTTCCAGCTGTCATACTGTGCGTCCCCGCGGTGATCCGCCGGCGCGTACGTATCTTTGATATACTGTCCCAGCCATGCGTTAACTTTCACAGTGCCGGAAAAGCTCAGATGATTTCCGCCGTCAGCGCTGTCCTGTGTCCAGTCCATGCCCAGTTCTTCGTTCATCTGGTTCATATCGATATATGTGACGCCGTGTTCTTCCGCCCACGCATTGACGGCATTGTGCTTAGAGTATTCCCAGTACGCCGGCGCCGGTACGCTCACGATCAGCAGTTCGATGCCGTTCTCCTGACACAGCGCATACAGTTTTTCCATCATGTCGCCGGCCATGTATCCGAACGGCTGCGCCGGTTCTGCCGGGTCGCCCATGTAATCGGGATCGCCGACCCACTCGCGTACATTTGTCTTGAGCCAGAACCCTTTCAGCGCGTCCGTCTTTCGCACTTTGCCGAAGGATACGCTGCGCGGTTTCAGCAGCCGGTAAGCCTGGTGATAGTGCACGATCGGGAAAAGCTTCTCCGCCGCCCGCAGATAGGGATCCTTGCTGTAGATATCCGAATCCAGATACAGACAGCTCGCTTCCAGCACCAGCAGCTTCACGTCCTGGTTTTTGACCGCCTGCGCCGTCAATGCGTAGGTGTCCGGCAGGATCTGCGCCGGGTTTGCGATATTAAAGGACGATATGCCCTGTTCGCTCCAGAACTGCAAGGGCGAGAATCCGTCGCTTGCCTCACTGTCCCCCGCGAACAGCACATCCACCGTGTTTTCCTTCTCTCCGTTCAGGTTCTCCAGCGTGCGGACATAGGACGGAAGATTATATACATCATTGTCTTTCGGCCTTACGATCACAGAGGCAGCCGTCAGGATCATTGCCAGTCCGCACAGAAAGCCGAATATTTTCACAAGATTCTTCTTTTTGTTCATTTTCTACTTCCCCAATTGATAATGATATCAATAAAAGACATCTCTCTCAACTACCCCAGACCAATTCCGGTACGCTTAAGCCGTCAGACCGTTTCCTGTTATTCCTGCGGAAGACGTCAGCAGATACACTGAAAGAAACAAGTCTCTGGTCCTGTTCTGCGGCGGCAGAAAACAGCGTATAATGAAAAAAAGACGCAGTACCGTGCATAACGGAAAAGGACACAAACCGGAATATACTCTGTTTTGATTTCTCAGAAACCGGTATGGCGGGAAATAACGGGTGCGGACCTTTTCGGCTGCACCGGGGACATCGACCGCAGCGGGACAGTTCACCCGTGCGCACGAATAATAACGAGTATATTCAGGAGCTTCGGGCATTTGCCGGACACTCCGGGGAGATGAGCATGCTTTCTTTATTCTGTATTCTTCTCAATATCGGTTTCTTCTTCGTCCTGAATCAGCCGATCTATACCGACCGCACCCTGTTCCCGGACGGAACGGTCCGCGAATGGCAGCGCAGTCCCGCCAATCGCCTGTATATATCCGGACAGCAGGAACTGATGCAGTTGATGACCGTGATTGCGGTGATCAGTATTCTCTGCAATATTCTCCTGCTCTTCGGTGTCCGAAATAAAACCGTGCGCCGGATCTGCCTCATCAGTACGGTCCTGGCTGCACTTCTGTTTATCTTTATCATGATCCATACAAACAACACACACGTAAACTATGCATGACGCACCATGCAGGAAAGGAGCGCCTGTGAAAGAACGCACTTATATGACACCGGCCGGCACGATCCATTACTGGGTAAACAGTACCGCCAGGCACAGCACCCCGCAGCTTGTTTTCCTTCCCGGTCTCACGGCTGATCACAGACTGTTTGAAAAACAGATCGAATGCTTTGAAGGACAGTATCCCCTACTGGTATGGGACGCGCCGGGACACGCTGCCTCATGGCCGTTTGCCCTGAATTTCCGCCTGGCGGACAAGGCAAAGTGGCTGGATGAGATCCTGAAGCAGGAAGGCTTTGAACAGCCGGTCATCGTCGGACAGTCCATGGGCGGCTACGTGGGACAGGCATATTCGCAGCTGTTTCCGGATAAACTGCACGGTTTTATATCGATTGATTCCGCGCCGCTGCAGCGCAGTTATATGAATGCGGCGGAGCTGTGGATGCTGAAACGGATGGAACCGGTCTACCGGTTTTACCCGTGGAAGTCCCTTCTGAAAGCGGGAAGCCGCGGCGCAGCGGAATCGGAATACGGAATCGGTCTGATGCGCTCCATGATGATGACGTATGACGGCGATCAGAAGCGGTACGCCCGCCTTTCCGGTCACGGATTCCGCATCCTTGCCGAAGCGATCGAAGAAGACCTCCCCTATGAGATCCGCTGTCCCGCGCTGCTGATCTGCGGCGAAAAAGACCGTGCCGGTTTCTGCCTTCGGTACAATAAGGCATGGCATAAAAAGACCGGCATCCCGATCGAATGGATCAAAGGCGCCGGCCACAATTCCAACACGGATGAACCGGATCTCGTGAACCGCCTCATCGCAGATTTCGTTTCCACCCTTTAGACAGTATTATTTACCATTCGATGAGGATGGATTCCAGCCTTCTGGCAATATCCCGCCGTGTTTCCTCACATTCCTTCGGATGCTTTCTGGCAGCTTTGAACATGAATCCGATCAGTTTTGATGCGCCAAACGGCAGTACCATGCGGATCATGGTCTCCGGGAATACAAAGTGCGTGCCGTGCCGATAGAGAAGCGGAATGAAGCGGGCTTCGCTTCTCCGGGCAGCCAGCCGTTTTTCCAGACGGCGGATATACCGGCATGTATCCCAGAGGGAATCGTCTTCCGCGCCGACGCATACGATCGTGCCGCGGATCTTTTCCGCCCGGATCATTTCTTCTTCCTGCAGCGGATGCAGAAGTTCCGAACGGTCAAACAGACTGCGGGACGCGATCTTATCGCCGCGCTGACCGGCTTCTTCCATGATCCGGTGCCAGTAGTCCGGATGCGGATATGCGTACGGAAGGTATGGAAGCGGTTTTCCCTGCCATGTCAGGGTGCTTTCACCGTCCGCCGGACGCTCCTCACAGCCGTCCAGTCCGTCCCGTATGAATCCCTGCATAATGAAATCACAAGGCGACATGGCGATCGTCAGGCTGATCTCCGGATAATACGAGGCAGCCGCCAGCGCCATCATGCCCGTTGTGGAGGCCCCGGCGATGCCGATCTTTTTTATGCCTTTTTCATGCAGAAACGCAATTGCCCGGCCGAAGCGCTCGAGCGGAAAACTGTGGGTGCTGTAATCCTTTTTCCCCGGCGACATTGCCAGGGCATGGCAATAGCTGCCATGGATCCACTTCGCACCGGTCTTTGCCAGAGTATCATCGGAGCTGTCTCCCAGCATGATGATGACTGCTTTATCTGTGTCTGCCTTACATGGATACCAGACACCGTAAAAGCCATTCTGTTCCACGGATAATACCTGTTTCTTCATTTTCGTTCTTCTTTCCGCAGCCGGTAATCGCAGTACGGAGCGCCTTCACTGACCGCCGTCGTGCGTTCATACCGGATCCCGCGGAATCCTTTCATATACTCTTTGTCCATACTACAGATACAGCGTGACGCCGCTTCGCAGCCAAGTTCTTTTGCCAGTTCATGATACGGACACGACAGGATGTTAATGCCGTACAGGTACGGCGGCTCGCTGACTAGTTCCCGCCGGTAGCCGAGTTTTTCACTGCTCATCCGGTCCCCGATCGTTTCCACATTGTTCCAGATCAGAGACGGCACGCCGGGAATCGAGGTAATGCCGTATACCGCCCGGGCAAAGATCTTTCCCATCGACTTTCCGTACGCATTGAGGATCTCTTCTGCCGCTTCCCCGTGCTTTTCCAGCACCCGGTACAGGCTGACAGCCGGCAGGATCATTGCGCCTTTGTGCTTCTTCAGAGAAGGTCTGCTTTTCACCGTGGCTGCGTAATCCATCCCTGCTTCCTGCCACAGCTGCGTCCCGTACGCGTTTCCGAAGCGTTTCCTGAGCACTCTTCGAAACGGCAGGAAAAAGACATCCCGGTCCAGCGGATTCATTTGACGCACCGGAAGACCGCAATGCTCTGCACATTGGTGACTTCCGCCTCCGAATACAGTTTCTTCAGCCGCTGTTCCAGGCTTTCTCTTGTTTCAAACGGACGTGTAAAGAATCCGAGCGGGATATAGATCGTGCGGATCACAGCATCGGTATGCCGGTTGGAGCCTTCCACATAGAAACAGCCGGTAAATATGCCGCCTTTCTTCAGCACACGGTATGTTTCCGCATACGCTGCCTCTTTGTCCGGAAACGCATGGAAGCCGTTCAGCGATACCACAGCATCAAAGCTTTCGTCCGCAAACGGAAGTTTTCCGACATCCCCCTGTACGAAAGACACGTTTGTTATGCCGGCTTTCTCTGCCCGCTTCTGTGCGCTTTCCATCATTTTCTCCGAATAATCCAGACATGTGATCTCCGCGTTTTTCAGCCCGGCAAACACCGGCATGGACAGAACGCCGGTGCCGACCGGCACTTCCAGAAGACGGCCGGAAAAATCCGCCGGGATCGGTTCAAATGCCCTTGCCTGATACTCCAGGGCGTCCTCTGGTTTCATATTCCACACATATTTCTGCATCGCCCGGCCGAACCATGTCTTCCCGAGCATCATATTATCGTATACGCTGTGCGAACGTCCGAGTTTCCGGTACGCCGACCGGATCTCATCTTTCCGTTCCATAATAAAGCCTCCTTTGGTTAGCCTCTACTAACATCAAATTATAGAACGCGGCTGACTGCATTACAATGTGCAGATTCTTCCAATTCTGCTACAATGCTCTTATGACAGAAACATATACACATGACGGGACGACCCACACCCATACACACGATGGAACGACCCACACGCACACGCACGGCGGACATACTCATACACATACCCACGATCCCGAGGAGATCCGGAAAATTCTGAACCGGTTTTCCCGTTCGATCGGTCATCTCGAATCCGTACGGCGCATGGTGGAGCGCGGGGAAGACTGCTCCGACGTGCTGATCCAGCTGGCAGCGGTGCGCGGCGAGATCACCAGGATCTCGGAATTACTGCTGAAAGAGCATCTGGAACACTGTATCCGGGACGCGGTCGAGACCGGGGATATGGAAGCCATCGAGAAGATGAACGAAGCCATCGAAAAAATGATCAAATAAATATCCACCGGCCAAGCCGGTGGTTTTTCAGTTTCGGGCATAGCCCTGCTCTCAGAGCTGCGCTTTACAGCGCAAATGTGGTCTGCGCGAGCATACTATCTCTTCTTACCCTTAAACGGATCTTCGAATTCAAGTTCCAGCTGCTCGGCTACCTTGTCTTCTTTCAATTGGTTCTGTATATACTCTGCTATCTTTTTTGTGTTTTTTCCTACTGTATCCACATAGTAGCCTCGGCACCAGAATTGTCTGTTTCTGTATTTGAATCTTGCATTTGCCCATCTTTCAAATATCATCTGACTGCTCTTTCCTTTCAAATATCCAACAAATCCTGACACA
>JAFWNG010000016.1 GCA_017510405.1 Solobacterium sp.
CCGTGTAGGCGGCGGCGACTCGTTCGCATCCGGCCTGGTATACGGCCTGATGACATTCCAGGATCCGGAGAAGGCAGTCAACTACGGTGCTGCGCACGGCGCGCTTGCCATGACGACTCCGGGCGACACATCCATGGCGTCCAAGGAAGAAGTCGAAGCGATCGTCGGCGGTGCCGGTGCCCGTGTAAAGCGTTAATTCCCCGCTATCATTTCACTGAAAAACCCGATGGAGTCGATCTCCACCGGGTTTTCTTATTGTCTAGATACGATGCGGAATGCGTCAGAACGGCAGATCGTCGTCTCCGCTGTCTTCCGTCATCACTGCTCTGCGTTTTTCTTCCATCACGTTCACCGCGTAGGTCTCTCTGCCCCGGTAGTCATCCATGATCTGCCACTTCGGACAGGAAAGCTCCCACTGTTTCTGCGCGATCGTAAGGATCGAAGTATGAAGCCCCTCTTCGCAGTTTATTGTTTTATCGGTATAGCCGTCTTCCGTGCGCTCAACGATCACGCCCCGGCAGTGCCGGCAGGAAAAGCAGTTCCTGTACGACGGGCGGAATTTGCAGCGGTGAAGACGGTCCGTGCGGAAGATCTTTCCGCACCATGTACACTGGTACATGTCGATTTTTCTGAAATCCTGTGTCATTTTCAGCCTCCTGCGATCATCGTAGCACAGGGTCTGTGCAGAAAACGTGACCGGGGCAGATCGTTTTACCGGATGGTATAGCAGCCCGGTGCGCCGGTATGCAGCGAACTGCTGAAGAACAGCGCCATGACATCTGCGAGATACTGCGTATCTTTTGTGCCGGCTGTCTCGTACGGGGAATGCATTGCCAGCTGGGCCAGTCCGATGTCCACGGTATTCAGCGATACATGGACGTTGGAAAGATTGCCGAGCGTGGAGCCGCCGACCATATCGGAACGGTTCGTAAAGATCTGGTACGGCACTTCCGCTCTGGTGCAGAGTTCCTTGAATACCGCTGCGGATACCGCGTCCGTCGTATATTTCTGATTTGCGCTGTATTTGATCACGATGCCTTTGTTCATCTGCGGACGGTTGACCGGATCCGCTTTTTCCATATAGGCAGGATGAACGGCATGGGCGTTGTCCGCCGACACCATGAACGAAGACGCCGGAACAGCGCGCCGCTCTTCCTCGCTGCGTCCGCACGCGATATGGATCCGCGCGAGCACATCCTCCAGGAACGTGGAGAAAGCACCCTGCTTGCTCATGGAGCCGACTTCCTCATTGTCAAACACCGCCAGTACAGGAACGCTCTGTGCCGGGTGCGCCTTCAGGAAACCCTGCAGATCGCCATAGGTGCACTGCAGGTCATCAAGATGACCGCACGAAACGAACTCATTGTCTTTTCCCCATACCGTGCCTTTCACGCGGGCATACAGGAACAGATCGTGTCCCAGAATGTCTTCCGCCTTTACACCGGCTTCTTCGGCGACCATGCGCATCAGGATGCCGGCTTCTCCCTCCTGTCCGAGGATCGGGCACATTTCCTTCTGAATGTTGTATTCATGGCCTTTGTTGGCACCGCGGTCCATGTGAATAGCCAGGCTCGGCATCATGACAAGATCCCGGTCCAGATCGACTGTTTTCGTCTCCAGCCCGTTCTCCGTACGCACTACGATACGGCCGGCAATGGACAGCGGACGGTCAAACCACGGTCCGCAGAGCATCCCGCCATAGCCTTCCACATTCAGTCTCGTATAGCCTCCGGATACGATCTCCGGATTTTCTTTTATCTTGAACGCCGGCGAATCACAGTGGGAAGCACCGATCATAAAGCCGGTATACTGCTTCGTCGGGATCTGAAACGCGATCAGACTGGATCCGTTGCGGACAGTGAAATACTTTCCGCCTTCCTGCAGCTCCCATCCTGCCGCTTCCCGCAGCTCCGTATAGCCGTTCTCCATCAGGATCCCGCGTATATTGTCTACCGCATGAAAACATGTCGGACTTGCTTCCAGAAATGCCAGTAATTCTTCAGTCATAGTATCAATCTCCTGTCTGCCGGTAATTATACCACGCTTTCCGGACGGACACTGCGCATGGTATACTTGTCGTGCGGAGATCTTCACTCCGCCGTATTTTCACCCCCTGTCAGTTTCCAGAATCGGAAACATGCTACACTCACAGTGCGAGGGGGATGCCTCTCAAAGAGAACACACGACCGGAATGACAGCACGCACAGGACTTTTTCCTGTGGCGTGATGTTGTTCCGGTTTTCTTTGAGAGATCACAACTGAATAGATCCCTGGAAGGTACCCCCGCCTTCGACAACCAGGTTAAAAAATGTTGGTCAGCGGCGCCGAAGCGAAGCGGGGCAGAATGCATCTCCATTTCCACGTCTCACGAAGTGCTTACCGGATCCGTACATAAAGGAGGGAAATATATGTATACATCCAATTATTATGAAAGCTTTGCCGTTCTTTCCGTCATCCGCAGCGCTCGAGTGATCAAGATCCGCTGGCGTGTACGCAGTGAGTTCCACTATCAGTCGACGTTCCTCTACCGTCACAGCGACGGCACCTGGCACATGGATGCCGACTCCGTGAAACGCGGACCGCTGTTTGCTTCCCTGATCCGGGATGCCCTTGCCTCCCGTCCGGAACACAAGCCGGTGAAAGAGAATATGTACAGAGATGTAAGAGGCGGCGGCGACGTCGCAAAAACGGAATACAGCCTGAAGATCGATTCCATGTACCATCAGAACCGGAAAGAAGCACTTGCCCGGCAGATGCTGGAAAACGGTGAGATCGACAGACTTCCGAACACCTCCTCCCGCAGTCACTCCCCCTCTGCCCGCCGGTCAGGAAAGTTGTATAGTGGAAGCGGGAGGAAAGAGGAATGACAGACCGTATCCGTTTCATCAGTTATACAGCTGTCGGCATCGCACTGTTCACAGCCGTCAGTCTGTGTCTGCAGGTGCCCTTTTTCGAGAATTACTATTTCTGCCTGGGCTATATCGTTCTGGCGGTATACAGTGACCGCTTCGGACCGCTGTCTGCCGCTGCTGTGGGAGGCCTCGGCACGGTCGTCTACTGCATCCTGACAAACGGACTGCGCGGCATGCCCGGCTGGGCGCTGGGAAATGTGCTGATCGCCGTCTGTCTTTCTTATGTATTCCAGGCTTCCCGGAAAATCCCGAAACCGGTGATCCGCATCGGTTTTGAACTGGCCATGATCGTGATCATCACCGCCGCCGGAATACTCGGCGTCAAATCTCTGACGGAGCATATCCTGTATGCCCAGCCTTTTCTTCTGCGCGCCGCCAAAAACAGCTATGCTTTCGTCGCGGACACGATCATGCTGGGCGCAGCGCTGCCTGTATGCCGTCTTCTGCCAAAGCAGAACCACCCCGCAGAACAGTAAAACCGGACCGTATCGGTCCGGCGTTTCACTGACTCAGTGAAGACTTCTTGAGGAGGACATTTCCATGTCCTCCTCTTCTTCGTCTTCCTCTTCTTCATCCCAGTCAAACCACTCATCTTCTTCGAAGCGGAGGTAATGGCTGCGTCTGGAAGGTTTTCCTATAATGTACCGGTCGGTGGAGTTGCAGATCATTCCCGACGGCAGCTGCATCACCGTGATCAGTACGTAGTCAGAGCTGAAGAGGAACAGCTTGTCTCCGTACACGATCGGGTGTTCCGGGTCGTCAGCGTGTACCTTTGCCTTGACCCATATGCCCAGGGAGCCTTTCAGATCATCCAGCGTATAGCCTCTTTCAAGAGCTCTTTCGGCTAAGCGCCGGGCAGAGCTCTTATTGATGCCGACGCGCTGAACGATGCGGTCAATTCCGTGGCTTGAGAGTCTCATGTTATCCTCCTTTTCTCATCCTTTCCGGTTTTTCTGCGCATAGTATATATGCCCTGGAAAAGGACACCTGGAAGGGGGTCATTTTCTGATGGGAACCAAAATACCGGTGTCATTGCGGCACCGGCATTCGTCGTTATATCAGTGGAGGCTTCTGGAGGAGGACACTTCCATGTCCTCCTCTTCTTCCTCTTCTTCATCCCAGTCAAACCACTCGTCTTCTTCGAAGCGGAGGTAATGACTGCGTCTGGAAGGTTTTCCTATAATGTACCGGTCGGTGGAGTTGCAGATCATTCCCGACGGGAGCTGCATCACCGTGATCAGTACGTAGTCAGAGCTGAAGAGGAACAGCTTGTCTCCGTACACGATCGGATGTCCCGGATTATCGGCCCGCACCCTTGCTTTTACCCAGAGGCACAGGGAACCTTTCAGATCATTCAGCTTGTAGCCTCTTTCAAGAGCTCTTTCCGCCAGGCGGCGGGCAGATCTCTTATTGATGCCGACTCGCTGAACGATGCGGTCAATTCCATGGTATGAGAGTTTCATGATATCCTCCTTTTCTCATCCTTTCCGGTTTTGTTGAGCATAGTATACATGCCCGGAAAAAGAGGTCTGGAAAGGGGGTATTTTTTCTGAAGAAGCTGAAAAAAGCCCCTGCTTCTGTGCAGGGACTGCAGGAGCCGGTCCTCCGGGATCCGGCATTTATTCTTCTGTCGTTTCCTGTTCTTCGCCGTCGCGGCTGAGCAGGCTTGTCAATAGCGCTGAAGAAAGATAGAACTGCTTCGGTCCGAACGGATCGATCACCATGCCGGTGTATTTCTCCGCTGTTTCCGCCGCGATCTCATCAAATGTCATGACTTTCGTTCCCTGCAGACAGCTGGGATTCATCAGATAGCCCCATCCGGACAGCGCATCCCAGTCGGTGTATGCCTGAATGACTTCACTGTCCTCAAGCATCGCGCTGGATACTGTGGGATACTGGTATGCCGTTCCTGCCGGCAGAAGCGCTGAGGGATCACGGAGTTCATGGTCTCTGGTGACGACCGGGACCAGGAAACGGCTGCGCGTGATCGTATGCAGGAGGACGCCGGCAAACTTTTCATCACCGACATGTTCATCATAGGCGCACAGGTATCCCCGCAGCGCCGGTTCTTCCATACGGTTCCGTTCAGGATCGACTTCCAGCGTTCTTGTCCCGGACAGTACCGAATACGGCAGGAACGCCTCGCCGCCGCGGTCCGTGCTGAGGACCACGAGGATCGGTGCCTGCGGCCAGTTGTCCGTGATCTTCTTCAGAACGGTGTCTTCCCGCTGTATGATCTCGACTGTCGATTCAAAGGTCTGTCCGTCCGGCTGGATCACGCATACCCGGTCGCCGGTGCGCATCGTTCCGTGCACATTGCCGAGATACGCAAAGCGTTTGTCTTCCTTTGACGCAAAGACCTTATCGACGACCATGCTGAAGCGTCCGGAATCGTTCAGGACCGCCTCCTGCGCCAGTCTGTTCACGATCCGCCGTTTACGCGCTTCCCGCATCGCGCGCATCGTATACAGGGAAATCCCGGCGGCCACTGCGATCATGGCAAGACCGATGAAGCGGAACACTTTCCCGGTATCGCCGCCGTTGATCGTCGTTTCCATGACCGTCACGAAGGCAGCCGTCAGGAAGATCCCGATCATGCCGGCAAACAGCGTATTGCGCACCCAGCGTCCCGGTCCGGCGCCCCGTTCCGGTTCTCCGTTTCGGCAGTCGTAGAGACGCATGCCGGCACTGACAAGAAACAGGCTGAGGAATGCAGTGACGGCGGCTGTGACTGCCAGGATCAGAAATGCGATGTCATTGTCTTCTGTACGGTACCAGAAAAGAAAGACAGTACCTGCCGCAGACAGAACAATAAATAATACTGCTCCGAGTGCGCCCAGAATACTGCCGGTAATTTTTCTTGATCTTCTGCTCATGGCCTCTATTGTAACAAAGGTCTGACGCAGCGTACAAACGGGGATATAACAATTACTCTCCCTTGTAGTAAATGCGGCTGTGATCCGGTACGGAATTCAGAAGCCACACGTTGCCTCCGATCACACTGTGATCACCGATGCGGGTATCGCCGCCGAGGATCGTGGCATTGGCATAAATAACGACATGATTGCCGATATCCGGATGACGCTTGCCGCCTTTGACCGGATTGCCCTTCTCATCTTTTTCAAAGCTGCGGGCACCGATCGTAACGCCCTGGTACAGCTTG
The DNA here is from genome assembly GCA_017510405.1 of Solobacterium sp. Lineage (GTDB taxonomy): Bacteria > Bacillota_I > Bacilli_A > Erysipelotrichales > Erysipelotrichaceae > Bulleidia. The sequence goes on from JAFWNG010000016.1 coordinate 6,076, forward strand.
ACATGGTGGCCGAGCACTGCCGTTTCACCGATAACGATGCCGGTGCCGTGGTCAATGCAGAAATACTCGCCGATCGTAGCGCCAGGGTTAATATCGATGCCGGTCTTTTCATGGGCGTATTCCGTCATGATACGGGGAATATACGGGATCTTCAGTTCGTACATCTCATGCGCGATCCGGTAAATGCAGATGGCATAGAAACCGGGATAGCATAATACGACTTCCGCCTTGGACTTGGCCGCCGGGTCGCCGTCATAGATCGCCTGAATGTCTGTTTCAAGCAGACGCAGGATCTTCGGCAGACGCAGAATGAACTCCCTTGCCAGTTCATGTGTTTTCAGCGGACTCTGCCCGCTGAAGCACAGGGCAGACCAGAGCTGGTCCTTGAGGTCTTCCACTGCCACTTGCAGTGCGGTTTCTTCATCCATGTTCCGATAGTGATAGAAAGCCGGCATAAGCACGACCTGTATCTCCTTAATGAGGGATACGATCTTAGTCCTGTCAGTCATCCGCTCCGGCAGAGGCTGTCCGCTTCCGCGTATTTCCCGCAGTTCACTCAGTACTGCCATACACTCTTCATTGTAATTCTTATCCATAGCTGTTTCTCCGAAGTAAAAATACGATGAATCGTATTCGCTGTCAATTCACATGATAATGATACAATATTTGTGAGGTATTCTGCTATGAGTGAACAAATGTCTGAAAACAGAGGAACACTGCTCAAAGAGACACTGCAGATGGCATGGCCTGCCGTACTGGAAAGTTTCTTCGTTTCCCTTGCCGGTATGATCGATACAATGATGGTCGCGGCGCTGGGAACATATGCGGTCGCAGCTGTCGGTCTGACCACGCAGCCGAAGTTCATTGCCCTTGCGGTATTCCTGTCGTCGAACATTGCTGTTTCGGCGCTTGTCGCCAGGCGCCGCGGACAGAACGACCGGAGAAGCGCCAACCGCATTCTTGTTACTGCTCTGTGGTTTACAGTCATAGCAGCGGTCGTCATTTCCTTTCTCACCGTTATCTTCTGCCCGCAGATCATGGAACTGTGCGGATCGAATGCCGATACCCATGAAGCGGCGGTCGAGTATTTCAATATCATCCAGGGATGCATGATCTTCAACGTCCTGTCGCTGGTGATCAACGCTGCCCAGCGGGGAAGCGGAAATACGCGCATCGCCATGACGACGAATGTGACGTCTTCGATCATCAATATCGTTTTCAACTATCTGCTCATCGGCGGACATTTCGGATTCCCCCGTCTGGAGCTGCGCGGCGCTGCCATCGCGACGGTCCTCGGTACTGTCGTGGCGTGCGGGATGTCGCTGCGTTCCCTGTTCCGCAAAGACAGCTATGTCAGTATTCCGTATATTCTGGACCGCAAGGTGAAACCGCGCTTTGAAGCTGTGCAGTCGATCGTGCGGCTCGGTTCGAATATGCTGCTGGAGAATATGGCGATGCGTGTCGGCTTCCTGTATACCGCACTGATCGCCGCCCGGCTCGGCACCGACGCCTTTGCCGCTCACCAGGTCGGCATGAACTTCCTGTCGCTTGCCTTCTCATTCGGCGACGGCATGCAGGTGGCCGCGGTCGCTCTGATCGGCCGAAGCCTGGGTGAACGCAATACCGAAAAAGCAAAGATCTACGGCAGTCTCTGCCAGCGTACGGGTCTTGTCATTTCCATGATCCTGGCCGCCATCCTGCTGTTCTTCGGCCGCCAGCTGTTCTCCATGTTCTTCCAGGAAGATGCCGTACTGGATCTCGGCGTACTGATCTGCCGCTACATCACGGTGATCGTGCTGTTCCAGATCTCCCAGATCATCTACGGCGGCTGTCTGCGCGGTGCCGGTGATGTGAAGTTCACTCTGCTGGCGGCGCTGATCAGCGTTACGATCATCCGCACCTGTGTGACATGGATCTGCACCAGTGTGATCCAGCTCGGTCTTGCCGGCATTTGGATCGGCATCCTGTCCGACCAGATATCACGGTTCCTGCTGATGTCCTACCGTTTCCGTCAGGGAGACTGGGCATACCTGAATATATAAAAAGCATCAGGTCACTGACCTGATGCTTTCATATGCACCGGCTTATCATTCATCCTTTTCAAAGATGGCGGTAATACCCATGCGCTTCAGACGAAGAAGAATTCTTCTCGCCTTTGAGTAGTCCTTGTAACGGAACAGAGGACCTCTTCTGCGTTCGATCAGTTCGCGCGCAGCCTGCAGAGGAACACCGACCTCGTCGGCCACAAGACCGATCAGATCGTCTGTCACGACAGTTCCCGGCGGCAGAGTGATCGTAAAGGTCTCCGGCTTTGTTTCAAACAGGAAATCATGCGGGAACCATTCCTCACGCTGTTCTCTGCGGATATTGTTCATAGCCTCTTCCTGTTCTCTCTTCTTAAGATCCTCAAGATACTTCTTTACATCAAAGACCGCAGGCTTTGTATTGAACCGGTTGCGTACCGGTTCCGGTTCTGTCCATGTGCTTCTGTCGTCCGTTTCGGCATACATCGGCAGGCGGGTGATGAACTTGTAGCGTCTGTCCACCATGACCAGCGCCTGACCGGTCTCCATGGCTGCCAGTTCCACCGGTGAGATCAGCGGCTCGATCCGGTCGCTGTTCTTACCTGCCTTGTGATCACCGCAGCGCTTGGACCACTCTTCCAGAGTACTCCAGCTGTTGGTGGAGAAACCGATCGTAATGCCGACGCAGGCTTCGATCGCCTTTGCCTTGGTCAGTCCGTATACATCTTCCAGCTGCGAACCGTCCTGCAGGACCAGCATCATGCGCAGGTTGCGGCTGCGGCCGGCAGTCATCAGATTCGGCAGTTCCGGAATACTGGGTCCGATGGAACCCAGTTCTTCCAGGATCAGGTTGACACGGCGCTTCAGAGCACCTCCGTTGTCCTGAGCCAGACGGATCAGATGACGTGTCAGCTGGGAGACGAGAACGCCTGCCAGTCCGTGGTATACATTGGTTTCGTCCGGCAGAACGATGTAGATCACAAACGGACGGTTAATGTCCAGCTTTGTGAACAGTGTGTCTTCTGCCATCATATTCATCAGACCTTCACTGCGGGACAGGACTTCCAGTCCGTTGTCCGCAACGCTGTGAATGGATCCGCGGGTGTCGCCCGGTGCGGTCGCATACGTAGAGAAGAAGCGCTTGGCCATGGTACCGGCTGCCATCTTATCAAACAGCATCTTGTAAACGGGAAGCGTACCGACCTTTTCTTCCAGCTGTTCCATCATGCGGCAGATGCTCCGGGTATTGACCTGATCGGCTTCGGCACTGTCAAACAGCATGTATGTCAGTCCCTTGCACGTACTGGCGGAAGACTGCGGCCAGAACGGGTCGGACTTCGGATCTACCGGGAACAGACCAGCCCACAGCTCCGAGACCATCAGACTGGCTGTATCTTTATCCTCCGGGCTGCCGTACTTGTACAGCGTGTAGGGATAATAGAGAGGGTTCCAGAACGTTCTGCTCTGGTAGGGATTACGGAAGTCAATGCAGAATACCTGGTAGTCCTTCGGAATGCGGCAGGCTGTCATTCTGTAACATTCCCGCTTCGGATCGACAACGATGAGGTTTTCCCGCTTTGCCAGGACCTCACGGTTGAACGGAAGCGATGCACACTGGCTCTTGCCTTTACCGGTGCTGCCGATGACTTCAATGTGGCCTTCGCTGTCGTCGATATAGCGTCTGCCGTTTTCGACATACAGCACGGGTCCGCTGCCGGCATGACTGTCGGCAGAATCGATGAGGAAACGTTTGCGTTCAAACGCTTCTGTCCAGCGTTCACTAGCGGCCATATTACAGTACTCCTTTCATTGTCTTATATTCTTCCTGAACTGCTTCAGCACCGATGTACGGTGTGACAGCAGAGTAGTCAGCGCGGCGGACCAGACGCATTGCCAGAGCGCGTGCCTGGGAAACGCGGGTGTTCTCCTGCGCTTCCAGTACCGCAGCCGTTTCCCGGACAAAGTCCTCGCGGCCGCGGATCTCAATACCGGTATCTTCCACGATGCGGGCAGTGATCTCGGCGAGTTCACCGTATGTGTACTCGTCGACGAAGATACTGCGGATCACCGGCACATGTTCGTACAGGCGCGCGATCAGACGCTCTTCACGGGCACTGGGAACACGGCGGACGAAGAAGATGACGAATGCCTGGGCACAGATCGTTTCCATGGCATTCAGGAATTCATCAGTCTGCGTCTCGTTCGGATGATCGGCCAGTGCGGAGATATCCATCGCGATGACTTCCCTGTAACAGTTGTCATATTCCGCAGCTCCATGGATCTCATCCAGGGCGTCGCGAAGCTGCGGCAGTGTACCGTCCAGCTTCAGTTCCAGACAGTCCTGCCGGCTGCTGGCGAAGTCCAGCACCCGGTTCAGACGGAACATGTCTGTGATGTAGCGGACGGTGCAGGAACGGCCGGAGCCGCTGTCCATGCGGATCAGGAAGGGATCCGGACGAAATCCTGTAAAATGGTACATGCTGGCGCTGTCACAGATCTCCTGAACAGCTTCACATACCGGCACAAGTCCTGCCGGTGTACGCGGTTCGTACTGTCTCATATTTGCCTCCTTTACCACTCACTGACCGGTTCACCGATGACATCGATGAGTCCGTATTCTTTCGCCTCCACGGCGTCCATGAAGTTGTCACGTTCTGTATCGCGTTCGATCGTTTCGATCAACTGGCCGGTATGTCTTGCCAGCAGCTGATTCAGAAGCGTGCGGATCTTCAGCACGTGTTCGGCATGAATGCGGATATCTGTAGCCTGTCCGCTCGTGCCGCCCAGCGGCTGATGGATCATAAGTTCTGCGTTGGGCTGTACATAGCGCTTACCCGGCGTACCGGCGCAGCACACAAGGAACGCGGACATACTGGCAGCCATGCCGCAGGCAACGGTGCGGATATCGCAGTGCACTGCCTGACAGGTGTCATAGATGCTCAGTCCGGATGATACCGATCCGCCCGGTCCCTGAATGTACAGAGTAATGTCTTCCGTACTCTCACGGGCAAGACAGCGGATGGCAGAGCAGACTGCCAGTGCCGTTTCGTCCGAGATCTCGCCGGTAATATAGATTTCCCGGTTTGCAAAGCCGATATCCACGGTGTTCAGCAGATAATCTTTTCCGCTGAGTGTTAAAGCCTTATTCGGTACATGTGTCATAGTTGTTCTGCCTCCTGTTCCCTAACATAGTAATATTTTCGAAATTCCCCCCTCCCCCGGGGGTAGATTTCCAAAAGAAAAGACATCCTGCCGGAAATGACAGAATGTCTATTTAATAAGAGTGATTCAGATCCTGGCCACGCTGTCGGTGCCGCTCACGGTGAACGGGATGCGGCGGTGCACAGCGGCACGGTTGTAGCTGATGCGGTAGAGCAGATCCTCCACACTGTGCCTTGCCAGGGAATCGATATCCTGGCGGATCGTAACCAGACGGGGCACGGTGAAGTCCGCGTATTCGATCCCGTCGAAGCCGATGAAGGAAATATCCTCCGGGACCCGCTTTCCCATTTCGTAAGCAGCCCGCATTCCGCCGATGGCGATCAGGTCACTCAGGGCAAATACTGCTGTGATGTCCGGATGCCGCGCAAGAGCGCCGCGGACTGCCCGGTAGCCGTCCTCCATCGAGAACATGCATTCCACATACTGATCTTTTTTATCGAACGGTATCCCGTGTTCTTTCAGTACGGATACCGCGCCGTTCAGGCGTTTGACGCTGACCTGTTCCTCCTCGCCGGAATTGAATCCGCCGACGACAAGTACACGGCGGTGCCCGTTTTCCACAAGAAGTTTCATGGCGGCTCTTCCGCCTTCGTAGTCATCCGTGGAGAAGCTGCTCATACCGGGGATGCCCAGGTCCTTCGCCGATGCCGAAACAAGCACGGAAGGAACCTCCACATCGGTATATTCGTTCCGGAAATTCTGCAGGTCGCCGCCGAGGAACAGCAGTCCCTTCGGATTGCGCTCTTTGCAGAGCTGGACCGCTGCCTGCGCTTCGTCCGCCGATTCTTCCAGGAATACCACCGAGCTGTCTTCCCCGGCATGGTTCAGATACCACTGGATCTTTTCCAGGATCAGGGTCAGGAAGTGATTGTTCGTGCCTTTGACAAGCACGGTGACCGGTGAGGAATGTACCTGTTTGAGGTGCTTCGCATTCATATTCGGCTGGAAGTTTTCCCGTTCGATGATCTCCCGGATCTTCTGCCGCGCCGCTTCACTGACGTCCGGCCTGTCATTCAATACTCTTGATACTGTCCCGATACTGTATCCGGACAGTTTTGCTATATCTTTGATCGTTGCCATACTAATGCACCTTAACTGTAATCGGTTATATTATACACGCTTGAGCAGAATATAACTGAGTGGTTTCATGATCAGTTCCGTGTTGTTCACTGCGGCGCTGCCAATAGTAAATACGGTTTCATAGCAGCCTACCGGCAGAACTGTTTTCACCCAGCGGTCAGACGGAGTGACTGCCGCGATGAAACTGCCTCTCTGCCAGACGAACGGGAACTCCCCTTTTTCCGCATAGATCACTTCGAAGTCACCGTCGGCCTGCAGATCCGCGTGTTCTTTCCGCAGCGCGATCAGCTGTCGGGTCACATGCCAGAGGGAATCCGGCCTTTCCTGCTGCGCCTGCACCGTCGGCGCGTCTGTGCTTTCGTCCTGGGGCAGATAGATCTCACCGTCGGTATCGGAGAAGCCGTAATGCTTTCCGCTGTCCCACTGCATGGGCGTACGGCTGCCGGTACGCTGGTAGCCGCCCTCTTTCGTACGGACATCGAGATATTTCATGCCGATCTCATCCCCGTAGTAGAGGAACGGTACGCCCGGCATCGTAAAGAGGAAGGCATAGAACAGCTTCAGTTCCGCTTCGCTCAGTGTGCGGGCAGGACGCGGGGTATCATGGTTGCACGTAAACATGGCAATATAGCCGCTGTCTTTCGTGTCGCGGTACTTCGGCAGATAATCCTGCAGAAAGCGGCAGATATCGCCGTGTCCGGCACTGCGGAAGAAACTGTTGTCTTCCCCGCCCGGTTCATAATCGCGCACGAGGGTATTGTATCCGTTGCCCCAGTGATCCAGATAGAAGTCCATGTGGAAGCCGGCGCCGTTGATCGCCTGCCATGGATTGGACCATTCGCTGACCAGCGCGCATTCCGGATATTCCGCATCCATCATCTCTCGCACATTGCGCCAGACTGCTGCCGTGGCGGACTTGTTGTCATCGTCGTTCTTTACCAGGCTGTCTGCCATGTCCACCCGGAAACCGTCACAGCCGGCATCCATCCAGAACCGCATTACGTCTTTGATCGCTTCTCTTGTGGCGATCGCTTCTTCGCTGTCCGGCGCGGACATCCACGGTTCCGTGCGGTTCAGCCAGCCGTAGTTCAGGGCCGGCTGTGAAGCGAAGAAATTCAGCATATACGCCCCGTAGCGCTCAGTCACCCCGCTGATGTACGGATGCCCGGCAATGCCTTCAAACGGATGCCGTGTCCAGACATAGCGTCCGGAATATTCATTTTCCTCGTACTGCGCGGATGCTTTGAACCACGGATGTTCATCGCTCGTATGCCCCGGCACCAGGTCCAGAAGGACTTTGATGCCCCGTTTATGCGCTTCGTCAAACAGCCGGATCAGATCGTCGTTGGTGCCGTAGCGCGGCGCCACTTTCTTATAATCCCGGACGTCGTAGCCGGCATCCCGGAACGGGGAATCAAAACACGGATTGATCCAGAGGGCATTACAGCCGAGATCCCGGATGTAATCCAGACGGGAGATGATGCCGGGGATATCCCCGATCCCGTCACTGTTGGAATCCTGGAAGGACTGCGGATAGATCTCGTAGAATACTGCCTGTTTCAGCCATTCCGGCATATCATTCCTCCTGTATCAGCTCAGCGATCGTTTCTGCCGCGCGCACCATGTTTTTCCGGTAGTGCAAAAGATGCGTCCTGAGCTGTTCTTTTGTCTCTTCTGCGGTATTGAGGTACACCGCCCGGATGCCGTACCGGTATGCCATACCGATATCGGCAGTCCAGTCATTTCCCACCATGACGCATTCGTCCTTCGGCAGATCATACTGTCGGATCAGTCTTTCCAGAAACTCTGCCGCAGGCTTTTTCACGCCGTGATCCGACGAGATGTATATTCCGTCAAACAGATCGTAAAGACCGCTCTGCACGATCTCCGGCACCGTGAATACCGCCTGCGCATTGGACAGCAGCCAGATGCCGTGTCCCTGTTCTTTCAGCTTCTGCAGGACCTCGCGTGTATGCGGATAGACACGGAAGCGGCGGCGCGAAGTGATGCGGAACATGGTCATGGCAGTTTCCGCAAACGTGCGTTCATCCGCCGCGAAGCTCGGCGAACAGTGCGCCGGGGCTTCCCTTCGCAGACGGATGAACACACGGACAAGGTCGATCTCCGGGTATTCACCGGGCATCTTCGCTTCTTCATCGCGCACCGTGCGGAAGTAGGCTTCTTTCAGCTGCAGCGGTGTATATACAGCACCGTAAGCCGCAAAGAAGCCGCTCATTTTCTTCCACAGCGACGGCATCGTCTCATCGGTATGAATATCGATGAGGGTGCCGTAGAGATCAAATATATACTGCGTCATTTCGTAAAGAATGCGATCGTGTACGGCGGCAGAGTCAGTTTGCCGTCTTTGTATACCGCAAATTCCATAGAAGTATTCAGCGTCGCGGACAGTGTCCCGTAACCGGTGCTGCCAAGATCGATCTCATGACTGTTTTCATCCAGATTCATGGCGATGAGCACCGGTTCATGCGTGCCGTCTTCTTTGATCATGACGGCATACTCTTCTTCTGACAGTTCATCCAGCGGTACGGTCTTTCCTCTGGCAATGACCGGGAAAGCATTGCGGATATGCACTGCCTGGCGGACATACTGCCAGATGGAGAGCGGGTCTTTTTCCTGTTCGCTGAACGGCGGGAATTTCATGTCGAAGTCATCCATGTACTCCGGACCTCTGCACATGCCTTCCGCCTGCGCATCGCTGTCCCAGTACATCGGCGCCCGCTTGTTTTCATCCTTGCCGCTGCCCTTCATGCCGAGTTCTTCGCCATAGTACACGAACGCGTTGCCGCCCATAAGCAGATTCAGTGCCAGGGCAGTCTTTGTCTTCGTGCCGTCGTCACCGGCATAGTAGCCGGCGCCGCGCGCCATATCATGGTTCGTATAGAACGGTGCGTTTACATAGGAAGGATTGTGTTCGCTGTACAGCTGCTCTTCTTTTGCCAGCGCATTGACAAAATCTTCCGCTCCGTAGCTGCCTTTGAGCGTCTTGGAAATGATTCCTTCACTGTCCGCAAACGCAAAGTCAAACATGGAATCGATCCCGCTGTCGTAATAAGCCGCATAGGTCCCCTGTACCGTCCATCCTTCCGCTACAAAGTAGCAGTCGTTTTTGATCGAACGTCCGGCATCGCACAGCCACCGCAGGAATTCCGTGTTCTTTGCGTCATTCCCGGTATAGAACGACGTTACAGCATCGAGTCGGAAACCGTCCGTACCGCGGTCCAGCCAGAACTTCATGATGTCTGTGATCTCGTTCCGGACAGCTTCACTGTCAAGATTCAGATCCGGCATGCCGCTCCAGAAACGTGCTTCGTAATACCAGTTCGTATCCGGCAGTTTCTCATAGCCGCCTTTGAACTCCCGGCTGAAGTTGTAATAGTCGAAATACGGGCAGTATTCCGCCGAAGCGCCCCAGTCTTCCGGCAGTTCCTTCAGGTAGTCATGTGCCTGGCGGAACCATTCGTGTTCCACAGACGTATGATTCAGGACCAGATCGGTGATGACGGTCATTCCGCGGTCATGGCACTCCTTGATCAGTGCGTCGTAGTCATCCATCGTACCGTACTGCGGATCGATCGCCTTGTAGTCGGTTACATCGTATTTGTGGTACGTCGGCGACGGACAGATCGGCATGAGCCACAGAGCATTGAATCCCATATCCTGAATGTAATCCAGTTTTTTGATCAGTCCCTGCAGGTCTCCGATCCCGTCGTTATTGCTGTCATAGAAGCTGTACAGGAATACTTCGTACGTATTCCGGTAGTGGTCTTCGGTCTTCTCCGGTGTCAGTCCGGCATTCAGCTGTGCCATCTGTGTAACAGAAACAGCAGACCCGGACGGGTCTGCTGTATTCGTGCACGAAGCCAGACCAGACACGAGAAGTACTGCAGATAGCAGTCTGCATATCCTGTGCTGTCTGTTTTTCATTATCCTTTTACCGCTCCGCTCATTCCGTCTACGTAGTACTTCTGCGTGAACAGGAACAGGATCGAGATCGGAATCGATACAACGACTGCGCCTGCCGCGAAGCATGTATACCACTGTGTTACGTATTCTTTCTGCAGCATGTTCCACAGACCGATCGCAACGGTGTACTGGCTCGCTGTAGCACGGCAGATGACCTTTGCAAAGATGAAGTCCACCCATGGCGCCATGAAGCTTGTCAGCAGTGTATAGATCAGGATCGGCTTTGCCAGCGGCAGAGTGATCTGCGTGAAGACCTGCCACTGTGTCGCACCGTCGATGACCGCCGCCTCGTCGATCGACCGCGGGATCGTATCGAAGTATCCCTTGACGATCTGGAAGCCAAGTCCCGTAGAAGCTGTATATGCAATGATCAGTGCCAGACGGATCAGTCCGCCTTCTGTCAGACCCATTGCCTTTAACAGGTAATACTGGGCGATCATTGCCATGAAGCCCGGGAACAGTCCCAGGATCATTGCCATGTTCATATACGGTTTACGGAACTTGAACCGCATTCTGGACAGTGAATAGCCGACGCTCATGACAAAGAACGTAGAGATCAGACAGGTGAAGATCGCAATGATCAGAGTATTCGTGAACATCTTCGGGAAGTTCAGAATATTCTTGTCTGTAAACAGTTTGATGTAGTTATTCAGCGTATATCCCTTCGGGAAGAAGGAACTGACGTAGGAACCCGGTTCCTTGCGGAAACTTGTCAGTACGATCCAGAAGATCGGAAGCACCCAGATCGCTGAAAGAACAGCCAGGAACGCATGTACGAGCACGTTTGCCGCAATTTTTCTGCCGCTTCTGCGGTTTCTCTTTCCCTGAACTTTTACGGTTGTCATTACATGAATGCCTCCTCATTCTTATAGGAGCCCGTATTCCGGTAAGTGATCAGTGTAACGATCGTCAGTACAACGAATGTCAGGATACCGATAACGGCACCGATGTTGTAGTACTGCTGGTCTACGGTCAGCTTGTAGAGCCATGTTACGAGCAGGTCGGTCTGGCCGGCTGTATCGCCGACGTTGGTCGGGCCGCCTCCCGAGAGCAGGTAAATGACATTGAAGTTATTGATGTTTCCGACAAAGGAAGCGATCAGGTATGGTGTAGTGACGAACAGCATGTACGGCAGTGTGATCTTGAAGAAGATCGTTACATTGCCGGCACCGTCCATCTTGGCTGCTTCATACAGTTCATTCGGAATATTCTGCAGAATACCTGTGATCTGCAGCAACGTATACGGGATACCGACCCACAGGTTGATCACGATGATCGTGATCCTTGCCCATGTTGCGTCTGTCCAGAACGGCAGCGGTCCTGAGATCAGTCCCGCGTTCTGCAGAAGCACGTTGATCGCACCCTGCGGCTGAAGCATCGTTCTCATGATCAGCAGGGAAACGAACTGCGGAACAGCGATACTGAGGATAAAGCAGAATCTCCAGAATCCCTTTCCCTTGGTTTCTTTCCGGTTGATGATGAGGGCCAGGATCATGCCCAGCACATAGTTTAATAATGTTGCGAAGATCGCCCATACGATCGTCCAGGCAAGTACTCTCCAGAACTGACGTCCCATCGAACCGTTCATATTCAGAACACGTCCGAACTGCGTCAGTCCGTTCCAGTCAAACAGTGTCAGATGGCTGCCTTCCTTGGAGTAGGTGGTGAATGCCATACAGATCATGTATACGAGCGGAACGATGTTGAAGACGAGAATACCAAGACACGGCAGCGTCATCAGGGTAATGTGCAGATTGCCGTTGATCAGAGACACCAGGTCTTCCTTGAATGTCGGCACATGCTCACCCTTTTCGATGGCAACCTGATCCTTATAGGATTTCTTCATCTGCAGGATCCACAGAAGAATGATTCCCGCAGTAACAAATATTGTCACAATGGCAAACAGAAGGATCAGAAGTGAATTATCTCCTGCTGTATACTCATAGATGCCTTTGGCCTCATTCCAGACCTTTCCCTGCTCCGTTTCACCAAGTCCCGGCAGCTGCGCCAGGTTGTGGAAACCGGTACCGATCATAAACACGATATATGCGATCTCGATCAGGAGCACAAGAGCGCCTTTCACTTTCTGTTTATGACCAAACAGGCCGGCACCCATGAGGATCATTGAAAGTTTTGTCCAGACATCACCTTTTGTTACTGCATTTTTTACCGAGATCTCGTTTTTTGTCTGAGCCATATAACTCTCCTCTCATTTAAGAAACAGGGAGAACAGCGAACCTGCCGCTCTCCCTCCGATAAGTGTTTCTGTGGAATCGATCAGACACCCGCGCTGTTGAGCAGTTCAACAAATGCGTCGAGCATGTCTTTTGCGTTGTCGTGTGTGACTGCGCCGTCAACGATGTTCTTTCCGAAGTCGCCTGCCGGTGTCCAGTAGTTGCCCATTTCCGGAACGAACGGCTGCGGGAAGGAAGCGTGGTCAACAGTTGCGTTCTGCGCGTCGATCATGGTGTTGCCTTCGACTTTGATCGTCTTGTCTGTCGGAACGATCGCTCTCAGATCGAAGTGATCCTGCTGAGCCTGTGTGCTGCCGAGGAAGGATGCAAGAGCAACTGCAGCCTGCATGTTCTTGGAGTGTGCATTGACGCCGATTGCCTTGATTCCTGCGAAGGACAGCATCTGCTTTTCCTGACCGTCGATCGTAATTGTCGGAGGAACTGCAACGCCTACGTTCTCTGCACCGAGTGCATTGACTACGTTCTGGTAATCCCAGGAACCGGAGAAGATCGCATTGACAGAGCCGTCGCCGAGACCGCCTACACCAACGCCGTCTGCGTCATTGATGAAGTTCTTGTTGGCTGCCAGGTCGATCAGGTAGTTTGTAACTGCGAGACCTGCGTCGCCGCCGAACTGGATGCCCTTGGAGCCGTCTGTGCCGTCACCGAACATTGTGCAGCCGTTTGCGAGATAGAAGGAAGCGATGTACCAGCCGTTGTTGAGCGGGAACGCTACTTTGCCCTTCTCCAGCATCTTGTCGAGGTTCTTGACATCGTCATCGGAGAAGACTCTCTTGTCGTAGTACATGAACCATGTATTTGTTGTGAACGGAACACCATAGACGCCGCCGTTGTATGTGACATAGTCAACGATACCTTTATCGTTGCGTGCATTGACATCATCCAGCGTGCTGCCGCCCAGTTCAGCGAGTGAGCCTGCGTTCAGCAGTGTCGGGATCTGGTCGTTTGCAAACATGAATACGTCAGCTGCTGCTTCCGGGTCCTGTGTAACCATGGAGCCTGCATCGCCTTCGCCGCATGTTCCGACTTTGAATTCAAGCTGCCATTCCGGATGTGCTGCCTTGAATGCTTCAAGTTCTTTGTTCAGCCAGTTGCCGGAGTCTTCAGCCTGGTCTTCCTGCGGTGTCCAGACGGTCAGTGTGATCGGACCATCACTCGGCTTTGCGGAAGAAGCCGGTTTGTCGGATGAGCATCCAGCGAATGCTGTGATACCCATAAGGGCTGTTAAGCCGACTGTCAGTAATCTTTTGCCTTTCATTTTGTTTTCCTCCCTTGCAATAGATTTCTTTTGACTTACTCTGTGAGTGTTTCTTAATCTCTTGGTTTCGCTACGCTCTCTCCGGCAATCACGGTATACGGAATCTTTTCGTGGACTGCGGAGCGGCTGTAGCTGACGCGCAGCAGCAGATCTTCTACGCTGCGTCTTGCCAGTTCACCGGTGTTCTGCCGGATCGTCGCGATGCGCGGAACGCTGTAGTTTACATAATCGATCCCGTCATAGCCGATCACCGAAACGTCTTCCGGTACGCTTTTTCCGGCGTCCCGTACGGCTCTTACGGCTCCGACTGCGATCAGATCGCTCATGGCGAAGATCGCGGTGATTCCGGGATTTTTCTGCAGCAGTTCCCGTGTTGCCCGGTATCCGTCGTCCATGGAGAAACGGCACGGGGCATAGTTGTTTTCGAATGTGAACGGAATCCTGTGTGTGTCGAGGATCTCTCTGGCTCCCGCCAGACGGGATGTGCTGAGCTGTCCGCTGGTCTCGTCCAGACTTCCGCCGACAATGCCGATCCTGCTGTGGCCGAAGCGGACAAGGTAGGAGACCGCTTCTTTGGCGCCGGAGATATCATCGGTCGTAAAGCTCGACAGATTGTCATATCCCAGCTGGGAAGCGTCTACTGTGACCAGTACGCTCGGCACGGTGATCTTTTCAAAGTTCTTACGGAACTCCTGGATGTTTCCGCCGAGGAAGATCAGGCCGCGCGGCTTGCGTGTGGAACAGGCATGTTCCGCTGCGTCCACCTCGTTTTCCGTTTCATCCAGGAAGATCACGCTGACCTCTTCCCCGTTTTCCTTGAAGACTTCCTGCATTTCTTCCAGGATCGTTTCAAAGAAACTGTTCTGGATTCCTTTTACGATCACTGTGATCGTGGAAGAGATCGTCTGTTTCAGAAACTTGGCGTTTGCATTCGGCTGAAAACCTGTTTCCCGGATGATCGCTTCGATCTTTTCACGGGTCGCCGGATTCACATCCGGATGGTTATTGATGACACGGGAGACGGTTCCGGTGCTGAAACCCGACAGTTTGGCGATATCTCTGATCGTTGTCACGTTTACCACCCCATTCTGTGTACGTTACCGATTACGGTGTCGGGTACGTTTCCGATTACGTTTCCGTTAACGTTTACAACTATAATATATGCAAGCGTTTTCATGATGTCAATAGTCTGTTTTGAGGGATTTACGATTTTTTACAAAGTGGGCATTTCTGTACTTTTCCGACATTTCGAAAAGCTTCTTCTGAACAAATGACAACGCTCTTCCGGCATAGTATGATAGGAAAAAGGACGAACAGATCATGAAAGAATATCTTGTGTTTGACTGGGGCGGTACATATCTTAAATACGCCCTGATGCAGGAAGATACTGCAATACTGGAACAGGGAAAAGTGCCTTCTCCCGGAAAAGAAGACACTCTGGAGATCTTCCTCAGTACCATCGATGCGATCATTGAAAAGTACCGCGCACGGATTGCAGGTATTGCCGTATCGGCTCCCGGCATCATCGATTCGTCTGCCGGCATTCTGAAAGTCGTCGGTGCGTTTCCGTATCTCTGCGGCTATGCGCTGAAAGAAGAAACGGAAAAACGGTGGGGTGTGCCGGTCAGCGTGGAAAATGACGCGAAATGCGCAGCGCTGGCGGAATACTGGAAAGGCAATCTTGCCGGCTGCACAAACGGTGCAGTAATGATCCTCGGCACTTCCGTGGGCGGCGGGATCATCCTGGACGGCAAGCTGCGGCGCGGTCCGCACGGTTCTGCCGGAGAGTTCTCCGGGATGTGCACAAATCTCAATGATCCGGGAAACGATGCCAGTTACTGGGGTGCGCTCGGTACGCGCGGTCTTCTGAAGATGTATGCGGATAAAACAGAAAAAGACCCGGCTGAGCTGACCGGCGAAGCATTCTTTGAACGCGTCAATATCGGGGAAGCGACAGCGCTGGATGTGCTGTATGAATATACCGGGAAGCTGGCGATGCAGATCTTCGGTCTGAATCTTCTTCTGGATCTCAATAAAGTATGCGTGGGCGGCGGAATCTCCCGGCAGCCGATGTTATTGAAGTCCCTTCAGCGTTCCATCGAGCATATCAAAAAAATACATCCGGACCTGGTGCAGGGAACGGAGCTTCCCCTTCCGGTCACGGATGTATGCAAATTCTATAATGAAGCAAATCTGATCGGCGCTCTGTATCATCTTCTCTATGAGAAGTGATCATCCGGGCTGACTGCTGCAGCTGTATCCCTTCCCCCAGAACACCTTTATATATTCCGGACGGGAGGGATCTTTTTCTATTTTCTCCCGGATGTGGCGGATATGGACGGAAATAACCAGATGACAGTCGAACGGTTCCGCATGCCAGACATTGCGGTATATCTCCTCAGCAGGAATGATCTTTCCGACATTCTCTGCCAGATAGGACAGGATACCGAATTCTTTCCTTGTCAGCTGGGCAAGACCCTTTTCAGTCTCAGCTGTTCGATCATGTTCATGCAAAACCAGGCTCATTCTGATTACCTCCGTTTTTCTATATACTGTGACAGACTGTATGACTCCTCGAGTACCGGAGATTCGACCTGTACACTTCCGTACTCTGACAGGCGGATGAGGTCCTTTTCCGGAATCGGTTCTTTCACGCCGTACCAGAGGTGTCCGGTCATATCGTAGGAGTTTTCCGCCTGCTTTCCGTATACGTTCAGTCTGCCGGTATCCCCGGTGCTGTCCGCGGATCTTTCGTAATACCAGTCAATAGCTTTCTTACGGTATGCCTCCAGAATATCGATCGCTTCCCGGTACGATGCTTCCTTTCCTCTGGGAATATTGATCATGACGCGTACACACACCCGGTACTCCGGATCTGCTTTTCCGAGATCCTCCGGCGTGACGTATGCATAGTAGTCATAAGTCCTTATGTTTTCTGTCGGAAGCGGAAGTCTCTCCGCTTCTCCGAAACCGTGCGTCTTCCATCCTGCGTACGCGGTAATATGCGTGACAGCCAGCAGACCGGCAAATACCGCAAGATAGACAGGCTTCAGTTCGATCTTTCGCTTATATACAAACTGGGCGATGATATAGACCACAAAGAGAATCAGATAGAGGATGAAGTCCGGTCTGTGCGATACGGTATCGCATGCCAGACAGAAGAGTGTCGCAGCCGCATAGATATTAATAATGACAGGATAGGCAAACAGGCTGTCTGACAGCTGTTCCGCCCGTTCTGTTTTTCGCTCTGCGTAATTCCGGTACAGACCGAAACATGCCAGCAGCGCATATGCGATCCCCAGCAGGACTTCCGGTACCGAGACCGGTTCCCCGTTATGAACAGAGGTGATGAAGCGGAATGCCAGGGCTGCCGGCGACAGCAGATAGGACAGTCCGGAACTGTAGCCGTGATCTCCCGCTACGAGTGAGCCGTGGAATGTTGTAACTGTGACGGCTGCGGTAAGCGGAAGGAACGTATAGGCGGCACATATCATGATGCCGTCAAATACCGAGTTTGCGATCAGGTACAGACACGAACTGATCAGTACCGCCTCCAACAGTGACAGAAGCACTGCCGCAAGGATCAGCAGGAACTGTCCGGCTGCCATATGGCCGATGCCGTACATGGCATACAGAATACACATGATCACCAGATAGCACACAGCGCAGCTGCCGAACAGGAATGCAATTTCTGTGACCAGCTGCTTTTCCCGGCTGACCGGCAGAGCAAAGAAGCGGTCCGCGGAACTGCGGCGGTGTACGTAGCTGAACTGCACGAGCGGGAAGCCGATCGCCATTAACATGGTCAGGGCGGCTGCTGTTTCCGAGCCCCGCAGCATCGCGGTATCTGCCAGCCCGCCGGCTGCCCACGCAATGGAGATGCCAAGGCAGCACATTGCGAAGAAGCCGAGCACGACTGCTCTCTTCCGGATCAGATAGTTCAGATATTCTCTGCTCATTCTGCGTACCCCCTGCTTTCCAGCTCATACAGGAACAGTTCTTCAAAGCTGACCGGAAGGACGTCCAGAAGCACCGGATCGGTCTTCTTCAGTTCTTCACGTACCTGTTCCTCACTGCCGCGGACGACCATGCGGACGACGCGTCCTTCCTGTTCATAGTGCAGGATATCCAGTCCGCTGAACGCTTCGCGCGTTATTTCGCTGACCCACGCAGCCTGGTATTTATGCACGTTTCCCTTGGATTCCAGCAGGTCGCCGTAGCTCAGCACGACGCCGTCCTCCAGGATGCAGAAGGCATCGCAGATATCTTCCAGTTCCCGCAGATTGTGTCCGGATATGATCACGGATACGTTTTCATCTTCGATCATCCCGGACAGGATCTTCTTCAGACGCAGCCGGGCAAGCGGTTCCAGACCGTCATAGGCTTCATCCAGCAGGATCAGCTTCGGATGGATGCACAGGGCATACAGCAGCGAGACACGCTTTTTCATGCCCTTTGACATCGATGTCAGAGACATCTTCAGGTCGATGCCAAAGATCTGCCGGTATTCCTCAAACAGCGCTTCGTCGAAGTCATACATGGACTGGTACAGAAGCCGCAGGGATGCGACGGTGCTGCCGGCCGGATAATACGGTTCATCAGACACAAAGGCGATCGAACGGCGAATTTCTTCGTCATACCATGTATCGCGTCCGTTCAGCTGCACCATACCCGTATCCGCCCGGTACACGCCGGCAATGATCCGCAGCAGGGTCGACTTTCCGACGCCGTTGACGCCGACCAGTCCGACGATACTGCCGTCATTGACGGTCATACTGACGCCTTTCAGTACGGCAGCTGTGCCAAAACTCTTATGCAGATTCTCAATTCTGAGCATGATCTTCCTCCTTGTACAGCTGTTCCACAGCCTGCAGGATCTCTTCTTTCGTACATCCGCTGTCCTTCAGTGTTCCAAGAACACTCCGAATGCGTTCGTTTCGTGACGCGGCGGCGCTGACCTCTGCCACATATACGCCCTTTTTGGGAAGGTTGTATACACAGCCTGCCTGTTCCAGCATGGAATAGGCTCTGGCAGCGGTGTTGGGATTGATCCCGTTTTCCTGCGCAAGCTGACGCACAGAAGGCAGTCTGTCCCCCGGGGACAGGATCCCGGCTTCGATGAAGCGGAGGATCTGCGCCTGGATCTGTTCATAGATCGGCACTTTGTTTGTAGGATCCAGTAAAAACATAGTCCGTCCTTTCTGTACTAACTGTACTATCTGTATTATCTGTATCAGGCATACAGAAGTCAATCCGAAGAAAGATCATCTATATCATCTTTTCAAAGAACACAGGGAAAACTTAAACATTATCCCTCTAACTTAAAGTTTTAAAGGATACAGTCTATCAGATGTCCAACAAAAAAGCGGTACATACAGGCTGTACCGCGACATAATTGAAAAATTGTACGTATTACTCGGTCACATTTTTTCCGGAGCGCTGACACCGATAAGATCCAGAGCGTTCTTCATCGTGATCATGGCTGCCGTGATCAGACCGAGACGCTGGTTGGTGAGTTCCGGATTGGACGGATCGTTGACCCGGCAGGAATTGTAATAGCTGTGGAAGTTCTTTGCCAGCTGCTGGCAGAACGTGCAGATCCGGTTCGGGGAACGATGGGCTGCGGCTTCTGCGACAACGTCCGGGTATTCCGTCAGCTGCTTGAGGATCGCAAGTTCCTTTTCCTCGGTCAGGAGCGGATACGCGTCTTCTTTGACGAATTCCTTCACATCTTCTCTGGCAAGGATATTGAACATACGGGTATAAGCGTACTGTGCGTAGTAGACCGGGTTGTCGTTGGTCTTCTGACGGGCAAGATCCATGTCAAAGTCCATGTGTGTGCCGGCTTCCTTGGACACGAAGAACCAGCGGGCAGCGTCGACGCCGACGTCTTCGCACAGTTCCCGGATCGTGATGGCGTTGCCGGTACGCTTGGACATCTTGACTTCTTCTCCGTTGGATACCATGCGCACCATCTGGATCAGGTCTACGACCAGGGAATCCGGGTCATAGCCCAGCGCCTGCAGAGCGCACTTCATACGGATGACATAACTGTGGTGATCCGCACCCCAGAGGTCGATCAGCTTTGTATAGCCGCGTTCATACTTGTATACATGGTTGGCGATGTCCGGTGTGAGGTAGGTCAGAAGACCGGTGCTCTTGCGCAGGACACGGTCTTTGTCGTCGCCGTACTCACTGGACTTGAACCAGAGCGCGTCGTCTTTCTCATACGTCAGATCCTTATCTTCCATGACCTTCAGCACATCATTGATGCGCTTGGCATTGTCTTCGTAGAAATAGCGTTCATGGATCCAGGAATCAAAGCTGACGCGGAACAGCGCCAGGTCTTTGCGGATCTGATCCAGCTTCATTTCGATGCCTTTGTCCTTGAAGTAGTTCATGCGTGCTTCCGGATCGGCATCCAGCCATTTGTCGCCGTCGCTCTCAGCGATCTGTTTTGCGACTTCGATGATGTCCGCGCCGTGGTATCCGTCTTCCGGCAGCGGATAGTCTTTTCCGAAGACTGCGAAGTAGCGTGACAGCATGGATTCCGCCAGCATATCGATCTGGTGGCCGGCGTCATTGACATAGTATTCCCTCAGTACGTCGTACCCGGCAGCGCTCAGGACACGGCACAGAGCATCGCCCCACGCAGCGCCTCTTGCATGACCGCAGTGCAGGTCGCCGGTCGGATTGGCGGAAACGAATTCCACCAGTACCTTCTCACCGTTTCCGGCAGCTGTTTTTCCCCAGCTGTCACCGGCATCGAGAATATGGTTGATGCAGTCGCTCAGGGCGGATTCCTTCATTTTGAAGTTGATGAAGCCCGGGCCGGCAACGGTCACGGAAGCAGCTTCCGGCAGTTCCCTGGCAATGACCGGTACGAGCGAAGCAGCGATGTCCGCCGGCTTTTTCCGCACGATCTTGGCCAGGCGCATGGCGATATTTGTGGAATAGTCTCCCATCTTCGGGTCACGGGGCGTCTCCACCATGACCAGCTTATGTTCCGGTTCATAGTCACATACTTCTTTGACAGCTTTTGTGACGGCAGTAATGATCGTATCCTGAATGTTGCTCATGTTATTCTCCTATCTGTTTTTCAGTCTGCTTTTCTTCTGCAGGAATTCGCGGATCTCGGGGATCTGATCGGGATCGATGAATAATGCGGCATCCCTTCCGCGGTAACGGTAGAGAATGCAGTTGTTGTTTTTGTTCAGTGTAACCGTTCCGGCTTTTTCGTACGGGATCATCGTACCCATGGATACGATGCCTTCATCTGCGAAACCGGAGCGGATATTGTAGTACATGACCGCATAGGTCAGAAGCAGTATCGTCTGGATGATGCGGAATGCGCCGGTATATCGCGTAATGCCGATCACCGCCACGACAACGAACATCAGCGGAACGATCCACTTCGGACCGGATCTTACTTCGATCACGATCTTTCGTGACTGGATCACCATCCTCAGCAGCATTACGAAGACGGCCGCCCCCATAATGTAAAGTATTATTTCGTAAACTGTCATATATCCTCCAGAAAATAAAAAGCCGCCTCACTCAGAGACGACATCAAATCGCGGTACCACACTGATTGCCACGGAATTCCGTGACCACTCTGACCCGTAACGAGGGCAACGTGATCTGCTCGGCGAACTTCGCAGACCCTGCTCCGAAACACGTTCCTTTTCTCTTACCCAATCCCCTTCACATCCTACCGGGACTCGCTTGTGGGCAGTGATGAAAAGTACTCCTTTTCTTCATCGCTTTAAACAGTATTATACCGAAGAAGCAGGAATTTGCAACAGATTGCGGTGAACGTTCTGTCACTGACGGGAAGCGGCTTCCTGCAGGATCTCCGCCTGTTTTCTGTCGTACGGAATGCGCACCGACAGCACGTCTTCGCAGGCATGCGGGAAACGGCCGTCTTCCGGGAATTCCACCTGATAATCCAGGATGAAGTCCGGCAGCGCCGGCACGGCACCGGTCAGTGTACGCACCAGGACCATGGCGATGAGCAGGTCGCCGTACGGGGACGCGTGTTCGCCATCCCGGTAATAGAGTTCGATCTCCGGATCTTTCTCCCGGATCTCCTGCCATACCTTTCCCGCCGGGGCAAGGAGAGCACCGGTCATTTCCGCCAGCTTTGTGTAGGTATCGATCATTTTCTGCTGGTTTTCCGGATGCGCTTTTTCCGCCCATGTCATCGAAAGGACCGGGACCGTGTCGGCTTTCCGGCAGAGGTCGATGATCTGCGTTCCGTATTTCAGCGTGGTTTCTTCCGGCGGAAACGGGTGGGCTGCCTGCTGGATCACGCAGTAATCATAGTGTCCGTACAGCAGATTGTAGCGCAGTGACAGGTACTCGTTCATATGCCATTCCAGGTCTCTTCCGGAATAGGCAAGCATGACGGCTTCTGCCGTTCTTCCCGTTGTTTTCTCATAGATATGTGCAAACAGCGCGGGTATGTCGTTCATATAGGTATGACTGTTTCCCAGAAACAGTATGCGAAGAGGCTTTTCCATCGTTATCTCCTGTACGGTTTTTCCGTTTTCTGTATCATATCTCATATCAGCGGCAGATGAATTACCACGTGTGATCGCCAAAGCAATCTCGCGTGGTTTCAACGGAGTTCTCACGAACTCCCGGGGATTCACGTCTCCCATATCTGGTTTTATCCAGATTACTTATTCTTCTGTTTGTTGCGGTTACTTACCATTGC
>JAFWNG010000017.1 GCA_017510405.1 Solobacterium sp.
AAGAGTGGCGATACAGACATGGAATATCAGTACGACATATCCAGGGATATATCGACTGGCTGGTGTATCTGAAAAACCTGAAGTATCAGGTTGAAGGAATGTATAGGAAGCACAGGGCATATATCGATCTTATGGCAGAAAAGGTTCCCTTTATCAACAGGTTGATCTGCCGTCTTCCGTTTCCGGTAGACGTAAATGAAGTATATGGGGATAAATACAACGGCATTTATGCCTTTTCATGATTTACCGAAGCAGTTCACACAGCTCCTTAACAGAAGAAACCTACATTGCCGCAAGCGTCCGTTTTGAGATATCCGCAAGGACAGAACAGTTTTTCTGATACAGGGACTCACAGAACCGGGTTATGTTTTCCCGCCAGCCGTCCGTCATCTCTTCTTCTCTGTGCAGTGAAATAAAGACAGTACTCCTGCCGGCACATTACATCCGGCAGGAGTACTGTCTGATTCACTGAGATAAAGAGATCTTCCCAACGCCTCAGGCATTGGCAACATCCTCACTCTTTACCACCGCATTTGTGATCAGGTATGCGGCGATGGCAGAAATGACAAGACCGATCGCGTAGTAGAGAACGCTCATGAGTCCGCCGTGCGGGCCTGCTGTCATAACGAAGCAGCCGAGGATTCCGGAAGGGCCCCAGGTGGTAGCCGCCACCTGCATGGCCATTACGAATGCGCCGCCGAAGCCAGCCCCAAGGCCGGCTGTGATAAACGGTCTGCCCATCGGAAGCGTAACACCGTAGATCAGCGGTTCACCGACACCGAGGATACCTGCAGGAAGCGCACCGCTGATGACAGACGCCAGGCGGTCGTTCTGCAGTTTCTTTGCCTTGCGGTAGATCGCGATCGCTGCGCCGACCTGACCGGCTCCTGCCATGCAGAGGGCGGGGTAAAGCGTTACATAGCCGATCTGGTTAAGCTGTACGGTATAGAGCGCAACCAGTCCGTGGTGCATGCCCATCGCAACCATCGGAAGGAACAATGCGGCGCTGATATACCCGGCGATAATACGAACCACTGCGCTGGAGGACATGCAGAAGTACTGAACTACTGCACACAGTCCGCTGGAGACCAGTCCGCATACCGGCATGACGATGAAGATATACGGAATGATGCAGAAGATGAGTGTGAGGATCGGAGTAAATACGATATCGAGCGCCTCCGGCATCTTGCTGCGGATGAACTTCTCGACTTTTACCATGATCAGTACGCCGAGCACTGCCGCAAGCACGCCGCCTCTTCCGCTTCTGAGAATGGAATTCAGCGGGGAGTCCGCGTTGAACCAGCCGATCGTCTGGGAGATCGTATTGATTCCTTCAAGACCGGTGATGAGACCCAGCATACCGCCGAGAATCGGAGTGCCGCCGAAGCGTTCTGCTGCGCGGTAACCGGCCCATGCGGTGAGGTAGGTCATGAAGGAGGTGTTGATCAGACCCAGAAAGCTGCAGAGAACACTGAGGAACTGGTTGTCCGCCCAGCCCGGATTCAGCTGCTGAATCAGCGTGTTGAGTCCGGCGCAGATACCGGCTGCGATGACACCCGGAATCAGCGGTACGAAGATCTCGCCGAAGATCTTCAGCGCATTGCGCACCGGATTGGATTTCTGATTCGCTTTGACCGCTTCCTTGTTTGCTTTCCAGCTGTTTTCAGTTGTTGCTGTTCCGGTAGTCGGGATGCCCATTTCCGCACAGACATCTGCGCATTTGCGTACTTTGCCCGGGCCGACTACAACTTCCACATAACTAGGGCGGTCATGCACGACTCCCATGACGCCTTCAATGGCTTTGAGGCCGGCTTCGTCGATTGCCGCGTCGTCTTTGACATTGATGCGGAGCCGTGTCATACAGTTGGTGATAAAAATTACATTGTCCCGTTGTCCGACTTTTTCAAGTACTGCAGTTACTAATTCTTCGTTTGTCATGATTTTAATCTCCTTTATTTAACGGCATTCCTTACATGCCCGTTTGCCTGTTCCAGTCGATTGCGTGCTTCTTCGGCATCACAGCCTCCAAGGATCATCGTGATCGCGACCTTGCAGGAACCGTTGGCTGCTTCAAGACACTTCTCAATCGTTTCATCATCCGCTTCGGTCGCAAGCCGTACGATGCGCCGTGCTCTTACGCGGAGCTTTTCGTTGGACTGCTGCACATCCACCATGAGGTTCTCATATACTTTTCCCGCACCGACCATTACCGCGGTGGAGATCATATTCAGAACCATCTTCTGAGCCGTTCCGGCTTTCAGCCTGGTCGATCCGGTCAGTACTTCCGGACCGATGACGATATCGATGCCGGCCTCTGCCGCCTTGGAAAGCACGGAGTCTGCGTTGCAGGTGATCGCTGCGGTATGACAGCCGATGGACTTTGCGTATTCCAGGCCGCCCAGCACATACGGTGTTCTGCCGCTTGCCGCAAGGCCGATCACAAGATCCTTTCCGGTCAGACCGTGCTCTTTCAGGTCGCTGATGCCGAGATCATAGTTGTCTTCCGCGCCTTCGACCGCCTGGGTGAATGCTTTCTGTCCCCCGGCGATGAGACCGATGACGACATCCGGGCTTACCCCGAAGGTGGGCGGGCATTCCGAGGCATCAAGCACGCCCAGTCTTCCGCTTGTTCCTGCACCCATATAGAAGATCCTGCCGCCGTTTGTAACAGATTCCGTTCCCCATGTCACGACCTTCGCAATCGTCTCAAGATGCGGCTTGATTGCTGCCGGTATCAGAAGATCTTCCTGATTCATGACTGTTACAATCTCGAGCGGACTCATCATGTCGAGATTCATCGTGTTCTCGTTGCGCCGCTCGGTTACCATCTGTTCAAGTTTAAGTTCCATATGTTTTTTCCATCCTCCTGACAAAACTGTGCACTGTTTTGAACGTCTTCAAAGTAGCATTGTAAAAATTTAATTTCAAGTTTACATGCATTCTTTGAAATAATGTTTTATACTTTGAATGAAATCACGCCGATATAAGGCAGTTATGCATATGAACGAAACAAAATAAATACTTTTTTATACAGGAGGAGAGACAATGTCAGATGCACTGGTAAGAGTAAAAGAACATCTCAGCACACTGAACCCGGCAGAACGGGCAGCTGCCGAATATATTCTCGGCAACCCGGCGGAAGCAGCGCGGATCAGCATTTATGTGCTGGCAAAAAACGCATATGTCTCTCCGTCTGCGGTCGTGCGCCTCTGCCATACGGTCGGGTTCAGCGGGTTTAAGGAATTCCGCCGGTCACTGCTGACAGAACTTGCGGCAGAAGAAGCGGAACAGCGCATTGCCGCAAAAGAAATCGTGAAGTCCGACACCATTGAAGAGATCATTCCCAAGATCACATCGATCAATATTCAGTCGCTGTATGAGACCGAACGGTTGATGAATCCGAAGGTCCTGAATCAGTGCGTTGATCTGATTCAGAATGCGGACAAAGTGATCTTCTTCGGGCTGGGTGCTTCCTGGCTTGCCGCAAGAGATGCCTATGAGAAATTCCTTCGCATAAACAAACCGTGTGCGCTGAATGAGGACTGGCATCTGCAGCTGTTAAGTGCATTGAACAGCACAAAAAGGGATGTCGGCATTGTGATCTCCTACAGCGGACAGACTGCGGAAATGATCGAATGCATGAAAGCGATGAAGGAAAACCATACTCCGATGATCGCGATTACGCGGAGTGTGAAAAGCCCGGTCTATGACCTTGCGGATTACCGTCTGTATACGACTTCAAATGAATCCCTGTTCCGCAGCGCTGCCATGAGCAGCCGTATCTCGCAGCTGAATATCATTGATATTCTTTATACGGCTTATGCCAACCGGCAGTATGATTACAGCCTGAAACAGCTGCGCAAAACACATATAAAAAAATAGACCAAAAAAGGCAGACCGCAAAAAAAGGATTGATATCCTTTTTTATTGTGTGAACAGTAACGATTTACCAACTGTATCGTTGAACATGGCGCTTTTTTTGTAATGGCTATTATCTACTATTTGTATAGAAAGAAGGAGTTTATGTTTCTAATTAGTCTCTATCCTGGGGAATAGACGAAACACCAGCCAGGATTCCATTCTGTTGCTCTAATTATCGTGATTTGCAAGTTATAAGCGCCCTTTTGCGCTTTTTTCTTTTTCGGAGGCTAATTTTTGCCGTTTTCGGTGGCTACCTATGGGGAGGTTAGCGAAAATGGCATATATCCATGAGGTAGCAGAAAAGGGTTGGAAAGCAGACATCAAGAAACAAACAAAAGAACTAAGAGAAGCCGGATGTCCAGAAAAATGGATAAAAAAGTTCATTGAACTGGAACGTGCTGATTTTAACAAGGAACGCAGTTTCCTGGAGCATGAGGATATTACCGCAGAAGGATTCTTTATCAATTATCCCGTTTTTACTGATCAGTCAATCGATACGATCGAGGATATCTTCGACCATATCTCTGATCCGGATTTGCTCACATATCTGAAAAAAGCGGATAACGTGATGCTTAATATCATCTTGCTACAAGTTCACGATTATGAAATTAAGGAAATCGCCAAAGAACTGAAGTTACCGATGGTAGAAATCAATGCCTTCATGGGAAAGGTAGACACTATCCGGATCAAGATTCATCTCCCATTTCTGCGTTTCTTCATTCCATTTCAATCCCGCTTCACGGGCGTTGATGCCGACCATGACATCAGTGATGTTGGGTTGTTTTCCCCCTTCCAGCCAGGCGCCTTCGCACTGGTTGGCAGCGACGGCACCGCCCCAGAGAAAGTTTTTCGGAAATACAGTATTACTCATAATGTTCACCTCAAGTACTATTGTACAGGCAGCCGCATCCAGTCCGGTTATTATCCGGATGCGGCCGCATTTATTTACACTAAATCAGACGTGTGCTTCATCCTGATCGAATCCAAGCACGAAGGTTACAGCTGCGGATACAACGATTCCGACAATGATCGCAGTCAGCATGGAGACTGCTGTTTCCATGAAAATCGGAAGCGCCATGATCGTTGAGTAACCCATGACATATGCCTTGACATGCAGCAGACCTGCAACAATTCCACCGGCCAGACCGCCGGCCATGACACCGATCATCGGTTTCTTCAGTTTGAATGTAATACCGTAAATACACGGTTCAGATACGCCGGCAACGATGCAGCCGAATGCGATAGAGAGTGCCTGTGATCTGTATTCAGGATCCTTTGCGCGCAATGCAACACCAAGAGCCGCGCCGCCTTCGCACATGTTATGAAGAATAAAGGAAGGACGGATGACTGCGTCATAGCCAATGTCAGCAATATTGGATGCCATGAACGGTGAGAGACCATGGTGCATGCCCAGCATGATAAGCCACGGCAGCAGTGCCGCAGTAACGCCGATTGCCAGCGGTGCCGCTGTGCCGCCGAGGAAGAGGAAGGCACCGGCAATCATATTGCCGACATAATCACCGAGCGGACCAAGAATTGTGAATGCCAGAATACCTGTAACTGTGATTGTGCCAAGACCTACGAGCAGGCTTTTGAAGATGCCCGGAACGATTTTATTGAAGAATTTCTCTGCATATGCCGCAACAAACGCTATCAGCAAAGCCGGCAGCAGAGAGTTGTTATAGGTGACCGCAAGAGCCGGAATACCGATCACGGAAGTAGCTGTAGATCCTGCTTCCTTGAGAGAAGAAACCATGGATGCCCAGCCCGGAGTCAGCAAGGATGCCGCAACGATCATCGCATATGCCGGTGTGGAATTCAGTTTTTTGGAAGCGCCATAGGCCACCATAATCGGCATGAAGTAGAACGGTGCATTTGCCACGTAGCCGAGGATCGTATTTGTCGGGGTTTCTGCAAAGGAAGGAATGGCCATACCAATCAGCAGCAGGACCACCTTTAACAGACCGCCGGCAACCAGCGCCGGAACCATCGGGGAAACGGAAGCCGCAACATAGTCCATAACCATCTTCAGATATCCCTTGATACCTTCCGGCTTACCTTCGTCAAGATTTTCATCGATGGCGCCGCCGTCTTCGAAATTATTCTGTCTGAGTACTTCGCTGTATGTATTGATGAGATTTTCACCAAGTACGATCTGTGTCTGTCCGCCTGCTTCCACAACGCCGAGAACACCGCGGACTTTCTTCAGTGCTTCTTTGTCCGCTTTGGAAGGATCTGCCAGAGTGAACCTCAGACGGGTCATACAATGGGAAACTGTTTTAACATTATCTGCTCCGCCGACAAGCTCGACCAGAGTTTTCGCTGTTTCAGTGTAGTCAATCTTAACTGCCATATTCTCTCTCCTTTTCGTAAATCAGATCCTGCAGGGATGCTTTCTCTTTACAGCTTTACTATAGCAATCCGTTAATTATTCTAAAAATTGTATTTTGACATAATAAAAAGTCTAAAATAGACTATTTATAAAGGGAGGCTGTTCTTTATGATCGACAGCGAAAAAATCCAGGCATTTCTCAGTGTCGTTGAATACGGGAATATCACCAATGCGGCGAATGCTGTATTCACTACACAGAGTCACCTTTCAAAGCAGATCCGATCCCTTGAAGAAGAGGTCGGAACACAGCTGATTATTCGTTCCAAAGGCCACTCGGAAATATCACTGACTCCGCAGGGAATAGAATTTCTCGGAATCGCACGGAAATGGGAAGAAATCATGGACGATTTTAAACAGGTGCGATATACGTCCAGTGTTACAGAAGTCTCAATTGGTGCATTGGAACGTTTTAATTCTTTCACGCTGCGTGATTTCTACCGGGATATCCTGAAAAAACATAAAAATATTCGAATTGATTCCCATACAAGACATTCGCGGGAGATTTACACCATGATGGAAAACCGGCAGCTTGATCTCGGTCTGGTCAGTCTGATTTATCCTGTTAACAACATCAGGATCAAACCGCTTTTCAGCGAAACAATGTACGTGATCAGTTCACCGGCCAGCAATCTTCCGCCAATCATAAACTCTTCTGATTTAAATCCTGAACTGGAGATCTATTCCCGCTGGTCCGATGACTTTGAAGTATGGCATGATCAGCTGTGGCCCGGAAAAGAATACAGGCTTTATGTCGGCACATGCTCAATGACACCATTCTTCCTTGATGAGCCGGGCCGCTGGGCAATCGTACCGGTCAGTGCCCTTCACAGCATGAAGGAGACCTGTGATTTCACTGTTCACAGGCTGGCGGAACCTTATCCGGCTCACAAAGTGTATCTTCTCGAGCAGAAAAATCCCAATCAGTCACGCCAGGAAGCTGTCAACCAGTTCAGGGACAGTCTGATCGAATACCTTGAAAACAGGCATCTGAAACTTTGAGTTCTTCATTGGTTTGGTTTAGAGATTGCGGTGCAGAATTTCTAAAATATGAATAAGATGCAGTTGGAAAGCAGCCAGAAGAGTGAAAGGAAAATCTAAAAGAAAGGCAGCACGGCACAGCAGGCACAGATTAACTCCCGTTAAATGCACGTATTACAGATACAAAAACTGGAGAAGAGTCATGAACCTTCTCAGCTGCGGTCAGCCATGCACACTCAAAATCAATTTGGATTACTCGGAAAACAAAGAAGCCCGGGATTCGATCAGGAACACCAGGGCTTCACGATTCAGATTCAGAACATTTCAAAAGCTCATGACTCAGTTGAACCTGAATCGAAGCATTGATTTTCAGAACATGATTTCTCCGTGTCATTCGTCTTCAGAAGAACTTTCTTTTCTCGCTGCTTTTGTTTCAGCATTTCAAGAAGTGCGTCTCTTTTCGCATAAAAATCCTCATAGAATTTCGCACCATACCTGAATACGCCGTTTTCCTCCTGACTCACCATTTCATACAGCCTGCTGTAGAGCGGATCCAGTTCAGCAAGGCGGGGATATACGCTCCTGCACGCCGGCAGCATATACTGCAGTTTCTGGTTTGCAGTGCATAGCTCATAGATAAAGTCACCGTCGCTCATAATCTCGAGCAGATCCAGACAGTCGAGCATTTTTTCTTCCGCCACATAGTTTCCCATGGACGCAAAGTCAACCATGAACAGCGGCATCTGATCTTCTTCATAATCCGAGAAATTGGCAAAGCGCACGACATAGTCATCCGGTTTGAACAGACGCAGGCTTTCCGTGAAGCCGAGGAAATAGCGGCATTCTTCCTCATTAAATCTGCGGATACCGTCAGAATCGGAAAGATCTGAGTTTTCGAGATCCGCATATTCCCCCATCAGATCCGTCAGATGCAGCATCACTTCAAGACTTCTTCCGCTCTGATCCTGGAAGTTGCAGAGTGCCTGCAGGTAATAATTCATCAGCATGCTCTTGAGCGGGATGACTGCCGGCTAATGAAGATCCATGATATTGCAGATATTCAAATCATCCTTCCGGCGGCAGATCAGCGCATTTGCACAGATCATCAGCGGAATGCCATATGTTTTTTTCTTTACTTTGCTTCTGTCGATCGTCCAGGGAAGCATGCCGTCTGTATTTATGACATCCGGAAGCTGATGCAGATATCCTTTCTCTGCAAGCGCACTGATCACAACCGCATCGTATATAAAGAGATCGCCATCCCTGCCCGGCTCTTCCTTATAACAGTTCCATTCGATAAAGCGAAGATGCCGAGTATGGCCGGTTTCACGAAACCGCTTCTCGAGAAGCGCACAGAAAAGATCCGTATCGGTGAAATCGTAATAGTAATAGATCGTGATGGGAGAATCATCTCCGCACATTAATGCATGTTTTGTCATCTGTTAATTAGTATTGTACAGTATTTTCAGAGGAAGACGATGAGTTTCAGGAGAAAGCATCGCTTCTGCCGGGACGGGGACAGTCTGCTGAAGCTGTCCTGTATACAGACACATTGGATACTTAGTTTTCCTTCAGTATCCGTCTGTACTGCTGCGGAGCTGCCGGCATATTAAAAGAGTGCATCCTGCAGGATCATGCAGCGTCGGCAGAAATCGTGATAAGATAGCTGTTTGCATCCATGTGCAGACAATGCAGGTACCCTTTTATCTCCGGAAAAAAATGGGGGTTCCAGGTACTCTGAAGTAATACTGTCCAGAACTCTGTATCATATCTGCCCTGAAATCATGGAAGCGTTTTCTGATATAATTAATACGGTATAAGATTATGAAAAAGACATTTGAAGCAAAAGATACAGCCGGAATACTCTCCTTTATTCTGGAAAGCATTCAGAAATACAAGCTGAAAAAAAGCGAGGAAAACAGAGCTGCGCTCATGGCGGAAGAATCCCTTCTGATCATGCTGGACCACACCACTGACGAGGAGATTACTGTCTACATCAGATTCCGCAGCGGAAAACTGACGATCCGCCTTGTCGCAAACGGAGAACCTTTTGATTTCTTTGAATCTTCCGATCCGATGCAGGCTGCGCTCATGCAGTCATTTGCGGATGACATTCACATCAGAAACTGGAGAAAACACAATGTCGTTACGATCACGGCATACAAGTCAAGATATCTTCTGCTGATCCGTCTGGTAACGGCGGCTGTGCTTGGCGTGGTGCTGTCCTTCATGCTGAAAAGCGTCCTTCCTCCTGCTTTAAGCGCGAAGCTCGCATCCGCATTCATGACGCCGGGCAAGGAGATGTTCATGAACTGTCTGAACATGCTGATCCCGCCGCTTATATTCTTCTCCATCTCAAGCGCAATCGCAGGCTTCGGCAACACTGCCCAGCTCGGACGCATCGGCGGTAAGATCGTTGGAATTTACACGATGACAACAATGTTTGCGACAGTGCTTGGATTTGCACTGGTCGAACTGTTCAAACCGTATCAGTTAGGTGCTGCTGCAGTGTCTCAGGTCATACCCGAGGCATCAATGGATCTGTCCTTCGTCGAGACATTCATGAAAATAATACCGGATAACTTCGTCCGATCATTTCTGGACGGAGATACCGTACAGATCATCTTCCTGGCAGTCTTTCTGGGGCTGGCGGTCACAGCAGTCGGCGCCAAGGCAAAGCCATTCCAGGATTTTATCAATGCCGGAAATGAAGTGTTCCTGAAAATGACAAATATGCTGATCAGTTTCATGCCGGTCATGGTCTTCTGCATGCTGTCGGAAATGATCCTGTCCGGATCCGGAAACACTGCCGGAATAGGACTGCCGGTTCTTGCAGGCATCGCAGTCTACCTGCTGGCAATCGTCATACTGATCACCTTCTATCACCTGCTTCTCAAATTCCTCGGGAAACTCAAACCGCTGACATTCACCCGCAAGTATCTGCCCTTCCTGCTTCAGATCATGGGCATGGGTTCCAGCAGTGCTGCAATTCCTCTGAATATGAAAATCTGTGATGATCTGGGCGTACACAAGAAAATCTATTCCCTTTCCATTCCGCTCGGCGCAACCATCAACATGGACGGCACAACGGTATACATGTCCGTCTTCGGACTGCTTCTGGCAAGGGTATACGGTCTTCCGATCACCTTCTCCACCTATCTTATGATGGTATTCGCCATCCTGATGCTGTCCGCCGGCGCACCGCCTGTAATGGGTGCTTCCATCATCTGTCTCTCAGCCCTGCTGAAAACTCTGGGCTTACCGGTATCGGAAGCGATCACGATGGTACTTGGTGTTGAAGTGATAGCCGGACTGGTCAGAACCATCAATAATGCCATCTGCGATATGGTCGGCACCCTGATCGTGGCAAATCAGGAAAATCTCCTGAACAAAGACAAATATTATTCATAAAAAGAGCAGTGTGTTCCGTCACTGCAATGTGTTTTTTGCGGCCATGAAGCGACGCGGAAAAAAATCCCGGAAAAACACGAAGTAAATGAGAAACGCGGCGATTCATACTGGTTCTGTGTATCACACTACTTGTCAGGCTCTTATACAGGAGCCTTTTCTCTTGCCAGATTACAGCCTGCACATGGATACCGATGATCTGCAGGCCTTATACTATCCTCAGGGAGATGCTTCATGAACGACAAATACCAGCCCGGACAGAATGAATTTCTGACCGGAGAAAACAGGAATCTGATCAGGTAAGCGGCCGTTCTGAAGTACACCGTTTTTTTTACCGCACTGTATCTGTTAAAACGCAGAGAAGCACATGTATCCGCATTATGCAGCTGAGGGCCGGTATCATTCTTCAGAACAGAAGATATATAATGAAACTGCAGCAGCCATAGAGGACAATTATCATATGAAAGAGATGAGACAGATCGAGATCCATACACCAGTGATCCATGTTGCCGGCACAGAAACAGAAGGATGCCGTCAGTTTCTCGGCATACCGTATGCCAGGGCAGAACGTTTCCGCTATGCGAAAATGATCGATCAATATGAAAACACCGTAGACGCATCATCTTTCGGCAATTCCTGTCCGCAGTACAGACAGTTCTTTCCGCAGCTGGACAATCCCGAACGGCTGTTCTATCACAGAGAATTCCGGGAAGGACTTGCGTTCCGTTATGATGAAGACTGTCTGAATCTGAATATATTTACACCATTGAACGCACAGAAGTGTCCTGTCGCAGTGTTCTTTCACGGCGGCGGCTTCAACTCCGGTTCCAATCAGGAAGAACCGTTCCGCGGCTATGAAATGGCAAAGCGCGGAATCATTACCGTCTTTGTCAATTACCGGGTGGGTATCTTCGGTTATCTGACCCATGAGGATATTCAGAAAGAATACGGACGTGACGGCAATTTCGGTCTGGATGATCAGCGGACAGCATTATTGTGGGTGAAGAAATACATTACAAACTTCGGAGGTGATCCGGACAATATCACATTGTTCGGACAGAGTGCCGGTGCCATTTCCATACAGTATCTGTGTCTGAATCATGACAATAGCGGTTTATTCAGCCGTGTATTCATGATGTCAGGTGCCGGTCTGTTTCCCAGGTTTGCCCTGCCGCGCAGAGCGGAAGATACAAGAGAATACTGGCTGCAGCTGATGGCGAAAGCCGGCTGTTCTTCTCTGGAAGAACTGCGCCGTCTGGATGTAAAAGCCATTCTAACTGCCGCTCAGGATATGAAGAACGAACGGAAAGACACGGTTTACTGCACAATGCCGGTCATCGACGGGGTCCTGCTGAAAAAGCCGGTAAATGAACTGATTGGACACCCAGTCAGAACCGGCTGTATGATCGGCTTCACCAACAACGACATGTATGCCCCGCTGATGGCATATATCGGCTGTAAATACGGGCGTGACAACGACGCATATATTTACTGTTTTGACCGGGATGCGCCGGGCGATAACAACGGTGCATTTCATTCGTGTGATCTGCGCTATATCTTTGGCAGACTGGCACAGTCCTGGCGGCCGTATACAGAGCGCGATGAAGAGATCTCCTGCCAGCTGATGGATTATTTCGCATCCTTTGCAAAAACCGGAGATCCAAACGGGGACGGCAGACCGGACTGGCAGCCCTGCAGAAACGGCAGGCTTCACGTTCTGAAGATCACAGATAAAAAGACAGCGATGGGCAGAGTCCCCTACCCGAAACTGTGTATGAATATGATCAGGAAAGGAAATCCAAAAGCATGAAATTCCATCATGAATTCCAGTCAGCGAACTACGGCGGCACATTTGCGGAATATGAAGCGGACGGCATCACCATGCGTCTGGATTTCTTTGAACATATTCTGCGCGTTTCCCTGATCCGCGACAGAGAGAATCTCCTGCCGACCTGGAGCGTGGATCCGGACGGTAAGTGTCCGCAGTCCGGCCGCAGCAAGCTTTCCCAGGAAGCCTTCTCTGCCCTGTCACCGGTTCTGCACGAAGAAAACGGTACTGTTTCGTTTGAACTGTATGGTCTGCATTTTCAGATCGAACTGCTGAACTTCCGGATCACCGCAGAAAATGAGAAAGGCATTCTGTATCAGGACCGCAATGGTCTGGCTTATAACTTTGCCGGTGAACTCGGGGACGGATCGGTGCATTTTACCAGACGCACACCGGAACAGAAGATCTTCGGTCTTGGTGACAAGAGCGGACACGTTAACAAGAACGGCCGCAGTTTTGAACTCGGCACCGATGACGCCATGGGCTTCAAGGCGGAATACTCTGATCCGCTGTACAAGCATTTCCCGTTTTATATCTGCGTCAATGATGCCGGCTCCTATGGTCTGTACTATGACACATACAGCAGCGGCCGGGTGAACTTCGGGGAAGAGCACGACAATTATTTTGAACCGTTCAATTCCATCCGCTATGAAGAAGAAAACATGGTTTTCTATCTGATTACCGGCAGCCCGGCTGAAATCATTCAGCGATTCAATGCAATGACCGGCGGTATTGCCCCGGTACCGGAATGGGCATTCTCCTATTGCGGCAGTACGATGGAATACACCGACGCGCCGGATGCGGATGCAAGACTGCGCGGTTTCGTGCGGCAGTGCGAACAAAACGGAATCAGAGCCCGCGGCTTTTATCTGTCCAGCGGCTATACGCAGATCGGCGATTCCCGGTGTGTTTTTCACTGGAACAGAGATAAGATCCCGTCTCCGGAAGCTCTTGCGGAATTCTTCCGCAGTCATGGCATGGAGATCATGCCGAATATCAAACCGGCATTTCTTTCCGTTCATCCGCTGTATCAGACGATAGCGGAAAACGGCTGGTTCCTGCATTACAAAGACGGGTCCCCGGCTGTGTTCCCCTTCTGGGGCGGCATGGCCAGTTATCTGGATTTCACAAATCCCGGCGCCTATGCCTTCTGGCAGGAATGTGTCCGAGACAGCCTGCTCCGCTATGGCTTTCATAATCTCTGGAACGACAACAATGAATATGATGTCTGGGACAAAGATGTATATGCCTGCGGATTCGGCAGAGAAGTGCCTGCCCGGCTGATCCGTCCGCTGTTCTCCCTTCTGATGGCAAGAGCCGGCCGGGAGATCTGTCTGAAGGAAGCGGATCTCCATGGTGACGTTCCCTTTATGATTTCCCGCTGTGCCATTCCCGGGACCCAGCGCACGGCGACGACATGGACCGGAGACAATTACACAGATTTCAGGGATCTGCGCTTCAATCATTACCAGGCAATGACCATGGCACTTTCCGGCTTTGCCTTCTTCGGTCAGGACATCGGCGGTTTTGCCGGTCCGAAGCCCGGCAGGGAACTGTTCCTGCGCTGGCTCCAGTACGCGGTATTCACACCGCGCTTTGTCCTGCATTCCTGGAAACCGGGGGAACCGTCCAACATGCCGTGGCTGTACGAAGACCGGATGCCGGAAGTCAGAAGACTGTTCGCCTTCCGTGAACAGCTAGTCCCTTATCTCTATGAACAGATGCAGCGATGTGTATCGGAGAATCTTCCGCTGATCTGGCCGGTTTTCCTGAAAGAACCCGGCTATGATACAGAAGCAGACTGCTTTATGTGCGGGGATTCCATTCTGGCGTGTCCGGTCTTCGATGAGGGAAAAGAATCTGTTCATGTCAGGCTTCCGTCTTTCAGTGCATGGAAGCTGCGGGGCGAGGGAGACATCATAAAAGGAGGCACGGAACTTGAAGTTTCCTGTACCCCCAGTGACCTGCCTGTATGGTTTGAAAAAGCTTAGATCTCGATTTCCCTGTTCTCGTAGGATTCTCTGAGCTTCAGCTCTTTCTGAGCCTGGAGCTCTTCTGTTTTTTCCCTGGACAGCGGATAGGAAACAAACAGCAGGATGGCCATGATGCCGAACATGACAGCCGGAATCAGGGTTCCAAGATCATACATGATCTTCAGATTGGCCAGTGTCTGAACTGCGCCTTTTTCATATTTATACTGCATGCCGAGCAGCGCGCCGTTGACGCAGATCGCAGCCAGCACCTGACCTACTTTGCGGAACAGATTGAACACGGAATATGCTGTACCGTCATCACGGCTTCCGGTTTTGACTTCGATATCATCGATCGCATCAGCGACCATTGCCCATAACTGCATGACCAGGGTCGTCAGACCGCAGCCGCTGATGAAATTCATTGCCAGGAAAATCCAGAGAAGCTTTGAAGGATCCATGCCGCGCAGGAAGAACAGGACAAGGTTCGCCAGAGCAGCAACCGTCATACCGATGGCAGTGACTTCCTTTTTCCCCTTTTTCCCGGTCAGTTTCGGCAGGAAGAACATGAAGATGATCATCGGTGAATACGTACATGCCTGGGTTGCCAGGTTCATCCAGTTGGCATGGAAATAATCGTTAAACAGATAGGTATAGAAACTCTGGGTGAACATCTGGCCGGCAAGCAGCAGCATCGATACCATGGTGATTGCGACAAATGCGCGGTTATGGAACAGCATGGTGATAGCTTTCTTCGCTGCCCCTTTTTCCTTTGGCTGAGGCTTTGTTTTTACGCGCTCTTTATTCATCGTGAAGCTGATCAGCAGCATCACGCACGAGATAACAGCCATGATCATAACGCCTTTGATGACGGGACCATACTGCATATCGGTGATCACTTTTCCGTTTTCACCGATCACCGGATTGCCGGCGGCATCCATGCGGTCAGCATAGGCAAAGCTGGCGATCAGCAGTACCGGAATCGATCCCAGAGCTGCACCGATGGAGCGGAAAACAGAAAGTCTGGAGCGTTCGTGAGCATCTGTGGTGACAACTGACGCAAGCGATCCATAAGGGATCTGCAGCACTGTATACGCCATACCGAAGAAGATATATGTGCATGTGGCGTAAACACATGTGGCTGTATAATGACCTTCTTCCCCGATGCCCGGCAGTTTAAGAAACATAAGAACAGCAGATACTGCCAAAGGAACTGCAGCATACAGGATCCATTTCCGATAGCGCCCGTGCGGCCCGGGTTCCACCGTATCGCAGATACGTCCCATGATCGGATCATTGATGCCGTCCCATACTCTTGCGGCAATAAACATGATCATGATGAACAGCGGACTCAGATGGAAAATATCGGTATAGAACTTCTGAAGCAGTGTGGTGACCAGCGCAAAAACAAGACAGCCTGCCATATCGACCATGGCATAGCCGATGTAGTCCTTCGCTTTCAGCCCGCTGGTCCGGCTGATATAGCTTTTTTCATTATCCTGCGGCACTCTCATCCCTCCTGAGAATAGTTGTTACTACTATCGTACCACAATACGCTTTTGCAAAAGAAAGAAAGTCAAACAGAAAAACGTTCAGCCTGCAGGTCCGTGATCCATGAGAGACAGGCCCACATGACAGCGGATCGGATCCCTCAGCAAAGCTCTGCAGCTGAGCAGCAGTGTTTCAGCTGGCAATACTGCTCTCATTTTGCCCGGATTATGCCGATACTCATGTTGTGTCCTGTATATTCCAGCATTTCCTGACGTATGATTGACTCAGCCAGTACAGGAGGTGCTCACATGAACCAGGAAGATATCGGCGCATTCATTCAGCAGATGCGTAAACAAAAGGGAATGACACAGGAACAGCTTGCCGAAATACTTGGCACAAGCCAGAAATCCATCTCCCGCTGGGAAAACGGAAAAACAATGCCGGATCTGTCTCTTTATGAACCGCTGTCTGATGCATTGGGAATTCAGATCTCGGAACTGCTGTATGCAACACACAGAGAATGGAAAAGGAACCGGCAATGCCGGTTCCCAGCTGGCTGGAATACTATTTCCTGTAGTTCTCCAGGTCCGGACGGTATTCAATGTTTCCGTGCAGCAGATTATACAACAGTACACCGGCTCCGTAGAACAGTTCCCAGAGGCTGCTGCCGATCTTGTGGATCTCCGGAATGTATTTTTCCGGTATGTACTTTCCGATGCATTCTTTCAGTTCATCCGTATCTGTCAGAAGGTCACAGTATACCACAAGCGTATCCGGACCGATGGAAGCGATCATCGGAACGGTTACCTTGGTGACATATTCCGTGATTCCTTCCGGTGTTCGTGCAAGGTCAAAGCGGTCTTCACTGAAATTCAGCAGTTTGATATAACTGATGACTTCCCCGGCGAAATCATTCTTTCCCACATGCAGTTTTCCGTCAAGGACGATGCCGGCTCCGCCGATTACATTCCCCAGAGGATGATAGTACAGCAGAAGGTCACCGCAGTCCCTGTGATTTGCATAGTAGCCGACTGCAGCCGCATTGGCGTCATTGCACAGGATGAATGGTCTCCTGTACTTCTCTGTAAACCGGCCGACGATATCCACGTCCAGTATGCCGGCAGTCGGCAGTGTCAGATGTCCGTTGGTAACAATGCCCGGCGCGGCAATGGTAACGCCTTTGATTTTCGGATATTTGATAAACATGACGTCCAGAACATCTTCGATATCATTCAGTGACAGTGTTTCCTTTACGATCTTGCCGCGCTCCAGAGGAGCTTCCTGCTCTGCCCCGCGGTAATGAATAATATATTTTCCGTTTTCTTTCACAACTGCCAGGATCATGATCGTACTGTCCCATTCCGGGTCATGGATATCTTCTATGATCTCTGCCGGTTTTTCTCTGGCTTCGATTTCTTCTTTGAGAATGTCCATAACTCTGTTGGTGTTGTATGTTGCAAAGACATCTGTCGGGATCTGCAGGACGATCTTGTCTTTCAGGATCTCTTTTGCCTTTTTCAGCAGATAACCGATCTGCGGGGCAAGAAGAATGATGTCCTGATCTGCAGCAGCTTCAAAAAGCTCATTATAGCTGACTGCGGAAAAGGCGTAATCCAGATCCAGGGTCTGCGCCGCGGTATTCAGCTTGTCGGCGAAAAAACTCGTCGTAAATCCCGACGTACAGCTCAGCAGGACTTTATACGTAACACGGGATGCTGCGTTTTTCAGAGACTGGATCATTTCGTTAAACAGCTGTTTGGCGTGATCCAGATCTTTTAATTCAAAATGCAGGAAAAAGAGCGGTTCTTCCGACTTCGGACTTTCAATTGTGAAAGATACGATCTCATACTCCAGATGGAAGAATTCCACATGTGCAGCTGCGGCATCTGTCACATAATCAATTTTGTCCTCATTGATTTCTTCGATTCTGTATGCAGGATCTGTCTGGCTTATGATCCAGCTGCGGAATTCCATGAACATTTCCTTATCATTCATTTTATCGTCCTCCTTTTGCAGTAATATAAACAGATTTTGACAGTTCGGGATCCAGATGGGAAAAATCATGTTTCACGATCTCTTCGCACATAAACACGACACCGTCATAACTGTATTTGAAGATCGCACAGTTGCCGATCCCCGGTTTATGGGGAACCAGTGAATAATCCTGCCATTTTTTGGCAAACTGACCACAGGCAGCACCATGAGCAACGATAAGCGTCGTGGTATTATCTTCCGCATGCTTCATCAGTTCGGTGACCGTATTCACAAACCGGTCCTGGAATTCTTTTTCCCCTTCTCCGCCGTACTGTTTGAACTGATCCCCGTACGGAAACGAAGGATTCAAAGATTCATCATGCCCTTCCAGCTTGCCGAAGAACCATTCTTTCAGTCCCCAGATCCTCTCATAAGGGATCTGTCCGCCGGTCACGATCTCGAGCGTATCTGCAGCCCTTTCCGATGTGGAAGACCATGCATAATCAAAATGTACTTCATGATCCAGAAACCACTTGCCGGCTACTTCTGCGATGCCGGATTCCCATTTCGTTCTTCAGGACTCTCTGGAAGCTTTAAGTGCTGTCATAAATGCGTCCACCCTGCCTGCTTTTGCCTCTGATCTTACGATCCGTCTTTTCCGCAGCAGGGAAAACAGTGGGCGTATCTTCATTCGAATCTTTGATCCGGAAGCCACCATGCACTACCACTGCGTCATACTGAAAAAGAACTGCGATCGATACGCTCGGTGGATCAGTTTTCTTGAAGAACGATATAAATAGTAAATACACTGCCGGACATCGGCATATGCTGCAGATACCTGGGCGTTATTCATGCGGCTGCCCCTCATAAGGAAGCAAACAGGTTTCCACGTACAGATTTTCCGGAGTTGAAGTATAGTAGACACTTTGTAAAATGAAGATATCGATTCATCGGCGAAAGGATTATGACCATGGCTCTGGCAGACTATATTATTAATAAACCGATCATTGAAACCGAACGGCTTATTCTCCGTCCGATGACATCTTCCGATATTCCCGCTCTCAGGGAATGGATGCCGGACAAAAGAATCTATACTTATTGGGGCAAAGGTCCCGCCAAAGCAGAGAAGAACCCCGAACTGATGTTTGAAAAAAAAGAGAAGCCAACCAGGAGTTTCCACCTTGGTATTGCCGGGAAAGAAGAC
The DNA here is from genome assembly GCA_017510405.1 of Solobacterium sp. GTDB lineage: Bacteria > Bacillota_I > Bacilli_A > Erysipelotrichales > Erysipelotrichaceae > Bulleidia. The sequence continues at coordinate 19,167 of JAFWNG010000017.1, forward strand.
AACCGGGTCATTGGTGATCTCTGGGTCTATCTGATTGAAAATAACCGGATGGCATCGGTAGCGCTGCGTCTGGCAAGTTCCTGCCAGGGCAAGGGATACGGGACAGAAAGTCTGTCAGCAATCACGGATTTCTGTTTTGAACATACGGAACTGAAAAGACTATGGGCAGAAGTCGATATCCGAAATATCGCTTCCTGGAAGATGATGGAAAAATGCGGTTATACCAGGGAAGGCCTTATACGTCAGGGGAAGATGGTCAATACATGGTGTGATTATTTCATCTATGCAAAACTGAAAGAAGATGATTAATAGCACTTCATCCGGACCAGCTGTCTTTATTGATGTAAGCTTCTTTCACATTTTCGAACCGGACGGTTAATACCGGATACATACCAGTCTGAATGTCTTTCTGTATTTCACATTTTACGAGCTTCCACGTCGGGGGCAGTTCCGGAATCCGGCAGCTACAGCAAAACGGATTCTTTTTTTGAGGAAACAAAAAAAAAAGAAGAGAACTGCTGCGTTCTCTTCTGATGAGACTCATTATCTGGTAATGATATCGATCGGTACATTGAATATTTTTGCAACTTTGATCAGTGTATCGATGTGTCTGCCGACAGCCGCTGCCATGTGATGGGTCGGGCCTGCTTCGGACCATCTGTTGACAAAGTCCCTGGCACCGCAGGTAAACCGTGTGCGCATGTTGGTATCGCCGAACTCGAAGATCGGTCCTTCCTCGTTGACACCTTCCGCGACAACGAATTTGAAGTGCCCGTCCCTGTCCTGGGTTATACCAAGATACGTGACAGGTCCTGCCGGCGGATAGAACTGGGTCAGATAGCCGCCGCCTGTCTTGCCATGGAAAACAGGAACGATCTTCATGGAAGGCTTGCGTGCCTTCGAGATGTCCGCATCACCTGATCCGGAGTGGCCGATAATGCAGATGTCTTCCGGGAAGTCGATGGAATACATTTCGGAAAGCTGGCCGGTACCGGCAATGGTCTTGAGGATGGACATCGCCATGGCAACCTTGATATCCCCTTCGACTGCACAGGCTGTGCCCTGCTTGATCAGCATGGAGAATGCCGGGATCAGCATACTGTCGAGCTTGCCGGCAACTCCCTGGGCAAAACCGTCGTAATGGGAAGCGACAAAGCCGAGCTGTTCGTCTTTGACCCACTGTTCAAAGGCGACAACATATTTTGCCATATCCCAGACGGTTTCAACTGTGGCGCCGCCTTCAATCTCGAATGTGTCGAGGATATCCTCTGCCTTTGTGCGGATTGCTTCTTCATCGGTGATATTATCTGCAATCGCCCACATCTTTTCCCAGTCGAACTGTTTTGTATAAACCCACATTCTGTGGTAGAGGTTTGTTTCATCGATGTAGAGATCCATCATGCCCGGATACGGTCTGCCGATCTGGGCAAGATTCGTATCGCGGAATCTTCTTCTGACCTGGGCAGCTCTGCACCATTCAGCGATTTCCTTTTCAACATAGGGATCTCCGCCTTCGACAACACCGGTAATGACCGCATGGCGCTTTCCTGCTCTTTCCAGATCAGCAACCATTTCGCCCACCGCACCGCAGGCGTAGAGTTCACCGAGCCATTTGGCATTGTCCGTGTTGGCATAATCAGGAGCTTTGAGCTTCTGGACATTGACCAGGACGACCGGTACGTCAAGATCCCGGACTGCCGGCAGCATATTGTAGCTTGTTGCGTATGTCAGCAGCTGCATGATCACCAGATCGACATCCGCTGCACGGAATTTGTCGCCGGCAGCCTGGGAGAGTTCCTTGGTGGTGACGATGCCGCCGTCGATCAGATCGACCGTATCGGGAAGTGTTTTCTTGAATGCTTCATACTGGCCTTCAAACTCAGGAACCAGGGACGGGAACTGCGGTAAGTATGCTCCTAAGGCGATGGCGAATACGCCGACTCTTGCACGGGTATCAACTAACATGATCTTTCTCCTTTACTTCTTTTCGTATAAGAATTCTTCCGGAAGTGTGACATTGAAGTCTCTTGCCAGATCTCTGAAATTCTGCGGTGTGATGGTCTGCAGCTTTGTCGGCGACATGCTTAATGTCTTGACCAGGATCTCTGCGCTCTTTTCAACAGTATGCATGAGGCCGAAGGTCAGATCGAAGTCCGGACCGCTGGCAAACATGCCGTGGTGAGCCCAGATCGCTACATCGTATTTCTTCATCAGTTCACTGGTCGCAACCGCGATATCGCGTCCGCCGGGAACCATCCAGCCGACGACTCCGACACCATCCGGGAAGACGACCGGGCACTCCGTAGCCATTTCCCAGAGTTCTCTTGTAAAGACCTTGTCTTCCAGAGGAAGCACGAATGTCAGAGCGATGACATTGGTCGTATGAGCATGGTAGATGACTCTGTGTGTACCGCTGCTTGCCTTCTTTTTGACCTCATGGTTCATCAGATGGGAAGGCAGTTCGCTGGTCGGCCTGCCGCCGCTGCACAATCCCCACAGGACTCTGTAGTTTTCTCCCTTATCGTCAAGTTCGATGATCGCAGACGTGTCTTCCGGATCAAGGATAACATTGCGGAAATACTTGCCGGAGCCGGTGACCATGAAGTACTCATTGGCAAGATCCGGTACACTGGTTCCGATCTCTTTCCATTCACCGGGTTCATGGAAGTACTGTCTGACTTCTTCCACTTCTTCCGGTCTGATTCTGTAGGAAAGATTTCCTCCGTTTCTTTCGTGCCAGCCCTGCAGCCAGCCGTCATTGCACATACGTACAAATCCGTTAACAAATTTAACATCCATGATACTCATTGCGGCTTTACCTCCCTGATTTCAAAGCTCTCTTTGATTAAACTTCTCGCATCCTGAAGCGATGCGGTTTCTTTTGACGCGATCATCTGCACAAGCAGATTTCCAAGTGCGGTTCCTTCCGTCGGCCCGGCATAGACGGTTAAGCCAGTGGCATTGGCACTCATCTGATTGAGATACATGTCCTGGCTTCCGCCGCCGACAATATTCATGCTGGTATATGTTCTGCCGGTCAGCTTTTCCAGTGCTTTCACTGCCCTTCTGTAATCATCTGCCAGCGAGCGGTAGACCACCTGCATGACCTCTCCGGTCGTCTGCGGTATCGGCTGATCTGTATCAGCGCAGGCTTTCTTAACTTCCTCAATCATAGAAGACGGCGCCAGGAAGCGGTCATCATCGACATCCACCATGGACGCAAAGTCCTTTGCGCCTTCCGCTTCTCTGATCAGATCCGGGAAGGACGGCCGGTTTCCGTTCTCATCGGCGAGTTCCTTACGGATGTTCTGAATCATCCAGAGACCCATAATATTTTTCAGATAGCGGAATCTGTATTCATAGCCGCCTTCGTTGGTCAGGTTCTGTTCCATACTTTCCATGCTTGTGATCGGCTCCATATTTTCTACGCCAAGCAGCGACCATGTGCCGGAGGACAGGAACACAGCATTATCGTCCTTTGCCGGTACCGCCAGGAAGGCGCTTCCGGTATCATGGGTCGCGGGAAGTATCACTGTCATGTTCAGTCCCAATTCTTTCTGAACTTCTTCACTGAAATCGCCCAGAACCGTTCCAGGCACTGAGATCGGCAGGAAGATTCTTTCCGGAAGCCCAAGTTTACTGATCAGTTCTCTGTCCCAGTCTTTTGTATACGCATTGACCAGGGCAGTCGTTGTCGCATTGGTGTATTCCTGTGCTTTCTTCCCGGTCAGCAGATAACCGAGATAATCCGGAATCATCAGCATAGCTGCTGCCTTTTCAAATATCTCCGGATTTTCCTTTTTCTGGGCATACAGCTGATAGGCTGTATTGAACTTCTGAAACTGGATCCCGGTACGGGAATAGTGTTCCGCAAAGGCAAGTTTTCCTTCTGCCTCGAGTTCTTCCCGCATTCCGTCTGTTCTTTCATCCCGGTATGCCACCGCATCCGTCAGTCTTCTTCCAGCTTCATCCAGAAGAACATAGTCAACTGCCCAGGTATCGATTCCCATTGTTTCAGGCCTGCAGTCAAGCTTTGCGCATTCCCGTATGCCTGCCTTCAGTTCCGAAGCCAGATGATCAATATCCCAGCAGAGATGACCGTCTTTTTCGGTCAGCTTATTTTCGAAACGGTACACTTCTTTCAGCCGGATCTTTCCGTTTTCAAGCCAGCCAAGGATGTGACGTCCTGAGGACGCGCCGATGTCGACAGCCAGGTGACAATTTGCCATATCCCCTCCTTTTTTTTGATTTTCCTTTTGCTTACATAAACAGTATAATGAGCATAAATACAGTTATCCATTAATGATAGTCTTATGTTTTTTTGAAAAAGTCTGATGTTCTGGGAGGCATATATGCTTACTTACAATCTTGATATTGAACCCGGCAGTCTGTGGCTGCGCACAACACCCGGTGAAACCGCCGTCAGCCAGCCTTTTTTCTGCTCGGAAGCCGGTGTTTTCTATGCCCGCAAAGATTTCAACACAGCAAGAAGTTTTAAGGACAACTACATTCTTTTCTGTACGATCGAAGGCTGCGGCCTGATCACGCAGAATAACCAGACGGTGGAACTGCATCAGAATGAAGCACTGTTAATGAACTGCCGCTATCCGCAGTCCTATAAAACACGGGATAACACATGGAAGCACTACTGGATCCATATCGACGGTGACGGCGTCAGGGCAATGGAAAAGATTCTGATTCCGGAAGGCAGACTGACCCCTGTATCGTTGTCCGCAAAAAGCGTTCACTTCCACTTCGATACCATTCTCAAAAATCTGGAAACAGACTCGGTACAGGCGATCCTGACCGACTCCCTCGAAGTACATCAGCTGTTAACGATGATGGCGGCCGGCCTCATGAAAAAGCAGACGGAAAGCACCGGAACTGTACGGCTGATCCTGGAAGCGGCGGACCATATCCGTCTTCATTACCGGGATGAACTTAACGTTGACGATCTGCTGGAACTGACCCATCTATCCCGTTCTTATTTCCTGCAGATGTTCAAACGGGTCATCGGCACTACACCCCATGCTTATCTGCTCGCCTGCCGCATCACCCGCTGCAAGCTTCTTCTGGAAACAACAGACCGCTCCATTGCGTCGATTGCCGAAGAGACCGGCTTCCGGGATTCCTCTTCCCTGAGCGTCCGGTTCTCTGCCATGGTCGGCCAGAGTCCTCTGAAATACAGAAACAACGCTCTGCGTCAGCAGTAGCGGAAGAACAGAATCATGCATTTTCTTCAAGAACATCCCACGTGATACGGAACGACAGCATATTGAGCAGCAGGTTCTGTGTTCTGAATCCCATAAGAAAACACTGCGGATTTCTGCTGTCCATATCATGGTTAAAGAACATAAAAGCCAGGAGGGAAACAATGCATTACTATCCGAAAACTGCAGGGCTGAAAATCGTGACGGATACAATTCCTGCATCTTTGATCAGAATTATCAGAAAATACCGGCCGGATTCTATCGCGGAGATAAAAAAGGATATTGAAAACGGTTATTACATATTATCCTGCTCTTATGCGGGAGAACCGGAGAAGTTTAATGCGATTATTCAATGCTATAACGAATTGATCGGCAGCGGATTTTCTGCGGAATTGTATGAACATGGACGCAGATCCACGATCGAACTCTTCAATAACTGGTCCAATACCATGAAAGAAATCCGGGAAGAGATCGAAGCTGAAGATATTGATGACGGCTCAGATGAATATTCCTGACAACGAATACTCTGGAATACGGATGTATGAACAGACAGGATCCTGACAGTGTGAGCAGGATCTTTTCTTCTTCCTGCGTACAGTCAAAGGAGAGTTTCACTCTCGTTTTACATGGCGGTATAATACTCTCATGGAGCTGTCTTCCCCGGAAGACACGATCCTGAAGCGAATAAAATATACAGATCAGAGTTTTAGGAAGGGAAAACAATGTCTAAAATTACTGCTGTGCTGTCCGGTTTGAAAAAGGATTTGTCTGATTCATGGAAAAGCAATCGTACACGAAGAGAGATCATTGAGACGATCGTTACCGTCTTTGTGACGGCGTACGGACTGGATTTTCTGGGTTACTTTCTGCGTGTGAGGTATTTCAGATGGCGGGACAGTTTAGCCGTCAGTGCGGAGATCTCACATGTGCTTCTGTATCTTGGACACGTGTGCTTTCTGGCTGTCATGCTGCTGTACGCATGGGCTGTCCGAAAGGATCGGCGGTACTTCACCGATATCCTGCATGGAAACAGACGCAGGAATGCTCTGTATGCCGTACTTGGCGCATTGACAGGATTTGCTTCGATGGGGATCTGCATTCTGGCAGCGTCCGTCCACGGCGATTTTGCGGTTGCTTCCCCGTCCGGCGTACAGATTCCCATTTTCCTCTTTGGACTGGCTGCGGTGCTGCTGCAGGCTTCTACAGAGGAGATCGAAAGCCGCGGCTTTGTATTCGGCAGATTGAAAGCCGAAGGAGTTCCTGTTGGTATTGCGGCGGCAGTCAGTGCGTTCTTCTTCACTTTCCTCCACGCGGATAATCCGGGTTTCTCGATCATTCCGCTTCTCAGTATTTTTGTTGTCGGAATCGAGTATGCCATCAGTTTTCATTACTTCGGAACGCTCTGGTTTCCCTGTGACGCGCACATGATGTGGAATTTCACACAGGACTTTATCTTCGGCCTGCCGGACAGCGGGAATCCAGCCGTCATATCCATATTCCATACGACAGTAAGCGGATCCAGTTTCTTCTATGATGAAGTATTCGGCATTGAGGGAAGCTGTGCTGCTGTGATCGTAAATCTGATTGCCTGCTGTATCATCTTTCTGATCGGCAGGAAGATGCAGAAAAAGGAAAACTGAGCTGCAGTTTACAAGTGAAACTGTTTTTGAGGTGAAGAAAATGAAAAGACTATTGATCTTTGTCACGGTCCTGATCTTTCTGTCCGGTATGACTGCCTGCAGTATTCAGAACAGGGAACCGGGATCGGACAGCGAAGCAAATACCGATACAGCTGCGGACAGCGCCTCTGCAGCAGAAGGAGGATCTAAGGTGGGACAGTTTGATCTGAAAAAAAAGACCGTACTGCTGAACAGCGGATATGAGATGCCGATCATCGGACTCGGAACATGGACATTAAACGATGAGGAAGCCGAGAACAGTGTGTATTCCGCGCTGAAGACCGGCATGCGTCTGATCGATACAGCGCGATATTACGGCAACGAAAAAGGCGTAGGCCGCGGTCTTCAAAGAGCGGTCGATGATGGTATCGTGACGAGAGAAGAAGTCTTTATTACAACAAAAATCTACGGCGGCGATCATGAACGTGCAAAAGGAATTATTAACGATGCCCTGAAAGACCTGAACGTCGATTACATCGACCTCCTGCTGATCCACCAGCCCGGGGCAGATGATGAAGGCGTATATAAAGCAATGGAAGAGGCAGTTCATGACGGCCGGCTGCGTTCTATAGGAATCTCCAATTACTATACCCGTGCACAGGTGGATGAGGTTCTGTCATTCGCATCCATCACCCCTGCTGTGATACAAAATGAAAACCACATATTCTATCAGAATAAAGAACTTCAGGAATATGTAAAACAATACGGAATCGTGATCGAATCCTGGTATCCCTTCGGCGGAAGAGGACATACAGCAGAAAACTTCAATCATGATACAATAACGAAAACAGCCCGTGATCATAATGTTACATCCGCACAGGCAATACTCAGATGGCAGATCCAGGATGGATATATAGTAATTCCGGGTTCGTCCAATGCCGAACACATTGCCGAAAACTATGACATCTTTGACTTTGAACTGTCTGAAGAAGAAATTCAGCAGATTCGGGAAATTGACATACAGAGAAGATATGAAAACTGGTAGTATTCCAGCCTGAGTTCAGTTTGAGAGAGGTATAAAAATGCTGCGAATATGCTCAAAAGAAGAGTTTATTGACTATATTGATTTTGCTTATGAACTGGCTTCCGATCTGACAAAGTCCGGATATCCGACATACTGTGACGGAGTCAAGACAAAGGCAATGTTTATGGAGCGGTCACTAAAGGCATTTGACCGAGAGACCGAACAGATACTTCTGTTTGAATATGAAGGAAAAGTCGATGGGCTGATCCACTATTATTTCCTGCCGGAAGACAATTATCTGGATACATGTTTTTTTCTGGCAGATAAAGCGATCGACCGGGCTCTTTCCGAGTTCCGGGCTTATGCCGCGGCAAACTTCCCCGGATATGACCTGTTCCTGGGATTCCCTGCCGACAATCAAACGGCTGTAAACTTCCTTGCCGGGCATGGATTTGAATGTATTGAAAGTGATTATAACAATACTTCCTTCCTGACTCGTTTCGAGCATATTAAAGAAAACAGGAATGTGATCCGGATCAGGCAGGACAATTACAGACTCTTTCAGATGCTTCACAACCAGATCGAAGGCGACATGTACTGGAATTCCGAAAGAATATATGAAGATCTGGATCACTGGACCGTCTATGTAAAGGAAAAGGAAGGAAAACCGCTGGGAGCCGTCTATTACATGGATGCCCGAGACGGATGGTTTGAAATATTTGGAATCGACATAGACCGTGACGCCTATGATCCGGAACTGTTTAAAGAGCTGCTTGAGGCTGCGCTGTTTGATGCCAGAAGCAGAAACGGCAGAGTGATGACCTTCTTCTGCGACGAGGAATATGAATGGGCCGCAAAGGAATGCGGATTCGACTGTATCGGGAAGTATCTCTGCTATAAAACACATCTGGAGTAATAAGCCAGGCATGTCTGCCTGCTTCAATGCGTTCCCGTGCGGACGCGAGGCCATATTCCGGTGACTGTTATTCCCCTTGGGAAGCAGTGACTGCAGATGCATAGATCTTCTGTTTGTTTTTGCCGGAATCATTGATAAAATAAGAATGCATCGGAGGACAGTGTGCCGCAGCACAGGGGATCGTAAATCAGGAAGATTTGCAGGCCGCCTGTCAGATAAGATGTCGGGTGAGCCCGGTAGGATGTTTTTGCATCGCCGGGTTTTATATATCCGGCAGACAGGAGGTAAAGATGAGCAGAACCCCAGTAACATTAGTCCCTTTGAAGAATGAAGACAGAGAACAGTTTATCAAAGGCAATCAGAAAGCTTTCAAGTATGGCGCCACCGAAGAGTTCGGAATGAGAGATGAGCATTTCGAAGAAGACGGAGAGATCATTTCCAGAGAAACGATCGAACAGTCGATCGATCACGGAGAAGCATACAGGATCATGCTGGACGAGAAGCCTGTCGGAGGCGTTATCGTTCATATCGAGCAGGACAGAGGAGATCTGGAGATCCTGTTTGTGGATCCTGAGGCCCACAGCAAAGGGATCGGCTATGCTGCCTGGTGTCAGATCGAAAAGATGTTTCCGAGTGTAAAGGTATGGGAAACTCTGACACCGTATTTTGAGACAAGAAACATTCATTTCTATGTCAACCGCTGCGGCTTTCACATCGTTGAATTCTATAACGACCATCATCGCGGCCCGGCTGCAGATGATGCCGGTGACGGCGATGAACATTCGCTTGAAGGAATGTTCCGATTTGAAAAGAGAATGCGGTAATTTCCGCTTTAAAACACCTTGACTGCACCCTTAGGGGACAGCTTATGGTTTAAGTGGAGGTGATCAACATGCTGGTCAATGAAGCTGCTAAGCTGTCGGGAACGACGAAGAAAGCAATTGAATACTATTGTCAGAAAGGTCTTCTGTGCCCTGCGTTTTCAGAGAACGGCTACAGAGTTTTCACTGCGGAAGATGTCGAATGTCTGAAAAAGATCTCTCTTTTGCGAAGTCTGGGAGTGTCGGTCGAAGACATCAGAGATCTTCTTAACCGAAATGACAGCGCACCTTTTCAGAGAATCATTGAAGAACGCGAGCGGGAACTTCAGAAAACGAAAGAACAGAACGAACTACTGAAGGAACTGGCTGTTTCGATGGACTGGAACACAGTACATCGAAAGGCAGCTGCCGCAGTAAGCAGACAGTCTGTTACCGATAGATTGGTCAAAGCCTTTCCGGGTTTCTGGGGGAAATCTCTGGCTGTTCATTTCGGGCGCTTCCTGCAGGATCCTGTCCGGACCGCGGAACAGGAAAATGCCTATCGTGAGATCTGTGAATATCTTGACGGCGTACAGTTTGAAGTCCCGGAAGAACTGGAAATCTATCTTGATGAAATGAATACGGAAGCCGGTCAGGAGGCGGTCCTCTCAGCAGACGCTGCGTTGTCCGATGCCGCAGACGATCCGGAAAACTGGCTGAAGAATAATCAGGAGATCATTGAGAAGTACCGCGAATTCATACAGTCAGCTGAATATCAGAGTTCTCCCGGCGCGAAGCTGATGGAACTGTTAAGGAAGTTCACGCAGGAACAGGGATACAACACCATATTTATCCCTGCTATGAGAAGACTCAGTCCTGCTTATGACGAATACATCAGAAAACTTCAGAAAGCAGATCAGATATATTCTCAACAATATCAAGAGTGAACAATACCGCTTCAGCAAAAACAGTCTCCTTTTCACATGGTCTTACGGCCTGGAAAGGCGACTGTTTTTTTACTGTCGAAATGCCATTCTGCTTCTGCTGTATGATCATGGGATGAATATCATGAATAAGCCTTTTATTCTTAACGGTTCTTTTAGAAGCGCTTCGCGGCACCGGTATTCCTCAGCCTTCTTTATTGCCCCGAGATCGCCTGTAAAGATAGTAATCTTCCTGTAACGGTCACCTGCGCTTCCCTGTATAAGCGGTTGTCGGAAGTTTACGATTCCTTTCAGACACGCGACTTTTCTAATTATGAAAAGTATGCGCCATCTTCTTTCTTAAGAGAACTGCACAGATGCTATACTGAAAAAAATGATTTATGAGGTCATGTGTTTTATGAAGAAACAATTGCGTATGCGTCCTGTTTTCCTTTTTCTGATCATGGTTCTTTCTCTGTGCATTTCCATCCTGCCGGTCAGTGCGGAAGAAAACGAAGAACCGCAGCCGGACAACGGCATTCCCGTTGTTTATATCAACATCGATGAATCACAAGGCAGCATCGAGGATATGATCGCAAGCGAGGATCACAGTGTTTACTGCTGCGGCACCATAAGCATTGATGTGCCGGAAGGTTTTCATTATTCGGATTTTCCGGACCTGCCGTGCGATAGTGTTTCAGAGCTTTCCATGAGTATCCGCGGCCGCGGCAATTCCACCTGGGTAAGAAATGAAAAGAAGCCGTTCAAGATCAAGCTGGATAAAAAAACCGAGCTGTTCGGTCTGGGCAAAAACAAGCACTGGGCGCTGATTGCCAATGCAAGCGATAATTCCCTGCTCCGGGACAGGATCTCCGCCTGGCTCGGTGATGAGGTCGGCTTTGATTTCACGCCCCGCGGTGTGCCGGTCGATCTTGTCATGAGGGGCCAACAATACGGCGAAAAGTATCTTGGCAGCTATTATTTCACCGAAACGGTGCGCATTGACGATAACCGCATTGAAATCGACGAGCTGGAAGAGGATGATACGGAATATCCGGACATCACCGGCGGCTATCTGCTCAAATGCGGCACCCAGGAACCGGAGGACTCACCGGACCGATTCTATACAAAACGGGGAATGCTGCTGGCTACAGACACCCCCTCCTTCGCCGAGGACGACTATAGCAGCCCTGCCCAGCAGGAATATATCCAGAATCACATCGATCTGGTGGAAGATACGGTCTATGCGGAAGGCACCGCTTACCGTGATCTGATCGATGCGGACTCCGCTGCCAGATACTGGCTGTTCCAGGACTTCTGCAAAAACTTTGACGCCTGGGTCACCGGTTCCACCTACTTCTATAAGACACGGGATACTGGCGGAGTGACAGGAAAGATCTTCTTCGGTCCGTTATGGGATTTCGACTTTGCCTGGGATTACGGCTACAGCTATACCGGCCATATAAACATGTTCAGCTGGATGGGACCGATGTTCCGTGACAAAGAGGAAGGCGGCTTTGCGGATGAGATCAAAAAACAGTGGCCGGTATTCCGCGATGCCCTGGAAAGACTCATCGCCGACGGCGGCGTGATCGATCAGTATTATGAGGAAACCAGGCGTTCCGCCGAAGCTGACCGTCTCATTAATTATCCCGATGAAACAGACTTTGATTATCTGCAGGCGGTCACACAGCTGAAGGAATGGATCCGAAACAGGCTTGCCTGGTATGACGCAGACTTCGTCAATACCGATCAGCTCATTCATAAAGTCTGGTTCATGTGCGACGATCAGGAAGTCAGCATACACTATGTAATGAACGGAAAACATCTCGAAACACCTGGAACAGATCCGGAAAAGGAAGGATATATCTTCATTGGCTGGTATGATGAAGACGGCAGTAATGTAGGTACCGGCCTGGATATCACAAGGGATATGGTCATTACCGCACAGTTTGTCGCGGAAAGCGAAGCGACCATTGTTGAGGATATCGCTCTTCGCAAGAACAGTGATTTCATCGTCTTCAATCCCCGGTTCAACCTGTATCAGATCATCTATTCCCCGGTGCCGCTCGATGCTCAGGATCAGAGAATTGAATGGGTCTCTTCTGATGAAACCATCGCGGCCGTCGATGAAGAAGGCCTGGTGACCACTTACAGTCCCGGAACAGTAACGCTGACCGCGGTCATGAAAAACGGAAAACGGAGGGATTTCACACTTTATATTCTGGAGGAAAGAATTATTCCGAAACCGGAATCCATCTTCCCCGAGGAAGAAATCATTTATATGAAGCCGGGTCAGCAGGTGCCGCTGTATATCGATACCGTTCCCTCCCCTGCCAAGATCAATGAATATACGTATGTTACCGGGGATGAAGAAGTAGTCACGGTCAGTAAACACGGTGTGCTGACTGCCGGAAAAACCGGGCAGACGACCGTCAGGGTCACGGCATTGATATTTAGTGATGATTATACGGAAACAACAGAACTGGAAACAGAAGTGACCGTCATTGTCAGAGAGAAAGAAGAACCGGAACCGGCAGAGATCGTCTATACCGCGGTCTCCGGAGACACCTGCAGCTATACAAAAGGAACGTCAGCGCCGGTCGTGATCACCGTAAAGCGCAGCGAGGAGGATGAAAACTGCTTTGCGCATTTCACCGGCGTCAAAGCCGACGGCAGCGAACTGCGCAGGGATACGGATTACACAGCTAAATCCGGCAGTACCGTCATCACGCTCCAGTCAGCCTATCTGGAGACACTGGAACCGGGCAGCCATGAAATTCTTGTCAGCTTTGATGACGGAGAAGTCCAGCTAACGCTTAACATCACGGAGAGTGAGAAGAAGTACACTCCGGACACGTCTGACCATAACCATACAGGTCTGTATGCCGCGATGCTGGGAATATCCCTGCTTTCCGCCGCAGCTGCCCTGCTGCTGAAAAAGAAGTTCAGCTGAGCATCTGCACATAAACAGGCATCCGCTATTTCCCAGATGCTTTATCCCGGATCCTGCTCTGATGACAGAGCGGGATTCTTTCTTCTTTCCATCTATTCTGTTTTGGAGAAATATCTGTATAAAATATACTTTGTAACAGGACACAGCATGTCCGGTACGTAAAAACACGGCTTTTTCTCACTTTATGTCGTGTTGTCAGGAAACCGGACGAGGCATACTTCAGTTGGCGAAAGGCGGTGGATCTGTATGGATCAGGCAAAGATCGGGACATTGTTAAAAGAACTGAGAAAGGAAAAGAATCTGACTCAGGAACAGCTTGCTGAGAAGTTCAACGTTGCCGCAAGAACCGTATCCAGATGGGAAACCGGCAGTAATATGCCGGATCTGTCTGTTCTGGTAGAACTGGCGGACTTCTATGACGTTGAAATAAGGGAGATCCTGGACGGAGAAAGGAAAAGTGAGAGTATGGAAAAGGAAGAAAAAGAAACTTTATTAAGAATAGCTGAGTATGCTGATCAGCAGAAAAGGAAGGCAATACTGAGAGCGGTCATTCTGTTTTCGCTGGAAATGATCTGCTGCGGGTATACGATCGCTATGGTGATCATGGTACTCAAAGGCGGCGGTCAGATCAGCGCAGGATATGCTGTGGTGCCGGCACTTATCACAATTGCTTTTTCTGTTCTTCTGGCATTCAACGCAAAAGATTATGTGACATATAAGCAGAAGTGATTTTATGTTTTCGTATCTCAGAGGATGATATTTCTATATTTGCCGAACAGAATTCATCTTCTTTCTGTATCTTCCTACGGAAATGCAGAAAGAAGATTTTTCATTAGTGTATTAATATTTCAAGCCCATATGCAGTATACCGTCAAACGGTCAGCTGATCATTGAAATGACAATTTTCCTGTAAAACGGTCATGTCAGCCGAATATGATGAATAAAACAGATATACTTATGTTAAGAATGCACAGACGGATCAGAATCCCATCGTGTATATATGTTCATTCCAGCAAACAGCAACTAATGACTATTGATCCATCAAAAGGAGTTTCTATGAAGCGTTTCGGATTTATCTATGACCAGAAGAAATGCATCGGCTGCAACGTCTGCCAGATGGCATGCAAGGATAAGAACAATCTGGAAATGGGCCTGTTCTTCCGCCGCGCCGACACGGTGAGCGCCGGCAAAGACCCATTAAAGTATTATCATTTCTCCGGTGCCTGCATCCATTGCGACGACGCGGAATGCGTGAAGCACTGCCCGACCGGCGCCATGTACCGGAAAAGCGACGGCACAGTCGGCCACCGGAAAGAAAAATGCATCGGCTGCGGAATCTGTACCAGAGTATGTCCGCAGGCCGCTCCAAAGCTCAGTTTCCGTGACGGCCGAAGCGCCAAGTGCGACGGCTGCGCGGACTTACGGGCGATGGGAAAGAATCCGGCATGCGTGGATGCCTGTCTGACGCATTGCCTGCAGTTTGTGGATTATGAGACCCTGAGTGGGCAGCAGGAAAGAAAGGCAGAGTACCCATGGGAATGAAATATGTAATGATCGGCGGCGGCATTGCCGGTGTAAGCGCGGCGGAAACGATCCGGGCAAATTCTTCCGAGGCAGAGATCTGCATTCTCGAAGCAGGAGAAGAAAGACCGTATCTGCGTCCCCTGCTCAGCAAAACAGACATCAAATATCTGAGTGCGGAACATATCGCCCTGCATCCTGCGGAATGGTATGAACGAAAACAGATCGTGCTGAAAACGTCCTGCCCTGTCACCGGCATCGATGCGGCGAACCATTTTGTGACATGTCAGGACGGCAGTCAGATCCGGTATGACAGACTGATCTTTGCGGGCGGTGCGTCCCCGGCCGTTCCCCCAATTCCCGGTGCGGACCTGAACGGTGTGCATACCGTACGCAGTATCACGGATATGAAAAAGATCCACCGTGATATGGCTTTTGCGGAAAACGCAGTCGTGATCGGGGGCGGTGTGATCGGTGTGGAGCTTGCCGAAGAACTGAAAACAGCCGGTCTGAATGTTGCAGTACTGGAACTTACGCCAAAGCTTCTTGGCCGCTTTCTGGATGAGGAAAGCGCGGAAGTATTCAAAACACGCCTGGAAGCACATGGAATTCACAGTTTTACCAGTGTTTCAAACATTGTGATCGAAGCCGGCGGCGACGGCCTCGTCAATACCGTCAAAGCGGAGATCAGCGGCGAAAGCTGTGCGTTTGCGGCTGATCTGGTGATCTTGTCCTGCGGCATCCGCGCAAACGTGAAACTTCTGCAGGAAGCCGGTGCTGAATGCGGACGCGGTGTGATCGTCAATAACGGCATGGAGACAAGTCTTCCGGATGTACTGGCCGCAGGCGACTGCATTCAGTGGGATCCGAATCCCGGTCTCTGGAACTTTTCTGTCCAGAGCGGCATCATAGCCGGTCTGAGCGCTGTCTATGGTGCTGAATCGGAGGAAGTCCGGAATGCCGGGTTATATAACGGCGGCGAACTGATCTTCTCCGGCAGGAATATGTTTGTGTATTCCTTCGGTGACATCACCGGCGAAGGAATACAGACCACATTTGCGCAAGACAATAGAATTCGCTATCAGGTCAATCCGGTCGTTTCGGATGAGCCCTATGAAAAACGTTTTTACCGGGACGGTACACTGTGCGGTGCGGTCCTCATCGACGCTCATCAGAATCTTGCGGAGATCCGCAATACTCTCTGTGGCCAGATGGGCATGACGCCCGGTGCATCTGAAAAGCAGCTGCCAAGATCTGTCTATCTGCTGGCAGCGGACTTCTTCGCCGACCGTGAGAAAGCAATGCAGATTCTGCGGCTTCTGCCGGAGTGGTCCGCACATTCCGAAGAGGAATGGCAGCTCGAATACGATTTCCTGTTCCGGGGCTGCGATGCCGATTTCAAGCCGTCACTGTGGGCGTCAGTCTGCTTTGACGAGCGTGTCCTGTGCAACCAGACGACTCTGGAGGTCATCAAACGTTACTACGCCGACGGCTGCCGGCCGGTCCGCATGGAAGGCAATCCCCCGGATTATATCGGTGAACAGTACCGTTATCTCTATTATCTGACCTGTGCCGGTCTCAAAAAGCACATCGAAGCATTTACCGATGACTATACGCTGGAGAACCAGAAACTTCTGCTGAAGGAATTGAAAAAGCGCGGTACATTCAACGCATTCATTTCCGTCTGCGATCACCTTCTCCATGTGCTTGGCGAAAGAAGCGATGCTTCGCTTGCCTCTTTTGCCAAAGCACTCGGCATTGAAAACAGAACAGCGGAGCTCTGGGAGATCCTGAAGCCGTCCGCGGAAGAGTTCTCTGAGATCGCGGAAGACGGCGCTTCCCCTGCCATTACACCGGAGGAACCAAGAGTCATCCTGAGCGGCGGCGGAAACAACTGCGGCGGCAAATGCGTGATCCGGCCGACCGTGCAGGAAGGCTGTATCCTGAAGATCGAATCCGATCTTTCCAGCAATGATCCGCAGATCCGCGCCTGTGTCAGAGGACGCGGCTACCGGAAGACATTCCTCTCACCGGACCGTCTCCAGTACCCCATGAAGCGCATCGGTGAGCGTGGCAGCGGCAAGTTCCGCCGCATTACCTGGAAACAGGCAGCGGACGAAATAGCCGAACAGTGGATCCGCATCCGTGACACTTACGGCCCGGGATGCCGTTACGTCAATTACGCAACGGGCATCACCGGCGTCATGCGTCCATCCCGTCTTGCCAAACGTCTCCTGGCAGCGGACGGCGGTTATCTGGAATCCTACGGCAGCTACAGTTCTGCCTGTGCTTCCTACATTACCCCGTATATCTTCGGTGACGCATATTTCGGAAACAGTCCGGCAGATGTTCTGAATGCCGGCCTGGTGATCTTCTGGGGTGATAACTCCACGGAAACCATCTTCGGTTCGGAACGGAACTATTACCTCTCGAAACTGAAGGAAAAGAATATCCGCATCATTGCCATCGATCCCCGTCTCTCCCAGACTGCCATCACATATGCGGATGAATGGATCCCGATCCGGCCGACTTCGGACGCAGCCCTTGCGGATGCCATGGCATATACGATCTTTGCGGAGAACCTGCAGGATCAGGCGTATATGGACAGATACTGTATCGGCTTTGACGAAGACCATATGCCGGAAGGCGTCGGAACAAACGAAAGCTATCACAGTTATCTCTTCGGTCTGCAGGACGGCATTGAACGCACTCCGGAATGGGCAGAGCCGCTT
Organism: Solobacterium sp.; assembly: GCA_017510405.1. Classification (GTDB taxonomy): domain Bacteria; phylum Bacillota_I; class Bacilli_A; order Erysipelotrichales; family Erysipelotrichaceae; genus Bulleidia. The sequence goes on from JAFWNG010000017.1 coordinate 36,868, forward strand.
ACCGGCATACCGGCGGATACGATCCGCCGCCTGGCACGGGAGTTCGCTGCAGCAAAACCGGCCTGCATCATCAGCGGCTACGGCATCCAGCGTACCGGCAACGGCGAACAGGCAGTAAAAGGTATCGCCACCCTGGCCGCCATGACCGGAAACATCGGCATCCCCGGCGGAAATGCCGGCGGCTGCGGAATGACGCGCGAACATTCCGGACCGTCTCTTGCCATGCCTCCGATTGCCAATCCGTATAAAGGCGCGATCTCGATCTTCCTGTGGACAAAGGCGATCGAACACGGTGCGGAAATGACGGCTCGCAATGACCGTGTCCACGGCATGGATAAACTGGACGCCAATGTCCGGATGATCCTGAATCTTGCCGGCAACACCCTGATCAACCAGCATTCCAACATTGCGGATACGATCCGCATTCTGAAAGACGATTCCAAATGCCAGCTGATCGTCTGCTCGGATATCTTTATGACACCGAGTGCCCGCTACGGGGATTACGTCCTGCCCGGCACCTCTGTGTTCGAGACAGACAATTTCAATGCGCCGTGGCGCGGAAACAACTATCTCCTGCGCAACAACAAGGTCATCGAGCCGCTCTTCGGAACACTGTTTGAATGGGAATGGCTGAAGGATATTTCGAAAAACCTCGGTCTTTATGAAACATTCACTGCCGGTCATCCGGAAGCGGACTACTGGCTGCGGAAGACCTATGAGGCACTTCGTAAAAAAGAACACGAACTGCCCGATTATAACACCTTCTCTGCCCTTGGCGGCTGGCAGTACAAAGAGCCGAAGATCTACATTGCCTTTGAAAAGCAGATCCGCGATCCGGAACATCATCCGTTCAAGACACCAAGCGGAAAGATCGAGATCTTCTCAAAAACACTGTATGACATGCATCTGGAAGACGTTCCGGCAGTCACCCGCTATATCTCCTGTCCGGAAGGTCCGGATGATCCGCTCCAGAAGAAATTCCCGCTTCAGCTCATCGGCTGGCATACCAGACGGCGCACTCATTCCATGCACGACAACAATGAATGGCAGGACGAAGTGGAAAAGCCGGGTCTCTGGATCCATCCGGAAGACGCCGCCGCAAGAGGAATCGCCAATGGTGATGATGTCCGCATCTGGAATGACCGCGGCACGGTCATCATTCCCGCTGTCGTCACGACCCGCATCATGCGCGGTGTCGTCGCCATGTCGCAGGGCGGCTGGTATACACCGGATGAAAACGGTGCCGACCGCCGCGGTTCCATCAACGTCCTGACCAGTTCCGCGTATCCCACGCCGCTGGCCAAAGGCAATCCCCAGCACACAAATCTTGTGGAAGTCGCAAAAGCCTGATGAAAAGGATCCTGTTCTCTCATCATTGAGATACAGGATCCTTTCTTCTTTCCCATGCAGTGATCTGCCTTATTCGATCGTAATGGTTTTCAGATATCGTACCTGCCGCTTTGCATTGGCGTCGCCGTAAACGACCAGCTGTCCGCCCTGCCCTCCGTCGATGTTTTCGATCATCTCACTGTCACAGACAACAGCCGCATACACTTTGCCGGCAGTCATGACTTCTTCACCGGTAAGTTTTGCCGTGTAATTGTCTTCCGATGTCACTGTGATCTTCGTATCTGCCGTGATCACGATGTTTTTGGCAGTGAACAGTTCGGAAAGCTCCATCCCCTGATATTCATGGTTTGATGTCTCCCCTTTGCCGTTGATGATCTCGCCGGTAAACACCGTCTTTTTGAGGTCTTCCCAGCTAACCGTAATCGTTTTCCCGCCTGTCTCCAGGATAAGACCGGATCCATCCGGCGCACTGCCTCTGACGGTCACTGCCAGAACAACAGCCGCAATGAGCAGAACCGCCGCGATCGCTGTCAGTATGTATTTTGTCTTTCTGTTCATTTTTCTCTTCTCATTTCTCCCGGACCGGTATCGGTCATCCACTGGCCTTTTCGCTTCTGTACAGCGGCTGGATCCTCCGTATGATGACTGCCGAGAACAGACCGCACAGACTGCCGCTGATCAGGCTGATAAGCAGATACAGCCCAAGCACAGCGCCGCGAAGACGGAATACGATGAAATTAGCTGTCAGCGCCGCCGCGATCGAACCGGCCGCATTGGCAGTCATCATGGTGATTGGAAGACTGATATCACCGCTTCCGCACAATGCAATAGCGACATCAATGACAATGCCCGGCAGGATATAGCCGATCGGTGACAGCATCCCCATCGCACCGGTCATTCCCAGCGACATGGCAAGGATGCACTGCACCAGCGCCATCACCGACGCAGCCCCTTTCCGTCGGATCATACATGCGCCGATGACCAGAAACATCAGCGAAAACGCTGTCCCTATGCCTCCCGGTACACGGAGAAAATCCGTGAGAACGTTGGCAAACGGCGAAATGAGACGTTTTGAAACAAAACCGATATCCGCGAAAAAAGCCAGCAAGATCAGATCCCGCACCTTTATGTTTTTCATTGCGGATCCTCTTTCCTGTACTGCATTCTCAGCTGTTCATATACTGCATCGCGGTTTGTTTCATCCAGTTCGATCAGCCGGACATTTTCATGGCTGCGCACTGCGTCAAGAAAAGGTGTTGAGATCCTTCCGGCTTTGATCGCCGCAAGCACCGGAATACTGCCGTCAAAGGCAGAAAGCACTGCCTTCCGGAAGCGCTCCGCCTTCTCCTCCATAAAGCCTATCTCATCCATGATGATCCGCTGCTTTCCGGAAGCGGAACGGATCAGCTCTGTACCGTATAGATCAAAGACTTCCGGATGCACTTCCTTTACGCCGTTCATAGTGATCCCGCACAGTCTCCCGTTTGCCGAGGCGGCGGTGTCCTGATCACCCGGATCACACAGGAAGGAAGCCGGATACATGAACACTTCCCGATACCCCTTCGGACGGTTTATGACCGCCCGGGTCAGATACCCGCCGACGCTCCACTGCATTTCCTTTACCAGTTTCCGGATCAGTGTGGATTTGCCGGCGCCGCTTTCTCCCTGCAGAACAATGTGCTTCGGTCTGCGTTCTGTTTTCCTTACCAGCGCTTCGTAATCATCGGGTGTATTGACATTGAACAGCATCCTGTCCTGTTCCGCATTATCTGTTCGGACAGAGACTGTGCGAAGTTTCGGATGTCGGATCAGAGACATCAGCCGGTAATTGCCTGCTCTGATCAGCTCTTCTGCCGCACCAATAACACTGGTTCGATAATACCCGACGGTCGGATGCGTTCTCCCGTCGGAAGATTCCAGAATGACAATATCTGCCTGCGGGTCTTTTCTCACCGCATCTGCGATCCGCTCAAAGAGTTCCCTTTCAAACAGCGGCAGGTCCACGGGCACCGTATAGATCCCGTCCAGTCCGTCCCGGACACACTGTTTCAGCCCGGTATAGATTCCTCCAAGCGGTCCGATGTAATCACCCTTCTCATCACGCACCTCATCTTTGAGAGCGGTGAAATCCGCCGGGATCTCTTCCGCGGCGTTTGCCAGTGATACATACTGCGGAAGCCCCATGTGCCGGACTTTCTCACAGAGGATCTCCAGAAAACTCTGATCCTGCCAGACCAGTTTTGCCTTATCCTGTTTCATGCGGCCGGATCTCCCGCCGCAGAGGATCAGGCATCCGGATCTTTGTGTATTGTTCTCATTCATATCTATTCTCACTGTGTCCTTTACGGATGATCCTCTGGAAAAAGAAAAAATCACCGCATGAAAAACATGTTGTGATCCTGTTTTTCACGCTCTTTTTTTCAAATGCGGAAGGCTGAAACGTTTCCCTTTCAACCCTTTGGACCGATGTCCCGGCGCAATACCGTGCCGCTTTCCGGTTTAGGTATTTTTGCTCAAAGAAGTGAATATTTCGTAATGTTGTCCGCAGAATGATATATGTTCTTCGATCGGACTGCGGTATGGGACGGGCAGCGGATATCCGCAGACGTTCCCGCCATCACCATGATAACACGTACGCCTTCTGACATGGCGGATAAAACAGCCATGTGACGACAGATAAGAAGTATCCTGCAATGATTGATATGGGAGTACAAAGTCCTCTTCAAATGTTACTATAAAGTCAGAAAGAAAGTGAACGGATCATTATAATGTCTGAAGTCGTGTCTCATTCCAAATACATCAAAAGAACTGCAGCATTGCTTTCTGTATTGATGATCCTGTTTCTGCCGGGATGCCGGGAAAAATCTTTTTCTTTCGCTGACGGCATGTATGTTCCGGAACGGATAGAAGCAGATCGTACTGTGGTTCCTTTTCTCCTGATCAAAGACGGAAGTATGAGAGTCATTGATCATCCTGCTGTATCGTATCAGCCTTCAGGCAGCATAACAGTCAAGGAAAACAAGATCGTTATGGAAACACAGTTCTTAAATGAATCGTGTAAATGGACGTTTATCTTAACGAATAACAACACGCTGGATTATTCATCCGGTGAATCCCATCTTCCGGAAGGATGGGAAAACTGGAAAGACGGAATGAGATTCATTCGTGCAGAAGAGTAAATACAGTACGGAGAATTCATTTGTCTTTTGCCGGATCCCCGTCAGATCATACATGAAAAAGGATCACTATGAGGAACAGTTCAGACTACAGAAACAGGGTTTCTTCCGAAAAGACAGTCGTTGAGGAGATATGCAGACGCGGCATACTGAAAGCAGGTATGACCGGGGATTATCCTCCTCTTTCCTGTCTGGAACATGGAACAGGAAGGTATATCGGCTTTGATGCAGAACTGGCGAAAGATCTTGCGGACTCCCTGGATGTTGAGCTGGCATTTGTGAAAACATCCTGGACGTCACTGATGGAAGATGTGCGTGCAGGGAAATTCGACCTTGCCGTCAGCGGCATCACCATCACCGATGTCCGGAAAGAGCAGGCACTGATGTCAGACGGCTACCTGGAAAACGGAAAGACCATCCTCTGCCGCGCGGAAGATGCCGGCAGATATACAGGACTTCATGCAGTCAATCAGCCGGATGTGCGCGTCATGGTAAATCCCGGCGGACATAATGAGCGGTTTGCCCGGGAGAATTTCCCTGACGCAGTTCTGATGATCCATGAGATCAATCCGGAGATTCCCTTTCTGGTTGCCTGTAACAGGGCTGATATTATGATCACAGAGGTCGTCGAAGCTGCATATTATGTCAGACAGGCTGACAGGCTTGCCGCACCGCTGATCCATAAACCTTTTACGCATGGCGAACTTGGAATTCTCATGCCGAAAGGCTCGGAAGGACTGGCGAACTATGTGAATGAGTTCCTGCGGAAAGAAAAAGAATCCGGCAGGATCAACGGACTGGCGGCGAAGTATTTCACATCATCTTCAGCACAGGGATGATCTGGCAAAAACGTTTTGCAGATTCATTGAAATCTGCAGGTTACCGAAAAAATATGTTTTTCTGAGGAGTCATACATGAAACAGTATTTTATTGCAAGCATCTGCCGGGAAGGAATCATCGGGGGAGGAATCACAGCCGACGACGAAGGCATCACCTACAAAACAGGAAAAATAACAGTATCGTCCAAAATCAGAAATCTCGAACTGAAATACAGGAATATTCAGGAGTTTTCCAGTAAATGGGTATTCTGTTTTCCTGTCTTTTCCATTGTCATGGATGACGGAGAAATCTATAAGTTTATTATCTTCAGTCCGAAGCGGTTCACCTCTCTATTACAGGAAAAAGTGAAGCAGTAAGCACCGGCATATTGTGCCCGCAGAATGAGCGGCACATACGGAACCTTTACGAAAGGAGTGCATGATGATATTTCAGCAGATCCGGAACGCAACAATTAAACTAACGTACAATACAGTATGTTTTCTGATCGATCCCTGGCTGCAGGATGTCTGCACCGATGAGGAACGGGAACAGGCAGCCGTAAATAAATCATTTATTGCAAAACCGGTCGTTCCCCTGCCGATGCCGGTAAGCGGGATCCTGCGGGATGTTGATATATGTATCGTTACGCATTACCATCCGGATCATTTCACACCGGATCATCTGCCGGCGGATCTTCCTTTCGTATGCCAGAATGCGGCAGATGCCGAAACGATCCGAAGTCAGGGCTTCACAAATGTCCGCTGTTTTGAAGACAGTGAAATGCACTTTGGGGATGTCACGGTGAAGCGCGTGGACGGCAGACACGGGGATACCGAACAGATGGCGCAGAAAGCAGGTCCTGTTTCCGGCTTTGTGTTCAGCTGTCCGGATGAAAAGAAAGTTTACGCTGCCGGTGATACCGTATTCTATGGAAATGTGCAGAGAGTCATTTCTGAAGAACAGCCGGACATCGTGATCGTAAACAGCTGCGACGCGAGGACAAGAAGCGGCAGACTGATCATGAATGCGGAAGACGTTGTCGAGACATGCCGGTGCATGAAGGACGGCATTGTGATTGCAAGTCACATGGATGCGGTCAGCCATGCCCATCTCACCAGAACACAGCTGAGAGAATACCTTGAGAAGGAAGGATATTCCCGGCAGGTCATGATTCCGGAAGACGGGGAATCGATCCGTTTTACGAGGTAATAAGAATGCTTGATCATGAACTGGTAAAGAAAACAGAAGAATTTCTGAAGCAGAAATTCGATGCGGCGATCTATCTGAATGAACACCCGAAGGACAAGGCATACCGCATTGAACACTCCTATCGAGTTGCGAACATCGGGCGGGAGATCGCGCAGAACGAAGGCTTCGACGAGACCGAGATGGTCATCGCCTGTCTTCTGCATGACATTGCCTACTGCGAAGAATTCGGAGAAAACGGCTGGCAGGACCACGGCAGACATTCTGCCAGGATCGCACGACCGTTTCTGAAAGAACTTGGCATTCCGGAAGACCGCATCCATGATATCTGTTACGGCATCGCGATCCACGTTGACGAAAAAGCGGACTTCCCCGGCGAAAAGACGGCATTCGCCCTTTCGGTCGGCGATGCGGACAACATCGACCGGTTTGATGCCTGGCGCATCCACGAAACGCTGGCGCACGATGCTTTCCTGGAGATGCGTTATGAAGAAAAAACGGAATATCTCCGGAAAAGACTGACAAGACTGCGTGAATTAAGAGAAGTGCCGTTTGCCACAAAAACAGCGGATGCACTGTGGCGATCCAGAGTGGACTTCTATATCGATTTTCTTCAGAAACTGGCCGTTCAGATGGAACGGAGCTGCAGCGTGATCGATGACTGATATACCGGTCTCACAGGAAAAATCATGTCAGGATAACAAGATAAATAATTGTACTTGATATTAATTTTTAATTACCTTAGCCTTTCCTTAGGACGTCCAAATCTTAACTAAGAGGAGGCTTTTATTATGAATCAGGATCAACTGCATACATTTATTTCCAACAGCAGAGGAAACGAAAGCAATATCTGCCAGATCTATGCCGTCCGGAACGATGAGGCAGTCTATGACGACTGCTGGCACGGCTTTATGACGGAGGACGCGATGAACGTCAATTCCGTGACAAAAGGCATAATGGCCATGCTTGCCGGCATTGCGCTGGACAAAGGCTTTATCAGAAGTGTCGACCAGAAAGTGATGGATTTCTTTCCGGATTACCGTGTGAAGCGCGGCGAGAAAACGATCTATGAGGTGACGATCCGGCACCTGCTTACAATGACGGCACCGTACAAAGGAAAGTCTGAGCCATGGAAAAAGGTCTGCACTTCGGCAGACTGGACACTGGCAGTTCTTGATCAGCTTGGCGGCCGTAAGGGAATCACCGGTGAGTTCCGGTATGCAACGCTCGGCATTCAGATCCTGGCAGGCATCATCGAGAGAGCTTCCGGAGAAAAGTGCATTGATTTTGCCAATGAGAATCTTTTCAAGCCGCTGGGACTGCCCGAAAGGATCCTTCACGGCGACAGTTCCAAAGAAGACCAGTTTGATTTCTTCATGAACAAGAATCCGCGGAAATACGAGTGGTATTCAGACCCGCAGGATACTGTTACCGCCGGCTGGGGACTGTGCATGTCCGCAAAAGACATGGCTGTGATCGGAACCGTCGTGATGAATGACGGCATGTACAACGGCACAAGGATCCTCTCGGAAGAATACTTAAGAGAAATGACGGCACCGCATCTGAAGCTTGGGGAACGGTTCGGCTCCATGAACTACGGATACTTATGGTACATGCCGTATGACGGCAGAGACGTGTACGCGGCGATCGGCGACAGCGGCAACATCATCTACGTGAACAAAGAGAAGCGTATCTCTGTCGGAATAACAGGTACGTTCAAACCGCGGATCTTTGACAGAGTTGATTTTATTGAACAGAAAGTACTGCCGCTGATCGAAGGCTGAAATGCAGTCACCGCATAAAAATCAGATATAATCAGAATCACAGGTAATACGATTATGAATTCAAAAGCAAAGAAACAACAGACGCAGGTCCTCGGCATTGTGCTGTATATGCTGATCGGCGCTGCCTGCGGTATTCTTATCATCAGCTACATGGAAAAGCTCGCAGAAGCGGGACTGCCGGCAATCCGGCTGCTGATGTTTATTCCTCTCATGCTTTCCATTTACGCGGCTTTCCTGCTGCAGACCGTGATCCACGAAGCCGGGCATCTCGTCTTCGGACTCGCCACCGGATATCGGTTTGTTTCCTTTCGCGTATTCAGCTGGATGTGGATTAAGAAAGACGGAAAACTGCATTTCAAACGCATGTCACTCGCCGGCACGGGCGGACAGTGTCTGATGTCCCCGCCGGATCTGAAAAACGGGAAAATACCGGTACTGCTCTACAACTTCGGAGGCGCGTTCATGAATGTGATCGCTTCGGCAGTCTTTCTCAGCCTTTCCGTTCTGTTTCCGCCGGTTTCCTTCTTCCGTGTTTTTCTCCGTATTCTTGCCCTCATCGGTTTTGCTTTTGCTCTTATGAACGGGATTCCACTCCATCTCGGTCCGGCCGACAATGACGGTTCCAATGCGCTGGCACTGATGCGCAGCGAAGAAGCGGTCCGTGCTTACTGGATCCAGATGAAAGGCAATGAACAGGCGGCTGCCGGCATACGCATCAAAGATATGCCTGAGGAATGGTTCGCGGTACCTGACGACCGTTCGATGAACAACAGCATGATCGCCTCGGTCGGCGTCCTTGCCTGCAGCAGGCTGATGGATGAACACCGATTCGCAGAGGCAGATGCATTGATGGAACATATGCTGTCCATCGAAAGCAGGATCATGCCGCTGCACCGGAGCCTGCTTGCCTGTGAACGTATTTTTGTGGAACTGATCGGTGAAAATGATCCGGATAAACTGAATACACTGCTCACGGAAGAGCAGAAAAAAAAGATGGCAGCGATGGAATCGGTCCCTTCCGTTCTGCGTACGGAATATGCATATGCCCTGCTGGCGGAACATGACACAGAAAAAGCAAAGAAAATCGAAAGAGAGTTTGAGGATACCGCTTCCGACTACCCTTACAGCGGTGAACTCGCAGGAGAAATGGAATTCATGAAGATGATCCGCGGTCGTGCAGGTCTTAAAGAATAAACAAAAATACAGAAACCATGTAGGAAAATATGAAAAGCAATGTAAAAACATATCTGATTCTCGGTGTGGTATTCCTTTCCGTCGGAATCACCATGCTTATGACCGGTGCCGTTTCCAGGACGATCGCGTACGGAGACTTTGTGATTGCGTTCGTCTTCTTTGCACTGTCGCATCGTGCCGTATAAGACCTGGCACAGGACTGTCGTTTCCCGTATGTTTCTTTATCTTCCCTCCATTGCCTGAAATCATGTTCAGTATTCACAAAATCAGGAGATCCGCTCCTGATTTTTTTGTGAAGACGAAAAAACCAGCTTCGCTGTCAGCGAAGCCGGTCGATCATAGTTAATACTGTCGGTCTTCTGTCAGGGATTATACACCGGAGTATGCTGCGAAGCCTGCATCGATCGGCAGAACAACGCCTGTGATCGCAGAGGCTGCCTTGTCATCGCAGAGGAAGAATACGCCGCCGAGGAGTTCTTCGCTGTCGACGAATCTGTGCATCGGTGTACCGTTCAGGATCTTGTTGGATCTTGCGGTCGGTGTGCCGTCCGCATTGAACAGAAGCGCACGGTTCTGGTTGGATACCAGGAAACCCGGTGCGATCGCGTTGCAGCGGATGCCTGTTCCGGCAAAGTGTGTTGCCAGCCACTGCGTGAAGTTGGAGATGCCTGCCTTGGCTGCGGAATATGCCGGGATCTTTGTCAGCGGGATGTATGCGTTCATCGAGCTGATATTCAGGATACTGCCGCTCTTGCGTTCGATCATATCTTTTGCAAAGACCTGCGTCGGGATCAGTGTTCCCTGGAAGTTGAGCTTGAAGACGAAGTCAACACCGGAAGCGTCGAGATCGAAGAATGTCTTCTGACCTTCTTTTGCTTCATGCTGGTATTCGTTGTCCGTTGTCGCTCTCGGATTGTTTCCGCCGGCACCGTTAACGAGGATATCGCACGGACCGAGATCCGCAGTGACCTGACTGTGGACTTCTTCAAGAAGTTCCGGATCGAGGACGTTTGCCTTGTATCCCTTGAGGCAGAAGCCTTCAGCCTGGCATTCTGCTTCGAGTTTCTTAACTGCGTCTTCGTTCAGGTCGAGAGCTGCGACTTTCGCGCCTGCCTGAGCAAATGCCTTTGCCATTGTGCTGCACAGGACACCGCCTGCGCCTGTGACGACAACTACTTTATCTTTGAAACTTACATTATAGGGAAGATTCATCATGATCATTACCTCCTGTTTACTTTCCTGCTTCCTTTTCCATCAGATCCCATGCGCCAAGCATGTACATGATGCCCAGTGCTCTGTCGTATAAGCCGTATCCCGGACGTACCGTACCTGCTTTTTCATCCCAGAGGTGACGTCCGTGGTCCGGACGGATATAGCCTTCATATCCGCAGTCGTGATATGCCTTCAGAATGTCGAGAATATGCGTCTCGCCGTCGCAGTCTCTGTGGCTTGCCTCAGAGAAGTCGCCGTTTTCAAAGTGCTTGATGTTGCGGATGTGTGCGAATGCGATCCTGTCGCAGTGCTTTCTGACGATGTCCGCGACATTGTTGTTCGGATTTGCGTTGAGGGATCCGGAGCACAGTGTCAGGCAGTTGTACGGATCATCGACCAGTTTCAGGAAGTAGTCGATGCTTTCCGCGTCAACGAGAAGTCTCGGCAGACCGAAGATATCCCACGGCGGATCATCCATGTGGATGGCCATCTTGATATCGCATTCCTTACATGTCGGCAGGATGGCTTCGAGGAAGTACTTCAGGTTCTCCCAGAGTTTTTCCTTCGTTACGCCCTTGTACTTTGCGAACAGTTCATCCAGCTTTGCCATACGTTCCGGTTCCCATCCCGGGAAGGTCATATGATACTTCTCGGTAAAGGACAGGACATAGTCTGCCATTTCCTTCGGATCTTCCTGGATCATGGAGGCTTCGTAATAGAGCGCCGTCGAACCGTCGCCTACCGGATGGAACAGATTTGTTCTGGTCCAGTCGAATACCGGCATGAAATTGTAGCAGATGACTTTGACGCCGAACGGTGCCAGGTTTCTGATCGTCTGGATGTAGTTTGCGATGTACTGATCGCGGGTCGGCAGACCGATCTTAATGTCATCATGAACATTGACACTTTCCACGACATCCATGTTGAAACCTGCGCCTTTGATCTGCTTTTCCACTGCTGCGATCTCTTCCGGCTGCCAGATCTCTCCCGGCATCTTGTCATGCAGTGCCCAGACAATTGTGCTGACACCCGGGATCTGCCGGATATCACTCAGTGAGATTCTGTCATTTCCTTCGCCGTACCAGCGAAAGCCCATTTGCATTGGCATTTGAATTCCTCCTTTCAGATGCTTCTATCCGTTTCTTACTTACATCTTTATTGTATAAACGTGACAGGAAAAAGCATATTGCAAAATATATCCCTCACATTGCAAAAACTGCAATTTATTGTTTTCCGTATTATTGCGGTATGTGTGAACACCTGTGCCTTTCTTTGTGTCATAATGGAGAACATGTAATGAAAGGAGGCAAACCGGCATGATTCTGTCCGACGGATTATTTCTGATCCTGGCAATGGCATGCAGTGCGTCCATGGCTGTTGTCATGCGGCTGTTCAGGGCCTCCGGAAATAACAGATACGGTATGATCCTGGGCAACTATCTCACCTGTACAGCTGTCGGTTTTCTGCTCATCGATGATCATTCGGTTCTTCTGCATGCCCATGCGGCGACATATATCTGCGGTATCATTGGCGGATTCCTGTTCGTCCTGTCGCTTGTATGCATACAGAGCGGCATCGCTCTGAGCGGCGCTATCCTGACATCGGCTTTTTCCAAGCTCGGTCTGCTGGTCCCCCTGCTTCTCAGCATCGTGATCTTTCACGAAACACCGACGCTCCTGCAGACAGCAGGACTTGCGGCTGTACTGGCGTCATTCCTGATCATGAACGGCTCTGCAAAAGAGACCGGAAACATGCACCTTCTGTTTCTGATCATCGTCCTGATCACTAACGGCATGTCCGATTCCATGGCCAAGATCTACAGCTCGGTCGGCGTTCATGCGGAAGAAACCGTTTATATGTTTCTGGTATTTGCGGCTGCGGCAGTACTGACCGTGTTCCTGCTGAAGGCGGAAACGGCAAAAACCGGAAAAAAAGCAGATCGTAAAGATCTGGCTGCGGGCATCCTCATCGGTATACCAAATTATTTCTCATCCGTTTTTCTGCTCAGAGCTCTGCGTACGATCCCGGCGGTCATTGCGTATCCCGTCTTTTCCACCGGTACCATTCTCATCGTCACTGCCGTCAGTTTCTTTCTGTTTCATGAGCGTCTGAGCCGCCGGCAGATCGCCGGTCTCTGTCTGATCCTGGTTTCTCTGATCCTGCTGAATCTGTAAGGATTCAGACGTTTTGCGTCAGACGGGGATCGCGGATATAGACATTCTGATAGTCTCTTGGGGAAATACCGTATTCCTTTTTGAACGCGCGGAAAAATGAAGAATAATCCCTGAATCCGAAATTATCATAAACGTCACGGATCGGCTTTCCGGACGCGATCGCCGCCGCGCAGCGTTCCAGTCGTTTCCGCAGAATATACTGATGCAGGGAGATGCCGATCTCATTCTTGAACACATGTGAGATATGCCCTTTGGAAACGAAGAAGATACCGGCAAGCATATCAAGGGAAAGGTCTTCCTCCAGGTGATGCTCAATGTAGTCCATGATATTGCGGAACAGATCATCCCGGTCCGTTCTGATCTCTGGGTGGTCATGTTCAAAAGCCATCCTGCTGATCGTCAGAAGAAGATCACTGATACAGAGTCCGGCAAAGGCGTGTTTCGCGTACAGATCGGATCTGTTTTCTTCGATCAGGCGCACCAGTCTGGTACGCAGGGTCATATATTCCGCCTCGCTGAAATGAAGGATATACTTTCCCTCTTCCGCATTTTTCATCACATATGCGATCTCCGGGATCTCTTTCACCAGTTCATTGTAAAAACGTCTGGAGATCCAGAAAACATAGCGGCTGTAGGAACGTTCCGAGCTTTGCGTCACTGCCCGGTGTACGGTTCCGGGCGGAACGATCACGATATTGCGGTAGGACAGCGGCGTCTTTGTACCGGAGATCTCCATTTCGATATGCCCTTCCGCCGGAAAGTAGAATTCATAATAATCATGGGTATGCGGCAGAACGCTCTGAAAATGACGGTCACTGTAATAATAGACCTCATAGTCTTCTTCGATCATATTCTGCCGTCTGTTAAATTCGGATCGCAGATCTTTTTTCATAGTTTTATGATACCGCATTTTTTGCAATGTTTCAGAATCTTTGCATATGTGAATGACCATGTTTTCGGGCGGCGGACCTGCGATTCGAAATATCAGCTGCTTCAGTGATCCGATGACCAAATGAAAAGTTCCCGTTTCGGGAGCTTCTGGTATACATACGATATCGAAAGCATTCATCCTGCAGGATGGATCACCGGACTGTGATCCTCCCTTCCGGAGTCCGGTAGGAATCCGGAACCGTACCGAGATAATTCAGGTAATCGATCAGGACCTGTACATCCGCCGTTCCGTTTGCGATGATGGGAGTGCTGTTTTTGAACGCGGTATTTCCGTCGCCGCTGTCCATCATCACATACTCTGTGCAGGCAACGATATAGCGGGCTTCGGGATCCAGCGGTACATATTCCCCGTTCTGCAGAATATACACGTCTTTGACCCTGCGTTCGCCTTCAATAGCTGTCATCATTCTTTTCTCATCCAGGATCACTCCGGATTTCACCGAAGTATCTATCAATCCGGCAAGAGTACCACGCCTGACCGACTGGATCAGACGTGGATGAATTGCCTTAATCTTTTTGATGCTGAATATAATGTTTAACAACTGCAGTAGTTTTGTCGCTGACAGTACCGATGAAATACGACAGACTCCAGAAATAAGGTTTCCAGTAGTAAGGCTTTAACTGCTCTGAAAAACACTGTCTGATTTTTCTTGACGAAGCCGATTTAAACGCATTCACGAAA
>JAFWNG010000018.1 GCA_017510405.1 Solobacterium sp.
CAGACAGAGTCAAAGCAGCAGGATACGATGTGTTCATTGAACCGAACAATGTCGTTATACATTCTGACCCCGAGTTTCCTCTCAGAATGTCATTCTGCCATGGACCTCTTGGGGAAGAGATAGAGATATTCTGTGAGCTGTAAGCTGAAAAGAGAATGCTGATGTCCAAATTGGGCGTCAGATGGAATTGACTGAAGCGTACAGGAGACAAAAAACGTCATGATCATCAATACAGGGCAGAGAACGGATATCCCCGCTTTCTATGGCGAATGGTTCTCCAACCGGCTGAAAGAGGGGTTCGTCTGTGTCCGCAATCCCTATAATCCGTCTCAGGTCAGCCGCTACCGGCTGGATCCTGCCGTCGTTGATGTGATCGGTTTCTGTACGAAGAATCCCGCTCCGATGTTTCCGTATATGGATCTGCTGAAAGAATACGGGCAATACTGGTTCGTCACCATTACGCCCTACGGTAGGGATATCGAACCGAATGTGCCGGACAAACACAGGCTCCTGGAGGATTTCCGCAAACTGTCCATGACCGTCGGCATCGACAGCGTCGGATGGCGGTATGATCCGATATTCCTTTCGGAGCGCTACACGATGGAATATCATCTGCGCGCGTTTGAACAGATTGCTGCAGCGCTGGACGGGTACACGAAGACCGCGGTGATCAGTTTCATCGATCTGTACCCGAAAGTGCGCCGCAATTTTCCGGAAGCGGAAGAAGTACCCGATGCCATGCGGATCGAACTCGGAAAAGAGATCATCCGAATAGCTTCTGCGCATGGGATGACGGTCAAGCCGTGCGCGGAGGGCACAGAACTTGCCGCGTATGGTGCGGACTGCGGAGGCTGTATGCGGATCGGTGATTACGAGAAAGCGATCGGCAAGCGCTTGAACGCCCCGAAGAGAAAAGGGGCAAGAGCGGAATGTGCATGCTATCTGTCCTGTGACATCGGCGCGTACAACACCTGCAGACACCTCTGCAGATATTGCTACGCGAACGCGGAACCGTCCGTGGTGCTGGAGAACAGCCGAATGCACGATCTCCGGTCTCCGTTCCTGATCGGGAACTACCGGGAAGGCGATGTGATCCATGATGTGCCGCAGGAATCCTGGATCGACGGTCAGATAAGTTTGTTGGGTTAAGGAGGGAAGATGGATCAGAGAGAACGTCTTGATTATCTTGTTGAGCGATTTAAAGAAGATTCCGGAGAATACCGGGATCTGAAAACACCATCAGATCCGGAAAACAAGAGGCGGATATTGCGTTCACTGATGAATATCCGTATGCCCAAATATATTGACCATGCAGTTCTCGCTGTGCAGGATGAGTACCTTCAGGAGCGCAGCAGGGAGAACGGCGTTGTAGTGACAGAAGACATTCCGACTGTTGCTGATGAGGGCAGTCATCATAAATACGGCAATGTGATTTCCATATGGCAAGGGGACATCACGAGGCTGGCAGTAGATGCGATCGTGAATGCTGCCAATTCACAGATGCTCGGGTGTTTTGTACCCATGCATACATGCATTGACAACTGCATCCATACATACGCAGGAATACAGCTCCGTGCTGAATGCAAGCGTCAGATGGATCTGCTGAGGGAAAGATTCGGCAGTGATTACGAACAGCCTACAGCAGTTCCTATGCTGACTGAAGGATATAATCTGCCTGCCAAACATGTTATCCACATTGTAGGACCAATTGTGCAGTACAGACTGACGCCTGATTTGGAAAAAGATCTTGCTGACTGTTACTGGAATACATTGGATATGTGTGAAGAGAACGGTTTGAAAACTGTGGCATTCTGCTGTATATCCACAGGCGTATTCAGCTTCCCAAATAAAAGAGCTGCCAAGATCGCTGTTGAAACTGTAAGCAGCTGGCTGACAGATCATCCGGACAGGATCGAGAGGGTGATATTCAACGTATTTAAAGACGAGGACAGAGAGCACTATGAGCACGAATTATTCTGAAATACCAAACGGCTATCTTGAAACGATCCATAACGGGATCACAGGAGTGCGTTCTTTCCGCGGCGGTATAACTTCTGGCTTAGGGTCCAGACAGGAGAATCTGCAAAGACTGAAGAACGAACTTAATACGGCAGAAGCTGTCGTTATCGGCGCAGGTGCCGGACTGTCGACTGCAGCCGGATTCATCTATTCAGGTGAGAGATTTGAGAGATGGTTCCCGGATTTTATCCGGGTCTATGGAATAGAAGATATGTACTCCGGAGGTTTCTATCCGTATCCCTCGAAAGAGATCTTCTGGGCATACTGGGCAAGGTATATATACATAAACCGTTATATGGATCCCTCGAAGCCTGTCTATGACGATCTTTTCTCTCTGGTGAAGGATAAGGACTATTTCGTTATTACTACTAATGTGGATCACTGTTTCCAGAAAGCCGGATTCGACAAAAAACGTCTTTTCTATACGCAGGGAGATTATGGACTTTTCCAGAGCACTGATCCCGAAAACAGGATGACCTATGACAACAGGAAATGGGTCATGAAGGCTATGGAAGCTCAGGGATTCATATTGAATATTGACGGAGTTTATGAGATTCCTGAAAATGGATCGATCAGCATGGAGATCCCGTCTTCGCTTATACCAAGACATCCGGATGACGGATCGGAAGTGACGATGAACCTTCGGTCGGATGATTCTTTTGTGGAAGACGACGGATGGGTGAAGGCTTCAGCAGCATATGCAGATTTCCTAAGGGAACACAAAGGCATGCACGTGCTGTTTATGGAAATAGGAGTGGGAAACAATACTCCTGTGATAATAAAATATCCGTTTTGGCAGATGACAAACGACAACAGCAAAGCTGTTTATGCATGCCTTAATTATGATGAGGCGTGCTGCCCTCAGCAGATCGAAGATCGGTCGATAGTGATTTCCGGTGACAGCGCTGAAGTAATAAAACTGCTTCTTGCTTAAGGACATGATGTCCTTATCGTAACAAATAAAGACTTTATACATTCAGATA
>JAFWNG010000019.1 GCA_017510405.1 Solobacterium sp.
GTGCCGAGGCTACTATGTGGATACAGTAGGAAAAAACACAAAGAAGATAGCAGAGTATATACAGAACCAATTGAAAGAAGACAAGGTAGCCGAGCAGCTGGAGCTTGAATTCGAAGATCCGTTTACGGGTAAGAAGAGATAGTATGCTCGCGCAGACTACATTTGCGCTGTAAAGCGCGGCTCTGAGAGCAGGGCTATGCCCGAAACTGAAAAACCACCGGCTTGGCCGGTGGATATTTATTCTCTGACCGGATCGGGATATGTCCGTTTATGGAATGAAAAAAAGTATCATTTGCAGGAATATGCTGTTATGAAATAAGAATACGAAGTAGAATAACACCGCGAGACAGAAGGAGAACGTATGGATATTCTGAAAACTGTTCTGCCGGTCATAATCATGCTGGCAATAGGAAAACTGCTTGCTGCAAATAAAGCGGTCAGTCCCAGGACCGTGAGCGGGATCAAGGGACTGGTGTCGGATGTGCTTCTGCCGGTCGTGATCTTCAATGCGCTGATCATGATGCAGTTCAGCATGAGAAGTCTGGCGCTGTCACTGCTGGTATATGCGCTGTATTCCATTGCGCTGTTCGCTGTACTGAAGTGGATCAATCCGAAAATGAAGCACCGGATGTCCGGATTCCTGATGCTGGGATGTGAAGGCGGTATGATGGGGTATGCGCTGTATACAAGTCTGTTCGGCAGCGAAGCGCTGTCTACACTGATGGAGATCGATCTCAGCAATATCCTGTTTATATTCACGTTCTTTATCGTTCTGATCAAGATGGCAAACTCGGATGAAAAAGATACGAAGAAGGTGATCCTGGAGTCGCTGAAGACGCCGCTGGTCACCGTTGTGGCTGCGGCACTTCTTCTGAATGTTCTTGGTGTCGGGAGATGGCTGATGAACTCGGAGATCGGCGGACTGTACAGTTCCGTGGTCACAATGGTGAGTTCTCCGGTCAATGCGCTGATCCTGCTGTCGATCGGCTATGAACTGAAACTGGATTTGTCCATGATGAAAGATGTGATCACAGTCAGCGGGATACGGCTTGCCATTATGTCAGCGATTACAGTGATCATCCTGACGGCGGGAGGTTCTCTGATCAATTCCGAACAGCTGCGTGCGGCGGTATTGTTCTATGCTGTGATTCCGCCGGCGTTTATCACACCGATGTTTATCAGAGATGCGGAAGAAAGCGCATTTGCCGCAACGACCTTGTCGTTCTATACGATCATCACGATTGCGGGATATGTCATCCTGGCAGCGATGTTTGCCTGAGAAAACCATAATTCCGTTTCATTTATACAGGCATAATAAGACTATAATTGTTTTACAGGAGATGGATCTATGGCACAGCGTCTGTTTTTCTATACGACTGGTGAACTGGTAAAAAAAGATCTGGCGTCTTTTGACTGGACTTCCGGACTGGACGTGAGTCAGATACAGAAGAATATCGCCGCGTTTCATGAGGCAATAAAAAAAGACGGTAAAAAGCCGCTGGAGATCAGTACAAAAGGAACTGTTCCGCTGGGTGTGAAACTCAGTGCATTCAATTTAAAACTGGACGGTTTTGCACTGGAGTGCCTATATCAGGCGTCCAAGGTATATGAGAATGGCGGACCGTATACGGATCTGCTGGAAAAAAAGCCGAAGAATGCCAAAAGCGATCCGAGGCATGTTTCTTCCGGTGACCTGACAGGATTCCGGTATCAGGGAATTGACTGGCCGCTTCTTCCTCCGTCATTATTCTACGATTACATCTACTACCGGGCAGTGCAGCAGCTACCGGAAAACGAGCTGCGGGAACTGGCAGAGTATGATGCTTTTACGGATATCGAGTTCAATAATAACAGCATGAGTGCTCGCAGTGCCCAGGCACGTGCTGCAGCATTGGTGTGTCTGGTCTTACGCAAATTCGGGACTCTTCCGGAATTTGAACCGGAAAAGTTCAAAGTGCTTCACGAAACACTGGTGAGAGGCTGAGAGAGGTGCTGAAAGGCAGCTGCTCTTTGTTTCCCCCTCTGCGAGAACCGATACGGATTTGGGATATACTATTTATGCAAAGGAGGATGTATGGCAGAACGTTTATACTTTTACACAAATGGTGAAGTGGTAAGAAAACAGACAGCGTCTTTCGAATGGTTTGCGGGGTTTGCGGTAAGTCAGAAACAGAAGTCGATCGCTTCGTTTCATGAAATGATCAGGATCCGCGGGAAAAAGCCGCTGGAGATCAGTACGAAGAGTCCGGTGCCGTTAGGCGTGAAACTCAGTGCATTCAATCTGAAACTGAACGGTATTTTCCTGGAATGTGTCTTTCAGTCTTCCAAGGTATATGAAAACGGCGGACCGTACGTCGATCTGCTGGAAAAAACTCCAAAGGATGCAAAACGGGATGAACGTCATCGTTCCTCCGGCAATCTGAAGGGATTCCGATATAACGGAGTGGATTGGGCACTTCGTCCGACGACTGCTTTCTACGATTACATCTATTACGAGGCAGTTCGTCAGAATCTGACCGATGAGGAATTAGAAGAACTCACGCAGTATGATGCATTCACCGATATTGAATTCAATGATAAGAAGGGATTGAATACCCAGGCACGGTCCGCTGCACTGGTGTGTACGATCTACCGGAAACAGGGAAGTCTTCCGGAAATGACACCGGAGGAATTCCTGGAGATGCATAAATCGGTGGTCAAAGGATAATCAGAAGAGATGCTCAGGAGGGCATCTCTTTTGTTCATTGGCGCAAGTCCTGTATAATACAAAAAAGGGAAAGAATATGGCACTCAGAAATATATCTGTAATGATCAAACCAGCCTCATCATTATGCAATCTGCGCTGCAGATACTGTTTTTATGCGGATATCAGTGAAAACAGAACGGTAGCTTCAAACGGTATTATGCAGGAGGAGACAACGGACTGTATCCTTTCGCGGATCAATGAAGCACTGAATGGGAAAGGAACTGCAAATATCAGCTTTCAGGGCGGGGAACCGACTGTGGCAGGTCTCGATTACTTCCGGCATTTCACCGAAGAAATGAAGAAGTATTCCGGTATTATAGTCAATTATGCTCTGCAGACAAACGGGACACTGATCACGGAGGAATGGGCACAGTTCTTCCATGAACATAACTTCCTGATCGGGGTATCGCTGGACGGCTATAAGCTGAATATGGATAAATTCCGCTTTGACGCAGAGAATAACAGTGTATTTGACCGGATCATGAAAACAGTGAAGCTGCTGCGGAAATACAAGGTGGAGTTCAATATCCTGACGGTCGTGACGGATGATCTGGCTTCTCACGCAAAAGCACTGCTGAAATTCTATCGGGATAATCAATTCCAGTATGTGCAGCTGATTCCGTGTCTGCCGGGCTTTTCCGAGAGTACGGACGTGTTTGCGCTGACGCCGGAAAAATACGCGTCTTTCTACATTGAATTCTTTGACGCGTGGCTCAGGGAATACAAAAGAGGGAATCCCATCAGTGTAAATCTCTTTGAGAACCTGTACGGCATGGCACATGGGGAGATGCCGTATCAGTGCGGCATGCTGGGCAGGTGTACGGTACAGTATGTCATTGAATCCAACGGCGATACGTATCCGTGTGATTTCTACTGTCTGGATGAATATATGCTGGGTAATCTCCATGAGTCATCCTTTGCACAGCTGCGGGATACGGGGAATGCAGAGAAGTTCCTGGCAGGGTCCGCATGCCGCAGGAAGCCGTGTGATACATGCCCGTATATCCGCATCTGCAATGGCGGATGCCGCAGACAGAATGTCTGTTATCTGACCGATGAATACTGTGCCTATCAGAAAGTACTGGATCATATCCTGCCGGTACTGTCACGTATGTAACAAAGGAGCTGTATATGAAAGAAGTAAAACTGTTCCATCTGACCGGATGTCCGTACTGTATCCATGCGAAAAACGCATTACAGGAACTGGTCCGGGAAAACGAAGAGTACGGAAAGATCTCCATACACTGGATCGAAGAACAGGAAGAAGCGGAAACGGCAGAGCAGTATGATTACTACTATGTGCCGACGGTCTTCTTCGGTGCGGAGAAGCTGTATGAAGCAGATCCTTCCCAGAGCT
Organism: Solobacterium sp.; assembly: GCA_017510405.1. GTDB lineage: Bacteria > Bacillota_I > Bacilli_A > Erysipelotrichales > Erysipelotrichaceae > Bulleidia. The sequence continues at coordinate 4,104 of JAFWNG010000019.1, forward strand.
ATGAGGACATTAAAGCGTGTCTGAAGAAAGCGCTGGATACGATACTGTCCGAACAGTCCTCATTCATCTGAACATAAAAACAGTGCCGGAATGCAGAATTCCGGCACGAAGTGTTTACAGGGTCAGAAGATCCGGGAGAGGATCGGATGGTTCGACGACAGCCGATACGGCATCGGTGATGCCTTCGCCGGCATTGGGATGGGAACGGGAGTAGATCACATCCGGTATGAAACATGCCAGCAGAAGGACGGCTGCGGCAGTAACGATCTTTGGATCAATATGATCCAGCATGGAATCCAGGACCGGTACGATCAGGTAGACCGCTGCCATACCGCCGAGACCGAATACGAATAATCCTTCGGCACAGATCCGGCTGTCAAGATTCAGAAAATAGCCTGTATAGTCCCACCATTTCATACCTAAGGCAGACTCCAGATACCAGGCGGTCGAATATTCCACGACACCGCATAATAACATGATCAGGAAGAACTCCAGACGCGGGTGTTCGCGGAACTTCCGCAGAAGGATCAGTACGATCAGTCCGCCGGTCCCGTAGATCGGCAGCCACGGTCCGTGCAGGACGCCGCGGTTGACAAAGATGCCGTCGGTCACCAGGAATAACGAGACTTCCCACAGCCAGCCGATAAAGGAGAACAGGAAGAATACCAGCACCAGTGTCTGCGGTGTATAGTTTTTCAGGAAGTTGATGCGGCTTTCCTGTATCGTATTGTCATGTGTCCAGCGCGGATTGAGACGCTGCGGATAGCTTTCGCCGGCAAGGATGCGCTTTCCCTCGTCGATTGCAAAACTGCGTATGCCAAGGTCTTCGTAGGCCTTTTTTTCTTCTGAGGACCCGGTCCAGATACTGAAGGTACGGGCAAGGAAACGCTGACGCGGAGGAAGTTTGATGCGGTGTGCGTCAATGTATTCCTGTCCTTCCACGATGTCGCTGTATGCTTCTTTGAGCCGGTCTTCCGGAGCGTGTTCATACAGCCAGATATCATCCAGCTTTTCCGCGTTTGGAATTCCGCAGCGCTGTGCTTCTCTGCGCAGAGATGCGTAGTATTCCGTCATTGTTCCGACATAGTACGGATGCGACCACAGCAGTTCGCTGAAGCCGAATGTTGCGGCGCCGAGCAGGATCCAGCCGGCAAAGGACAGTTCGAGTCTGCAGCACTCCCACTTGTGGCCTTTCATCATATTCCGCGACAGGCGCAGGGCATCCGCCGGTTTGATGTGCGGGTTTTCCGCAAGGATATACGGAACCAGGATCCAGGCGTAGTGCATGATCAGCCCGCCGATGACCGTCAGGGAACACAGGAACAGCAGCACCGACCTTAACAGCAGGGTCAGTGCAGTATTTGTCCATCCTTTTACGAACCTGGCATACAGCATATGCCGGATCGGCACATGGCTGTATGTGCGTGCTTCCAGAAAGATGCGGCGGACAAAGGAAGTGAGACAGGACAGCAGAAAGATCTGTCCCCAGGCCCACAGGATCAATGTCAGTACGACAAATACTGCAGTGCCGATGCTTTCCGAGCGGGTAATGGTAATAATGCCGGTTGCGATCACGACGAGGAAGTTTCCGGAGGTTACATTGTTTACGACTGCGGCGAGGATGCCGTTGGAGCGGGAGAAGACGCCGCTGTCTGCCGGTTCTTCTTCGTAGACTTCCATCTGCTCCTCTGCTTCTTTCTGACCTTCTTTGATGCCTTTTCTGACAATTGCTTTATAGACGTTCTCGGCGGAAATAGCGGTACTGCCGATCAGGGAATGAGAAACGGCATCTTCTTCGACCTGTCCGGTCATTGTCCGGTAACCGCTGCGAAGATCGTTGATAATGTCGCCGCGTTCTATGGCAAGGAACGACAGGAACAGGCACAGTATGCACAAAAGAAAATAATGAGTCTTCACGGTGCGCCGGGCTCTCTGCTTGATCTCTTTCCGGCTGATGCGGATCTCCTGATAATCTTCGTTCATAATCACCGTTCCTTTCCTGTATACATATTAGACGAACACTATGAAAAAGGCACACAATTCTGCGTGCCTACTGATGCGATGCGGCGTATTCCTGCGCGATGAGACTGGCGATCGCTTCCAGCTGGAACGGATGGGAAAGCTGACTGCCGTCCGATTCAAAACGCAGCACTTTGTTGACGTACTCCGGAAGACTGCGTTCAGAGCCGCAGATCATCCAGATCTTCGGCAGGACAAGATGTCTGTCTTTTGCTCTGAGGTCGGGATAATCAAAGTAGGAGCCGGTATAGGAGAAGATGATGATCAGTTCATCTTTGCCGGCTTCCAGGATATGTGCAGTCTGCTCCGCATAGCTGACATCGGTATAGACCTGTTTGCCCAGCATGCGCAGATCGACCTGCAGATCCACGGCTGCGTTCTGCGCTTTGAGCAGTCCGCAGGCATAGATCTTTTCATACCGGCGGATATCATTGCAGAGTTCCCCGACCAGGGTAAGATCGACGGAAGAAACTGCCTGTTCCACGGCTCTTGTAAGATGCGAGGCGTGATGTGCGCGCCGTACTTCCGGATCCGGGTCACAGTCATGGGTATCGAACCGGTATTCCGTATCGCGGATCAATGCTTTCAGTTCGGAGAAATCGTTCAGCCCGATATCCCGTACGAAACGGGATACAGAGCCGATTCCCACAAAACAGCGGGCTGCCAGTTCCTTGATGGAAAGACCCGGTATTTCGTCCGCGTGTTCCAGAATATAGGAGGCGATGATCCGGTTGGTCGAATTGCTTTTTTCGGATGTCAGCGCGCTGATCAGCACAACGGGAAATTTGTCGTAGATCATACCTCAAGAGTAGCGTAACTATCGGCCTTTTGCCAGTGTATAAAGCATCCGCTCTTTGATGCTGGACGGATCGATGCCGAGTGCTTCCAGAATGGCGAAAGCAAACGGATACGGGGTTGCAGGACCGACGGATGTAATGACATTCTGATCGTATACTGCCGGTTCTTCGACAAACTCACGCGCGCTGGTCAGGACGTTCTCATAGCCGGTATAACCGGTGACTTTCTTTCCTGCCAGTACGCCGGCAGCTTCCAGTACCTTTGTGCCGGAGCACATGCCTGCGACAAGTTTGTTCTGTTCATTGAACCACTTCAGTGTCTCCATGACATATTTATTGTCGAGGAAGCGCTGCCATGCGGTGCGTCCGCCCGGGACGACGATGACATCATAATCACGTACTTCATCGCTGAACATGCGGTCTGCTTTGATGCGCATTCCCTGCATGGACAGTACATATTCCTCTTCCTGGAAACGGAAGGTGTGCGTTTCCACGCCGCCTCTGCGGAGAAGGTCGACGATCTGGATCGTTTCGCTTTCTTCATATCCTTCGATCATTAATACTGCGGCACGTTTCATGTCAGTTGTCCTCCTGTACATCAAATGCTCTGTCATATGCCATGCGCTTCATGACGGTGCGGGAATCCGCGCCAAGTGCGTCGGCCAGTGTGTAGGCGAAGGCGTAGACCAGCGCCGGGCCCTGTCCGGTGATCAGTCTGCCGTCTGTCATAACAGCGTCTTCTTTCCATGTACCATGACGGATGGTGTCTCTGACGCCCGGATAGCATGTATAGTTCTTTCCGTCCAGAAGTCCTGCGGCGTCCAGTACCTGCGGTGCGGCACAGATTGCTGCGATCAGCTTTCCGTCACGATCCATTTTCTGCAGGCATTCTTTCAGGAGGCTATCTGCCTTCATGGCATCGGTTCCGCCGTATCCGCCCGGAAGAATGATCATGTCATAGTCACAGACTGCTTCAGATACGATCGTATCAGCTTTCATTGTGATTCCGTGTGTACCGGTGATCTCATCACTGCCGAGACCGGCAATATCGCATTGCACTTCTGCCCGGCGCAGAATATCAACGATCGTCAGTGCTTCGCCTTCTTCGCATCCCGGTGCGAAGATAACTGCTGCTTTTTTCATATGTTTGTTCTCCTTGCATACGTATCATAGCGGATGACGGAACCGGGAAGAAGGAATTTCCGGAATCCGGAAATCTGTGCCGAAAAAGCAGGGAAACGGTAAAATATACATCGGAGGGATACTGTATGACGTTTATGAATCCGGATCAGAGAGGATCCCGTACCTTTGTGACGGCGGTATTACTGACGCTGACCGGCGGATACCTCGATGCATATACTTATTTTGTGAGAGGCAAGGTCTTCGCCAATGCCCAGACCGGCAATATCATCAAGCTCGGCATCTTTGCGGCACAGGGGGACTTTCACCGCTGTCTGGACTTCCTGTTTCCGATCCTGGCATTCTGCCTCGGCGTCATGTGCAGTCTTGCCATTGAAGAATACTTTGAGGGACATAAGAAACCATACAGCCGCAGAGGCGTTCTGCTTGTTGAGATCCTGTGCATGATCGTGATCGCATTTCTTCCCAATACGGAATTCTTTGACGTCCTGTCCAATATCCTGGTGTCGTTTCTGTGTGCCATGCAGATGCAGACGTTCCAGATCTTTCATAAGAAAGTCATTGCGACGACAGTGGGAACCGGCAATCTGCGCAAAGGCGTGGAATCCCTGTATCGTTCGATCCGGAAAAAAGATCCTGCCAGTCTGAAGGCGGCAGGGGAGTTCTTCTTCATCCTGCTGATGTTCGTCAGCGGTGTCATCCTCGGTACACTGGTATCGGAAGTTCTTTCGATCCGTGCGATCCTTGTACCGGCATGTATGCTGCTGGCAGCAGTCCTGCACATTACGACCGTCTACCGCCGGTTTCTCAGAGAACAGGCATGAAAAAACCCCGGGGTGACCGGGGTGTCGTGTTTATTTGGCAGCTGCTTTCTTTTTGGCAGGTGCTTTTTTCTTTGCCGGAGCTTTCTTCTTTTCGACCGGTTCCGGTTCATTGAAGGCAAAGATCGCGCAGCCGTATGCCGGCAGCGGATAAACGAGGCGGTACGGCTGACCGTCGCATTCACCGTCAGCGGAACGGTAAGCGGTCTGGACGTCTCTTCCTTCCGGAGAACCGTTCTGATCCAGAACGAGAGTGAATCTGCCTTTGACCGGTACGCCGACCATATAGTCATCGCGTGCCATCGGTGTCATATTGATGACAAACAGCAGGCTCTTCTTCCTGGTGCCGTCTCTGCGGATGAAGGAGAAGATGGAACGTGTATTGTCATCAGCGTTGACCCACTTGAAGCCTTCCCAGGAATCATCCAGTTTGTACATTGCCGGATATTTCTGATAGACGTGCAGGAGGTCGCGGACGTAGTTCTGCAGATCCTTGTTCAGCGGATGTTCGCTTTCTTCCCAGCTCAGCTGTACTTTTTCATCCCATTCATGCGACTGGCCGAAGTCCTGGCCCATGAAGAGAAGCTTCTTGCCGCAGTGTCCGAACATGAAGGTATAGCCGCATTTGAGGTTTGCGTACTTATCGACTTCGTAGCCCGGCATCTTGTTGATCATGGAACACTTGAGGTGAACGACTTCATCGTGGGAAAGCACGAGAACGTACTTCTCGGAGAAGGCATAGCTCATCGCAAATGTCATCTTGTTGTGGTTGTCTTTGCGGAAGTACGGATCCAGTTTCATGTAATCCAGGAAGTCATGCATCCAGCCCATATTCCACTTATAGGTGAAGCCGAGACCGTCGTTCTCCGGGATCTCCGTGAGTTTCGGCCATGCGGTGGATTCTTCGGCGATAACGATCGTGCCGTCTTTTCTGCCGCGGACAACGGAATTCAGATGCTTGAAGAATTCCATGGCATCCAGGTTCTTATTGTCGCCGTTGACATTCGGAACCCATTCACCGGCTTTGCGGCCGTAGTCCAGATACAGCATACTTGCGACAGCGTCTACACGCAGACCGTCGATGTGGTATTCATCGTACCAGTACAGAGCGTTGCCGATGAGGAAGATCTTTACTTCGTTCTTGGAGTAGTTGAAGATCTTTGTGCCCCAGTCCGGATGTTCGCCCATGCGCGGATCCGGATGCTCATACGTCGGTGTGCCGTCGAAGTCTGCCAGACCGAACGCATCCTTCGGGAAGTGCGCCGGTACCCAGTCCAGAATGACGCCGATGCCGTGCTGGTGCATGTAGTCAACGAAGTACATGAAGTCCTTTGGATCACCATAGCGGGATGTCGGTGCATAGTAGCCGGTGACCTGATAGCCCCAGGAACCGTCGAACGGATGCTCGGCAATGCCCATGAGCTCGACATGGGTATAGCCCATGTAGTTGCAGTAGTCGGCCAGTTCATGCGCAAGATCCCGGTAGTTCATGAAGCTGTCCGGTCCTTTGTCATTCTCCGGTTTGAGCCAGGAACCCAGGTGGCATTCATAAATTGCCATCGGTTCTTCGAACGTGTTCTTGGCGGCACGTGCCTTCATCCACTTGGCGTCGTTCCATCCGAAGTCGTCGATCCTTGCTGTTTTGGACGCGGTGCCCGGACGAAGTTCTGCCGAGAACGCATACGGGTCAGCCTTGAAGATGGTTTCTCCGCTCTTGGTCTGGATCGCGTATTTGTACAGTTCGCCGTATCCCATGTCATCGATGAATACTTCCCAGATACCGCTTGTTTCCAGCGGACTCATGAAGTTGGCATTCGGATCCCAGCCGTTGCGGTCACATACCAGACTGACAGCTTTTGCGTTCGGTGCCCATACAGCGAAGTGCATGCCTTTGCGATCGCCGATCACAGACGCATGCGCACCCATTTTTTCATAGACCTTGTAGTATCTGCCCATATTGAAGAGATAGCGGTCCATACTGCTTAAAAATTCCGGTGCGAGAAGTTCTTCTTTTGCTTCCTTCTTAACAGCTTTTTTTACACTTTTTGCCGCAGCCGTCTTTTTTGCCGGCGCTTTGCGGGCGGTCGTTTTCTTTTCAGCCATATGATTCTCCATTTCCTGTTAATGATAATTGAACCGGTATCGTGAACCGGTGCTGTTTCTAACATTATAATACGAGTTTTTTGGTAAAATGTCTTCACGGGTATTCTGTTTTGACGATAATCTTTGCGGAAAAAGGAATATCCGGTGTTCATCACACATGATTTTAAGGAGGTATTATGGAAGAACGGACGATCTGGGATATCGGAGATAGATATTTCAAAAACGGACTGCTGAATACTGTGATCTTTGCGGTATGTGTACTTCTGTTCACGAAAGCAGCCGCCATGCTGATGGAGAAACTGTTTGCCCGCAGTGCGCGGACACGCTCTCTTCCGTTTGTATATCTGCGGAAAATCCTGACATTTATTCTGTATTCCGCAGCGGTCTTTTCAATCATTGCCCAGGTGAAGCCTTTACAGGATGTGGGTGTATCGATTCTCGGCGCTACGAGTGTGATCACAGTGATCGTAGGACTTGCGGCACAGGCAACATTTGGAAATTTCATTTCCGGTTTTTTTATTTCTCTGTATCAGCCGTTTAAAGTCGGCGATACGATCGCATTGCCGGAGAAGAACATTATGGGTCAGGTACGCGAGATCACATTCCGGCACACTGTGATCCGTTCCATTGAGAATACGGAATATATCATTCCCAACAGTGTCATGGACAGTGCTGTCATCGAGAACAGAGCTTTCGGACAGGCATTCTATAAGCGGAAGATCAGTGTATCCGTCGGTTATGACAGTGATACGACACTGGTAAAAAAGCTGATCACAGAGACGGTGCTTTCCACGAAGGAATATGTGGATACGCGTACCGACGAAGAACGTGAAAACGGCGTTCCGGCAGTGAATATCCGTCTGGAAGAGTTCGGTGCCAGTGGTCTGGAGTTCATCTTCTTCATGGTATCTGCCACACTTGCGGATTCGTACACAGGCGCTTCGAAGGTCCGCACGAAACTGCTGGAAGAGTTCCGCGAACACAATATCAACATCCCGTACCAGACGGTGGATGTAAACATTAAGAACAATGGCTGAAACGATCCGGATGACATGCAGCACACGGCTGTTTGATCTGTTTGAACTGAAAGACCGGCTCTGTACGATGAACGCGGAACTGGTCGGAAAGGAATACAGGGAATACAGCCATGAAGAAGTACTCGTGCTGGTATTTGAAAAATACTATATGCGAAGCAGCGGCTACGGTTCCCTCACGGTAATGCTCGAAGACGACGGGGAAGAGCAGAGAGCGGTACTGATCGCTTCCGGCGGCGGCCAGGGCATAATGAATATCAGCTACGGCGCCAACCGGAAGTTTGCCGAAAGTGCTGCGGAGATCCTGCAGGAATGTGATTTCATGGAAATTGCGTGAAAAGAGGATGAAAGGTAACTGTCAATTGAGTATTGTCACTGTTTTCTCAGAAAACCGGTAGTATATAATAGTTATACAGAAACCAGTTATTAAGGAGGATAATTATGACAGCTTTTGATGTCGTCGCACTGGGCGAACTGTTAATTGATTTTACGGAAAATGGAATGTCGGAACAGGGCAACCCGCTTCTGGAAGCGAATCCGGGCGGCGCACCGTGCAATGTTCTGAGTATGCTGACCCGCTACGGCAGAAAAGTAGCGTTTATCGGAAAAGTCGGTAATGACGGCTTCGGCAATCTGCTGGAAAAGGCAATTGTTGAACAGGGTATTTCTGCTGAAGGTCTGAAGAAAGATGACGAAGTGCATACAACACTGGCACTTGTATTAAAGAAGCCGAACGGCGACCGTGACTTTGCGTTCTACCGCAAACCAGGCGCAGACGTTAACCTGAAGCCGGAAGAGATCGATCCTGCACTGATCGAAAACTCCAGACTGTTCCACTTCGGAACGCTGTCCCTGACGGATGAACCGGCGATCAGCGCTACATACCGTGCGATCGAGATCGCGGAAAAAGCAGGTCTGATCCGTTCCTTCGACCCGAACCTGAGAGAACCGCTTTGGCCGTCTCTGGACGAAGCGTGGAAGGCTGTCGACTGGGGCATGCATCATACCGATATCCTGAAGATCTCGGACAATGAGATCCAGTGGTTCACAGGCAAAGAAGACTTTGATGAAGGCATCAAAGTCCTGCAGGACAAATATCCGAACCTGAAGCTCATCTGCCTGTCCATGGGACCGGACGGATCCCGTGCTTACTGGAACGGCCTGCGTGTGGAAGTTCCTGCATTCCTGCAGAAAGAAACGATCGAAACAACAGGTGCCGGTGATACATTCTGCGCAAGCATGATCCACCACACACTGAAGTACGGTCTGGATGGTTTCGATGAAGACAAACTGAAAGAACTGCTTACCATGGGCAACGCTTCTGCTTCCATCGTTACAACACGCAAGGGTGCTCTGCGCGTTATGCCGCAGATCGATGAGGTCAAGGCATTCATCGCTGAGCGCACTGCATAATACACTGCAGATCTGACAGATATTGTAAACGGAGAGTGTGCATCTCTCCGTTTTTTGTCAGGCAGACCACATCCGCTGCTTTTTCCGGAACAAAATCAGAAACTCATTCAGAACATCCATAGACCGTTTGAAAACATGCGATATAGTATAAGTAGAAGAATCATTTCAAGGAGTTCAATATGATTGATAATATCAAAGCATTGATCGTGGACATTGACGGTACACTGGTCGTAAAAGGCAGTATCATTATGCCGCAGACGCGCAAAGCAATTGATATTCTTCAGGCGGAAGGCGTCATCATGGGACTGGCGACCGGCAGACTGGTCGACGACTATACCAGAGGCTATGCGAAACGGTGGGGACTGGACTGGGATTTTGATGTGCTCATCGGTGCCAACGGCGGTCATCTCTGGGATAAATGGCATCCGGATGAAGTGGAAATGTTCTATCCGCTGAGTGAAGCGGATATCAAAATGATCATGGATATGGTTGCACCGTTGAATCTCAACGGACAGATTTACGAAAACAGTCAGCTGATCGCACAGAGATGGGATAATCTTGTGGCGGCCAGCTCCCTGCGCAACATGCAGGAAGTTGTCATTTCCCCGTTCCCGGACAGACTGTACCGGAGACCGAACGCAAAGATCCAGTTCCGCTATGAACCGGATGATGCCGAACATGTACTTGGCTTCATTAATGCTCTGGATCTTCCGGACAGGATCCAGCACGTGGTGACCTATCCGGGCATCGTAGAATTCATGGACAGACGTGTGGACAAAGGCGTCGCTCTGCACAGATTCGCAGAGAAGAACAATATCCCCATTGAAAACATCCTGACATTCGGCGATGCGGAAAATGATATTGCTCTGGTCAGGGAAGCGGGATGGGGAGTTGTCCTTGCGAATGGTTCGGCTGAGACAAAAGCTGCCGGCAATGACGTGACGGAATATCCTGTGACAGAAGACGGTATGGGCAGGTATATCTTTGAGAAGTTCCTGAATCCGAGAGGTATCTATTTCGAGTGATCACAGCATAGAGCTGAACGGTAATTTGCGTGCAAGAGAAGGTTCGAGATCCGGTCGTATCTGACCGGCATACGGACCTTTTTCTTTCTGTATATTTGCCGGCCGGCATTCGTTTTTCTGTGTCTGCCCGGGTATAATATCAGTAACAGGATAATGAATGAAAGGAGCGAAAAAACAATGAAATTTGAACATGTACTTTCCCCGATCCGAATTGGAACGATGGAAGTGAAGAACCGTTTTATGGTGGCTGCCATGGGTACCGGACACGGTTCCCTTTCCGGTTTTACGGACAGACAGTGGCCTGCGTACTATGAGAAGCGGGCAGAGGGAGGATTCGGTCTGATCACGATCGAATCCAGTTCGGTCAATAAGAACGGACTGAACTCCAACACCCAGCCGGGACTCTGGGATGATGCATTTATTCCGCAGTTCCGCGAAGTCGCGGAAAGATGTCATAAGCACGGTGCAAAGGTATCCGTACAGATCAATGATTCCGGACGGCAGAACAATCCGTTATTAACCGATGGCACACCGGTGTCCGGACCTAGCCCGATCGCATGTCCGGTATTCGGTGTTGTGCCGCATGAACTGACCATTGATGAGATCCATGAATCGGTCGAACGGTATGCAGAAGCCGCAAGACGTGCCAAAGAAGCAGGACTCGATGCGGTGGAACTGCATTGCGGACACGGCTTCCTGATCGCCCAGTTCCTGTCTCCAATGTCCAATAAGCGCTATGACGCCTATGGCGGAGACCTGGCAGGCAGAGCAAGGTTTGTATGTGATATCATCCGTGCAGTCAAAGAGAAGTGCGGAAAGGACTTCCCGGTCATTGCCAAGATCACGGGTGACGAAAAGATCGTCGGCGGACTGACCATTGCGGACACAAAGATCTTCGCAAGGTATATGGAAGAAGCAGGACTGGATGCCGTCGGCGTGACCGTTTGCGCATTCCCGTCACTGAACTGGATGTCCGTACCGTCAGATGTGGAATCCGGCTTCAACGCCGCAAACGCTGCCCTGGTAAAAGAATCCGTATCCATTCCGGTAATAACGGTAAACCGTGTCAATACACCGGAGATCGCGGAAGACATCGTGGCAACCGGCAAAGCAGACATGGTCGACCTTGGCAGAGGATCGCTGGCAGATCCGGAGTTCCCGAAGAAAGTGGCAGAAGGACGGATCAACGAGATCTCGCAGTGCATTGGCTGTCTGCAAGCATGCCTTGGAAATATGCTGCAGGATCCGCCGCTGCCGACAAGCTGCCTGGTCAACCCGATCACCGGACATGAAAGTGTCTGGCTCTATGAACCGGCAAAGGAACAGAAAAAGATCCTGATTGCAGGATCCGGGCCGGCAGGTCTGGAAGCAGGATGGCTGCTGTCGAAGCGCGGCTATGACGTCACGATCTATGAGGCGGATGACCACTTCGGCGGACAGTACCGCATCGGCGCATTCCCGCCGTGCAAACAGTCCATCCTGACAGCAATCAAGTTCTGGATCACAATGAACGAAAAATACGGCACTAAGATGGTGCTGAATACACCGGTCACAAAAGAACTTGTGGAAGCGGAAAAGCCGGATGTCGTTATTCTTGCGACCGGTTCGAAAGCAGCGATGCCGCCGATCGAAGGACTGGCAGACGCGGGAGTTTTAAAGGCAATCGACGTCATTGCGGGCAGAGCACAGGCAGGTGCGAATTCGCTCATTCTGGGCGGCGGTCTGGTCGGAGCAGAGTGCGCAGACTTCCTGCGTGAGCATAACAAAGCCTCTGTGATCATCGACCAGCTTCCGGATATTGCACTGGACCTCTATCTTGGCGCAAGAGAGCATCTCATGAACCGCCTGAAGGATACACCGCGGATCTGCAGTGCGAAGATCACGAAGGTATATGCGGACGGTGCTGACTATGAACGGAACGGTGAAGCAAAGAGTGCTCGAGGATTTGACAGTGTGATCCTGGCACTTGGCTCCGCGGCATATAATCCGCTGGAAGCAGAGATTAAAGATCTCGTGAAAGAAGTCTATGTGATCGGCGACGCGGTAAAAGCCGGCAAAGCAAATACTGCCACCTCACAGGCGGCAGAACTCGCAAACAGGATCTGATCATCCGAAAGACCGATGTCTGCAGAGATGCAGGCACGGTCTTTTTTTCATGCTTCGGCATATTCTTCCCGGAAGATGTCCGCGAACGCCTGCATTGCTTTGGAAATGTAGCGGCGGTCCGACAGGATCAGTTCAAAGTGACGCACTGCCAGCGGCGAATCAATGCGGAAGAACAGCACGCTGTCACTGGAAGGCGTAACCAGATGATCGCTGATCATGGTCATTGCCATGCCGGCACAGGATAGATGCCAGGCAGTCGCAAGCTGTCCGGACTCCATGATGATATTGGGAACGGCATGGTCTTCTTCAAACATGGCAAGCGTACGGGCATGGAGATTGTTTCCGGGCAGCAGCAGGATCATCGGGAGGTCCTGAAATGAAGAAAGACGCACTGCCGGACATTCCGGATCCAGGTGCTTCTTCTGCAGGATTTCCGTATTGGTCAATGCAATGCTGCGCAGATGGCGGGGCAATACAAAGCTTTTTGGAATACAGAGCAGGATATGATCGGTAAAACCGGGCATATGCAGAAATGGTTCCTTCGGATCCACACCGCAGTTGACCGAAAGATCGACGCGGTGTTCTTTTACGAGATTCAGAAGACGGTCGGAACGGTCCTCTGTGATCTGCAGTTCGATGCCGGGATATTTTGCATGGAACTTCACAAGGACATCGGGCAGGATATAGGAATTGATATAGTTTGTACCGCCAAGATGCAGAGTGCCGGTGCGCAGGGAAGACAGATCCTGCATTTCCTGGGACATTTCCAGTTCCAGATCACGGATCTGGCGGTATTTGCGGATATAGATCTCACCGGCCTGCGTCAGTTTCAAAGTTCTGGCGGAACGGTCAAACAGCTGGGTGCCGAGACGTTCTTCCACACGGCGTACAGCAATACTTAATGCCGGCTGCGTCATATACAGTTTTTCTGCTGCCCGGGAAAAGCTTCCGCACTCATATATCGTATAGATATAGTTCATTTCCTGTTCCATATGCACTCCTATAAATACAATTTATAGAAACATATTTACTATATATTTCATTTTATAAAAAAGCAGTGCTATTTTCAAAGTGTAAAGAGAATATTCCGGAAAATATCTCAGAAGCAGGAGGACACAGTATGCAGATCAATGCGCTGATGATGGACTCGTCAGATAACGTTGTTACCGGCATAACCGAGATCCGCGCCGGCGACGACATCGTCTACCGGAACGGTAAAGAAGTACAAAGCATCAAAGCACTGGAAGACATCCCATTCTGCCACAAGGCAGCGATCCGGGACATCGCTTCCGGTGAAATGGTAATCAAATACGGAGAGAGCCTGGGCGAAGTCTCCAAATACATTCAAACCGGCTGTCATGTGGATGATACCAACCTGTTCAGCGTACCGCGTGACTACGACAGTGAGCTGGCAGGGGAAACATTCGAAATGTGCGCGAAGCAGTCGGAAAGCCGCGTCGGCAGGAAGCACTTCACGTTCATGGGATACCGCCGGGCGGAAGGACGTCCGGGGATCCGCAACCATGTTCTGATCCTTCCGACATGCGCATGCGGCAGTGAGAGCTGCCGGATCGTCGCAAGTCAGGTACGCGGTGCTGTCAACATCGTCTTCAATACCGGCTGTTCCGATGTTGCGGCGAATACAGCGATGAGCCAGAAAGTACTCACAGGATTTGCATGCAATCCGAATGTATACGGGGTCGTGATCATCGGTCTCGGATGCGAGACAGTACCCCATAACAAATTGCGGGAGAAGATCCAGGCAATGACATCCAAGCCGGTCGTATCCTTCGGAATTCAGGAAGAAGGCGGCACACTCAAAACGATTGAAAAAGCAGTCCGCGCAGCCCGTGATATGGCAATGGAAGCCGGCAGACAGCAGAAAGAAGAATTCGATGTATCCGAGTTCTTCATGGGAATCGAATGCGGCGGCTCCGACGCAACATCCGGTATCGCCAGCAATCCTGCCGTAGGTGAACTGAGTGATATTCTGGTAGACATGGGTGCGACGGCAATGATGAGTGAGTCGATCGAATGGATCGGCGGCGAACATGTCCTGGCAAAGCGGGCAGCGAACAAGGAAGTCCACGATCAGATTATTGAAGTATGCCGGGCATACGAAGATCATCTGAAAGCTGCCGGACAGGACTGCAGAGCCGGTCAGCCGACACCGGGCAATAAGGCAGGCGGTCTCTCCACACTGGATGAGAAATCCCTCGGATGTATCCGCAAGGGCGGCACACGTCCGATCCAGGAAGTCCTTGAACAGGCACAGCGGCCGACAAAACGCGGTGCCCTGGTTATGGATACTGCCGGATACGACATCTCCTCTGTTACCTCCATGGTGGCGGCGGGATGCCAGGCGGTCATCTTCACGACCGGACGCGGCACACCGACCGGAAACGCGATCGTACCGGTGCTCAAGGTCACTGCCAACGAACGTACCTACAAGAATATGGAAGACAACATGGACGTTGACCTCAGCGCAATCGTACGCGGTGAGAAAACATACCAGGAAATGGGCGAAGAACTCGTGGACATCATGGAAGACATCTGCAACGGCAGAATGACAAAGGCAGAGGCGTTCGGCTTCTCCGATATCGCTGTCGACCATGTGTGCCGCTTCGTATAAGAACTGCAGGAGGACAAAAAACAATGACCACAATCAAAACGTTCCCCGAACACATGGGTGATCTGCCCGTTGATATGAAACATCCCAACCGCGCGCTCATTGCCGGTGTCTTTGCAGAAAATGTCAAAGTGAACGGTACAGAACGTCCGTTCCTGACATATATCCCGGAAAACCAGGAATACTGCAGACCATGCCTCGTTGCCGGTATTCCGTCCGGCAATGATCCGCTGGCATACCTGGAAACATCAGGATTAAAGGACTTCGCCGATCAGAACGAACTGTTCCTGCACATTGCCTATACAGACAGCGAATGGAACAGCGACGGCAGCGATGCGGATTATCTGAATGCAGTCTATGTAAAGATTCAGGCGCGTGACTATTACATCACGATGCAGGACAACATCTACCTCTGCGGCATCAGCGATGCGGCGTTCGCAGCACACCAGGCGGCGAAGCGCATGGCCAGTGAGTGGAGCGGAATGATGAGCTTCGGCGATCTGAACAGTGATCTGACCGCGGAAAAAGCAAAGGCGCACGGTGAAGAGGATCAGGGAGAAGTAGAACTCAAGATCCAGGGCACCGCTGCCCAGCTGCCGGTATGGATGTCCGTATCTGCCTATGAAGGCAATAACCGGAAAGCTTCCGAATACTGGCAGGAACAGAACCATACATGCGGTGAACCGCTGTCCGGAAGAGGCGCGGATTATATCTGGGTGCCGAACCCTGTGCGCAAAGTCAATGAGGTCAACGAAGAGCACATCTCCGAAGTCCATGTGGCAGTGGCGGAAAAAACGTTCGATGCAAAGCGGCTGGCTGACGGTTGGGCATATATCAGACTGGCGCGCCGTCACAGAGGCCAGGGTTCCAAGTGCCTGCGCTACTACAAAGATCCGATCGCATGCGGCGCCGTGAAGAAGACGATGGAAGTCAACGGCATGACACGCACCTGGTACGAATATGTACCGGCATCCTGCACAGCAGATCAGAAGTGGCCGTTAGTCGTCGTCATGCACGGACGCGGCGGATCTGCAGAGACATTCTTCGACCTCAGCGGCATGTCTCCGGTCGCGGAAGAACGGAAGTTCATCGCGGTCTTCCCGGAAGCTGGCATTCACCAGCAGAAAAAAGACGGTCTGCGCAATGTCCTGTTATGGTGCGGTGAGTATATGGGAAAACCGGTCGACGATGTCGCATTCATCCGTGCGATGGTCAAAGACATCGAAGAACGTCTGCCGGTCGATACAGAACGCGTCTACGCCTGCGGACAGAGCAGCGGCGGAATGATGAGCGATCTGCTCAGCTATACAGCCGGCGATATCTTCGCAGCTGTCGCACCATGGTCCGCACTGCGTTCGCCAAGCCGCATGTATGCGGACTTCCCGCAGAGCAGAGAGATCACGCCGACGATGTGGATCTACGGTGATAAAGACTTCTTATGCGCCGGCAGGGGTGAAGAAAAGATCATCCCGTTCTCGATCGAACCGGAACTGCGCCGGATCCTGTCGGAAAAACTTGCCTTCTACGGCATTGAAGAAACCGATTACCGCATGTGGAAGACCGAACCGATCACCTGGTGCGCATTCGATAACGATGCCGGTGTACCGCTCATGGTCATCGGACGTGTGGAAAACATGGTCCACGCAAACTATCCGGAACTCAGCTGGATCAGCTATGACCAGTTCCTGAGCCGCTTCCGCAAGGATTCCGAAGGCAATGTCTTCTACTGCGGACGTAAAGTAAATCACAAATAATTAAGGGGAAAACTCATGAATACACAGCTTATTATCTGTCTGATCATCTGTGTCTGCATTATCGCAGGCTATGTCTGGAATAAACTCTCAGTAGGAACTGTCGGATGCCTGGGCATCGTCGCATTCCTTCTCACCGGCTGCATCGCTCCGAAAGATGTACTCGGCAACATCGGCAACGCCAACCTGGTCATGATCTCCAGCATGTTCATCATCTCGGAAGGCTTCAAGAGAACAAAAGCAATTCACCTCGTCGCTGACACGGTACGCCGTATCTCCAAAGGAAGCATGGTCATGGTCATGCTCGGATTCACACTGGCTTCCGTCATCGCCGCTACATTCACCGGCAGTGCTGTCGCTGCGTTCTGTATCGTCGCTCCGATCGTTACAGCAACCTGCGAAGAAATGAACATCAGCGTTTCCAAGACGATCTTCAGTGTTGGTCTTACCTGCATCGCAGCCTGCGGAATCATCCCGGTCGGCGGCTCCCTGTCCATGCTGGCAGAGCTCAACGGCTATGTTGCAGCAAATGGTTATGAGCAGTTCACTCTCGGTGTTATGGATCTCTTCAAGAGCCGCGGCTTAAGTCTGGTTGCCCTGGTACTCTATTCCACATTCATCGGCTTCCGCTTCGCTCCGGAAAAGCCGGTCGTTGCGACAACGGACAGCGGTGACCTTTCCAAGCGCGTCGCCAAGCACGAAGCACTGTCCAAAGGACGTGAGACAACAGCGATCCTGGTATTCTGCCTTGTAACACTCCTGCTGGTCTTCAACACACAGATCAATAAGATGCTTGGCGCTGCCGGCATCCAGGCACTGGCTTCCTGGGAGATCGCATTCATCGGTGCAGTTATCCTGGTTGCGACCGGCGTACTGTCCTCCAAAGAAGCATGCGGCTCTGTACCGATCGACCTCTGCCTCATGGTCGTAGGCGGTCTCTGCATGGGTACAGCTCTTGCCAACACAGGTGCTGGCGACCTCATCGGCGGTGCGATCGCAGGTGTCGCTACAAAGCTCGGCAACGCATATCTCATCGGCGCAGTCTTCTATCTGATCCCGTTCTTCCTGACACAGGTCATGCAGAACCGTACTGTCATGGCAGTCTTCGCTCCGATCGCGATCCTGGCATGCAAGAGCATGGGCGTCGACAGCACAGGTCCTCTGATGCTTGTCGCAAGTGCATGCTGCACAGCCTTCATGACACCGATGGCTACTCCGACTGTACCGCTCGTCATGGGAATCGGCGGCTACGACCTGAGCTCCAATGTCAAGCAGTCCATCCTGCCGGCTGCCATCCTCTCGATCGTCAATATCTTCTGGATCATGACGGTCTATCCGCTCTGAGAATTATCTCCCCAGACTGCCTTCGGGCAGTCTTTTTATATATAGGACAAATCTATAATTAAGAATACAAATACAATATTAGATTTATATCTGAATGCATGGGATACTTCACTCATAAGAAAGAAGGTAGTACCCATGACAGATATTCGCGATCCCAGAAACTGGAGTATAGAAACAAAACAGCTTCATATCGGACAGGAACAGGCAGACCCTGCAACGGATGCACGCGCCGTTCCGATCTATGCCACGGCATCCTATGTGTTCCACAGTGCTCAGCACGCGGCTGACCGCTTCGGCCTGCGCGATGCCGGAAATATTTACAGCCGTCTGACCAACCCGACGGAGGATATCTTCGAACAGCGTATTGCGGCACTGGAAAACGGATCTGCTGCTCTGGCAGTGGCTTCCGGCGCAGCTGCCATCACCTATACATTCCAGGCGCTTGCCAAAGCCGGTGAACATATCGTAGCCGCAAAGACCATCTACGGCGGCACATACAACCTGCTGGCGCATACACTGCCGCTGACTTCCGGCATTACCACAACGTTCGTGGATCCGGATGTGGAAGGTTCCTTCGAAGCAGCGATACAGGACAACACCAAAGCGATCTTTATCGAGACGCTGGGAAATCCGAATTCCAATCTGATCGATATCGAAGCCGTGGCGGACATTGCCCATAAGCACGGAATCCCGCTGGTGATCGATTCCACGTTCGCAACACCGGTGCTGATCCGTCCGATCGAATACGGCGCAGACATCGTTGTCCATTCCGCAACAAAGTTCATCAACGGCCACGGCACAGCGATTGGCGGCGTGATCGTGGAAGCTGGAAAATTTGACTGGAAGGCATCCGGCAAATATCCGTGGATCTCGGAACCCAATCCCAGCTATCACGGCATATCGTTCTACGATGCCGTCGGTCCGGCTGCGTTTGTAACGTACATCCGTGCGATCCTGCTGAGAGACACCGGTTCCACACTGTCGCCGTTTGCGGCATTCCTGTTCCTGCAGGGTCTTGAGACGCTGTCGGTACGGGTGGAGAGGCATACCCAGAACGCTCTGAAGATCGTACAGTATCTCAACAGCCATCCGCAGGTGGAAGCGGTTCATCATCCGTCCCTGGAGAGCGAGCCGAGTCATAAGTACTATGCGAAATATCTGCCGGAAGGCGGCGGTTCGATCTTTACCTTTGAGATCAGAGGAACCGCTGAGACCGCTATGAAATTCATTGACAATCTGCCCATCTTCTCACTCCTCGCAAATGTCGCAGATGTCAAATCCCTGGTCATTCACCCGGCCAGCACGACACATTCCCAGCTGAACGAAGAAGAACTGCTGGATCAGGGAATTCGTCCGAATACGATCCGTCTCTCCATCGGGATCGAAAAGGCGGATGACCTGATCGCAGCGCTGGACGCAGCGTTCGAAGCCGTTCAGTAGCGGGTCTTTCCATGAAGGGACTCCGGATCTCATCTGATCCGGGGTCTTTTCTTATGCCCGTGCATCCGGGCAAAAGAAAAGACCCCGGATCAGTCCGTGTGATTTCTATTCGAACAATGCAGTGGAAAGGTAGCGGTCACCGGAGTCCGGTAAGATGACGACGATCGTCTTGCCGGCATTTTCCGGAAGCTTTGCTGTCTGAATCGCTGCGTACGCGGCGGCGCCTGCGGAGATACCGACGAGGACACCTTCTGTCCTGCCGATCTCTGCACCGGTGCGCAGCGCGTCTTCGTTGGCAACACGGATGATGCGGTCATAGACTGTTGTATCCGTTACCGGAGCGATGAAGCCCGGGCCGATGCCCTGGATCTTGTGCGGTCCCGGAGCGCCTCCGGATAATACCGGGGAGGAATCCGGTTCCACAGCGATGACTTCGATATTGGGATTCTGTTCTTTCAGGTATTTGCCGGCACCGCTGACGGTACCGCCGGTTCCGACACCGGCAATGAAGATATCGACCTTGCCGTCTGTATCGTTCCAGATCTCCGGACCTGTTGTTGTGTAGTGGGCATACAGGTTTGCCGGATTCTCGAACTGTCCGGGAATGAACGAGTTCGGTATTTCCTCTGCCAGCTCCTTTGCTTTGGCGATCGCGCCTTTCATGCCTTTGGATCCTTCGGAGAGAACGATCTCTGCGCCGTACGCCTTGATCAGACGGCGGCGTTCCACCGAGAAGGTCTCCGGCATTACGATGATGACCCGGTAGCCTTTGGCTGTGCCGACGGCCGAGAGACCGATGCCGGTATTTCCGGATGTCGGTTCAATGATCACGGAGTCCGGTGTAAGAATGCCGCGTTTTTCCGCATCTTCGATCATGGAGAGTGCGATACGGTCTTTGACCGATCCGGTCACGTTGAAGTATTCCAGCTTGGCTACGACCTTTGCCTGCAGGTCATATGCTTTTTCGATGTGTTTGAGTTCCAGCAGCGGCGTGTTGCCGATCAGCTGTAATGGGGATTCATAAATCTTACTCATATCCTTTACCTCTTTCTGATAGGATAATTATAGGCTATAACAAATACCAAAAATAATAGATGATAACTATATGGTGTCATAGACCAGTGTGATAATAATGTCATATTTTGGTGTATATATCAGAGCATGAAACCGGTTACAAAACCGGTTTCATATGCTATACTGGCATTACGAAGCAGAAAAGAATATGAAAAAGAAAGTGACATTTGCTGATTTGGCCCGAAAGACCGGTTTTTCCAAGACGACAATCTCCCGGTACTTTAATAATGCCGATTCGCTCTCGCTGGAAACACAGGAGATCATCCGGGCTGCTGTCGAGGAACTTGGCTACAAAGAAAACAAGCTTGCCCGTGTGCTGGCAAACGGAAGGACCGAGATCATTGGTGTCGTTGTTCCGTCACTGTATATGCATTATTACGCGTATCTGCTTTCGCACCTTCTTCAGGTCGGAGAAGAGTACGGGTATAAATTCATCGTGTTCTTCAGCGATGAAGACCGGGATACAGAGAAGAAATATCTCTCTGAACTGATGGCATACAATGTGGAAGGACTGATCATGATCAGTCATGTGACGCCGTCGAAAGAACTTTCAAAACTGAATGTGCCGGTCATCACGATCGAACGCGAAGACCAGTTTGTAAACAGCGTCAATGCGAATAACTACCAGGGCGGACTCATGGCGACCCGCCACCTTGTGGATATCGGATGTGAAGTTCTGATCCATATCAACGGGGATCTCCTGACGACTTCTCCGGCATACGGACGTATTCGCGGATTCCGTGAGATCGCAGAAAAGAGCGGACTGGAATCCCGGGAATATCTGACTCGTCTCGGTATTAAGTACCGTGACATACGGGAAAACATGATTCCGATCTTTGAGGATATCGAAAAGAATTATTCCGGAAAGAAAAAGGGAATCTTTGTGTCAAACGATACGTCTGCCAATGTACTTCTGAATCTGATCCTGCAGAAATACAACAGACTGCCGGATGATTATAAGCTGATCGGATTTGATGATTCACCGATCTCATGGGAGGCAGTCATGCCGTTTTCGACGATACGGCAGGATACCCGTGCAATTGCCGAAGACGCAATGGAAATGCTTGTACGCATGATGGACGGACGGAAACACCGGATTCCGATCATTTCCAAATCACTGATCCATCATGTAATCGATACAGAACTGATCATACGCAGTACAACAGAGAAAAAGGAGAACAACGAATGAGAGAGTGGACGAGGGAAGAGCGCTATGTCGCTCTGGACATGAAAGATCTCGGCCGGCTGGAGGAACTGCATAAGCAGATCCGGGAATCCATCTGGCGCTGCGATTACCACGTGCAGACAGTCACCGGACTGATGGGAGATACGAACGGATTCTCCTATTTCAACAATCGCTGGCATCTGTTCTATCAGTGGTTCCCGTACGGTGCAGTGCACGGACTGAAGCACTGGTACCACGTTTCGTCGCCGGATCTGGTCACATGGCGCAATGAAGGCCTGGGCATCGGACCAGATGAACTGTATGACGATAAGGGCGTCTTCAGCGGCAGCGGCTATCCCGAAGGCGATACGCTGTATCTGCCGTATACCGGAAATCACCGTGATGAAAACTGGGTGCGCTTCCCGTACCAGCTGCTTGCGTGGATGGATAAGGACGGAAAGATCCACAAGCAGGAAGAACCGCTGTACGGACCGATCCCCGGATATACTGAGCACCAGAGAGATCCGAAGATGTTCTTCCGTGAGGAAGACGGTTATTACTACTTCCTGCTGGGTGTGCAGAATGAGCAGAAAAAGGGCAGATTCCTGCTCATGCGCTCCAAAGAGATCCGCAAAGGCTGGGAAGTATACGGAGAACTGAAAGTACGCGGATATGACGACTTCGGTTTCATGATCGAATGTCCGGATCTGGAGCGCGTCGGCGACAAGTGGCTGTTGCTGTTCTCGCCGCAGGGACTTGAGCCGCAGGGTGACTGTTTCCGCAATGTATACAACAATACCTACATGATCGGCAATATGGACTTCGAAAATCTGGAGTTTATTCCGGACGGACCGTTCAGAGAACTGGACCGCGGTCTCGACTTCTATGCGGCACAGTGCGCAGGACAGAAGATCTGGCCGGAACGGGCAGTGATGTGCGCATGGTTCGGCGTCAGTGATTATTCCTACGGACCGACAGCGGAAGAAGATTATTCCGGACTGCAGGTCATGCCGCGGATCCTCACGATCGAAAACGGCGAACTGAAACAGCGTCCCGCAGATGACTGGAAGAAGCTGGAAGGGGAATGTGCCGGTGAGTTCACAGGCAGCGCAGACGTGGAGATGCCGCGCGGCGCAGTCATCGAAGTAAAGAATTACAACGCTGCTGTGGCACTGGACCTCTATGGTGCAGAAGACCACAAGGGCTTTACCGTCACCTATGATCCGGAAGAAAAGTATCTGACGATCGAGCGCGGATATATGGAAAACCAGATCAATACCGACTATGGAACAGACCGCAGGGTCCGTCTGGAAAACGGTCTGCAGGAACTCATTATTTTCGCGGATCACAGCAGCGTCGAGATCTTCGTCAATGACGGAGAATACGTACTGTCATCCCGCATCTTCCCGACGCTGTCCGAAAACCGGTTCCGTGTGGAACAGGCCGGCGGCACGACAACATTATTCAAGGCTGTACGCACGGTAGAAGACGACTTCGTCATCTGCCCTGCTGAGCAATAAAAGGGGACATACGCAGCCAGGCGTATCAGAAAGGAGAAAAACATGGCATTAGATTATCGCAAGTGCGCGGAAGAGATCTTCAGTCACCTCGGCGGCAAAGACAACATCGCTTCAGCAGCACACTGTGCAACACGTCTTCGTCTTGCAATCGTAGACAACAGCAAAGTTGACGTTAAAGCACTTGAAAACACAGAAGGAGTACAGGGGGTATTCTCCAACGCAGGACAGCTGCAGATCATTATCGGTACCGGTACAGTTAACAAGGTATACGATGAGTTCATTGCGGTAAGCGGCGTATCTGCAGGCTCCAAAGACGACGTAAAGGCTGCAGCAGCAGCGAATATGCCATGGTGGAAGCGTATTGTTAAGACGTTAGGTGACGTCTTCGTTCCGATCCTGCCGGCAATCGTAGCAGCAGGTCTTATGATGGGTCTCGTTGAGGCTCTCGGTAATGCAATTCCGACGTTCCATGATACAGCATGGTTCGGCTTCCTCGATATGGCAGCCAACACGGCATTCGCATTCCTGCCTGTTCTCGTAGCGATCAGTGCTACAAGAGTATTCGGCGGAAACGAATTCCTCGGCGCCGTTATCGGTCTTATGATGGTCCACCCGGCTCTGACAAACGGCTGGAACGCAGCAAACGGCTACGAAGTCTGGTATCTGTTCGGCCAGGGTATCAAGATCGGAAACTATGTTCTTGGTCAGATCAACCAGTTAGGTTATCAGGGTCACGTTATTCCGGTCGTTATCGCGATCTGGATCATGTGCAAGGTCGAGAAGTACCTGCATGAACATGTTCCGGAGATGATCGACCTGTTCGTTACACCGCTGTGCACAGTTCTGATCACAGCATTACTGACATTCATGATCATCGGACCGATCTTCTCCGGTCTTGAAACGATCGTTCTGAATGCGGCTACGAAACTGGTTGCCAATCCGATCGGCGCCTGCGCGATGGGTGCCCTGTATCCGGTCACTGTTGTCATGGGTCTTCACCACATGTACAACACGATCGAGCTGGGCATGCTGTCAAGCGTCGGTCTGAACACCTGGATGCCGATCGCTTCAGCAGCGAACTTCGCTCAGTTCGGTGCATGTCTTGCGGTAGGTCTGAAGGCCAGAAACCAGAGAACAAAGACAATTGCGATCCCGTCCTCTCTGTCCGCTTCCCTCGGTATCACTGAGCCGGCGATCTTCGGTGTCAATATGCGTTTCATGAAACCGTTCGTCTTCGGCGCGATCGGCGGCGCGATCGGTTCTCTCGTTGCGGCATTCTTCGGCATCGGCGCACACGCAAACGGCGTCACAGGTATCCCGGGCTATCTGATCGTTAATAATTACCTCGGATACACAGTTGTTCTTCTCGTTGCCGGCGGTATCGCATTCGCTCTGACAACAATGCTCTGGAAAGAGGACGAAGAAGAAGCTGCTGCTCCGAAGGCAGACACAAGCGTTCCGACAGCTGATGCATTCACAACAGGAAAGGGAACAGTCACTCAGCCGGTAGCCGGCGAGATCATTCCTGCTTCCCAGATCGCTGATCCGGTATTCGCAGCAGAAGGTATGGGACCATCCATCGGTATCATTCCGACCGGTGAGACTGTATACGCTCCGTTCGACGGTGAAGTCATGATGGTATTCCCGACCAAGCATGCCGTCGGTCTGACAAGCACAGACGGTATTGAAGTACTGATCCATGTCGGTATCGATACTGTTAATATGGGCGGTACAGGCTTCGAAGCATTCGTTGAAGGCGGACAGAAAGTGTCCAAGGGCGACAAGCTGCTCTCCTTCGACCGTGCAGAGATCAAGAAAGCCGGTTATTCCGACACTGTTATCGTTGTTCTGACAAACGGAAGCAGTCTGCCGGATGTAAACAAAGCCGCATAATTCTGAAGGCTTTGCAGGCATGACCCCGGAGTTTTCCGGGGTTTTATTATGCTTTTCCGGGCCGGTATCCTGTATACTGTATAGGACTGTCATGGGGGTATGTATGGGATATATTATGGATCTGAGAAAGATCGTCGGGCACAGGACACTCCTGCAGCTTGGCGCCAGTGTGATCATTGAGGACAGCGAAGGACGCATTCTGCTGCAGAAGCGCACGGACAACCACACGTGGTCCTATGCCGGCGGCTCTGTGGAACCGGATGAAAGCGTGGAAGAAGCCGCGTGCCGGGAATGTGAGGAAGAGACCGGACTGATCCCGGATGAACTCGTTTTCCTCGGCATCTATTCCGGGAAACATATGCACTATATATACCCGAACGGGGATGAAGTATCCAACGTGGATGTGGTATTTATCTGCCGTAAGTGGCACGGCACAATGAAGAAACAGGAAGAAGAAGTGGAAGAACTGCGCTTCTTTGCCAAAGAGGAACTGCCGGAGAACATCTTCTTTACGGAGCGGCAGGCAGTACAGGACTGGAAAGAGGGAAAGGCATGAAGAAGTTTAAAGTCGTGGCGGCAGATATTGACCGCACACTGCGCGGGAATGACCGTGTATTCGGTGATATCAACCGGGAAGCGATGCAGAGACTGCATGCGGACGGTGTGCTGATCGGGCTGGCATCGGGAAGACCGATCTGGCAGAATCTGAAGGAACATGCCGTGGAATGGAATCTTGGTTTCCCGTTTGATTTCCTGATCGGACTGAACGGCGGCGAAGTCTATGACGAAGCGACCGGCATTACGATCAAACAGAATCTGCTGGAACCGGAGACCATCCGCTATATTATTGACAAAATGGAGCCGGCCGGATGTAATCCGTTCGTATACCGGGAAGGCTATATGCTGGCACGGTGGGATGATGATCTCTTACGGGCAAGCGCGGCAAGAAATAAAAACGAGTCCCGCATCGTAAAGGATCTGAGCGAACTGTGGTCGGAACCGATCGGAAAGCTCATGTACCGGACGCATACGGTCGAAGAAATGGACAGCATCGTTGTACCGCTGGCGAAATCGATCGAGAATGAGACATTCTTCTCCTTCAAGACGAGAGCGGATCTGCTGGAATTCCAGGACCGCCGCAACAACAAAGGAAGCGGATTACAGGCGTACTGTGATGCGCACGCCATATCCATGGAAGATGTCATTGCGTTCGGCGATGCCGAGAATGATCTGGAAATGATGGAAATGGCCGGATACAGCGTATGTCTGTGCAACGGCATGGAAGAAAACAAGCGCATCGCCAATGCGGTCACGGAATATCCTGCGGATGACAACGGCTTCGGACGCTGGGTGCTGAAGCACATGTACGGGGAAAGCCGGTGAAAGGGTGACTGAAAACAGTTTTACCAGAGGACCGATCCTGCGGCCGCTGCTGAAGTTTGCCGTTCCGGTCATGGCGGCGATGTTTCTGCAGTCGCTCTACGGCGCGGTGGACCTGATGATCGTCGGACAGTATGCGGAAAGCGCGGACGTGTCGGCTGTGTCCACCGGCGCGCAGATCATGCAGACGGTGACGTCGGTGATCGCCGGTCTTGCCATGGGCATGACCATACTGATCGGACAGAAGATCGGTGAGGAAAAGCCGGAAGAAGCCGGCTGGGCGGTCGGCACCGGCATCGTGTTCTTTGCGGTGCTTGCGGTCGTGTTGTCGGCGCTGATGGTATGGAATACGAAGGGACTTGCGCAGCTCATGCATGCGCCTGCTGAGGCAATGCAGGGGACCTGCAGCTATATCCGCATCTGCTCGTCCGGGCTGCTGTTTATTATTGCGTACAACCTGCTTGGTGCACTGTTCCGCGGCATTGGCAATTCGCGCATTCCGCTGGTGTCTGTCGCGATCGCGGCAGTATGCAACGTGGCGGGAGACCTGGTATTTGTGCGCGTGCTGCACATGGGCGCTTCCGGTGCAGCGCTGGCCACGGTCATTTCCCAGGGAATCAGCGTCGTGCTGTCATGGCTTGTCATCCGGCATATCGACCTGCCGTTTACGCTGCGGCGTAGTGCTGTGCGGTATGACGGCAGAGTGACCGGGCAGATCCTGCGCTTCGGTGTACCGATCGCGTTAATGGACTTCCTGGTGGGAATGAGCTTCCTTGTGATCCTTGCCATTGTCAATTCGCTGGGCCTTCTGGCAAGCGCCGGCGTGGGCGTGGCAGAGAAAGTATGTGCGTTCATCATGCTGATCCCGTCCGCGTTCGGACAGTCCATGGCTTCCTTTGTGGCGCAGAACTATGGGGCAGGGAAGATGGACCGTGCCTACGCGTCGCTGCGTTACGGCATCATGGCATCCTTTGCGGTCGGCTGCTTCATGGGATGGCTGTCGTTCTTCCACGGCGATCTGCTGTGCGGGATCTTTACAAAAGACGCACAGGTCACGATACAGGGCTGGGAATATCTCAAGGCATATGCGATCGACTGCCTGCTGACAGCGTTCTTCTTCTGCTATACCGGTTTCTTTAACGGGTGCGGACATACGAAGTTCGTCATGATCCAGGGAATCATCGGCGCGTTCTGCGTACGTGTGCCGGTCTCCTGGCTGATGTCGAAAGTACTGCCGGTATCGCTGTTCCGGATCGGTCTGGCAACACCTGCCTCCTCTCTGGTACAGACGATACTGTGCATCGTATACCTGCATATGGTCATACTGCGGAAGCAGGATACGGTTTCTTCGGAGCACTGATGTGCTCTTTTTTAATATTTCATCCGGGGGATCCTGTGGCAGAAAACAGCCTGTTCACATATAATTATTAAGGTACCTAACAAAATGGAGAAGAGGATGGAACAGAGTGATTCTTTGACAAAGATATTTTTCCGGACATCCCGGACACTGCATGCCGTGGGCGGACCGGAATATGCCCAGCAGCTGATCCTGCGGCGGCTTCTGCAAGGGGAAATGCGTCAGAAAGACCTGCAGGAACAGCTGAATATCAAAGCCGGAAGCCTGAGTGAACTGATCCGGAAACTCAGCGGTAAAGGCTGTATCGTAAAAGAAAAAAGCGAAGCGGACGGCCGTGTCCGCGTGCTGAAGATCACGGAAGAGGGACGCCGCCGGGCAGCGCTGTTTGAAGAGACGAAAGATGACCGTCTGTTTGCGCCGCTGTCAGCCGAAGAGCGGGAACAGATGAAGCATATGCTGGCGAAGGTGCTTGCATATCACAGCGGGGAGAGCGTATGAAACTGATTGGATCTTATCTGTATAAATACCGGAAAGCAGTCCTGCTGGCGATCCTGATCAAACTGTTCGGTACGGTCACGGAACTGCTTCTGCCGTCGATCCTGGAACATATCATTGACGATGTCGTGCCGCTCGGACAGCTTTCCCAGGTGCTGTTATGGGGACTGGGCATGTTCGCGGCTGCGGTCGTATGCCGGCAGCTGAATGTCATGGCGAACCGGCGGGCGATCGACAATGCGCACCGGATCAGCTATGAGGTGCGCCAGAAACTGTTTGAAAAGACACTGTCGCTGGAAGGCGCGCAGTTTGACACGATCGGACTGCCGAGTCTCATATCCCGGATGACCAGTGACAGCTACAATGTGCAGTCTGCTGTACAGCAGGCGCAGAGTCTGTGCGTGCGGGCGCCGATGATGCTGATAGGAGGCGTATTTGTGGCCGGCATGATGGACTTTGAACTGACCAAGATCATGCTGGTGATCCTGCCGATCCTGATCTGTATTGTCTTCTTTGTATCGTCCCGGGGTATTCCCATGTATATGAAAGTACAGCAGCGTCTGGATACCGTTGTCCGGATCATGCGTGAGAATATCACCGGCATCCGTGTGGTAAAGGCACTCAGCAAGGAATCCCGGGAGATCGAGCGGTTCCGCGGCGTGAACCGGGAAATGACAAAGAGCGATATCAATGCGGCCATGGTCATGGCGATGCCGGGACCATTGATGCAGCTGTTTCTGAATATCGGTCTTTCCGCTGTTGTCTTCTACGGTGCGTACCGGGTGAATCTCGGTGAGATCCGTCCTGGTGTTATCCTCGCATTCCTGACGTATTTCAATATGATCGCCATGGGCGTCATGGGTATGAACCGCATCTTCATGACCATGAGTAAAGCTTCCGCCAGTGCCGACCGGATCCGCAGCGTCATGGAGACGCCGTCGGAAGAACTGCCGGAGGTCCCGGAGAATACAGAAGTAAAGGGCGGACATATCGTCTTCGACCATGTCAGCTTCAGTTACGGAAAAGAAGGCGGAAACGCTTCCGACTTTGCCGGCACCGGCCGTGAGAAAGCACTGGACGATATCAGTTTCGACCTGAAGAAGGGCGGGTCTCTCGGTATCATCGGACCGACCGGCTGCGGCAAGACCACGATCATCAACCTGCTCATGCGCTTCTATGTGCCGGACGAAGGCACGATCACGATCGATGATCAGAATGTGCTGTTATACGACCGGAAAGAACTGCGTGACAAGTTCGGAACGGTCTTCCAGAACGATATGATCTTCATGGATACACTGCACGGAAATATCGACTTCGGCCGCGGACTGGAAGACAGCGCGATCGATGCCGCGGTGCGGGAAAGCCAGGCATACGAGTTCATTGAAGAACTGGAAGACGGCCTGCAGTATGAAGCCGCGATCAAAGGCGCCAACCTGTCCGGCGGTCAGAAACAGCGTCTCTTCGTAGCCCGCGCTCTGGCCGCAAGACCGGAGATCCTGGTCCTGGATGACAGTTCTTCGGCACTTGACTACAAGACAGACGCCGCCATGCGCAATGCCATCAAGAAGAACCACGGCAGCACGACGCTGATCATGATCGCACAGCGTGTATCCAGCGTCATGAATCTGGATCATATTCTCGTACTCGATGACGGACACTGCATCGGCTACGGAACCCATGAAGAATTACTGAAGACCTGTGACACCTACCGGGACATCTACGAAGTCCAGATGGGTGCCATGGCGGAATAGGAGGTACGGATATGCCCGGAAGAGGAGACCGCGGCGGCAAAAAGGAAAAGCCGAAAGACGCCCGCGGTACAATGCGCCGCATCCTGAAATATCTCGCAGAGTACCGCCTTGCCGTATTTATTCTGTTTCTCTGTGCCATATTGAGCAATCTCGGCAACCTGCTTGGTCCGCGCTTTGCCGGCAAAGCCATCGGCGTTGCTGAAGCCGGTGCCCGCCAGGGAGTCGGTATGGTAGATATGGACCTTGTACTGCACTATACACTGATCATGCTGGGAGTGTATGTCGGTTCCAACATCCTGTCATTCCTGGTAACGATCGGAATGAGCCGCGTCGGCAAGCACGTGGCGGAAAACATGCGCCGTGATGTATTCGAAAAACTCATGCGCATGCCGGTACGTTACTTTGACCGCAACCAGGCCGGCGATATCATCAGCCGTGTTTCGTATGATATCGATGTCGTATCGACCAGTCTGTGCACAGACCTGATCCACATCATGACCAGTCTGATCACGGTGGCGGGAAGTTTCATCATGATGTGCGTGATCTCTCTGCCGTTAGTCGGCTGTATGATCTTTACGATTCCGGTATCCATCCTGTTCACCCGTCATATGAGCCGCATTACGCGTCCCCTTTACGCTGAACGAAGCCGTTCCTACGGCATCATGAACGGCTATGCCGAAGAGATGTTTACCGGTCAGAAAACGATTCTTGCCTATGCCCGTGAAAAAGAAACGGCGGAGGACTTCTCAAAGATCAACCGCCGGGCTGCGGAAGCGTATAAGAACGCGGACGGCAGAGGAATGACCATGGGACCGACGATCGGTATGATCTCCAACTTCGGTCTTGCGGCCATCGGTATGGGCGGCGCGGTCCTGTACATGTACGGGATCGTCGGCCTTGAAGCAATTTCCAGCTTTGTGCTGTACAGCCGCAAGTTCTCCGGACCGATCAATGAGATCTCCAATATTATCAATGAGATCCTGAGCGCGTTGGCGGCCAGTGAGCGTGTCTTCCAGCTGCTCGACGCACCGGAGGAAACTGCCGATCTGCCGTATGCGTCAGATCTTGAAGACTGCCGAGGCGACGTCGAGGCAGACCATGTCAGCTTCGGATACCTTCCGGAAAAGACCGTTCTGCACGATATCAGTTTCCATGCCGAACCAGGGCAGACGATCGCAATCGTCGGACCGACCGGCGCCGGCAAGACTACGATCATCAATCTGCTCATGCGTTTCTATGATATCGATTCCGGAGAGATCCGGGTGGACGAACGTCCGCACCGCGAGTACACGCTGAAGAGCCTGCGCAAGAACTATTCCATGGTCCTGCAGGATACGTGGCTGTTCCAGGGCACAGTCTATGACAACATTGCCTACGGCAAGGAAAATGCTTCGCACGAAGAGGTCGTCGAAGCCGCAAAAGCCGCAAAGATCCACAACTACATCCTGCGTCTTCCCGACGGCTACAACACCATCATCTACGAAGACGGCGGCAACATCTCCAAGGGACAGAAGCAGCTGCTTACCATTGCCAGAGCCATGCTGTACAACACCAATATGCTTATACTGGACGAAGCCACCAGCAACGTTGATACCAATACCGAACGGGAAGTCCAGAAAGCGATCCGCAGTCTGATGAAAGGCAAGACATGCTTCGTAATCGCCCACCGTCTCTCCACGATCCAGAACGCCGACCGCATTCTCGTGGTCAACGAAGGAGACGTGGTCGAACAGGGAACCCACGATGAGCTGATGGCGCAGAAGGGCTTCTACTATAAGCTTTACGCCAGCCAGTTCCAGTAATACTGCAGCAGATCCCTTCGGGTCTGCTGTTTTCATATGCCGCTGCGTTGAAACAGACAATTCCATAGAACAGCATGCTGTGAAATTGGTAAACTGTATATGTATATGTTCTGACACAGAGAATACGGAGGTAAAACAATATGCCGAGAAAGATACTGTCGATTCTTTTCTCCATGATCCTGGCTTTATCCGTCCTGCCGGTACATGCCGCCGCAGAAGAAGCGGAGCCGGGCAGCGAAGAAGAAGCGGTCACACTGAACAGCAGTGTGTATAATAACCTGTATTACGAAATCATTAACGGCTATGTGACGATCACGGGACACAAAGCGGATTTTCTGACTTTGGAAATTCCGGCCGAGATCGATGGCTATCCGGTAACTGCCATCGGTGAGAATGCATTTCAGAACTGCCATTATCTCAGGGAAGTCACTCTGCCGGACAGTATCCAGATAATAAACAATTATGCTTTTAATGGATGTACCGCTCTCGAAAAAGCTGTGCTCGGCAGCGGCATCATTGATATTGGCGCCTATGCATTCAACAACTGCATCAGTCTTTCGGATCTCTCCTATGGGAATCGGCTGGAGACGATCGGAGACTATGCTTTCTCTGGATGCAGCGGACTGGACGGAACACTGAGATTATCTCATAGTCTGGAAACGATTGGAGAAGCTGCTTTCATGGGATGCTCCGGACTCACAGGGGATATCGTTATTCCAAACACTGTGAAAGAGATATCGGCGGATGCGTTCTCCGGCTGTTCCGGGTTTGACGGAGAACTGATCCTGTACAGCGGGACGACGGTGATCGGAGATTTTGCATTCTACAAATGCAGCAGTCTTCAGGGACCTCTCAACCTTCCATCCGGCATCACGAGGATCGGGGACGGTGCGTTTCATTCCTGCTACAAGCTGTCCGGAGACCTGGTGCTTCCGGAAAAGCTGACGTACCTTGGTGAGAACTCCTTTGCATACTGCACCGATATTGCCGATACAATCGTCATACCGGACGGTCTGGAAAAGATCTCGCCGGGTGCGTTTGCCTGGTGTTCGGGCTTTACCGCTTTAAATATGGGGATCGGCGTGAAAGAAGTGGGAGAAGCCGCCTTTAACAGGTGCGGATCGCTGACAACAGTGTATTATGCCGGTTCAGATGATGAGTGGAACAGCATCGTGATCGGTGATAAAAATGATCCGCTGCTGGAGGCAGAAAGGATCTTCACCGGCAATGTTCCGGCGGAGGGCGTTGAACTGAATGAAAGCAGTCTGGAGCTTGCGAAGGGCTCCTCTGTTCAGCTGACTGCCTCTGTATATCCGGAAAACGCTTCGAATAAGAATGTGAGTTGGTCCAGCAGTGATGACAGCATTGCGTCTGTAGACACGGAAGGAAAAGTCACCGCTGTCAGCGACGGCACAGCTTTGATCACCGTTACAACAGAGGACGGCGGCTTTACTGCTTCCTGTTCTGTTACGGTAAAAACACCGGTCAAACCGGAAACACTGCATTTCTATTCCGAAGAAGCAAAAGGTTTAGCCGGAGACAGGATGGATCTGTACTTTGAACGTACACCGTCAGAGTCCCTTCTCTATCCGTTGAATTACTATTCCAGTGATCCCGATGTGGCGGAGATCGTGGAAGTCGGCAGTAATTATGTGACCGTTGAACTGCTGAAAGAAGGTACGACAGAGATCGAGATCTATTGCGAGTCTGTATATGACCGTGTTCTGCTTACCGTACTGGAAGGAGATTATGCCGGCTATATCACGTTCCCGAACGGAAACGGGGCAGTGATCCTGAAGGACGATACATACCAGCTCCAGTACCGGCTTGGAATCAACAGCGATCCGTCAAAAACAGAGTTCGCAGATGAAAAGGTGACCTTCACTGTCAATGATCCAAGTATCGCTTCGGTCGATGAAAACGGACTTGTGACCGGACTGAAGGCCGGCACGACCGGTATCACAGCATCGATCACGATCGGTTCTGAGGCATATTTCACGCTTACGGTAAGTGAGCGGCCTGAATCTGTCGCTTTCCGTGAAGACGTCAGCTACCGGATCCCGGATTATGCGGATAATAAGAATATTCAGGACTTTGTCACAATGACGCCGCAGGGGACAGTGGTCGGCGCATTTGAACTGACTTCTTCCGATCCTTCCGTGATCACGATCACTCCGGACGGCTGGATGTCTTTTGAGAATGCCGGTACAGCGACGATTACTCTGAAAGCGAAAAATGATGCATCGATCAAAGCTTCTCATTCCTTTGAAGTATATGATGCACCGGCACCGACAT
Organism: Solobacterium sp.; assembly: GCA_017510405.1. Classification (GTDB taxonomy): domain Bacteria; phylum Bacillota_I; class Bacilli_A; order Erysipelotrichales; family Erysipelotrichaceae; genus Bulleidia. The sequence continues at coordinate 38,458 of JAFWNG010000019.1, forward strand.
CGATGAGCGCTCCGGATCTGCCGGAAACGGTCTATACAAACTATAAATATCATCTGCACGTGGACTACGAAGCGGCAGATGCTGATCCGTCAACAGACTGGGTGCTGGATGCCGGAGATTCCGCCGGTCAGTTCCGTCTTTACCGCTACAGCGAAGAGTTTGACAACCAGGCGGTACTCTGTGTCTTCGGCACCGGTGATATTACTGTTACAGCCACAAGCAGAGCAAATCCTTCTCTGACGCATACCTTCACTTTCCACGCGGCAGAAGGAAACGAAGCATATGATGCATATGACAGCAGTTTCCGCTTATATGATGTTCACAAAGACGCAATGATCGAGAATGCGGAAGAATATGTGCTGGAACTGGGAAGAACCTATACGCTGATCATGGATCTTACCGGCAGCCGTACCGTTCCATGCAATGACCGGATGAATAACTACTATTTCAACACTCTGTTCAGCCAGGAATTCTTCGATCAGATCACACTGGCAGAACCCGGCCAGTCGTCCGGACAGGGTGCCGGTGCAAACCTCCTGATACCGGATCTCGTACAGGATGGCTGCGGCGTACTGATCAAAACCACGCAGAAAGGCTCGCAGGAATTCACTTTCCTCGGAAAGACTGTAAAGATCACAGTCGTTGATAAGACACATGAGATCGAGATCGAACCGCAGGAAAACGAAGTATACAACGAAGGCAATGTGGATGAATCGATCATCGATGCCCTTCGCGGCGGCGGGGATCTCGGTGCCGGCGAAGCACTGGCCAATGCGGCAGGCGAAAACTGGATCCTGGATCTTGCGGATATACCGGAAGACGCAGATTCCCTTCTGATCCGTACGTATTTTGAGATCCACGCTGAAGGGTATACCAAAGACGAAGAGACAGGCGATGCGGAACTCTCTCTTTCGATCACGCCGTCTTTTGCACTGATCGCACTGGATGAAAACGGGCAGGAAATGGTTCCGATTCTGATGATAGGAAATCTGACCATTGACGAACCGGTAACGCTTCGTATTCCTGTCGGGGATGCCTTTGACGGATTTGACACGGTATATATCCGACATATCACGTACGACTTTGAGAAGGTCTATAAGGGAACCGTTGAAGATGGCTATGTGGTCTTTGAAAATCCGGACGGCTTCAGCCAGTTCATCATTACTACGAAACCGATCGACGATCACCATGTGAACGGTGTCGAACTGAATAAAAACGAACTGACGCTCAGAGTCGGAAAGAGCGAGAAATTAACAGCGACGGTACTGCCGGCAGACGCGGAAGACAAGAGCGTTACATGGTCCAGCAGTGACCCGACCGCAGTAACAGTGGATCAGAACGGCAGAGTGACAGCTGTGGCAGATCACGGCATCGAACAGCCGTCACAGGCAGTCATCACCGTCACCACAAAAGACGGCGGCTATACCGCATCCTGCACCGTGACCGTGGAAGATCCGATCAACCAGTTTGTAAGGCGTCTGTACCGGCTCTGCTTCGACCGTGAAGCAGAAGAGAGCGGATTCAATACCTGGACGACAGTACTGAAGAACCGTTCCTATACGGCTGCACGGGCAGTCGTTGGATTCTTCCTGAGTGATGAAATGAAAGCACTTGATCTTGAACCGGAAGAGTTCGTGGAGAGATGCTATCTGGTCATGATGGACCGTGAAAGTGACGAAGGCGGCATGAAGACATGGTCAGACTGTCTGGATGCGGGCATGTCCGAACTGTTCATTCTGTCCGGCTTCATCGGCAGCGGCGAGTTCCAGGCAATCTGCGCAGACACCGGCATCGAAGTCGGAACGATCAAGATCACAGAGGCAAGAGATATGAACTTCGGCATCACGGCGTTCGTATCGAGATGCTATACAGAAGTACTGGAAAGAACAGCCGAAGCGGAAGGACTGAATACCTGGTGCGGATACATCTTCAAGGACGCAAACCGGAAAGCAAATGCAATCTGGGTGGCATCGAACGGATTCTTCCACAGTCCGGAATACCTTGCGAAACATACAAGCGACGCCGAATATGTGCATACACTGTACAGAACGTTCTTCGGACGTGATGAAGACGAAGGCGGCTATAAAACATGGATGGGAGAACTGGCAAAAGGAAAGAGCCGTGATTACGTCATGTCCGGCTTCTCCAACAGTAAAGAGTTCAACGAGATCATGGCATCCTATGGAATCCGGTAAAACGGATCCGAACTGAAATAACACGTACAAAAGAAAGAGCAGCGGGCTGTGGATGGTACCTGCTGCTCTTCCCCTTACGGGAGGGGGATTAAATAGCTTTTTATAACTCAGCGGCTGACTTCTGTTTCACAGCTGATCACGACGCCCTTGCGTTCCATGTAATAGCTGCAGAGGCCGCGCGTCGGATACACAGTGATCTCAGCGTTCGGATATTCTTCCAGGATCTGTTCCTTCAGAAGAAGCGCCGCCTCTTCATTTTCCGTATGCGTGATCACCGCGCGTCCGCCGGCATAGCCGGCTTTTTTCATGTCCTGCATCATGACGCGAAGCGCTTTTCTCTGACCTCTTGCCTTGCCGGACACTTTGATCGTACCGCCTTCGGTCGCTGTGCCGGTCACTGCGATATTCAATACTGACAGAGCCGCCGCAGCAGCTTTGTTCACGCGGCCGTTCTGGCTGAGATTGTGCAGGGAAAAGAACGAGAAGAACAGACGCGTCTGTTTCTGGTATGCGCGGATCTGCTCATCGATGTCCGCAAAAGCCGCACCGCTGTTCACCAGTTCCGCCAGTTTCGTAAGAAGCAGAATTTCCTCGGCACCGGTGGAGAGGGAATCAATGACAGAGATCTTTGCGTCCGGATGTTCTTCCCGGTACATCTGGGAAGCTGTTACCGCGCTGTTATAGGAACCGGACAGTGCGCTTGTCACAGTCATGACGAAGATCTCGGAAGAACCTTCGTATGCCTGCAGCCATGCGTCCACAGACGGGCACGAAGTATAAGAGCGGCCTTTCCAGGCAGCGAGGTAATCCAGCAATTCTGTAACATTCAGGGATATATCATCGACAAAGCTTTTTTCGTCGGTATAGATCGTCAGCGGAACCGTACGGAAATCCGGGCTGTTCAATGCAAAAAGGTCACAGGATGAATCCGCGAGAATTCTCATAAATCAAAACCTCCTGATACACGCAAATTGTATGAAGATAATAGATATGGTAAAATGTACAAAACGGGCAAATATGTAACAATTATTACAGAATTGCAGAAAGTGTAACATTATGAAGATCAAGACCGATTACAACAGCCGAACCGTGACTACCCGCAAGGCGATCGGGGATGCCATACTGGATGAACTGGAACAGAAAGAGTTCAGCCGGATCAAAGTGACTGACGTCATCCAGAGAGCCGGCATCTCCCGCATGTCCTTTTACCGCTATTACGAGAACCTGTACGATGCCCTGTGTGATTATCTGGATATTGTCGTGACCGGATATATGATCGAAGGGGGAGAACTGAACGATCCCGGCGTATTCATGTGTCTGGAACATATTGAGTTCTCACTGAATTACTTTGACCGCTACTCCCGCTACTTCCTGATCCTGAACCGGCATGGTCTCTATACCGTGCTGATCGACGCTGTAAATGAATATATGATGAAAAACATTCTGCCGCAGAAAAAACTGCACATGTACGAATTATACGCATATGCCGGCGGACTGCTGAATTCCTTCCTGAAGTGGGAAGAAGGGGGCAAGCGGGAAAGTGCGCACAACGTAGCCCGCATGATCTACCGCCTGTATAATCATCCAAATGATGAATCCGGGGAGGAAATATGATGGATATCAAAGAAGTAATGAAACAGCGCCACTCTGTGCGCTCCTATACGGATGAACCGATCAAAGCAGAAACACGCGTACAGCTTGACCGTTTTGTTCTGCAGTGCAATACCGAAAGCGGACTCAACATCTCTGTACAGTACGATGATCCGGACGGATTCGATTCCCGGCTTGCCCATTACGGAAACTTCCGCAATGTACGCAATTACATCGTACTGGCCGGAAAGAAAACAGCGGATTTTGATTTCCGCTGCGGATACTACGGAGAAAAGATCGTCCTCTATGCGCAGTCCCTTGGCCTCAATACCTGCTGGGCAGCCCTGACCTTCAACAAAAAGAATGTCAAGAAGATCCTGCGCACCGGTGATTCCCTGTGCATGGTCATTGCCCTTGGCTATGGCGAGTCCGCCGGCGTTCCCCATAAAGGCAGACAGGCCGTGGATCTGATCCAGGGCGATGTTCCGGACTGGTTCACAGAAGGCGTGGAAGCCGCACTCCTTGCGCCGACTGCCATGAACCAGCAGAAGTTTGAATTCCTCCTGCAGGATGGTGAACCCGCGGTACAGGTAAAGGGGATCGGTCCCTATACCAGAGTCGATCTCGGCATCGTGGCATATCATTTTGAAGCGGTGACGGGAAGAAAGGTAAGAGTCCTGTGAAAAAACTGATCAAACCGCAGCGCCTGCGGCCCGGGGATACTGCCGCGATCGTTTCCCTGTCCAGCGGAATGCTCGGCGAACCGTGGGCATTGCACAAACTGGATATTGCCAGAGAACGTCTGGAAAACGACTTCGGTCTCCATGTAAAAGTCATGCCCAATGCCCTGAAAGGCATTCAGTACTTATACGATCATCCGGAAGCCAGGGCGTCCGACCTGATGGAGGCATTCCGCGATCCGGAGGTCAAAGCCGTCTTCTGTGCCATCGGCGGCGAAGATTCCATCCGTCTGCTTCCCTACGTCGATCTGCAGGTGCTTCATGACAATCCCAAGATCTTTACCGGCTTTTCCGATACCACGTCCTGCCACATGATGATGTTCAGGGCAGGTCTGATGTCCTACTACGGAGTATCGGTCATGACCAATCTGTCCGAATATGTCTCGATCAATGACTACACGCTGAATATGATCCGCAGTACGCTGATTGATCCGCAGCCGTTCCTGGAGATTCCTTCCGCGTCGTACTGGTACGATGATGAAGATGAAAAGATCTGGTGGTCCGAAGAAAACATGCACCGGCGCAAAGCCTACCATCCCGAAGAAGTGGGATATGAGATCCTGCAGGGAAGCGGGATCGCTGAAGGCAGACTTCTGGGCGGATGCGCAGATGTCTTCGTATCTCTTACCGGCACGCCGCTCTGGCCTTCTTTGGAAGACTGGCAGGATGCCATTCTCTTTCTGGAGACCAGCGAAGCGGATATGCATGAGGTCATGCTGAGATGCCTGCTGCGAAACCTTCTGGCGCAGGGGATCTTTGACAGGATCCGCGGCGTCATCGTCGGGAAGCCGGCCAGAAGAAGCCGCTATGACGCATACAAGGCAGCGCTTGTCGATGTTATCGGAAAAGAAGCAGGACATCCCGAACTGCCGATCCTTTACAATGTGAACTTCGGACATGCCGATCCGATCGGCGTGATCCCGTACGGAGCGCTGTGCCGCATTGACGCCGATCAGGCAAAACTGTATCTGCTGGAAAGCGCGACAGAATAAGCACATTTCTCCGAATGTACAAAAAGAAAGTGCGGCAACCGCTGTATACGGTCACCGCATTTTTTCAGTTTCCTGCTTCCGGCAGACAGTGCATATGCGTTCTGCCGAGCACACGGAAGCCTTCTGCTTTTCCCTTAAGACTGCGTATGCCGAAATCATAGGCACGCAGTTTCAGATACAGGGATATTGAGGAGATATCCGGACAGCCTTCCGGGAATTGGCTCTTGTGACATTCAAATATTGAATAGATCTGCTGGGAAAGATACGGAGCGGTGGATACGAACCGGTTCGGCTTCGCAGTCATATAGAAGGCAATTGCCTGTACCGGTGCGCTTTCTGCGCCGTACTGCTTCATAATATCCGCAAACGGAGCGAAGAATGCCAGCTGCCGAGCTGCCGTTCCGGCATTGAGATGGTCGATATGACATTCGCTTGTGACGGATGGATCCGGCGCGAAGATGATATCCGGTTTCCGTTCTCCGATCACTTTTGCCAGCGAAGCCAGCAGATCGTTCCGGTCATAGAAGCCGCCGTCTGAATAATCCAGAAATACCACGTCACTGACGCCCAGTATTTTTGCCGAAGCGATCGATTCCTGCCGGCGGACCGCAATGAGTTCTTCCGGCGTTGTACCGGCCGGCGCGTGTTCCATACCGTACCTTCCGTCTGTACAGATGACGAAAGATACCTGTTTTCCCATTTTCCGCAGCGCTGCGATCGTTCCGCCGGCACCGATCTCAATGTCATCCGGATGCGGTCCGACAAACAGATACCGGTCAAAGGATTCGATCTTCGGAATCGGTGCTGCGAACTTCAGGATCATTCTGGTCAGACTCATGCAGTCTGTTCCTTTTTACGGCTCTCCAGTTCTGTGCAGATGCGTTCATATTCTGTTTCATCCAGAATGTACTTCTTCTGATACAGAACATAGGAGAGATACATCAGGATCAGAGGGAGGATCGTCATTACACACAGAAGACCGAACGACTGGCCGTTCTGTACGCCGCTGAGCAGCTGCGTGATCGCATCCGCTTTTGCGTCTGCTGTCATCTCGCCGGCATTCGCTGCCTGTTCATACTGTGAGATGCCGTTTGTATACTTCAGGATGCCGAACATGATATAAGCCAGGTTGGCGACCGCAACTGTCAGCGCGGAAGCCAGCTTTGTCAGGAACGGACGCAGAGAACCAATGATCGCTTCATCACGGACACCGTGTTCGTATTCGTTGTATTCGACAGTATTCATGATCGAGATCATCATGATCAGATAGAAACCGTACTGTCCGAAGTTTGCCAGCATATAGCCAAACGTCAGGAAGCTGAACTGGATGCCGGACGGAAGCGGAAGAACACCTGCGAAAAGCATGAACAGATAGCCGATCGCGCCGATGATCATCAGATAGGTCATCAGTTTCTTCCGGCCGAACTTCTTTGAGATAGCCGGATAGAAGATCATCAGGAAGGCAGTGACCATCATTCCGAGCATCTGGAACATGGTGAAGAAGACACCCTTATAGCCGAACTTTACATAGATATAGGTCTGTCCGACACCGGAAAGAACGATGCCGTTGCCGATCTGCTGAAGCAGGAAGACTACCGCGATCCAGATCAGCTGACTGTTTCCGCTGATCGTGGAGAAGATCTTTTTGAAACTGACCGGCGGAGCTGGTTCGTCATTGGCGTTTCTTTCTTCGGTAACGCCGAAGACGGTAAATGCAAGGAACAGCGGACCGAGAATGGCGGCGCCGAGCGCTACGATGCCGTAAGCAGTAACGGCATTTCCGCCGATCGCACTTTCACCGGCAGTAAACATCGGGATCAGAGAAGCCGCAAGCACACCGCCGATGCCGGCAAACAGCGTTGCCCGGGAAGTGAACTTGTTTCGTGTATCCGCGTCAGAACTCAATGCCGGAACCATGCCCCAGTAGGAGATATCATGCATTGTGTAGGTGATACTGTAAGCAAAATACATAAGGCCGAAGAACCAGACGAATGACCAGCCCTGCAGTTTTGTATTGAACATGGCATAGATGACCAGCGAGGTCGAAAGGATACCGATTACAAGCCACGGTTTGAACTTTCCCCATTTTGTTCTCGTACGCTCAATGATATTGCCCATGATCGGGTCATTCAGTGCGTCAAATACACGGGCAGCCACCATGATCGCAGTGATCGCGGACAGCTGTGCGGCATTCAGATTTCTGGTAAAGAGAACGAATGCCAGCAGATAGCTTGTGACAAGGTTGTACATGATATCGCGGCCAATCGTGCCAAGCGGAAACATTATGAGATTCTTTTTTGTAATTTTATCGTCAGTATGCATCAGAGTGCACCTCCAGTCAAATTAAGTATAAAACAAACCTCTCCGCTATGAACACGAAAGAAGCAGAGCCGGAGGTGAAAGCATCGTCACAGAAAAACGGAAAAAGGACTCTGGAAGTCCTGCTGTCCGACAGCGGATCTGCCAAAGTCCCTTTATCTGATGATCGGATATCCGTGAGGTGAAGATGTTTACAGAGCCAGTGCCGCAGCGAGACCTGCTTCGGTCGCTTTGTTGGCAGGACCTGCCTCTTTTGCGTCACCGATGACGCAGACTTCATCACATACTTTTCTTGCGGCTTCCTCCAGCGGATTGTACGGCTTGACACCCATGGCAAGGACGATCGTATCGAAGCCGCCGATGGTGTATTCCTGTCCGAACTGTTCATAGACAACGCCGTCTTCATTGAACTTCTTGACTGTCGCGTTGACGATCTTCTGAATGCCTCTGTCAGCCAGACGCGGCATCAGGAAGGCACGCGGCGTCGGTGCTTCATCCAGAGCGATATCCGGACGCATTTCAAGGATCGTAACTGCCTTGCCATGCTCGCCCATGTAGTCGGCTGTCTCCACACCGGTCATACCGCCGCCGATGACGAGAACGTTCTGTCCCGGATTGACATTGTTGTCAAGGATCTCCTGTGCCGTGGTCACCCGCGGTCCGTCAATGCCTTCGATCGGCGGACATGCCGGCTTACCGCCGGTCGCCAGGATGACCGCGTCGGCTTTGAATTCCTTCAGGAACTCTTCATTGACTTCCGTATTGAGCAGACACTTGACGCCGTACTTTCTGCACATGGTCAGATAGTACTTGATCGCAGTGGCGATATCCTGCTTTGTCGGCGGAATGGATGCCAGGCGGAACTGTCCGCCGAAATGACCGCTCTTTTCCGCCAGCGTGACATCGTGGCCTTTTCTTGCGGCATTCCATGCGGCTTCCAGACCGGCCGGGCCGGAACCGACGACAAGTACCTTTTTCTTCGTCTCAGCAGGTGTGAAGTCATATTCGATCTCATGACCGGTCACCGGATTGATCAGACAGGAAATAAATCCGCCGGCATTCAGATAGCCGAGGCAGGACTGTGTGCAGCTGATGCACGGTGCGATCTCGTCCGTCTTTCCTTCTTTTACAAGATTCGGAATATTCGGAGCGGCGATCGAAGCACGGCCGAAGGAGATGAAATCCGCACATCCCTGACGCAGCGCGCCTTCTGCCGAGAATGGCGAATATCTGCCGACGGAGATGACTGGAATACTGACAGCTTCCTTGATGACTTTCGTCGGGAACTGGTTGAACCCCTGCGGCATTTCCGGCGCGGCGGACATATAATGCATGGATGCGTATGTCATGACTGAGATGTGGATCGCGTCCACGCCTTCTTCTTCTGCCATTCTTGCCACATTGCAGGATTCTTCCAGCGTACGTCCGCCGTGTACTTTTTCATCCCAGCCGATGCGGAATGTCATGACAAAGTCATCACCGACCTTCTTCCGGATATTGCGGAAGACTTCCCGCGGGAACTTCATGCGGCCTTCAAAATCACCGCCGAACTCATCGTAGCGCTTGTTGGCATGCGGAGACATGAACTGGGCAATGATATAACCGTGAGCGCCGTGTACTTCTACGCCGTCCGCACCGGCCTTTTTCGCTCTTACCGCCGCGTCGCCGAACTGGTCGATCAGCTGCCATACCCGCTCATTGGACATCTCATCGGGGATGACATTCAGTGCCGGACAGGCAACTTTTGACGGTGCTTCCGGCGTCATGTTGAAGATGTACGGCGGTGCGGTCTGCCGGCCGCAGTGATGAAGCTGCACAAGAACTTTTGCGCCTGCTTCATGGATGGCATCCATCAGCTTTTTAAAGCCTTCGATCTGTTCATCCTTCCACAGACCGACTTCATTCAGCACCGCTTTGCCGTGCGGATCCACCGCAGTGACCTCAATGATGATCAGACCGAATCCGCCAAGTGCTCTTGTGCGGTAGTATTCGATCATCCGGTCCGTCACAAAACCTTCGTAATTGCCTAAATTTGATCCCATTGGCGGCACGACAAAACGGTTTTTCAGTTCCATCGAGCCGATCTTTCCAGGGGAAAGAAGCTTTTCGAATTTCATAATTATGATCCTCCATTGAACTGCCTTGTTCTGTCTTCATTGTAGAAATACCCGCTTTCTTCCGTCAATCAACATGCCCTGAGAATTCTGTGACAGACGTAAAGAACAACGGAGTGAACGGATTTCAAAAAAATCTGGTATCATCTATGTAACAGATACGTAAAAGGAGAACGAACATGTCCATCAAAATCATGCAGTATCCAAACCCGAAGAACTCTCTGAAACTTCGTGTGGCACGCGGTCATTTTGCGACCAGCCATTCCCACATAAATTATTATGTTGACCTGACCATGACAAAGCATCGTCTGTCCGAAGCGAGAGAAGCAGCCCGCCAGCTTGCTGTAAAGTACAAACCGACGACCGTGATCGATACGATCCTGTGCCTGGACGGCACCGAAGTCATCGGCGCATGTATGGCAAGCGAACTGACAAAAGCCGGTTTCTCCAGCATCAACGCGCATAATACGATCTATGTCGTCACACCGGAACATACCACCGGAAGCCAGCTGCTGTTCCGGGAAAACATTCGTCCGATGATCGTCGGCAAGCACGTCATGATCCTGGCTGCCTCCATTACGACCGGCTACACCGTCGAAGGCGGCATCGAAGCTGTTAAATACTACGGCGGCATGACTGTCGGCGTATGCGGCATTTTCTCCTGCGTGGATGAATGCTTCGGCTATCCGGTCTCCTCGATCTTCAATACAAAAGACGTTCTGAAAGACTACCACAGCACACCGTCTCATGAATGTCCGATGTGCAAGGCAGGCCAGAAGGTAGACGCCATCGTCAACACCTACGGATTCTCGAGTTTCTGACGACATGATCTATATTTGTTCCGATGTCCACGGACTCTGGGACCGCTGGCAGAAGCTGCTGGAGACCATTGATCTGAAGGATACGGATACACTCTACGTACTCGGCGATATGATCGACCGCGGTCCTGACGGCATACAGATCCTGCAGGACATGATGAAACGAAATAACGTCATTCCGTTCATGGGAAACCACGAACACATGATGTTAATGTATCTGGAAGGCCTCGATACTGTCAGCTGGACAATGTTCTGCAACGGCGGCCTCTCGACAAAAGTACGCTTCAGCCGCCTGAGTGAATCCGCCAGAAAACAGATCCTGAACTATCTGGATCAATGCTGGGTGGTAAAAAATCTCACGATCGCGGGACAGCGCTATTCCCTGTCGCATATCGGCATATTCGGCGACAGCCGGGACCGCAGGGCAGACTTCTCTTCCCCCAGAACCGATGTGCATGATCTGCAGGCCATGGTATGGGGAGAATACCCGTACAGCCTTTCCGCTATCAATTACTATCCGGAGACCCTCTGTCCGACAACGTTCATATCCGGACACAAGTTCACCCGGCGCTGGCGGAACTACTCCGAAGACGACACCGTATATATTAAGGAATATGAAAATGGATGCCGCTATATCGATATCGACTGCGGCTGCGCCCTCGGCGGCGGAGAAGGGTTCCTTGCCTGCCTTGTCATCGATGAGGAAAAAGGCTTTGATCCCGACCGGATCCTGTATATACGCTAGAAGCACAGCAATGTGCTTCTTTTTGTTTCCCGGGAAAGTCAAAAAAAGCAGGTCACAGACCTGCATGTTCCGGATCAGATGATCTCCACGGAAAGAATTTTATCGGATGCCAGCAGCGCCTGGATCAGCTCCTCCGGATGCATATCGCCCGCCGCTCCTACTTCACACTGGAACGTCAGACTGTTCTCATCCTCCGCACTGCAGCGCGTTGACCCGAGCACATGACATTCATTGCTCTGCAGGAGCGATACCACATCCATGATTCCGGCGGTGCGCAGCGTCCGGATCTTCAGCTTTATCAGCAGATTGCCGGCATTGCGCGGCAGGAACCTGCGGAATACATGCTGGACTGTGATCATCAGTATGGCTGCGATCGCGCCAAGCCCCAGCATGCCGGTGCCGAAACACAGACCGATCGCCGAAGTTGCCCAGATTCCCGCAGCTGTCGTCAGTCCCTGCACAACATCGTGACGGATAAAAATGACACCGGCGCCCAGAAAGCCGATTCCCGATACGACCTGTGCCGCCACACGGGCCGGATCACCGCTTCCGATATCCTTGAACCCGTATTTCGATATCAGCATCAGTAAGCACGATCCCAGCGCAACCATCATATGCGTGCGGATACCGGCATCTTTCGCGTGATTATGCCGTTCAAAGCCGATCATAAAACCCGCAGCCATCGCCGCCAGAAGCCGCAGAAGCCAATTCCATTCAAATACATTCATCTTAAATACATTCTCCTGCCTGTATTATATACTTTTCGGATTCTTCTGTGCGTCCGTAAATCGTATTTGCACATTGTCCCCGTACCGGTACAGTGATTTTCCGCCGTTCCGCTACGCTTATTTCAGGAAGGGGGGACAGATGGAGCGCCGGAAAAAATACATTGATCTTATCGTACAGATCGACCGCGACGGCAACATGACGCCGAAAGAGATCCTGTGGGAAGACGGCCGTCGTTTTATCGTGCAGAAAGTCCTGGATAAACGTCATGCGATCACATCGGCAGGCGGCGCAGCGGTATGCTTCACCTGTATCCTGGCCGGCAGACGCCGTGACATATACCGGGAAAAAGAACGCTGGTATGTACTCATATGAAAAGGCACCTGTCCGGTGCCTTTGCAACTCTGTTTATATGGATCAGGACTTGTTCTGACGTTCAACAAGTCTTGTGCCGCCGTAGATCTCACGGAGCTTCGGCTTATCGATCTTACCGGTCGCATTGCGGATGACCGGAGCGAAGATGATCTTGCGCGGACGCTTGTAACGCGGCAGTTCTTTGCAGAAGGAAATGAGCTCTTCTTCGTCCATCGAGAATCCTTCCTTCACCTGGATGATCGCCGCCGCGATCTCTCCCAGACGGTCGTCCGGAAGACCGATGACAGCCGCATCATGGATCTTGTCGTTAGTCATCAGGAACGCTTCGATCTGTACCGGATACAGGTTCTCACCGCCGGTGATGATAACGTCTTTCTTACGATCGACCAGGAAGATGAATCCGTCTTCATCCTGCATTGCCATATCGCCGGTGTGCAGCCAGCCGTCTTTCAGCACTTCTGCAGTCGCGATCGGGTTCTTGTAGTATTCGACCATGACGCCGGGACCCTTTACGCACAGTTCACCGACATCACCCTGTGTGACCGGTACATCCTTTTCGTCCACGATCTTCGTCTGCCAGCCGTAGCCGGGAACGCCGATCGCACCGACCTTATGGATATTATCCAGACCAAGATGAACGCAGCCTGGTCCGGTCGATTCCGAAAGACCATAGTTCGTATCGTATTTGTGATTCGGGAAATACCGCATCCAGTGACGGATCAGACTCGGCGGTACCGGCTGCGCGCCGATATGCATCAGCCGCCACTGGTCTGTCTTGTATCTCTCCAGTTTGATCCTTCCGGAATCCAGCGCGGCAAGCAGGTCCTGTGCCCACGGAACCAGCAGCCAGACGATCGTGCATTCCTCATTCGAAACCGCACTCATGATCGCTTCCGGTGAGTTTCCTTTCAGGATCACCGCTTTACTGCCGGTATACAGAGACCCGAACCAGTGCATCTTTGCACCGGTATGATACAGCGGCGGAATACACAGGAACGTATCATTCTTCGTTGTCTCATGATGCATCGCTTCCATCTTCGCCGACTGGCTGAGAGCCTGATGCTTCAGCAGGATCGCTTTCGGGAAACCCGTTGTACCGGACGAGAAATAGATCGCACCATTGTCATCGTCACTGATATGGATATAAGGATCCACAGACGAATGGTTCGCTGCATGCCGGTAGTAATCCTCCGCATATGTCGGGCAGCTGTCACCGACAAAGAACAGCAGAGTATCTTTATTCAGTTCATCCGCGATCTCTTCGATACGTCCGATAAACTCCGGACCGTAGAACAGCACGTCAGAATCCGAAGCGTAAATACAGTATTTGATCTCATCCGCCGTAAATCGGAAATTCAGCGGTACCGCGATCGCGCCGGCTTTCAGAATGCCAAAGTAGATCGGCAGCCATTCCAGGCAGTTCATCAGCAGGATCGAGCACTTCTGTCCCGGCCGGATCCCGCGGTCTCTAAGCATATTCGCGACCCGGTTCGCTTTTTCATCAAACACCGACCAGGTGATCTGCCGGCGGTAGAACGTCGCCGACGTCGGCTGGATCAGCTCATATTCCTTCCAAGTCACTCGCTGTTCTTCTTTTAATTCCGGGTTGATCTCAACAAGAGCAACTTCATTTCCATACAGTTTGCTGTTTCTTCTCAGCAGGTCAATAATAGGCATTTTTCGCTTTCCCCCATTAACGCTTTAGCGTGCTAACGCATTATAGCATTAAATAGTTGAATCGACAACGGGTTTGTAATAATATATGTGTTAATATGAATGACACGAACATTCATGAACGGAGAGTGTGATGAAAGATACAGCAGAAAAAAGAGAACTGATGCTTGGAAACAAAGCAGTTGCGCGCGGTCTGTACGAAGCAGGCGTGTGCTTTATCTCCAGTTATCCGGGTACTCCGAGTACGGAGATCACGGAAGAAGCAGTGAAATATGATGAGATCTACTGTGAATGGGCACCGAATGAGAAGGTGGCCATGGAAGCAGCCTTCGGCGCATGCCTTGCCGGCAAGCGTTCTTTCTGTGCCCAGAAGCACGTCGGCCTGAACGTTGCGGCAGATCCTCTTTATACCATGTCTTACACCGGCGTCAATGCCGGCCTGGTCATTGCCGTTGCGGACGACCCGGGCATGCATTCCTCTCAGAACGAGCAGGACAGCCGTCACCACGCGATCGCCGCAAAAGTCCCGATGCTGGAACCGTCCGATTCCGCCGAGGCACTTGCCTTCGCAAAAAAGGCATATGAGATCTCAGAACAGTTTGATACACCCGTCCTTCTGAAAATGGTGACCCGCGTTGCCCACTCCCAGTCTCTGGTGACAAAAGGGGAACGCACCGTCCCGGTGAAGGAATATGAAAAGAATATTGCCAAATATGTCATGATGCCCGGCAACGCGATCCGCCGTCATCCGATCGTGGAACAGCGTACGCGCGATCTGACCGCATTCGCAGAGACAACAGATCTCAACCGCGTGGAAATGGGCGGCACAGAACTCGGCATCATCACATCCTCCACTTCCTATCAGTATGTGAAGGAAATCTACGGCGACTCCGTCAGCGTCCTGAAACTCGGCATGACAAATCCTCTGCCGGTCCAGCTGATCAAAGACTTTGCTGCTAAAGTAGACCGCCTGGTCGTTGTCGAAGAACTCGACCCGATCATCGAAAACCACGTAAAGACTCTTGGTCTCAGCGTATCCGGAAAAGACCTCTTCCCGCTGGAAGGCGAATTCTCCCAGAACAGCATCGCCGCTGCACTTGGTGAAAAGACTCTGTCGTTCCGCAAACTGGACGAAGCCATTCCTGCCCGTCCGCCGGTCATGTGTGCCGGCTGCCCGCACAGAGGCATGTTCTATACGCTGAAGCAGAACAAATGCACTGTCCTGGGAGACATCGGCTGCTACACACTCGGCGCAGTCGCTCCGCTCGGTGCCATCGAAACAACACTATGCATGGGCGCCTCCATCGGTGCCGTTCACGGATTCAATAAGGTATTAGGAGAAAGGAGTGAAGGTAGAACAGTCGCCGTTATCGGCGACTCCACCTTTATGCACTCCGGCATGACAGGTCTCGCTAATATTGCATACAACCAGTCCAACTCCACCGTTGTCATCCTCGACAACTCGATCACCGGCATGACCGGCCACCAGCAGAATCCGACCACCGGGTACAACATCAAAGGCGATCCGGCCGGCAAGATCGATCTGGAAGCACTGTGCCGTGCAATGGGCTTCAACCGGATCCGTGTCGT
Source organism: Solobacterium sp. (assembly GCA_017510405.1). Taxonomy (GTDB): domain Bacteria; phylum Bacillota_I; class Bacilli_A; order Erysipelotrichales; family Erysipelotrichaceae; genus Bulleidia. Next base: position 54,336 of record JAFWNG010000019.1, read on the forward strand.
AGATCCGTATGACCTCAAAGCATGCGATACCGTCATAAAAGAAGAACTGGCAGTGAAAGAGCCGTCCGTGATCATCTCACGGCGTCCCTGCGCACTGCTCAAATATGTAAAGCACAAAGCACCGCTTACCGTGGACACGAACAAGTGTGTCGGCTGTAAGTCCTGCATGCGCATCGGCTGCCCCGCCATCTCCATCAAAGACGGCAAGGCACGCGTTGACGCAACATTGTGCGTCGGCTGCGGCGTCTGCTCACAGCTGTGTCATTTCGATGCACTTCAGTCATCAGTTAAGGAGGCATGACCATGGAAACAAAGAATATTATGATCGTCGGTGTCGGCGGACAGGGGTCATTACTTGCCAGCAAACTGCTCGGACATCTTCTGATGTCCCGCGGCTATGATGTCAAAGTGTCGGAAGTACACGGCATGTCCCAGCGCGGCGGCAGTGTCGTTACTTATGTCCGTTACGGTGACCGTGTATACTCTCCGGTAATCGACCGGGGAGAAGCAGACTTCATCGTTTCCTTCGAGGCACTGGAAGCCGCAAGATGGCTTTCATACCTGAAGGAAGACGGTGTCATCGTGACTAATACCCAGCAGATCGACCCGATGCCGGTCATTACCAGGGCAATGGAATACCCGGAAGACATCATTGGAAAACTTAAGGCGGCAGGCGCCAACGTAGATGCACTGGACTGCCTGTCTCTTGCAGAACAGGCCGGTTCCGCAAAAGCTGTAAACGTCGTTCTTATGGGTCGACTTTCCCACTATTTCGATATCCCGGAAGAGGAATGGATGGCAAGCCTGGAAGCTATCGTCCCGGCCAGATTCCTGGATATGAACCGCAAAGCTTTTGTACTGGGGAAGAATACCTGAGATAAGAAAGGAATTAGATTTATCATGGAAAGGTACTATCAGGAGGAGATCGAGTGCGCTTCGTACGAAACGATCCGCGCGATTCAGAGCGAAAAACTTGTCAAGCAGGTACGTCATGTCTGGGACAACGTACCGTATTACCGGAAGAAAATGGAAGAAAAGGGAGTTACACCGGATGATATCAAGTCGGTAGACGACCTTCACAAACTTCCGTTCCTCTCCAAAAACGATCTCCGTGTCGCATATCCGTACGGATTACTGGGAAAAGACCTGAAAGACTGCGTACGTATTCAGTCCACTTCAGGCACAACAGGAAAACGCGTTGTCGCGTTCTACACCCAGCACGATATTGATCTGTGGGAAGACTGCTGCGCACGTGCTATTACAGCTGCCGGCGGAACAAATGAAGATGTCTGTCAGGTCTCCTATGGCTACGGCCTGTTCACCGGCGGTCCCGGTCTCAACGGCGGCTCTCACAAAGTCGGCTGCCTGACCGTTCCGACCAGCTCCGGCAACACAGACCGCCAGATCATGTTCATCATGGATCTGCAGGCAACCATCCTCTGCTGCACACCGAGCTACGCAGCGTACCTCGGCGAGCGCATGAAGGAACTCGGCCTTGGACCGGATGATATCCCGCTCAAAGCCGGTATCTTCGGCGCAGAAGCCTGGAGCGAAGAAATGCGTCATGATATCGAAAAGACACTCGGTATCAAAGCATATGATATTTACGGACTGACGGAACTGTCCGGCCCGGGCGTTGCATTCGAATGCTCCGCACAGCAGGGCATGCATATCAATGAGGATCACTTCATTGCTGAGATCATCGATCCGGATACACTGGAAGTACTTCCGGAAGGCTCCGAAGGCGAACTCGTCTTCACAGCAGTTGATAAGGAAGCGTTCCCGATGATCCGCTACCGTACACGCGATATCTGCACTCTCACACGTGAGAAGTGCTCCTGCGGCCGTACACATGTCCGCATGGGCAAGCCGAAGGGCAGATCCGACGACATGCTCATCATCCGCGGCGTCAACGTATTCCCGAGCCAGATCGAAACTGTACTGCTGAACAACGGCTACGCAGCGAACTACCAGATCATCGTTGACCGTGTCAACAACACCGATACACTGGATGTCCAGGTCGAAATGACGCCTGAGATGTTCACAGATAACGTCGGTGAGATCGCTGACCGCCAGAGAGTACTGGTCGACGGACTCAAGTCCATGCTCGGCTTAAAGGCAAAAGTATCCCTCGTAGCACCGAAGAGCATTGCCAGAAGTGAAGGCAAGGCTGTCCGTGTCATTGATAAGAGAAAGATCTGACGGAGGTAGATCATGAGTTTAAAACAGATTTCCGTATTTCTGGTCAATAAACCGGGAACGCTGAAAAACATGACCGGTGTCCTCGCTGCCAACAAAGTGGATATGCGTGCCATTTCCCTGGCAGAGACGAAGGAATTCGGCATTGCCCGCATTATCGTCGATAATGTCATCGAAGCAGTCGATATCCTGAAAGAAGCAGACTTCGTTACCAGCGTCAATTCCGTTCTGGCTGTCGAAGTGCCGGATGAACCGGGCGGACTGAATAATCTGCTCGAGATCTTCGCGGCGGAAGACGTGAATATCGAATACATGTATTCCTTCATCATCGGCCGTGAAAACGCCAGCGCCGGCATGATCTTCCGTGTCGGAGATACTTCCTCCGCAGAACCGAAACTTACCGCCAGAGGTCTGAAAGTACTGTCTCAGGAAGATATTGCTGAACTGTAATTCTTCACCGAAAAGCTGCAGCTGCCTGCTTGATGCAACACTGCAGCTTTTTTTCTTCGGCGGATGGGGGAGATTCCCGTTTCTTCTGTATATGTATAGTGAAGGGCAGTCAGAGATCCTGCTTTCCTGCTCGTTATACAAAAGGGGGGAATCACATATGAAGTACCATCGTCGCGAATGACACACTTTCCGGAACGATGCATCCGGACAGAATAAATGCATTGACATGGTACCCGGAGGCACCGGGGATCCGATAAGCCTGGGGAATCTGGATACGCTGGTATCCTTGACCAGGAATACTTTGTTTGTTTTCTGTTTATTTCATGTATTGATATGCTATACTTTTGTGGTCGTTAAAGGAGACCAGCTATGAAGGAATATACACCGATCAAAGAAGGCAAAGTCAGAGAGATCTATGACGTAGAAGACGCACTGATCATGGTCGCAACAGACCGTATCTCCGCATTTGATGTCATACTGAAAAACAAAGTAACAGACAAAGGAAAAGTTCTTACACAGATGTCAAAATTCTGGTTTGATCTGACAAAGGACATCGTCCCGAATCACATGATCAGCACAGACGTGAACGACATGCCGGAATACTTCCGCACAGAAGCATTCGAAGGGCGCGCGATGCTGTGTAAGAAATTAGAGATGCTGCCGGTGGAATGCATCGTGCGCGGATATATTACCGGAAGCGGCTGGGCCAGCTATAAAAAGGACGGCACAGTGTGCGGCATCAAACTGCCGGAAGGACTTCAGGAGTGCGCACAGCTGCCGCAGCCGATCTATACGCCGAGCACCAAGGCAGAGATCGGCGACCACGACGAGAACATTTCTTTTGAGCAGTCTGTAAAGGTTCTCGAAAAACAGTGGCCGGAACGCGGCCGCGAATATGCCGAAAAACTTCGTGACTACACGATTGCACTGTACAAAAAGTGCGCGGAATATGCCCGCAGCCGCGGAATCATCATCGCGGACACCAAGTTTGAATTCGGTCTGGACGAGAACGGCAATGTCGTTCTGGCAGACGAAATGCTGACACCGGACTCCAGCCGTTTCTGGCCGGAAAAAGGCTACGAAGAAGGCCACGGACAGCCGTCATTCGACAAACAGTTCGTACGTGACTGGCTCAAGGCCAACCCGGACAGCGACTACGACCTGCCGCAGGACGTAATTGACAGAACCATTGCCAAATACAAAGAGGCATATTCTCTCCTGACCGGAAAAGAACTCTAAATCCCTGAATCAGAACAGCCGGATCGTCCAAATGACAGTCCGGCGTTCTTTTGTTTCCGATGAAAAACCCGCCTCTGACACTGCAGCGGCGGGTAATTTGCGTCTGGTATGCTTTTACAGATGCCGATCCCGTTCGATCCGGTCGTAATGCTTCAGCAGGAACGGTTCGATCATGGCAGTCAGCTTCATATCAAGATTGAAGAAATACACCGTGAATGTGATCACGAAGAAACCTGTGCAGAACAGCAGGATCCAGCATAACAATTTCATTGGTTTGGACATGATTGATCTCCTTTACTCTTACCAGGACTCTTCGTCTTTCAGCACTTCCAGCGAAGGATCCAGCGGTTCCTCGCGGAAGACAGTCCGCATGAATGAATTGATCTGATCGCGGACACCCTGTCGGGAAACGATCCGCGGGTCAAACAGATCATGAGTGACCCAGACAAGCGGTATGCCGCGTTCACGCGCACGTTCCTCAAACAGACCGTGCATGCCGTCCAGAGCCTTGCAGGACATATGTTCCCATAGAATGACCATATCGGCGTTGAACATATCCACATACTCCCAGAGCTCATCCAGAAGCACCTGATAGCCGCCGTGCGTACGGTTGCGCATGATCATATTCTCCGTCAGCCACGCCATGTCATAATAGGCAGTCTCGCGATTCTCCGGCGTATCCGTCTCTTTCAGTTCCCGCGTGGACACCATGGACAGCATATCCGTCAGCGGCACGATACCCCAGCAGTTCAGCAGCCATACAAGGAAATCCATATAATAATGCGACTGCACGCCCCAGATGATGGCACGGTGCCGGTATTCCTTCACCGCCATCTTTTTCTTTGCATATGCCTGCCGTGCCAGCTCCGTAATGCGTCGATCCGCTTTTTCAAAAGCCGGGATCCTTCCGCAGATCGCCATATAATTCGTTTCCGTATACAGTGCAAGATTCGAACCGAAAACCTGCGGATATTCCGTTCTGTTCATTTCCAGCCATTCCTGACGGCACTTTGTGGCATAGTTGACACGCTTTGCACATTCAAAGTACGCATCCCAGTCCCACGCATGCCCGGTGTGCTTTTCCACAAACGCGATCGCATTTTTGATCTCCTGCGCTGCATAATCCTGTACATCATCCTCCCGGTGCCGCAGAGGAGCCGCAAGCTGGAAGACCGGGATCCCGTCTTCTTTTTCCAGACGCCGGGAAATAACACCATTCCCCAGCAGTGAGCCATCACAGGTCGTATTGCACTGGATCGCACACGCACCCAGTACCGGCGCATCGTCATCGATCGAAACACCCGCTTCCGCTTCCGGCATCGGGCACACGTCCGACGCAAGACCGAACTCCTGCGCCACATCGATATAATGTTCCGCCGCATGCTGATTCAGCAGAACCGATACATACGTTGACGGCGTCTCTCTGCTCAATACCTTCAGATTCGGGAATCCCATCATGACCGCAGTCATTTCATTTTCATCCACCAGCACGACCCGTTTCGAGAACTCGGTATCGTTGCCGATCCGTCTGTCGCCGCGGAACAGATTCTCCAGCAGCTGGGCAACGTCATCAATGATCAGATCCTGCTCCTCGTGGCAGATCCGCAGATACTCTCCGCGCAGTCCCTGGGTATGCCGGTCGACCATCATCGGCACAGCAAGATAATTCGCCATCCAGCGGTAACGGAACATTGCCTTCACATTGCGCGGCTTCATGACGAACTTTCCCAGTGTCATCATGATCTTCAGCCATCTGGAATAGTCATACAGCGTATCCGCTACTCCGCGCCATTCCCGTCGTCTGCGTACCTTTCCGCCGTCTATATACAGATCGCCGAGACGATCCTTGCCGACTTCCTTAGCCATTGTGGTCCTCCTTCTTCAGTTTCTTGATTCCGATACTTTCCACAAATGCCTGTACCCTGGTACGCATCTGCCCGGACGAACCGATCGCATACGGACGGTCAACTGCCAGTACCGGATACCCAAACTCTTCCCGCAGAATATGTGCGCCAAGCATCTTTTCATATGCCCACGGATCACAGAACTTCATCTGTTCATAAATGACTCCGTCCGCATTGTATTCTTTCGCAAGTTTATACACATAATCTCTTCTGGCATCCATCTTGGAACTGTCCATATACCGCGGACACTGTCCCCGGTACATATACTGCCGGCATACCTGCGTCAGAGCATCTTCCTCATCATTCAGTTCAATAACATTTCTGCCCGGCAGAGATCCGTAGCAGAAACGGTCGGCACACACGTACGCGCCGCTGTCCTCGATCAGCTTAATGATATCGATATCGTCCATTTCCGAGCCGACCACCACGACCCGTGCACCATACGGGAATACCGGATCCGGTTCCCTCGTCTTCAGTTCCTCCAGCGTCTCCTCCAGCTTATCCACGATCAGATACTTCGGAGCCGCATAAGTGGCCATGGTAATGACATGATACTCATAGCCCGTGATGCGCGGCTTTTCGCCCTTTCGGAAATCTCCGATCGCCCGGATCAGTTCACAGATCCGATTGTGCTCACGCACCGCCTGCCGGATCGCAGCGTCGGAAATATCGATGCCGTAGTGTTCCTGCAGCGGCTTCAGAATATGATTCCGGCACTGAACGACATACAGGTTCAATCCGTTATCATCCGCCTTCATCGGGATCTCCATGTAGGAGTAGAAGAAGTTTTCCTTGCCGGCACCCATCGTCTTGAGAAGCTCCATGTTTTCCACACACCGGTTCATCATGGAACAGCCGTCCGGAGTGATAATGCAGTCCGCAAAATTATAGCCGCCCTCAACAGCCCGTTCCAGAAGCGCCCGGCTGTATTCACACAGGAAACTCGTCAGATAGTATGTCGAAATATCCAGCGATCCGGTACGCGGGGCACGCAGACGGGTCGAGAATACTCCTGGCAGATTTAAAAGCGGCTCAGGTGTATTTTCACACGTGTAAGCAGCACAGATCCGACCTTCTTCCTGAGCCCTGCGAATCAGATCGTTATTGGCCTCCTGAAGAAGATCTTCAAAGTATTGTAAATGCTTCAGATCTTTCAAAATTATGTCCTCTGTCTTTCCGAACTGAACATTTCCGAAATGTACTCTGTCAGTTTTCCTCATCTTTACTTTAGTATAGCCGGACAACCTATTTCAAGATATTTAACAAATCGGAAAATATGTTAAAAAACCGATCCTCTCAGACCGGTTTGTTCAGATTCAGCAGCTTAACTGCATTGTCACCCAGAATATTTACTTTTTCTTTTTCTGTCAGCGGCAGATTCCTCAGTGCCCGTACATAATCCCTCTGATCCGCCCATGGACAGTCCGTACCGAACAGCACCCGCTCACTCCCGAAAGCACGTATGATACGCACTGCCTGATCTTCCGAGAGCAGATACGGCTCTCCCTTTGGCCAGTGCCCGTCATCGGCCGTATCGACCTGTCCCAGAGAAAACGCCGTATCAATGTATACAGGCGTATCCTTCAATACCTCAGGCACTTCATCCCAGTCGTGCCATCCGCCCATGTGCGCCAGAACAAGCGTCAGAGAGGGGATAAGATCCATCACATGCCGGCACATCTGCGGCGAGCAGTGGATCACACCCGGAAACCCGATATCCTGTCCTGCATGCGTGACGACGATCAGTCCAAGTTCCGAGGCTTTCTTCAGTATTCGCAGATACCCCGGATCGTCGATATTCTGTCCCTGATAGACCGGATGGATCTTGATTCCTTTCAATCCCAGGGAAACGATTCGTTCCAGTTCCTCTTCTGGATGCTCATACGCCGGATGGATCCCGCCGAACGACAGCACGCCTTTTTCCTTATACAGCGCATTGATCTGTGCAGCGGAATTATTGATCGTTTCAACCTGCGAAGGCTTCGTGGCGACCGGCAGAATGACCGAAAGATCGATCCCTGCTTTTTCGGACGACGCCAGCAGCTGCTTTACCGTGGCATCCGTCTGGGGATGAATATGGGCAGCCTGACCGAGCATCTGCACGGTACGGGCTGCCATACGATCCGGAAATGTATGTGTATGAAAATCTACGATCATTTTTCCTCTTTCTCACCAAGCTGACTGCTCTGCAGTACAACAACTTTCTCATTGTAGCAGGCAAATGCATCTTCGACGAGAGACTGATCCGGCTTCGGAGTAAACAGGGAAACGATCGGTACGATGATCAGTCCGGCGATCATGCAGAACGCACCGGCATTGATTGGCGACTGCAGCAGAGCCGGGAAAGAACCGCGGACAAGCATATTCGCGAGCATAACAACTGTCGAGAACAGGAAGCTGACCCAGCACGCAGCCTTTGTCGTCTTCTTCCAGTACAGACCATACAGGAACGGCGCCAGGAACGCACCGGCAAGAGCACCCCAGGAAACACCCATAAGCTGTGCAATAAACGTATTCGCTGAACGGTACTGCATAATTGCAATCACGACCGAGATTGCGATAAATACAACGATCAGGACACGCATGATCAGAACCTGCTTCTTTTCATCCATATCTTTGATGAAATGCTCTTTCAGCAGATCCAGCGTCATGGTGGAACTGGACGTCAGTACAAGCGACGACAGCGTCGACATCGAAGCAGACAGCACAAGGATCACAACAACAGCGATCAGAATATCCGGCAGTCCGGACAGCATCGTCGGAACAACACTGTCGAATCCGTTTGCCGCAATATCGATATTTGCCGAGAACAGTCTTCCGAATCCGCCCAGGAAGTAACACCCGCCGGCAACGATAAACGCAAACGCTGTCGACACGATCGTACCTGTCGAAATGGATTTTTCACTGCGGATCGCATAGAACTTCTGCACCATCTGCGGCAGACCCCATGTGCCAAGCGATGTCAGAATGACAACACCGAGAAGATTGAGCGGATCCGGTCCGAAGAAAGATGCGAAGATGCCGGGTGTAGAAGAAACTGCCGGATCACTGACCTGTCCCAGTCCGTCCAGCGCTGCCAGGAATCCGCCCTGGCTTTTCAGTACCGCCAGCACAACAGCACAGATTCCGAAGATCATGATAATACCCTGAATAAAGTCGTTGATCGCAGTTGCCATATATCCGCCGGCAATAACATACACACCGGTCAGAACTGCCATAGCGATGACACAGATCGAATAGTCGATATTGAATGCCATCCCGAACAGACGGGACAGACCGTTATAAAGCGAAGCTGTATAAGGAATCAGGAAGATAAAGGTAATAACGGCTGCGCAGATCTTCAGCGCCGTGCTGCCGAACCTTGCCTCAAAAAACTGCGGCATGGTAGCTGAATCAAGATGCTGCGTCATGATGCGTGTACGCCGTCCGAGAATATTCCACGCCAGCAGAGAACCGATCAGAGCATTTCCGATGCCTACCCATGTAGATGCAATACCGTACTTCCATCCAAACTGTCCGGCATAACCGACAAAGATAACAGCCGAGAAATACGATGTACCGTATGCAAACGCGGTAAGCCATGGTCCAACGGACCGTCCCCCTAAAACGAACCCGTTAACGTCTGTGGAATTCTTTCTGCAGATCCATCCGATGTACACCATCACACCGAAGAACAAGATCAGCATCAGCACTTTAATAAACATAATTCTATCCTCCTGATAACTTAGTGATTTAACGCGTTAAAGCGTTAACCCCCTAAAGTATACGGGCTGTGTGACAATTTTGCAATACTAAAGATCAAAAAACAGATGATTTGAATTTAGCACTGTGAAATGGTAAAGTATTATGTAGCATACAGCAGGAGACGAATCATGAAAAACAAGATCGATACACCGGAAGTAGACCGGTTTTATGAGGCAGTTCTCAGCCTGAAAAACAAGGAAGAATGCAGGGCTTTTTTCAAAGATCTCTGTACGGTCAACGAACTGATCACGATAGCTCAGCGCCTGGATGTAGGCGTCCGTCTGCTGCAGGGAATGACCTATCAGGAAGTGTCCCGCACGACCGGTGCTTCCACGGCAACGATCAGCCGTGTACGCCGCCTGCTCAACGACGACGAAGACGGTCTTGAGATGGCTGCCGCCAGGATCACAGATCTGAAATAGACAGCATACCAGGGAACAGCATCCGGAGCCGTTTACAGCAAACGGCTTTTTTTGTCATTTGGTAATAATGAATACGGATGATAAACTATGGCTATGATGAATGTCTAATTGATCAGACAACAGTTATTCACCTGCAGATTCGAATTCTGTTTCACAACAGGGAAAACCGACACTTCACAGCAGATAAACAACTGAAAAAAAAGCTGTCCACTTTTCTGCTACTCATTGCAAATACAGTCACAGGATTATTATTATGAAACCGTACAAGTTGATATTACGGTTGATTCCTGCACGCCAAGGGGGGAATACGTATGACTGAATTCTCTGATATTCTCAAAAAATACCTTTCCGAGAAGAACAAATCCGTCATCAGTATGGCTGCGAACTGCAACACGAACAAATCAACGATGTACAAGATTCTGAAGGGTGCCCGGAATCCTGCTTCCCTTGACCTTGTCCGCAGAATGGCAAGCTATCTGCAGCTGACGCCGTCGGAAGAAGAAAAGTTTATCGAAGCTTACCGGATCACCCGTGAAGGAAAAATCGTATATTTCCGAAGGAAAGAAGTGGAAAAACTGCTCCGCACACCATTTATCGATACAGTGATCAGCGATAATTATCTGAAAACTGCAGCAGGCGATACCGATCCTTCTTCCATCCGGATGTTTGACAACGTCAACGATGTAAATAGAAATCTGATCAGGGTTCTTCTGAAGGAGGCGGAAAAGAAGCAGGGAAAAATCTCTGTTTATGCCACCTGTGCGGATGAACCGTTTTCTGTTTTTCTCGGTTCACTGCTGCAGGAACATCCTGGTCTTTCCATGGAGTATATCATTACGATCAACGATGACAGTTTTGAATACACCAGCGACAACAGCGGTTTTCTCAATCTTGTCAAACTGAAGTGTATACTTCAGATGGCATCCAGAGGAAACAACAGCCGTTTCTATTACCAGTACAGCACATTTTCCGGAAGTTCCGATCATCAGCCATACTTTACAAATGTGATTCTTACAACAGACGCAGTTGTTCTCATGTCTGCGCAGAAAGACCATTCACTGTGCATCCGTGATACACAGATCTGCCTGAAATACCGTGATCTGTTTGCAGGAGCGCTGTCTGTTTCCAGACCGCTTGTCACTTTTGCAAATGCTGTAGAGCAGATGTTCTTTTATCTGGCAGAACTGAGTTTCAGCAATGTCGGTCCGAAAATGATCTTTGAAATGGCTCCGTGCTTCTTCGGAAACGTTACAGAACAGCTTCTGCGGGACAAGATCCGTCCGGATGTTCCGGACAGAGATCTTCTGATTCAGAAAGTACTGGACTACACCCGCTTCAATTCCAGCGTCATCCGCAGCGGAAAAGTACAGATGATCCATGCGTTCGACGGATACCGCGATTTTATGGAACACGGTATCTTAAGGGATATTCCGACAAGCATGTATATCCCGCTGAACATGGAGGAACGGATATCCATGCTGGACCGCTATATCCGGACGATCGACAACTCCAGCCTCTGTGTTCTCAAAGAACCGATCGGTCCCGTTAAAAACAGCCTGTATGTCTTCCTGTATGACAGTTCTCTCATGTTCCAGTTTGTCAATAATGAAGGCAATCTCATACTGATGCAGCTGGACAGATTCACTTACTACGAAGCGTTTGAAGATTATCTGAAAGCACTGCTTTCCAAAACCGAACTGTTCTATACAAAAGAAGAACTGACAGAAAAACTGAAAGAACTTCTCGCGGAATACCGTGCCCGCTGTGAGCAGCAGGACACAGCACAGGCTACAGAATGAAAAAGGATGCACGAGCATCCTTTTACTATACTTATCGGAACTCACGGATATCCGTATCCCGGAACTCTTTCCCGTCAAACACTGCCATGGAAGTATATCCGCAGCTGCGGATCAGCTCCAGTGCTTCCGGAAAGAAACAGTCCAGATCCCTGGCGTTATGGCAGTCACTGCTGAGCAGGATCCGCACATTCTTTTCCTTCATATACTGAAGCAGATTTTTTGCCGGATACGGCGAAGTCCGGTATCCCCGTGCGATCGCACCGGTATTAACTTCCAGTATTTTCCTTCCGGCAAACGCATCGATTGCATCGGTCGCTTCCTTTACATAGAACGGATCATCAAACCGGAAGAACGATTCATCTTCATTGAACTTGGTGATCAGATCGATATGTCCGACGATATCCACCTCATCCCAGTCCTTCATTTTCAGGACTTCCCGGAAATACTCCCTGACAAAGATCCGGTAATCATTCCTGTACCAGTTCTCCAGCATGAACTCACTGATGCCGCGGTTATAGTCTACTGCCAGACGAACGCCTTCATGCGCCAGTGAATGGCAGCTGCCGATCACAAACTTGAACGGCTCCTTGAATAACAGCCGGTTCTCCGTATCCGCTTCAATGCCGAGATATACGGCAAGCCGGTCCTTGAACTCCTCTTTCAGTTCAAGAACTTCCCGTACATAGGCACGCGTGTCATCCACCGACATACTGCCGTCCCAGGAAGGAACGCAGGCATGCCCGGAAAACCCCAGAACATCAAATCCCTTTTCAACCGCGGCCTCCGCCATTTCCCGGGTCGTGTTTTTTCCGTCGCACCACGTACTGTGGGTATGCAGATTCTGACGCATATCTACTCTCCGTAAAGTTCACGGACTTCCTCATCCGTAAGATCTCTTACTTTCAGCATCTTCCACCTGCCGTCCTGACAGCAGAAGATACCGTTATATCCGTTGGGAAGGGGAGAAACTCCCTTTTTTATCTTCGCCCGGAAAAAACTTTCCTGGGTAATATTGAACAGAAACTTCTGGAGCCAGATCCACGTGCCGCCGTGGGAGACGATCAGGATCGTATCTCCGTCCGCCGCCTTTTCATAAATACTGTTATACGTATCAATAAGACGGGTACGCAGCGTTTCGTAACTGTCTCCGCCGGCATCTTCCCAGTCCACCAGCGGCCGTCTGCGGTCCAGTTCTTCCTTGTTCTCATGCTGGATCACTGCTTCAAAAGTACCGAAGTTGATCTCCTTCAGTCCTTTGCAGGGGAAGACCGGTATGTCTCTTCCCTCCAGAACGATTTCACACGTATCCCGGCAACGTTCACTGGTCGAGATCCACGCATAATCCAGATGCACATCTTTCAGAATATCCCGTGCATCCTGCGCGTCCCGGATCCCTTTCTCCGTCAGCGGCGAATCACACCATCCCTGCATGCGGTCCAGTTTATTGAAGAGGGTCTCCCCATGTCTGACATAGCAGAATCGTACCGTTTTCATTCCTCTGCCTCATTGCCGTCATGAGCGCTCATCCATTCGTCCAGCAGCCGCATATATCGGCGGGGCTGTTCCGCAAAGCACATATGCTTCGCACCGGCGAACAGTTCCCATCGGCTGCCCGGAATAGCGTCATACATCGACTTTGCCACGACCGGCGTGCACAGATCTTCCGTACCGCTGATGATCAGTGCAGGAACATCCAGCTCTTTCAGCCGGTCCGTCAGTTCATAATCCTTCAGATTTCCGGTCGGCGTATACTCATTCGGTCCCCACGCTGTCAGATATGCCTCTGTCCCGGTCTTCTTTTCCCGGCGCAGACATTCCGGCGCTTTACTGCCGAAATCACTGCAGTGCATGCGCATGAAGCGGTCATTTGCCGCAACGTACCCCGTATCACTGTAATTGCCCGTGATCTCCGCATACCGGATCGACACCTGTTCTTCCTTGGTCAGCCCTTTCAGAAGCCGGTGCAGTTCCCTTGACCACAGCGACGCGGATGCCAGCGTGCTGGAAAGGATCACCGAGCAGACATCCTCCGGCTTTCGGTCAAGCATATATAATAAGGCAAGCATTCCGCCCCATGACTGACCCAGCAGATGGCACTTTGTAATGCCGAGATGCTTTCTCAGCGCATCCAGCTCCTCGATCCATGTCTCTTTCGTAAACCTGTCGCTGCTTCCGTCCCACCAGCTGTTTCCGCACCCGGTCTGATCGTACATAATGATCTGCCGGCCGGTTTCAGCCAGCGGATCCAGCAGTTCAAAATAATTGTGCGTGGATCCCGGACCGCCGTGCAGAAGGATCAGCGGCGGAAGTTCCGACGGTTCCCCTGTGATCCGATAATATGTTTTGCTGCCCTGAAACGGCATATAGCCTTCTTTAATCGTCATCATTTTTTTACCTCTCATGCGGAATCGGACGCTGCCAGCAGCACGATCATGCGGATGATCACCGCAGCAGTCATTTCCGTACTGTTAATCAAATAATAGGATGCCAGTACAAGCACCGTAAAGTAATAACGGGTCTCTTTTGATGAAAACAGACCGTGCACCAGCTCTTTCAGCTGTTCCTGTGCTCTGAGGAAATCCTGGCAGATCACTTCCGCTTCAATGCCGGAATTGGCAAGAATGCCTAATGCCGCGATCGGGAAGGACTTCGGAAAACGGATCCTGTGCTTCTGCAGCAGGCGCCACATATGCCCGGTCCGCTCCGCTTTGTCGACCGGATCTCCCTGACACAGCGCCAGCGCGTGCGACAGTGTCTGCAGCGGATTCCCGTTGAATGAGAATGCAGGCTTGAGATACTGATAGATCGCTTCCGCTTCATCCGTCAGCTGCTGCAGATCCCGCCCCGACATGGCAAACAGCCCGGCAAAGATCACATCCTCATAGCTTGTCAGCATAATATGCTGGTCGCGCATCATTCCGTACACCTGCTTCGCCTTGACCGTATACCGCTGAAACTGATCCTCCCGGAGATATTCCGTAAAGAAGAACGCCAGGATCGGCAGATATGACGTATCGGTAAACTCCGTGCGCAGATACTGGTGCGCCAGGATCGTCAGTTCAAGACGGTATTCCGGATCGTCATCAGCCGCCAGCATGCACGCGAGAATATCCGCTCCGTGTGCCCGGAACCCGGAAAACACACCGCTCCTTCTTCGCAGCAGCTCCCTGCATTCCCGGATCCTTGCCGTATCCGGAAAAGCCCCGGAAATCAGATAATAATAGGCACCGACAGCGCATTCTTCACCGGTCCCGTTTATCCCCAGTGCGTGCTTCATGATCGCGTGATACTGCATGAACTCATCGCACCGCTCCAATAACTCATAATTCATGATCGATTACCCCGCTATTCCATTTTCGGCAAAATGCGTCCGGAAAACAAGTGCGGACTTCCTTCCCGGCGACGATTCCGCCGTCCGGCACTGTGCCGGGTGTCCATGGATCAGTGAAAAAACATGCATAAAACAGCAAAAAATCGATTGACATGAATACCTCCCGGAAGTATCATATTACCGTTATCAAATACCATAGACAGTAACGGCGGAAGCTCAATCATGTTACCGAGGTAGATAAAAAGTTTCTTTTGAATGACTTTTTTCAGGCCCCGCATTCCGCGTGGGCCTATTTATGTGTATGCGATAACGAGAATAGGAAGGTGAACACATGAATCAGACTGTATTAGAGTCGAAAAAGGGCGTTGTTTCCGAAATCGGTGACAAGTTCAGCAACAGTTCATCTACCGTCGTCGCTGAGTATCGCGGTCTTACAGTAGCCGAGATCTCCGAACTCCGTAAGAGTCTGCGTGAAGAAGGCGTAGAGATGAAAGTCTACAAGAACACTCTCGCTTCCAGAGCTGCAGATGACAGAGGATTTGGTGAACTCAAAGAGATTCTGACAGGCCCGAACGCAATGGCATTCGGAAAAGATGAAACAGCCGCTGCACGCGTCATGGCAAAGTTTGCCAAGAAGCACAAGGCTCTTATTCTCAAGGGCGGTATCGTAGAGGGCAAAGTCGTTGACGGAAAGACGATCAATGAACTGTCCGCACTGCCGAACAGAGACGGAATGCTGTCCATGCTGCTTTCTGTACTGAATGCACCGTTATCCAAGTTTGCACGTGCTTTCCAGGCAGTAGCCGACAGCAAGGGTGGTTCTGCACCGGCTGAAGAAGCAAACGCAGAATAAGCTGCACATAAGATAGGAGGATAAAAGAAACTTATGGCTAAATTAACAACAGAAGAGATCCTCGCATTCCTCGAGGAAGCTACAATTCTTGAAATCAACGAAGTCGTTAAGGCTATCGAAGAAAAATTCGGCGTCACAGCTGCTGCTGCAGTTGCTGCTGCTCCGGCTCAGGAAGAAGCAGTTGACGAAGGTCCGAAGAACGTTACAGTCGTTATGACATCCTTCGGTGACAAGAAAGTCGCTGTTATCAAGGTCGTCAGAGAAATCACAGGTCTCGGACTTGTTGACGCTAAGAAACTGGTCGACGGCGTTCCGGCAGAGATCAAGAAAGACGTACCGGCTGACGAAGCTGAGAAGATCAAGAACTCTCTCACAGAAGCTGGTGCTACTGTTGAATTCAAGTAATCAGACAGAACGTAAAAGCGGAAACAGCCGGCGGGTAAGACCGTCGGCTTTTCTTCCCTGCGGAGGAAACTATGGCACATTACTTTACGGATAATACAGATATGGCAGAAAACCGCCGGGTCCATGAGGTCGAATTCGGTGACCGGATCTATTCCTTTACAACAGACAACGGCGTATTCTCCAAGACTGGTGCGGACAGGGGATCGATGATTCTTCTGAAAGCAGTACTGAAAGGCAATGACGTTCGCGGTGATGTGCTGGATCTCGGCTGCGGGTACGGACTGATCGGCGTCATCGTAAAAAAAGAAAAGCCGGATGTCCGCGTAACAGCGGCAGATATCAATCCGCGGGCTGCAGAACTTGCCGCGCTCAATGCCGAAGCCAGCGGTGTGAAAACGGATGTGCGTGTGTCGGATTCCTTTTCACAGATCCCTGAACAGTTCGACTGTATTCTTGTGAATCCCCCGATCCGGGCGGGAAAACAGGTGATCTATCATATGTTCGAAGAAGCGTATGAACATCTTCGCATATATGGTACACTGTATACAGCAATTCGCCGCAAACAGGGAGCGGAAAGCGCAGTCCGGAAACTGGAAGAAGTATTCGGAAACTGCGAGATCGTCGAACGTGACAAAGGCTACTGGGTCTTAAAAAATACACGCTTGACGGATGGAAAATAAAATTGTAATATGTTAAATTGCATAAGAAGCCAATGGGGTGGGGGATTTATGCGCCCTTTTTGGCATTTATGGCGATATTAAGAAGACGAAAGGATGGCGTACATGGAAAATAAACAGACATACCGCGTAGTAAACTACGGAAAGAAGTCATCCCGCAGGGACTACTCCAAAGTCAGCAGCAGCCTGGATCTTCCCGATCTTGTGGAAATTCAGACCGCGTCCTTTGAGTGGTTTCGGGAACAGGGTATCAAAGAGGTATTCGATGATATCTACCCGATCTCTAACCATGCAGGAAATATCCGTTTGAAGTTTCTGGATTATTCGTTCGGAGAGCCGAAGTACTCGATCAGCGAGTGCAAGTTCCGGGAACTCAACTACTGTGCGCAGCTAAAAGCAAAAATGGAACTGGAGATCGTCGACCCGGAAACCGGTGCCGTACTCCAGAACTGGGATGAGGTATTCCTCGGCGAGTTCCCGCTTATGACACCTTCCGGAACATTCATTATCAACGGTGCAGAACGTGTTATCGTTTCGCAGATCGTTCGTTCCCCGGGTGCGTATTTCGATGTACAGTCCGAAGAAAGAACCGGTAAGGATACATACACTTGTGAACTGATCCCGAGCCGCGGTACATGGCTTGAGTTCATGAGTGATGAAAAGAAAATGCGCCTTCTGAATGTCTCCATCGACAGAAGAAGAAAGATCCTGAGCACGATCCTGTTCAAGGCGATCGGCATGTCTCTGGACAAAACAACAAGTGATGACACAAACAATCCGGTCAAGATGGAAAAATTCCTGAAGGCCATGGGTTTCGCAGTCTATGACGATGTTGTCGTTCCGGAAGAAAACAGAGAGCATCTCAATGATTATATGCTGCTGTATACTTCCATCTTCGGCAACTACGAGATCATTAAGAACACGCTTGCTTCCGATAAGACGAACTTTACGGAAGAAGCGCTGCTCGCTGTCTATGAAAACCAGCGTCAGGATGAGATCGCTACCCGCGAAGGCGCCCTGTCCCTCATGGATGCCAAGTTCTTTGACTACCGCCGTTACGACCTGACAAAAGCAGGCCGCTACAAAGTGCGCAAGAAACTGAACATCCTGGACCGCATGGAAAACAACAAACTGGCAGAAGATCTGGTCGGAGCTTCCGGAAAAGTCCTTTACCGCAAGGGTACTGATATCAAGAAGAACGAAAGAAACGCACTGCGTGACGAGATCAACAAAGGCATTAACTGCCGTGCTCTTCCGTTCGTGCACCGTTTCTCTCATCCGGTCACAGCTGTCATGGACACAACATGGAAAAAAGCTCTGGTAGGACGTATTCTCGCAACTGACCTGGACGGCAAGAGCGAGAAGACCCAGCTCGAAATGGGTACCGTTCTTACCCCGGAAGATGTAAAGAATATCGCTAAGGAATTCACAGAAGTAACTGTTTATTCCGGCATTATCGCCACACCGGTCAAGGTGACGAATGAGAACGTCCGCGCCGTACTCGACTACGGTTCCAAGATGTTCGCAGTCGGCCGTATCACCGATAAGGGCGCTGATCTTACCGACGGCGACCTGCTTGTCGGCAGATATATTCCGGATATGGAACTCTCCGTTCTGACAGCGGAAGGCGAAGACTTCGTCACAAAAGCTGCGATGGAATCCACCGGCGTTACCGTATGGCTCGTCGGCGCATGCGTCCAGGAGATCGACATTATCGATAAGACCGGCGAACGCGTCAAACTGTACGGAATCGATCCGCTGAACGACAAGCACACCATCACGATGTCTGACATGTACGCACTGTACAACTATGAACTGACAATGATCGGTTCTCAGGGTACAGTCGGCTCCCAGGATGACATCGATATGCTGGGCAACCGTCGTATCCGTACCGTCGGCGAACTGATCCAGAACCAGTTCCGTCTCGGCCTCACACGTATGGAACGTACTGTCAAGGACAGAATGTCCATGGCAGAGTCCGACAAACTGACGCCGAAGCAGCTGACGAATATCCGTCCTCTGACAGCAGCGATCAAAGAGTTCTTCTCAAGTTCCCAGCTGTCACAGTTCATGGATCAGCAGAACCCGCTGGCAGAACTGTCAAATAAGAGACGTATCTCCGCACTTGGTCCGGGCGGTCTGACCCGTGAACGCGCAGGTTTCGAAGTACGTGACATTCACAACTCTCACTATGGAAGAATCTGCCCGATCGAGACACCTGAAGGACCGAACATCGGTCTGATCTCTTACCTCACAACATATGCAAAAGTAAACGAATACGGTTTCATCGAGACGCCGTATCGTAAGGTAGTTGACGGCGTCGTTACCGACGAAGTCCGCTACATGGCAGCTGACGAGGAAAACGATCACATCATTGCTCAGGCGAATGAGATCGAAAACGGACGTCTGAAGAACGAAAGCGTAGTTGCACGTAAAGCCGGTGATACCATCATGGCTGACCGCGCAGATATTGACTACGCGGACGTATCTCCGCGTCAGATCGTATCTGTCGCGACTGCCTGCGTTCCGTTCCTGGAAAACGATGACTGTACCCGTGCTCTTATGGGTGCGAACATGCAGAGACAGGCAGTACCGCTTCTCAATCCGCACAGCCCGTTTGTCGGTACAGGTATGGAACACTGCATTGCCCGTGACTCCGGTGCCGCATGCGTTGCGACCGCTCCCGGTATCGTTACTTATGTTGACGCTGACAAAGTCGTAGTCAGCGAAGACGACGGAACAGAACATACTTATACACTGACAAAGTTCAGAAGATCCAATGCCTCCACATGTCTGAACCAGAGACCGATCGTTGAGGACGGCGAGCGCGTTGAGCGCGGCGATATCCTCGCCGACGGACCGGCAATGCAGAACGGAGAACTGGCTCTTGGTCAGAATGTCACGATCGCATTCATGACGTGGCACGGCTACAACTACGAAGACGCCATCATCATGTCTGAACGCATGGTGGCAGAAGACGTCTACACATCTGTGCATATCGAAGTCTATGACATCGAGTGCCGTGAAACAAAACTCGGACCGGAGGAGATCACCCGCGACATTCCGAACGTATCCGAACACGTATGCCGCAATCTGGACTCCAGAGGCATCGTCATGGTCGGTGCGGAAGTCAAGGAAGGCGATATTCTTGTCGGTAAAGTAACTCCGAAGGGACAGAGCGAAGTATCTCCGGAAGAGAAACTCCTGCTTGCCATCTTCGGTGAGAAGTCCCGTGAAGTACGTGACAACTCTCTGAAAGTACCGCACGGCGGTGCCGGTATCGTACACTCCGTACGCGTATTCCGCAGAGATGAAGACCACGCGCTGTCCCCGGGCGTCAACGAAGTCGTAAAAGTATTCGTCGTCCAGAAGAGAAAGATCTCCGAAGGCGACAAGATGGCCGGCCGTCACGGAAACAAGGGCGTCATCTCCCGGATCAACCCGGTGGAAGACATGCCGTATCTCTCTGACGGAACTCCGATCGACATCATGCTGAATCCGTTCGGCGTACCGTCCCGTATGAACATCGGACAGGTTCTTGAAGTTCATCTGGGAATGGCTGCCAAACAGCTTGGCGTCAAGTTCGCAACACCTGTCTTCGACGGTGTATCGAACGCGGATCTGAAGGACATCATGGAAGAAGCCGGAACATCTCCGGACGGCAAATATGTTCTGTATGACGGAATGACCGGTGAAGCATACGATGAGCGTATCGCGGTCGGCGTCATGTACATGATCAAGCTTGCTCACATGGTCGACGATAAGCTTCATGCCCGTGCGACCGGTCCGTACTCCCTCGTTACACAGCAGCCTCTGGGCGGTAAAGCTCAGAACGGCGGCCAGAGATTCGGTGAAATGGAAGTCTGGGCGCTGGAAGCCTACGGTGCATCTCATACACTGCAGGAGATCCTGACGGTCAAATCCGATGACACGATGGGACGTACAAAGACTTACGAAGCGATCATGACCGGAAGAGACCTTCCGGCACCCGGTATTCCGGAATCCTTCCGGGTACTTGTTCACGAACTGCAGGCTCTTGCCATCGACGTAACGATGCTTGACAGTGAAGGCAACGAAATGGATCTGAAGCAGATGGAACAGGAAGAACTCGCGGAAGAGATCCGCATGGATCTGGAACGCCAGAAGAATCCGAACATCCTGCCGGAAGAAGCCAAGCCTTCCTATCAGATCGACCTCGAAAACGATGTGCAGGAAGCTGCTTCCGTAGGACTGGATGATTACGAAACAGTCTCCAATGACGAAGAGTAAGGAGGATGCAGCACGATGAATATTAACAACTTCAACGCTATTAAAGTCGGTTTGGCATCACCTGAGAAGATTCTGGAGTGGTCGCACGGCGAAGTAAAAAAGCCGGAGACGATCAACTACCGTTCTCAGAAACCTGAGAAAGAGGGTCTGTTCTGCGAAGCAATCTTCGGTCCGACAAAGGACTGGGAGTGCCAGTGCGGTAAGTACAAAAAGGCTCATTTCCAGGGAAAGACCTGCCCGAACTGCCATGTTGACGTGACCAGAAAGATCGTTCGCCGTGAACGTATGGGTCATATCACGCTGGCAGCGCCGGTCGCACACATCTGGTATCTGCGCGGCATTCCGTCCCGCATGAGCCTTCTGCTCGACGTAGCACCGAAGAGCCTTGAACAGGTCGTCTACTTCGTATCCTGGATCGTAACCGATCCGGGCGACACGGACGATCCGGCCCTGCGCTATAAGAGCATCCTGTCCGAAAGTGAATACCGGACAAAGAAAGCTGTAAACAAAGACAAATATTTCGAGGCAATGACAGGCGCTGCAGCAGTCGAAAAACTGCTCAAAGACCTGTCTCTCACCCGGAATATCTATGGTGAAGAAAACCCGGAAGGCAAGACCAATCTGCAGGTCGAGTTCGAACTCGTCCAGGCCGAACTGGAAAAAGCCAAGGGCGACAAGCGGAAAAAGCTGATCAAGAGACTTGAGACGATCGAGTCCTTCCTGAACAGCGACAACCGTCCGGAATGGATGGTACTCAATGTACTGCCGGTCATTCCGCCGGATCTCAGACCGATGCTGCAGCTGGACGGCGGCCGTTTCGCCACCAGCGACCTCAACGATCTGTACCGCCGTGTCATCACCAGAAACAACCGTCTGAATAAACTGCTGAGCCTCGGCACACCGGCAATCATCGTTCAGAACGAAATGCGTATGCTGCAGGAAGCTGTAGACGCTCTGATCGACAACGGACGCCGTTCCAAAGCCATTACCGGTGCGGGCGGCCGTGCCCTGAAGTCCCTCTCACATTCTCTGAAGGGTAAGCAGGGTCGTTTCCGTCAGAACCTTCTTGGTAAGCGTGTCGACTTCTCCGGCCGTTCCGTTATTGCAATCGGACCGACTCTGAAGATGTGGCAGTGCGGTCTGCCGAAAGAAATGGCGATCCAGCTCTACAAGCCGTTTATTATCAATGAACTGGTCAACCAGGGAATGGCACCGAATCCGCGTACAGCGGAAAAGATGATCACAAAACAGGAATCCCGCGTCTGGGACGTTGTTGAACAGGTCATCGTTAACCACCCGGTATTCCTGAACCGTGCTCCGACACTGCACAGACTTGGTATCCAGGCATTCTTCCCGAAACTCGTAGAAGGCCGTGCGATCCGTGTTCATCCGCTCGTATGTCCGGCATTCAACGCCGACTTCGACGGTGACCAGATGGCCGTCCATCTTCCGCTGTCCGAAATGGCACGTGCCGAGACGGAAATTCTCATGCTCGGTTCCAACAACATTCTCGGTCCGAAAGACGGTAAGCCGATCGTTACACCGGGACAGGACCTCGTTCTGGGCAACTTCTATCTGAACATGGAAGAGACCGCTGAAGAGTTCTACCGCAAGGCAGACGCTCTCGAAGCGATGGGTGAGCTTGCAGAAGCTGACCGCTGGAGAAGATACGGTGACAACGAAGGTCACGTATTCAAAGATATCAACGAGATCCTGATGGCATATCAGACTGGTGTCGTACATCTGCATACACGTATTGCGCTGCCGGCATGCAAGGTCCACAAGACCTCATTCACGGAAGAACAGAACAATTCGTATCTGCTGACAACAGTCGGAAAGATCATCTTCAACGATGTTCTTCCGCCGGAGTTCCCGTATGTCAACGAAGTCAATGCAGAAACACTGAAGAGAACGCCGGATTCCGAGTTCGTTCCGATCGGCACAGATATCCGCAAGGAGATCCAGAGCCGTCCGATCCACTCTGAATTCAAGAAGGGCAGTCTCGGCGATCTGATCGCAGCTGTCTTCGAAATGAAGCGTACAGACGGAACCAGTGACATTCTGGACGGTCTGAAAGATATGGGTTACCTGTATTCAACACTTGCAGGCATGACCGTTGCCCTCAGCGACATCAGCGTCGCTCCGGACAAGGAACGTCTGGTCGAATATGGTAAGAACGAAGCAGAGATCCTCAACAGACAGCGTGACAGAGGACTCCTTGATGACAAGGAATGGGAAAGCAAGTTCCAGAGTCTTTGGGAAAACGTCAAGAACGATGTCGGTACCTCTCTGATGGAATCCCTGCCGCGTATGAACCCGATCAAGATGATGTCCGATTCCGGTGCCCGCGGAAACAAGAACCACTTCACACAGCTCGCCGGTATGCGCGGTGTCATGGGCCGTCCTACACAGTCCAAGTCCCGTAAGGAATACCAGCCGTCCATCATCGAAGTTCCGATCTACTCGTGCTTCCGTGAAGGAATGAGCGTATCCGAGTTCTTTATTTCCACACACGGTGTACGTAAGGGTCTGACCGATACAGCTCTGAAGACTGCTGAATCGGGTTACCTGACACGTCGTCTGGTCGATGTTGCCCAGGAAGTCATTATTAACGAAGAAGACTGCGGAACAGAGCGTTCCTACCTTGTAGAAGCGCTTGTTGACCGCAAGAACAACCTGAATACATCTGTAGAAAAGCTGTATGACCGTATCGTCGGCAGATATACGCAGGAAGCAGTTACCGATCCGAATACCGGTGAAGTCATTGTGGACGCAGATACCTACCTGACAGATGACCTGGCTGACAAGATCGTCAAAGCCGGTGTTACAAAGGTCTATATCCGCAACGTATTCACCTGTGAATCCAAGAACGGCATCTGCCGCAAGTGCTACGGCCGCAACATGGCTACCGGCAAACTCGTTGAAGAAGGCGAAGCAATCGGTGTCATGGCCGCACAGGCAATCGGTGAACCGGGTACTCAGCTGACAATGCGTAACTTCCACACCGGTGGTGTTGCGACAAAGTCCGGTGATATCACGCAGGGTCTTCCGCGTGTCGAAGAACTGTTCGAAGCACGTCAGCCGAAAGGTATGGCAGTCATTTCCAAGGTCGACGGTGAGATCGTAGAGATCATCCCGGCCGGTGAAGACAAGAACGGCAACAAGACCGGTGCCATTATCAAGATCCGTGAATTTACGGCAGAAGACAGTGACAATACACCGAGAGAAGGCGCAGAGGCAGATGAATCCAATGAGCCGAGAACGATCGAGCACAAGTGCGATGTCAACCACGTACTGCGCGGAAACATCAAGGAAGGTGCAGTGGTCCATGCCGGTCAGAAACTGACAGAAGGCCAGATCGCTCCGAAGGAACTGCTCGAAGTCGCCGGCGTAAGTGCCGTACAGGAATATATCCTGAAAGAAGTCAAAAAGGTGTATAACGCTCAGTCGATCGATATCTCCGACAAGCATCTGGAAGTAATGATCCGTCAGATGCTGAAGAAGGTCAAAGTCACTGAGGGCAACGATTCCGGTCTTTCCAAGGGACAGACTCTCAGCCTGGCCCGTATGACCGAGATCAACGACCATCTCATCCTTGAAGACAAGGTACCGGCACAGTACAAGCCGATCCTGCTCGGTATCTCCAAGAGTGCTGTAGAAACAGACTCCTTCCTGTCAGCCGCTTCCTTCCAGGAAACAACACGTGTCCTGACAGAAGCTGCTGTAAAGGGCAAGGTCGATAAACTTGAAGGTCTGAAGGAAAATGTCATCATCGGTAAACTGATCCCGGCTGGTACCGGCAGACAGTTCGACCGTGAGACATCCCGCCGGATCGAAAAGAGAGCTGCAGAACTGAAGGCGATCCGCGAAGAAAAGAACAACAAGCGCAGAGAAGACCTGGCAAACTCCAAGAGTCTTCCGGAAGGCGTTGTCGGCGGAGAAGAAACACAGGTCTTCGCACCTGTCGGCTCTGACGAATAAAAAAGAAAGAGAAGCAATGTGCCAAAAACGGCGCTGAAAGCTTCTCTTTTTTTGTGTTTTTGTCATATCAGCGCCTTATGCTCGCATGTTTTTGTTCATCCTTTGTCTGCCAGGTGGTAAAATAAGACCAATTGTTCTGGAGGTAACTATATGTGCGGCATTGTCGGATATAACGGAATGAAACAGGCGGCGCCGATCCTGCTGGACGGCCTTGAAAAGCTGGAATACCGGGGATATGACTCTGCAGGACTTGCAATACGTGACGGGGAAAAGAAACCGGAAGTCGTCAAATCAAAAGGCAGACTGCGTATTCTCTCGGAAAAAACGAATAACGGTGCAGCAGTTCCGGGAAACTGCGGAATCGGACATACACGGTGGGCGACCCATGGCGAACCGTCGGAAAACAATGCCCATCCGCATATTTCCGATGACCGCTGCGTAACGGCTGTGCACAACGGCATCATTGAGAATTATCAGGAGATCCGTGACAAGCTGAAACGCCACGATTATCGTTTTTATTCCGCGACAGATACGGAAACGGCAGTAAAACTGATCGATTACTATTACAAAAAGTACAGACAGGGACCGGTCGACGCCATTGCGAGAATGATGATGCGTGTGCGTGGATCGTATGCCCTCGCAGTCATGTTTGACGACTATCCGGATGAGATTTTCCTTGCCCGCAAAGACAGCCCGATGATCGTAGGCGTAACTGACGGCGAAACATTCATCGCTTCCGACGTCCCGGCCATTCTGAAACATACAAGAACTGTCTACTATATCGGCAATATGGAAATCGCCCGTGCCGGTAAAGGCGAAGTGACATTCTATAACATTGACCAGGAAGAAGTGGAAAAAGAGCCGGTCACGATCGAATGGGATGCCGAAGCAGCGGAAAAAGGCGGCTTTGAGCACTTCATGATGAAAGAGATCCATGAAGAGCCCCGGGCAGTGGCAGATACTCTGAACTCCCTGATCCATAATGATGATATCGATCTGAGCGAAAGCGGACTGAATGATGATGTGCTCAGAGAGATCCGGCAGATCTATATTGTCGGATGCGGCTCGGCAAGTCATGTCGGCTACGCAGCGCAGTATACGATCGAAGAAATGGCAAAAGTGCCGGTACGTGTGGAACTGGCGTCCGAATACCGTTACCGTTCAGCACTGCCGCTGGACAACACTCTGCTGATCGTGATCAGCCAGTCCGGTGAGACGGCGGACAGCCTTGCGGCGCTGCGCATTGCGAAAGAACGCGGCATCCGCACGCTGGCGATCGTCAATGTCATTGGCTCGTCCATTGCCAGAGAAGCGGATCATGTCCTCTATACGATGGCCGGCCCGGAAATCGCCGTAGCCACTACAAAGGCCTACAGCGCCCAGTTAGCGGCCGTTTATCTCATCGCGATGAAACTCGCGTTTGCGAGAAAAGCGATCGATACAGAGGAATTTACACATCTTCTCGGCGTTATTCAGTCGATCCCGGATAAAATGACGCGCGTTCTGGAAGACAAGGAAAGAATCCAGTGGTTTGCGGCCAAATTCTCGAATGCCAGAGATATCTTCTTCATCGGAAGAGGCATGGATTATGCGATTGCCATGGAAGGCAGCCTGAAGATGAAGGAGATCAGCTACATTCACTCCGAAGCATATGCGGCCGGAGAAATGAAGCACGGTACGATCAGCCTGGTGGAAGACGGCACGCTCGTAGTAGGTATCTGCACACAGCAGGATCTCTACGAAAAGACAAGATCGAATATGGTAGAGGCCAAATCCCGCGGTGCGTATCTTATGGGACTTACGACATACGGTAATTACGCGATCGAAGACACGGCGGATTTCACCGTATATATTCCCCGCACAAGCAGGTATTTCGATGCCGTTCTGGGAATTATCCCCCTGCAGCTTCTCGCATATTATGTAAGTGTATCCAGAGGTCTTGACGTCGATAAACCGCGGAATCTTGCGAAGTCTGTAACAGTTGAATAAGCATAAAAAACAACGAAATTCGGTTATTTGAAAAAATATCCGAATTTTTTTCAAAAAGTACTTGAGTGTGGGATCGTAAGGTGGTATATTAACAAAGCGCTGAAAAAAACAGGATAGCCCAGGCGGTAAGAAAAAGCCGGAGGGGATGAAAAAAGCTGTTGACAAAGCGAAGATGATGAGTTATTATCATCA
>JAFWNG010000020.1 GCA_017510405.1 Solobacterium sp.
ACAGTATCTCTTGAAGCATTACGCGAAAAGATTATTAAGTAACAGCTGATATGCTGGACTATTGCGTTGGCCGATTTAACTTGGCTGTAAATGGTTGATTTATTCTGGCGCAAAATGGTTAAAATGACCTGGCGCTAACAGAACAACCGCGATGAATAGAGCTGCTGTTCTTTTCTTTTTACTTTGTTTTATTTCACTTTGTTTTTGTTCGTTTTATTTATCGAAATTCTGATTTCGAAGAACACAAAAAGAAAAAGTCGGTCCCGAAGTCGGTCCCAACGCATTTTTGAGTATACTCGAGAATGTTAAAAAAACCGATAAATAAAAGGGATTTGAGCAATCCCCTTTATTAGGTAGTGGAGCTGACGGGAGTCGAACCCGCGTCCAAGAGTTGTCCCACATTCCAGCCTCTACAGTTTAGTTCACTGTTGGATAAGACTTAAGACATGTCAGCGAACACACCGTCTTAAGAATCTGCCTGTAAATTGTCGGGATCATCCTACAGACTTCAGAATCACCTTATCCGTTTGCCTACACGGTCCGTTTACAACGGAATACTGGACGAACCGGGCGCTGCGACGCTATGTAGCGTGATTAAGCAGCGAATGCGAAACTATTGTTTCTGTTAGCGTTTATTTTTGTTTGGTGATATGGTCACCGCTCCACTGCAGCCGAAATCAAACATAAACCTGTCGAAACCATTACAGCCCCATGTTGATGCATCTTTGGATGCATCCCAATAATAGCACCGGCAGCCCTGCCCTGCAAGCAAGGGGGTCAGTGCACTTTTATTGCTTTTTCCATCTCCCGTTTGGCATCGCGAAGTTTTTCCGTCTCACGCTTGTCATACAGGTTTTTGCCCTTGGCAAGTGCGATCTCCATCTTTGCCATGCCGTTTTTCAGGTAGATGCGGACCGGTACAAGGGTATAGCCCTTGAGGCGTACCTTCTGGTCCAGTTTGCGGATCTCATACTTATGCAGAAGCAGACGTCTGTCCCGTTCCGGATCGACGTTGAAGAAACTTCCCTGCTTGTACGGAGAGATATGCATGCCTTTGACCCATGCTTCGCCGCGTACGATGGAAATATAGGAATCCTTGAACTGTACCTTTCCCTCACGGATCGATTTGATCTCCGTGCCGGTCAGGGACATGCCGGCTTCATACAGTTCCTCCAGGAAGTAATCGTGTTTTACTCTGCGGTTGTATGCGACTGTTTTGTCATTTGCGCTTTTTTGTGCCATGTCTGCTGCCTTTCCGCGTGATATCGCGTGCTTTCCGCACACGCTTCCGTTCGTCTCTCTTCTTCAGAAAGACGGGCTTTTTCTTCTGTACTGTACCGTTTCTTCCGACAAGACCGAAGTCAATTGTACGTTCTGCGGTACTGGCTGACAAGACCTTGATCGTGACAGGCATGCCAACGCGGTAGATGCGGTGTGTTTTTTCACCGATATACTGCATGCGGTCTTTGTCGTAGATGTAGAAATCACCCTTCAGTTCACTGACGTGCACAAGGCCTTCGATCGTGTTGTCGAGGTGCACATAGAAGCCGTGCGGCGTTACGGAACAGATCAGGCCGTCATATGTCTCATTGATATGATCAAGCATGTATTCCGCCTTCTTGAGGTCTTCACATGCATATTCCGCATCCTGGGCATTGCGTTCACGGATGCTGGAGGATTCCGCGTATTCCGTACAGTTTGCTTCATCCTGCTTCATGGCATTCAGATCCGTGCATCCCTCAAACAGATACTTCCGCAGCATTCTGTGAACGACGAGGTCGGGATAGCGGCGGATCGGCGACGTGAAGTGCAGGTACTCTTCTTCTGCGAGGCCGAAATGACCGACGCAGGAAGAATCGTAGCGTGCCTTCTGCATGCACCGCAGCAGCAGTGTGCTTAATACCGGGAACTCATTCGTATCCCGCACGGACTCCAGATAACGCTGGATCTCATTAGGATATACACTGGACTGGCCGAGACGCAGCTTATGGCCGAGTGCCTCGGAGATGCGTACAAAGTCACGCATGCGTCTAGAAGATGGTTCTTCATGAATACGGTAGATGCCCGGGATCTGCGCCCACTTGAGCTGGTTGGCAACGCAGACGTTTGCGGCGATCATGCAGTCTTCGATGATCTCTTCCCCGTGTCCGCGCACTTTCGCTTCTACGGACAGCGGATGCCCGTTCTCATCGACTTTGATGTCCGGTTCATCCGAATCAAATTCGATCGCGCCTTTGCGGATGCGCGCTTCCCGGATGGCATCGGCACAGTCTGCCAGTGTTTCAAACAGATCGCCGAGATGCGCATACTTCTTGTTGAGTTCCTCGTCTCCGTCCAGCATCGCATTGACGTTGTTATAGGTCATACGCTCATCGGAGCGGATCACCGACGGATAGATCTCATAAGAATCGATCGTACCGTCTTCTTTCACCTGCATCGCACAGGTGATGGTCAGGCGGTCTTCCTTCGGATTCAGCGAGCAGATGCCGTTGGACAGTACATGCGGCAGCATCGGCACGACCCGGTCGATCACATAGACCGACGTACCGCGCTTCCGTGCTTCCAGATCCAATGGTGAGTTCTCGGTAACATAGTGGGAAACGTCCGCGATCGACACCAGCAGCTGCCAGCCGTTTTCCGTACGTTCCACCGATACCGCGTCATCGAAGTCCTTGGAATCATCGCCGTCGATCGTCACAGTGCGTACATCACGCAGATCCCTGCGTCCGGCAAGTTCCTCTTCACCGATCGTTCCCGGTATACTGTTCGCCTGGTTCATGACGTCTTCCGGGAACTCCGGAATGATATCGTGATCCAGCAGGATCGACAGGATATCGACGCCCGGATCATCCTTATGACCGATCACTCTTCCGACCCGCAGCGTCATGACGCCGTCATAGCGCTCAATGTCGCATAACACTTTCAGTCCTTCGACCGGTGTGAAATCCTTATCCGTCAGTACGCGCATCTGCTTTTCCCGCAGACGTTCGTCGTCCGGCACGAACTTCAGGCCGCGCGGTGTCCGTTCATATGTTCCGATGACCTGTGTTCTGGCCCGCTTTACGATCTTGATGACCCGGCCGTAGACCTGCCACAGGCGGCATTCCACCAGCACGATATCGCCGTCCAGGGCGCCCATCTGGTCGCCTTCTTCCACTTTGATGGATTCCCGGTCTTCCCGGTCAATATATCCTATCCCGTTTTTCGCGATGGATATCCGTCCTTCCGTCACTCCGGACTGTTCGCGCGTCGCAAAGCCGTTTCCTTCCGTACGGAAGACGAGCAGATCTTTTTCCATCTCTTCCAGTGCTTTGGACACACGGATAAAGTCCATCGAGCTGTGCAGATCGAGTGCTTCCAGGATGGTATCCGTTGTACATGTTTTCCTGCCTCTTTTTTCTATAACAGACAGGATCTTATCATTCAGTTCATTCATAAACTACTCCTGAGAAAAGAAAAACCGGTGAATACCGGCTGTATCTTATACTAATCGAATTACGATCACCAATACAAAGAAGACGATGCCGAGGATCATTGTTGCATTGGAAATGACCTTTTCCGATCCTCTTTCTTTTGTATTCTGGAACAGGTTCAGTCCGCCGTTTCCGGTAAACGCTCCGGAGATCCCGTCGGATTTCCCGCTCTGCAGCAGTGATAATACAATCAGCGATGCCGATACGATCATTAATAAAGCGTTAAGCATAAAAACCCCTTTCGCTTGTGCAGAGGAAATTATAGCATTCCAGACAGTGTCTTTCAACAGAAAAATGGCTGCCCCGGGGAAGGACAGCCAATGGGATCGATTCACAATGATATGTTTTTTTTACTGCGCGTCTGCCGGGAACACGATTCCCGCACCGAGACGGGCTTCCGTCTGCACTTCGCTGACTGCGACGCTTTCTGCCAGGCGTTCCATGCAGGCTTCGTGATCACCGCTGTTGATGCACTGGATGAAGTATCTGAATTCCGGGATCAGGCGTTCCATTGCCATGCCGTCATCGAATACTTCTTCTGTTCCGTCGTTGCGGTGCAGCGTGACAGCACCGAGCAGATTCGGGGAATACTGCGTGGAGATATAGCCGTCCGTGCCCTGAATGAGGAAGGTACGCGGAGCAGCGCAGTCTTTCGCCGCTGTACAGTTGGCGAGAAAGCCGTCGTATTCCATGATCAGCTCGCCGCTGGTATCGATGCCGCGCTCGATATTTGCGTAATACTTCGCTGCTTTCGGCTTTCCGAAGAGACCCATGACAAAGTGCAGATTATACAGGTTGAGATCCATTAAGGCTCCGCCTGACTTCTTCGGGTCGAATGCCGGAAGGACTTCGCCGTTACGGAATGCGTCATACCGTCTGGAATACTGCGAATAGTTGCAGTTGACCAGTTTGACCGTACCGATGTCTTTCAGCCATTCACGGATCTTTGCATAGCCTTCAAAGTATACCGTGGTGATTGCCTCAAACAGATACAGACCTTTTTCCTGTGCCATTTCCTGCAGGATCTTCGCTTCTCTGTCGTTGCTTGTCATCGGCTTTTCCACGATGACATTCATGCCGGCTTCCAGTGCCTGCTTGCAGTACATGAAGTGAAGGAAATTCGGAACTGCCACATATGCGGTGTCACTACCGGTCTCTTTCAGTTCATCAAAGCTGTAGCATACATGCGGAATATTGTTTTCTCCCGCCATTTTTTCCATGACTTCTTTGTCCGAAGGCATTCCCTGGATGCCCAGGATCTCGATGCCTTCCAGTCTGACCAGCTTCGGCAGGAATTCCTGCACGATCAGGCCGGATCCGATTACACCTAATTTCATAGCGCTGTTTCTCCTTTCCTTCTGTTATGCAATTACTTTTCTTCTGCTTCCAGAGCGAACTGCTGTCTCTCATGGACTTTAACACACGGGATGTATACCAGTGTCGCTGCAGCAAGGCAGATCAGCTGTGTGACAGCACCCATGATGTTTCCGCCGGATGCCAGGAAGCCGCTGAGCAGGATCGGTGTTGTCCACGGTACGTTGATATACATGACCGGGCAGAAGCCGATGGCTGTCAGAACATAGGAGATGATATAGGAAGCGACCGGTGCGAGCACGAAGCCGATGCACATCGGCGGGTTCAGGACGATCGGAACACCGAAGACGATCGTTTCATTGATATTGAAGAGGTTCGGGAACAGGGACAGTTTTGCGATGGCGCGGTTGTCTTCTCTCTTACATGCGATCAGGATCGCCAGCGAAACGCCCAGTGCAATACCGGTGCCGCAGATCGTGATGAAGCATGCCCAGTAGGAAGCGTTGATGATGTTTGTTGCTTTCTGGCCTGCCTGGATCGCTGCTTCGTTTTCGAGCAGAAGAGCAAGCATCAGCGGCTGCTGGATCGCAGAAGCCATGTTGTTGCCGTGCAGACCTACGCACCAGAACAGGGAGATGACGACGACGAAGATCAGTCCGCCGACGAATGTGCCGCCGACGTTCTGCAGCGGAGCCTGTACGAGTTTGAAGATCATGTCATTCAGATATACACCTGTTGTGCTCTGGATCACGAATCCGACGATACCGACTGTCATAACTGCCAGGAAAGACGGAATCAGAGAGCTGAAGGATGCGGCCACATTCGGCGGAACCGTATCCGGAAGTTTGATCTTGAGACTGTCAAACTTATTGAAGAAGTTCAGAAGTTCTACGGAGAAGATGCCTACCAGCATGCCTGTGAACAGACCCGTTGCGCCGAGGTTTCCGGATGCGATCGCGGAGATCGTTCCTGCCATTGCGCCTTCCGGAAGAAGATCCACCAGCGCTTTTGCTGTGCCGTCTGCCAGTGTGATGGTTGCGGAAGACGGATCAACTGCGTAGTTTGTTACGATGATCAGGGCAACGATCGCTACGAGTCCGCTGTAGAGAGGATTCATATTGTTGCGCTTGCCGATCTGGGAACCGATTGCGAATGTGATGCCGATGGTGATGCACCCGATGGTCGCAAAGTTCAAAGCGTTGAACAGCGGATTCAGGAACGCGAGTTTCTGTACCGCCGGGATCAGGGCACCCAGTCCGGACTTTCCGTCTACGATAACGTATGTCCATAATGTACCGATCGCGCCGATGATCGTGAGAGGCATGTAATCCTGGAATGCATCACGGATGGATCCAAGATACTTGTTGTTGGCTGCCCATCCGCCGAAACGCATGAGCCAATCTGTGAACTTATTCATTTGTTTTCCCCTTTCGTTCGTCCACAGAATATCCCGCAGTTCCTCTCATTTCCGGGTTTTGCATCATAATGTCACAAAATGACGATGATTCCTTTATTTCTGTTTTCCTTCAGAAGTCACATTGTGACGCAGTGACAGTAAAAAACGGCATAGGATGCCGGCAGTGCTACAATACAGCCAGGAGAGTGACCGGATATGATTATTGAAGCATTAAAGGAACAGAAAAACTTCTCGGAGATCGAAGCTCAGCTGGCATTCATCGTATTGAATTACGGGGAAGAGTTCAGTTATCTGTCAATTCGTGAGTTTGCGGATCTTGCATATACATCCACAGCCACGGTACAGCGTTTCTGCAAAAAGATCGGCTGTGACAGTTTATAGATCTGAAGATCCGGTTCCTGAAAGAACTGGCGGCCGGTTCCCAGGAACTTGCCGCAGTCGATGTAAACCGTCCTTTCTATTTCGGTGCGCAGGTCTCTGTGATTGCAAACAATGTCAGTAAAGTCCATGAACGTGCTGTACAGGCTGTTTTATCTACGATGGATCCTGATCTGGTCAATAAAGCCGTGGATCTGATCCGTTCCTGCCGCACATTATATCTTTATGCACACGGGGATTCCGGCATCACTGCCCGGGCTTTCATCAACCGGCTCATGAAACTGAATAAGGTAGCTGTCATGGCTTCGGAATACTATGAGGAACCAACGTATGCCTCACTGATCAGTCCGGACTGTCTTGCCCTGTTTATCTCCTACCGGGGAGGCAGTGATTCCCAGCAGCTCAGTGCGCGCATCCTCAAGCAGCGCAATATTCCGTTCATTGTCATCGCTTCCGATATGCGGGAAACATTTCTGACACAGAACGCTTCGGTCCGTCTTATTATTCCTTCCTATGAGACACAGTCGGATAATATTGCGACCTATTATTCCCAGGAGTGTTTCTCGTTCTATCTTAATCTCCTGTACGGAGTCCTGTATTCCCGCAGTTATCTGGAAAATAAATCTATGAAGAGCAGGATCGATAAACTCACGGCACAGGAGTTTGGTGACTGAGACGATGAGGCGTCTCAGATGCGTATTGCCGAAGCTGTCGCCCGCGGACCGCACCGCAAACACGATCGATCTGTTTCAGCTGACCGGATGTCTTCATGACATCCTTTTTTTGTCCGGAAAGAAAAAACTGACAGATTTTTCTGCCAGTCATTCTTTTACTTCGTCCATCAGCACAGAGAACAGTTTCTGCACGTCTTCTTTGGACCATTTGATCTCTTTGGTATAGCCGGCATCCTGCAGCTGTGCTGCGGTGATTTCCCCGGAAGCGATGTCTTCCGCTGCGTAGGATACGATCTCCAGAGACATCCGGAATGCCTTTACATCATCCTCATTTTTCAGATGCTCTTTTACTGCAGAGCGGATCGTTTCTTCCTCCGGCTGCGCTTCCAGATACCAGTCCATCATTCCTGCGGCACAGCTGATCGACGCGATCGTCGATCCCATGACGCCCGGATGGACTTCCGTGTCAAGCTGATCCAGGAAAGCGGTCAGTGCAGCTGCGCTTTCGTCTGTCTTCTCTGAACTGTTTCCCGGATCGTATTCGCAGCCTTTGTCGCAGCCTTTGTCATCGTTTTCTTTCCGCGCTTCGGCAACGATCTTCGCAGCCGCAGACAGTTTTGCTTTCAGCGCTTCCCGGCGCTCTGCCGTCCAGTATCTCTCCGGCTTGATCTCATTGGAAGACAGCATACTGCTTTCGTTGTCATGTTCGATGATCTCACCGTTTACGATAAAGCTGACATCCGGCACATAGATGCGGGGATTGCCGTCGTTGTCAAAATCCAGATGTCCGTCCAGTGCTTTGACCATTGCTTTGTACGCATCGGTATTCCCCTCGCGGTCTTCCAGAATGTCATAGTACAGGACCGGCACTCCGGCTTCTTCCGCCACTTCGTTCAGAATCGGCGCATACGCCTGGCAGAACGGACATTCATCAAAGCCGAGATATACCACGCCGGTGCCGTGTTCCAGCATTTTAATGACTGCGTCAGTGTCTTCGGCATACGTGAACTGGTTGTCTTCCGGTACACCCGGATATTCATCATGCATATTTTTCGGGGCTGCCGGCGGTTCTGCCGAGGACGCGGAAGATGCGGAAGATGACGAAGATGTTCCGGCGCATCCTGCCAGCAGAAGAACGGAGAGCCCCATAGCGATCCATTTCTTCATAGGTATTTACTCCTTGTTATGCACGTTATTGTCTCACATTCCCTCAGTTTATGCAAAAAAACCGTGTATTTGCGATATACCGATCTTTTATATCCAGTAATTAAGTTTATTAGTTTCTGCCCTCCTCCGGCACGAATACACCCCTGCCCCTACTTGACGCCGTCAGTTAGTGTTGTTAAACTATGATAGTTAGTTATATTTGACTAACTATCGCGTTGTTAGCCCGGACAACGATGAATACAGAGGAGGAAACAAAATGAATTTGCTGGAAGCAGAGGTCGGAAAAACCTATACGATCCGAGAGATCAATACAGACGATGACGACATGAACGCATTTCTGTTCCGTCTCGGCTGTTACAGCGGCGAACCGATCACGATCGTTTCAAAGAAAAAGAAAAGCTGCGTCGTGGTCATTAAGGACGGCCGCTACAACCTGGATCAGCTTTTATCGGAAGCCATTATTATTTAGTTTCAAACAGTACATTCCATGTATCTGTATTGATTAAGGGAGGAACTTACAGTATGAGAATTGCTTTTGCAGGCAACCCCAACAGCGGTAAGACGACCATGTACAACGCCCTGACGGGCAGAAGTGAAAAGGTCGGCAACTGGGGCGGTGTCACGGTCGGACGAAAAGAGTATCCGATCAAAAAAGAATACACAAACGGTGTCGAAGCGATCGCAGTCGACCTGCCGGGCGCGTATTCCATGTCTCCGTTTACACCGGAGGAAGGTATTACCAGTGAGTATGTCCGTGATGAACATCCGGATGCGATCATCAACATCGTTGACGCAACGAATCTGAGCCGCAGCCTGTTCTTTACGACACAGCTTCTGGAACTCGGCATTCCGGTCGTTGTCGCGCTGAACAAAGCGGACATCAATGAGAGAGAAAAGACAACGATCGATGTCGCTTCGCTGGAAAAACAGCTCAAATGTCCGGTCGTCAACACGACCGCAACAGAAGGAAAGGGACTCCGTGAAGTCGTAGCGAAAGCTGTCGCGCTGAACGGATACACCCAGGACGCACCGTATCTGCAGGCAGACATCGATCTGCTGGACAAGAACGCTGTCGACGCGGAAGACCGCAAGCGTTATGACTTCGTCAACAAGATCGTTGCCAGCGTGGAAAAACGTGAGATCAAATCAGCAGAAGTCAATAAACAGGATACACTTGACCAGTTCCTGCTGAATCCGATCCTCGGCATTCTGATCTTCGCAGGTGTGATGTGGTTTGTGTTCTGGTGCTCCCAGGCATGGCTCGGACCGTTAGTCGCTGACTGGATGGTCGGCTATATCGAGATGTTCCAGGAATGGGTCGCCGGTCAGCTGGAAAACAGCCCGCCGATCCTGTCTGCGCTGCTGGCTGACGGTATCGTCGGCGGTGTCGGCGCCGTTATCGGCTTCCTGCCGCTGGTCATGGTCATGTACTTCCTGATCGCTCTGCTGGAAGACTGCGGTTATATGGCGCGCGTCAGTGCTGTCATGGACCCGATCTTCAAGAGAGTCGGTCTTTCCGGTAAATCCGTTATTCCGGTCGTCATCGGCACCGGCTGCGGCATTCCTGCCATCATGGCATGCCGTACGATCCGTGATGAACGCGAAAGAAGAGCTACATCCATGCTCGCAACATTTATTCCGTGCGGTGCAAAGATTCCGGTCATCGCTCTGTTTGCCGGTGCATTCTTCAACGGTGCCGGCTGGGTAAGCACGCTGAGCTACTTCTTCGGTCTGGTTCTGATCTTCCTCGGCGCTCTGCTGATCAAATGGATCACCGGATACAAGTATCGTAAATCCT
Organism: Solobacterium sp.; assembly: GCA_017510405.1. Taxonomy (GTDB): domain Bacteria; phylum Bacillota_I; class Bacilli_A; order Erysipelotrichales; family Erysipelotrichaceae; genus Bulleidia. The sequence goes on from JAFWNG010000020.1 coordinate 10,222, forward strand.
TCTTCATCATGGAACTTCCGAAGTTCAAGATCCCGAGTCTGAAGTTCGCGTTCAAATCCATGATGGAACGTGCGAAAGCGTATATCGTGAAAGCCGCTACGATCATCCTCGTGTGCAACACGGTCGTACAGGTCATGCAGACATTCAACTGGCAGTTCCAGGTCGTGGAAGAAGGTATGGAAAACACTTCGATCCTCGCTTCGATTGCTTCCCCGTTCGCATTCCTTCTCATTCCGCTGGGATTCGGCGTATGGCAGCTCGCTGCAGCAGCGATCACCGGCTTCATTGCTAAGGAGAACGTTGTCGGAACACTGGCAGTTGTCTATGGACTTACAGCATTTATTGATGTGGATGAACTGGAACTCATCGGCGGCGCCAACGAAGTCGCTGTTGCGATGGGTCTGACTTCCGTCACCGCACTTGCCTATCTGTTCTTCAACCTCTACACGCCGCCGTGCTTCGCAGCCATCGGCGCAATGAACTCCGAAATGAAGAGCAAAGGCTGGCTGTTCGGTGCGATCGGCCTGCAGCTTGGCACCGGTTATACCGTTGCCTTCCTGATCTACCAGTTCGGTACATTATTCACTGAAGGTCATTTGGGAACAGGTTTCATTCCGGGTCTCATCGCTGTCATTTGTATGGTCGCCGCAGTGATCTTCATCGGCACTAAGACAAGAGCACACTTTGAAGAACAGTATAAGCTGCACCAGGCTGTTCACCAGTCCTGAGCATCTTCCGTACTGTGGAAAGGAATTGTATGAATCTCAGTACATTTATTGCATTGATCGTTCTGATTCTCATCCTTTCCTCCGCCATCGTATATATCGTGCGTGAAAAAAGACGCGGTGTTAAATGCATTGGCTGTCCGTTTGCGGGCTCCTGCCAGAAACACAAACACGCCGGCATGCACAGCACACAGCGTCTCAGCAGATAGAATACATCCGGAAGAGGGGGATCTCCCCCTCTTTTGAATAGAGAAGGAATCAGACGATATGGATAAAGTAATCATCGCGGCAGGATTTCTCCTGCTGGCGTATGCCCTGTGGCAGACAGTTCTGCGGATACGCGGCAAAGCGAAGAACAGCTGCTGCGGTACAGCCGAAGCAGTCTCTTCCGTAAAGATGGAAGATACCGATCCTGCCCATTACCCGCATCACTACCGGCTCGCGGTCAGCGGCATGAAATGCAGCAACTGCGCACGCAATGTCGAAAATGCGCTCAACAGCATGCCTGGCGTATGGGCCAGAATAAGCCTTGGAAAGCAGGAAGCGGACGTCCTGACCAAATTACCGCAGACACCCGAAACCTTCGCTCAGGCGCTCCGGAAGACGCCCTACGGGCTTCTGAAGTGCACAGTGATCGGGCAGAAAGATTCCGGTACACCGGATCAGTAGTATTTCCCGGGAAACTCCGCACTCCGGTACACCTATGTCAAAAAAACCGCAGCTGTTATTTAACCGCTGCGGCTTTCTTTATCCTGATTCTCAGAGTCTGATCTCTGCGATGTGTTTTGCCCTCTGCATAAACACCGAAGGCTCCTGCATATAATTGTCTCCGAAGCATCCTCTCAGATACGCATCATGGTTATGAGCGACCGGAAGATAGGTATCTTCAAACTTTACATATTTCGTCGGGAACAGATCATCTCTGCGGAAATGATACGGCGGATAGAATCCGTTCCATACCCATGTCAGATCAAGACCGACATATTCCGAATTTTCCTTCTTTGCCAGTTCCGAATACTTTTTCGCATTGTTCAGGAACATTTTTTTAACGCCGACCGGATTCTTATGGAACACATTGTCCATGATGATCTCCGGTACTGTCAGTGCATAGTTGGATAACCGGTACAGTAATCCGGTGCTCTTATGGGCACTGGCCGTATCATATACAAATACGTCCACAAACAGTCCGTCGCATCCTTCGTACCCCGTACAGCGGTTGGAAAGCAGCACATTTTTTTCCTGAATAAATGTTCCCTTCAGGCGGATCTTTGCGGACGGAATCAGAACATTGTACCGATCATCTTTTTCAAAACACTGAACGATATAGTTCTCCGGCAGATCCCGCTCCAGCGCTTCCAGCATCCGGTCATAATCTTCTCTCAGAATACCGATATCCGCATCATCATCCCACGGAATAAAACCGCGGTGACGGATCGCTCCGAGAGCAGATCCCGAATCCAGAAAGTACGGAATATCATTTTTGCGCATCACTTCATCAATATCTTTTAACATGGAAAGCAGATAGTCCTGAACATCTCTCACGGTGATCACTGAGCCATCCAAATTTGTTTTTAACACATATTTGTCCATATGTTTTCAACCTCAACTCCCTGCTTTAAATCGTTTTGCGGCATCAAAAAAAAGAGTATATTGGCTGCCCTTCCCCTGACACCATGGTTTATGATACCTTTTTTTCTGCAATCTTCAATACCTTTCCGACAGAAAAGGAACAGGACAGCTCCTGTTCCTTTGGTCGTACGTATCTCTCTGAATACTATAATTACTTGATTCCGTAGGATGCCATGATCTTGGTGAATTCCGGTGAATACGCAAATCCATACAGTACTTCATCCCGGCTCATTCCGTTCTTGAGGTGATTCATCCAGTCATTGTATCCTTCGTCATCCGGTTTCCTGCCGAGGAATGTCCAGTACAGACTTGTGAGATACTGTGCATCTGTCGTTTTCTTCTTCAGATATTCCGGTGAATGGTAGAATCCGTCCGTAGACATCTTGATGGCTGCCTGTTTCCTGTTCGGTGAATTCAGAATGAGCTCACACCAGTCATTCAGACCTTTCACATCAAATGAGCGCTCAAGCACATATACATAACATCTTGCGGTAAAACTTGTGATTCCGTAGTTCTGATCCCGCGGTTCTGTCACCTGGATCGTGCCTTTGTTCACGCCGAACTTGTCACACGTCGTCTTGAACTCCGAACTGTCGATAAAGCCTTTGACTACAAACGTGCGGCTGACGCCGTTTTCCAGGCATTCCAGCCAGCCGGCTTTTCCTTTCGGATCGCTTACCCGGTCAAACATGACACTGTAGCAGCGTTCCACATAATCTTCGTCCTTGAGATTCTTATCGATCATTTCCTTGCTCAGGAAGAAGCCGCGCACTGCTTCCGCGGCAGTGATCGTCTTCGCCGTTAACATTCCTGTCCAGTCCATGAATCCCTGCGGATCCGGATCACGGTCCAGGGCGATCTTGTACAGACGTCCGACAAACTTATGGACCAGCGGACGTTCCCTTACCGTAACTGTAATTGTATCGATCAGTATGGGACTGACACGTGCCCTGATCTCAGCTGTTCCGGCTTTCTTTGCTACGATCACACCGTCACTGTTTACTTCAACGACACTCGGATCACTGGAAGTCCAGTGAACATAGTTTTCTGTCGCATTGTCCGGTTTGATCGTAACGGTCAGCACGCCCCAGCCGCCCGGCAGGCCCATATACGGTTCATAACCGAGATCCAGTTCATCTCCCTGATCGATCTTCATGGATTTCGGTTCTGCCATCTTTGTTTTGACCTGTACGGCAGAATCCATCCACAGTTCACCGCCGGCTTCCGCATACCGAACGGAGTTTCCGTGCGGACCATCGTTGTAACTGGTCTTTGTGCCGTACTGATATGTAGTGACCAGAAGCGGATTATCGGTCAGATCCAGTACTGAGAAATTACAGCGGTATGTCTGAAGAACGAGCAGTTTGCTGCAGTTCCGCAGGTTCAGATAATTCATTTTAAAGTTGTTGTAGCACCATAGTTCTTTCAGATCCGGGCAATGAGAAACATCAAGTGATGTCAGACCAGTCTGGAACACATGAATTACCTGGAGTTTCGTATTTTTGGAGAGATCCAGTTCCGTAATACTGTTCGTATCGCACCATAGTTTTATAATGTTCGGGAAGTATTTCAGTCCTGTCAGATCCGTGATGGCGCGTCCCTGCGGAAACAGACTGGACGTGTTGTCACGTTCTTTCTGGCTCAGGATGCCGTTCCCGTCTTTATCCACCCACTCTGTCAGATAAGCACGGAAGTTGGCATCCGGGAAATATGCGGCCGTATTCGGTATATCCGCATTGAGAAGTTCTGCTTCTTCTGAGATCTCCGGTTCTTCAGCTGTCTCTGTTTCTTCCGGAATCTCTTCTTCCGTGATCTCCGCTTCTTCGGTGATCTCCGGCTCTTCCGGTTCTTCCGCCCGCAGCACAGGCGCGCACAAAGGCAGTACGGTCAGTGAAAGCAGAAAAGCAAGACCTGTTTTCAGAATACGATCGTGTTTCATGATATGTTCTCCTTTCATAACTGCAAATGATGTACTACTACCATTATATTTGACAGAACATCTGAATAGTGAAAGGATTTCCCCGTCACGAAAAAAAGATGTCCGAATGAGGACATCTTTTTGTTCAGTGATTGCGTTAAAGATTAGATCTTAACGTTGTAGAAGGAAGCTTTTCCGCGATATTCAGCAACATCGCCGAGTTCTTCTTCGATCCGCATCAGCTGGTTGTACTTAGCAATACGGTCTGTACGGCTCATGGAACCTGTCTTGATCTGACCAGCATTGACACCGACTACCAGGTCAGCGATCGTAGCGTCTTCGGACTCACCGGAACGGTGGGAAACGACTGCTGTGTACTTAGCTTCTTTTGCCATGTCGATAGCGTCGAGTGTTTCTGTCAGTGTACCGATCTGGTTGACCTTGATCAGAACAGCGTTAGCTGCACCGAGTTCGATACCCTTCTTGATGAATGTTGTGTTTGTAACGAACAGGTCGTCACCAACGAGCTGGATCTTGCCGCCGAGACGCTTGGTGAGCTCTACCCAGCCATCCCAGTCATTCTCTGCAAGACCGTCTTCGAGGGAGATCAGCGGATACTTTTCAACCCACTTCTCATAGAGTTCGATCATTTCTTCGGAACTCTTTTCGCCTTCACCGGAACGAGCCAGTACATAGCATCCCTTATCTGCATCATAGAATTCAGAGGAAGCTGCATCCATAGCGAAGCATACATCTTCACCCGGCTTGTATCCTGCTTTTTCTACTGCTTCGAGCATGAGAGCCAGCGGGCCTTCATTACCTAATGTCTCTAACGGTCCTGTTCCGCCCGGCAGAGAACTCGGAGCATATCCGCCTTCGTCACCGACTGCTGTGTTGTAACCGTAACCCTTCAGAACTTTCTTCAGAGTGTGGAAGATTTCAGCGCCCATACGAATTGCTTCGTGGAAGTTCTTTGCGCCGACCGGCATGATCATGTATTCCTGAACATCGGAAGCGGAATCAGCGTGCTTACCACCATTCAGAACGTTCATCATCGGAACCGGCAGAACCTTGCCGTTTGCACCGCCGATGTACTTGTACAGCGGCAGACCGCAGGAATCAGCAGCTGCACGTGCAGCAGCCAGAGAAACAGCCAGAGTAGCGTTTGCACCGAGGTTGGACTTGAATTCTGTTCCGTCGAGGTCGAGCATTGTCTTGTCGATCAGCGGCTGGTCGAATACGTTCAGGCCGATAACTTTCGGAGCGATCTTTTCATTAACGTTTGCAACAGCTGTTAATGTACCCTGTCCGTTGAAACGGTTCGGATCTTTGTCACGGAGTTCAAGAGCTTCTCTTTCACCTGTGGAAGCACCGGACGGAACGATTGCACGTCCCCATGCACCGGACTCAGTTGTTACTTCTGCTTCTACCGTCGGGTTACCGCGGGAGTCGATTACTTCGCGAGCGATTACTTCAGCAATTGGATCTACAAAATTAGGCATATTAATTATTCCTCCTGTTAATAATACCTGATACTAATTATTCCGCAGTTAAACTGTTGGAACCTTACTTTGTTGCGTCGATGATCTCTTTGAAGGAGTCTACCTTCAGAGATGCGCCGCCGATGAGAGCACCGTCGATATCCGGGCAAGCCATGTATTCAGCGATATTTGTCGGCTTGACGGATCCGCCGTACTGGATGCGGACTGCTTCAGCTGTTGCTTCGTCATACAGTGCCTTGACATTGTCACGTACGCACTTGCAGCAGTCTTCAGCGATTTCCTTTGTTGCGCTCTTGCCTGTGCCGATTGCCCAGATCGGTTCATAAGCGATAACGATCTTAGCAACTTCGTCTGCTGTCAGGCCTGCGAGGGAACCGGCCAGCTGGTTCTTGATGACATCAGCTGTTTCACCGGCATCATACTGTGCTTCTGTCTCACCGATGCAGAGGATCGGGATGATGTTGTCAGCCAGCAGTCTCTTGCACTTAGCTGCGCATGCTGCGTCTGTTTCAGCATAGTATGTACGTCTCTCGGAATGACCGATAATGCAGTATGTGATACCGACTTCTTTGAGCATCGGTACACTGACTTCACCGGTATATGCACCGGAGTCTTTTTCATTGCAGTTTTCAGCAGCGATCAGGAGGTTCTTTGCGTTTTTGACACAGACATCCAGATCTACATACGGAGCACCGATACCATAATCGGCTGCTTCTTCACCCGTCAGAACTTCTTCGATTCCCTTCATGAATTCGAGAGCTTCGGACGGTGTCTTGTTCATTTTCCAGTTTCCGAAAATTACAGGTTTTCTTGCCATAGTTTCTTATTTCTCAGGAATGATAGCGATTCCCGGGAGCTCCTTTCCTTCCATGTATTCAAGGGATGCGCCGCCGCCGGTGGAGATGTGGCTGAACTTCTCTGCGAAGCCGAGGTTCTTAGCTGCAGATGCGCTGTCGCCGCCGCCGATGATCGTTGTAGCATCTTCCAGATTTGCAAGTGTTTCGCAAACTTCGATCGTTCCCTTAGCGAATCTCGGATCCTCGAACACACCCATCGGTCCGTTCCAGAATACTGTCTTTGCGCCTTCGAGCTGCTTCTTGAACAGTTCTACTGTTTCCGGTCCGATATCAAGACCCATGAATCCATCCGGAATTTCTCCTGCAGGAGCTGTCTTGATTTCTGTCGGATTGGAGAAATCGTTTGCAATTACAGTGTCGACCGGAAGAACGAGCTTGTCGCCGCCTTCTTCCATGAACTTGAGTGCAAGACCCATCTTGTCTGCTTCAAGCAGAGATGTACCGATCTTGCCGCCCTTTGCTGCAGAGAATGTATAGGACATACCGCCGCCGATCAGGACCTTATCTGCAATTTTAAGAAGGTTCTCGATGACTGCGATCTTATCGGATACCTTAGCACCGCCCAGGATAGCTACTAACGGACGCTCCGGTTCGTTCAGTGCCTTGCCCAGAACATTGACTTCTTTTTCTACGAGGAAGCCTAATGCGGACGGGATATTGGAAGGAATACCGACTGTGGAAGCGTGTGCTCTGTGTACAGAACCGAATGCATCTTCAACGAACAGATCGCCGAGGCTTGCCCAGTATTTGCCAAGCTCCGGATCATTCTTGGATTCACCCTTTTCATAACGTGTGTTCTGCATCAGAACGATGGAACCGTCTTCCTGCGCTGCGACTGCTGCTTCGAGTTCCGGTCCGCGTGTTGCATTAACAAATGTAACAGGCGCACTCTGTACTTCTGCCAGACGCTTTGCTACGATCGACATATCATTCTTAACTTTGTCTTCTTCGGTCTTGACCTTGCCCAGATGGCTCAAGAGCAGTACTTTTGCGCCATTCTCTGTCAGGTAATTGATGGTCGGAAGAGCAGCACGGACACGATTATCATCCGTAATGACTTCTCCCTTGTGCGGTACGTTAAAGTCAACGCGAACGATCACGTGTTTGCCCTTAACGTCCAGATCCTTAACAGTTACTTTTGACATTTAGAATTTCTCCTCCTATTGTTTTTCCATTATACCATTCTGCTCATTTATCGGTAAATGTGACAGAACGCATTTTCATTCAGTGTTCAGATTTCTTGAAAAGAGGGACCGGAATCCGGTCCCTTTATCTCTTAGTTATCCGGCCAGTTGCAGATCGTATAGTAGAGTTCTTCGTATACGTCTGTGCTCTTTTCCCAGCTGACATCTGTTGTCATGGCGCTCTTTACGAGACCCTTCCAGCCAGGTTTGTTGTTGTAGTACTGATCGGTTGCCCAACGAATCGTGTAAACCATATCGTCTGCGTTTGCAGCCCAGAAACTGAATCCGTTGCCTTCGCCGGTATACTGGTTGAACGGCTGTACTGTATCTTTCAGACCGCCTGTCTCACGTACCAGCGGCAGAGAACCGTAACGCATAGCGTTCAGCTGTCCGATTCCGCATGGTTCAAACAGGGACGGCATCAGGAACAGGTCGCATCCTGCATAAATGCGGTGTGCCAGTTCTTCGTTATAGCCCTTGTAGTATACAGCTTTGCCCTTGTATTCGTTTTCCATCCACTGGAAAGCATTCTCTGCGTTTGTCTCGCCGGTTCCGAGTACTGCGAACTGAATATCCAGTCCCATGATCTCCTGGATCCGGTCTGTGATCAGGTAAACGCCCTTCTGGTTTGTCAGTCTGGATACCAGACCAATGAGCATGACGTCTTCACGCTCTTCCAGTCCGAGTTCTTCCTGCAGAGCTTTCTTGTTGGCTTTCTTTCCGGATACCCAGCTGCGGACATCGTAGTTCTTAGCCAGCAGTTTGTCGGTCTTCGGATTCCATTCAACTGTATCGATACCGTTGACGATTCCCCAGAGGTCTTCTCTTCTGTAGCGAAGGACAGCGTCCATACGTTCGCCGTATGTTTCTGTCAGGATCTCATTGGAGTATGTCGGGGATACGGTCGTGATCTTGTCGGCATAGACGATACCGGCCTTCATGAAGCTGATGCCGCTGTCGAACTTGATCGATCCGTTGTCGAAATAACTGTAGTCCAGTCCGAGGCAGCTCGGCAGCATGTCTACGCCGAAGTTGCCCTGGAATGCCAGGTTGTGGATCGTATAGACGTGGCGGATCGCCTGGTAGCGGTAGTCATCCGCATAGATGGCATGGCACATCAGCGGGATCATACCTGTCTGCCAGTCGTTGCTGTGAATGACATTCGGCCACCAGTCAATGAAGTAGATCATATCCAGTACTGCTCTCTGGAAGAAGGCAAATCTCTCACCGTCATCCTGATAGCCGTACAGGGATTCTCTTTCAAAGTAGTACTGGTGTTCAATGAAGTAATACACAACACCGTTGCGCTCTGCTTTGTAATACGTAGCCGGCTGATCGATCCATCCGGAATGTACCTGGATCGTACCGATTCTCTCCAGCTCATCGTAATACTTGTCAATTACTTTCTTATAGAGCGGGATGACGACTCTGACGTCGTGTCCGCGCTTTGCCAGAGATTTCGGAAGGCTTCCGATTACGTCTGCCAGACCGCCTGTCTTGATGAAAGGCAGCGCTTCTCCAGCTACAAACAGAATAGATCTAGTCATTACTTTCTCCTGTTCTATCTATTAAATCAGCGATTTAAATGAGGTCTCTTCTTGCGACATAGACCGGCTCTTCAGCGGTGCCTGCCAGTTCCTTCTTGTGGTTGATGCGTGCATACTTATCAACGACAACATGGTCCAGGTTCGCTCCTTTGCCGATGAATGCGCCCGGCAGGATGATACTGTCTTTAACAACAGCGCCTTCCATGACGGTTACATTACGTCCAAGAACACAGCCTTCGACTGTTCCCTTGATCTCGCAGCCGTTGGATACAACAGATTCGACGACCTTTGCGCCTACCGAATACTTCGTCGGAGCGGAGTCGCTTGTTTCTGTGTATACCGGCCAGCCCGGCTTGAACAGTCCGTTAGCGACTGTGCGGTCACGCAGATCCATGGAAACACGATAGTATTCCTGCAGCGAGTTGATGCATGCAACGAAGCCCTTCATCTGATAGCCGCGGATATCGAGTTCATCGACATAGTCTTTGAGGATATCCTTGAACCAGTACAGGGAAGATGTGGCAGCTGCTTTATTGACGAGGTCAATGAATGTCTCTTTTGCCATTACATAAGCTTCCAGAGAAACGGAGACATTCTTTCTCTTGCCGCGGTTCTTATGGAATTCGATGACTCTCTTGCCCTTGTTCAGAGTAACGACATCGCATCCCAGGAAACGTTCTTTGCCTTCGCCTGTGTTGTAGTACAGCATCGTGACATCTGCACCGGACTTGATGTGCTGATCGAGAACAGCACTGTAGTCCAGACTGTATACGAAGTAGCTCGGAGCGATGACAACATACGGGTTCTTGTCTTCTTCGATATACTGCATATTCAGGATGTAGTTCGCAACGTCATGGTTGTAAACCTTGGAGGAGAATGTCTTCTCACCGTAGAGGATACGCAGATCGCCGCGTTTTGTGTTGATGTTGTAAACTTTTCCGTCACCGAGGTGTGCCATCAGGTTGCGCGGTTTTTCCTTGCAGTATACCTGTACATTGTCGATGCCGGAGTTTGTCATATTACTGAGGACGAAGTCGATGATACGGTAACGTCCCATAAAGGACATTGCCGCTACCGGTCTGTAATCTTCCAGACCTTCGACGTTGGCTGTATTGTCCTCAAAGCTGATGATTCCTAATGCCTTCATTGTCAGATTCTCCTTCTGTTTACTCTACATACTTTTTGGCAACCAGTTCGATATTCTCACTGTCTGCCGATCCGAGGATCGCGCCGGGGGCAACTTCCACATCGTCCGCAACGATGCAGCGAGTGATCTTTGCACCGTCACCGACTTTTACGCCAGGTAAGATGACGGAATCAATAACCTTTGCACCCTTTCCGATCTCGCAGTTTGTACCGAGAACAGAGTTCTTGACTTCACCGAGAACGACACAGCCCTGTGTAATATATGCATTCTCAACTTTTGCTTCCTGACCGATGAACTGCGGCAGAGCGTTGACATCTTCCGTGTAGATCTTCCAGGACGGATCCGCCAGATTGAGTTCGTCGTCCTCTTTCAGCAGGTCCATGTTGGATTCCCACAGAGAGTCGACGGTTCCTACATCCTTCCAGTATCCCTTGAAGCGGTAAGCTGTCAGTTTTCTCTTGTCATTCAGATAAGCCGGAATGATGTCCTTACCAAAGTCATGGTTGGATTTCTCATTCTTGTCATCCGCAAGCAGATACTTACGCAGTGTCTTGTATGTGAAAATGTAGATACCCATGGAAGCGAGCGTGCTCTTCGGATGAGCCGGTTTCTCTTCGAATTCATAGATCATGTCATTTTCATCACAGTTCATGATTCCGAAACGTGTAGCTTCTTTCAGTGTGACCTGCAGAACAGCGATGGTAGCGTCAGCCTGCTTCTCCTGATGGTAGCGGAGCATTGCTGCGTAGTCCATCTTGTAGATGTGGTCACCGGAAAGGATCAGAACGTATTCCGGGTTGATACTGTCAAGGAAGTCGATGTTCTGGGTAATAGCATCTGCTGTGCCACGGAATACTTCCAGACCCTTCTTGTCCTTTTCACGCGGTGTCAGAACATAGACGCCGCCGTCGTTCGTATCCAGTCCCCAGAACTGGTCTTTTGCAACATACGCATTCAGCAGTACGGATTCATACTGTGTCAGAACACCGACTGTAGAGATGCCGGAGTTTGCGCAGTTGCTGAGTGGAAAGTCGATAATCCTGTACTTGCCGCCGAAGTGGACTGCAGGTTTAGCGACTTTATTGGTCAAGTCCAAAAGACGGGAACCTCTTCCGCCTGCAAGGATCATGGCCGCCATTGTGTTAGCTCTCATTATAATTGCCTCCATAATTCTATCTTGAATCTGAAATCATTATATTACATGAAAGCGGTTTCCCGAAAGTACTTTTCCCGTAATTTACTTTTTTTTAGACAACCGTCACACGTATTTTTCTCTATATCCGAAAAAATAACTTCACTGTCATTCTCTTTCGAATCAGAAAAGAATTCCGTGAAGTTCCGCACTTCGCATTTATCAAAAAGAAACAGCCATCTGCCCTGCGGTAGATGACTGTTTCCTGTTTTCCTTACAGACTGTCTTTTCAGACAGTGACAGCGTCGTAGCGCTCGTCGTTCAGAACCTTAAGCATGTATTCATACGGGTCTGTTCCAACATTGCGGATCAGAGACAGGAATACGCTTGCGGACTGGCCGGAGCACATCTGTACGCCGTACGTCTTCTGAGATGCGTGGAACACGTCCTGACGGCTTTCAACATTCCACAGAACAAGGTTCGGCATAATGTATCCAGCCTCGGCAAAACGGCTTCTCATCTCATCAACGAAACCCCACTTTGTCTGTCTTGTCAGACTGTCGATCTCACCATCGGAGATCACGATGATGGACTTCGGCATTTCTTCCTGCGGCATACGACAGCTCTTTGCAGTTTCCAGGACCGTTTCGAATGCCAGCTCCAGGTCGGTGTTGTAGCCGACGCCGGCAGCCAGTACAGAAGCGATCTTGTCACGCAGAGTATCGCCGGAAATTCTGACAAGACGCGGTACGTCTGTGAATGTCATGAATGTGTTCGCGTAAGCACCCTTGTTGCGTTCAGCAAAGTAGATGCCAAGACCGATCGATGTTGCCATCGGACGGCCGTACATGGATCCGGACACGTCGACCATGACAAGGAAGTTGTTCTCTCCCTCAACATAGTTCGGCAGTGCCTTCCACTGTGCTTCCAGAACACTGTCAACTGCTCTCATGCCGGCACGCCAGCCGCTGTACACAATGTACTTTTCCGTAATGTCATACGGATACAGAACGGCAGAGCGGATCACGGCATCGCCCTTTTCAACGCGCTCCATGTAGTCTGTGAATCTCTGTCTGTCATTGCGTGCGAATGCCTTGCGGTAGTTCTTCATCGCATAAGACGGAACGGATTCATAGCGGATGGAATCGTAGTCTCTGGCGGTCATGCGTACTTCGGTAACGTTCAGAGCACTGCGCAGTGCAGACAGAGTCTTACGGTAATTGCGTTCGCTCATACCAAGTTCTCTGGCAATGCGGGCACCGCTCAGACGTGCCCTGCGGGAAGATGTGTTGATGGACGGCAGCCACTTTGCCAGCAGCGATACCGGTTCACCGTTCTTCACAGCTTCCATGTCTCTTTCCAGCTGTTCACGGATCATAGCAATCACGTCATCGTGTACCGGAGTATCCATCAGGGCGATCACGTCGTCCCAGCGGCCGAAGTACGGGATCAGAGCAAGATTCCTGCGCATGATCTCCGGTTCCATGTCTGCCATAACAGCAAACATGTGTCTGCCGGCTTCACGCTCGCCAAGACCGCCGCGGGCATCACGTGTGTAGAATGCCAGCTTTGCAGCAAGCAGTCTGTCTTCTGTGAGTGCCAGCGCGAACTTTCTGTCAACTGCATCCATACGGCATCTCAGAGAACCTGCCTGCGCGAAAAGATCCAGCAGGGCATCTCCGGAAGTGTTGTATGCAGTGGCGCCGTTTTCTGTCAGAGTCAGTGTCTGTCTGTAGTCCAGAGCCTTCAGCAGCTTGCTTTCCTTCATTGCTTTTTCCTCCTTCTTCAGCCTTTCCGGCTGCAATAAAAGAATACCCCCTTCGGCATTTCTCATCCGAGGGGGGTTAGATATTCGCGTACGGCGCTGATGAAGTGGAGCGATCCGGTGATGATCACAGTGCCGGAAACACCGGCCCGCCGGCGTGCTTCTATGATTGCTTCACGGTAGTCGGGAAGCACCGGATATCCCTGCTTCACACAGGCGGAGAAGTCGGCTGCCCGCTCATCGCGGAAAGTTGTCACAATGATCTCTTCCGCACATCCCTGCAGGATCGCCAGCATGCGCAGGAACGGTTTATCGGAAAGGGCGCTGAATACAATGACGCGGGGCGAAGGAAGGGACGCAAGTGAACGGGCAAGCGCCGTCACGCCTTCTTCGTTGTGCGCGCCGTCCAGGATGGTAAGCGGATCGTTTATCACCGCTTCGAATCTTCCCGGCCATGTGCTTGCGGCGACCGCTTCATGCACAGCCGCGGAATGAATATCGATGCCGAGCAGACGCGCCGCTGCCAGCGCAAGCGCCGCATTGCGGATCTGGTATTCCGCTTTCGATGCGATCGCATAGAGATCGCCGTCATAGCGGAACATTCCGCTGCCTGCCGGATAGACCGGCTTCGGCACGCTTACTGCCGCATGTATGCGGGATGCATGACGGCGGATGATATTTCGCGCATGGGGATCGTCCGTGCTGATGACCGCATGTCCGTTTTCTTTGATAATTCCCGCTTTTTCAAACGCGATCTGCTGGATGCGTTCGCCAAGCACCTGAGTATGATCTTTTCCGATCGTGGCAATGACGGACAGTTCGCTCTTTGTGATCACATTCGTATTATCCAGACGGCCGCCCAGTCCTGCCTCAATGACGGCATAGCTGACATGTTCTTCTGCAAACCACACAAAAGCGGCGAGGCAGTCGATCTCAAACATGCCCAGATCGTATTTTTTAATCAGTTCCGCATAGCGTTCCAGATACGCGCAGAATACATCGTGCGGGATCCATCCGCCGTCGATCCGGATCCGGTCGCGGTGGTTCATCAGATGCGGGGATGTAAAAGTACCGGTACGGTGTCCCTGCGAGCGAAGGATATCGCTCAGAAACTGCACGGTGCTGCCTTTCCCGTTGGTGCCTGCCACATGGATGATGCGCAGCTGTCTGTCGGGATCGCCGGCTTCATGCAGGGCATTTCGCAGCGGGGCAAGACCGTGGTAGCGGTTGCGGCGGGACATTACCCATTCTTCGTCGTATTGCATACAAGCATTATAACAAAAAAGGGAAGCGGACTTCCCTATTGATTGAGACTGCGGATCTGCCAGTCGACCGGCTTCAGCCCCCTGGATGCCAGGAAGGCATTCGCCTGTGAGAAATGACGGCAGCCGAAGAATCCGTAATGTGCCGAAAGCGGCGACGGATGCGGCGCTTCCAGAACAAGGTGCCTGGAACGGTCGATCATTGCGGCTTTACTGCGGGCATTGCGTCCCCAGAGCAGGAATACCACCGGCGTATCCTTGGCATTGATACGTTCGATCGCGTGATCGGTGAAGATCTCCCACCCTTTTCCCTTGTGGGAATTCGGTGCGGAATCCCGTACTGTAAGCACCGTATTGAGCAGGAACACGCCCTGCTGTGCCCAGGGCATCAGATAGCCGTTGTCCGGAATATAGCAGCCGAGATCCGACTGGAGTTCCTTATACATATTGAGAAGACTCGGCGGGATCGGCACGCCCGGATTGACCGAGAAGCACATTCCGTGCGCCTGCCCTCTCTGATGATACGGATCCTGTCCCAGGATCACGACGCGGATATCCGCGTACGGCGTATTCTCAAACGCGGAGAACACCTGCACCTTGGGCGGATACACGGCATAATGTTCGTATTCCTCGTGAACAAACTGTGCAAGAGGCTGAAAATACGGCTGTGCAAACTCGTTCTTCAGCCACGCTGTCCAGTCATTTCTGCGCATGATCAGGCCGATTTCTTATAGCTTCTGCGGGCCAGCAGAACGACCACCAGAAGCAGTACCAGCGCACCGCCGATCGCATAGATCAGCGTGGAGCTGCTGTGCGCCGGTTCCGGTTCTCCGGAAGGAGACGCGGACGGTACCGGTGTCGGGGAAGGCACTTCGCTTCCCTGCGCTTCCAGCCATGCTTTCATGTCCTTGCGCACTTCGCCGAACGGACGGTCGCCGTACTGCAGCAGCATTCTGTTGAACTCGATCGGTTCAAACTTTGTTCCAAGCGCCTTGACGCTGTCTTTGTACATGGTCTCGAACTGCAGAAGTCCGATACCGTACGGCAGAAGCACGCCCGGATCACTGGTGACGAAGTCGATCAGCTGCGGTACGATCGCGGAGTTGAAGCCAAGATCTTCGATGTATTCGGTCAGCTGGTCTTCCTTCCAGCCGAGGCCGTTGACGCCAAGGTCGGCCGCGCAGTCCAGAACATAGTTCATGGCGGTATCCAGAGCGTTCATGCGGGCATAATTCGCACTGAGTCCGGAGAACTCCCAGGCGCGCATTTCCGAATACATTGCCCAGCCTTCGGTATAGCCGATCAGGTTGATGGCCGTACGCAGCCAGGACGGATCTGTATTCAGATACCATGTGATCTGGTACAGATGTCCCGGGAACCCTTCATGGGAAAGCGTTTCATACAGTTCGTTGATATCCGCGACCGCGTTGCCGTTGATCTTGATGACATTGTCTTTCAGAGCATCCAGCGGCGGATTCAGATAGTATGCCACGATGCCGTCGTTGGCAACGGACGGATCCAGGTATTTCGCATCAAAGGTGACCTGCGGTCCCTGCGGATAGTCCTGCAGATGATTCTGCAGATACGTCAGGACCTCTTCCGGTGTTTCCATATCCACGGTCTCCGACGCATTCACAACGGACGGATCGGAACGGTAGATGGAAATATACTCATCCAGAGTGTCATACAGGAACGACGTGCACATGTCGAGCAGTTCCTCTACTGTCGCGTCGGTGGAAGACTTCATGCGCGCTTTTGCGGCATAGTAGTCCGCACCGTACGGGATCTCTGCCAGGCCGATCGCCTCACCGCGCGAACCGCGCAGCGTTTCCAGAACTTCACCTGCCTTCGCATAGGACGGAATGTACTGGTTCAGGACGATATCCCGGTTGCGTGCCTTGTAATCCGCACGTTCCTCATCGGTAATGCCTTCGAAGGCATCCATATTCTCATCAAAGATGATGATCAGCTGGTTGTCATCGGTCTTTGCTGTGAACTTGGCGATCTGATCCAGTGTGTCATCCAGCGCGGAGTCGGTCATGAAGGCACCCTTGGCTGCCTGTGTCTTTGTCAGTTCAAGACAGTCGTCAATGAATGCCGGCGTACTTGCCAGAACTGCCAGATAGTCATCGATATCTTCTTTCTCCCGGAAAACGAATTCCGTAAAGTTTGTCAGAAGATTATTGATAATGCCTTCTGTCGGCGTAAACGCGAAGTCGAAATCCGGGAACTGGTTGAGAGCGATCTCATTTTCCAGATGGAACTTCAGAGCGTTGTAATCATGTTTCTGTGTTTCCGACAGAGACTCGTAATCAAAACTCTGCAGTTTCTTCAGAACTTCCTCGGAATATGCCTTGTCGTCCGCATAGTCCTCCAGCTTGATCCTGCCGATATTCGGATCCGGTTTCGTGATGCCTGCCCTCTGGTAATCCGCGATGGAAAAATGCATGGTCATGTAGTCTTCTTCCATCATTTCCACGAACAGGTCATTCAGGAACTGGTCAAACTCTATATTGTTATCTTCTGCCTTCACCGGCCGGACCACAGTGCTGAATACGACCAGCAGCGCCGCCAGTACAGCGGTCAGTTTCTTCATCATTTTCATATAACCTCCGTTACAGACATGTCAGTCTATGGGCTTCCTTATCGTACGAGCACGGTCACGCTCAGAGCGCTGACCTGTACATACGAATTGGATGCGCCGATGGAATTGCCGTTCTCGTCAAAGATCACGCGCCATTCCTCGCCGAAGTCAAACGTGCGCGTCTCATTCGTCGGATTGACGATGACGCGGATCACATTCGTCCCGGTGGACGGATCGGGATAATCGATCTCATAGAAGACGATCCCGTTGTCCTGAACACTCAGTTTCAGGCATTTCTCGATCTCTTCCTTCGTACCGAGACGGAAGCCGGCAAAGCGCTTGCGCAGGGCAATTGCCTTGCGGGTATATTCCACGATATGGCGGTTGATCGCCGCCCTATCCCAGTCCATCGCATTGATATTGTCACCGGCGCGGTAGGAATTGCCGTTGTCGTTCTTCGTGCCGCAGAATTCTTCTCCCGCGTGCAGGAACGGAACACCCTGGGCAACCAGCGTTGCCGCGATCAGCATCTTCTGCCGCCGCTGCCGTGTTTCCCGGTTCTCATTGCCGCAGCAGAAATGCATCTTATCCCATACCGTCAGGTTATCATGTGTCTCCCAGGCGTTGATGCTCTTGCCCGGATCATCGAAGCGGAATGTATACGGTTCGCCCAGCACCGTCGCGGCAAACGCGCTCAGCGCACTGTATGCCTGGGACGTATCGCCGGTCAGATAGCCGCGGTCATAGCGGTCGTTGTCACCGGTCCTTCCCTTGAGAACATCACGGGAATAGTCGTTGAAATGACCGATGCCCGGCATTTTTGCCTGGTTGGCGATGCTTGCCTTGCGGCTGCTGTCAAGCTCTGTCGGCATATCCCAGCCTTCGCCGTAGATCATCACGCCCGGTTTCAGCGAACGTGCCTTTTCCGCCAGCGCGTTCATCGTATCGGTGTCGAGAATTCCCATCAGGTCGAAGCGGAAACCGTCCAGTCCGTATACGCGGATCCATGTCTCCATGACGTACATGAGATGTTTCCGGGTCATCGGCTGGCAGGAATCCACATCGTTGCCGCAGTAGGAACCGTTGGACAGGAATCCCGACTTGTTGTAGCGGAAATAATAGTACGGGACAGTCTGGTCATACGAACACATCTCGATGTTGTACATATGATTGAACACGACGTCCACATTGACGCGGATATTGCGGCTGTGGAACGCGGCCACAAGACTGCGGAATTCTTTCATGCGTGCATACGGATCATCCGGGTCACTGGAATAGCTTCCTTCCAGACACAGGTAGTGCAGCGGATCGTAGCCCCAGTTGTACGACTGGCGCGGACGGTACTCATCCACTGTCGCATAGTCCGATACCGGCTGGAGCTGTACATGCGTCATGCCCAGCGAGGCAAGATACGAAAGCCCGGTCGGCAGAGAATGCCACGACGTGCCGTCTTCGCACAGCGCATTGAACGTACCGACTTCACGCGTCCCGGTATGCACATGGCTGGTCAGGTCACGGACGTTGCATTCATAGATCACGGCGTCGGTCAGCCGGCGGAACGGCGTGGCCGGCATCGGATCCCGGATACTCATGACTTCTTCCAGGTTGATGACCGCGCTTTCTCTGCCGTTGCCGGTGCAGCTGAGCGCATACGGATCCTGCGCCGCCACGGTAACGCCGTTGCGCGTCACGTAGTACAGATATGTCGCATGCCGCAGGTCGCCTCTGACCTGTGCCCGCCATACGCCGCGCTCCGTGCGCTTCATGACATGTACGCTCACTTTATCGCCGACACGCACCTGTACGAGGACAGATACCGCGGTCGGAGCCCACAGGGCAAAGTCCGTATACATGCGGTGGTACGATGCCCCGAGGTCATCTCCCTCATAGTAGAAATCTTTGTTAAAGCGTTCGGTGCGGACGATCAGGCGCACGATCAAAGGAACTCCGAGTCCGTGTTCCTCAAATACCCGGTAGTCCTCCCCGAATTCCATATCCGCCGGCGCGATCAGGTTGTACCGGATATCCCGGTCGTGGTCTTCCACGCCCCGGATCGTCAGTTCCCTGCAGTATTTTTTGCCGGTCGTTATGTAGAAACGCTTCGATCTGCCCTCGTAGAAATTCCGATTCAGCCAGATCGTGATCGTCCCGTAATCATCCAGATATGCGTACATACTGGCCATAGTCCATCACCTCACGTCCAAAAAGCACCGTTTCCGGTGCTCGTTTCGTTATTTAATGTCTAACGCTTCGACCTTCCAGATCTCTTTGACATATTCTTCAATCGTACGGTCACTGGAGAAGTAGCCGCTCTTCGCAATATTGATCAGGCAGCTCTTTGCCCATGCGGAACGGTCCAGATAACGCTGTTCGATCTCGTCCTGTGCTTTCACATATGCGTCAAAGTCAGCAAGGAGGAAGTATTCATCGTTCTTCGTCATGATCTCATCATAGATCAGGTGGAAGTCGCTCGGATCATTGCTCCAGACAGGAGTAATTAATGTGTTCATGACCTTGCGGATGCGCTCATCGCGGTCGTAGTATTCACGCGCGTTGTAGCGGAAACGCAGGGAAGCCAGATCTTCAACGGTATTTCCGAAGATCACGTCGTTGTCGCGGCCTACCAGACCGTCGATCTCAACGTTCGCACCGTCCAGCGTACCGATCGTGATCGCACCGTTCATCATGAACTTCATGTTTCCGGTGCCGGAAGCTTCCTTGCCGGCTGTACTGATCTGTTCGGATACATCTGTACCAGGTACGAGGATCTCGGCCATGGATACATTGTAGTTCGGCAGGAATACGACCTTGATCATATCCTTGACGTCCGGATCGTTATTGACGACCTTGGCAACACAGTTGATCAGTTTGATGACTTTCTTTGCGAATACGTAGCTGCTCGCTGCTTTTGCGGCAAACAGATAGGTATGCGGCACCATCCGGTAGTTCGGATCGCTCTTGATCCGCTGGTACCGGTAGATGATATTCATGACATTCAGCAGCTGTCTCTTATATGCGTGCAGACGCTTTGCCTGCGTATCGAAGATGGACTCCGGATTGACCTTGACGCCTGTCTTGTCTTCGATGTAGTCCGCCAGCATCCACTTTCTCTGCTGCTTGACCTGCAGGAATCCTTCCTGGATCTTCGGATCATCCACGTACTTCATGAGCTGTTCGAACGCATGATAGTCCGTGTGGTATGCCGTACCGACATTCTTATCAATGAAATGCTTGAGTTCCGGGTTTGCGTAAAGCATCCATCTGCGCGGCGTGATGCCGTTTGTCTTGTTGGAGAAACGCTCCGGGAACAGACGGTAGAAGTCACGGAACAGGTCATCCTTCAGGATCTGGGAATGGATGCCGGCAACACCGTTAACGGAACGGCTGCAGATGATAGCAAGATTTGCCATGTGCACCTGACCGTCGAAGATGACGCGTGCTCTCTGAGCGAGTCCCGGATCATCCGGGCAGTGCTCGTGCGCATATGTTACGAAGCGGCGGTCGATCTCTTCGATGATCATGGAGATACGCGGCAGAAGCAGCTGGATGTATTCCAGCGGCCACTTCTCCAGGGCTTCGCTCATAACCGTGTGGTTCGTATAGGACATGACCTGTGTGACGATCTTGGACGCATCGTCCCACGCATATCCGTATTCATCCATCAGGACACGCATCAGTTCCGGGATCGCCAGTACCGGGTGCGTATCATTCAGCTGAATGGCAACCTTCTCGCCGAGGTTGTCCAGTGTGTTATAACGCTTCATGTGCGTGCGCAGGATGCTGTTGACGCCGGCGCATACGAAGAAATACTGCTGTTTCAGACGCAGGTATTTTCCTTTGACAGTGGAGTCATCCGGATAAACGTTCAGACAGATATCATCCACTTCGGACAGATACTTGCGGTATTCGGTTCCCTCCGGTGCCATTTCTGCCGGTTCTGCCGACCAGAGGCGCAGTGTGTTGACTGTGTGCACGCGGTCGCCGATCATCGGCATATCATACGGAACGGCTACGATATGCTGGGCATTTACATGCTTGACATGCATATCGCCTTTTTCGTCATAGCTGACTTCCAGGTTTCCGTAGAATTTGACATCTACAGAGTGCTTCGGCTTGCGGATCTCCCACGGGTTGCCGATCTTGAGCCACATATCCGGGATCTCGACCTGTTCACCTTTGTCGTTGATGACCTGTTTAAACAGACCATAGCGGTAACGGATGCAGTTTCCGTTTACCGGATATCCCATAGACGCAGCGGAATCCATGAAGCAGGCCGCCAGTCTTCCCAGACCTCCGTTTCCGAGTCCCGGGTCTTCCTCAAGTTCTTCCAGTTCCTTCAGTTCAATGCCGAGGTCTTTCAGACCTTCTTCGACCATATCGTAAATTCCGAGGTTCTTCAGGTTTGTCTTCAGCATCCGTCCGAGCAGGAATTCCATGGAGAAATAATATACATGCTTTGCGCTGTCACGGTCTGCTGTAACTTTTGCATCTTTCCAGTATACCGATGCATAGTCACGCACCATGTTTCCCAGTGTCATATACTTTTCTGTTGGGTGAGTATCCTTGACATCACACCCGTAAGACTCTACCAGTCTCTGGGTGAAATCCCTTTTGAACTCCATTTTGTTTTTAAACATAAAGCCTCCGTTCTCTTAAAAATTCTCTTTACAGCTTTTTCCGGGTCGACGGTTTACGTTTGGATGTGCGAAACCAGATCGCCGCGAACGGGGCGATCCGTATCGTAATGTAATGCGCGAACTTTGCGTTCTGCAGTTCATTCGGTTTCGAGCGGACAGGTTCAAAATTGCACATATTGCACCCGTCGTAAATATCTTTCTCCGAATTCAGGATCTCTGTATATTTTCCTGCCTGCGGAACTCCGATGCCGTAGTTCTCATACGATGCCGGCGTCATATTCAGCACGCATACGATAATTTCTTTTTCATCCTCGCGATAGTACGTAAAAATACTCTGCTGGGAATTATCTGCATCGATCCAGCAGAAACCGCGATTGTCATAATCATATTTGTAAAGTGCCGAATGTGCAAGGTAGATTTTATTCAGATCAGTATAATATCGCAGAAAACTGTCATGACGCGGGTACTGGAGAAGGAACCAGTCCAGCTCTTTTTTCTCGTCAAACTCACGGAATGTGGCAATTTCATTGCCCATGAAGTTCAATTTCTTGCCCGGATGCGAGAACATGTATGCATATAAATTCCTTGCCTGGGAGAACTTCCGGTCATAGTCTCCCCACATGCGGTCGACGAGCGTCCTCTTCCCGTGCACGTTTTCATCATGGCTGATCGGCAGAAGGAATCTCTCGCTGTAGAAGTAAGCCATGGAGAAAGTCATTTTGTTGTGATCCCAGATCCGGTAGATCGGATCGGTCTCATAGTATTTGATCGTATCGTTCATCCAGCCAAGGTCCCATTTGTAGTCGAAGCCCAGGCCGCCGTCCAGCGTGGACCATGTGACTTTCGGATAATCCGAGGAATCTTCGGCGATGAGCATGACACTGGGGTATTCTCTGCCCAGGTAGTAATTCATGCGCTTCATGAAGGAGATCGATCCTTCGTTCGTGCCGCGGTCCCGGTTGCCGCCCCAGTAGATCAGGTTGGATACCGCGTCGATCCGGATGCCGTCCATGTGGTAGACATCGCACCAGAAGGAAGCCGCGCTCATGAGGAAAGAACGCACTTCTTCATTCCACAGATCGAAATTCATCGTTCCCCACTGGGATTCCGCATCGTTCGGATTCTTGTATTCATACAGCGGCTCACCGTCAAAATACCGCAGTCCGAACGCATCTTTGACAAAGTGCACCGGCACCATGTCCATGATCACGCCGATGCCCTCTTTGTGGCAGGCATTGACAAATGCGGCAAATTCCGTCGGATTTCCGTATCTGCTCGTCACGGAGAAATAGCCGCTTGCCTGGTAGCCCCACGATCCGTCAAACGGATATTCATTCAGAGGCATCAGCTCGATATGCGTGAATCCGTGTTCTTTTACATACGGGATCAGTTCCTTTTCCAGCATCGGATAGCTGTAGGTGTACTCTCCGTTCATCTTCCAGCCGCCGGCATAGACTTCGTAGATGCTGACCGGACGGTCGAAATTTTTCGTACGCTTCTTCATCCATGCGGCATCCGACCAGCGGATGTGATTCAGATCGTATGTCTTGGACGCTGTCTCCGGACGCGTCTCGCTGTAGAATGCGTAGGGATCAGACTTATACAGGAGATTTCCCCTGCTGTCTTCGATCCGGTATTTATACGATGCCCATTCCTTTACGCCCGGAATGAATACTGACCACACACCCATGAATCCGGTGCGTTCCATATATGCCGGCCGGCTTTCCCAGTCGGTAAAACTGCCGATCACACTGATATTTCTTGCGTGCGGAGCGTAAACGGTAAAACGGACGCCTTCGCATCCTTCATATACAAAATGGGCACCGAACATTTCATAGGCATTGATGCAATGCCCCTGATGAAAACTTTCTATGATCTTTTCCTGTTCCATATGTCCTCCATCGCTGTTTTCAAAAAACAATACTAAAAACTGCTCTATCGGTATCATACCATTTTCAGGGCTTTCATTTAACCGCTTTGCGGAAAAAAGCCTGTCTGTACAGGCGATTTTAATAATCTCCGCACAGGCATAATAAAAACCGCATCCTCTGCGGATGCGGCTGTATAAGCTTCAGGAACTCAGGAGAGGATCGGCTTGAGTGCTGCCGCAAGAGCGTCTTTCTTCGCTTCTGCTTCAGCCAGATCCTTACCGGATGTTGTGAAGTATGTCTTGATCTTCGGTTCTGTTCCGGACGGACGAACGATCGCTGTGGAGCCGTCTGCCAGATCATAGATCAGAACATTTGCTTTCGGAAGACCTGTCTCTTCCGGTTTCAGATAGTCAGTTGCCTTGGATACGGCGATGCCGGCGATCTCTTTCGGCGGATCCTTGCGGAGATCTTCCATGATGCCTTTCATCTTATCCATACCGGACAGACCCGGGAATTCGAAGCTGTCGACCTTGTTAAGGAAGCGGCCGTATTCAGCATAGATCTCTTCCAGGCGCTGCTTGATGGAGGAGCCGATGGAACGGTAGTACGCAGCCATTTCGCAGATCAGCATCGATCCGATGATAGCGTCTTTGTCACGTACATACGGTCCTGCCAGGTAGCCGTAGCTCTCTTCGAAGCCGAAGATGAAGCGGTCAACTTCACCGTCTGCCTCAAGACGTGCGATCTGGTCGCCGATCCACTTGAAACCGGTCAGTGTGTGACGCATTTCAACGCCGTAGTGCTTGGCAACTGCATCAGCCAGCGGTGTGGAAACGATGGACATGACAGCTACCGGACGATCCGGCATTGTGCCCTTTTCAATACGTCCTGCACAGATGTAGTCCAGCAGCAGAACGCCCATTTCGTTACCGGAAACGAGCTCATAGGAGCCGTCCGGACACTTCATGGCGATACCGACACGGTCAGCGTCCGGGTCTGTTGCGAGCATCAGGTCAGCACCGACTTCTTTTGCCAGAGCCAGTCCCTTTTCCAGTGCTTCGAAGATCTCCGGGTTCGGATACGGACATGTTGTGAAGTAGCCGTTCGGATATTCCTGTTCCGGAACGATCGTGATATCCGTGATGCCCATGTCTTTCAGTACGCGTGTTACCGGAACAAGACCTGTTCCGTTCAGCGGGGAGTAAACAAGCTTCAGACCAGCTGTCTTGCAGAGACCCGGTCTTACCTGTCTTGCTTCGATTGCTTCATACAGAGCTTCTTTGCAGTCGTCGCCGACGAACTTGATCAGTCCCCTTTCAACGCCTTCTGCGAAGGACATGAACTTGGCGCCGGTCAGAACGTCTGTCTTCTGGATCGCATCGTATACAACAGCAGCAGCGTCATCTGTCATCTGGCAGCCATCCGGTCCGTAAGCCTTGAAGCCGTTGTATTTTGCCGGGTTGTGGGATGCTGTCAGCATGATACCCGCGTTGCAGTTGTAGTAGCGTGTAGCGAAGCTCAGTGCCGGTACCGGCATGAGTTCGTCATACAGACGTACATTGATGCCGTTTGCCGCAAGAACGGAAGCCGCATCTCTTGCGAAGTTCCAGCCTTTGAGACGGCTGTCATAGCTGATTGCGACAGTCTGTGTACCGCCCTGTGTCAGTACCCATTCCGCAACACCCTGTGTTGCCTGACGGACGACCCAGATGTTCATCCGGTTCGTACCTGCGCCCAGTGTTCCTCTTAAGCCGGCTGTACCAAACTGAAGGGATACTGCAAAACGCTCTTTGATCGCGTTGTCATCGTCAGCGATCTTCTGGAGTTCTGTGTTCAGATCTACATCGAGCAGATCTGCTTCCATCCATCTTTTATACTCATCGAGATACATAATTATACTTTTTTATCCTTTCCTGTTAAAAAAAGGAGCGATGCAGGAAGCATCACACCTCTTTCGATTTCCGTCAATTTACTCAGGCAATTACTTTCTGATCACGAAGTACTTCTTCAATTGTCTTGATAGCTTCTTCTTCGTCTTCACCTTCGCAGCTGACTGTGATCTCAGACTGTGTCGGGATGCCGAGAGACATAACGCCCATAATGGACTTCATGTTAACGGAACGGCCCTTGAAAGAGACCTTGACTTCACTCTTGAATTTGCTGGCTGCGTTGACTGCAACAGTAGCCGGACGTGCATGTAATCCTACCGGATCAACTACAGTTACTGATACTTCCTTCATTATAAATCCTCCTATTTGTCTAAGGCTATTTTACCCTAAGTATTTTCATTCTACAAGCGCTTACATTTTTTATTTTGGCTTCTGTGTTCTTAATTTATTCCGGCAATGTTATATATGCGTCATTCCCCGGTCATGACACCGCTGTTCTTTTCCCGGCAGGCACATACCGGACATTTGCCGGTATGTTCTGCTATCCTGTAGAAAGCGGAGGATAAGAATATATGGAACTGTATTCGAATTACAGAGGCCTTGAAAAAGGCGCCTGCAGCACCGTGATCATCGGTAAAAATGCCGCCAGAGAGCACCGGATCCTGATCGGTCATAATGAGGATGACCGGGATACCGTCACCCAGCTTCACTACGTTCCCCGCCGCGTGCATCCCAAAGGCGAAATGATCGTCTTCGAAGACGGTACAGCGGTCATTCCCCAGGCGAAAGAAACGCTTGCCTTCTTCTGGTCGGAAGCGCGCTGTCCCGGCGGGATCTCCTTCGCCGACAGTTTTATCAATGAATGCGGCGTCTGTATCGTTTCTGATTCCTGCCGTCCTTCGCGGGATGCGCATGCCGTCGACGGCGACAACCGGAAAGACTATGCGCTGGGCTATGCCCTGCGGCGGATCACTGCCGAACGTGCTCACAGCGCCCGGGAAGCTGTCCGCATAGCTGCAGAGCTGATCGAGACGTACGGCTACTGTTCTTCCCGCACCTATCATTTCGCCGACGCGGAAGAAGCCTGGTTTCTTGCTGTTCCAAAGGGATTCCGCTGCGCCGCGCAGAGAATTCAGGACGATGAGATCTACTTCATACCCAATCACTTTCAGATCCATGCTGTACATTTCGATGACCCGGACAACTTCTATGCGTCTCCGGACGTCATTTCCTTCGCCCGCGAACAGGGCTGGTTCACCGGCAGAGACGAAGAATTCGACTTTGCGGAAGCTTACCAGCAGAAGCCAGATGAAGAGCATAACACGCTTCGCGCCATGGACGCCTGGAAGATCCTGACGGGAGACGAACTATCCCCGGAAGACGTACGCATCCCGGTACGCAGAGCCGGACGCCTGTATGATGCGGAAGATGTGAAGCGGGTCCTGCGTTCGCACGGGGAAGGTGAACGGGACATCACGCACGGCGGAACCGCCAGTCCCCGTCTGATCGACGATGTACAGACCATACACAATGCGCTTACCGTGGAAAGCATGATCTGCGTCACGGCACCGGATCCGGCTGAGACTCTGCTGTATTACAGTGCCCGCGCCAATGACATCTGCCCCTATATACCACTCTTTCCCCTCGCCGTGAAAGATGCTCTGCCTGACGCCGCCTTTACTTCCGCAGAAGAATCTCTGCAGGATCACTTCTCTTTTGATCCGGCATGGCCTGAAGCGGATACTCTCTGGAATACCGCCGCTGCCCTTCGTCAGCGGATCGACAGTGACTATGCCCGTCTGGCGCCGCTCATGCGCTCTCACCTGCAGGCAATGGAATCCCGCCTGAACGGGATCACGGCAGATACCCTGCAGAAATACGCAGAACAGAAAGATCTCCGTGAACTGTCTGCCTGCTCAGCGCAGAACTTCACCGATACGCGCCTGCGGCTGAAGGAGCTGTACAGAAATATTGCATAATAAATGAGCAGACTTCATTTACAGAAGCCTGCTCTTTTTTCATGCAGTCTTATACTCTGGCATTCCAGTTATTGCGGCAGTACAGCAACATCATTTCTTTCAGTTCTTCTGCCAGCTCTTCGGTAAGCGCGCCTTTCTTCATGCGCCACGTCCAGTTCGGCGTCTTCCCGGCCGGATCGTTGGTGCGGCATGTATCGTCAAGGCCGAGAAGATCCTGTGTCTGCACGATTGCCACGTCACTGACGCTCGCATACATGGCACGCAGGAGGCCTTTCGCCAGATCATCTTTCGCGCTCAGTCCGAGATAGGTACGCGCACGGTCGACACGGGCCTTGTTGTCCTTGTTTTTCAGCCATCCTTCCAGCGTGCTGTTGTCATGTGTGCCGAAGTAAACGACACTGTTCTGGATATACTGGAACGGCATATACCAGGAACCCGGATCATTCGGATCAAAGGCATACTGCAGAATGCGCATGCCCGGGTAGCCGCTGTCTTTGACCATCTGCTTGAAGGCGTCCGTCAGGATGCCCAGGTCTTCCAGGATAAGTTCCTGTTTGCCCAGGTTATGCTCGAGGGAGCGGAACAGATCCAGTCCCGGACCTTTTTCAAAGTGACCGCCGCGGGCATCCGGTGCGTCTGCCGGTACGGCATAGTAGGATTCAAAGCCCTTGAAGTGGTCGATGCGCAGGATATCCACGAAGCGCAGCTGGTGCGCCGCACGCCGGATCCACCAGTAGTAGCCGTCTCTGCTCATGGCCTCCCAGTTGAACAGCGGGTTGCCCCACTTCTGTCCGTCCGGATTTCCGCCGTCTGCGGGCATGCCTGCCACCCACTGGATCTTGTGATCATGGTCCATGCGGAACTGTTCCGGGTTTGCCCATACGTCGATACTGTCGGCAGCCATGTAGAACGGCAGGTCGCCGATGATCTTAATGCCCTTTTCATTGGCGTATTTCTTCAGGCTCTTCATCTGTTTATAGAACAGATACTGGATGCGCTTATAGAAAATGACGTCGTCGCGCAGTCTGTCTGCTTCTTCCGCTACTTCGCGGCTGTTGTGGTCGCGCAGCTGGTGCGGCCATGTCTGCCACGCTTCGCCTTTGCGGTCGTTCTTGATGGCCATGAAGACCGCGTAATCCCGCAGCCAGTTCTTTTCTTCCTCCAGGAAGCGCAGATAGTCTTCCGGATGCTTGGATGCGAGTCTTGTGGCTGCCAGACGGAGGATCTTGCAGCGGTTGTTGTACAGAGCGCCGTAATCCACTGCCTCTTCCTTCTTAAACCATTTGACTGCACTGCATTCCTCTTCCGTAAGCAGCCCGTCTTCGATCAGTTCTTCCAGATCGATCATATACGGGTTGCCGGCATAGGAAGACAGCGGCTGGTACGGCGAATCACCGAAGCCGGTTGGCCCGGTCGGCAGGATCTGCCACCATGTCTGTCCTGCGGCGGCAAGGAAGTCCACGAAATTGCGTGCTTCTTTTCCAAGTGTTCCGACTCCGTATTCGGAGGGGAGTGAAGTGATCGGCATCAAGATTCCGGCACTGCGTATCATAAGCGT
This sequence comes from Solobacterium sp., assembly GCA_017510405.1. Taxonomy (GTDB): domain Bacteria; phylum Bacillota_I; class Bacilli_A; order Erysipelotrichales; family Erysipelotrichaceae; genus Bulleidia. The sequence continues at coordinate 39,408 of JAFWNG010000020.1, forward strand.
AATTCTCCTTCTGTTATTTGTGATATGGTTCATTCCGCAGAATGCGGAAAGCCCGGTAGATCTGTTCCAGTACAAGGATGCGGCAGAGCTGATGCGGGAATGTATTCGGAGACAGTTTCCAGCGCTGATCCGCTCTCCGGATCAGTTCCGCACTGACGCCGAGCGACCCGCCGATGACAAAGTCGATCTTACTGCGGGAGCGGTTGTACAGTTCCTGAATGTTCTGCGCAAGCTGTTCGGAGTCCATTTCCCTGCCGGCAAGATCCAGCAGGATGACATATTCATCGTCTCTGATCTGTTTCAGAAGGCTTCTGCCCTCTTTGATCTTTACAAGTTCGTTTTCGGCGGCGGAGTTTGTTTCCGGCGCCTTTTCATCGGGCGCTTCAGTCACAGTGACTTTCTCATATGCGCCAAGACGCTTCAGATACTCCTCACAGCCCTCCCGCATCCATTTTTCCTTCAGTTTTCCGCAGGCGATGATGCGTATCATTGCAGCACCACGCTGACGGAAGCGGACGCGCCTTCCCGGATAATTCCAAACTGGACGGTGTCGCCTTCCTTATGTGCATACAGACGCGTGCGGAGATCGAATGCGTCGCGGATCGTTTCGCCGTCGATCGTATCCAGTACGTCGCCTTCCTTCAGGATGCCGTAAGCCGCGGAATCCGCCAGTATATTCGTGATCAGCACGCCGGTGGTCATATCCAGACGGATATTCCGGGCGCTTTTCTGATAAGCGCGCAGGGTATTGATACTGCGCACGGTCGTTCCGAGCGCCCCACGCTGTACGTCCCTGCCTTCTTTGAGCTGGGCATAGATCAGACGCAGCTCATTGACGCTGATCGCATAACCCATGCTGGGAGAACCGCCCATCGGGGTCGTAACGATCATGCCGAGTAATTCCCCGGAAATATTCAGCAGCGGTCCGCCGATGTCGTTGGACGTAACGATGATGTCGCTTTCGATGACATCACACGTCCACGTTGACGACGAATTCAGCTGTCGTTCGCCCGGTGTGCCGGCAACGCCGAACGTGACCATGGCGCTTTCGGTATCGGTGCGCCGCCCGCCCATGGCGATGACGTATTCACCCTGGGAGATAAGGCCGCTGTCGCCGAGCTTGATCGCCAGCGTGTCAAACGGCGGCTCAAGACGCAGAAGTCCTACTTTTGCGGTCTTATCACGGCCGACCACGGTCGCCGGCAGCTCGATTCCGCTGTCAAAGCGCACCGCGACAGTCTGGGTATTCTCCAGAATATCGGAGCCGGTCAGGATATAGATCGCGTTCTCTTCATTGCCGTAAATAATGCCGGAAGAACGTCGTTCGCTTTCTTCCGTCTTTGCGACGATCGTGACGACGCTTCCCTGGGTATTACTGATGACTTCCGTGACATCGGTGGTGAAGCCGTTGACAGTGTTCTCATTGACGGCAGGACTGTTTCCTGAGGCTCCATCGTTGCTGATCTGGATCAGACTAATACTGAGTATGAGATTCCAGACCAACAGAACGGCTAACGCTGCCGGGATCCATTTCTTCATTTCCAAATCCTCTCTGTATTCGTTCAAACTGTCCCGCTGCCGAGACGATCAGCTGTTCATTGACCGGGACGCGTTCCTCCAGCAGACGCTGTGAGGATACCTGCAGCGCCCGTTCGCGCGTGTTGGCTTCCTGGGAGATGTGCGCCAGTATGATATGCTTCGTCTTCGGCGTTACGATCTTTGTCAGTATCGCGGCACAGTCTTCGTTGCACAGATGTCCGTCATCGCCGCAGATGCGTGCCTTGAGATACTGGGGACGCCTCGTCTGCATCAGCATTCCCACATCGTGGTTGCTTTCCAGAATAATATAGTCCGCATTGTGCAATAGAGGCATATAGCGGCTGTTCACATAGCCGGTATCGGTAATATAGACAAGTTTTTCCTGTCCGTTTTCAAAGATATATCCGGTCGTATTCAGAGCGTCGTGCGACAGTGCGACCGGAGTGATCCGCAGTGAGCCGACCGTAAAGATCTGCAGCGGCTGGACATGGAATGTCTCCGTATCCGGAAGCTCGACCGGCGAATAGACATAGCGGTCGCTGAACGCCCGCAGCTGGGCAATATGATCGGAATGATCATGCGTGATCAGCAGGGCATCGATCTCTTCCATCCGGATGCCGAGTTCATGAAGCTGGTTCACCAGGTATTTCTTCGTACTGCCGCAGTCGATCATGATCAGTGTCTGATCATCCCGGATCATACAGCAGTTTCCCTTGGAACCGCTGGCAAGAAGCGCGTACTCTAACATGGCAGGAATCCCTGGCAGGCATCGTGCCGTGTTTCATCGTCTTCGTAGATAAAGAAGTGCACATGCGGACCAGTAGCGGCTCCGGTCATGCCGATATGACCGATGACCTGTCCCTTGTCCACCACCGTGCCGACTTCCAGCTCGCTTGGTTCACGCATATGCCCGTAGTAGGTGTGGAAGCCGTTGTTGTGATTGATCACGATATAATTGCCGTTGATATAGTGATATTCGTTCTTTTCCACAACGCCGCGGTCCGCTGCGTAGATATCGCCGTAGGGTTCATACTCGTTGACGATATCGGTTCCCCGGTGACCCCAGTAACAGCCCCATCCGCACGATATGATCGGATTGTTTACCGGCCAGCGGTACGTACCCGTACCGACATCCGGCAGTTCCATCGTTCCGACCGCGACAACTTCGCTGACGGGCTGACGCATATCGACGCTGGATTCCAGATAACCGTTGACCAGAACGCCGTTGATCCATTTTTCCGAATACAGGGAGTTCCGGGAACCGGCTTCTCCCACCTGGCGTACCTCTGTCTCATTGACGAGCAGAGAAGGATCTTCGGTATAGATCGTTTCCGGATAGATCGCCTCTTCCCGGAGCGTTTCCTTATATACCACGACATTGACCGGTGAATTGAAATAGGTAATGCACAGTTCCTGGCCTTCCTCCAGAACCTGATCCACGCTTTCGATCTTATCCCGGTTGATATTCATGACCTGGGTAGCGGAAAGACCGTAGTTCTTCGTGCCGACACCGGCAACGGTATCATATTTCTGCACGGTGTAATACTCTTTGGTCGTATTCGCACCGTATTCGAGATATTCCAGGACTTCCTCTTCCGTACGCATGATCTCGGAAGGCGCCGCGTAATCTTTGTACATCGTGATCGTTTCCGAGATACTGATGCCGACTTCACGTGTTCCGTAGGAACTTAACAGCGGCAGGGAATACCCCTGCTCGATGGAAGCCAGCACATCCGGATCGATGAAGTATGTGATGAACGTCTGCATCGCGTTTTCATAGATCGTTTCATCCAGCACATAGATCCGGGCAAAGATATCCGTGTCGTCCGCAAAGCACACCGCGGTCGCCCGCAGCGCGAACAGTTCGTTATCCAGAAGATAATTCAGAATATTCTCATCGATATCCTCATATTCCAGAAGGCTCTTTTCTTCTGTGATATAGATGTCTTTTCCGCAGATGCAGGAGGAATTCGGATAGTCTTTCTCATACTTTTCCCGGTAGACCGAATCCAGGAAACGGTCCAGTCTCTGCCTTGATGTCAGCACACCGACCAGATTTCCGCGGTCATAGAGCTTGTATATGGTCTTTTCGGATGCGGAGATACCGGTGATCTTCTGTTCGAACATCCCCGCCGCACTGCTTTCAAAGGCAGAGGACGAACGGGAAGACGGCATGAAAAAAACGATCAGGATCGAACATAGAAAACATGCGATGACCATAAACGTTTTTTTCATCATGACAGTTTTTACTCCTATTCTGCAGTCTGAATGGTAAACAGAGCATTCGTCGCGGCTTCAAAGCCGAGGAAGATGCGGCCGATCGCACCGTTTCTCTGTTTGGCGATATTGATCTCGAGACGTTCTGTCCCGGACTCTTTTACGGCTTCTTTCAGTTTATCGTCATAGTAGGACTCACGGTACAGCATCATGACGATATCGGCATCCTGTTCGATCGATCCGGATTCACGCAGATCACTCAGGATGGGTCGTTTGTTTTCTCTCTGTTCAACGCTTCTGGAAAGCTGGGACAGAGCAATTACAGGTACTTCCATCTCACGGGCAAGTCCCTTGAGATTACGGCTGATCTCGGAGATCTCCTGCTGGCGGTTGTCGGAGCTTCTCTTTCCGCTTCCTTCGATCAGCTGCAGGTAGTCGATCAGGATCAGCGACAGACCGACCTCATTTTTCAGTCTTCTGCACTTGGAGAAGATCTCGGACACCTTGATGCCCGGCTTATCGTCGATATAGATCTTTTCTGCCTTGAGGTCGCTGGCCGCTTCGTTGACCTGGTTCCATTCATCCTGACGAAGTCTGCCGGTGCGCAGTTTTCCGCTTTCCACTTTGCTTTTCATGCTCAGAAAACGCATGGAAAGCTGTTCCGCTGTCATTTCCAGGGAAAAGATGGCAACTGCTCCGCGCGGATTCGTAGAAGCAACGTGTTCTGCCAGGTTTAGCGCAACAGCGGTCTTTCCCATGGAAGGACGGGCAGCCAGAATGATCAGGTCGCCGTTCTGCAGGCCGTGCGTCATATGATCGAGATCGACAAACCCGGTGCGCAGACCGGTAACGTCGGAATGGTTCGCTTCCATCATGCGGATGGTGGCGACCGCATCGTTCATCAGATCGGCGGATTTTTTGAATTCCCCTGCCTTACGGTCACGGGATACCGACAGCACCGACTTTTCGCACTCATCAAGATACTGGTCAATATCCGTCTGTCCTTCGTAGCCGTCCGCCGCGATCTGTTCCGCCGCCCGGATCATCCGCCGCATGATCGCCTTGTCATGAACAAGCTTGACATACGTGCGCGTCATGGCGCTGGTGATGGCAGCTTCGGTCAGTTCAGTCAGATACATACTGCCGCCGACCGCTTCCAGCATATTCATATCGGTCAGCCATGTCGTGACCGTCGTCAGGTCAACATGCTGGCCGTGATCATACAGATCCCGAATTCCGCGGAAGATCTTCTGGTTGACTTCATTGTAGAAGTCTTCTTCCTCCAGGCCTTCCTCGATCGCTGTCTGGGTCGCCCCGTACAGCAGCATCGTTCCGAGAAGACTGGCCTCCGCATCCAGTGCGGAGGGCATTTCCCGCTTACCGCTCACTGATCACTCCCGACCAGCTGACAGTTGATCGTACCGACCACATTCTTATGCAGTTCCACGCGTACCTTTGTAACGCCGAGGGACTGGATCGGATCGGTGTCGATGAACTTCTTCTTGTCGACGGTAATTCCTTCAGATGCCAGCTTTTCAACGATCTGCTTCGTGGATACGGAGCCGAATACCTTGCCCTCTTTGCCGGAGCGCACATTGAATGTGAATGTCATATCCTTCAGTTTCTCGGCAAGTTCTCTGGCTTCTGCTTCGCGGATGGCTTCCTGCTTGGCTTCTTCTTTCTTCTGTTCGCCCAGTACCGCCATGCTCTTGTCTGTCGCTGCTACAGCCAGTCCTCTTGCGATCAGGAAGTTGCGTCCGTATCCGTCGGATACGTTTACGACTTCCCCTTTCTTACCTACTTTCTTAACATCCTGTTTAAGAATCACTTTCATCTGTTTTTTCCTCCCTGAAATACTGTTCGATCGTCTGCAGCAGTTCCTGCTTCAGATCGTCGATGCTGCATTTGCTTCTCTGCATTGCCGCAGCCGTCATGTGACCGCCGCCGTTCATATGTTCCATAATGACCTGTACGTTGACATCACGTGTCGAGCGGGCGCTGATCGCCGTCTCGTTGTCGCCGGTATTGGCAATGACGAACGCTGCCTGCACATCCTGGATGTTCAGCAGGCTGTCTGCCACCTGGGACATCAGCGACCTTGTGATCACACGGTCTTTCACCGGTGCAATGATCACGCCGTGGTCGTATTTCTCGCTCTGTGCCGTCACCGCGGTCTTGATCTCAAATTCATCGTAGCTGTCTTTGAGGAATTCGTTTGCTTTCTGAATATCCGCGCCCATTTTGCGCAGTGCGCTGGCGGCGTCGTATGTACGCGAACCGGTACGGTAGCGCCATCTTGCCGTATCCACGATCATGCCGGTGATCATGAATGTGGCGTCGATCTCACTGAGATCCACTCTGCCGGATACATACGGCAGCATCTCTGCCAGCAGTTCGCACGTACTGCTCGCGCCGGCTTCGATATAGATCAGCACCGGCTTGACGCCCATGTCCGTTGCTCTTCTGTGGTGGTCGATGACAACGACTTTCTTCGCGTTTTCCAGCACCTTGGCACCGTTGGACTGACGGATGTTGTGGTGGTCCGTCATAATGACGAGCGTATTGCTCTGAAGCTGATTGAGCGCTTCGCTTTCGGTAACGAAGCTGACTTCCTGCTTCAGTTCTTCCGCATACTCATCCATGGCGGCTTTCAGTTTCTCTTCGATGCCGCCGGTCTTCGCGATGATCGCGCTCTGTTTGTTCAGCGCCTTGCACATCTGCGCCAGACAGATCGCCGATCCCATACAGTCAAAGTCAGCGTTCTTATGGCCGCAGATGATCACGTTGGAAGACTTCTGGATCAGATCACGCAGACTGTGCGACATGACGCGCACACGCACACGGCTGCGCTTCTCCGCCGCTTCGCTGGAGCCGCCGAAGTACCGGACTTCTTCCCCGACCGTCTGTACAGCGACCTGGTCGCCGCCGCGCGTCTGGGCGAGATCCATCAGTTTCGCGACCATTTCATCCAGTTCTTCCAGCTTGCCGGAGCCGCGGGCAAATGCCATGGACAGCGTGATGGAAACATCCATCTTCTGTGCTGCCTTGCGCACGCGTCCCAGTACGGAGAAATGATCCGCGATCAGTGCGCTGAATACTTTCTCACTCAGTATGAGCAGATAGCGGGCACTGCTCAGACGCTTCAGCATGATGCCGTGCGTCTTGCAGTAATCCGTCAGCGGCGCCCGGACCGCATTATTGATATTCGCCACCTCGGATTCATCTTCAAACTGCGTGCTTTCCTCATAGTTGTCAAAGCATGCCATACCGATGACAAGGCGTTCTTCACTGTACCGTCTCTCGGCATTCACCTGGCGCGTGATATCACGGAAATACAGCAGCGGCAGATTTTCCTTGCGCCGCAGTTCAAATACATAATCATCGATCTGTACGGTAACGGCATCCGACCGGCCGGAGATCAGATCGTCGGCTTCCGGGATCCATGTCAGGATCTTGCGGCCGATCTTATTGATCCCGCGCTTTCCGAACAGTTCGCTCATCCACGTGATGACATAGGAATCGTCATAAATGACCATGCCCAGTTCGCCGGCAAGCATCGCTTCTTCCGCCGAGTCGCCGAGTATGTTCCGCACGCCCCGGCTCTGTTCCTCCGCCTGTTTCTCAAACTCGCCGAATGCCAGTACAAACAGGATCGCCTGGATCACCAGGATCAGGGCACCGGACAGGATCTGCGCTTTGAGCATGGCCTGGACAAAGATGAGCACTGCGGCTTCAATCAGCATTACTGCGATCATCCGACGCTTCATTGTCTGTATCTTCAGATTCATCTGTCTGCACCTCCTCTCTCTGTCCGGCTGAATAAACAGCCCTCTGCAGCATTCTTTCATGCATATCTGTTGTAATGTAAAGGAATCCAAACAGCGCCACCAGGGACATGGCAATGAACAGCATTGCCAGGACCACCAGCATCGGCGCCAGCCGGCTGTGCGGGAAACGCAGCTTTATGAACAGCATCAGCCCGAACATTCCGAAGAAGGCAAGATACAGGATCATTGCCATTCCGAAGCCCTGCAGTGCGCTCTCTATCATGGGATCCGCAGCGAACCTTCCGCTTATTCCCGTGTAATACGCTATAAAGCCCAATATGCCGACATACCCGCTCCATTTCGGCGGATAGTACGCGTACAGCGGCACGGACGGAGGCGCCGCGATCCTAAGGCGCTTCAGCATCAGCCGTGATATCACATGCACGACATATGCCTCCAGGATGCCTGTGACGATCGCTGCCACGATGAATACCGTGACAAGATAACTGTCCACATTGACATTCTGCAGAAGATCCACACCGGTCTGCGTAAACACGGTGTTCATGATATTGCGGTATTCTTCCATTTCCGCCGCCAGATCGTATCCGAAGAAGTCGGCGAAGATGATCATCGTACAGAGATCGTAGATCACCGCCGTGATCATGGTGCGGATCAGCGTCCTGTGGCTGTTGGCCTTGGCATGAATACTCGCCCCGTACACAAGGCCGATCAGACATTCCCCGCCGATCAGAAACATGCCGGGCAGGGATTCCAGTATAAAGGCCAGCAGAAGCATGGCGCCGAATACCATCCAGCTGTCCCGCCAGCCGTACTTAACGCTGTAGAAGACCATCGGCAGCGGCAGAAGAAAAGAAACAAGACCATAGATCAGCCCGACTGTCTGCCTGTCCAGCAGGACCGCCGCACCGACAATGGCAAGCATCATCGCGCCGTCTGTTATTTTTCTGACATTGCTGTTCATCGTCCTGCTCCGCTGTCTCCTTTCCGCTGATATATTATTATACCATGGATGGTTTTATGGTAGCATATGCAATATGCATCCTCTCCTGCCGTGCATTTCTCCTGTAATCTTCTTCCTGTTACGGCTATAATAATCGCGATGAAAAGACTGAGATCTACATGGCTTCTGTCCCTGATCACGGGACTTCTGCTGTCTCTCTGCCCGGTGTATGCCATGACGCCGGAAGAAGCTGCAGAACAGACAGAAAGTGATCATATGTACATCGTTGATGACGATACCGGTCAGGTACTGTTTGATAAATACGGCACAGACGTGATCTATCCCGCTTCCATGACGAAGCTTATGACCGTGCTGGTCGCGGCCGAAAGCCTTCCCGATCCCGAGCAGGAGGTCACGATCACCTATGATATGCTCGCAGGTCTCGCTGAAGCGAACGCTTCCGTAGTCGGCTACCGGGCCGGGGTGACGGTATCGGTAAGATCCCTGCTGTACGGAGCACTTCTGCCGTCCGGCGCCGACGCTGTCAACGCGCTCGGCTTTACGGTTTCCGGCAGTATTCCCGCCTTTGTGGACAGGATGAACCAGAAGGCAGCGGAACTCGGCATGAACAGTACGCACTTCGTCAATCCCACCGGTCTGCATGACCCGGATCATTATACAACCTGCAGCGATCTCGCAGTCCTGATGAGCGCCTGCCACAGAATACCGCTTCTGCACGAGATCATGACCACACCGGTCTATACCGACGAAGCCGGCTATACCATGCGCAGCACCGCCTACTCGGCAATGCAGGCAAACGGCGTCGAGATCGCCGGCTATGACGGCGGAAAGACGGGCTATACCAACGCGGCCGGACACTGTCTGGCATCTTATCTTTCCCTGAATGATATGCATCTGATCGTCATCGCCGCTCATGCCATGACGCCGTACGCCGACTGGGCGCATGTCCGCGACACTGCCTTTGTAGCAGACTGGATGAATCAGGAATACAGCCGCAGACAGGTCCTCTACAGCGAACAGAGCGTACAGACAGTCACTCTGAAGCATATGTTCAAAGAAGAAACGACGGAAGTACTGGCAAACTCACCGATCTGGTTCGACCTGCGCAATGACGCCGGCATCACCTGGGTCACCGACATTCCGCAGGTCATCGAAGTCGGCGTGGAAGACCGCACCGTGAACGGTACGATCACCGTGCTGGCGGACGGCGTTCCGATCGCCGCCCAGGAAGTGGCGGTCAGCGTACCGCGTGAACCGAAACTGCTGGTCCGCATCCTGATGCGGATCCGTTCACTGTTTGTAAAGGAGGAGAAGGAATGAAACATGCTGTAACTGCAGCGATGCTGTGTACTGCTCTGCTCTGCGGATGCAGTTCCGCATCGGTCTCCGAATCTGTACCGGACAGTTCTTCAAAGGCAGATGAGCCGGTACAGGAAACGGAACAGGAAACAGAACAGGAAATCGTTCAGGAGGAAAAAGAAATGAAAATGATGCTCGCAGATACACCCGTCACCGTCGTCTGGGAAGACAACGACTCCGTCAAGGCACTCCATGCACTGGCGGAAAAGGAACCGCTCGTGCTCGATATGTCCATGTACGGCGGATTCGAACAGGTCGGTCCCATCGGTACTGTTCTGCCGTCCGACGATGTACAGACGGTCACCTCTCCCGGTGACATCGTTCTCTACAGCAGCGACCAGCTCGTCGTCTTCTGCGGCACCAATTCCTGGGCATATACCAGACTGGGTCATATCACGGACAAAACAGAGCAGGAACTGCGTCAGCTCCTGACAAACGGCAATATCACCGTCACGATCACTGTCGAATAACTCTCACCGGTCACATACGACCGGTTTTTTTTCTTGCAAAAGCGCAAAGTAAAACCGGGCATTTCTGCCCGGTCTGCTCTGTAATTACTGCTTGCTGAGACGTTCTTTGATGTCAGCGATATCTTTTTCGATCGCTGCCAGTTTGTCTTTCTTGTGGTCGATGGAATTCTCGAGTTCATACTTGTCATCCGCTTTCGGAGTGATCGTGATCTTGAATTCGAGGTTTTCGATCTCTTTCTTCAGCTGTGCTGCGTCTGCTTCTTTGCGCTCAAGAGCTGCTTCGGAACGCTTGTTGATCTCACCGCGCTTTGCATCCCAGAATGCTTCCTTCGCCTCTGTGAACTCATCCCACAGACGGTCGTTGTCAGCTTTTCCGGAGAAGCCGGCTGTCTTCCATTCCTTATCCAGTTCCTTCATACGTTCCGTGTTGTCACGGCCATAGTCTTCGGAAGCTGTGATCTCTTTTGCTTCTTCGATCAGAGCTCTCTTCTTATCCTTGGAAGCTGCCCACTGTGCGTTGCGCTCTTCAAAGAATTTACGTCTGCCTTCAAAGAAGTTTGTACGCTGTTCCTTGAACTGTTCCCAGAGGTCATCGTCGAACTCACGTCCGGAGCTTCCTGCTGCACGCCACTGTGTGAACAGGTCTTCCATCTTGTCGCCGACTGCTTTCCAGTTTGTAACTTTTGTAAGCAGGCCCTTTGCTTCTTCGATCAGGGCTTCTTTCTTTGCCTTGCTTTCGGCACGGCGCTCATCGATCGTATCGAAGTATTCTTTTCTCTTTGCATAGAATTCATCTTCGATCTCTCTGAACTTCTTGCGGAATGCACGGTCAGCCTGGCTGCCTGCACCTTCGATATCGTTGAGAGTCTTGCGCAGTTCTCTCAGTTTGTTTCCTGCTTCTTTCCAGCTTGTGGAGCTCTTCAGTTCTTCAGCCTGATCAATGATCGCCTGTTTTGCATCAGAAGCTTCTGCTCTGGACTTTTCGATCTCACCGTAACGTTCCATGCTGCGGTTCATACGCTCTGCATATTCGACTTCCTTCGGTGTTTCCCAGTCAGTCATTGCATCCCATTCAGCCTTGATCGCATCCAGTTTTTCCTTTGCTGCGTCGCCGTCGAGATTCTTGGAAGCATTTTCTGCTTCACGGCAGAGGTCGAGCTTCTTGCGGACCTGTGTCTCCATGATGTCCAGTGCATCTTCTTTATATTCTGTACCGTAGACTGTCTCGCCGCCTTCGGATGCCGGCTTGCGCCATGCAAACATGCAGTACTTGCCGTCTACTTCAATTCCATACCAGCGACCGTGACCGTCCACTGCTGCATCTTTCGGTTCGGTAGGATTTCCATCAGCGTCCTTTGCGCCGTAGAGGATCTCAACTACTTTTCCTCCAAATGTGTTGTGCACTTTTACCTTGCGTTTTTCAAGGCTGTCTTCAAATTCCGGTCTGTTCTCCCAATTCATAACTTCTCCCCTTCGATAATACTTTATATATTATTTCACATCTGTCACAAAATGCATAATTCTTTTTTGTCAAAAACGACCATTTTTTTTCGTTTTTTTCGACATTTTTGCCATTTTATACAAGATCCGCGGCCATATTTTCGAACTGACGCGTATACAGGCTGTAATAATACCCGCGTTTTTTCATCAGTTCGCTGTGTTTTCCCCGTTCAATGATCTTGCCGTCGCGTACAACGAGGATAATATCGGCGTCCACAACAGTGGACAGACGGTGTGCGATCATGAAGGATGTGCGTCCTTTGATGACTTTCTGGATCGCGTCCTGGATTGCTTTTTCCGTCACGGTGTCGATCGAGGACGTCGCTTCATCCAGCACGAGGATGCGCGGATCCGCCAGGATCGCTCTGGCAAAGGACAGCAGCTGCTTTTCGCCGGTCGACAGCATATCGCCGCCTTCACCGACTTCACTGTCGAGTCCCTTGTCCATCTTTTCGATGACAAAGTCCGCCGATACCAGCTTCAGCGCCGCCATGATCTCTTCGTCCGTGGCGTCCGGCTTGCCATAGCGCAGGTTGTCGCGCACCGTTCCGGAGAACAGGTGCGGCGTCTGCAGGACATAGCCGATGTTGGAATGGAGCCAGAGCTGCGAACGTTCTCTTGCGTCGCGTCCGTCGATCAGCACCTGTCCTTCCGTCGGTTCAAAGAAGCGGCAAACCAGATTGACCAGCGTGGATTTGCCGGCACCGGTCTCGCCGACGATCGCGGCATTGGTGCCGTGCGGCACTTTCAGATCAAAGTGCTCCAGCACCATCTCATTGCCGTCCGGATACATGAACGAGACATCTTTGAATTCCACGTCTCCGACCAGCGGTTCCCAGTTTTCCTTCTTCGGCGCAAATGTATCGCCGTACTTTTCAATGACTTCCGGGGTATCCGCGACATCGGACACCGTGTTCATCAGGTTGGTGAAGCGTTCGATATTGACCTGAATGGCGATCAGGTTGGACATCGTCTGGATCAGTCCCTGGATCGGTTCGATCATGCCCAGGGCATAGCTCATGAATACGGAAAGCGTACCGATGCGGATCACATTCTGCAGCGTGAGGTTGCCGCCTCTCCACATGACCACGGCCAGCACGAGCGCGCTCATCAGCGTGATCGAGGAAGAGAACAGGGCACTGGTGCGTCCGGTGCGCAGGGACATCCGGTACATCTCGCCGGTATCTTTCCGGAAGTCATCCCGGATCGTATCCTCAATGACCATCGTCTTGATCGAACGGGCACCGGTGATGCCTTCGTTGAAGTCGCTGGTGATCGTGGAGTTGATCTCACGGATGCGCCGGTTGTAGCGGATCAGTTTCTTCTGGAAGAAGCTGATCAGCAGTACCGCCGCCGGCAGCAGCATGATCACATATATTGCAAGACGCGCATTTACGCTGATCATGACCAGAATGACGCTCAGCAGATAGGCGCCGTTCCAGATCAGTTCCATCATTCCCCAGGACACCATCTCGCCGATACGGCCGGTATCGGACATGACGCGGGCATGGATGTAACCGACGTTGTTCTGGTTGAAGTACGAGAAGGACAGTGTCTGCAGATGCCGGAATGACGCGTCGCGCAGATCCCGGTTGATGCCCATTTCCACTTTTCCGCCGGTATACGTACTTGTGAAGTCGCATGCCACCTTGACGAGGATCGTCAGGATATACAGACCGACGAAGGCGCCCAGCGTATCCAGCGTATTCTCTGCCACAAAGTGATCCAGCACATAGCGGTTGAACAGCGGCATGATCGAATCCAGCAGACTCGCGCCGACGCCCAGCAGCGCCATCATGATCAGTTTGTTTCGGTACTTCTTAATATAAGGAAAGAGACGCGGCAGTCCGAACCACGGAAGTGATGTTGTTTTCTTTTCTTCGCTCATCATACCCTCCGTTACTCGTGCATCGTCTGAAGATCATAGATCTTCCGGTAGATGCCGTTTCCTTTCAGCAGTTCTTCGTGTGTGCCTTCTTCCGCGATCTGTCCTTTGTCCAGCACGATGATATGGTCCGCATGCATCAGGGTCGTCAGCCGGTGCGCGATCAGGATGACCGTGGATTCACCGGAATTCTCCTGCACTGCTGCGCGGATCTTCGCGTCCGTCTCGGCATCGACTGCCGAAAGCGAATCGTCGAATACCATGACCGGCGGCTTCCTGATCAGCATCTGGGCGATCGCCGTACGCTGCTTCTGTCCGCCGGACAGCGTAACGCCGCGTTCACCGACATACGTCTCATAGCCTTCCTGGAAGCGTTCGATGGATTCATCGAGGCTGGCAATGCGGGCGGCGTTGCGGATCTCGGTCATGCCGGCATCCTGCGCCGCAATGCGGATATTTTCGGACAGGGTCCTTGAGAACAGATATGGTTCCTGCAGGACCATGCCGATCTGGCTGCGCACCCACGACGCTTTCATATCGCGCAGGTCCACGCCGCCGACCGTGATCTTTCCGCCGTCTTCCGGCAGATCATACAGGCGGTCCATCAGATACATCAGAGTGCTCTTTCCGGAACCGGTACCGCCGAGAATGCCGAAGGTGGAACCGGCCGGGATCGTGAAGCTGACATCTTTCAGGATGTCGCCGCTTCCGTTTTCATACTGGTATGTCACATGGTCGAAGACGATGTCTTTGTTCATCGGCGGTTCCAGAGCATCCGGAACATCCGCTTCCGCCGGCGCATTCATGATATAGCGGATACGCTCGATCGAAATGCCGGCACGGGACAGGTTGGAAATAACGCGTCCCAGCATGCGCACCGGCCATGTAAGCATTGCGTTGTAGGCAATAAAGGCAATATAGTCACCGGAAGAGATCTCCCCGTGTACGCAGAATACTGCGCCGACCGCCGTCACGGTCAGGATCTGCAGTCCGGAAACGATGTCGCTGGTCGCCCAGAATGTGGAAAGGATCCGCATCAGGCGCACCCACATCGCCGTATATTCCTTATTCTTCTTTTCAAAACGCTCCCGTTCATAGCTTTCCCGTCCGAACGCGCGTACGACACGTACGCCGGTCAGGTTTTCCTGGGCAATCGCGGACAGCCTTCCCTCTTCTTCGTCCGCGTGGCGGAACGCACCGGATATCCGGCGGTGGAAGAGATAGCTGTAGCCGATGATCACCGGGATGAACATCAGGGAGAGCAGCGCCAGTTTTACATGGATATTGAACATGAAATACAGCGCCAGGATGATCAGTACGGTAATGCGCACCAGAGAAGTCAGCTGTTCCGACAGGAACATCTTCACTGTATCCACATCGCTCGTACAGCGCTGGATGATATCACCGGTATGATTCTCGCTGTGCCAGGAGAACGGCAGATGCAGAATATGCTCGAACAGCGTATTGCGCATGCGCTGCACAAGCGACTCCGCCGCCTTCGTGTTGTTGTAGCGCCACATGAAGCGGCAGAAGGCACCGCACAATCCCACCGACACCACGATCAGTCCGATCCACCAGAGATGTTCGCGGATCACAGCCGGTCCGCCGATCCCTGCGATCCAGGTCTCGATCACTGCCGGCAGTTCGTATGTCCCGTCGTTCAGCACTGCGTCGACGGTATAGCCGATGATGCGGGGATTGATCAGATCCAGAAGCGATACCAGAGCCGCAAAAATGACGGACGCGCAAAAATACCTCCGGCATCCCTGCAGGAAGAACCATACAAGCTGTTTTTTCGTCGCAAAACGTTCATTTGTCTTCTTTTCTTCTGTCATACATCACTCCGTGCGTGCAGAACATATCATCCGCTTTTTTACCGGATTTTTCAATAGAATTACTCAGAAAAAAAGCCATCCGGCGATGGCTCATGTTCTGGAGCAGGAGACGATCCCGTCCATGGATTCGATCGTTTTGGCAAGTTCATCCGGATCGGTCTCTGTTGGCGGGCGCAGGCCTATGATGGCGGAATACAGCGTTCCTTCTTCATGGGTATTGCTGAAGATCTGCAGGCCGGTGATCCGGATCTTCTGATCCTTGCAGTACCGCAGTACTTTATCGAGATCCGTGCGTGCGCTGTAGCTGACAGCGAGGTCGAAGGAAGGCGCGGCGATGATCCGGCTGCGTACGCCGTTCATGACCGTCTCTGCCATCAGTACGAGGACGCACGCAATGATCGCACCTTCGAAGAAACCGGCGCCGACGGCAAGACCGATGATGCCGCAGGTCCACATGCCCGCTGCGGTGGTCAGTCCGCTCACCTGCCGTTTATGCGTCACAACGATCGTTCCGGCACCGATAAAGCCGAGGCCGGTAATGACCTGGGTGCCGATCCGGGACGGATCTGCCGGCACTTTCAGCACAGTATAGAGATACAGACCGGTCATCGAAGCGATGCATGCCCCGAGACATACAAGAATATGGGTACGGAAGCCGGCCGGCTTGTTCTGATACGAGCGTTCCAGACCGACGATCATACCGGCAATAAACGCAAATACCATTCGGAGAAGAACAGGTCCCAGGCCCATTCCGCGTACCGGGTCAAAAATTGAAAGCATATTTCCTGTCCTCCTTTCTATGAGATCAGTTCCTGAATACTGTACACATACGGCCGCTCCGCGATCGTCGAGAGGATCTCCGAATGCGACGGATGTTCTTTGCTGAGACGCACGGAGAAGACCGCAGCCGGGTATTTCTCGCCGCTTCTGTGCATGCGCTCCACATCGATATTATGGATGGAGGAATCGCGTTCCTTCAGGATGCCGATGATGTTCTGCAGGCTTTCCATATGATCGAATTCTACATAGAACGTGATATTCCGCCGGCGCCGTTTGTACAGCACTTCCAGCGGTTCCAGCACATCCAGAGCGATGATGATCATGATCAGAGCCGCAAATACGCACTCATAGAAACCGGCGCCGCACGCCAGTCCCATGCATACGGAACAGAACAGTCCGGTCGCTGTCGTCAGGCCTTCGACCTGCTTGTGCTCGACTGCCACGATACTGCCTGCCGCGAGAAAGCCGACGCCGCTGATCACCTGGGCGCCGAAGCGGGAACCGTCAAACTTCATTCCGACTTCATCCACCACAGAGGACCAGGCTCCTTTTAACATCTCGTATTCATACATCGAAAGCAGTACTGTCAGGGCTGCACCGATCGCTGTGATCATGAACGTGCGGAATCCGGCAGTGCGCTTTTTCTTTGTCCGTCCGTAGCCGATGACCGCGCCGCAAAGCATCGCCAGCACGAGACGCACCAGAACACTGAGAAAATTGAATTCTCTTAGATTTCCCATAGTATTACTCCTGACTTTATCATAGCATAACAAAGAGTTTACATGTATTTGATAAAAGCGGTCTGTCTGTAAGAAACCTGTAAAACAATATATAAAAGCATCCCTGCACAGCAGAGATGCCGTTTTGCTTATGAGCGCACCGAGCACGCAGGAACGAGTTCCCGCAGTTTCCGGCACAGTTGTTCCAGTTCTTCCTGTGCGAACGGCGTATATCCGGGCTGGATGACCGTTTCGCTGTCTTTATAATTCTGCAGCACCCATACAGCGTTCGCCGGCAGTTCGCGGGCAAGCGCGCACAGGCTTCCTTCGTCATGGAATTCCTTCATGACGGTCGTCCGCAGTTCATACGGTATGTCCGCCGCGGCCAGGATCTGCAGCGAACGTTCGATCCGGGAAAGATCGATGCTTCCGGCATGAACGCCGGCCGTCTCGGCATAGCGTTCCCGGCAGTTCTTGACGTCCATCGCGACAAAGTCGGCCAGTCCCTTCTGCAGCAGTTCTTCCAGCTTTTCCGGTTCATAGCCGCACGTTTCCAGATGCACCGCATAGCCCTGGCTGCGGATATTCTCCAGCAGCGGAAACAGGTCTTCCTGCATCAGCGGTTCACCGCCGCTGATGCATACGGCATCCAGTATGCCCCGGCGCTTCTCCAGAAATGCCAGCACATCTTCCGGATCCACCGACGTTCGGCGTTCGGACAGGAATACCATATCTTTGCGGAAACACCACGGGCAGCGGAAACAGCAGCCGGCAAAGTCGATGCGGCAGGCCGCTTTTCCCGGCACATCCGTCATCGTCAGCTTGGTCAGAGCGCCGATCCGCAGTCCCTCCAGCGCACTCTTTTCGCTGAGTCCCATACGGGAATTATCTGTCACTTTCGCCAGCGTCTCCTCAAAGCCGGCAAAGTCGGTGTCTCTGGCAAGGATGCGCCGGCATCTTGCCCGGTACTCGTAGATATCGCGCATGATATCCGCGGATTTGCCGGTCGTATGCAGGCGGCGCACACGGCGGTCTTTTTCATCCACCCGCGCTTCCACATAGCCCTGCTCGATGAGACGGCTGATGCTTTTGGTCGTCGTTCCCTTATCCACTTCACTGAGACGCGTGACTTCCTGCATCGTGATGCCGTCATGTTCATAGATCAGAAGCAGGAAGATCAGCTGTCCGGAACCGATGTCATAGCGGGAAAGCACCCGGTCGAAATACTTCTGCGTATTCCGGTACAGCACTGACAGGCTGATCAGAAAGTTATCATGTTCACTCATACGTCACCTGTTATTCCGGCAGGAATCCTTCAAAGATATATACATCGTAGATACGGCGCACTTTTTCCAGCTGTTCCGGCGTACGCACCGTCCAGCACACTTTCATCGCCGGCATGACCGCCCGGCATATGCGTCCGAGCACCGCGCCGGAATGGTTCCAGTGGTAGGCAATGAAATCCGGCCTGGTCAGAAACCCGAAGAGCAGATTGCCGGACGCCTTGTACATCCACTGTCTGCCCGTCCGGTAGACATCTTCGTACAGCTGTCCCCGGATGATATCCGGTTCGTTCAGATACAGCCAGCGGACTGCCCGCGGATCAAATGATTCGATACAGTACAGTCCTTTATAGTCTTTTAATAAAGCAAGCACTGCCCGGCAGAGCGGTTCGATCATCTTTCCCTTATCCACCTTGAGTTCGATGATCAGCGGCATTTCCCCGTTCGCTTCCTTCAGCACGTCCGCAAACAGCGGTATGCGCTCCTCGGTGCCGCCGACGCGCAGCTGCCGAAGCTGTTCCAGATCATACTGATCCAGTCTTCCCTCTGCTTTCGTGCCGTCTTCCTTCGTACAGAGACGGGATACATGGAAATCATGATAGATGACCGGTATGCCGTCTTTTGTCAGCTGTACGTCCAGCTCCGCGCCGTACCCATGGATCCGCGCTTCATGAAACGCAGTCATGGTGTTTTCCGGGATGCCGCGGGAAAGATCGTGCAGTCCCCGGTGCGCAAAGTACCGGCATGCCTTCAGCGCTTCGACCCGGGGATCGCGCCGGTTCCCGGTCCGCATCGCATAGATTCCCGCCGCCGCAGCCGCTGCCGGCAGCCACATTCGTTTCATCATTCTGTCTTCTGCCTTCTTTCCGCAAGAAATACATATCGGGAAGGACCGCTCAGTTCTTCGCTGTACGCATAGCCGCGGGAGAACCGCTTCAGCTCTTCCGGATCCGTGACGGCGTTCTGCGCCATCCACGATACCATTTCGCCTCTTGCCATTTTTGCTATCGTACCCTTCGTGACTGCCTTCCCTTTCACATATTCCGCAAAGACGATCTCAATATACCGGTCACTGTCTTTCAGATACGGAACGATACTGCGGGAATACTCTTTCGAGGCAAGATCCACGATTACGTCATCGTTCAGTTCCTGATACAGCCGGTCACCCCAGAAGGAATACAGATCGCCGTATCCCGGCAATACTGCCTGCATCTCCAGCCGGTACGGCGTTACGCCGTCCAGCGGCTTCAGGATTCCGTAGAATCCCGACAGGATCCGCAGATGTTCCTGCAGATAGCCGATCTCTTCATCACTCATTCCGCCGGCGCACAGATGCTGGTAGGCAAGCCCGACGTAGGCATACACGGCCGGTGTCAGCCGGCTGTACAGATCCATGCGTTCCAGCCGCGCGGTATTTTCCCGCATCAGCTTCTCGCTGCACTTCCAAGTCTCTTTCAGCTCTTCGTACGACATTCCGCGCAGACGCCCCAGAAGCACCTCTGTCTGCCGGATGCACACCGGCAGTCCCTGCGTCGTCACGTCGTCGTCATTGACGGTCATTTTCTTTGCCGGTGCCAGCAGGATCTTCACGCCAGCTCTCCCAGCATATCTTCCGGATTGTCCGCTGCCTTTACATTTCCCTTTGCCTTGACGATCACACCGTTTTCATCGATCAGATACGTGGAGCGGATGACGCCCATGACTTTCTTTCCGTACATGGTCTTTTCTTTCCACACATCATACATCTGCATCACTTCTTTCTCCGGATCGGAAAGCAGCGGGAACGGCAGGCCGTATTTTTCTTCAAATTTCTTATGGCTGGCCACACTGTCTTTACTGACGCCGAGAACAACGGCGTTCTTTTCCCGGAAATGCGGATAGCGGTCCGCGAATCCGCAAGCCTGCTTCGTGCAGCCTGCCGTGTTGTCTTTCGGATAAAAATATAGAATTACTTTCTGTCCCCGGTAGTCCGACAGACGGTGAACCTTTCCGTTCTGGTCTGCCAGGGCAAAGTCCGGCGCAGTGATTCCTGTTTCAAGCATCGTGTGTACCTCTCTTCTTCCCCTGTATTATAGTCTCAACAGAGCATGCGGAGACAGGAATTCTTTCCGGTAATCCTTCATTCCCGGAGGCAACAGATGCCTTTTTCTCTGTTCAATGATATAATCAATTACGTATATATGCCGTAAGCAACAGGAGGATGATTCCCATGGTAGATATCAAGAAGTTACAGAGTCTGTTATTTGAGGATGAAACAGAAGAGGAAGAAGAAGTAAACTTCACTTCCGAGCAGCCTCTCGCTCATGAAAATACGACCCAGATCACCATTGATCCGGCAGTATTTGCAGATCCGGAAGAAGAACCCGAAGAACCGGAATTCCCGGAAGACCCGGTATTTGAAGACGAAGACGAAGAACCGGAAGAAGAATACGAAGAATACAAAGAAGAGTATACAGAAGAAGACGCGGAAGACGAGCCGGCCGAAGACGCAGAGGAACCTTCCCTGTTTGATGAGCTGACCGCCGGAGCCTCTCCGGAAGAAGACGCGGAAGAACCGGCCGCGGAACCGGAAGAAGATGTCCTGCCGGAAGAGATGGAAGAAGCGCCGCTCGCGGAAGAACTGCCGGTATTCGAAGAGATCATCGAGGATGAACCGGTACAGGAACCGTCGATCGAAGAGAAGATCGATGCGATCGTCTTCGGCGACAGTGACGGCTTCAGCGATATCGATGACCTGTTTGCCGAATTCGCTGCAGCGACCGACCTGGACGCTGTCGAAGCACCGGAACCGGAGCCGAAGCCGGAAGAACCGATCTTCCCGATCGAACCGGAAACAGAACCGGAAGAAGAACAGGCTGAGATCCTGAGAGACATCCCGGTATCCGAGGAAGAAGACATTCCGGAAGAGAAAAACGAAACAACAAATATCGTTGATTTCTTCTCCGACATTGCCGGCGAAGACATCCCGGACAACGTTGCCAACGAACAGACGACACAGCTCGATCTCGATGCCATCCTCGCCGCCCCGGCACAGGCTGAGGAAGAAGCGGAAGAGGAAGCAGTCGAAGAAGCACCGGTCGAAGAAGAAGTTGATTTCTTCGAGGAAAAACTGACGATCGAGGAAGAACCGGTCAAACCGGCGAAAAAGGACGGAAAGAAAGAGTTCGTCTACCACTTCCAGCCGATTATTTCCCCGCTGTTCGGAACCGATCTGTCCGAAAGCCAGACAACGAAGAAACAGGGTGAAGACCGTCAGATCATCGTTACTTCCAATCTGGAAGTTCACGATGACGCACCGACGGAGATCCTGGATACCCACAGTCTGAAGGACGACGAGGAATAATCATGCAGTGCACCCGCTGCAAGAAGTCGATCCCGGAACGGGCTCTCCGCTGTCCGTACTGCGGCAAGAAGACCGCAGAAGGCTGGCGGGATGACGGCAGAAAGCTGGTATCTCCGATCACCAACGTCATTAAGAAGATCAAGAAATACTGAAACGAGTGCGCAGGTCATCTGCGCACTTTTTTCTTATTCCCGTATTTCTGCAGGAAAACTGCCGTGGACAGTACCCGGTATATAAAAAAGTGAACACACAGGGTGTTCACGGCATCGTATCGTACTGTATGGTGCTCCGGCGCTTCTCATCCAGTTCGATCCACTCATCCAGTGTGAGCGGCTGGTAATCGGAATACATGCAGAAACAGTTGATCATCTGACACGGGATGGGCTTCGCTTCCTCATCGTAGCGGGACTTGCGCATCGACGCGCGCGTTTCCTTGATGAAGCGGTCCACCAGCGCTTCGTCATACGTATTGTGCACATGGCCGTACAGCATATAGGTCAGCGGCTGTTCGTCCCCGTCCCGGCGGTACTGCCCGTTGTAGCAGAAGATGGGATAGTGCGACAGGACGACTTTCCTGCCGGCGTCACGGATCTCCGCGTATGGTCTGACCCACTTCAGCAGGGACGTATCAAATGTTTTATCCTCTGTGAAGGCGTCGTGGTTGCCGGTGATCAGGTACTTTCTGCCCTTGAGCTGCTGGAGGATGCGGTTCGTCGCCTCTCCCTTGGCGATGGAGAAGTCACCGAGGATGAACACTTCGTCTTTTCCGCGCACTTTCTTATTCCACTGGGCGATCATGTATTCGTTCATCTCTTCGTGGCCGCTGAATCCGCGGCAGTCCATCTGCCGGTTCAGAGAGCTGTGATAGAAATGCAGATCGGAAATATACATGCGGCGCGGCGGCTGGCCTTTGATCCGCAGATCCTTCTTGATCTGCTTCAGAACGCCCATATCCCCGTCATATGCATGCAGCGAGGTGATGATGTCTTCCCGGACGCCGTAGTGCGTTTTCAGTACGTCTGTTTTCTCCTGCGAAAGAAGCTGGCATATATCGATCAGCCGGCGCACAGAGGCGCAGAGATCGTCCGGCAGTTCGCTTTCGCCGCTTTCCGCCCACTCCAGCAGGTCGATGCGGTCGTCTTCCGCTGCTGCACTATAGTGCCGGATCATGCTCTGTACGATCCCGACAGCGTCCTTTTCCAGTAACATATGCATCCCTCCTTCCGGTCTACAGTATACGGAATACAGCCCGTTAATTCTACAATATTTCCCGTTATTTGGCTCTGTTAATCATTATCATTCGGGGTTAAGATGAAAGGTACAGGAGTAATAATATGACAAATGCAATCGAAGCAATAAAAGCGCTGGTCCGTTACGGGATCGAGCATGAACTGATCCATAAAACCGACGCGCGCTGGGCCGCCAACGGGCTTCTGGACATCATGAAGATCGAGCCCGACAGCAGCTTTACATGGCAGGGCGGCGAAGAAATGGAGCTGGAGGATATCCTTGCAGTCCTTCTGGACGACGCCGTTTCCCGCGGACTGATCGACTCCGGCATTGCATCAAGAGATCTTTTTGATACAAGACTCATGGGCGTTCTGACACCGCGTCCGTCCGAAGTCATCCGCACCTTCAAGGATCTTTACCGGGAAAGTCCGAAAGAAGCGACCGATTATTTCTACAAACTGTCTCTGGACAGCGACTACATCCGCACATACCGGATCCGCCGGGACCGCAAGTGGACGGCGGAGACTCCCTACGGAATCCTGGACATCACGATCAACCTGTCCAAGCCTGAGAAAGATCCGAAGGCGATCGCCGCGGCACTGGCAAAGAAGAGCGATGCCTATCCGAAATGCGCTCTGTGTCCGGAAAACGAAGGCTATGCCGGACGCCTGGATCATCCGGCGAGAGAGAATATCCGTCTCATCCCGCTGAAGCTGGACGGCACCCAGTGGTACCTGCAGTATTCCCCGTATGTGTACTACAACGAGCACTGCATCATCCTCTCGGAAAACCACTCACCGATGGTCATCGATAAGGCCACCTTCCGCCGTCTGCTGGAATTCGTGCAGAAATATCCGCATTATATCGTCGGTTCCAATGCCGATCTTCCGATCGTAGGCGGCAGTATCCTGACGCATGAGCACTTCCAGGGCGGACGCTATGACTTCGCCATGGCCAAAGCTCCGATCAAGAAGAGCGCGGTATTTGCCGGCTATGAGGACGTTGAAGCAGGCATCGTGAACTGGCCGATGTCCGTGATCCGTCTTTCCTCTCTGTCGGTGAACCGGCTGGTCGACCTGGCCGATGATATCCTGCAGGCGTGGATCGGATACAGCGATGAAGACTGTGCGATCCTTTCCCATACCGACGGTGTGCGCCACAACACGATCACGCCGATCGCCCGCATGCGCGGCGGCCGGTATGAACTGGATCTTGTCCTCCGCAACAACCGCACCAGTGAGGAACATCCGCTCGGCATCTTCCATCCGCATGCCCAGTACCACCACATCAAGAAAGAGAACATCGGTCTGATCGAAGTCATGGGACTGGCGATCCTGCCGGCGCGTCTTCTGAATGAAATGGCAGTGCTGAACAAAGCGCTCGTAAACAACGAAGACCTCTCTGCCATCGAGTCCATCGCATCCCACCGGGAATGGGCAGAGGAACTGAAGGCAAAATACGGTACGTTTGAAAACGAAGAAAAGACCGATCAGATCCTCAAGGAAGAGATCGGACACGTATTCGCCCATGTTCTGGAAGACTGCGGCGTATTCAAGGATACCGAGGAAGGCACTGCGCACTTCCTGCAGTTCATTGCGTCAGTAAAATAAGAAGAAGGAGAATCTGATATGAAAATACTCGTTACCGGCGGCACCGGTTTTATCGGCAGCCACACCTGTGTCGAACTGATCAAAGACGGCTATGAAGTCGTCATCGCAGACAACCTGTACAATTCCAAGGCAATGGTCGTTGACCGCATCGAAGAGATCACCGGCGTACGCCCGGTCTTCTACGAACTGGATGTATGCGACAAAGACGCCCTGACCGCTCTGTTTGAGAAAGAAAGCATCGACGCGGTCATCCACTTCGCCGGATACAAGGCAGTCGGTGAATCCACGCGGATGCCGCTGGAATACTACCGCAACAACCTCCTGTCCACTCTGACGCTGTGCGACGTCATGCGCGCGCACGGCTGTAAGAAGATCGTCTTCTCGTCTTCGGCGACCGTATACGGCGACCCCGCATTCGTACCGATCACGGAAGAATGCCCGCTCGGTGTACGCACCAATCCGTACGGCGAGACCAAGGCAATGCAGGAGCGCATCCTGACCGACCTCTGGAAGTCCGACAATGAGTGGCAGGTCATGCTGCTGAGGTATTTCAATCCGATCGGAGCACACGAGAGCGGACGCATTGGTGAAGACCCGAAGGGCATCCCGAACAACCTGCTTCCGTACATTGCCCAGGTCGCTTCCGGAAAACTGGAAAAGATCCATGTCTTCGGCAATGACTACGACACACCGGACGGAACCGGCGTACGCGACTACATCCACGTCGTCGACCTGGCAAAGGGACATGTCAAGGCGATCGAAGGCTTTGCGAAATATCCAGGCGTTTCCATCTACAACCTCGGCACCGGCACCGGCTACAGCGTGCTCGACATGGTGCATGCCTTCGAGAAAGCCTGCGGAAAGACCCTTCCGTACGTGATCGATCCGCGCCGGCCCGGCGACATCGCCACCTGCTATTCCGATCCTTCCAAGGCAAAGGAACAGCTTGGCTGGAAAGCGGAGAAGACGCTGGAAGACATGTGCAGAGACGCATGGAACTGGCAGTTCAATAATCCCGACGGATACGTTGAATGAGTATATGAAGCGGCTGCGGCCGCTTTTTCTGTTACACTGGAATTATGTTTATACGCGACCTTCTGAAACAGACAAATTCCTTTACGGATTCCGAGAAGCTCATCGCCGCCTATTTCCTGGATGCGCGCGAATCCGTGGCGAAGAAAAGCATCCGCGCCATTGCCGCAAGCACCTATGCTTCGCCTTCCTCGATCGTGCGTTTCTGTCAGAAAATGGGCTTCAGCGGACTGGATGATTTCCGTGACCGCTATCTGGAGGAACTGCGCTATCTGTCGGCGGAATTTGAAGACGTCGATCCCAATGTGCCGTTTCTCGCATCGGACGATCCCCTGGAGACAGCGGGAAAGCTCAGTGCCCTGCACGCGGCCATCATCCGGGATACCCGCAGTCTTCTGAGCGATGCTTCGCTGCGCACCGCGGCATCCCTGCTGGACTGCCCGACAGTGTATATCATTACGCTGTCTTCTTCCCGCAGTATTGCCCGGTCCTTTCAGGAAAAGATGATGCGCATCGGCCGCAGCGTCCGCATCTGCACCGATCTCCATGAGACCCGTTTTGAGATCGTTCACAGCACACCCGGTCAGTGCGCGTTCCTCTTCCTTTCCTACACCGGTGAAAGCGAACACTGTCTTGTTTTCGCCCGTCTTGCAAACGAATACGGACACCGGTGCGCCGCAGTTACTTCCTACGGAGTGAATACGCTGTCCTCCCTGGTGCCGTGTACCCTGCAAGTATCTGCCCGGGAAAAGCTGATCTCCAATCTCGGTGATTTCAGTTTTCCGATCTCCTGCCTGTATGTGCTGGATGTGCTGTATGCCCTGCTGTTTCAGAAGGACTACGATGCGAACAGGAAAAAGAAGATCGACAGTTCCCGCATGGACCGCAGTCCCATGGTGCGCTCCAGCGGCAGACATTCCAGAAACCCCCTGCTGGATGAATAACATCCGGCTTTTTTCTGATCTTCTGCCGGAACAACGTTCCGTGAATATGCCCATTATTCAGGAACATGATGGAACACAGAACCAATGTACGCCGGTGCTCTTCTTTCTGCGAAAACCGTCCGCTACAATGAAAACAGAAACAACCAGGAGGAATCAAACATGGATAAAAAGCCCGTAAAAATCGTTACCATCGGCGGCGGAAGCAGCTATACACCGGAACTGATGGAAGGATTCATCAAGCGTTATGATGAAATGCCGATCCGCGAGATCTGGCTGTGCGACGTTGAAGCAGGAAGAGAAAAGCTGGAGATCGTCGGCGCCATGGCACAGCGTATGTGGGACGCCACTCCGTACGGTGTAAAGGTACATCTGACTCTGAACCGCCGCGAGGCACTGCCGGACGCAGACTTTGTTACAACACAGTTCCGTGTCGGTCTTCTGGATGCCCGTATCAAAGACGAGCGCATTCCGAGTTACTACGGCATGCTTGGCCAGGAGACAAACGGTGCCGGCGGTATGTTCAAGGCATTCCGCACGATCCCGGTCATCCTCGGCGTGATCGAAGATATGAAGGAACTGTGCCCGGACGCATGGCTGATCAACTTCACCAACCCGTCCGGCATGGTCACCGAAGCCGCGATCAAATGGGGCGGCTGGAAGAAGACGATCGGTCTGTGCAATGTACCGGTCAATGCCCTGCTCAAAGAACCGCCGCAGTTCGGGCTGACCGAGCGTGACTGCATCCACCGTTTTGCCGGTCTCAATCATTTCCACTGGCACAAGGTATCCGACGCGCACGGCAACGATCTGACCGACAAGCTGATCGACAATATGTATGATCCGACCGTCGATGACGGCACACCGGCAAATATCTTCCAGTGCAAGTTCCTGGAAGACCATATGAAGCAGATCCAGCTCATTCCGTGCGGCTATCACCGCTACTATTACATGCACGACGAGATGCTGAAGCACTCTCTGGAAGAATACAACACAGTCGGCACACGCGCCCAGCAGGTCAAGCAGACCGAAGCAGAACTGTTCGAACTGTATAAAGATCCGAATCTCAACTACAAGCCGGAACAGCTTTCCAAGCGCGGCGGTGCTCACTATTCCGATGCGGCATGCGAATGCATCTGCTCCATTTACAATGACAAGCGCACGCACATGGTCGTCTCCACGCAGAACAACGGCGCTCTTGCCGATCTGCCGTACGACTGCATCGTGGAAGTATCCTCCATCATTTCCGGTCAGGGTGCTCTCCCGTTAACATGGGGCAAGTTCAATCCGAGCGAGCGCGGCTGGGTACAGATGATGAAGGCAATGGAAGAATGCGTCATCGAAGCTGCGATCACCGGCAATTACGGACTGGCTCTGGCAGCCTTCGAAATGAATCCGATGGTAACCCACGGACATGTCGCACAGACGGTTCTGAACGAACTGCTCGTTGCGCATGAGAAATATCTGCCGCAGTTCGCGGAAAAGATCGCTGAGCTCAAGGCAGCCGGCGTATATCCGCAGGACAAGGTCGTACAGGATCTCCTGGCAGACGGAAAATAATACTTCAGGCCGGGTTACCCGGCCTTTTTGACAGGAGGCTCGCATGGGACTGGTGATTGAACGCACGCATCTGAAACAATACAAAGGGAATGAAACACATGTGGTCATTCCGGATACTGTCCGGATCATTGACGACTATGCGTTTTCCTATGCCTCTTCGCTGGTGTCCGTCACGATTCCCGACAGCGTGGAAGAGATCGGCACACGTGCCTTTTACGCCTGTGAGAATCTAAAGGAAGTGCGGATGCCTGACTCCGTACGGTATCTGGGAAGCGGTGCGTTCGTCCGCTGCACCGGACTGCGTGCCGTAAAACTGCCGATGTCCCTGACTGCTGTGCCGGATTCCACGTTCTACGGCTGCACAGCGCTGAGGGAGGTCATCCTGCCGGAACGCTGTACCCGCATCGGTGTCTCTGCCTTTGAACAGTGCGTATCCCTGCAGGAAGCCATACTGCCTTCTTCTCTGATCTCTCTGGAGAAAAAAGCATTTTTCGGCTGTACCGCACTTGCCCGGATCGAACTGCCGGAAGGTCTTACGGCGATCCGGGAAGCGGCGTTCTGCGGCTGTTCTTCCCTGCGCGCACTGGATGTGCCCGCGTCCGTTCAGCAGATCGGAAAAGCGGCGCTGGACACCCAGGGACGCATTACCCTGCGCATCCCTTCTCTCTTCGTGACGCCGGATATGCTGGACGAGCACTGGAATCTTGCCTGGGGCTATGATAAGGATCATAACCGGCCGTATCAGCTGGATCATGCGTATCTGCCCCATGTTTCCCTTTCGGCATGGAAGCCGGCTGCCCGCTGCAGCCTGGCTGTCTGCTATCTCGAAACATACCGGGAACCTGTCAGTGAGTATGACAGCTGGATCCGTCAGAATATTCCGGAATGCATGACGCTTATCGTGCAGGAAAAACGCTGGGACGCGCTGCACGGCGGCATGCACTGTTCTCTGTTCTGCCGGGATGATATCCTGCCCTATCTGGATCATATCCATGATCCCGTCATACGGGCAGAGATCCTCTCCTCCGGCAGTGCCCCCGCCGGCAGTCTGCTGGATCTGTTTTAAGAGGAGGACGCTATGGATGAAGAACTGATCACGCTCAGTGAAGAGGTCTTCCGGGATATCATTGCCCGCCTGACCCTGCATCTGCGTTTTCTCGATATCGCTCTGAACCGGTTTATCTTCGTACCGGATAGTCTGGATTTCCGATGCGACGGCAGAGTGTTCCATTATTCCCCGATCACCGTGCTGCGCATGTACCGGAATGATCCGAAAAAGCTGACTCGCGGATATCTGCATATCCTGCTGCACTCCGTTTTCCAGCATCTGTGGTTTGCGGAGAACCGTACCATGTCCTTATGGAATCTGGCCTGTGACATCGCTGTGGAAGGCGTGATCCTGGACCTGGATCTGGATATTCTTGCCCAGGAAAACGATGCCTGGAAAAAGAAGCAGATCGATGTGATCCGCAGTGAAGTTCCCCGCTTTACCGCCCAGCGCATCTACCACTGGCTGGAGGGGATCGAACGGGACAGAGTCAAGCTGATGGCGGAAGAATTCCGTTTTGACGCGCATGACTCCTGGTACCATATCCGCAATGTGACCGGATCCCGGGACACACTGTTCGGCAGTGAAACGAAGGATGACGCGGAAGGCGCCGGCACGAACCGTTTCGATGAAGCTTCGCACGACAGTGACATTCCCGCTTCGCAGGCACCGTCCGGTGATGAAGAGATACGCCTGGCACGGCGCACGGCAGACGACTGGAAAGATATTTCCGATCAGATCGAAGCCGACCTGGAACTGTTCAAAGAACTCCACGGGGAACCGCCGGCCGCCATGATCCAGTCGCTGAAGGAACTGCACCGGGAGAAATACGATTATTCTGAATTCCTGAAAAAGTTCATGCACACTGGCGAAAAGCTTCTGATCAACGATGACGAGTTCGATCCGATCTTCTATACATACGGCCTCCTGCTGTATGAGGATATGCCGCTGATCGAACCGCAGGAAACGCGCGAAACACGCAGTATCCGGGAACTGATCATTGCGATCGATACCTCCGGATCGGTCCAGGGAGATACCGTCCAGGCATTCCTGCAGAAGACCTTTACCATCCTGTCCCGGCAGAATAACTTCTTCAGCCGCTTCCGGATCCACATCATCCAGTGCGACATGATGATCCGGGATACTGCGGTCATTGAAACACCCGCACAGTTTCAGAAGTATATACAGAACACAGAACTGAAAGGCTTCAGCGGCACGGACTTCCGGCCGGTGTTCCGCTATGCCGAAGAACAGATCCGATCCGGCGCATTCCGCCGACTGGGCGGGATCCTCTACTTTACCGACGGAGACGGCGTATATCCGAAACAGAAGCCGTCCTGTCCGGCCGCATTCCTGCTGCCCCCGGATTCCAGGGACATTACCGTACCTCCGTGGGCGATCCGCTATATTCTGGAAGGAGACGAATTCCATGCATATTCAGAAAGCAAAAGAACAGATCCGTAATGCCGTACTGGCTTACAATTCCAAAGATGCCCACGGACGGTACCGGATCCCGATACCCAAACAGAGACCGGTATTCCTCATCGGTGCGCCCGGCATCGGGAAAACTGCCATCGTGGAACAGATCGCAGAAGAACTCGGCATCGGCTTTGTATCCTACGCCATGACGCACCACACCAGACAGAGTGCGCTCGGTCTGCCGTATATCGTCAATAAGCGCTACGGGGAAAAGGAATTCAGCGTTTCGGAATATACGATGAGCGAGATCCTTGCCAGTGTCTATGAGGAAATGAAGCGTACCGGCAAAACAGAGGGCATCCTGTTCCTGGATGAGATCAACTGCGTATCCGAGACGCTCGCTCCCGGCATCCTGCAGTTTCTGCAGTATAAGACCTTCGGCAGACACCGTGTTCCCGACGGCTGGATCATCGTGACTGCCGGCAATCCGGCGGAATACAACGAGAATGCGCGGGAGTTCGATATCGCCATGCTGGACCGTCTGAAAAAGATCACCGTCGAACCGAATCTGGAAGTCTGGCGGTCCTACGCGCTGGAAAATCACATCCACCCGGTCATTCTCACGTATCTGCAGCTTCGTCCCCAGCATTTCTACAGTGTGCAGTCCACGCTGGACGGCAAGTCGTTCGTCACGGCGCGTTCCTGGGATGATCTGAGCCAGATGCTGACGATCTATGAAGAGAATTCTCTGGAGATCGATGCCGACCTCATCGGTCAGTATATCCAGGATGAAGAGATCGTCCGCTCTTTCCGGAACTACTATGATCTCTACCGGAAATACCATGCGGAATATCCCATTGCGGCAATTCTGGACGGCACTGTGACAGAGGATGTCATTACGCGTGCCCGTGAAGCTTCTTTTGATGAACGTCTCTCCCTCATCAACATGGTCCTTTCCGCCCTGGATGACCGCATGACCGTTCAGAACAGGAATGAATCCGTTCTGCGTACGATCATCCCGGTCCTGAAGAATTCCGGGGATACACCGGGCAGTGTGATCACGCAGCGGATCATTGGCCTTGCCTCAGCGCATACTGAAACAGAGCTGGCGGAAAAAGAACTGTATGAAACACTGGCAGAGCTTGTCCGCAGAGACGGTGACACCAGGGAAGCGGTGTTCCCCTTCCTGAAACAGAAGGCCCAGGAAGCCGAAGCAGAAGCGGCAGTCCTGCAGAATACCCTTGCCCATGTCTTTGATTTCTTCGAAAAGAGTTTCGGAAACGGACAGGAGATCCTGATCCTGGTCAGTGAACTGACGGTCCGCAGGGAACCGGCACGCTTCATCTATGCGCACGGCTGCGAAGCGTATACGCGTTATCAGAGCCAGCTGCTGTTCCGCGACACGGAGAAACAGCTCGGCAAAAAGATCGATGCCCTGGGTCTTCCGGACACCGATCCCAATGCGTAGCACTTTTTACACAGCATGAAAAAAGACGAAAGATCTGTGGTCTTTCGTCTCCGGTATTATTTGCTGAACCGGGCAAGCAGGCGCGCCATGGCATCGTCCATGGTGACTTCCTTCTTCTCCGGTTTTTTTGCTTTGGCGTTATTATTGCCGCCCTTCTTGTTCTTGTTGTTCCTGCCGCTCTTGCGGTATTTGTAGGCAGCTTCTCTCTGCTGCAGCTGTTCTTCCGTCAGGAAGCTGAGCTGTACTCTGCCGCGTGCCTCATCGATCTCATGTACATAGACCTGTACGATGTCGCCGACAGATACCATCTCGGACGGATGGCTGATGCGGTTCATGGACATATGCGTGATATGGACAAGACCGTCGCTGTGCAGGCCGATATCCACGAATGCGCCGAAGTCGACAACATTGCGGACTGTTCCGGACAGCTGGTCGCCGACATGCAGGTCGCTGATCTCCAGCACGTCGCTTCTCAGCAGCGCGCCTTCGAACTGGTCGCGGTAGTCACGCAGCGGCTGACGGATCGCGTCTTCGATATCCTTCAGCGTGTATTCATCGATGGCAAGTTCACCGACCAGTTCCTTCGGGAACTCTGCGTCTTTCTGACCAAGCTCGGTGATCCCGCAGACAGCCATGACTGCTTTTGCGGCTGCGTAGGATTCCGGGTGGATGGACGTTTCATCCAGCGGTTCGTCGCCGCCCACGATGCGCAGGAAGCCGGCGCACTGTGTATAGGCCTTCGGACCGAGTTTCTTGACATTGAGCAGCTGCTTGCGGTTGGTGAAGCGGCCGTTCTCGTTCCGGTAGTTGACGATCTCACGGGCAATGCCGCTGTTGAGACCGGAAATATGTGTCAGAAGTTCCGCACTGGCGGTGTTCAGGTCCGCACCGGTACGGTTGACGCACTTCATGATGGCTTCGTCCAGACGGTCGCTCAGCGCCTTCTGCGGCAGGTCATGCTGGTACTGGCCGACACCTATGGACTTCGGATCGATCTTGATCAGCTCTGCCAGCGGATCCAGCAGACGGCGTCCGATGGATACGGCAGAACGCTCTTCAACAGCCAGGTCCGGGAATTCCTTGCGGGCTTCCTCCTGAGCAGACCATACGGAAGCGCCTGCTTCGGAGACGATCGCGTAGCTGACATTGAGATTCTCTTCCCGGATGACTTCCGCCACGAGCTTTTCGCTTTCACGGGAAGCCGTGCCGTTTCCGATGGCGACGATCTGCACGTTGTACCGGCGGATCATATTTGCCAGCTTGCGCTTGGAAACGTCTTCGTTTTCGCCTTTTCTGGAGAACGGGAAGATCTTGTCTACCGTTAACATCTTGCCGGTCTCGTCAATGACTGCCAGCTTACAGCCGTTGTAGAAGCCCGGGTCAAAGCCGAGAACGATGCGTCCCTTCAGCGGCGGCTGAAGAAGCAGTTTCTCCAGGTTCATGGAGAAGACCTCGATGGACTTGGTATGCGCACGTTCACTGAGTTCGGAACGGATCTCACGCTCGATGGACGGGAAGAGCAGACGGTCGCAGCCGTCGTACGCAGCGGTGCGCAGATCAGCTTCGGCGATCGTTGTCTGTCCTTTGAGCAGATTCTTCACGGCCGCTTCCTTCAGCGCCTCTTCATCGAATGTGAAGCTGACGGTAATGACCTTTTCCTTTTCGGCACGGTCAATGGCCATGATGCGGTGATCTGCCAGTGTGGAGATCTTTTCCGAACGGTCGTAGTACATCTCATAGACTTTGTTCTCGTCGACTGCGTCTTTCTTCAGCTTTGTCACAAGAACGCCGGCCTTGAGGATGGTATCCTTGAATGCCCATCTCTGCTTGGCATCATCGCTGACAACTTCGGCAATGATATCGCGGGCGCCCTGCAGTGCTTCTTCCGCACTCGGGACTGTCTCACTGATATACTTTGCGGATTCCGCCGCAATATCGCCTTCCTTCGGCAATGCGAGCAGCCAGTCTGCCAGCGGCTGCAGACCGTTCTTGATGGCTGCGGCAGCACGCGTCTTTTTCTTCTGCGCGTACGGACGGTAGATGTCTTCCACCTGTGAGAGCTTCGTGCACGCATTGACGGCAGCGCGGATCTCGTCGGTCAGCTTGCCCTGTTCCTCGATCAGTTTCAGAACGCTTTCCTTGCGTTCCTGCAGTTTGTTCTGGTAGTCATATTGTTTCTGGATGAACAGGATCTGTTCCTCGTCCAGACCGTTTGTCGCTTCTTTGCGGTAACGGGCAATAAACGGCACCGTATTGCCTTCTTCCAGAAGAGAGAGTGTATTCTCTACCTGTTTTACGGTGACTTTCAGTTCACCGGCTATCGTTTTGACGATTTCTTCGTTCATAGAAAAACCTCCATGTTGTTCTATGATATCACGCTTTGACAAATATGCACCTCTTGACTTTCCAGACGGGGAATGCCTCAGGGACGCACATTGTAGTATACACAGCGTTTTTCCCCGCTGTCCGTGACACGATCCCAGATCTCAAACTTCTCATAATACCTACCGGTCTGACGGACGTAATCCCCATAACCGCGGGCAGCCGCCAGCAGAGTTTCATTCCAGGTCACCGGAAACGGGTATTTCATGCACAGCCGACGGAACGACTCCGACTGTTCCTGCCCGTCTTTCTGAACGATCACCCTTCCTTCGGTATAGACGCCGTCCGGATAGAAACGCAGGGAATATCCCGGAGTGGTGAATGTGCGCGGCGGGATCGAGGCAAGAATGCTTTCATCCAGCTGTTTCATCCATGCCGGATCATTCAGATACCGCATTGCCTGATCCAGTTCGTTTCTCTGCGCATTTTCCTTTCTCTGCTGTTCCCGCAGCGCAGCCGCTCTTCTGCCGGCATTTCTGCGCTTTGTCTCATAATTCTTATAGCCGGTATATGCTTCCCGGATCAGAACCGCTGCCGTACCGATACACATGACGATCAGGCGGAACGGAATGGAATATGTGAAACATTGTTCCAGCTCCGGCATTCCTTCGTCCGGCAGACTGCGGATCACCGCTTCAAGGATCGTAAAGACAAACGGCACGACCGAATAGAAGAACAGGGAAACGACAGCGCCGATCGTCATAAGATTGGCTTCGGTGACATCGTCCATCCATCTTCCCCTGCGGTGCATCCACTGTCTGATCAGCCATCCGGCAAAGACACCGAACAAAGCCGCAAGCACCAGGCGCAGAACTGTTAACATATGCATGTCCTCCTGTTTACATCTCCAGTATATTCGACTTTCCGAGACCGGAATAAACGGGGCAGATTTTCCCTTGCCGGTAAAAAAGCCGCGCGTGCGGCTCTCTGTGTTATTCGTCCAGATCTGCGTCCTGATCGATGGTGCGGATGACCTTTGCGGGTACACCGGCTGCCAGCGAGTTGTCCGGGATGTCCTTTGTGACGACAGAGCCGGCTGCGATCACACAGCCGCTGCCGATGGTCACGCCGGGCATGACGGAGACATTGGCGCCGAACCAGCAGTTCTCACCGACTGTGATCGGCAGCGCCTTCTCCAGTCCCTTGTTCCGGTGTTTATACTGGAGCGGGTGCGCCGCGGTGTAGAAGCCGCAGAACGGTCCGATGAACGTATGCGAACCGATGGTGATCGGCGCGCCGTCCATCAGATAGCAGCTGGAATTGATAAATACGTATTCACCCAGGCGGATATTGAATCCGTAGTCGCAGATAAACGGAAGAACAAGCGCGAAGTTCTCCGGTTCATAGCCGAACAGCTCCCGGATATACTTCGCCTGGCCTTCAAAATCCGCTCCGTCCAGCTGATTGAGCTTTGATACAAGCGACATTGCCTTACGGCGCAGTACAAGCAGTTCTTCGTTATAGTTGGCGTCGTACCACACGCCGGCTTTCATTTTTTCGATCTCATTCATAATGTATGGAACTCCGGTCTCATCTTTTCAAATGTACATACTTCTTTGAAGCCGATCTCGTCGCGCAGGATGGCATATCCGTCGTCGAGATGATCTGCCAGCATCCTTGCCTGGTGGGCATCGGAGCCGACTGTGATGATCTTTCCGCCCAGATCTTTGTATAAGCGGAGAATGGCGCGGGAGGGCTGGGTATCCTTCAGGCCGTACTTCCAGCTGGACGTATTCAGTTCAATGCCCTTGCCGTCCCGGATTGCCTGCTTGAGGATCTCCGCCACCATGTCGCGGACCTTTTCAAACGGATAGACGCCGTTCTTATCGTAACGGACGATCAGATCCAGATGAGCAAGAACGGAATAGTCTTTGAACATCTGCATGGTCTTATAGATCTCCCGGTAGTATTCCTCGTTGTATTCCTTCTGAGTCCTGCCTCTCTGGAAGTCCTGCGTCCAGAATTCCAGATTGTTCACCTGGTGCATGGAGAACAGCACGAAGTCCAGTTCCTCCTTCCAGGTATCGTACAGCTTCTGGAACGGATCCACGGTAATGGACTGAATGCCGAATTCCAGACCTTTCTTAATGACGATCTTTCCCCGGTAGGTCTCCCGCATGCGGTCAAGCTTGGAGAAGTATTCCGGATAATTGACATTGGCGAGCGGATCCAGCTGGCTGCGGGGCGTACCGACGCCGTCGCCCCCTCTCCAGGCAATATTTCCCTCCGACCAGTCTTTCTTGAGACCGTAATCCACATGATCGGTAAAACACATCTCATCCAGTCCTATCTCGATGCCCCGCTCGATCTGTGTTTCCATCCGTTCGCGGGAATCATCGGAGAATTCGCAGTGTAAATGATAATCAGCACGCATATGTATTTCCTCCTTTCAGGTCAGTGGGCATCCGGATCGGTCTGCAGTCCGAATTCACGGATCAGCGCTTCAAAACGGGGACGTTCCTTATCCTTGACCGGCTTGGACAGATCATGGAATATGTGGTGCACGACGTCGGCGTCCTTCAGCACTTCGTCCATCGGGGAATCGACCGTCAGCTTGTCGTCATGGTGCCAGATCATGGAACAGATGATATCGGTCTCTTCGTCATTCGTCAGTTCCGCTTTGTTCAGAATGGTTCTGGCAAGCTCCGCCCCTTTGTGGGCGTGATCGTCATAGGAACCGGAAAGGTAGGCGTGCAGGTCATGCAGCATCGCCGCCATTCCAGCCAGTTCCGAATTCATGCCGCGCTTTTCCGCAATCATTACCGCTGCCAGCGAAACGCCGTACAGATGTACGAACGCGCCGTTCCGTTTCTTCTCATCTTCCACCGCGCGCAGTTTCTTGTCGACGATCTTTCTCAGTTCTTTCAGTCTGCTCATAGTTACTCTCCTGTACGCTTCCACGCGTATTTCTGTGCATTCATTTTCCCCTGCCCGTGCAGAACGCGCAGGTATTCCTGTTCGATCAGCGGATAGTATGCCGCAAGGAATTCTTCCAGCATTTCCCCGGTTATATAGACGGTGCTTCCCTCTCCCGAGACGCAGAAGTCCTGTCCAAATTCTTCCAGGAATTCCTCACAGGCAAAGTCCGCGCACTGCATCACCGGTTCCTGAAGCAGATCCGCCGGCATCACGATCTCATTATGCAGTCCGTAAGTATCAATAATATAGCGGTTCAGCAGGCGGTAGTCATTGTGCAGGACGCGGACGGCGTCCGGTATGCCGAAGATCTCCAGCTTCTTGTCTTTCCGGATAAAGGTACGGTAGAAGACGTCTTCGACCAGATGCATGTAATATCCCAGGTACAGGCCGTCGGCCGGGATCCGCTCCCTGTATGCGTCAAAGAAACTGCCGGCGTCGTAAAAGACCATGCCGTCAGCCGTGCGCCTCACAAAGTGCGAGGCGTCCCGCTCTTTCCGCAAACGGTAGGCGTCCGGCAGGATGGAACCGAGCAGAAAACGCATGCGGTCCCCGCTGTCTTCCTTCTCCAGCAGGCGCGTACCGATCATATAGTGGATCATTCTCTGTGCCATTCAGTATCATCCTTCTGTAAATCATCCTATCTTATTTTTGTCTCCTGTGGTATCTTGGAAACAGTTTTTTTGGAAAGAGGCTTTACTATGTTTGCATCGATTATCGATACGATCGACGGCTTCCTGTGGGGATGGCCGCTGATCACCCTTCTCTTTGCGACACATCTGATCATGACTGTGCGCACCGGATTTATTCAGAAAGATATCTTCAAGGCGATCAAACTGTCGGTCACGAAGGATGCCGGCGCGGACGGCGACGTGTCGCAGTTCGGCGCTCTGACAACAGCGCTGTCCTCCACGATCGGCACCGGCAATATCATCGGCGTCGGCACGGCGATCGCGCTGGGCGGTCCCGGCGCAGTGCTGTGGATGTGGCTGACCGGCATCTTCGGCATCGCAACCAAGTATGCCGAGACGCTGATCGCGGTCAAATACCGCGTGCGCAGCGAAAACGGCGCAATGATCGGCGGTGCGATGTATGCGCTGGACCGCGGTCTGCATATGCGCGGACTGGCGATCCTGTTCGCACTGCTGGCATCCATATGCGCGTTCGGCATCGGAAATATGGTGCAGGCTAACGCCGTCGTCACCAATATCACGCAGAACTTCCATGTACCGGCGATCATCTCCGCTGTCGTACTGACGGCGCTGGTGGCGCTGGTCATCCTCGGCGGGATCAAAACGATCACAAAGGTATCCGAGACACTGGTTCCGTTCATGTCCCTGTTCTATATCATCGGCTGTCTGGTCATCCTGGTCATGAACCGGGACGTACTGCCGGAATCCATTTCCCTGATCGTGTCGTCCGCGTTCAGTGCCAGGGCAGCCGGCAGCGGCTTCATCGGCACAACGGTGATGCTGGCATGCCGGTATGGCTTCGCCAGAGGTCTGTTCTCCAACGAAGCGGGCATGGGCTCGGCACCGCTCGTCGGCGCCGCGGCACAGACTGCCAATCCCAAGCGCCAGGCGCTGGTATCGATGACCGGGGTATTCTGGGACACCGTCGTCATCTGTCTGATGACGGGACTCGTGCTCGTATCCGGCATCCTCAAATATCCGGCGATCGACGCGCTGTCCGGCAACGGCGCATCGGTAACGACAGCGGCCTTCTCCGTGATCCCCGGCATCGGCGTGCCGGTCCTGGTCTTCGGACTGATCACCTTTGCCTTCTCGACGATCCTCGGCTGGTATTACTACGGTGAGCGGGCATGCGTCTATCTGTTCGGAGAAAAAGCGATCCGGATCTATAAGATCCTGTGGGTCATCGTCGTATTTATCGGATCCCTGGCGGAACTGAATGTCGTATGGAACATCGCGGATATCCTGAACGGACTGATGGCGGTCCCGAATGTGCTGGCGGTGCTTCTGCTGCATAAAGTCATTGCGGAAGAAACCAGAAAATACAGCGGGATTCATATCAACGACACCGATCCGGAAGAGATTCCGGTCGTCCATAACGCGGAAAACGGAATACTCGGCTAGGCACTGCTGCACAGGCAGTGCTTTTCTTCTGCCCGTTTAAATTTGACAAGTTGTATCAGCGTGATATCATATTGATATCAACCAGGAGGTTATTTATGGAAGAAAAAGTATTGACCGGTCATAAGAACGGCATGCTTGTCATGATCGTTGTGATCGCATTGTATCTGATCGCTGTACCGCTGATGGTCTACGCATTCTCGGCAGGGCTTGCCATCCTCGGCGCTCTCTGCATCGTATTTCTCAGTATCGGATGGCTCGCGTTCCTCGGACTCAGAGTGCTGAAGCCGCAGGAAGCGCTGGTCCTGACACTGTTCGGCAAATACGTCGGCACGCTGAAAGGCGAAGGCTTCTACTTCGTCAATCCGTTCTGCCAGTCGATCAACCCGGCTGCCAAGACAAAGCTGAACCAGTCCGGCGACGTCGACATCGATAAAGCCATCACGATCGGCGGCCAGACGATGTCCATGCCGTCCAACAAGATCTCGCTGAAGGCAATGACGCTGAACAACAACCGTCAGAAGATCAATGACGTACTGGGCAACCCGGTAGAGATCGGCATCGCTGTCATCTGGCAGGTCAAAGATACCGCCAAGGCAGTATTCAACGTTGACAACTTCAAGGAATACCTGTCGCTGCAGTGCGATACCTCTCTGCGCAATATCGTGCGTCTGTATCCGTATGATGTCGCACCGGACGTGGATACGACCGGAGACGGCATTCCGGACGAAGGCAGTCTGAGAGGTTCTTCCGAGATCGTTGCCAACCGCATCCGTGATGAGATCCAGTCCAAGGTCACATTCGCCGGACTTGAGATCATTGACGCGCGCATTACGTATCTTGCCTACGCACCGGAGATCGCCGCAGTCATGCTGCAGAGACAGCAGGCATCCGCGATCGTCGACGCCCGCAAGATGATCGTTGACGGCGCTGTAGGCATGGTGGAAATGGCACTGGACCGTCTGGAAGAAAAGGGAACTGTAGATCTGGATGATGAGCGTAAGGCAGCTATGGTCTCCAATCTCCTCGTCGTCCTGTGCGGCAACCATGATGCCCAGCCGGTCGTCAATTCCGGATCGCTGTATTAATGCCGGCAAAGAAACAGGTGCCCTTACGCTTAAGC
The DNA here is from genome assembly GCA_017510405.1 of Solobacterium sp. Classification (GTDB taxonomy): domain Bacteria; phylum Bacillota_I; class Bacilli_A; order Erysipelotrichales; family Erysipelotrichaceae; genus Bulleidia. Next base: position 79,909 of record JAFWNG010000020.1, read on the forward strand.
AGTGAGCTGTATCAGGAACTTGTGAAATGGGCGGAATCGGATTTCCGTTCCGTCAACGGTCAGATCGAATATCTTCTGACAGAGTGTGTAAAACAGCACAACCGGAACGGAAAGTACATACCGGAACACCTGAATCAAAAAGAAGGTTCCTGAAACGTATTCTGTAATATACTTGAAATTGTAACCAAAGGAGGTTTAAACAATGCAATACATCGTAATAGGAGTTATCGTCTTAGTTGTCCTGATCATTCTGGCAATGTGCATCAACGTCGTGCCGCAGGAATCCGCATACGTGATCGAGCGTCTGGGACGCTATAACGCTACATGGGATGCCGGCATCCATCTGAAACTGCCCCTCATCGACCGTGTCGCCAGACGTGTTCTGTTAAAGGAACAGGTCGCTGACTTCGCACCGCAGCCGGTCATCACAAAAGACAACGTCACAATGCAGATCGATTCCGTCGTATACTTCAAGATCCTCGATCCGAGACTGTATGCGTACGGTGTCGAAAACCCGATCATGGCGATGGAAAACCTGACTGCCACAACACTGCGTAACATCATCGGTGACCTCACGCTGGATGAAACACTGACATCCCGTGACCGCATCAATTCCCAGATGCTGCAGATCATCGACGACGCGACCGACCCGTGGGGCATCAAGCTGAGCCGTGTCGAATTAAAGAACATCATGCCGCCGGCAGCCATCCGTGATTCCATGGAGAAGCAGATGAAGGCAGAGCGTGAAAAGAGAGCTGCTATCCTGACCGCAGAAGGACAGAAACAGTCCGCGATTCTCGAAGCAGAAGGTAAGAAGGAAGCCGCTGTCCTGAACGCCGAAGCTGCAAAGCGTGCTACGATCCTCGCAGCCGAAGCGCAGAAAGAAAAAGAGATCCGCGAAGCAGAAGGTAAAGCCGAAGCGATCCGTGCCGTCCAGCAGGCTACTGCTGACGGTATCCGCATGATCAAAGAAGCAGGTGCAGATGAATCCGTACTCCGTCTGAAGAGTCTGGAAGCATTCGCGGCCGCTGCCAACGGCAATGCCACAAAGATCATCGTTCCGTCCGAGATCGCGTCGATCGCAGGTCTTGCCAAGGGACTGACCGAGAGCGTTAAGGAATAACAATGAGCGTATTCTTCATCATATTCGGCGTATGGGTGTTCATCATCTTCCTGACAGCCATACTATCCTCCATGACCGCACGCAGACGGCGCGTCACACGTTCGGACGACGGGCACTTCGTTCCGCCCAGTCAGGATCTGACATGTGAAGGGCAGTACGGACACGATCACGGCGGAAACACCGAAAAACGGTATATTGTCCATGAGGACCCGGAAGAAGGATACGTCATTCTGAATGGTGTGAAACGGCGTATCCGCGACTGTAAATACCTGTAACTCAAAAGAACTCCTGTCCAGATTCAAATCGGGCAGGAGTTCTTTTACTGTCTTACAGAAGCCACCAGTTCTCTTCCGAGGCCTCCGGCAGCGTCTTTACAAAGTCATATGCGTTATCTCGGCAGCCTTCCCGTTCGATCGCCGTCCGGACTGCCGCGGCAGCGCCGCTGCGGTCTTCCGCACCGGTCAGCACGCCTTCCGCAAACGTCAGTTCCAATACCGTGCGGTATCCCCAGGGATCCAGATTCGTTCCCGGTCGGAAATAGGAATAATCCGGATCTCTGGCAAGGATCATCCTGCCGGTAAAAGATACGGGAAGCGCTGTGTTCCGGTAATGCCGGTGATGTTCATCCAGGCAGTGTTCTGTGCCGGTCTCGGCTTTGCGGCCGTTCAGCAGCGGATAGACATCCCCCTGTGTGTGAATATTCAGGTTTTCCAGAAACAGTTGATCATCCCGGATCACGCAGTGACAGAACCATCCCCGCTGTGCGTACGGAATCGCGCATTCGGGAAACAGGCCGTATTCGGCGGGATCAAAGAAATTCCCCCGCTGCGTAAGAAGCGAATACATCGTGCCCTCATACTGCACGGTATCACTGATCTGTATCGTCATAATTCTCTCCTATTGCATTGTATGCCAGACAAGCAGTCCGATCAGCGCGCACCACAGCACCAGGGCAAGCGGCACCAGAACGCGGAACTGCGTATGCAGTGTTTTGTGATGAAAGATGTGCATGCCGGCAAACGCCCCCAGAGCGCCGCCGAAGAACGCCAGCAGGATCAGTGTGGATTCCGGGATCCGCCACATGCTCTTCTTTGCCTTGTACTTGTCGATCCCGTATGCCGCAAAAGCGCATCCGTTCACAAAGACAAAATAGAAGAGCAGAAGTTTCACGACCGGACTCATGACTCCAGCCTTCCTTCTTCCATATGCAGGACTGTATCCGCAATGCGGACCGAGGATCCACGGTGCAAGACAAGTACGATCGTACGGTGATTCTTTTCTTCGTCCAGCGCCTTCAGGATCATGCCTTCGTTCAGGGCGTCGAGATTGCTGGTAGGTTCATCCAGAAGCAGGATGCGCGCATCATGCAGGAACGCGCGGGCAAGCGAGATGCGCTGCCGTTCGCCGCCGGACAAAGTATCGCCCAGTTCGCCGATGACCGTGTCATAGCCGTCCGGAAGACGCAGGATCGCTTCATGTACCGACGCTTTCCGGCACGCTTCCATGATCTCCTCTTCGGACGCGTCCGGTCTGGCAATAAGCAGGTTATTGCGCACGGTGTCATGGAACAGGTGGGTATCCTGCGTCATATAGCCTTCCATATCCCGCAGATCGGAAGTATTGATCGATTCGATATCGCGGTCATTGATGCCAAGCCTGCCGCTGTCCGGCTTCCAGAAGCGCATCAGCAGCTTCAGGAACGTGGATTTGCCGGATCCCGATCTGCCGGTGATCCCGATGATCTGATCCTTGTTCATGAATACGGACATATCGTTCAGCACCGGTTCCGCACCGTAAGAGAACGATACATTCTCGGCTGCGATCGATCCGTAGATCGCCGGCTGCTGTCCCGTGATATCTTCCGTGACCGGTTCTTCCGCCAGGATATGCAGCACCCGGTCCCCGGCCGCCAGGGTATTGGACAGCGTCGTGCCCAGTGCCGCCAGCGCGGATACCGGTCCGAAGGAACTCATCAGAAGCAGGATCGCGGTGACCATGCCGTCAAAGGCGACTGTCCCCTGCCCGTACAGCATATACGCGCCGAAGATCATCATGCAGTCAAACAGGTAGATCATCGTACCGGCTGCGGCGCGGTTGCGTCCGGCCAGCGTATTCTGTTCTTCCTGCTCTTCCAGCAGAGCGTCTGTGAGATCGTTCCGGCGCTGTGTCCGGGCATCCCCCTGCTCATACTGCAGGACTTCATAGAGACCGCGCAGATCCTCCAGAACAGATGAAGACAGTTCGCCGGAAAGCCGCCGTACCTCTCTGCCGGTATCCTGGTCCTGCATGGAGATCAGCAGCGGCAGAGCAATGCCGATGGCCGCATAGGAACATAATGCGAGCAGACCGAGCATCGGATGGATGCGCCAGATCAGTACGACAAGTACGATCGTAAACAGCAGTGCGATGCAAATGGGTGAGATGGTATGCGCGTAGAACACTTCCAGAAGTTCCACATCGGCAGTAATGACAGCGATGAGATCACCTCTGTCCTTCCCTTCCAGTTTTGCCGGCGACAGCCGCCGCAGAGCCCGGAAGACCCTGTCGCGCACAAGCGCCAGCAGACGGAACGCAATATAGTGGTTGGAGGCCTGTTCGCCATAGCGCAGCACTGCCCGCAGCACACCGCACACCAGCATCCACGCAAACAGTCCGCCGAGCGACATCTTTACCGCAAAACGCATGCTTTTGAGCAGCGCCTGTCCGGCAAGTACCGGAATGAACGCAGCGCACAGATTTCCCAGGGTGCCAAGCAGGACTGCCAGCGCCATATAGCCGGAAAGCGGCTTTACAAACTTCAGAAGCTCTGCCATGATCATCAGCCGGTTACGCTTCATAACTGCCTCCCGCGTACTGTTCCAGTGCGCACTGGCGGTCATACAGTTCCGCATAGACGCCGGCAGTCCCCATCAGTTCTTCATGGGTGCCGTGTTCAATGACCGCTCCGTCCTTCATGACCCAGATCTGATCCGCACTTACGACATTGCGCAGACGGTGCGTGATCATCAGGATCGTCTTTGTTTCCTTCATCCGCAGGATCTCCTGCAGGATCAGTGCTTCGCTTTCGGCATCGATATTGGAAGATGCCTCATCAAACAGGTATACCGGCGTATCATGCAGCAGGCCTCTTGCCAGGGCAAGACGCTGGCGCTGTCCGCCGGAAAGATTCTTCGCTTCCTCAAGGATCTGCGTATCCAGACCTTCGCGCTCTTCGGCAAACTCCTTCAGACACACCCGTTCCAGCGCATTCCACAGCTGTTCATCGTCAGCGTCCGGCGCTGCCATGAGCAGGTTGTCCCGGATCGTTCCGCGGAAGATGCAGGCGCGGTCACTGATGCAGGTGACCGTATTCACCAGCGTGTGCTCATCCAGTTCATTGAGCGGTACGCCTCCGAGCGTGATCTCTCCCTCCGAAAAGGTGCGGTGCTTCATCAGAAGATGCGCCAGCGTGGATTTTCCCGATCCGCTCTCTCCGACGATCGCCGTAAAGCTGTGCTCCGGGATCTCCATACTGACATGGTGCACGACTTCCCTCTCCTCACTGTAGCCGAACGATACATCGTGATAAACGATAGCGCAGCCGTCCGGATCGGTACGTGTTCCCTTTTCTTTTTCTTCGAGATCCAGGAAGGCAAAGATGCGGTCCGCCGCAGCCATGCCGTTCATCGCTACATGGAAACAACTTCCGAGTGCCCGCATCGGCAGGAAGAAATCCGCCGACAGCAGGATCACCATCAGACAGCCGGTCAGGGAAATATGTCCAGCCCGGAAGCTCAGCACGCCCACCAGCATGCCCAGCGCCGCCCCGGACCAGGAAACCAGATCCATCACGGAAATGGAATTCAGCTGCATGATCAGTACCCGCATGGTGACCTTCCGGAAGCTTTCCGCTTCTTCGTTCATGCGCTCTGTACGGGCTTCGTCCGCCTGATAGATCTTGAGCGTCGTCATGCCCTGCAGGTTTTCAAGGAAGCTGTCGCCGAGTTCGGTATACTGTCCCCAGTATTTCGACAGCAGTTTCTTTGCCCACCGCCGCACCAGCACGATCGATACCGGGATCAGCGGCACGCATACCAGCAGGACAACGGCCGGACGCCAGTCAAAAAACAGCAGGACGATAAACAGAGTGACCGGTGCGAGCACCGCGTAGAACAGCTGCGGCAGATAGGCGCCGAAATAGCTTTCCAGCTGATCCACGCCTTCCACGCTCGTCTGCACCAGTTCCGCTGTCGGCGTCTGTTCCGCATAGGTTCCGCCGATGCGAAGCAGTTTATCCCAGATCTTCTGCCGCAGGGTCTTCTTGACCGTGCGGGCAGAGCAGAAGCTCATATGCGCCGCCATCCGAGTCAGTACATACCGCAGCGGCACCGCGCCGAGCGCGATCAGCCCGGTGAACAGCAGGACGTAGGCATTGGTGAAACCGTTCCATACCGCTGTCAGAAGGAACGCAATGGTATACATCAGCAGGATGTTCACGCACAGTGCGAGCCACTGCAGCGCGACATTCGCGATGATATATTTCCGGCTTTCCCGGATCTCATTCATCAGTCTTTTATCAAACATTCCGTCCCTCGCTGTCATATTCCGCAAAGAAGTCCAGGACTTCTTTTTCATACTTGTCCGGATCCGCAAGATGCGATCCGTTGTGTCCCGCTTTTTCTGTCAGGACCAGTTTTTTCGCCGATCCGCACAGTTCATAACTGCGCCGGGAATTCTCCGGCGGCACAAACGCGTCTTCCGTTCCGTGGAAGAACAGCACCGGTATGCGGGTATTCCGCAGTGCGTCTGCCGTATCCGCCTCACGCATCGCAAAGTGCGCGCGTACCCGGCAGAAACCGTCCAGGATGTTCAGGAACGGAAATGCCGGCAGACGCATCCACCGCTTTCCAAGATACGCCAGGATCGCGTGCATGGAGGAGAAGCCGCAGTCGGCGATGATGCCGGCGATTCGCTCTGTCCGGTCCGCGCACAGCAGCACCGACGTTGCGCCGAGAGAGATCCCGTACAGATACACGGGCAGATCTGTTTCGATCGTATCCAGCCATTTCAGGATATCCTGCGATTCCCGGGCACCGAATGTGATCGCGTCCCCTTCGCTTTCCCCGCAGGCACGCTGGTGGATCAGCAGAAGATCACAGCCGGCATCCCGCAGGAAGCGGATCTTGTCGCAGAAGTCGCCTTCCGCTGTTCCCCGGTAGCCGTGCGCGCACAGCACGACGCGCTTCGGTTCTGCGCACCGGTAGTATTCCCCGTACAGGCGCAGTCCGTCGTCCGAAATGATACAGCGCGCTTCATGCGGCAAAGAGCGCATAACCTCTTTGCCGTCTTCCCGCATCTGCCGCCATTCTTCCGGCAGTTCCCTCCGGCTGCTTTGACCGCCCTTTTTCTTCCGGGTGATCTTTTTCATATCCCGGGCAGCCGCAAAACGGTACAGACGGTCGCCGCTGTACAGCAAAGATCCGGCAACGGCACTTAACAGAAACAGTTTTCCCTTCATACTTCAACTCCGTATGCCTCATTATATCGCGTTCAAAATAAAAGAGGAATTCCGGAGAATTCCTCTCGTGATCAGTCCGTTTTAAGATCAGAACAGACCCTGAGCGAGCATTGCTTCTGCGACCTTTTCGAAACCGGCAATGTTTGCACCGGCTACGAGGTCATAGCCCAGTCCGTAGCGCTCTGCAGCGGCGACGGAGTTGTCATGAATGCTCTTCATGATGTCTTTCAGCTTCGCGTCGACTTCTTCCGCAGACCAGCTGTAGCGCATGGAGTTCTGGCTCATTTCCAGAGCAGATACTGCTACGCCGCCGGCGTTGGCTGCTTTTGCCGGGCCGACGATGACGCCGTTTGCTTGGAAGTAAGCAACTGCTTCGTTGCTTGCCGGCATGTTAGCGCCTTCGAAGTAGTACTTCGCACCGTTCGCAACGATCTTCTTTGCTTCTTCGATGCCGATCTCATTCTGTGTAGCGCACGGAATGTAAACGTCAGCCTTGACGCCCCACGGCTTCTCGCCCGGGAAGAACTGGCAGCCGAACTTGTCGGCATACATCTTGACGTTTCTTTCCTTGGATGCACGCAGCTTCAGCAGGTAGTTGATCTTTTCTTCTGTATTGATTCCATCCGGATCATATACATAGCCGTGCTTGCCGGAGATCGTAACGACCTTTCCGCCGAATTCTGTGATCTTCTTGATTGCGCCCCATGTTACGTTGCCGTAACCGGAAACGACGAATGTCTTGCCTTCGAATGTGTCATTCTCGTGCTTCATGACCTGGCTTGCATAGTACAGCACGCCGAAGCCGGTAGCTTCCGGACGAATCAGGGATCCGCCGTATGTCAGACCTTTGCCGGTGAGAACGCCGTTGTCGAAGGAGTTGCGGATACGTCTGTACTGACCGAACATATATCCGATCTCTCTTCCGCCGACACCCTTATCGCCTGCCGGAACGTCTGTGTTCGGGCTGATGTGTCTCTGGAGTTCTGTCATGAACGCCTGGCAGAAACGCATGATCTCAGCGTCGCTTCTTCCGTGAGGATCGAAGTCGGAGCCGCCTTTGCCGCCGCCGATCGGCAGTGTTGTCAGGCTGTTCTTGAAGATCTGTTCGAAACCGAGGAACTTCAGTACGGAAAGGTTGACTTCCGGATCAAAGCGCAGACCGCCTTTGTACGGTCCGATCGCGCCGTTGAATTCGATACGGTATCCGGTGTTTACATGTGCTTTTCCTTCATCATCCTGCCATGTTACACGGAAGATAACGGTACGTTCCGGTTCAACGATACGTTCCAGAAGAGCTGCTTCTTCGTATTCCGGATGTTTATCGATCACCGGAGCCAGGGTCGTCAGAACTTCTGTGACTGTCTGCAGGAATTCCGGCTGTCCCGGATTCTTTGCGGCAGTTTCCTTAATGACTCGCTCTACATAAGCATTCATGAAATTTACCTCCCTTAGTAAATACAGGGACTATTCTACAACTGTTTTCTGCTCTTGAAAACACTTTCTTTGCAATGAAAATATTTACATTCTGCATGTCTGTACAAACGCTTTCAGCGCCGACAGAAAAACCAGCCGCCCTGAGGTGACTGGTCTTTCGTGTATTTTCTGTAATTCTGTTATCTGCCGTCCGCCAGGTAAAGAACGGAGATCGGTTTTGTCTTCAGTTCCGCTTTGATGCGTTCCCTGCAGGCCGCGGTCTCTTCCCAGGATAATGCGTCCGCCGTTTTTTCCCGCCGCGGAATATACCAGCCGACCTCCAGATCCCGGAATTCGATCCGGCAGCTGCCGTCCGGATACCGGATCGACTGCAGTTTTTTCCCGTTTCTTCTGACCGCATTCTCTACGGTGTGCCGGGCATGGTTCTGCAGCCCCGTCTTCTCCCATCTGGGACCTTTCGTCATGAAGTAGACATGTTCCCCGATCAGGGCGATATGTTTCTTTCCGCCCGTCCTGGCGATCAGTTCTTCCAGGTTGGTTTTTGCGCTTTCTGTCCAGGTTTCTTTTCTTATGATCTGAATGCTCATTTCATCCTCCTTTTTCATGATCCGTAACGTACAGGTTCTCTGCAAAGAAGTGATTGGAAACGTATTATGTCATAAAACTTCCTGTATCCGGAAAGGGGGCGGCATTTCTGCATTTGTCTTGTTTTCCTTATGTACAAACACCCTGCGGGGTCATCGGCCGTACCGCAAAAAGTTGAAAAATTACATTTTTTTGTCAGACTGTACCATAACACCGGAGCCCTGAATCATTCATAATATAGGTAAGCAGAAAAAGAGCAGAACGCTCAGGAAAGGAAGATAAATATGGAACTGAATCTCAAGCCGAAAAATGAATGCCGTTATGATGCGGTAAGCCTTGGCGAAGTCATGCTTCGTCTTGATCCGGGTGAGGGCCGGATCCGTACAGCACGTTCCTTCACGGCATGGGAAGGCGGCGGTGAATAC
>JAFWNG010000021.1 GCA_017510405.1 Solobacterium sp.
AATCAGACAGTGTTTTTCAGAGCAGTTAAAGCCTTACTACTGGAAACCTTATTTCTGGAGTCTGTCGTATTTCATCGGTACTGTCAGCGACAAAACTACTGCAGTAGTTAAACATTATATTCAGCATCAAAAAGATTAAGGCAATTCATCCACGTCTGATCCAGTCGGTCAGGCGTGGTACTCTTGCCGGATTGATAGAAATTTTACTATATATCTAAATCTGTCACAATCATAAAATGTTATGCCGGAACGAGTATTCGGAGGTTCTTAAGCATAAAAAACTCTGCTGTTTCCAGCAGAGCCATTTTCTCAGTTGTTGCGGTTTTTGTAGTCTTCGTCGATCCGCATGCTCCATTCGGAACTGAGCTTTCTGCCTCTGCGCAGTTCACTGACAGCGTCACTCAATACCTCATAGTTCAATGCTGTGCCGACCGAATCGCTTTTGTAGTTCGTCGCATGGTCTGCCGCGATGCCGAAGCGTCCCGCTTCCTTCACTGCGTCCATGTTCGCACCGAGGAACAGGAATTCCCATCCGTGCTTGTTCTGCTTCTTTTCGATCTTCTTTTTGACGTCCGCATAGGTGTACTTGCGGCTGGAATTCTCCATGCCGTCCGTTGTGATCACGAAGACCGTCTTTTCCGGCACCTGTTCTTTCGGCATCTGCTTGTGCAGGTGTCCGATATAGCGGATGGAATCGCCGAGCGCATCCAGAAGCGCTGTACTTCCGCCGGTCCGGTAGTCTTTCGCCGTCATTACCGGGATCTGATCCAGAGGAACACGGTCATAGATCACGCGTGAAGCGGAATTGAACGTCACGACGGAAACCACCGTTTTCTCCGGATCTTTTTTCTGTTTTTCGATCATGGCATTGAAGCCTCCGATCGTATCGGACTCAAGTCCGTGCATGGAACCGCTGTTATCGAGCAGGAATACGAGTTCTGTCATATAAATATCCTCCTTGTCTGTACCTGAGTTATAAGGCAGGACAAGGAGGACAAGGTCGCCTGTCAGGAGACATTTCCGATCAGCTGCTGATCGTACAGGAACAGGATCTCATTCAGTTCATAGAGATCATGGTTATCGGTTGTCAGGAAGTATTCCACAATAACGTCGCTGACACTGGAACGGGACAGCGCATAGCCGGCTGTTGCGAGGAACCTCTTTGTTTCCGCCAGATCCATTCCCAGAGCAAAGGCAAATGCGATCACCGTGTTCTTCGACGGCTTATAGTCCGGATTGGAGCGGATCTTGGAAAAGTGCTTGCGGGAAATATTCGCTTTCCGGTACACTTCGGAATCTTTCATTCCGCTTGCGTCGATCTTCTCCAGCAGGGTCTCGGAGAAGCCTTTTTCTTTCTTCTTCAGAAAGCGCTCCAGGCCTTGCGGACGATGTGCCGACTCCGGCCGTTCCATCGACGCATTGGGGCGGATGTTCCAGATGGAGCCAACCGTATGGTTTGCGGCTGCCTTTTCCTCCCGACGCTGGCTTTTTCTTTCATGGATGTCCGTCGGAGAAACATAAAAGTGTTCCTCTTCTTGCAGGATACCCACATATCTATCATCAATGAACGAACGGACGGAATCCACCAGTTTTTTGGACAGTCCCAGTGCTTCTTTATCAAAAACGACCAGTTTGATATCCATATCGTTTTCCGCCAGAAAACGGCTGAATTCACTGACGGCGATATTCAGCGCTTCTTCTTTCGGAAAATGATAGGAACCGGAGGAAAGCAGAGGGAACGCGATCGACTCGCATCCGTTTTCCAGCGCAAGTGCCAGCGCATTGCGGTAGGACTGCCGCAGCTGTTCTTCTTCATTATGTGTCCCGTCGATATACTGCGGTCCGCACACATGGATGACATAGCGGGCAGGCAGACGGAAACCCGGTGTGATCACAGCGTCTGTCACTTTCAGTTCTCCGTACTGTTTCCGCGCCTTCATCAGTTCGGGACCGGCTTTAGTATGGATGCGGATATCCACACCGCGGCCGGCAACCGGATAGGGATTGGCGGTATTTACAACGGCATCGGTATGCATGGACGCAATATCATTGCGCACGATCTCAAACGGCATTACTTACCCCTTTCTCAGCGTTTCCAGCAGTCTCTCCAGTTCATCCGGCAGCGGTGCCGAACATGTGACCGTACTGCCGTTGAACGGCTGCTTCAGCAGGATGGACGCGCAGTGCAGCGCCGGCCGGTGCACAGAGCGGTCACCGCCGTACAGCGTATCGCCGAAGAGCGGATGGCCGAAATACGCGAGACCGGCGCGGATCTGATGGGAGCGCCCGGTCCCCAGTGTGATTTCAAGCAGAGACCAGTCCGATCCGCTTTCGATCACACGGTAATGCGTAACACATTCCTGTCCGCCTTTACCGACGACGCGTGCACGCTGTCCTTCGACTTTTTTCAACGTATAGTATAGCGTTCCTTCTTCGTCATCCATGCGGCCCGGTACGATTGCAAGATACTTCTTCTGCAGGTCACCGGTATCCTTCTGCTTCGATAAACGTGCGGCGGCCGGCTGGTTTTTGGCATACAGCATGACGCCGGACACCGGCAGATCCAGTCTTCCTACAGCCCGTACCGTGAACCGGTTGTCATAGTGCGCCGCCAGCAGGGTGCCCATATCGTCTTCCAGATGCATGTGCGATGCGTGACACGGCATGCCGGACGGTTTATTGACGATCACCATATCATCATCTTCGTACAGGATGTCCACGTGCCCGGCAAGACGCGCCGCATGCGCTTCATCCTGCTCGGCGAAGACCACGCAGATCACATCCCCGGCATGGACCTGCTCAGTGATGCGCACCTGTGTTCCGTTGCACGACAATCCGCCGGTGAACTTCAGACGGGAGATCTCCCGGCGGGAAAGGCCGAGCTCCCGGGACAGAATTTTTTTGACCGGCAGGCCATCCTGCCCGCCGGTCACAGTAAAACTCAGTTCTTTTCTCATTCGCTCTTGATCTGGCTGCGCAGATACGAGTCGATGAATCCGTCCAGGTCACCGTCCATGACCGACTGGACATTGCCGACTTCATATCCCGTACGCAGATCCTTGACCATCGTATACGGAGCGAATACATAGGAGCGGATCTGGGAACCCCACTCATTTGCCTTGACTTCGCCGCGCACTGCCGCTGCCCGTTCTTCGTTCTCACGGATCTTCAGCTGGAGCAGTTTGGACTTCAGCATGTTCATGCACGCTTCACGGTTCTGCAGCTGCGAACGCTGCGTCTGGCAGAACACGGTGATGCCGGTCGGCTTATGTGTCATGCGGACGGCACTGTCGGTCTTGTTGATATGCTGACCGCCGGCACCGGACGAACGCATCGTGATGACTTCGAGGTCTTTATCATCGATCTCGATCTCAAGGTCATCCTCGAACTGCGGCATGATCTCCACCGACGCAAACGACGTATGACGGCGCGCATTGGAATCAAACGGAGAGATACGCACCAGACGGTGAACGCCGTTTTCCGCTTTCAGGTAGCCGTACGCCATATCGCCTTCGATCAGTACGGAACAGGACTTCATGCCGGCTTCTTCACCTTCCTGATAATCCATCAGAGTGATCTTGAAGCCTCTGCGCTCACACCAGCGCATATACATGCGGTACAGCATGGACGCCCAGTCCATCGCTTCCGTTCCGCCCGCGCCCGGATGAATTTCCAGAATCGCTGCGTGGTTGTCATACGGTCCGGATAAGAGGACCTGTATTTCAAATTCGTCGAACGTCTTCATGGTGGAGGCATATTCCTCTTCCACGAGCTCGCTCATATCCGGATCATACGAGGACGATAATTCCGCAATACTGTCGGACAGGTCCTGCAGAGATCCTTCGAGGGTATCATAACTTGCGACCAGCTTCTTAATGGCATTGGTCTCACGGATCACTTTCTGCGCTTTCTTCTGGTCGTTCCAGAAGTCGGCACCGGCCATGATTTCTTCATTCTCTTCTATTATCCTGCGTTTAGACGCGAGGTCAAAGAGAGTAGCCAAGCGACTCCAATTTGGCCTGGCTGCGGGCAACATTCTGCCGCATTTCGAATAATTCCATCTTATTCCTCCTTATTGTCTTCTGCACGAGCAACACGGATGTTCATGCAGAATGCCACGATCTCTCTTGAGATCGTCTGCATCATTTCTTCAAACAGTTCGTAGCCTTCCTGTACATATGCCTGCAGAGGATTGTTCTGCGCATAGGAACGCAGGCCGATACCGTCTCTCAGTTTCGACATGATATCGATATGGTTGGACCACGCACGGTCGAACAGGTTCAGAGACACCTGTTTTTCCAGCGGAAGGATCCGCTCTTTTACCGGTGCGATCCGGTCGTCGTATACCTTCCATGCCCGCTCAAAGGCTGCTTCAGTGACATCCTCGGCAGACTTGCCCTTGAGGTCGCTGACATCCACGAGATCCTTGAAGCCGAGCTGATCCAGTGATTCCTGCAGACCATTGACGTCGACTTCCCTTGCCCGGGATTCCGGATCCACGTTGGACGCGGCCACGTCACTGATGACACGGTGGAACATGTCATGGATGACAGAGTGTACATCATCGTTCTCAAGAATGAAGTTTCTCTGGTCATACATGATCTCGCGCTGCTGACGCATGACATCGTCATACTGCAGAAGCTGCTTACGGGCATCGAAGTTGACGCCTTCCACACGTTTCTGGGCATTGGAGATGGACTTGGTGATCATCTTGGATTCGATCTTCTCATCTCCGAGTTTTTCAAATGTGCCTTCCATTCTCTCGGAACCGAAACGGCGCATCAGATCATCCTGTACGGAAACATAGAACCGTGACATGCCCGGGTCGCCCTGACGTCCGGAACGTCCGCGCAGCTGGTTGTCGATACGGCGTGATTCATGACGCTCGGAACCAAGGACGCATAAGCCTCCCAGTTCCCTGACGCCTTCGCCGAGCTTGATATCGGTACCGCGGCCCGCCATGTTGGTGGCAATCGTTACGGAACCCTTCTGACCGGCTTTTTCAATGATTTCCGCTTCCCGCTTATGGTTCTTCGCATTCAGAACTTCATGACGGATCCCGCGCTTTTTCAGCAGCTGGGAGATCAGTTCGGATGTCTCAACGGCGATCGTACCGACAAGGATCGGCTGACCCTTCTCATGACGCTCTGCCACTTCGTTGACCAGGGCATCGTACTTCGCCCGCTTCGTTCCGTATACCGCATCCGGGTAGTCGATACGGATGACCGGCTTGTTCGTCGGCACTTCGACGACATACATGTTGTAGATCTCCAGGAATTCTTCTTCCTCGGTCTTTGCCGTACCGGTCATGCCGGCCAGCTTGTTGTACAGACGGAAGAAATTCTGGTATGTGATCGTTGCCAGCGTCGTTGTCTCCTGCTTGATGGAGATGCCTTCCTTGGCTTCGACTGCCTGGTGCAGACCGTCCGACCACTGACGTCCTTTCATCAGACGTCCGGTGTTCGGGTCAACGATCACGATCTCATCGTCCTGTTCGTCGACCACATAGTCCACGTCTCTTGCCATGACATAGTTGGCTTTGAGCGCCTGGTTGATGTGATGCAGAAGCTGGATATGATCCTGGTTGTACAGGTTGTCAATGCGGAAGACGCGCTCCGCCTTGAACACGCCCTGTTCGCTCAGCTGTACGCTGCGGCTCTTGATGTCGACCTCATAGTCTTCTTCATTCTTCAGGCGCTTAACAAAGCGGTCTGCCTGCAGATACAGGTTTGCCGTCTGTTTCTGGCCGCCGGAAATGATCAGCGGTGTACGGGATTCATCGATCAGGATCGAGTCGACTTCGTCCACGAGAGCGAAGTTCAGACCGCGCAGTACACGGTCCTGCACACGCGTGACCATATTGTCGCGCAGATAGTCGAATCCGAGTTCGGAGTTCGTCGTATAGGTAATGTCGCATGCATAGGCGGCACGCTTCTGCGCCTTGGATTTCTGGCGCAGGTTCAGACCGACAGACAGTCCCAGGAAACGGTGGATCTGTCCCATCCATTCCGAGTCACGTTCCGACAGATATTCGTTAACAGTAACGACATGCACGCCCTTTCCGGACAGCGCATTCAGATAGACTGCCATGACGGAAGTCAGTGTTTTACCTTCACCGGTCTTCATTTCGGCAATGTCGCCGTCCTGCATGACAGCAGCACCCATCAGCTGAACTTTATACGGGAACTCACCGATCACGCGGTAGCACGCTTCTCTTGCGGTCGCGAATGCCTCCGGAAGAATATCATCCAGTGTTTCGCCGTTTGCCAGCCGTTCTTTGAGCAGCGGTGTCTGTGCCTGCAGCTCTTCATCGGTCATATTACGGTACTTCTGTTCCATATCGAGAACCGGCTGGATGCGCTTTTCGATCTGCTTCAGCCGCCGGCCGTCTTCATTCAGAATTCTGGAAAGAAAATTTGCCATTTACTTCCTCCTTTTGCCGGCAGAAGCCGACTTGTTTATTATAGCGATATCAGCAGGAAAAGGCAATTTATCAGGGATCGTACGGGGGTTGACCGATATCGTAAAAATACGTATTCTGTGCCGTTTCCGGTCCAGTTTTGAGAGCGCTGCCCGGATCGTCGCACCGGTCGTCATCGTATCATCTGCCAGGACGATCCGCCGCGGCAGTCTTATCCCTTCTTTCAGACGGATCAGATTCCGGATATTCTCACGTTCCTCCGCACGCATTGATTTCTGCGGCGTATCTGTCAGTTTTTCAAAAGCATCCACGACCGGCAGTCCGAGCGGCGCAAAGATCTTCTCCAGGTGATGGAATCCTCTTTCCCGGATCCGCGATGCCGAGCTCGGCATCAGCACGATCGTATATCCCCGGTACATGCGCCGCAGTTTCTCCTTCAGTCCGTACAGAAATACCGGCGCCAGCGCTTCGTCCATGCATTCCTTGTACTGGATGAGACACGAAGAAAACGCTTCGTTGTATACATAGCAGCTGTACAGCGGCACGCCGTCCACTTTGAACCGGATATCCTTTCTCTGCCACTGACTGCGGCATGTCTGACACAGCGGATCTTCCGACCACAGTGCGTCATAGAGCCCGGTGCGCTCTTTGATCCCGTCACACAGAAGGCACCGCATGCGCATTCGCCTCCATGATTTCTTTCTGACATGCCTGGGCAAGATCGCTGTGTTCCAGACACAGGAACAAAACATCCCCTTCCGGTTCTTCAATGCGTCTTCCCGCTCTTCCCGCCATCTGGATCAGCGCCGCCTCGTCATAAACAGGCGAGTCTGCCTGCCATACCGCGATCTGCACGCCGGTGACCGTCAGTCCTCGCTCCGCAAGACTTGTGCAGCACAGCACGCTGTCTTTGCTGTTGCGGAACTCCTCCATGACGGCATCCCGCTCCGGCGTCCGGCTCGTGCAGGACATGCACGGAAGAAACAGCGACAGAAGAAAAGCCATGATCTCCGTTCCCCGCACCGTCGGCACAAAGACCATGCGCGGAGCGTCCGCATGCCCAAACAGCCATTTCAGCAGCGCAAAGAATGCCGGAATGCGGGAACGCACCCAGATCTCCGGCACCGGCAGCGGCTTCCCGTGCGGACGCTCATACAGCGTGAGATGTTCCAGCGTTCCATCTGCGATACGCGCCTTCATCTCTTCGTCCGGTGTCGCTGTCAGATAGATCCGGTGTCCCCGGCACGCCGTCGAGGCAATACCGTGCAGCACGTCGCTGCCCCGGTACGGGAACGCATCCGGCTCATCCAGGATCAGCAGGTCAAATGCGTTTGTATAGCGGAACAGCTGGTGCGTGGTGCATATGATCAGGTCGCCGTCCGTCTCTTCCGTATGCCCGCCGCATACCGCCGTCACTTTCGCCTTCGGGAAATACCCGGCAAGCCGTTCCTGCAGTTCCAGAACGACCTGGCGCCGCGGGATCGCAAAGCCGACTTTTTTCCCTTCTTTCAGCATTTCCGCAATACTCCGGATCACCAGCTCCGTCTTGCCTGCGCCGCATACACAGTGCAGAAGTACGTCTTTCGTACGCATCGCCGCCGCGCACTGTTCCGATATTTCTTTTTGCTTCGGCGTAAGCGGATACTGCAGGGTATATTCCTCGCTTCCCTGCTGCACTTCCGCCAGTTCCGCTTCGTTCTCCTCCTCTTCGATCATTGCCCGCTGAAACATAACGCACCGGCGGCAGTACCATCCTGAACTGCCTTTGTAAAAATATTCCGGATCTGTATTCCGGCATCTTGGACACTGCATAACAAAAGACCTCCTCACTGTATCTATTTGCGAAAAGGTCTGCGATCCCCCGTTATTTGCGGCTGATCTGTTGTCCGCAGGAACCGGTGTATACTACAATATCAATAAGAACACCAGGCAGCCCGGCCCCTCTGCCGGCCTCTGTTTCAGCGCTCATAACAGCTGTTTCACCAGGATCATCATTTGTTCTGCATACCCATAATTACATGAAGGAGTATTTGCCATGTTCAGAATCCTAGACGCTTCGGAAGCCGCAAAGCTCATAGAAGACAATTCCGTGATCGCACTGAATTCCTTCGCCGCAATGGCCAATCCGGAGAAACTGCATGATGCGATCGCACTGCGCTTCCACAAAACCGGTCACCCGAAAGATCTGACGATCATTTCCTCTTCCGGATTCGGTCTTCTGGATCCTTACCGGGGCGCAGAACAGTATATCCGTGAAGGCGCAGTCGGAAAGATCATTTCCAGCCACTACGGTTTGATGCCCGTTGTCCGCCAAATGGTTCTGGAAGACCGGTTTGAGGCATACAATCTGCCGCTTGGTCCGATGTCTCATGCGATTCGTGCCCAGGCAGGAGGACATGATGCGTACTATACCAAAGTAGGACTTGGAATATTTGTTGACCCCCGTATTGAAGGACCCGGACTGAATAACCTGTCCCGCGACGATTCTCTCGTACGCCTCGTGGAGATCGAAGGGGAAGAATACCTGCGCTATCAGCTGCCGTTACCGGACATTGCGCTGATCAAGGCTACAAGTGCGGACGCCAACGGCAATATCTCCTTTGAAAATGAATACTGCTCTATTGACGCCCTCTCCCTTGCCCAGCTGACCAGACGCAATCACGGAAAAGTCATTATCCAGGTCGACCGGCTTCGTTCGGACTTCCGCCGTCCCCGCGACGTCATCATCCCGGCAGCCCTGGTGGACGCCGTAGTCGTCTGTCCTCAGTACAAAAACGATGAAGTATTCGGAACACTATCCGGAGACATTCACGTACCGTCTTCGCATATGCAGTACTGGTACAGCCGTCTGGAAGAAGAAAATGCCAAAGCCGGGCATGAACGCGAAGATCTTCCTTCTTCCGTCATCGGCCGGCGGGCAGCGGATGAACTTTGCAGGGGAGATATCGTCAATATCGGCATCGGTATTCCGGAAAAAGCCGCCAAATATGCGGCGGCGAAAGGAATACTGCAGGACCTGACCCTGACGGTGGAATCCGGAGGCATGGGCGGACTGCCGGCGGGAGGCCGCCAGTTCGGCGCGATGATCGGAGCCGGTTCGATCAGCGATATGTCCATGCAGTTTGACTTCTATGACGGCGGCGGTCTTGACCGGTGTTTCATGGGTGCGCTGGAGATCGACCGGTACGGCAACGTCAACGCGCACAGAAGCGCAAAGCATTATGCCGGGATCGGCGGCTTCTGCAACATCACCTCCGCCACCAGAAACGTCATATTCTGTCTGACATTCAGCACCCGCGGACTGGAGATCTCCGAAGATAACGGTCAGATCCATATTGAAAAAGAAGGCAGTATTCCGAAGATCGTGGAGAACGTTCGCAGTATCAGCTTTTCCGGCAGAAAAGCAGTCGAAAACGGACAGAATGTTCTGTACATTACGGAACGCTGTGTATTTGCGCTTCGTCCCGAAGGCCTGGCACTGGTCGAAGTCTATCCGGGAATCGACAAGCAGAAAGATATACTGGAGAAGCTTCCGTTTCCTATATCCGATGAGACCGGACAGTGATTCGATACTATTCACCATCCCCCGTCCATTCAGATAACGCTCACGACAAAAAGAACTGCCTCCCTTAACGGTCAGACAGTTCTTTTCAAATACTCTTATTCAGGCTGTGCAGGTTCTTTTACCATTTGGCATATTCGAACTGCTGTTCACCCTTCTTTTCCGCAAGTTTTTCCCACTTCTCCTGATGACGTTTTTCCATGTCATCATTTGTTTCCGAGCAGAGACGCTTATCCAGTTCAATAAGCTCTTTTTCATGCTTTTCAACAGCCAGCTCTGCAAGCTCTTCCGCCCACTCCGGCCGGATGACGACGATGCCGTCCTCATCCCCTGCGAGGATATCCCCGGGGAAGACGACCTGACCGCCGCATGCGATCGGAACGTTTATCTCACCCGGCCCGTTTTTATACGGACCCTGAGGTGTTGTGCCGACTGCATAGAACGGGATCGGTGCATCTTTCAAAGCGCCGCCGTCGCGTACCATACCGTCGATCACAAAGCCGGCTATGCCGCGTCTTACTGCATAATCGAGCATCATTTCACCCATCAGTGAACGGTGACCGTATCCTTCACCGTCAACTACGATTATATCTCCCGGCTTTGCAAGGTCCAGTGCCCTGTGCAGCATCAGATTATCACCGGCAGGTACTTTGACGGTAAATGCCGGTCCCAGCAACGGCTTGTCATTAAAGGGAATGATCTCCGGTCTCATGCAGGAAAGCCTGTTGAGCATGTCGCCGATATTGCTGGAAGGAATTCCTTTAAACTTCTGAATCAGTGCAGAATCAGGGCGTTTGAAATCTTTATATACGCGAAATCCGATGTTGTTTTTCATATACAGTGCCTTTCTGATTTATACGACGATCGGCAGTACTCCGAACAGGATAGCGAGTGCCATTTCAATTAAGAAGTAAAGAACGAGATACTTCAGACAGAACTTGATGAATACTGTCAGATCCTTGCCGATGAGACCGGGGGCGAGATATGTGACCGGTGATACAGGTGTGATATTGCCCAGGGCATCGCGCGCCAGCATCATAATGCATGCTAAGCTCATGGTTGTAAAGCCGTAACTTGCACCGACTTCGAGGAACAGCGGGGAGAGTCCGTAATAGAAACCGTCTGCACCGAGTGCGAAGGACAGCGGCAGTGAAATGAGACCGACGATGATTCCGTAGAATCTTCTGAAGGATGCCGGGATGATTCCTACGATGACGTTGGCCATTTCCGTCAGCATGCCTGTACCGCTCATGATGCCTACGAGAACACCGGATGCCAGCATGACCAGAGCGATCGGATATGCTTTTTCAGCCACATGCTTGAGAGCAGCGACCTGTTCCTTGGGATTCGGGAAATTGACCATCAGGGCTACCGACAGACCAATCATGAATACAAAGTAACCGGGCAGCGTGCCTTCGAACATCAGGCCGAGCAGTGCGAATGTTGTAACGAGGTTGACCCAGTATCTCCAGTCGACGTTCACTTCCATCAGGGAAACATCACGGTCTTCCGTATCACCGTATTCAGCGGGATCTTTACCCAAGGCGATTCTTCTCTGTTCTCTTTTGCCGAAGATGACAGCGCAGATCAGGTTGTAGATGAGCATACAAACGATGATCGGAGCAATGTTGCGGAACATGTCAGCGATATCCAGTCCGGATACCGAGGACATGCGGATCATACCGCCGCCGTGAGGCAGAAGGTTGACGACTGCGACGGACTGGGCAAGAAGAAGGAACAGGTATTCCGGCTTGATCTGGAATTTCTTGTACAGCGGCAGCATTGCCGGGATCGTTACAAGGATCGTGCTTGTCATGCCTGTGTCCATATGAGAGATCGCGGAGATGATAACAGTGATGATCATGATTGCAACAACGTTTCCCCCTGCTTTTTTGGACAGCCAGGAGACGATGGGATCAAACAGACCCTTGTCTGTCATGATTGCAAAATACGCAGTTGCGAACAGTGCAAGCGCGGAAGCACTCAGTGTCTTCGGTACGCCTTCTTTGACGAAGTCACCAAGCTGTGCCGGTGTAAAGCCGGCCAGCAGGCCGAATATGACAGGCAGAACTACGAACGCTACCACAGGTGTAAGTTTGTTCTTAAGAAGTCCGAACATCATTACAACGACAAGCAGATAGCCCAGGATTGCAAGATACATGTTTCCTCCTTATGTATTTTATAATACATTTCCTTTTCTAATTGTATAATATCCGATATTTTACTATCAGTCAACATAAATGTATTAAATATTACATTTTGATCGGACATTGTGTAAAAAGAAAAACAGGAGATTGAGGTTTCCCCTGTTTACCCCTGCTCAGCGCATATAGTAGCTTCCCTGACGGAAGAACTGTTCGTCATATTCAAGATTGTCCTTTACCCGCTTCGGATTGACCTCGCTGCAGGCTTTGATCAGCACATCGGCGATCATGATCTGGGACAGAATGGAATTATGGAAATCCACAGACCAGCATTTGCCGATCAGCTGGATGTCGCTCCTGGCCGCAAGCGGTGAGTCGTAACTGTCGGTGACGCCGATAACGCAGCTGCCCTTCTCCCTGCAGCGGACTGCCGTCTCGCATAATGCCTTATGGTATCTTGAATTGGATATGACGATCACGACCGAAGAGGCATCTGCTTTTTTGATCAGGTCGAACTGATCTGAGAGGGCTTCTCCAACATAGACAGTATTCTGGAATATACGGTTGAGGTTGAAAGTCAGATACTTTGCGGTGCTTTCGCTCGTACGCGCGCCGGTAATGAAGATCTTCTCTGCCTGGTCCAGTCTGATTGCGATATCCTTGAACAGTTCATCCGTGAGATTCTGGAAGGTCATGTTCAGGTTCTCTATGCCCTGGCGGAATACGTCACTGGCGATTCCTTCCGGCACATAGTCCGCGTCCTGTGTGTTCATGGCAAGCCTGTGGACAGGTGCCGCAGCTGTACGCATGCATTCCTTCAGGTCCTCCTGGAATTCGCTGAATGTACTGTAGCCGACCGTATTGGCGAGGCGTATCACGCTGGCAGTGCTGACGCCGGAAGCGTGCGCCAGTTTGTCGATGGTCGAAAAAGCGGCACCGAAGGAATCTGAAATGATCAGGTCGGCTACTTTTTTCTGGGCGGATGTCATATTCGGGATAAGTGTTTCGATTTTCTTCAACAGATCGTTCTGCATAATGTTCTCCGGGAATGTATGTTTCCTAACATTCTGAATTATATATTATTTTTTACATACAGACTATGAAAGAGCGTATCTTTCTCTATACAGAAAAAGACCTCCTCACGATGCTTTTTTGTGAAGAAGCCCTGATCTCCTCTGTTTCCTTATGCTCAGTTTTCACCTTTATCGTAAAGAAATCAAAATAAGCTCTCAAATTGTTTTATCTGGTTCTGTTAATGGATCCCTGTCCGGATCCGGCTTTTATCCCAGCTTCTCGACCAGAGCTTCCTGCAGTACTCTGGAAAAATTGATTCCTGCAGCCTCGGCTTTTTTATTCAGCCACGCAGGGATCGTGCAGTTCTTTTTTACGGATCTGTTATCCAGTTTTCTTCGATATTCGTCCGTATCAATATCCACAAGAACAGGAGTTCCGGCAGACCATGTAAAATCCTCATCATCAGCCTTCTCTCTGGCAATTTGTATTGCTTCTTCTACAGTGGATGGAGACGGCATTTTATGATCCAGACTCCATGTACCGAGAAGGTCTCGAGCCATATTGATTGCGTCAAACATTGAACTTCCTTCCGTATTGCGGTCAATATCCGGAATATAAACCAGATAATCATCGCCGTCTTTTGAGATTAAAACAGTATAAACGTTTTTCATAATGCTGTTCGGATGAAACAGGAGAGGAATCCGGCATCATTTGATGCCGTTTCTTTTCAGGATTGCATTGGCGAGTCTTTCATTGACTTCTCTGTGCCTTGGAATCGTTTCGATTACATCGCCTTTTTTGTATCTGTCATGACTGGATCCATGATCGTAGAACTCAAAGCCGGCTTTCAGAAGTTTTCTTACCAGCTCTTTTTGTTTCACCCTTCCTCCTTGCAAGGTTATTATACGCCTTTTATACGTATAACCCATAATAATATGCGCATTAAGTACGTATCCTGAACAATTCACTGAAAAAAACCTCCCTGCTTATATATTGGCAGGAAGGTCTCTGATTCCCCGTTATTCTTAATACCTCCGGACTTCCGCCCGGAACATATGTGCAAGGATCTCCAGTTCATCCGCACAGTCGCCGTAGATCACCGCATAATGCGGTTCCCAGCCTTCCAGTACAGAGTTTGTAATGATCGTTTCTGCATCTGCCTTTGTTTCGATCACCGTGGAAGTGCCGAAGAACTGCTTCGGTCTGTTCAGTGCTCTTCCTTCCGCAATGAAGAAACGGAACGTTCCGTCCGGATTGCGTCCGATCCGGAAAACGACCGCGTGTTCGCTTTCCTCACAGCCGAATTCCATCGTCGGTCCGATATGCCGGTTGCAGTGTTCACCGATGACTGCACCGGTATCTTTTCTTGCCAGTGAGCAGGCGGCGGTGCCGCAGTGCCAGAACGTGATCGTATTCTCTTTTTCATCCAGAGAGACCGGGTCACCGAAGAACACGCTCTTTCCGCTCAGCTGGATCCCGATCCACATTGACAGGGCGCCGTACATGTCTGCTTCGCAGGCAGCCGCAACGCCGAGATCATTCAGCATCGCAAGCACGGCGCATACCGGTGTCCCGAAGGAAGTGAAGAAGTCCGGCCAGCATCGCGACGCCACTGCGCCGATGCCGTTTGCTTTGACATATTCTTCATATGCTTTATACAGCCTGGCAAAATCAAGGCGGTTTCTTTCCGGTGTTTCCGCTAAGCCGACCGTTCTCTGCAGTGCGTCGTTCAGGTATTCCCGGCATTCCTCATCACTGTAGGATTTTGCCTTGTTGATCAGTTCTCTGGCTTCAATGGCATCCTGGCGAACGCCGAATGTCTCCAGAAGATCGTTGTCCAGGGCTCTGCCGAAGCCGAATCCCTGCGGCGTATGACCGATCGCGCAGACTTTCAGCGACCGCATCGCAAACCGGACTTTCGCTGCTTTGATCATCTTTTCTGCCTTTGCGCGCACCTGTTCTTCTTCCGGTGATCCGTAAATAAACTCAAACGGCTCTGCCTTGAACTGACGGATCGTATTGGCTGCGGAAAACGCTCCGGTCAGCGCGTTGAGACGCAGTCTGCCGCCGTCAATGACCGGTTCCCTGAGCGTCCATAGCAGCAGCGGAACATCCCGGAAACGATGCATGATCTCCGATGTATACGCAGCGTTGGCAAAGGTGAGATTCTGCAAAATGATCAGATCCGGATCCAGTGTATCCAGATATGTACTGAGTGCGTCCACACTCAGGATCTTGTCTTCCGGAACCGTGATGTCTTCACAGAGTTCCCTCAGCATTCCCACAGATTTCTGAAACTGGTCATCCGCGGAAGGCATGTGGAACGTGCCGACGCCGATGGGAATATATACAGCCTGAAATGTCTTACTCATATTCTTATCCTCAATAATGCAGTTCTTTATTTTCACCGATCAGACCGGGATGCGCTCCCTGATCGATCAGCGGCTTCCGTTCCGGATGAGCAAGCACCCATTTGTTTTTCTGCAGAAGCAGTACCGACTCCGGATCTGTATTCGCATCCCGCATTTGTTTTTCCCCGTCTGACAGCGGTGTATTGGTGCCTTTCGGCAGGACCACGACACAGCGGAATCCCGCGTCATTCGTACGGCATGGCGACAGATGCAGCGTTGTCTGATACATCTCGATCAGTGTTCCTTTCGGAACATAGAACACCTGCGCGTCTGCCGGAGTGATGGTATTGTTCCGGATCTGCCATACATGCGCAAGCACCAGCATGAAGTCTGTTGCCGCCAGGTTCAGCTCACTGCCTTTATGGTATTCAAAACCGTTGTAGGTCGTATTGCGGCCGTTGCAGTAACCGATCTGCACGGACATTCCGCCATAGCAGACCGCTTCGATTTCTTTCCGCACATCGAATGATTCCATTGCCGGAACCGAAGCGATATATACATTTCCGTTTTCCGGAATGTCCGTGTGGTTCTCCATGTACATGGTCAGTTCACGGACATCCAGACCTTTCACGACTCTTCCATATGACGCAAACACCGGATCATTGACATCCCGTATCACAACGTCATTGACTTCGTTCAGCCGCTTCAGCATGGCTTTCTTTCCTTCACCGCCTTGACGGTCGCTGAGAAATCCTCCGCGCCATAGCCTTTTTCCATCGCTTCGTCATATACACGCACAGCATTTTCTTCACCCGGCATGTATACACCGCATTCTTCTGCCAGATCCAGGCAGATATGGACATCCTTATGCATGTTGCTTACGGAGAAAGCCGTTGTATAGTCTTCCTTCGCAATCACATTTTTCTTGGAATCCAGATAGAAATTCTGTCCGCCGCCATAGCTGATCGCCTGCGCAAATGTCAGGATGTCAATGCCGTTGGCCGCCGCCAGAAGCGACGTTTCATTAACACCGTTCTGGATCTGGGATACCAGCGCATTGTGACAGATCTTCATGACCAGTCCCTTGCCGTTGTCCCCCATGCGGATGATGTTTTCCCCCATATAGGAGAGAATGGGCAGAACTCTTTCATAATCTGCTTCACTGCCGCCGACATAGATGCCAAGCTTCCCTGCTTCCGCTGCCGGTCTGGACTTGACGACCGGAGCGTCCAGGAAGGAAGCACCTGTTTTCTTTACTTTTTCACTGATCTCCACGGAAGCGGACGGTTCAATAGTACTCATATCGATCCATGTTTTCGAAGCGTCCAGTACCGGCAGGATCTCCTCCATGACCGCTTTCACATGAATGCTTTTGGGCACCATCGTGATCAGCAGATCTGCCTTCTCAGCGGTCTCGCGGCAGGAAGTGCAGGCATTCCCGCCTTCTTTCGCCAGAAGATCTGTTTTCTTCTGATCCATATCAAAGACAAATACCGCATCATCGTGTTTATGAATGATGTTGGCACACATGGCGCTTCCCATGATTCCAAGACCGATAAATCCGATTTTCATTGTTTTTTCCTTCTTTCTATAGTTTCAGGGCATTACTGCTGTTCCATAACTGTTCATAGGCGAAGCCGGTCACTTTTTCACAGACTGTTTTTTCTTCCGGTGTGATCGTCGACGTTTCTTCTCCCTTACGGCGGGCGATCTCTTTCTTGACGATCTCAAATTCTCTCTGCTTCAGCGGGAATTTCATTGCGACCACGATCGTCAGGACCATGAGGATCACCGGCACAAAGATGTAGATATACGCGATGCCGCTCTGCACAGAAGCTGCCTGACGCAGTCCGGAGGAAGCCGCGATCTCATCGTATCCGATCATTCCCAGCAGAAGACCGATCACTGCAGAGGACATGCCGGTCGCAATCTTGCGGATGAAGGTCGCCATACCGGAACATGTGCCCGGTCTTGAGATCGAGGTGATCAGTTCATCCACATCTGCCATATCGGAAAGGATCGCATAGATACTGGTCGAGGAAGCCGCCATGCCGAGACCGACGATAAACGACAGCACAAGAATGATCGTAAAGTTTGCGCCTTCGTGCGAGAATGCCAGCATCGCCAGTGTTGCGGCAATGCGGATGGGGAATCCAAGCAGGATCGGGAAGGTCTTGCTGGTTCTCTGCATGATCTGTCCGAACAGGATCGTACCGGCAAACTGGGCGACCAGCAGGACTCCCATCAGGATCGTGAAATTACCGCCGCCGTAGGCATTTAATACATCATCGACATAATACACCGCCAGTCCGGTCACGAAGTCCGCCGCACCCTGTCCCAGCAGGAAGATGGCGATAAACATCCGGAACGCCCGTGACTTATACACGGTAAATGACTGGATAAAACTGTCTTTCAGCGGGATCCGGACCGGTTCCTTCTGCTTTTCCCATGTTCCGAAGAATGTGAAGAGGATCGATGCGGTAAAGATCACACCGAACAGAAGCGCAACCGTCAGGTACGGCTTCGGATCGGTATTGTCCTTGATCAGGATCGTCGGGATCAGCCCGGCGAGGATCGCGCCGAACGTGGAGAACATCATCCGTACGGAACTGTAGCGGGAACGCTCGGTATAATCATCGACCATGTCCGGCAGAAGTCCGTTATACGGAACCATGACAATGGTGAACCCGGTGCTGAACAGCATGTACATCAGCACATAGAATGTATATTTTGCGCCGGTCGAGCTCAATGGCGCAGTGATCCACATCAGGATGAATGTCAGGGCCGACAGCAGTGAGCCGGTCATGATGTAGAAACGCTTCGCCCCGAACCTGGATCTTGTCCGGTCGCAGATATTTCCCATGATGGGATCTGTGACAGCGTCCCAGACCTTGCCGATCAGCGGGATCGTTCCCGCCATGGCCGCGGGCATGCCCTGCGCCTTGGTCAGGAATACCGTGTAGAACGTGCTGATCACTACAAACGCACCGCCGCCGTAAATATCCGCGGCACCGTAAGCCATCCGGCTTACCGGCGTGCTTTTTCTTTCCTGCGTCATTTCTTCATCTCCTCCATCAGTTCCCGGATCGTTTCACTGCGGATCACCGAAGGATCCTTCCGGACAAAGACCGGCACTCTTCCGATCGGTGCCTGGATCTCATACGTGCCTTTCCGGTATTCCCGGCCGGTGGCCAGTTCGATCCATATATCGTCCGGCAGAGTCACATGCCTCTCATTTCTGCCCTGCTTGTATACCGGGGCAATGAGCAGATCCCGTCCGAGCATATATTCCTTGTCTTCCTGCCACTGGTCTTCATAGTGATAGAACAGCGGCCGCATCATCGGGATGCCCTTCTGTGCCTCTTTCTCCGTCTCGATCAAATAGGGCTTCAGGATCGTATGGATCCGCGACTGCTTTGCCAGGTGGGCAAGCAGTGTATCGTTCGCGTCAAACTGCACGTTGCGCGAGGGCTGGTTGCCTTCATGAAGCCGGAAGAGCGGGGAATAGGCATTCATCTCCTCCCACCGCAGCAGCAGTTCTTCCGACCGCGTCATCTGCATGACCGTGGTATAGCCGCCGGCATCTGAGTGAACGATGGTCTGTCCGCTCAGGCCGAGCGACAGCGAAGCAGGAATAACGGAAGGAAGACCGTCATCTTCCGTCCAGTCGACATGCTGGTCACCCGTCCACATGCAGGCGGCGTCACGGACACTGCCGGTATACCCGGCCCGCATGAAGAAGAACACTTCATCCCGGACACCGCATTCCTCGACCGCTTCCCGGTTCAGCTTTGCCCATATGGCTGGCCACTGGTTATGGAGTTCCTTGGGATCGCCGTCATACAGGACACAGTCCATCGGCAGATATTCGCCGAAGTCCGCCATCCAGCCGGACATGCCGATGCCGATCATATTTTCCTTGATCAGATTCTTATACCACGCATAGGCTTCCGGATTGGTAAAGTCGATCATCGCCGCCGGGAAGGTGGTGATGGTCACCATGTAGTCCTCGCCCTTGCGGTTCTTTACACAGTACCCGTGACTGCTGGCATACGCGTATAGAGGCTTTTCAATGGCCATGAACGGATTGATATAGCCGAGGAAATGCACTCCCTTCGCTTTCCATTCCGCGATCTTATTCTTCAGATCCGGATACAGATCCGGATCTGCTTCCCAGTTCCACATGACCTGATAGCCGAAGCCTGTCCGCCGGCATCCGCACCAGTCCTGCGACCAGACGCCGTTGACTCTGACGCCGGCATCCAGCGCTTTCTGCAGCCGCGCATCCACTGCTTCACAGCCTTCCTGGATGGCCAGAATAACACCGTCATACAGCCATTCCGGCAGTTTCCCGTAGGAACCGAGCAGCGCCGAAAGCTTTTCGGACACTTCCGCAAATGTCTTGCCGGATTCCATATGGATCACCGGTCTTTCCTGCAGACGCAGGGAGATCTGATCTTCCTTGCGGAAATCAAATTCTGCATAGCGGACAGTATCCGCATGCAGATAATACTTCCGGGAAGAGACGAATGTCGGCTGGGCATAATAGGATTCATAGGCAGAGAAGCGGAGATCTTTTTCCGGATCGGTCCCGACGATCCTGTCTTTGACGATCTTGCGGGATATCCTTCTCGCGTTCTGGTGTTCCGCCACAAAGATCCGGGCTTTTTCGCCTTTCAGATCAAACCGGGAATACGTCTCTCCGCAGCCGTAGATGTGCTCATTGGCACCGCACGGCAGCCTCACCCAGAAACGGTTGACGTAGTCGGGACAGCTGCGCATCTCCGCTTTGTAATGCCCGTTCTTCACGGTAATATCCATGAAATATTCCCGGTTTTCCTTCTCATCCAGGAATGTCAGGACAAAGCCGTCAGCGGTCTTTTCAAAGCCGGTTCTTTTCAGATCCCGGCGCCAGCGGACCATTTTCCGGTAATGGAAACTGCCGCGGTTCATGGTGAAATAGTTCTTCCCGTAACCGATGGTCAGGTTCATATTTCTCAGCATGTGATGCAGAAGTTTTTCCATATCCACCTCTTATTCATTTCTCAGACGAACGGTGATCCCGTTCTCTTCAAGAAGCTGCACGGCGTCTTCCCATGTGCCGGCGGACGCATTGGCACCGACAGCCCCGAGAACAGAATAAGACTGCGCCGAGCCGAACGCTGCAGAGGACGGTATATCATATCCTTTCAGCCACGCACTCACAAAACCGGCCAGAAAAGCGTCTCCGGCACCGGTGGTGTCCACCGGTCTCTTCCGGTACAGCGTTCCCATGGTCCATTTGTCCCGGAAATCCGTCACAAGCACGCCCTTTTCTCCGAGCTTGACGCCGAAGATCTTCAGCGGGAACCGGGAGAAGAACGCGCAGATCTCATCCAGGTCCTCACCGCCTGCGTAGATCGAAGCCTCCTGGAAGCTGGGGATGAAGATATCGCAGTTTTTCAGCGCATCCTCGATGTTTTTCATCCAGTTGCCTTCCCGGTCATACGAGGCATCCATGGAAGTGGTAAGCCCTTTTGCGTGCGCTCTTGCGAACAGAATGCCGAGCGGTTTCCCATCCAGCCGTTTCAGTACATTTGCGCTGGCCAGGTGCAGATGACGGGACTGATCCAGCAGTTCATCACTGACCATGTCCTGCGTAAAGAAATGATTGCCGTTGTCCGGCACCCGGATAATATGGCGTTCCCCTTCCGCATCGACCAGAATGGCAGGCGACGCCGTATGAACAGCTGCGCTCTGATGCAGAAAAGAGCAGTCCGCCCCCGCTCCTTCCAGTTCATGAATGATCAGTTCTGCCGCACTGTCTTCGCCAAGAGACGCACAGACGGCAGTCTTTAAGCCGAGCCGCGCCATACTGACGGCAGCGTTGACCGCGTCACCGCCGGAAGAAGCGTAATACCCCTTTGCCAGGATCCCGTCAATTGCCATCAGATCGCGGTCGACGCCCGTGAACAGCGTATCCCACGTCGCTATGCCCGCACACACGACATCGAATGGTTTATTTTTCATTGTTGTATCCTTTTCTTACCATTTAATCATACAGTAATTTGTTTCTGTCGGATACTGCAGAATACAGTGCTGCGTTTCCCTGCACAGATCGGTACTGCCAGTTTCCTGACTGTGTTTTTCATCGCACATACCCTGATAAAAAATGCGCGAATCCGATTTTTATCCGTATTGTTTTTGGACGTCTTCCATTACAATAGAATAAGATTTCCGGCACCGGCTGCCGGAAGGAAAGGGATCGGCGGCAGTGCTTACCTAAAAGACTGTCCGCTGCAGGTTTGCATTATGAAACTGAAAAAATGGGTCGTTATCACTCCCGCTGTACTTCTTCTTGCCGGCGGCGGCATCTTCGGATTTATCAAATACCGGGAATACCAGGCAAGACTGGAAGAAGAAAAGAAACGCGAAACACTCTATGTCGCTTCGGAAGAGTATACCGTCGAAATTCCTGCGCGTGAAGGCGAAGAAACGCTGACGCTGGTACGCGGCACTCCGGTGGAAACACGTGTCGTACCGCTTGTCGTCAAAGAAGACAAAGATGACAAGGAAGGAAAGGAATACCGCCTGGTCTTTATCGATGACAAAGAATATCTCATGACCGACGAACAGCTGGTCAGCGATGTAAAAGACGCGGTAAAGGAAAAGAACGGCTTTGTCACCCTGCCCGCAGTTCTCTACCGGGATCCGGAAGGCCCAGCCATTGCCTCGCAGGCGGAAAAAGGCAGCGAAGCAGAGATCCTGGGATATGCCTCGATCCTTCCCGACGGCAGCGTGGACCGCTATCTGGTTAATGCCGGCGGACAGCAGGGATACATCCGCAGTGAATATCTCGCAAAAACAGCCGATGCCGTCGTAGATACCGTTGCGGACGTCCACCGCGACCGGGATGACCGCTGGGGCGGCGGCGATGCCTATACACTGGAATATCCGATCCTGGAAAAAGGAAACTTCCCGGACAATCCGATGCCGCGGGAAGTGCGTACACTGTATCTGAACAAGGCTACGATCGATTATATCGATGATTATATCTCCATCGCCCAGAACAGCGATGTAAATGCATTCATTATTGATGTCAAGGAAAGCGACGGTCCGGCATACAATTCCCCGGTCATTGCGGAATACAGTCCGACGTCCAATGAACATGCCTTCAATTCCTTTGATTCCTACAAGGCTGCGATCCAGAAATGCAAGGACGCAGGCATCTACGTCATCGGCCGTATCGTTACGTTCAAAGATGACTACTATGCGGCTGACCATCCGGAATACGTCCTCACGCATGCCGACTCCGATGATCCGTTCCTGCTGTCCGGCGCCTACTGGCCGTCTCCGTACCAGCGTGCCGTATGGGAATACAATATCCGTCTGGCGATCGAAGCCGTCGAGGAAATGGGCTTCAACGAAATCAACTTCGACTACATCCGTTTCCCTGACCGGATCGATCTGTTCCGGGACAGCATCGACTTCCGCAATTCCTTCGATGAAACGATGGCACAGGCTGTCAACCGCTTCCTCTTCTATGCCCGCGACGAGCTGCATGAAAGAGGCGTATATCTCTCCTGCGACGTATTCGGCGAAACATCCAATGACTATGTAGCAGCGTACGGTCAGTACTGGCCGATGATGTCCAATATCGCCGATGTCATGTGCGCCATGCCGTATCCGGATCACTTCGCGACTCATGACTACGGCATCCCGCAGGCGGTATGGGAAGTCCCGTATACCCTTCTGCATTACTGGAGCTACTATGTATGCCAGCGCCAGGATGAAACACCGTGTCCGGCAAAAGTGCGTACATGGATCCAGGGCTTCGACACCAACTGGAAAGAACCGCATGTGGAATACACGGCACAGAAGATCTCCGAACAGATCGAAGGTCTCTACAGCAACGGTCTCGACGACGGATACATGGTCTGGAATTCCCCGTCGGAACTGTGGCGCTACATATCCTACGCACCGGCCATGCATGCGCGTGTCACAGAATAATAAATTGTTAGGAATAGCGCGGAACAGTGTTTCCGCGCTATTATTATTTCAGCAAAGAAAGGGAAATATAATATGCCGATTCATATAGAGAATGAAGCACAGCGGTGTCTTACATGCAAAGTACCGATGTGCAGCAAATTCTGCCCGATCCACACCCAGGTCCCCGATGTTATCCGTCTGTTCCGTGAAAAGAAAGTCATGGAAGCCGGTGCCATGCTTTTCGAAAACAATCCCATGAGCGCGGTATGCGCCATCGTGTGCAACCATGAGGCACAGTGCCGCGGACACTGCGTCCTCGGCCGCAAAGGCACGCCGGTCCAGTTCCATGAGATCGAAAAGTTCGTTTCCGACGCATACCTTGACCGTTACCGCCCGACCGATATCGAAAAGAAAGGTAAGAGCTGTGCGGTCATCGGCTCCGGTCCTGCCGGCCTTACTGCCGCGATCGTCCTGGCAAGAAACGGCTACGATGTCACGATCTTCGAACGCAAAAACCAGATCGGCGGTATGCTCCGCTACGGTATTCCGGACTTCCGTCTGCACAAGTCTGTGCTGGACCGCTACCAGAGACTTCTGACACGGCTCGGCGTACAGATCCGTCTCAATACGACGATCGGCGGCGCCCTGCGCATCGACAACCTGTTCCGCGACGGCTATTCCGCGATATTTGTCGGTACCGGTGTATGGCGGCCGAACACCCTCGGTATCGAAGGAGAATCCCTCGCGAACGCTCACTTCGGCATCTCCTATCTGGAGAATCCGGGCCACCATGACCTCGGCAAGACCGTTGCCGTCATCGGTATGGGAAATGTCGCGATGGACGTTGCCCGCACAGCATTCCGCAACGGTGCGGAAAGAGTTATGCTGTACTCCCGCGACGGCCACTCAACGGCAAGTTCCCACGAGATGTCCTATACCGAGCTGGACGGAGCCGAGTTCATCTACGGAAAGTCGATCCGCCGTATTACGCCGGAAGGTCCGGTATTCTGCGATTCCATTCTGGATGAAGAAGGCAACCTCACCGGCATCAAAGCGGATACTGAAGAACTCGTCAAAGCAGATTCTGTCATCATTGCCATCAGCCAGGGTCCGAAAGACAAGCTGATCATGAGTACCGAGCATCTGGAAGGAACCAGCAAAGGCCTTCTGATCACGGACGAAAACGGCATGACGACCGTCGAAGGCGTCTTCGCAGCCGGCGACGTCGTCACCGGTCCGCTGACGGTCGTCCACGCAGCCGAAGAAGCAAAGAAAGCTGCCACGTCCATGATCCGCTACATGGAAGAAAAGAAATAAAATTAAATCCCCGTCCGGCATCTTACCGGGCGGGGATCTTCTCTGTTTTCAGTTTTTTACGTTCTCCGGCTTTCCTTCCAGATACGCATATACATTGCGGAAAACGATCTCCGCCCTGCGCACCATGGCTTCTTCCGAGATGAATCCCTGATGCGGTGTCAAAAGAGTGTTTTTCGCGTGCAGAAGCGGGTAGTCCGCCGGAATGGGCGGTTCCATATCGTATACGTCAATGCAGGCAAAACCGAGCGCATCGCTGTTCAGCGCTTCGGCCAGCGCCGCGTTGTCAACGATCGGTCCCCGGGCACAGTTGATAAATACCGCATCGCGCTTCATAAGCGCGATCTTTTCTTTTCCGATCAGGCCTTTTGTTTCCGGCGTATTCGGCAGATTCAGGGAAATGATGTCGCTTTCCCGCAGTACGTCATCCAGTGATCTATAGACGATACCGCGCGCTTTCGCTTCTTCCTTCTCGCTGCGGTTATACGCAATGACCCTGGCGCCGAATGCCTGGAACAGTTCGGCACAGCGCATGCCGATCGCGCCGAGACCGATAATCCCGACAGTACGTCCGGCGATCTCCCGGCCGCCGATCCCCGCACTTGTTCCGCCTCTGCGTACCGTGTCATTGGCTTTTGCGACATTGCGCAGAGCGTCAATTGCCATTCCGATGACCAGTTCCGCAACCGTTTCGGTGGAATAACCCGCAGCGTTGCAGATCATGACGCCTTTCTGCCGGCAGACATCCTGCGGCACATGGTCGATGCCGGTAAATGCCACATCGATCATCTTCAGGTTCTCCGCACCCAGAACAGCTTCTTCGTATACCGGATGATTGGCAATCATCACGATATCGCTGTCCCGCATGCGTTCTTTCTGTTCTTCCACATCTGCGGAAACACTGTCATAAGACACAAATGTATGTCCATCCTTTATCATCCGCGCACTGAGGCGTTCGAGCACATCCCCCGGTACGCCAAGCGGTTCGATCAGACTGATTTTCATAGCAGTTCTCCTTTTCCTGTATTGTATCGGAAATAAACGGTCTGTGTCATTTCTTTTGCCGTTTCCGGCAATACGCATCGATCAGCCCGGAGGAGATCCTCTGTATTGCGGGTATATACATATCGGAGGCAGATCCGATGACAAAAACCCAGCGCGAATACAAAGACCGGCTGTTCAGATTCCTGTTCGGCAGTTCGGAACATAAAGACTGGTCCCTTCAGCTGTACAACATCCTGATGGGAACGGAGTTTTCTGATCCCGATCAGCTGACGCTGTTTACGCTGGAAAATGTACTGTATAAAACCTGGAAAAATGACATTGCCATGATCGGTCCGGACGGCCGGCTTCTTCTTGTTGAACAGCAGTCCACCCCTTCGGTAAACCTCCCGGTCCGTATGCTTTCCTATGTATCCCAGAGTCTGAACAAGTATCTTGCCCTGACCGGGAGGACCTGGTTTGATGCCAGACCAATTGAAATCCCGGCACCTTTCTTCTATACTGTCTATAACGGTACTATACGGTTATCCGCATATACGATATCCCTGAGTTCCCTGTATTCCGGAACCGTTTCAGAGCAGGCTCTGGACCTGCGTACCGTCTGGATCGATATTAACGGAATACAGGAAAATGAAGGTCACGGAAAATGCCGGCCTCTGTATGAATACCAGTGGTTTGTGAAACATGCGCGGCAGAATATGAAAAACATGTCCGGGTATCAGGCATTTCGAAAAGCACTGGAAGATATGCCGGAAAACTTTGTCATTCGAAACTATCTGACGGCGAACCAGAAGGAGGTTATTATGCTCAGCCTGTATGAATACGATGAAAAACTGGTACGGAAAAATGATGCGGAATACTATTATGAGAACGGTTTTCTGGACGGAGAGCGAAAAGGAAAAAACAAGGGACTAGCGGAAGGAAAGCTTGAAGGAGAGAGTGCCCAGGTCTGCCGGATGATCTGCAGCATCATGAAGAACCACGGTTTCTCTTTTGACGAAACATGCCGGTTCCTCTGTCTGACCGAAGAAGAGATCCGAATCAGCAGGAAACGGCTGGAGGAGAGCGGCGTTCTCTGACAGAAACAGGATCATGCACTGTACAGATGCATGATCCTGTTTTCATGTAATTACCGGCAGTCCTTCAGGATCTCGCAAAGGATCCTGTACGCATCATCGAATGACTGCAGTTCGAGGCGCTCATCCGGGGAATGGATCGCTTCACTGATCGGACCGAATGTGATGATATCCATATCCGGATCCAGGCCTTTGATGATTCCGCACTCCAGTCCGCCGTGGGTCGCCCGTTCTTTATACTCCAGACCGTTCCGCTCGCATACCGCTCTGTAGATCTCACGCATCCGGCTGTTTTCACTGTACGCCCATCCCGCATATCCGGACGGGACTTCGGCATCCAGATCCAGCAGGGATGCCAGCGTAACGAGCCGGCTTGAAAGATCGTGACGCGCGCTGTCTTCCGCGGAACGGATCATGATCTCAAACCGCACCGTATCGTCTCTGACCGATATAACGCCGAGATTCAGCGATGCGACTGTCAGTCCGTCGATCACCATGGAGCGGTGCTGGAAGCCGTTCGGCATCAGATAGATGCAGTTCAGCAGTGCGTCGGAGATCTCTTTCTGAATGCGGAAAGTGTATTCAGACGTCTCCTGCAGCACCACTTCCACACCGGGATCGCTGAACAGCAGTTCCCTGCGGATTGCTTCTGCGGACGCCTGCACAGACGCTTTCACAGCTTCTGCCGCGCTGTCCGACATAAATGTGAATACCGCTTCCCGCGGGATCGCGTTCATTTTCATGCCGCCTTTCAGCGTGCACAGCGTAATATCCAGATCATTGCCCTGTGCTTCCTTCAGGATGCGCGCCGCCAGCACATTGGCGTTGCCGCGTTCCATGTGGATCTCACCGCCGGAATGACCGCCTTTCAGTCCTTTGACCGTCAGGATATACCCCGGCAGCTTACACGACTCATACTGCAGTTTTTTTGAGATGATGACGTCACTGACACCGGCGGAACTCGTTGTCGTGCAGGACACCCCGCCGCCGTCCAGGGAAATATACCGGTGTCCGTGCAGGTCTTCTTTTGTCAGATACCCTGCCCCGACCAGACCGATCTCCTCCATCGTCGTAAAGATGCACTCGAGCGACGGATGCGCCAGTGTATCGTCTTCCAGGATTGCCAGCATGTACGCCACACCGGTGCCGTCATCCGCACCCAGCGTCGTTCCCCGGGCATGAAGCCATCCGTCTTCCACATACAGATCCAGCGGATCTTTCTCAAAGTCATGGATCACATCATTATTTTTCTCACAGACCATATCCATATGCGCCTGCAGGATGACCGGTTCACTGTTTTCATATCCCGGTGATGCCGGCTTATCAATAGTCACGTTCCATACACTGTCCTGTTTATACGGCAAGCCATGTTTCCGCGCAAATTCGCATACATAGTCGCTGACCGCTTTTTCATTCCTTGATCCGTGCGGGATCTTTGAGATCTCATTGAAGTAGTAACAATACCGTTTGCCAAGATCGAATTCCATGGTTAAATCTCCTTTGTTCTCTATTATAAACGCGAAGATCAGCCTTACATCAAAGATGACCGGGGCTGATCCTGTTTACCTGTAGATTTCTTCTTTCAGATGCGGGAACTTGCAGAACACTCTCTGTGAGAGCGCTGCCGAGCATATCATTGCCTTATAGCGGAAATAACTTGCGGCATAAACACGCGGAAGCTGTTTCAGCTGTTTCTCGCTGATCCGGAATACCGACAGGATCCGGACTGCCATCAGTTCTCCTGTTTCTATGTCTTTTTCATCCGGAAGATTTTCCCGGCCTTCATAGAAATACTGCTTCATGTTTACGAGTTCCGGCCTCATGAACATCCTGTCGATATCCAGCCAGATCTGGGCAAACGTCAAAAGTGCCTTCACGGAAAGTGTTTCCTCCGCAGCGCCATCCTCTTCCTCTTCTTCTTCCGTCACAAACGTATACTGATTCATGGAACAGCGGATGATCCGGCTGGAATAGATCCTCTCCTTGAAGCGTTCATGCGTCTCGCGGAGTTCTTTCGGAATAAACGGAAGAAGCGCTTCGGAATACTGCAGATTGTCGCGGATCCATTCCGCCGCCGCAAGCCCCTTTTTATACTCCATGGAATTGGCAGGAAGTTCAGTTCCTTCCATGAAATAACGTTTCAGGCGGTAATAATCCGGATGATAGAACAGTTCCTCGATCTGCTGCCACAGATCCATGTACGCACTCAGGGCATCCGGTTCTTTTACGACGCGGCGCTTTTTCTTCCGTTTCCCTGCTTCCGCCGCATAGAGTTCTGCGAGTTTCCCATCGAGTACCTGCAGTGTCGATTCCGGATCCATATCGTGTACATACACATTGCCGTAAAGCGCATCCGGACAGCACAGCCGGAATCCTCTGGCAGCCATCTTTGCCTCATGTTCCGGCAGGAAAGCCTTGAAATAAATTTTCGCGAAAAAGATGCGTTCCCGCGCTTTTTTCCTGAGCATGTCAATGAAATGATCCCAGAGCATTTTATAGCTTTCCGCCGACTCGGAAGAAGGAATCACGCTGAGATTCAGAAGGTAGCCGGTATGCCAGCCGGGACGGTAGAGATTATCCACGGTATCTGCCGAAAGATCCGTATCGATCAGCTGTCCCCTTTTCATCCTGGCTTCGTATTCCCCCGAAAGCCCGACGATCGAATAGTTCCCGATTATGTGATATTCATCGTCAATGACCAGCGCTGTATAATCCGGGTATCTTCCGATGATCTCAGCCCATTGTTCCGGCGTGCCCGCCGTTTCTGCCGGCATGCCCGGATACAGATTCATGTCATTCTCGGAAAATGCCCTTTCGGCATCCAGCGGACTGATTTGCTTCGGATCGGCTTCGGAGAGACCGATCACCCGGCACCGGCTCAGCCGCAGAGACCGCTGCTTTGTCTTCAATGCGTTCTGCACGAATACGCAGATTTCCGAGATCGTATTCCTGCGGCGGTCGTAGATCTGATGGTAGCGAAGTTCGCGCGGCATTTCTTCCGCAGGAATTCCGTCCACATAAGAAAGAAGCTTTCCGCCAGGTTTCCGGCTGCTGAGAATATCATTATGAAAACTGCTCCATTCGTACTCCACCCAGTTCGAATGCAGATTTGCTGCGGAGGTACCGACTGCCACCAGCACGCTGCACCGGTCCAGAGCGTCGTTGATCACCCGGCTGTAGTCCGATTCACCGAGTTTCCGGATCGACTCGCTCGCATAAAAACAGCAGATCCCCTGTGTTGTCAGCGCATCGTACAATTCCTCCGCCAGTACGGAATCCGGTGTAAGATCCCCGTTTTCATCCGAATGCTTATAAGATAAAAAGACGTCAAACTCTGCCATATGCTTCCTCTGCCGCCGCAGCACTGCAGTATGCCCGGCTTCCCTGCAAATAGTATATTCAGTATAACATACAGTATTTCCGTTCCTTCGTTCTGTGTAAAAGAAAAAGGGCCTCTGGCCAAGGCACTCTTTCTATGTCAAACGGGGAGGGAAAGAAAATGATTCTTCTCTTGAGCATATAATACCGAAAAGATGTGTTGAAATTATGTAAGACTCGTGAAAGATTCGTGAAATATCACTTATTTCCTGTTTCAGGTGATCCCGCCCCTGTTGAGCCGGAACTGAAAAAGCACCGTTTCCGGCGCTTCTGTTTATTATTTTCCGGGCGCAGCGTTACTCTTTTTTATTGCGGAGCGATTCCGCCATTACCAGGATGCCGAAAGCCATGATCGTAATATTCAGCACTTTGACGATCGGACTCAGTTCCATAAAGAATGTAACGATCAGGGCAATGATCATTACCAGCATCAGAATCAGGTTTCTCCAGTTCATACTTCCTCCAGATTGTTAATATCATAGCAGGAACGCCCGCGATTGTGTATAATAATGTCTGCACACGTCCTTGTAGCTCACCTGGATAGAGCGTACGCCTCCTAAGCGTAAGGCAGTGGGTTCGAGTCCCGCCAAGGACGCCATTGATCACGGAATCTCACGGGATTCCGTTTTTTTATCCGCGGATCAGGTAAGACAGCAGTTCTTCCTTTGACATATTTTCGATGCCGAAGTCCGACAGATCCCTGCCGGTCTTCCAGCAGTCCCGGTTCATGATGGATCCGCCCAGAGTAACCATGGAATCCATGATCGGTGTATCCACGCCGATCTGTCTGGCCAGTTTGGACCATACTGCCAGACCGAACGGAATATCCTCGGTATAGTAGCGGTAATTAAACGTCGGCGGGATCGCGATCTTCGCAAAGGACGGATTCCCCGATACAGCCACACGCACGTCATCCGTCTCAATGGCGGAACCGATCTCATGGGCAACAATATCACTGTGATACCCGAGCGCTTTCAGGATCGAACAGCGCTCTTCGTCCAGCTGTTCCGTCGCTCTTGCCACACAGTCGCTGAAGCCTTCTGTGTAGTAATAGAACGGTTCTTTCGCATATTCAATACGCCCTGCATTCAGGATGCACCCAGGCACATGAATGATTGGATTGAGGCTGGACAGTCCGCACGCAATAACGCTCTCACAGGCCGTTACACCCGGGAACAGCTGCGAGATCACAGCGACGGCTTCTTCTGTATGCTCTGCCGGCATCACACCGACTTTGAGCGGTTCAAAGCGGCTCATAACGAGTACCTGTCCGTCCCCGAGCAGACGCACAGCATACGGCAGCGTATGCGATTCGCCGACAACGATCTGCTTTCCTGCTTTCCGGAATTCCTTATAGAACGTCAGGGATCCGAAAGTACCCGGAAGAACAAACACATACTGGCCTTCCCGGACTGCTTCCGCCAGTTTTCCGGCCAGTCCGTTATGCACGAACGCCGGTACCGTGACCAGGATGACTTCGGCATCTTTCACCGCTTCTTCCAGATCACACGTCACGCGGAAGATCTCAGCCGTTCCGCTGCCGATCGCACCTTTATACTCGATCTTATGCGTGTCAAAGACCGACTGCATATGTGAAACGAAACGTTCGTCTTCAT
This sequence comes from Solobacterium sp., assembly GCA_017510405.1. Classification (GTDB taxonomy): domain Bacteria; phylum Bacillota_I; class Bacilli_A; order Erysipelotrichales; family Erysipelotrichaceae; genus Bulleidia. The sequence continues at coordinate 31,847 of JAFWNG010000021.1, forward strand.
ACAGCGTCACTTCAAATCCCTTCACCGAAAGATCTGCGGCTGCAGCGTGTCCGCCGTTCCCGCCGCCCAGAATTGTAATATGCTTCATGATGATATACGCTCCTTTTTTCCTGCTTTCATTATAGCGCTGCCGGATGGACAGGACGCACCGATCCGCCGGTTATGACTTTTCCAGTTCTTCTTTCAGATTGAACAGGATCTCTTCCCGGACCTCCTCCGGCAGTTCAAGAGCATTTGCTGCATCTTCCGGCTTCAGGCCCAGATTATTTACCAGATCCGCCAGTACCGATACCATGGTATCCATCTGGATCAGGGTGAACATCAGTGCCAGTTCCTCACTGTCTTTTGGAAGATCCAGATCATTGATTTTGGAAATGAGCTGCTTTGTTTCCGCCGCAGTATCCGCTTCTTCTTTTTCTTCGTACGGCTCTTCTTTCGGAGCGTCTTCCGGGATCGTGAAGGATCCGTTTTCCGGAACCGGGAATGTCATCAGAAATTCATTCATTTCGTCCGGATCAAATTCATACATGTCCGGGTCTCCGGCCCACTCCAGCAGATCCGGATCCGCATTCTCCGGATCCTTCCAGGCCGCAAGCAGTTCATAGTATCCCCATACACCTCCGACATCTTCGATCAAGTTGTCTCCTTTATGTTTCTTCAGCACAGCATACGGCACCGCATGTTCTTCCATGATTGCTTCGCGGACGATCTGGAACTCCCAGTTATCGCCGAAATCATACGTGTAGCTGAAACGGGGATACATTTCGAATTCTTCCAGACTGTGTCTCGCCATGACCAGCATCTGCCGGAACCAGTCCATATCTTCGACCGGATTCTCCTGCAGGCAGATCTCCGAATTCGGAAAGCTGAACTCCGCCAGATGTCTTCCTTCGAAACCGAACAGCAGCTGGATCACATCGGAAAACTGCTTGAAGCTCATATTTGCCGGTACATCAACGCGCCTCCAGATGGGAGGCTTGGAATGTTTCAGTGTGATCTTGAACCGATACGCTTTCATGATGATTACTCCTGTACTTCTTTTTTTCATTATAATCTGCCGCGTCAAAAAAACAGGAGTGAATTGTACTCCTGTTATCGTTTATCTTTCAGCAGTGCCGCAGCTTTGAGCATTTTGCCGCTTCTGACATAGGCCGCGTGCAGGTTGTTGAGCGCCGCCTGGGTACGCGGGTGGTTGAGGCCAAGCGTACTGCGGTATCCGGAATACACTTCTTCCCCCAGCTGTACGGAAGTCTTCCAGTCACCGCTCATGCCGTAATACCACATGAGATTATTGCCGGCAAACAGTGTATCCGGATGATTTTTCCCGTGCAGGCGGACACGTGCTTCGTAGACCGTCTTCAGGCATTCCACCGCTTTTCCCGGCTGCCCGTTATTGCCGTAGGCCACGGCAAGATTATTCAGCGAGAGCAGCGTGCTCGGATGTTCTTTTCCGATCACAGTGCATCGTTTCCGGTAGACCAGTTCTCCCTGCGAGATCGCAAGCCGGTAGCTGCCGTTGTTGAGATGTCCCAGTGCCACTTCGTGCAGCGCTGCCAGGGTATCAGGATGATCTTCTCCGAACACTTCGCGGCGCAGACTGTAGGAACGCTCCGCCATCTTCAGAGCATTGGCATAGTCTTTCGCGTTGCCGTAGAAGACCGCCATGTTATTCACGTACAGCATCGTACGCCGGTTCTTTGGACCAAGCTTGCGTTCGGCTGCGCTCAGTGCCTGCGTCTCATAGCGGATCGCGTCATCATAGCGGCCGAGATTGGAACTGCAGATCGCCAGCATGTTTACGTCTTCGATCGTGTCCATGTGGTCATCCCCAAGCACCTGGCGGCTTGTCCGGTACAGCTCCGTGCCGCGTTCGATCGCTTCGCTGTATCGCCCGCATGTATTGAGATAACGCACCAGAGTGCGCAGCGCGCCCAGGGTCTGCACATGCCTGTCGCCGAACTGACGGACCGTGGCACGGTACGCGATCTCCGCATATTCCAGCGACTTTGCGTAATCACCGGTCTGTTCATAGCTTTCCGCAAGCGCAGTCAGTGCGCTGATGGTATCCGGATGGTCTTCTCCCAGGATCTCACCGCGGTCGACGTAGACTTCTTCCATCTGTTCGATCGCCTGCGTATAATTGCCGCTTTTGCGGTTGTATACCGATGTATTGAACAGGGAAAGCAGCGTATTCGGATGTTTCGGGCCTAGATTCTGCCGGCGCCATGCATAGACTTCTTTCATCACCGGCAGCGCCTCACGGAAGTTTCCCGAATCCCCGAGACATATGCCCAGTGTGCTGCGGTAATTCACCGTCTCAGCATTGTCATCTCCGATGACCCGGCGTCTTCCCTCGTATGCTTCGCGCGCACAGCGGATGGCTTCGGGATATTTCAAAGCCTTCAGATATGTCTGTGCCAGTCCGTGCAGTGCGGAATAGGTATTCGGATGGTCACTGCCGAGAACTGCCTTGCGCTTTTCATATACCTTTCTGCCCAGGGCCTCTGCCTCATCGGTCCTTCTGTCAGCGCGCAGATGTCCGGCAAGAGCAAACCACACCTCCCATGTCTTCGGATGATCCTCTCCCAGACGCTTCTCTGAAGCAGCCGCAGCCTGCCGGGAAATATCCAGAGCGCGGATCAGATCCCCGTCAGCGGAATACGCATCCGCAAGATCCTGCATCGTCCGGATCGTGACCGGATGGTCTTCTCCCAGCAGTTTTTTCTGACCGCGGTATGCTTTCTGCATATAGCTGAGAGCGGTATGGGGATCTCCGTTCCGGCCGGTGCATTCCGATAATGTCTTCAGACTTCTGTACGTTTCCGGATGGTCTTCCCCCAGTACTTCCCGGTGCTTCGCGTAGGAAAGATACGCAATGGTAGCGGCCTTGCTGTACTGTCCGTTATTCAGATAGGCATAGGCCAGGTTATTCTGCGTCAGAAGTGTTCGGGAATCTTTTTCCCCAACCGTCTTCAGATACAGATGATAGGCTTTCAGCAGATATTCCAGTTCTTTGTCATACATTCCGCAGTCACTGGAATAGACGCCGAGGTTCTGCAGGGAAATGATCGTCGCCCTGTCCTCTTCACCGAACAGTGCTTTCCGCTTCTCATAGACCTGTTTCCCGTATTCCAGCGCCTTGCGGTAACTGCCGCACTCGCTGGTATATACCGAGAGGTCGCTCAGGACACGCAGAGCCGTTGCGCTGTCTCTGCCGAAGACCTGTTCATAGGTACTGTACGTATCTTCCAGAAGCTTCAGCGCCTTCTCATAGGAACCGGCATCGGAGAGAATACTGCAGTATTCCAGCAGTGCCGTAAGATATTCTTCGGATGTATCGCCATGCTCTTTCCGTTTCTGCTGTACCAGGGCTTCCTGCCATTTTGCAGCTTTGCGGTAATCCAGCACGACGCCGGTACCGTTTTTATACATGGATACGAGCTTGTGCATAGCTTCGGCAAGACCGCTCTCTGCCGCCTCGGTGATCAGTACGACACCGCGGGAACGGTCGGTCTCCACGTCAATGCCGTCAAGATATGCCAGGCCGATCAGGAAGGTATGTACAGCGTCCTTGCGGCGTGTCTGCAGCTTCAGCGACGATACCGCGTCCTTCAGCATTTTCCGCAGCTGGGCATCGTTCTTGCCGTCGGTGCAGTCAGGAATGCCGGGATACTGTTTCTTCAGTTCTTCTTCATCGGTATCCTTCATGGCAACCGGAAAGATCGGCTTTCCCATCGAGTGAGCAGCCGGGTATTCGACGTTCTTGACGTAGTTTTCTTCATTGATCAGGTTCGGTGTGACCAGCAGAGTAAACAGTTCGCTCTTATGCAGCGCCTGTTCGATCGTTTCATCGAACTTCTCACCGGGAACGAGATACTCATCGTACCAGATCGCGATATCCCGGTATTCATCGTACCGGTGGATCATGCGCATGAGTTCATTGGCATACGTACGGTCTTTTTTCCGATAGCTCAGGAAGATGTAGAAATCGAACGCTTCCTGGATCCTCTGTACCGTTTCCTCGGATACCAGTACCGACTCCAGATATTTCTTCAGCTTCTCCTCATACGTGATCTCGCCGCCGCCGTGCGCGATCCGGTCGAGAAACTGCATCGTACCGAATTGTCTCGTGCCGCTGTACAGCGGCTCCAGTCCTTCTTCCATGACGACCGGCAGGATCGGGATATGATGTTCCAGCGCATACGGGACGTCCCTGTCCAGTGCCCGTGAATGATCGGTAAGAAGCCGCAGAGTGACCGGAATGACAAACAGGTTCATTTCCCCCAGGTCTTCCAGCAGCACCTCTTCTTCCATATTCTCCGTCCAGCAGACCGCGCAGTCCTGCGCCTTCAGCAGATCCCCGGTAATGGCATCCAGCGTATCCCGTACATCCTGCGGATGACACGTAAAATACACCTTCGGCTTCCCCTGCGGACTTGCGTTTCCTATCGTTCTGATCGACAGCTGGCTCATGATCCACCTCCCTGTGCTTTTTATCATTATACATGTCATTCTCTCTGTTTATGAACAGAGGGTAAAATTGAAAAACTGTGCACTTCATGATGCACAGTTTTGTATTATTCCAGGTCTTCTCCGTTTGTACGGATGACTTTCTGATACCACCAGAAGGAATCCTTACGGACCCTTTCCAGAGTACCATTTCCTTCATCATCCATATCGACGTAGACCAGTCCGTAGCGTTTCTTCATTTCACCGGTGCCGGCGGAGACGATGTCGATCCATCCCCATACGGTCAGTCCCATGACTTCCACACCGTCCAGTTCAATTGCCTCTCCAATTGACTTCACAGAGTCACGCAGGTAATCGATCCGATAGGAATCATGGATCTTTCCGTCTTCGATCCGGTCCTCCGCACCAAGTCCGTTCTCTACGATCCATAATGGCTTATGGTATCGGTCATACAGTTCATTCAGGGTGATTCTCAGGCAGTCGGGATCGATGGTCCAGTTCCATTCGGATACTTTGAGATATGGATTCTTCAGGCTCCGTGCATCCGGCTGCGCTGCCGATACGCACATGGATTTATAGCAGGAGAATCCGATATACTCACACGGATATCTGCGGATCAGATCCAGATCATCCGCCTCCATGTCGAGTACGATGCCTTTCCGCTCGTATTCTTTCAGTTTGTAGCGGGGATATTCTCCGCCGACCTGTACATCACTGAAGAACAGAGCATCTCTCTCTTTATCCATTGCCAGCAGCTGATCTTTTGGATCACAGGTGCATCCATAGACCGGCATATATGCCAGCATCTGTCCGACCATCATATCCGGAGCGATCTCATTCTTCAGTTTGACTGTCTTCGCCGACGCAACGAACAGATTATGCGCTGCCTGAGCGATCGCCTGGGCATCGTATTCCTTCACACCGGCACAAATGAACGGGAAGCCGTTGATGTTGTCGATCTCATTGAATGTCAGCCAGTACCGAACTTTTCCTTTATACCTGGTGAACAGGACTCGGGCATAGTTTTCGAAGAAACCTATAAGTTTCCGGTTCTTCCATCCGCCGTAACGGATCGTAAGATCCAGCGGCATCTCATAATGAGACATGGTCACCAGCGGTTCAATGCCGTATTTATGCAGTTCATCAAACACACTGTCGTAGAACTGCAGGCCTTCTTCATTGGGCTGTTCTTCATCTCCATGCGGGAAGATCCGCGCCCAGTTGACAGACATGCGGAATGCCTTGAATCCCATCTCTGCCGCAAGGGCGATATCTTCTTTGTAGCGGTGATAGAAGTCTACGGCTTTATGACTGGGATAGTACTCCCCGTCGATCACTGCAGGAACTGCATGTTCCGGCAGTTCCACGGAGTGTCTCGGCCGCAGTTCCATATATCCTGTTTTTCCTGTTTCCGTATCGATCCAGGTCATCTGTCTTTTGCGGGTCAGGGAGCCGCCGGTAAGGACGTCGCATACGCTCAGTCCTTTACCGCCCTCCAGAGCACCGCCTTCATACTGGTTGGCAGCGGTTGCGCCGCCCCAGAGAAATGTTTCGGGGAAATGTGCCATGATGGATCCTCCTTTGGATTATTCCGGCTGTTCTTCTTTCTGCTTTTCAGCAACTTTATTGGAGATCTTTACAAACGGTGCATACAGCATGACGATTGCCGCAAATGCCGCAAGCTGGACAAGTACTGCAACGAAGCTTCCGCCGGTTGCCAGGAATGCGTTGATGAACGGCGGAGTTACCCACGGAACATCGATATAGGTGATCGGCATGATGCCGACTTTTGTCGCAATATAACCGATGACAGAGCCAACGACCGGTGACAGTGCGAACGGGATCATATAGACCGGATTCATGACGATCGGCAGACCGAAGATGATCGGTTCATTGATTTCAAAGATACCTGCAGGAAGCGCGATCTTTGCAATCGCTCTTTCGTCTTCTCTCTTGCTGAATAACAGGATCGCAGCGATCAGACCTAATGTGCATCCGAAGCCGCCCATACCGCCGAAGAGAACATTGAACGGTTTTGTAACGATCTCTGTCGGAGCCATACCGCTGTTGACCAGGTCGATATTCTTTGTCAGAGCAGCGAGGAACAGCGGCTTTGTGATAGCGCTTGTGACAGCTGTACCGTGGATGCCGAATACCCAGAACAGACTTGTGAACAGAGCGATGCCGATGAAGCCGAACGGTGTCTGTACCAGCGCTCCCAGAGGTGCCTGCAGAACTTTGTAGATCAGATCACACAGTTCCATGTGTGCTGCTGCGTTGAATGCAAAGCGTACGATGCAGAGAAGAATGATCGTGAGGCATGTCGGGATCAGAGAAGAGAATGCCTTGCCGACATTTGCCGGTACAGAAGACGGCATATGGATCTCGAACTGCCTGACTTTAGCGAGTTTGCTGTAAAGGGTAACGGATACAACCGCGATGACCATCGCATAGAACATTCCCATCGAACCTGTGACATCCTGGCTCAGACCTGTAGCGATAACGCCGTCAGCGCCCATGACCGGGAAGCTTGTCGGACTCATGCATACGTATGTGACCAGTCCCAGGAAACCGCCGAACAGCGGATCCACGCCGATTCTCTTAGCAAGGCTGTGTGCCATATTGAATGCCAGCAGCAGCGCGATCAGGTTCAGACATCCGTAATAGATACCCGAGAACATTGGGTTCAGAGCAGTCAGAAACTCAAACCCGTGAATTGTTGCAAGACCTGCTTTCGGTGAGCAGATCAGGCTGGTGAACAGTGTTGCGATCGATGCAAGAATGATGAACGGATTCAGTACGATGAACGCTTCCTGAATGCTTGAGATGATTTTGTTCTCATTGATCTTGCCGGAGATGGCTATGATCTTATTGATGAGACCTTCTTTTGTACTTTCCATGTTTTTCCCTTTCCGTCTGGTTGTCCAGATCTTTTGTACACACAGAGAATACAAAAAAAGATCCGCGAATCTCTGATATTTCAAAAACACGCAGATCGTTTTATTTCCTGAACGATGTTTCACAAAATGAATCAGAGACAGCGGATCCGGCAAGACACATAATTGACGAACAGATTCATCGCTGTATTCGATAAAAGATCTCTGCTCTCCGGTCCAAGAGAGATCTTCCGGATCTTCGGATGCGGAACATCCTTCTCATCTCCGAATGAGATCAGATAGACACGCGGCGCGTCCTCTCCGTCAAGAAAGCGCATATTAATGTCCATGCGCTTGAAATAGTCACCGGAAGAAGAAAATACCAGAATCAGATCATTTGCGCCTGCTCTGCGGATCCTCTCGATCTGTTCCGTCCAAGACTGCGTACATTTGCAGAATATTCTGTCCATTGCGAGATTATTCCGCAGCGTATAGGCGATATGACTTGCCTGCAGATGTCCGAATGCATATACTGCGCGATACTGTCTGATGTCCCGGATCAGGTCTTCCACATATGGCTGCCGGCTTACCGCTTCCCGCAGATTCTCCGCATACTGTTCGCTGAGCGCAAAGAAATCCTCCTGAGGTCCAAAAGAACCGCCATTCGGTTTTTTTGGGGTCTGACCGCTGCTTCGAATGAGCATCTGCAGATCAATATAATCCAGTAATCCCAGTTCTTTGACAAAACGGCTGACGGCTGCCTTGGAAATATTGCACTGACGGGAGATCTCTGTCAGAGAGACACCCGGCAGTTCGTTATAGTGTTCAAGAATATATCTTGCAATGATATAGTTGTTGCTGTCTTCGCTTTCCCGGTCCAGAATGCTGAACAGCGCGATTCTAAGCCAATACATCTGATCCACCCTCCGGTTTCGCTACATTTATTGTATACCAAGAAAGTACTGTCTTATGCTCTGTTTTTCCTGCCTTCGGACCGCACCGTTTCTTTATTATCCGATGCACACAACAATGCCGGCGATGACCGCAGCACCAGGAATCCATACAACTGTCAGGATTCCCCGTTTGCGCAGTACCTGGTTCCATGTCTGTACAAACGGTATGTCTTCTGTGCCGGGTATGATCCAGAATCTGCTGTGACCGACCCAGAGGCGGTCGATCACAATGCCGTCATACCAGTTCATCACTTCCAGAAACAGAAGTGCCTGCAGATACGCTTCCCGGAATGTATGGATGTAATTCCACACAGCAATGATGCCGATCAGAGCAGCTGTCATGACGATGAAAAATACTGTCATGAAAGTCTTTCGCTTCTGTGCAACCGTTTTACGGTCTGTCAGACCGAGTTCATACACTTTTTCCTGTAGCGGCTTCGGATAGAAATACAGCCCGTTCAGAGCATTGTTTCCGACTGCGGCTTTTACCATCGCGGTAAACAGTGCGCAGTACAATGCCAGCTGGATCAGGATTTTCCATGTGCCGTTCATGATCCGGTATTGGTACGGAGCAGCCGCACCATTTCCTTCCAGCCGTCTTTCGCTTCCCGGCATACCGGAAAGACCGGATAGCAGTGAAACATGCCTTCCGCAGCGATCATATCGTACTGTACATGGTATTTCCGCATCGCCGCTTCAAACGATGGTGCACAGGCATACAGGGTCTCATGGGTGCCGTACATGAATGTGACATGAGGGCAGCCGGAAAAGTCGGCTTTCTGCAGGCGAATCATATATTCCGGCACGCTGTCGTCGCCATGCCGCATGATCTCCTCTGCTGTTTTCATATACTGCGCCGGTATTGCCACATCCAGCGGATCCAGATCCAGCATACGCTGCCATTCTTCCTCCGTGTCCACACAGGTGCCCGGCGAGACGGCCAGGATATATCCCGGCATCGGTGTATCCGCATGCCCGTCATTGATATACGGAACCATGCCCAGCGCAAGATTTCCGCCGGACGACGTACCCAGCACAGAGATATTCTCTGCAGTATACTCCTCCAGCATCACTTTATACGTCTCATGGATCATCTCATACGCCCGGGTAAGTGGGTACTCTGTACAGAGCGGATAATACGGGACATAGACATCCAGCCCGCTCTCTTTGGCAAAGCGCAGTGCTTTCCGGATCGAAGCAGGCCGCGGAGCACTGATCATTCCGCCGCCGATGATGAAAAGATTTGCGCGCTTCACAGGCACTTTGTGGATCATCTTCAGTACCGGGCATCCCATCACCTGTATCCTTGTAATTTCAAACTCGTCGTCTTTCAGATCCGGGATCCGGTTCCTGGCATTGCTTCTGCGCCGGTTCTCAAGCAGTTCTTCCGTGCTTTTTCCCGTCCACCGGTTCTTCAATCCAATGAGCCGGACCAGCCGCTTCAGCAGTTCATATTTCAGTGTCATACGCGCTTTCCCGCTTTCTTCCGGTATCCGCAGTCACAGTACGGACCACCGGATGCCAGGGTATATTCCCGTACAAACTCACTGACGCCGCCGGCTTCGCTCATCGTATAATCCAGCCGGCACATTGCCGGTACCAGATCCTGCAGTTCCAGTTTTTTCATCAATGTGCAGATCCCGCATTTTGTAAATCTTGCCTCATATCCGCTTCCGTCTTCATACGGGAAGAAGTCCATATTCCACGAATACGGATTGCGGTCTGCCGCTTTGAACGCAGCCGTCTGCTTCATTCCTTCGATATCTTTTGCGGTGAACTTGCTTTTCCCGCTCTTGCGGCAGAACCATTTCATCGCTCCTGTCATCATGCTTTCCCGGTAATACGCTTCTGCCATAGAAACATCCGGCCGCTTGGGCATGCACAGCAGAAAAGAGCAGAACATGGCGCAGCTCACGATGTTCATCTGAAACCGGTCCCCTTTTTCAAATTCCGGAAGCGTTTCTATGATCTTTCTGTATTTTTCTTTTGCCTGCCTGGTGATGTGTTTTGCGTCTTCTGCGGTATATCCGCATACACGGACAAGCTGCTGTTCAAAAGAACGTACAAACAGCAGCCACATTCCCAGCGGCATCCCTGTATACTTCATCTGTTTTCTTCCTCCTTCAGAAACCGGATGACTTCCGTACGGAAGCGCTCCGGATGCATCATGACCAGTTCTGCGTGTTCCATGCCGTCAAACTTCCTGACAGCTGTCTGCGGATAGATGCGGCATGTATACGCACAGTTGTTTTTCCGTGCTCTTTCTTCTTTTTCTCCATACCAGTATTCGATCTTTGTCCGAATCTTCGGCACCGGCTCCGGCATGGAATAGTTATTCGCTGACCAGAAAACGTTATAGATGGTCTTCGGTGAATAGTGCTTCTTTTCGAACTCAAAGATCCTTTCATAGTGTTCTTCGGAATCTTCACCGGCAGGTGTCCAGCGTTCCGGCGGAGCTGCCAGTTTCATGATCCGCATGGATCTTGTTGCCAGCATGACCGATGTCCAGTCGGCTGCTGCGATCAGACGGCACACCGGCTTTGGATACGGGTACGGCGTAATGCCGGCATCAATGACTGCTTTATCGACCGGTATGTTTTCGGCGGCGAGAAAACGGAGCGTGCACGCACCGCCCATGGATACGCCGTACATTGCGTCGATCTTTTCGATGCCTTCCTGACGCAGGTAATCAGCCGCGTCATGCGCATATTTTTCAATGGAAACAAAGTCCGTTCCCTGTTCATCGTGACCGTCTGCCACGATCAGAAAAACATGATATTCTTCCGCCAGTTTCTCAGCCGACGGCGCAAATACCCACCATGGTTCCGCCGTACACGGAAACATGACAAAGACTTCTGCATTCTCCCTGCCGTATTCATATACTTTCATGTTCCGTTCTCTCTTTCTTTGTCATCACAGCAACAGCACATGGTATGAAGCCTTCCGCAGGAATGATCTGTACACTGTTGTATCCGGCATCCAGGAAAAACTGCCGGTATGACGCTGCAGTAAACTGCTGTTTGAAATCCGCGCCGGCATGATCCGTGAGCGTCACGAATCCGGTCGGTTTTTCTTTATTCATATAGGTGGGAATGATCAGTTTTCCGTTCGTTCTGCATACCCGGTCCAGTTCCCGCAATGCCTGCAGAGGATCCTCCAGGAGATGGATCACATTGCCGGCAATGACTTTGTCAAACGATCCGTCCCTGTACGGAAGGCCGGTGATATCTGCCTGTTCAAAGATAATATTGCTGTACTTTGCGCAGTTCTTCCGCGCTTTCTTCAGCATGCCCTCAGAAAAATCCGTTGCCGTGAGATGCCTGCACTTCGCCGCCGTGACTTTGCTCAGCATTCCTGTACCGCACGCGCATTCCAGCACTTCATCTTCCGGATCTATGAGCCCGCTGACGATCCTGCACAGTGTTCTGTGCGTCTTCCGGTTGATGATATTCACATAGATATCGTATACACCTGCAATCCTGTCCCAGAACATACGTACTCCTCTGTTGTTAGTATAAACTAACTATGATGCATAGAAATACTAGCACACGCAGACGGTCATTTCCAGCAAACTGTGCCGCAAAAAAAGACGGGAGTCCCGTCAGATCGATTCCAGAAGCTGCGCAATTTCTTTCTGATATTCTTCCTCTGCTTTCTGCACCGCAGCGCGGTTTTCAGCAATGAATGCAGGATCCAGGATCTCCGCACCGGTCCACTTCAGCTGCGCCGCCGCCTTTCTGCTTTTGATCACTGTCTGCTCACAGCACGGTCCTGCCTGCAGAAGCCGCAGGGCGTCCTCTGGTGCCAGAAAGCCGCTGGTAATGATGCCAAAGAGATCGTAGATCGTATCATTGGCGATCGGTCCGCATATGATGTCCGCTTCGGCATACAGATCCGGATAACCGGAACGATTGCGGTATATATACTGGTACCATTCTTCTGTCCGCTCAAACCGTTTCACCGTCAGACCGGTAAGATCCAGTTCATATTGATTCACGTAAGTATCGCTGCCCTTGTGCTCTCTTGCCCATGTATACGCGAATTCCCTGTCCGGCGTCGTATAGAAACCCTGGCCGAAATCCGCGTTTTTCCTGCCATGGTGAATGTCCGGTTCCGGGATCTGCAGATACCCGGTATGATACAGCCGTGTTATCTCCATCTGCTGTCCCTCCGTGCTTTGTTTCATGATAGCATGCACAGATCGTTCTGACAGGATGTATGCTCTGCGGATCAGAAAAGCCGCAGGTCTCCCCCGCAGCTCTGTGTATTATTCAGTTTTTGCAAAGTCCGTCAGACCGACTGCCTTGGTCACCGGCAGAGAGAAGGCAATGCCGTTGGCATCGCTTTCCAGACCGCACGTCGTATAGATACTGCGCAGTACATTGTCTTTGACTTCTTCCGGGACAAGCATCATCACGACTTCCTTTTCCGGCTGGATCGTGATGTCGAATTCCTTCTCCGCCTCTATGGAAGTTGTGCCGCGTCCCTTGATGATCGTAGCGCCTCTTGCGCCTGCTCTTCTTGCGGCAAACATGACGAGGTCGGAGAAACCTGCGTTGACCGCGCAGAAGATTGCTTCATATTTTACTGGTTCAGCCATTTTTATTTACCATCCTATGATCATTGCTTAAGAATCCATAGCTCAGTTTGCCGATCATGCTGGAGAACGGAACGGCAAATGAGATGCCTGTATCGTTGTTTACGGTGTGGAAGCGTTCTTCCAGTGCGTCCATGATCGCACTCAGTTTTTCCTCACGGACGACACTCAGGATAATGCTGCGTTTGTTTTCCTTGAGACCGAGGAATTCCATCAGGTCATCGGAATCCGCCGTACCGGTGCCTACCACTGCGATCTGCAGGTTTGCATCAAATGTTTTGATAAAGTCTGCGAAGAACGTGCCTTTGCCCTTCTGCACGACCGTGATCAATAACATCAGTTTGTGCGGAGCAGTGAGTCCTTCCGGATTCTGTTTTTTCTTGATTTCTGTCATGCGATGCACTCCTGTTTAAAAGTAGATGATCTGTCCGTCATCCGCAGACAGGATCTTCTTGATCGAACGCTTCTCACGGACGAATTCGGAAACGACACTGCGGAATCCGAGGGACTGGATCGTGATCAGCGGCGTCATCGCAACCATCGCCACGACGCCGAACGCGAAGTCCATGATGGCATCTGCGCCGCGCATGGTAACACACGCGCCGATCATCATCGGGAGGATGAAGCTGCTGGTCAGCGGACCGCTTGCCACGCCGCCGGAATCAAATGCGATGGCGGTGTATAGCTTCGGCACAAAGAACGAAAGTCCGAGTGAGATCAGATAACCTGGGATCAGATAATACAGCAGTGAGAACCCGTAGATCAGACGTATGACCGAAAGACCGATCGAGACGCCTACGCCCACGGACAGTGCGATCATCATCTGTCTCTGCGTTACAGCGCCGTTGGTGACTTCCTCGACCTGCTGGTTGAGAACATGAACGGCTGGTTCGGCAAGAACGACGACCATGCCGATAATAAATGCGAACAGGACCAGAAGCAGCGGATTACCGGCGGCCATTGTCCTTCCGATCTTGTAGCCGACAGGCATGAAGCCGATCGTCACTGCCATTAAGAAGATCACCAGTCCGGTGAATGCAAAGGCTATACCGGTCATGATCTGCAGAATTCTCTGTTTCGGAAGATGCAGAACAAACTTCTGCAGGACAGCAAAGAAGCCGACCATCATCACAAGAGACTTTGCCACATCCAGGCACGTCTCCAGCAGCAGATGCCAGAACGCGCCGCCTCCCTGCACGCCGTAATCCGGCAGCGGGAAATGGATCGCGCTTCCGGCAGCGGACAGACTCAGGATCAGTACTGCCAGGATCGGACCGGCAGAGCATAGCGCAATGAGTCCGAAACTGTTCTGTCCGGCATTGCGGCCGCCGATCGTCTGGGCGATACCGATGCCGAGCGCCATGATGAACGGCACCGTGATCGGACCGGTCGTGACGCCGCCGGAATCAAATGCCAGCGGCAGGAACGCCTTGCCGCCCTGTGCGAACATCAGCGAAGAGAACGCAAACAGCAGCATATAGAAGAACAGCAGCATCGCCGTAAGATCCGTATTTGTAACAATGCGGAGCACCGCCAGCATCAGAAACAGTCCTACGCCGATCCCTACCGTCATGATCAGTGACAGCGGCTGCACCACTTCGCTGATCTGTCCCGCCAGAACCGAAAGATCCGGTTCCGCAACGGTAATGAGCATACCCATCAGGAAACATGCCAGAAAGAGCAGCTTGATCCGTCCCGACTTCGTCATGCCTTCGCCGACATGCCGCCCGATCGGTGACATGGCAAGATCCGCTCCCAGGTTGAACAGACCGATGCCGAGCACCAGAAACAATGCACAGACCGAGAACCGGATCCGTTCCGGACCGCTCAGCGGCGCAAGCGGCGTAAACGACAGCACCAGTACGATCACCAGTACCGGCACGACCGATGTCAGTGCTTCTGTTAATTTGGATAGAAGTGCTTTTTTCACAATTCAGCCTCCTTCCCCTATCAAACCATTATTTCATATTATAATAGATATCGTCTCCCCTGAAGTATAAAGTTCACTTCTGTCAAAGGCCCGTGTTCCCATAAAACCTTGGACAAAGACAGCAGAATGGGATACAGTAGTAATGTTCGATAGAACGCTCGGGATGTAGCGCAGTTTGGTAGCGCACTTGAATGGGGTTCAAGGGGTCGTGGGTTCGAATCCCGTCATCCCGACGGAAAAGCACCGGCACCGGTGCTTTTTTTACCGGAGGAAACAGAATGTACGAAGAAGAGATCCGCCTGCAGAATCGTCTGGCCGGGAAATGTACAAAGCATGGTATTAAGATGGAACAGATCCATCGCGTTGCCGGCATCGATACTGCCTACTGGCAGAATGACGATAAGGAATACGGCGTATGCGTCATCTGTGTTTTTGATCATGCGTCCCGGAAACAGATCGAATGCGTCTGGGCTTCCGGTGAAGTGACGTTCCCATATGTACCGGGTCTTCTGGCATTCCGGGAACTGCCGCTGGTGGAAGCGGCTTTTGCGAAACTGAAGCACCGTCCGGATCTTCTTGTATTTGACGGCAACGGGCTTCTGCATCCGCGTCATATGGGCATCGCGTCACATGCCTCTGTTGTACTGGGCATCCCCGCCATCGGTATTGCCAAGACGTTCTACCACTATGGCGACGGGGAATACCTCCTGCCGGACAACACTCCCGGCGCTTATACCGATATCGTTGTCAACGGCAGCGTCGACGGCCGCACTCTGCGCACGGAAAAAGACGTCAAGCCGGTCTTTGTGTCCATCGGCAGCGGCATTGATCTCGATACCGCTGTTAAGGTCGCCATGTACTACAACAAAAAAGGCAGCCATGTGCCTCTTCCAACCCGCCAGGCGGATCTTGAGACAAAACGGCTGCGCCGATTACTTAAAGGTGATAGCGCTTTTTGATCTCGTCGTAATGTTCACGGCGCAATTCTTCCACCGTGACTGTTCCGTCTTCCCTCTGCACGAAGGAAAGCGATACAAAGCCGACGCGGATCCGCAGGATCAGCTGATCCGGAGTCTCATCGATCAGTTCCGTTTCGGAAAGAACTGCTTCTTTGAACTCTGCCAGCGAATTCCATTCTCCTTTATATTTGAGCATCCCGGTAAGGGATGCCATTTTATTTCTCTCCACCCTGTTATCCGATCACACTGACCGTAATATCGTCAAACAGTTCCAGAACATCGTCCAGAGTAACTTCTGCCAGCGTAGCAGATACCGCTCCGGCCAGCGCGCCTGCCCACCGCAGTGCGTCTTCCCTTGCAAGACCGTCGGTCACCTTGCCGAGGAACGCCGCCAGCATGGCATCGCCCGTACCGACTTTGTTCACCGGTTCCGCCTTCACATAGCTCATGCGGTACATGGCGTCCCGGCACATCAGGTAACATCCCTTCTCACCCAGCGGCAGAAGGATCCCGTGCAGGCCTGCGTCTTTTGCCCGCTGCAGATATTCCACGACTCTGCTTTCATCCGCTTCTTCACCAAGCAGCGCCGCCAGTTCCGCCAGCGTGCGCTTTACCATGTCCGGATGGCATCTGCTCAGTGTTTCCAGAGACAGCTTCTCGGTGTCCAGAACGACCTGGACGCCGCGCTGATGCAGCGAATCACACAGCGATACGATGAACTCCGCATCGAATCCTTTCATCATCGATCCCGCGATCACACAGGTATCATTTTCCCCTGCTTCCGCGAGCACATTGCGGATCTCTTCGCATACCCGCTCATCCGCGCACGGACCTTCTCCGTTCACAGCGATCAGTGTCCCGTGATCATGCATTTTGACATTGACGCGGTTGTTTCCTTCAACACGCACTGCCCGCAGATCGATATACCGGTTTCCCTTTACCTGCTGTTCAATAAACTGTCCTGTGAAGCCGCCGAGCACAGCCACTGCGACAGACGGAATCTTCATGATGCTCAGATCCCGCGAAACATTCAGTCCCTTGCCGGCCGGCTTGAATAATTCATTCTTTGCGCGGTTTACGCCGTCTTCTTTCAGGTCTCCCTGAATTTCCATGTAATAGTCAATTGCCGGATTCAATGTAAGTGTATAGATCATATCGGCACCTCTTCCTTATTATCCAGATGTTATTTGTCATTTCGTTACTCCAAGTGTACCACAAAAACAGTGCTTCCTGACAGATGCAGAGGGTTCCTTCTTCACGGTTTCCTGCGTCTTTATTTATCAGGCAATTTCATATATCTGTATAGTATCGTGCAAATGCCCATTTCCGGCTCTTCCATCCTGCATGCATACCGGTCTATTAATAGATTAGTACCCTTACAATTACAGTGATCTGATAATTACCGGAAGAACCAAAAATGACACTTTTGTCAGATACTGCATCTTAAAAGACAGATTATCCCGGACGCCATGATTTTTCTTCTTGCAAGAATAACTGTTTTTAATCATGGTTAATGAAAGGAGGTTTTAGTTTCTCGTCATGGGAACAGGAAGTTACACAGAATTATCCCATCACCCGCCGTCCGGAATACCCGTTCCGGATGATACGGCATCTACTCTCACATTTCGACAGGTCACGGAAATGTGTCTTGAATCGAAAAAAGACACATTGAAGCGATCCACATATAATCAGTATTGGAATCAGTGCAACAATCATCTCTTAAATGAGATCGGCGACGAGATCTTCGCAGATCTTACAGAAGAACGTCTCAACAATCTTCTGAAAACGAAGCTTCAGGAAGGCTATCAGTTCTCTACCGTCATGAATCTCAGGACCATCCTGATGATGATCCTGAGGTACGCTATGCAGAACCACATACCTACAAACGTCACCGGTCCGCTGTTTACACCGCGATACAGGGCAAAAGAGATGCAGGTATTTACCCGCTGGGAACAGAAGCAGATCGAAGACCTGCTCTTCACCCGCAAGGATGACTACATACTTGCCGTATTCCTGTCTATGTACTGCGGACTTCGCATTGGTGAAGTATGTGCCCTTCAGTGGAAGGACATACACTTCCGAAATGGTACCCTGTCTGTAACCAAGACACTGTGCCGCATCCAGGATAACGGCACGACGTCCAAAAAGACGTACGTTGCCTCAGTACTCCCGAAGACACACAGTTCCATACGCACCATACCGATTCCAACATTCCTGATGCCGCTGCTTCGGCAGCATCGAAAAAAAGATACTGATTATGTGATAACCGGCACTGAATGCAGTATGGAACCACGTACCTGCCTCAGACGCTTCAAGACGATCTTAAAGCACGCCAAAGTATCCAACTATTCGTTTCACGCCCTGCGGCACACCTTTGCGACCCGCTGCGTAGAGACCGGCATGGACACCAAATCCCTGAGTGAGATCCTCGGTCATTCCACCGTGAAAATCACTCTGGACCGCTATGTTCATCCTTCCATGGATTTCAAGCGTGCACAGATCAATCGTTTGAAAAAAGTTACAAAACTTGACGTCTGAGGCAGGCAAAACCACTCACCTATACCCTCTTCGGTATGCACCAAATTCGATCTTTTAATAAAACATTAAAGGACATAACCGAAGTAAAACGGAGGGGGAACCATGAAAGAAACAAAAAAAGTCTTTTCATTCCTGATGGCTGTCATGATGATCCTCGGTATGATCACGACACCAGTACAGGCAAGAGGGGGCGAATCCACTGACGGCTGGGGCTGGCCTTACGGCGGCTGGTGGTCCTGGTGGGGATGGCAGCAGCCTGAACCGGAGCCGGAACCAGAACCGGTAGTTGAGGAAGAACCTGTAGAGGAGGAAGAAGAGGAAGAAACTCCTGCAGAAACACCGGCAGAAGAAGCACCGGAGGAGAATTCCGAAGTTGCTCCTGCTGAACAGGCTGAAGAACCGGTTCAGTACGCAGCAGGAACTCTGCCATACTCTGATGACAAGTATCAGGTATACGTAGACTGTGATGAAACAGCAGAAATTCCGGTAGGAACTCTGCCGGTAGTGACAGAATTCGCAGAAGGCAGTGAAGAATATAATGCAGCAAAAGCAGCAGTACTCGGTGATTCCGATAATACAACAGGATTCGCTGCCTTTGATATTTCGCTGTATAACGGTGATACGCTCGATGAACCGAATCCGAACGGCAATCCTGTAACAGTCACAGTAGAACTGAAGAACCTGCCGGCTGAAGCAATCGCAGCAGCTGACACACTGGAACTCTCTCATATCAATGAAGTATCCGGTGAAACAGAAGTTGTCGCGACAGCAGAAGAGATCACCGTTACAGGTGAAGACAGCGCGACAGCAGAGTTCACAGTAGACAGTTTCTCCACATTCACTCTGACATGGGGAGAGAATGATGAGAACGAAGCAACCATCATCTGGGGATACATGAATGGCGACACATTCACAGAACTGGAAGAAGGATCCACAGTAACTCTGGATCAGACAGCGGCTACAGTAAGCATTCTCAACAGTTTTGAAGGATATTTATATCAAGGCGCTGTTTATGTTGCGTCTGGCGGAGAAATGTCAGAAGGTGTTAGTATCCAGTCCACTCTGAACAAAACAGACGATGGATGGAGCTGTGTTGCCTATAATTCAGAAGATGGCAGTGAAACAGTTACACCTATCGCAGATGGAAGCGTTATCTATGTAAACTATTTAGCACCTGGTGAGTATACGCCGCCTACTTCAGGCGCAGGGGAAGCTACAGTTCCGAGCCCGACAACGGAAAAGACGGTTACCGATAACGGAGACGGCACATATACAATTCAGTTGGATATCACAGGCGCTTTAGTAACTGAAGACAATTCACATTATGTTAATGTGCTGGTTATTCTTGACGCTACCCGCAGTATGAATGGTGCTAAGTGGACCAATGCTAAAGCAGCCATGAAGACATTGATCGAAACAATGACGGAAGGCGATAACGCTGCGAATGCCGGCAAAATCGATTTTGCTCTTGTAACGTTTGGCCGTTCAGCTACAGTTACACAGAACTGGACGAAGGATAATGCTTCATTTAAGACTACATGTGCTGGTATAAATATGGTTTCCACATCAGGAACGAACTGGGAAGCTGGTATGCGCGGCGGTCTGTATGGAGTTCTGAATAATCTTCCGGACGATGATCCAACATATGTCATCTTCCTGACTGACGGTGATCCGAACGTATATTATTCAAGCGGAGCTGATACGAACTATACCAATACCGGCACTACAAATGGTTATAGTCAAAACGCAAATACCTCAGCAAACCATTCTGCGGATGAAGCGAAAGCAATTGCTGCAAAGACAAAACTGTACGGTATCTACTGTGGTGACAGCGGTTCAACGCCTAGCGGTGAATCATACAATCGTCTTGTCGGTGTTATCACCGGAAATGGACAAGGCGGTGTTAAAACGATTGCAGCTAATGCAGATACTATTGAATCTGAGTTCAAAGCAATTGCTGAGACGGCATTAAAAGATGTTGGCGCCTACAATGCTTCCGTTGATGACGGTGTTCCGAGCCTTGCAGGTATCAGTGCTAACGTTACCGGTCAAGCCGGCGGTTATGAGTATTATAAGAAAGAAAAGAATGAGAGTGAGTTCTCTGAATGGGCTGATGCTCCTGGTGCTGTTTACAGCAATGACAATGGTGTCACCTGGGATCTGAGCAAGGTAGGAACACTTCCTGAAGAAACTACATATCGTATTAAGTTTACAGTTTGGCCAAGCCAGGACGCGTATGACCTCATTGCCGACCTTAACAATGGACTTAAAGATTATGATGATCTGACAGATAAAGAAAAAGCGGCTGTTACAGGCAACAAGGATGATGGTTATACACTGGTAACAAATACTCACTTAAACACAAATTATACGGTTAACGGAAAACAGTATTCAGACCAGCCGGATGATCTCCAGTACAAAGCTATGCCGCTTCCGACGAAGATGATCAAAGTTAAGAAGAACTGGCCGCAAAACCTGCTCGATGGTTACGGTGCTGCAACATACAGAGACGAAAACGGTGTAGAACAGACTGCCACAGAGATCACATTAAACCTGCAGAAAGACGGTGCTAATTATCTGCCGGTTACAGTGAAGGCTGATGAAAATTGGGTAAAAGACGATGTCTACGTTTCCTGCGGTAACATGTCTATCAATGCCGCTGGTGAAGTTACTATTCACGAACCAGGACATGATTATCAGATCGTTGAACCGGCTGCCTTCTCCTATTACTGGGATCTGATCTCTGATGTATATCATCCGATGGTCATCAACGGAAAAGCTGAAATGCTGATTCTGAATGAAAAACTGACAGCTGAGGATGTTGATAACGAGACAGTATTTGAAATTAACGGTAAGTTCTACGAAAAATCTGATGCAGATTCAAATACTCTTGAAGCTGACAACTATCGTCGTTCCAACCTGAACCTGACAAAGGTCGTTTCTACCGAAGGCGGCCAGAATGACTACTTCACATATACTGCGAAAGTTACCGATGCTCAGTCTTCAGATGGATATGTTTGGTTCTCTGCATGGGATCCGGAAGCCGGTGCGACAGTTAAGGCTACTGACTGGGTAGTCAGCGGTGCAACTGCAGAAGACGGCAATACAGGTTACTGGTATGCACAGAATGGTGCAACTATTACCTTAAAGATCAAAGCAGGATGGAACGTACGTTTCCTGAACCTGTACCATGGATCCACATTCAGCTTCGAAGAAACTGATATGCCGCAGTTCTATGAGTTTGAGAACGCTGAAGCAGATAAAAAGTATGATTTCGAGGATACAACCATTACTGATGCGGACTGGTATAAAATTGAAGACAAAGTTGTTTCCGGAAACATTATTGAACCGAATAACAGCTACACAGTTACTTATACCAATAAGTATGAAGCCTTCTATGTATATCATTCCGGTACTGCTGTTGATGGAAATCTTGAAGTAATCGGTATGCCTGCAGCAGGAGGTACATATGATCTGACTCAGAATCTGACTCCTAACACGCTCTATGGCGGTTACTATCTGGATTATGCAGGCAAGGGCGATTATAAAGATGACGGCATCAAGGGAACAACTGGTGTCAAATATACAGGTATGAATTACGAGTGGACCGGAGCACAGACCGTTAAGGGAACTGAGATCACTCCTGTTGCCGGTGAAACATATTACATCAAGGAAGTCCCGACATACTATCTGAGAAACTATCATCAGATCAACTACGTGAAGAGCAGCGGTAAGCTGATGGCGCTTTATCTGATCTCTGCTGTTGATGATCTGAATTATCAGGAAACAGGCTTCTATCTCCAGACAGATGATAAGAATGAGGCAACAAAAGTATTGTCTTCTCTTAAGTTCAAGAACTACGCGACAAATAAGACAGTTACATTAAAGGCAAACTCAGTATTCAGATCATTAGGAATCACTGAAGAAGGAGAATACCTGACATATTACGATGCGACGAGTGATACTGATTACTTCAAAGTCGGTAAGTTCACAGTTGAGCCGTATTGGATCACACCGGACAGAATTACTGTGAGAGGTATCAGTAAGCGTACAATCACGATCTCATCCATGACTAAATCAGGTATTAGCAAATCAGATGACTAAGTTGAGAGGTGAATAAAATGGCAAAAAGAAAATATATGAGTCCCGTGTTATTCACACTGGATGACGACGGCGAAGAAATTATCAGTTTCGGTGGTTCTCAGGGCACATCTGGATATGATAGTATGTTCACTTTTGAGGACGATGGACTGGAAGGTTTGTGCGGGGATTATGACGACGTTGAGCTTGCGGAGATGGCTGGCGACGATCAGTACATTACCTGGGATGAATACTATGCTTATTTAGAGCGTCACCCAGAACCGTAATATAGTTTGATTAATTTGAACAGAATTGCGTGAGATTCAAGATTCTCACGCAATTCTTCTGTTTTGATGATCTCTATACTTTTGAACAATGGAATTAATATGTATACATTAAAACTTGGCAGCTGCAGTATTACGCTCTCATTTTTGTATCCGAAAACGCATTTATTGTTTGATGACCTGAATCAGACAGATACCATCGTTTTTCCTGATATCTATCTTGATCCGGATTATCTGCTGCGCAACAGATGGCTTGTGGATGGAGAAGTTCCTGAAGAAACGCTTGAATTCCATTGTCTGATGCTTGCATGTGGTAATTACATCCTTCAATATGATCACGCTCTGTTTCATGGTGCGTGCTTTCTCTGGAAAGACAAAGCATGGATCTTTACAGCTCCCAGCGGCACCGGAAAAACGACACAGCTGCGCAACTGGATCAGAATGTGGCGTAAAGAGATAAAGATACTCAACGGTGACAAGCCTGTCATAGAGTGCAGGAAGGATGGGAGCGTCATCGCCTCTTCTTCACCCTGGAAAGGAAAAGAGAATATAGGTAAACCAGGGCTGTCTGCTCCTCTGGGCGGCATTATTCTTCTATCTCAGGGAAAGACAAATAAGATCAGCAGAATGACAGCCCAGGATAGCGTCATGCCCTTGATCACAGAGTTTGTCGCCATGCCAGAAACGGATGAGCAGCTGATCCATCAGGGTAACATTCTGAATAAAATGCTGGATGTTACACCTGTCTGGAAACTGGTGAATACTGGTGATAAGGAATCGGCTATTCTTACGAAAAAGATACTGGAAGAGTATCTGGAGAATGTGTCATGAACTATAAAGCAAGAGAAGGTATCGTTCTTCTTGAGATACAGGGAGTATTCATTCTCGCAGCCACTGCAGAAGCGAGAGAACACTGCAGATTTGTCAGGAAGATCAATGAGACCGGTGCGTTCATATGGAAACAGATCTCGAAAGCAATGTCTGTCAGGGAGATCGAAGACGCAGTGAGGAACCAGTTCAGTATCGATGATGAAATCAATATAAAGACAGATATCGAGAACTATATCTCCTGTCTTATTGAACAGGGCTATCTCATATCCTGAGGATCTATATCATGAATCAGTATTATGAAACGTTACCAGGTATCGTATTGACTTTATCCTGTCAAGAATACTATCTGATAACGTCTAAAGAACGAATGAGGATCAGTGAAGCAGGTGCTTTTTACTGGTCTTGTATACAGAATGGCATGTCCGTTGAGGAGATGCACAAAGCAGTGATGGAAGAATTCGAGATATCTGATTCGGAAGAAGCTGAAAAGGATCTGCAGTTCTTTGTAAAACTGCTTCTTGTAAAGAACCTGATCAGAGAAAGCAGGAAAAAGGTAGATGAATAAAGCAGAAGAACAGTTTCTCAGAGTATTCCGATGTGCTTTGAATGATCTGCCGCCTGATTCTGTAAAAGACATATCCGACAATGAGTGGCCGGCAGTTCTGCGGTTGGCAGATATTCACCGTGTATTCCCGATGATCTTCGAATATTGCTGTGCGCTGCAGGAAAGCAGTCATTCGGAAAACAAGGTCTTTCAGAAAAGAAAGCTGAAAGCGGTCAAACTGACCTGTGATCAGGCACAGATGACGGCAGAGTTTCTTGCTTTGTACCGATTCCTGCTGCGCAAGGGACTTGCGCCTGTCGTGATGAAAGGGATAATCTGCAGGAATCTCTATCCGGAACCTGAGAGAAGATCCTCTTCCGATGAAGACCTTCTGATCCGACCGGAACAGTTTCATCAGTATCAGGAGGCTTTTCGGGAATATGGTCTCAAACCGGCACTGGAGAACACCGATGAAGAGAAAGCCCATGAAGTAGCGTACTGCAACAGTAAAGTCTACATAGAACTGCATAAGAGTCCCTTCCCACCGGGATCAGAGGTATTCGGTGACCTGAATCACTATTTTAAAGACGCAGACGCACATAAAATCACTGAGATGATATACTCGGTACCTGTACGCACAATGGAATATACCGAGCATCTGTTCTATCAGATCTGCCATGCATATAAACATTTTCTGAACTGCGGGATCGGTATACGGATCGCCAGTGATATCACCTTGTATTCGATCACCTATTACGACAGGATCGACTGGGAACGTATTCTGGAACAGTGCCGTGAAGTCAAAGCGTATGAGTTTATCCGGGCATTGTATAAGATCGGAAACGTATATCTGTTTCCGGAGACCTTCCCGCAGGAGCTATCCTTAACATTAAATCTGAATGATGTGGAAGAAGAGTCGATTCTGGAAGATATATTACAGGGAGGCCTGTACGGCACTTCCAGTGAAGACAGGCTGCACAGCAGTAATATCACACTGAACGCAGCGGCGACAGATAAGCGCGGGAAAGAAAAAAACGCGGTAATTTCTGCACTGTTTCCTGCGTTCAGCAGTATGAAACACCGTTATCCTTATCTGGAGAAGTATCCGATTCTTCTGCCGTTCACCTGGATCCACAGGCTGTTTTCTTACCTGAAGAACAACCGCTCAGGAAGCGGAAGTGCATCAGAAGCAATGCGAATCGGAAATGAACGCGTACTTTTGATGAAGAAGTATCAGATGATTGAAGAAAAAGAAAAAGCCGGATTCTTCAAACGCCTGTATCAGAAATCCCATCGATCCGCTTTTGCGCCGGTTTTCAGCGTATTATTCATGATCATAAGCAATATAGAGTACTATTTGCTTAATATTTACTGGTCATTTAAAGGGTACGGGATGCCTTCTGAGAAAGAACAGAAACTGGTCGCAGATAACGTGACATTCGTGTTCAAATCCTTTGAACGGCAGAAGATGGCTCTTGGATTATGCAAATGCATATCCCGCTTTTATCCGGGAGTACAGATCCTCGCTGCAGATGACAGCAGTGTCCCGTTTGAATGCATGTTGGACAATGTACAGGTGATCCATCTGCCATTCCGCAGCGGATTGAGCGCAGGCCTCAAAGCGGCACTTGAAGAAGTTAAAACGCCGTATCTGGTCCGTATGGATGACGACGAACTTTTAACGAAACGGTCCAATATCCACAAAGAACTCGCTTATCTGATGAACCATCCAGAGATCGATCTGATCGGACTGGGATTCACGACAGCGATCCGATGCAGGAACGCAAGGAAAAGCTTTGATGAGTATTACAAACAGACGATGCCTGCGCAAAGAAATGTGATCCCGCACGGAACAGTACTGGATGACACGCATATCGTATTTGAAAAGACTGCCAATATATACGTGGCAAGAACAGAAAAGATACGGGAAGTCGGATTTGATGAGAATATCAAAGTAATCGATCATCACGATTTCTTCACCCGAGCACAGGGAATCATCACTTCTGCCGGAGCACTGGATACGGTGGTGTTTCACAGACACAATCCCTATGACCGTCACTACAACAAATACCGTTCAGATTATCTGGACGATCTGATCTATCTGAGAAACAGGAAGAAATAGGAGGTTTCTGATGAAGAGAAGAAGACTTAAGAAATCAGCGCTTATCACGATCATAGCAGCGGTCGTTTTACTGGCTGTGATCATTTTTGCATGGCCGAAGAAGAACAATAACGACGGAGCCGCTTCCGGGGAATACACCGGTGAGACGACAGGTGTCATCGAGGACGGCGGTGATCTTGAGATCCTTGTCCCGGAAGATGAGGAAACATTTGGAGAATAGTATTTGAGTATATTCTGAAAAACACATCTTAGAAACAGGCTGTCTTAAAGGAAAAAAAGTACCCGGATTTGCAGCGTAACAGCTCCAGGTGCTTTTTTTGCTAATTTCGGATAAACGGAACGGCAGTTCCGCTTGAACGGTACACCGTTCCGCCTCAGCGGAACACACTAAATCGTTACAAGCAAAGACTATGCCGAGAAAATTCTTGCCAATGAGTATCCCTCAAATAAACTGAAAGCTGTTGCGCCTAAAGGCTTGAAAAAGCCTTTATATTCGTCTTTATGGGAGCTTGAGGGATAGAGGCTCGTTGGCAAGAAGGAATTGGAATAGCTTTGCTGTTAATTGTTCCGTTAATCCGGAATTGTGTTCCGATCTTCCGGAAACTCTGTACCGTTCTTATCGGAATCAACGTACCGTTGAAGCGGATTTTGCATTTTTTAATAGATGTGACAATAATGTCGTTATTCCTGAATAATGCCGTATTCCTTCAGCATCCTGATCCTTTCTCTGCCGATTTCCAGAGTCTTTGCCGCATCTACATTACTGCTGCTCTGGAAAGCATAGCGATAAATACGCTGTACCCAGGCAGCCGGCAATAGATAAGGATTCTTCTTCAGATAAGGATATGACTTTTTCATGTACCCTAATGAAGGGAACACTGACTTCATAATGCCGTTTGTTTTCCGGCCTTCTTTATCGGCAGAAATGGCTTTCAGAGTCATTGTTGAACTGTGGAGCCGGTTCTCATCATTTGCTCCGTAAACACCGCCGGAAAGAATGTCCAGCAATAACGGTTCCTCATTTACGGATTTCGCCGTAAAGGATATGTTAACAGACTGCATACCAAGGTATTTCTCACAAATCAGCAGAATCGCCTGCACAAACTGATCCAGATGATACTGTTTACAGACTTCCGTTACTCTATCCCAGTCTATCTGCTCTCTGTAACTATCAATAAACAGAGCAATATCACATATCTGCCGTATGCCGATACCGCTGTAAATCACATGCTTATACGCGTGTGCCAGCATGTAGAGGAAATGATCCGTATATCCCAGAGTACGGAAAGCTGTTCCATAGACTAAGATAGTGGCAGGCTCTTCTGGTCTGTCAAAGATCTCGTTCAGATATCCGTAGGACTGATCGTAAGGAGGAAATAAATGCTTATGTACCTCTATATATAGATGGGAGTCAGAATTCTGATATGAGATTTCATATTCTTTTTCCAGTGAAATATCCGGATCTGTCAAATGAAAACCATGGTCAATCAAAAAGGAATGACAGGCATAGATTTCATGCGGCCTGATCAATAAGTCTTCATCCGCAGAAGACCGTAATTCCGGTTCCGGATAGAGGTTTCTGCAGATTATTCCCTTTAAAACCAGAGGGGAAAGACCATGTTCAAGCATTTTCTCATACAGCAGGAGAAAAGAAGCGGATTTCTCCGCTTGCTGAATTGTACGCTTCACCGCTCTGTTTTTGAATTTCTCCGCCAATTCCGGATATGTTTGATACACACCATTCAATACAAGCGGAAGAATCATGTGACCTGAAGACATATATATGATTTTGTTTATATATTCTTTCAGGAACTCTTCGGATTCTCTGATCGGTCTGTTATGTATGATCTGACACAGCAGACTCAAAAGAAGTTTCTGATCAACGGCAAGCATTTGATCTGCTTAGAATCCTTCCGATTCCATATCTTCCGGTACAATAATTTCTATAACTCCCTGGTTCTCAATAGCAGATCCGCTGCTTCCCGAAGCGGCTTTTTCCTCTTTATTGTTGAATAGTAATTTGCTTCCGGCAAATACGCAAAGCAGAATTACCGCAATCAGGACGATCCAGACCTGTTTTTTTAGTCTTCTGTGTTTCATTATTCAGTATCCTCCTCATACAGCAAATATCCATTCACATGAAGTATTTCCAAGTAATCACTAATGGTTTTCTCAATATTGATATCAGCGGGAATGTCAAAACTCTGTTTCAGCTCCTCCGCAATTTCAGGAATCGACTGATTATCTGTCAGGCATTCCCATATAAGAGCTCCGGTATCATTCAGTATCTTTGTATACGGGCAAAACTGTCGTGCTTCATATGCAGCTACAAGAATGTATTCGCCGCATATTTTTGTCAGGACGATGCCGGGTCTGACTTTTATCATTCGTTAACCTCCAGAGCCAAATAATCCTCGATTGTCTGACGCAGAACCATTGTGGATTCCACAGTGCCGGTGTTTGAAAATACCCAGATTGGCACCTCAGCAACGATCCGCTGAATCATATCGGAAAGAATCCTGATCTCCTCTTTAGATTCCGGAATAGCCATAAACTGGCTAAACAGAGTAAGAATACTTTCTTTTTTATCCGCAAACCGTATAGAATTGCTTTTATCCTGATTCAGGATAATTATTCCGCCAAGTTCTGCAGACACAGCATTACCCATTTTTTCTTTTCCGTTCCATGGAGAGGGGCAAACCTGTATACTTCTGCCGTGATCCATAGCCAGCACCGGCATATCCCCGGAGATTACAATGATCTCATTCGGATGAAGTTGTACCCAGTTCATGTACTGGGTTGTTTTTCCTGTGCCGCTGGGAGCGGTCAGCAGCCATGCTTTTCCTCGAAAAATAAACGAAACAGCGTGAAAGATACTGCATTGGTAGCGGAGCAGATGTCCAGCCGTATATGGAATCAGTTCTTTATACTCGATATATCCTTTTTTCGTACCTTCTGGATATAGAGCGGCGCGTCCCGCAATTATTTCTTCCGGCAGCAGAATCTCCTCACTGGTTTCTTCACATTGCTGCGCAAAACTCCCAAAATAACGATATGTGTACGGAATACGGAACCTGTACACAACAGGATAGCCTGCATATATTGCCTTATATGTATTCGCTAATTCTCTTGTCATCTTCTGTAAAAAAGTAATTGCGCAGACTAACTGCGCAATTACTCCACGACATTTAGTAATCAGGGCTGTGGTTTTTCGTCGAATTCGATCAGATCATACCAACCTTCACCGCTCATGTATTCGACATAATCATTCCAATCAGCTTCAGTTGCAGCTGAATAATCAACTCCGTTATCCATGCACCAGTCCATGAAGGAAGGCCACCACTGTTCCTCACCACCCTGACCGGATCCAGGTCCTTCAACATCGCCAGGTCCTAGTGAAATTCCATCGAAGAATATAATGGGATTATTCCAATTCTTTTTCATGATTCCTCCTAGTCTTCAATCTCAGTATCAGTGCTCTTCAGGCCGGTATATACTAATCCATTGCTGTATGTCATCGTGCGTTCATGTGTACCATGGACTTCGATTCCATCCTTAGTCTGCCAGTACTGACGTACTACAGTTGTCTTTCCGAGATAACTGTTAACTTCTGCGTATCCCAGATAGCCATCAAGTACACCTTTGGATTTAAATACCTTGCCTGCTGTAAGAGTGACAGTAGAAGTTCCGTTCGATGCCTTAACATTCATAGCTTCACAGACGATAGCCGGCTTGTTGTCAGTCTGTACTGTGAACCATGCTTTCTGATAGTTCAGGTCATCGAGATCCAGAATAGACCACATGGAGCCGATCTTCTTGTTTGATTTGTAATATGTGAAATGGGTATACGGACGAAGATATCCGGTAGGTACTTCTTTCAGATAATAGGTTTCAAACGCAGCAGGTTCCATGGCGGTACCGATCGTGTCATATCCATCAGCGTATTTCCATGCGGCTTTATTGCTTTCCTGGATATACTCATAGGAATAAGCTTTACCATCTGTATCGAAATCTTTGCTGTCATCGCTGTAGTCAAGTGCTGCAGAATCATAACCTTCACTCTTTCCTGCGTAATCGCTGTAATAGCCGCCGTACAGGGTATCAGGATATGTTTCGGCATAGATATCAAATGTACGTTTTTCGTTATTTACAGTGATACGATCATCTGTCAGGAAGATTCTTTCAACTTCATTATTTGAAGAATGATATACATAGAAGAATCCGAGATACTGGTTCGTATATTCGACAGTATAATCAGTATTTGTCTGATTGATCGTGCCGGTAACGACTTCACCGTCAACAGCTGCACCATTATCGGTTTCATCATCCTCGGTTGTTACGATCGGATATCCATCAGCAGGTGTATTTTTAGCACTATAAAGTGTTTCAGTATTCTTTGCCGAATCAAATATGTATCCATCCGGGACATTGATTTCTTCAATGGAATATGTTGATGTTGTTTCAAGATTCAGGAAACGAATGTTCCATCCAGCAGCGATCTTTACTGTGAACTCTGTTCCGCTGGCCACTCTATAATAAGTATCGTTGCCAACTACAACTGGCTCAGCGGTAGTTTCAAGATCATCTCTATACGGTACAGCTCCACCATATGTATTTGCAAAACTTCTGCAGGAGAACATGATATCATTTCCTGTTACAGGCTGTGTAATCGTGACTTTATACTCAAACATCGTATCAATTGGTGCTTCATTGCCGGTAACGACTTTGGTCAGGTTCAGCCAGCTGACACGTTCATTAATAGCAGCTAAAGTTGTACTCTCTTCATCCAGTTTGTAATACTTAGTCACTGTTTCCCCATCAACTGTTTCTGTGACGCTGAAACCACTTGGATCTTCCGTATCTGACTCAATGAACATCTTCATTGTTCCATCAACGATCATCGGATGATAAACAGGTGAATTGATTTCCCAGTATTCTGTCTTATCATTCTGCTCATCTTTGCGTTCTTCAATAACGTAGTAATCATGACCAGTTTCCAGAATCTCTCCGTGAGCTATCATACCGACAGAAATATAGATATCTTCTACCTTCCAATCGTTATCAGAATTCACTTCAAGCGGGAGATAAGGTTCACCATTTTTAGTGAGAATGAGTTTCAGCCCATCAATGTCATCTTCTGTTCTGCTGTCCAGGAAGTTATGCCAGATTTTTTCGACCGAGATCGTTTCTGTCGGCAGCGGCATTGCTTCTTCGCTGTAGTTGATCGGATCGCGGTAATCTGTGCCGTTATATGAGTAAGAAGTAAAGAGATGTGTATTTGTCAGAAGTGTATAGCCAGATGTTTTATCCCCGGTAACACCAGCCTTTTCAGCCTCGGAGATTACAATGCCGGATTCCACAGCTTCTTCTTCAGACAACGCCGGATCAGGATTCGAAGCAAGATAATCTGCATAACTGTAGAAACGAATGCCGTTATTCAAATCTGCAATCAGGTCATAAGCTGCCTGTGTCGGCCATACATCAAACTCAAGAGAATACGTTGTTCCGTTTGCAAGAACACCGGCTTCCGAAAGATCCCAGGTTACACCATTGCTTGTTGAGTAACCTGCACTTGGTGCGTCTTCCCATTCTGTTTCTTCGCCGCCTTCCGGTTTGATGTAATACTTAAATCCGCCTGCGGTACCGCTGACAGCAGCACTGACGTTTGCCAGTGTCGGAATACCGTCGTCGACTGTAACGTTGCTGGAGCCCAGGTCATTAACGATCGTCGATGCAATGTTTTCAAAGGCGTTATTGATTGCGGATGCGCTTGTACCATCAATGAATGTTCCATTGACTCTGCCCTGATTTCCGTTATAGTTCATCAGATCCTGCAGATGAACCATGTCAGCTGTGCTGCCGCAGAAAACGCCATACAGATTGTAACCGCTGAGGGCGGAAACATTAACTGCATTCGGAATTGCAGCATTATAGGCAGCCTGAACAAACTGACCTGTGCCCTGCTGCTGATAATTCGGACGATTTGACGGACCGCCATCACTGTTCGTGCCTGTATACCAGGCGTTCGGATTACCGTCGGTTACGAATATGACATAAGTCTTATTCTTACTCATATCTGCATCCGCGTTTGCTTCTTTTGTACGAACGATTCCTCCGTACAGACCTGCCTGCCAGCAGGTTCCATTACCGCCGCTCCCGGAGATATAATCAAGATTTCTGGCGTATGTTTCCATAGCAGATCTGGATTGTGTCCAGCTTAAACCATTTTGATAATTCTGACTGTTTGCAAACTCGACAACAGTGAGATTGATGAGGTGCTCATCCTCTCCGGTACCCGGTTTCAGTGTTGCAATCAAAGTCTGTAATGCCGTTCTGGCTGCAGCCATACGATTGCCGCCGTCAGGCATAGCCTGATTCATACTGGAAGTACGGTCCATAACGACAATAACGTTTGCACCAACACGATTTACCGTATGATCCTGTTCACCTGTAACATCCAGACGAATCTTATATGTTCCATCATGGTTGTCGGTTACTGTCTTTTTTGTAATCGGGCCTTTTACATCTGCCGGTGCCGGTGCCGGTGGTGTGTAGTCATCTTCTTTTTCTACATAATAAACGTAGATATCAGAACCTTCTTCAACTGTCACGGTCTGTGCTTCGGTTTCGCTGCCAGAACCGGTCGGTACACTTGCAACCATTGTCCAGGTTGTGGAATCTCCCTCAGTTACTTTCTCAAGAATTTCAGAACTGAGAGCATATGTTGTACCATCTTTTACATACTGGGCACCACTATATAAGTAACCATCGAAGATGATGTCAAGGCTCATGCTTCCTGCATTGGAGTCCAGAGAGGCACTGTCACCAAACTCTACAAACTCACCGTTATCATTGTATCCCCAGTGGATCGTAGCAGTTTTCGGAGCAGCACTGGTTCCCCATGTGAGCGTAAATGTTGAGAAACTGTCTACTGTGAACTCTGCTGTTGCGCTGTCTTCACCTGTAACAGTGATCTGGTCAGCTGTTGCGACAACTTCTGTTTCACCGGACTGCTCATTAATATGTGTGAGTTCCAGTGTATCCGCTGCTGCAATTGCTTCTTCCGGAAGATTGTTCAGTTCGATCGAAACACTTACAGCTGAGCCGTTCGGTTCGATAACTGTTCCGTTATTGAAAAGAGAAATATCAAACGCAATGAAACCAGCCGCATCATTGCCTTCGCCAAGGACTGCTGCCTTTGCATCTTCATATTCCTGCGAGCCTTCTGCAAATTCTGTGAGTTCTGCAGTTGTTCCTGCCGGAATCTGTGCTTCCTTTGTAAAACTCACATAAGCTGTGTAATGATTGCCAACTGCCGGAATCGTATCTTCTGCATATTCCGGTTCAGCAGCCGGCTGTTCTTCTTCAACTGGTGCCTCTTCTGCAGGAGTAACTTCAGGAATTTCTTCCTCTTCTTCCTCTGCAGCCTCTTCAACTACCGGATCTTCTTCCGGCTCTGGTTCCGGTTCCGGCTGTGTCGGCTGCGGTCCCCACCAGGACCACCAGCCACCGTACGGCCAGCCCCAACCATTCGTGGATTCGCCCCCTCTGGCCTGTACTGGTGTCGTGATCAGACCGAAGATCATCATGACAGCCATCAGGATTGAAAAGACTTTTTTAGTTTCTTTCATGGTTCCCCCTCCGTTTCAGGTGTGTCTTTTTATGTTTTATTAAAAGACTGGTTTCACATATGCGCTTAAGCTGAATAATACTTTTCGTTATCGTCTGATAACCCGAGTATTATAACAGGAAATAGGTGCTCCGTTAACAGTTTCAGGAACTAATGCACGTCACTTTTCACAGTATTTTCATCTTTCTCAACAAGAATGATGGAATCAGACCGATCTTTTTGTGCTTCCATTCACTTGAGATCGGACCGCCTGTTTCAATGAGTGTGCATTCGTTCCGTTGATGCGGAGCGATCTTTTTTCGGACAGGACTTGCCGGAGCATTGCTGATTTTCTGCAAATCAGGCTCGATCCGAACCATTTTCCTGCCTGCTACTCATATCGACAGATACCCAAAAAGAACTGTCATTCAGAGACACATATATAATAGCAAATTACCGTCCGTATTTAAACCTTTTTTGTGCCCGACAATCTCTTTTTCACGTTGGATAAATGTCATATTCTTTTCGTTTTCACGGCTTTTCATTGAATTTTAAGAGTACTGTTTTTACGGCCCAATAACCGAAATATGTAACTGATATAAGCAATACATATTTAATAAGGAAGAACGATCTGTTCTTCCTTATAGATAATGTACAGTTGATAAGGCACAGCGTCAGGTTACTGGGGCATCTCCTGCTGTTCCAGGATCTCCCCAGCCATCAGGCGGCGGTATTGGTCGGCCACGAAGTTGACCTGAGTTTCATTCAGATAGACAACAGACAGGTGCAGTCCCGGCATGGAAGCTGTCTGCGCCGATCCTGTGGTGCCCTTGATCTGGTAGGAGATCATATTCCACTCTGCCATATCGGACATCTGCATGTTCACCAGCCGGTAGATGTCATTGACACGGATGTTCGTCACAAAGGTTCCCTTCAGAGACTCCAGCAGGTCGTTGAAACGTGTAATGATTTCTACGGACAGCAGGCGTCTCAGAATGGCACGCAGCACGATGGTCTGATGCTCATTACGGCCGAAGTCGCCGTTTGGCAGACTCTTTCTTTCACGGACATAGGCAAGTGCCTGTTCACCGTCCAGATGCAGTTCACCGGCAGGGAAGTCGTATTTGCCGCCGTGGAAGCTGTACGGGTTATTGACGTCCACGCCATCCAAAGCATTTACGATCTTCTTGAACGTCTCCAGGTTGACCATGGTATATCGGGTAAGAGGTATATCCAGATACGTCTTCAGTCCTGTAACAGTATTGGCAATGCCGTTATTGCACAGATGCGTGAGTTTATCCAGTCCGTCATTCAATGCCGGATTCGGGATATAGGCGTCACGCGGCATGGAAATGATCAGGAACTGCTTATGAACCGGATCGACTCCGATCAGCATATTCACATCCGTTCGGCCGATGGTAGAGAGGCGCTTGCTTCTTTCGTCGTTGCCGCCGATAAACATGCCCCACGGATCTTTCGTTACATCGATATTATCCGGATCCAGAAGACTGTTACGGATCTCCAGGGTAATGGACGCGATGACAACGGTATCTTCCGAGAACTTTGCAAACGGATCAAACTCTTCCAGCATGCCCTCGTAGCCTTCGTTCATGATCAGTACCGGTGATTCTCCCTGATACAGAGCCCCTACGGCTGCCCAGAGAGTTTCTTTCGGGTTCAGAGCGATCTGTGCCACATTCAGCCGCTTATTCAGCCACTCGATGGCTTCCTGCTGGTTCTGCTGGTCGACCGCGGTCTGCGTAAGGAAGACCTCGTTCCGGTAGTCGTCCAGATTCAGGGAGGTGATGACATGGCCGGTATCACGGAACAGGTCGATATGTTCCGTCTTGTAGTCAGTGGTCATGGCATAGACGTTGATCGTCGTCGTCTCTGTTTCCGGAACATCTTCAAACATATCCCGGATCCGCTTTTCAAAACTCGGAATACCGATATCCATCACCAGAAGCATAAGCGACAGGATGCAGTTCAGGACCGTCACCCCGGTCCTGCGGCTTTTCTTCCTCTCTACCGGCTTAAACGTAAATACGCCGTTGATCAGCAGGAACATCAGGAAGACTCCCAGTACAGGAAGCCGGTATTTCAGAGGTACCATAGTCAGCTTCAGCACAACGATCACAAACATGATAAATAGTACAAGTGCGATCAGCCATGTCAGCGGTGCCCGCTTTATCTTACGTAAATCACGCAGTTTCATATTCTGTTCTCCTCATCAGAAGTCCATTGCCATCCGGGCAGATTCTTCCGCAGACAGCTGGCGCACATGCTTCTGTCTGATCAGATAGACGCGCTCACACAGATGAATGACGCTCGGTCTGTGGGTGGTAACGATGCAGGTGCGGTTAGGACGTTTCTCCATAAGATTCTTTAATACTCTGCGCTCCGTAGCTACATCCAGCGCGGATGTCGCTTCATCCAGCAGTAATATCGGTGCATCTCTCAGTACAGCTCTGGCAATGGCGATTCGCTGTGCCTGTCCTTCCGAAAGACCTCTTCCTTTTTCTCTTACAGCAGTATGCATGCCGTCTTTCATTTTGGAAACAAATTCCCAGGCACACGCAGTCTCCAGAGCTTTCTGCATTTCTTCTTCCGTGGCGTCTTCCTTGACCGTCCTCAGATTCTCGGCAATGGTTCCGGACAGGATCGTATTACCCTGCGGTACATAGGAGAAGAGATACCGTACATCTGCGCCAGGCTCATATACAGAATCACCAAATGACAGTTTGATCCGGCCATCCTGCGGATGCACAAGGCCCAGCAGCAGGCGTACCATGGTCGTCTTTCCTTCTCCGGAAGGACCGATCATCGCAATGATTTCACCGGGATGCGCACACAGAGACGCTTCTTCCAGTACATGCCGGTTTTCTTCGTATTCAAATGTCACATTCTCTACGTCTACCGATACACCCTCAACGATATCTTTCTGATCCGGCATATTCTTTCCGATATGCGCTTCTTTCGGCAAATCATTCAGTTCACGGATACGATGTGCCGAAACAGAACTGTTGAGGAATGCCGGTATGATGCCGACCACACTTTGGAAGGCACTGGACAATGCCCCTCTCTGTTCCAGAAACAGCACCATGGTTCCATACGTGATCTGCCTCGTCCAAAGCAGATACAGACAGTAGCCGAATGCCGCATACTGTGCGATCATGCCCAGTACCGACATGAATATATTTGTCAGTATCGAGAACATATTCACTTCAAGAGATATCTTCTTCAGTTTCTCCTGCCATTCCCGCAATCCTTTGCCGAAGTGATCCATAATACCGAATGACTTGATCGTATCGATGTTATAGAATGTTTCCACTTCAAATGCCATCATGTTGGATGCCATCTCTTTTGCTTTCTTTGTATACTCCCTCTGTTTCCGGATCAGGAACTTTGACATTAACAGCATTACCGGAGCGGTAATGAATGCCATCAGGGACATGATCTTGTTGTAATGCCAGATCACAAAGAATGTCGCAAGAAACGAATAAACTGCGATCACGATGGACGGAAGCCAGCTGATCGCATTGCTGGATACTGTACGCACATCGGTAGTGAAACGGTGCAGTATATCACCGCTGCTGTATCCGGTCAGTTTCAGCCATTCACTGTCAAGGATGTTGTCAAAGATATCTGCCTGAATTTCCTGACGGATCCGGATACTGATCCTGGTGGATAACCGGCTCAGTACAGACCGCAGCGCCAGCGAGCCGAGCGCCGTACCGACCGTGATTGCGATCAGTACACCAAGCATTTCTGTTTTATAACCTGTTACGATATCAATGACGTACTTGGACGCAACGCTGCTTGCCAGTCCGAGAGTCGACGACAGAATGCCAAAAGCGGTATAAAAGAATATCGCTCCTTTATACCTCTTACTGTATGAAAATATCCATTTCCAGTCATCGATGATCTCACTGAATGTTCCGTCTTTCACGCGGGAATGCAGTTCACTCAGCGATTCGAACATCTTTTTCTCGTTGTTCTCGTTGTTCTCGGACATGCTCTATATGTTAATCCTCGTCTTTAATGACCGGGATCGTCGTGGTGTCGATGATCGACCGGTTCGATGTTTCGTCTTTCCGGATCATTTCCCGGAATGCTCTCATTCGTTCATCCACCTGATCTTTGGTAATGTTCTCCGGAGGCGCGATATAAATGAGATCATTGTCTGTCTTGCGGAAACTGCCGGTATCCACTAACAGTTCTTCGTATAATTTCTCGCCCGGTCTCAGTCCGGTATATTCGATCTTGATATCGATATCCGGCCGATAGCCGCTGAGTTCGATCAGATTTCTGGCCAGATCTGCAATCTTGACCGGTTTGCCCATATCCAGAACGTAGATCTCGCCTGCTTCGGCATACGCGCCGGCCTGCAGAACAAGCTGTGCTGCTTCGGGAATCGTCATAAAGTAACGCGTGATCTCGGGATCGGTAACGGTGACCGGTCCGCCGTTTTCGATCTGCTTCTCAAACAGCGGAATGACGGAACCATGGGAACCAAGCACATTGCCGAACCGTACCGCACACAGTTTTGTAACGCCGTTTCCGCGGTAGCCTTCTACGATCAGTTCGCACATCCGCTTGGACGCGCCCATGACATTCGTCGTACGCACTGCTTTGTCTGTGGAGATCAGAACGAACTTGCTGACATCGTTCTGAATGCACGCACGGACAACGTTATATGTGCCGAAGACATTATTCTTAATGGCTTCAAGCGGCGAGTCTTCCACCAGCGGTACATGCTTATGTGCTGCAGCGTGGAAGACGACGTCCGGCAAATGTGTCTGGAAGATCTTATCGATCCTGCGGCGGTCGCGCACACTGCCGATCAGACACACGATCTGTGCATCTGTCTGCAGTTTTCCGTTACGCTTTGCAATATTGATCTCCTGCTGCAGTTCATACATCGTATTTTCATAGATGTCGATCAGCACCAGCTTCTTTGGATCATAATGCAGGATCTGCCGTACCAGTTCACTTCCGATCGATCCGCCGGCACCGGTGACAAGAATCACTTTTCCTTTTATATAGGCACCGATCTGTCCGTTGTCCAGATGCAGTTCACCTCTTCCGAGCAGATCGTCGATCTCAACGTTGCGGACGCTGGTCTTTTCCACATCCGCCTGGTTCTCCACCGTGATGATCCGTGTGCGCAGATTCAGTTTCCGACACTGTTCGATCAGTGCCTGAAGATGATCTTTCGTAATCGACCGGATTGCAATATATGCACTGTCTACGC
Organism: Solobacterium sp.; assembly: GCA_017510405.1. Classification (GTDB taxonomy): domain Bacteria; phylum Bacillota_I; class Bacilli_A; order Erysipelotrichales; family Erysipelotrichaceae; genus Bulleidia. The sequence continues at coordinate 70,894 of JAFWNG010000021.1, forward strand.
CATACTTATCTACCAGTTCTGCCAGATCACTGTCTGTTCCGAGAACTGTGAGTCCGTTCAGGCGCTTATTGACCTTATCCGGATTCTTATCCACGAATCCGATGATCCGGGTGGAATAGTTCGTTTCCCGCTCAATGATCTTGATCGCAGCGGCACCGACGGAACCGGCCCCCAGTATCAATGCTTTGTGCGAGGCATCTTTCTGGCGTGATCTCTCACGGATATACCGGTAAATGATGCGCAGTCCCAGCATGGAAAGCAGCTGAAGCATAGCCGCAATGATCGGTACCGAACGAATATATGCGCTGACCCGGAATACCATGACCAGAATAAACCACGTAAAGTTGCCGATTGCTACTGCAGCGGCTACCCGCATCGCTTCCGTGACCGACGTATAATTCCACAATGAGCGGTCCAGATGCATCGCATGGATTGCAAGCATATCGATCAGAATCACCAGAGGCATCATCAGGAACAGTTTCGGCAGGTAGTCGGTACGGTATGGACCGAGCTGGAAATCAATACGGAGCAGAAATGCAAATACATACGAAAAGAAGATAATACCGATATCCAGTATTGCCAGCGCCAGTTCTCTGTGTTTTTTTACAGTCTCCATCAGATGATTCATCAGAATACCCCTTTATCCTTTTACACCTTCATGGCGGAAGACTTTGCCAATGGTCTGGAAGAAACACTTACAGTCCATCCCAAAGGACAGTTTCTTCACATATTCTCCATCCAGCTTTGCCTTCTCTGCATCGTCATTGTCATCTCTGCCGTTTACCTGCGCCCAGCCGGTGATTCCCGGCCTTATATCATTCGGCGTCAGTCCGTCCACTCCCGTATACCGGTCTCTTTCTTTGATCAGGTTGTACTGATTCCAGAGCGCCGGCCGCGGAGCTACGATCGACATATCCCCCTTGATGACATTGAAGAACTGCGGCAGTTCATCCAGTGAGTATTTTCGCAGGATCCTGCCTGTCTTAGTTACATATTTCAGCGGATCATCCAGATCCTCTGTAGCGACATCGTGCGGTGCTTCTACATACATGGAGCGGAACTTATAGATCTCAAACAGTTCTTTCCCCTGTCCGACTCTCTTCTGTTTAAACAGAACTGGTCCCTTCGGGTCTTCCGCTTTGATACATATCGCGATCGCAGCCATAACCGGACTCAGTCCGATCACCGCTGCTGTAGACAACGCACAGTCCACTCCCCTTTTAATCACCGGGTAATAGCTAATCTTTCGTTCCATAAAGTTTAGTATACCGTACTTTTCTCTTGATTCCAGTACATTTTTTACAGGGTCTATACCGTTTTGGAATATGTTTAGTCAGTTTTACGGAAACCATTGACCGTATAATGGTCCGTTCTGCAGGTAATTCATTCCTTCAACTGCTTCAATTTCAAAAAAATGACACAAAGTACATATACCGTGTGTCATTCCGAGTGAAGTTGCTTCAGAAAAGGAAGTTCCTTCTTCCCAATCAGAAACGGTACAAATCTGTTAAAAACCGGTATGAGTATCGTATTCAGCACGATGATTCCGGCAAGGCAGATCGGAACTGCATATTTTGAGTAATAAACTCCGGGAGCCAGACGTTTCAAAGCAAAGAAAGAATAATGAGTTCCCATAATAGTCATGGATTCCCTGCCTAAAAAACGAAGAAATCTGAAATCGAGACGTTTGGAAAGAGCAACGGTCAGGTACGTTCCGGTAATTCCTGTCAATATAAACGGAGTGACAAATCTGAATGAAAACAAGTAAATGCTTTCCCGCTCAAAATAGAATGGAAATAACAGGGTAACAGCAAGACAGACAACAGTGAAAAATGTCTTATGAAGTTTTGAAAAATCAAGTTCCCGCCAAAGAATCCCGATCAGAATAAAAATCGCGGAAAAGGCAATTCTGGTGTTGAAAAGAATCAGATTCTGGACAAATCCTTCCTCCATGCTGCGAATGAAATAGCCGCCCGCAATCGAAATAACGGTTAATACAGAAATCCCTGCAATGATTCGCTTCCTGTCATTCCCTTCTATCCAGTACACCAGAATCGCAGCGAAAAACAATGTTATAAGAAACCAGGACGGAACGTAGTTGGGTCTGGCGGTGAGCGACTTTTTTATCACAAGAAGCGCTTCCATGATCCAGCCCTTCCAGTTCAGACCGGCATGATTCGAGAACAGTACAGCGGTAAAACCGTACAGATATTCGAAAAAGAAATATGGAATAAGATTCTTATTTATTCTGTTGATAAGAAACTCTTTAAACCCTTTTCTTTTCCACTTATCCGCGTTAAAAAGATATCCGCTGATCATAAAAAATGCCGGCATGTGAAAAGAATATATAAACTTGATCAGGTAGCTGTCCTTATCAATGTCTATGATCTGTATTACATGACCGATTACAACAAGAATAATCAAAATCCCTTTGCAGATATCAAGATAATCGATTCTTTTATTCTCCATTATTACCACACAACTCTGATTCTGCTGTATCCCTTTCTATGTTTTCAATGCAATGTCCAGCCAATTATTCCCATGAGACGAATACACAGATCTGACTGACCATCTGTGAAAAAAGCCTATTATGTTAAGCTTTGTACATAACAGACTTTTTTTACAATACGTGTTCTTCCGGTAAATCTGCTTACCGCAGCAGGTAACGAATCACAAACCATAACAGCCCCAGAGCAGCCAGTATGATCAGAACCATCAGGATACGGATCACAAGAATATTTCCCCGTTCTTCGCTTTCCTCATATGTTCTCTGCTCCCTCCGGCTGATCGGCTTCATAGATTTGGTTTCTTCGATGAAGGTGTCATCCAGAGATTTGATACTGGTCGTAAACTCATATGTATCTGTACGTACTTCCTTTTTGGGAAGATACTGATCGATCTCCAGTGTATCCCATCCGGTCTGGCGCGGATTCAGTTTCTCGATCAGTTCAAACAGATACAGACTGTCCAGACGGGATCTGCCGTGCCGCAGCAGAGTATCGGTAATCTCCGAGTCAGTCTTCAGAATCGCCGCGGTCTCCGGTACCGAACGGTGTTCATACCGGTTCAGAACGACAGCTGCCCGTTCACACGGATCCAGTACTTTCAGCATTTCCAGCAGTTCTTTCCGGCATTCTTCCGGATCCTGCGGACATAGTTTCTGCACCGGTTCGCTGCTTCCGGATCCGCGTTTTACCGAAACAGGTCCGATCTTCTTTACAATAACATCACGTGCGACACCTCGGATCCATTCTTCCACAGTTTCCGCATTTTCAGCATCTGCGATATTCTTATAGCCGGTATTGATCGTTTCACGGACATACTTCATGGCCTCTTCTTCTCCGTCTATAAACAGTTCCACATACGGAACCAGTTCCGTGATGAGCGGTTCAAAAAAGTCTTTTGCCAGCGCTCTGTCTCCTGCTTCGATCTGCTTAATCTGTTCTAATGTCTTCTGATCCATAACTGTTTCCTTTCAGATCCAGCACACAGATCTCCGGCGGATTGTTGAACCGCGGCAGTTTTTCGTCTCCGCTGCTCAGTCCGCTGGTCACCAGCATCTGAATCCTGTTTTTTGTATATATACCATGCCAGTACTTTGGAAACCATCCCTGATCTCCTCCGTACAGCCCCCCTTTAATCGGTACGATAACCTGTCCGCCGTGAATATGCCCGCTTACCACCAGTCCGATCGGATAGACCTTTGAGCAATCCGAGAAATAGAAACTTTCCGGCCGGTGTGCCGCAAACAGTGTGAATCTTTCCGTATCTGTGAATCCCTGCATGTACTCCTGTACATCTTCCGGAGCGCTGTCTGCTGTATTATATCCGCTTTTATTCCATCCAAACGGATAATCATACAGACCGCCCAGGCGCAGATCCTCCCCGATATCATACTGGATTCTGTCCAGAATATATACACCGGTCTGTTTTACTTTGTCATAGAATTCCGGATCTTGCTTCTTTACCGCTTCTTCATGGTTGCCCCAGGCATAGTATACATCCGCGATCCCGTTCAGTTTTTTCACAAACTCCAGGACCTCACCTGTGTTCGCAATGTCCTTGTCAACCATATCTCCTGCCAGCAGGATCAGATCCGGATCCTGTTCCCGGACCATCTCTTCCAGTTCGGGAAAGAAATGTCCGTGCATGTCCGCCAGGATCACGATATGGTACGATCCCTGCAGTTTATCGCTTTCTATCGTAAAGGTATTGACTACCGGCCAGTGATACGAACGGTAGAGTTCATACCCGATCCAGCTTCCCAATGCCAGCAATATACACAGAATACCCGTCAGAAACGGATGTTTTCTCATACCTGTTTTCCTTTCAGATCCGGAGTTCCGGATCCTTTTTCTGCATCAATACGTCTGTGTCCACGCTGTGATGCATGCCTCTTTTCCCGGTGTTCCGTTTCGTGTGATATTACCGCAGACTTTGATCTCATCGTTTTCCCCTGCTGTAATATCAATCGTTGTCCGGGATATGTCGCTGTTTACCGTCTCTACTTCGCTGCCGTTGACATAGACCGTGGCAGTATACGAAACGGATGCAGGACTGTAAAGCCATGAAAGATTATACATGCATCTGCCCCACGCAGACACATAGTTATCGTTATCGATCAGTGAAATATTCCGGGATCCGCTGCAGGGATCCGGAATGACATTCCACTGTATGGACAGCTGGTCTTTCCTGCGGCAGGCAAGAAGACCTTTGAACGATTCCTCATCGATTCCTTCTTTTGTGATGCGCGGACTGTTCTGGAGTCCTGTCAGACTGATCTCGCCGACTTCGCGGTAATACTCGTCCATCCCCTCCTCAAACTGTACATGGGGATAGGTGCCGCTGATATAAGTGATCGTATCGACATCTTCCGGACGAAGCACACCGTCATAGACACTGTCGTCACAATACGGTTCTTCAGCATACAGCAGTGCTTCCTGCAGTCTTCCCGGGATATTCAGCTTGGAGTACTCTGCGGAGAAGTAGTTATTCCCGCCGGCAACTGCCTGATCCCATCCGACCCAAACAACATTGGTAAACTGGGACGTACTGGCAACCATCCATTTGTCCTTGGCAGCGCCTCTCGGGATTCCGTAGATGAGGCCATCATCACCCCAGTCGGTCGTACCTGTCTTTGCGTATACCGGATAATCCCGTACAAGGTCCTGCATGTAGTTGAAGATGCCGGACTCGACGTTATACTGCATCAGCTGGTCGGACAGCCATGCACTGCCGGACGACAGGACGCGCACACCGGCTGTGTCCGGTTCATAGACACGGGAATCACTGGTCGTGATCCGCCGGATCGTATGCGGCTTATTGTAGACGCCAAGGTTGATCATTGCCCCGTGTGCGCCGGCCAGCTGCATCGGCGTCACGGTGAATTCATTACCGCCGATTGCCCATAAAAGGTCATAGTTATCTTTACTGACCGTGCGGAAGCCAAGTGATTTCATATAGTCCACGACTGCTTCCGCGCCGATCTTCGCCGTTACATCCTCCAGCACCGAGATCGCCGGTATATTGAGCGAACGTGCCACTGCTTCTTTGATCGACACATCACCCTGGTAGTAACCTGTCGCATTGACCAGGATTCGCTTCTGCGAAGGCAGTGTCAGCGGACGGTCGACCAGGATCTCACTTGTTGTATACCCAAGATACTCAAAGGCAAGCGCATAGGATAATACCGGTTTTACCGAGGAACCCGGCTGCTTGTACATCTGGGAGGCACGGTTCCACATGCGGGATCCCGAGTAGTTTCCGCCGCCTCCGATCGCAGCGAGTTCACCAGTCCTGTTATCCATGCATACGATTGCCGTCTGCATCGTCGGATCCGGGAATACGACTCCGCCGAAGCCGTTCTGCAGCAGTTCCACCGTATCCTGCAGCTGCGGGTTCATTGCCGTATAGATATTCATGCCGGTAAGGATCGGATCTTTACCGGTAAGTGCCAGCGCTTCTTCAATGACGACATCGATATACGACTGGTAATCGTAGTCATTCTGCGGCATGTAGTCTTCACCGACCAGAAGATCTTCCACTCTCGTCCGCTCTGCCAGTTCTTTTTCTTCAGTTGTAATGTATCCGTGGTATTCCATCATGCGCAGTACGGTATCTCTGCGTCGTGTCGAATAATCCAGATACGCATACGGGTTATACAGGTTCGGAAGATTTACGATTCCTGCCAATAATGCTGCTTCGCTTGTATTGAGTTCACGGACATCTTTTCCGAAGTAATACTCAGATGCTTTCTGTATACCGCGGATGTTCTTACCAAAGTTAACTTTGTTCAGATACAGCTGCAGGATTTCTTCCTTATTCATATACCGTTCCAGTTTTGCGGACAGTATGATCTGCTGGATCTTATAGGTGAGCGACCGCACACGCTCAGTGCTCTGTTCCCCGTTTTCAATGGAGAAGTATGTGTTCTTCACCAGCTGCATCGTGAACGTTGACGCACCGCTTTCCGCATCCCCTGTACGCACCCAGTCATATGCCGAGCGCATCAAACGCGGAATATCAAATCCCCTATGTTCAAAATACCGTGAGTCTTCGATTGCAAGGAATGCGTCGATCACACACTCCGGCAGTTCATCGTACGGAACATTATCCCGCATGTACGCACCGATCTCCTGCAGAAGCGTTCCATTGCAGTCATAGATATTCGTCATCTCCTGACCGATAAAGTCACGCACATTCAGCTCCGGTGCTCCTTCCATCTGCTTATGCACAAAAACATATACACCTGTACCGGCGCATATGTAGCACAGCAGTATAAAGATCATCAGTATGACAGAAAAACGGATCTTCTTTTTCTTGGGCTTACCTGTTTCACTCATATCCTTATTAGTGTAACACAAAACCCGGCTTCCCTCACAGGATGCCGGGTGTATATGCTTTCTCCCGCAGAACCATCTCCGGACCTAAGCTGTACGCCATCTCCCAAATGATTAAAAGTATGTCCGGGCATCCTAACGGATGCACGTACAGCAGCGTTCTGCAGGTATACAAAGTATAGCAGAAGTCCGATAGAATTACGAATTCTCCTTTTTCGCTGCCAAAGTATCCTTCTCTGTCAGATACATAGCCGCATGATTCAGCACACTGTCAACATAGTCTGATGATATTCGCGATAACTTCGGCAGCTGCAGCAATTGAAACAGCCGCTGTCTCAGTTTTTCCACGATGACACAAATAATATAGATACACAATGCAGAACCTAATATATAAATGATGATCAGGTATGCCGGCGTGGCTGTGATCCAAATAAACTGGTCTGTGATAAAAGCAGCTCTAATTGATCTGTTATCATGAAGAAGATATACCCCGAACGACGCAGCAGAAAAGAATGAAATAATCCTTTTTGTTTTCTCACCAGGCTCATATTGTGCAAATAAAAGCAGAAAACATACTGCCTCACCAATCATTGTCAATGATGTATGCATTAAAAACAGATCATCATATTTTCCGAATCCAATGTAGAAATGAAATATGATTTTCCATCCCCATGTCAAAAGAATGCACACCAATAAAACTTTTATTAATCTGTGGATATCTGCCTTACAGTTTTCAAGAGAAATCATATGCTGCTTTCGGATCATTGCGCCAAGATAATACATCATACACAGCCACATCCAGCTCAGTCCATTCGAAAACTTCAAAGATCCTGAAATAATATCTGAAAAACGGATCAGAATACACAATAATCCAAAATAGATATATGCTCTGTACATTTCTTCAACTGTATTCAGTTTCTGAATTGTCTTATTCATGAACGGTTTCAGAAAATAGACCATTGTATACGCTGTAAAATACCAATAACTTCCAAGAGTAACAGGAAACAGAGTTTTTACCAGAGATTTGAAACTGACTGCATTATGTGAATATACACTTACAATTATGAGAGAAAGAATTGAGAAGAAAACGACCTGCATCCACATCAGCAGGTATTTTCGAAAAGACAAAGTTTCTTTTTTCTCACTAAACCCGACATATCCGCTGATCAAAGCAAAACAATTTACACCGCTTTTTATGATGGTGTATAGAAAATGCGAAATGATGTAGTTTATTCCTATAGAATTCTCCAGAACTCCTCCGTGTTCCATCACATGAATGGTTACAATAAACATCATTGACATTACACGAAGCAATTCAATACCATAATTCCGTTCCTTTTTCATAATATCTGACACTATGACGCCCCCTGTTAATAGATCCAAAAAATCATTCAGTTTTGCATTATTTATGGTGTCGGGAATAGTTTTCTGTTCACATGCAGTTTATCGATCAGGGAATTGTATTCCAGCATATAGTATGTCCGAAGCAGTTCGGCCTCTTTCCCCTCCGCATATTTATACTTTACGAACTTCCCATTGTCTTCTGACCAGAAGCCGTTCGCATTCATTGCCGGGATTCTCTCCTGTATGCCTTTCAGGAACTTGTTATATGCCGGAAGTTCGATCCCTGCCGTTTCATACAGATAATTTGACAGGTAGTTAAGACTTGTCAGTTCTACCGTTCTCTCTTCACTGTCATAATTTGTCCAGATGAAGAACGGTACGGTATACTTCCGCTGGTATTCATCCAGTGTTTCAAAGTTTCCTCCGAATACTTTGTCATAGAATGCTTCACTGAGTCCCGGATAGTGGTCGCCATAGAACAGTACGATCACTTTGCGATCGATCTTTTCCAGTTCCGTTAACAGATATTTCACTGCTTTATCGGTTTCATGAGCCAGTGACAGATACTGTTCCGCATCGTCATAGTCACCATCCATATTTCCCTTGATCAGGACACTCTTCCGATATCTCTGTTCGAGATCCGGATTGTCTTTTGCGTCGAATGCATATCCGCCGTGATTCTGCATGGTAACACCGAACAGGAATACATGATCTTCTGTCTGTATATTCTTTTTATAGTGTTTCAATACAGTCTCAAACATTTCCTGATCACTGACAAAGAACCGGATCAGATCTTTCTGAGGGAAATCATCTTCAAAATACATCTCGTCAAATCCCAGGAACGGATATACTGTCGTCCGCATCCAGCCTTTTGAGTTAAATGGATGCATGGCGATCGTTTTATATCCCATTTTCTTGAATTCCGTGACCATGGAATATGTCGGCTGTTTAATATACTGCTGGTATGCCATTACTCCTTTCGGCAGGAACATCATGGTATTCCCGGTCAGTACTTCATACTCTGAATTCGGAGTTCCTCCTCCGTAAACCGAGGAAAGAGCATAGCCTTTTGTCGTATTCTCGCTCAGAGACTTGATATACGGAATTACTTTTCTGTTTGTTTCCAGTCCGTCGCCGATATAATCTATATCCGCAAATGACTCATCCATGATTACGATCACATCCGGGTATTCGCTTGTATCCAGTGTTTCCGGTTCCGTATACAGCTCATCTGCGATATCGCGGATCAGTCTTCTGGAATAGTGTCTGGGCGGTTCAATAAAGATACCCTGCACCTGCAGCATAAAGTTCACCAGGTAACCGTTGAACTGTGATCCTTCCTGTTCAAAATACTCTGCACTGAGTCCCCGTGACTCGACTGCGTTGAATATCACTGCGGCAGCCAGAATCGGCAGCTGCATGACTCTGCCCCAGCGTTTTTTCTTGAATTTGAACACCGGCAGCGCAGTAGTAAATGCCAGGAATACCAGCAGGATCCCTGCCGCATACACGATTTCTGTTGTCAGTTCATATTCATAGTCATACGCTACTGTCAGTGCGGTATTGACTGACATGAAGTCATTCGGTGCCATTTCGCTTCCGCGGAATGTATATACGTAGTAATTGGATATGGACAGCACGGTGATTGCAATCGCCGTAAGCTGCGCACTTCTGACGGAATGATTCGTTATGATCCAGAACAGCACAGCCACCGCAAAAACAATAACCATTGCCAGTGCTGCTTTTCTCTTTCCCAGTACAAACAGATCCAGTTGTAATACATACTGACTCAGCCACGCAAATAATACAGCTGTTAACGCAAATAATAAAAGTGTAAGAACGAAGCCTGCCACCTTGCTTAATCTTGCATTTTTCCATGATATATACGCAAACAGCAGCATCAGTACAGCGCCGCCGAATGCATACAGATCATTTCCCAGTGCAATGCACGGGAACAGAAAAAGTATTGCCAGTATAGCAAAGATCAGGAATCTCTTCGTTTTTACACCTGTAATCTGAGTTATTTTCATAGATGCATAATAGCATCATTTCAAATAAAACAATGCTAAAACATCACAGACTTGCCGAAATAATCAACAGGAAGTTCTTTTTATTTTTCAGAACATATACATAGTTTTCTTTTTGAATATTCTTTCCGGGATTTCTCAGTCCGGATCAGCATATCCTCCGCGGCCGTTTTTGTCCAACCGCATCAAAACCAGAAATACATTCTCAATTATAAATATCCTGTTTTTTTCAGTCCTGTTTACTATCCTTTACGAAATTCGAATGTATTTCTTTTCGTCATAATCATCTATGATCGAAACAATTGCTTCTGATACGTCTTTACTGATGTAATAGTATCCTTCTTTCTTCTCCACAGCTTTTGCAAAAGCAACTATCTCATAACGGATCCCCTCACCATCAAGCTGATAAAAATACCGTTTATTATCCGTCGGATTCTCAAATCGAACTTCAAAATAATCTGTTTTCCACCATGGAGCAGGAACGTATATATAACCTTTCGTACCGGTTATGATCAACTCGCCTTCTGCTTTCGCAGCTTTAGCGATTTTTGCAGAAGCTACAGCATTATCAAATAATAAATCTATTTTTGTAAATCCGTCATAATTCAGTTCATCATTTATTATCTTAGTTACGATGGTTTTTGACTTGTACTGTGTACCCAGAAGCTGGAAGATCGGCAGCAATGCCGTCGGACCCCATGCGCATATACTATTCTGTTTTTTCGCTAAATCCGCGCCGGATTCTCCTGCACCGTCAATCAAACTAGTGCAGACCGTATCTACAGAAACGATATCTCCGATTCTTCCGCTTTTTGCAACAACCAAAAGACGTGAATACGCAGTTGAATAAGCCGTTTTTATTGCGTCCGTCAAAATAAGACGTTTCTCATTTGCAAGCGACAGCAACTCCTGGTACTGATCTTTCTTTGTAGAAATCGGAGATTCACAAATGACATGTTTCCCTGACAGCAGCGCTCTTTTAACGTCCGAATACCGCTGTTGGGGGAGAGATGCAACATATACTGCATCTACCCCATCCAGAGTTTCATCACATTCTTTATATTCAACTCCATTTACATACCGCATTTCACGGATAAACTTTTTGCAGAGATTTTCTGAGCCGATCGTTCCGATGATCAGTTTTCTTTTTTCTGCTCTGATTTCTGAACTGGAAATACCCTCTGTTCTGGGAAGATATACTACTTTGCAGTATTCATTAAGATAATCAAAATGCCCGACCCAGTCAGATCCAACGGTAAAAATATCAACTCCGAGCCGCCGAATATCATCTATCTTCTGACCTTCGTATTCTTCAACAATGATTTCGTCGGCAATACCGGTTGCTCTGACGGCTGCGATTCGTTCCATTAAAGACTGCTGGTTGTTGATTTTGCCGCGGGTTTTATCATATGCATCCGAAGTTACGCCGACAATCAGATAGTCTCCAAGTGCTTTTGCTCTCTCTAACAGCCTAATATGTCCGAAATGGAGCAAATCATATGTTCCATACGTTATAACTTTCACCATAAAAACCTCCATTCCGCAGAATCAGCTGATTAGAATAATCCTCTCTTCTGCATATCTTTCAATGCATTAATTAATGTTGTGTTGTCTTCATGGCTCAGATGACCAATATGACCGACTCTGAAAATCGTATTTTTCATATCTCCGCCGTTCGGACAGATCCAAATACCGTACTGATCCTTAAGTGTTAGGAATATCTCATATGCATCTGCATGTAAGGGATGGACCGAAGTTACACCATTAGCCGGAGATTCTGATACAAATTCAAAGGGAAGGTCCTTGATTTTCTCTCTGAAATCTTCTGCCTGTGCTGCAACCCTGGAAACTTCAGCATCTGCACCGCCTAATGCTTCGATTTCCTTTAACCTGGCATTGATCTGTCTTAAGATTCCGACTGCCGGGGTAAAAGGCGTCTGTCCTCTTTCCATATTTTTCAGCGCATTTGCCAGATCAAAATACATCGACCTGACTTTTCTGTTTTTCACTCTTTCCACTGCACGCGGCGCCAGGACGATTACAGAGATGCCTGGAGGACAAGCGAGTGCTTTCTGAGACCCGGTGATCATCACATCGGCACTGCAGTGCTCCATATCGAAAGGATCCGCAAGAAAAGCTGAAACGCAGTCACACACATAAAACAGTTTGTTTTTCCGGCAGAATTCTCCGATCATTTCCGAATCATACAAAACAGCGGTTGATGTTTCATCAATATTAACCAGCAATCCTGTAAAACCCTGACCGTCATATTCATATAACCTCTCTTTGCTGAGTTTCTGTCCATGATTCAGTTTCAAAACTGTATGCGGAATCTCATGTATCTCGCAGATTTCTACAAACCGATGCCCAAAACTTCCGCCATCGATTACCAGAACCTTATCCTTCTCTGTGAAGCAATTCATAACAACCGCTTCCATTGAACCTGTTGAAGAATTTGTCATAAATACTGCTTTGGAACCCTCTGGTGCTTTTGCATACTGCAGAATAAACTTTTCATTTTCAAACATTAACTCAGAGAACTCCGCTGTACGGAAATACGGCACCTGTTCGCCGCCAACAGCGAGAACTTCATCGCTGCACATAACCGGTCCTACTGTAAAATTAAGCATTGCTGCACTTATCCTCCTTTTTCAGTTCACTGTATTCTTTCTCAAAACTGATTATAAGCGGATGATGAGAAATCCGTTTATTCTCCGGCGGAAGCTGCATATAATCCCCAAAATAACCTTTCAAGAAAGAATCGTAACATTTAAACACTTTAAAACTATGTCCTTCAAATGGCAATTCGACGAACTCATCAAATAAATCCGGTTGAAAATACTTGTGTGCCCCATGCATTGTCCCGTTCCAGAATAACGGTAATTCCGGAATATCCGAATCATTCCATTTAATTTTCTGTTTATAGGAAAACTGTTTTAAAGACTTTTTTATAGAATCCGGCAAACTCAGTAATACAGTCTCTACTACACCTGTAAAGCCCTTTTTTCTGCTTCTGTGATTTCGGGTCATCAGCATATTGATCTGACAGAATCTATATTGCAGTTTTCTTGATAATCCCTCCGGTGCCACGCGGTCTACCGGAAAAATATCAATAAATATCCCTGTATGGTATCCGCATGTTTTTTCTTTTTCAGACTGAATAAACGTTGTATTATTCTTCCGAATTTTCAAAAAATTATTTCGATAATCCGGATCTGTCACTTCGGTCTGCAAAAACAATCCGTCAGGCGGATCATTGGTCCACTCTTTAATAAATCTGTCATAGTCATCACGCTTCATCATCAGATCAATGTCATCATCCCATGGAATAAAACCCTGATGACGTACCGCGCCGATCAATGTTCCATATGATAAAGAATAATTAATATCATGTTCTCTGCAAAATCGATCTACTGCGTCCAAAATGTCCAATTCTATTTTTTGAACACCTAATAATACAGGATCCATACTCTATTTCTCCTACATATACTATCTAACAAAAACTGCAAATTAATACCAAAGTCCGATATGCCCGTGCTATGTACGCAGTTTCGAACACATATTGTTAGTCCATGCCTGAAGCCGAACATATCATGACAATAATATCATTGTATTGCCCCATCAAGAAACATATATTTGGCTGCCGATTTGATTCTTCCAACTGCAGACAGCTATCATCATTCAGGATTAAAGACCCGAAAAACCTAAACTTTACTGAATGACATGGTTTTTACTGCTGATGGAGAGCCCTTTCCCGCTTCTCAATTTCAAAGGAAATAAACAGCATCAGATTTCAGATACCCTGTATCTTGTACAAATAAACGACATCTGTAATTATCAGAAATGCTTTTTGTATTTTCTCTTTTTCGAAGAAGACTTATTCGAGTTGGCACGCATCCGGATGATAAGCATTTTCAGAATAACTATTCAAAAGTTTTCTAAACATATATCCTCAAAAACACTCATATAAAAAAGTATGTCTGTTCTATTTTCCCAGCTCTTTGCGGATGATTTTCAGACATACTTTTTAATTGATTCAAAGTTATTCGTGCTTTACTCTTCGAAGCCGAATGATCTGTTGTCGTGTGAACAGTAATTATCTGTAGAAAGTACCATTCAATGCATCAAACGCTTCATTCCATCTCTGGAAAGCTTTTTTGTATTCTTCCACATTTTCCGGAATCGGCTCATATTTTTCCTTGACTCTGACACACTTATCTGCAGCATCAAGGCAATCCTTATAGATTCCCACACCCACGCCGGCATACATTGCAGCGCCAAGCGCTCCGGCTTCAGTGCTCTCTGTCAGCTCGATCGTTTTGTTCATAATATCCGCGAACATCTGACACCACATCGGACTCTTGATCACACCTCCGGAAAGACGGACAGCACGGACCGGTTTGGAGAATGCTTCCTGCATCAGCAGGATGTCGTACATTTCATAGCAGATTCCTTCAAGAACCGCATGTGCGAGGTCAGCTTTTTCTGTACCTAATGTAATTCCCAGGAAAGTTCCTCTTGTTGCCTCATTGACTTTACGACCGTGAGATCCCTGAAGACATGTCAATGCTGTAACACCATTTGAACCGGGCACGGATCTTTCTGCAATCTCAGTCATCAGATTATACGGATCAACACCCATCAGCTGAGATGTAGCTACTTCGAGAGAACACAGCTTATCTCTGAACCAGCGGAATGCAGAAGCTGCTGTATGCGAGAAAGCCTCCAGCTGCCAGTTGCCCATACCCTGATTTCCCTTTACAAGAATCGTCTTATTCGGATCACGAACCGGTTTATCAACAATGACATAGCTGCCGCCGAATGTACCTACTACCATAGTCGCGACGTCATCCGTTGTTCCGCCGACGCCATAAGAAGAGCAGTTAACATCCTGTGCACCGACACAGATTTTGCAGCCGATCGGAAGACCTGTTTTCTCCGCAACTTCCTGTGTAACTGTTCCGACAATCTTTCCCGGTTCAGTAACAACTTCCGGAAGTTCAACGTTTTCACATCCATACGCTTTTCTCAGTACGTCGCTCCATTCGCTCTTATTAACATCCAGCATACTGATTCGATGTGTGGAGGCAATATCGCAGGGATAACCTTCTGCACCAAGCTGATGCAGGAAATAATCCTGATTTGTCGCTATCCTCTTAACTCTCTTCCATGTTTCAGGTTCATTTTTCTGAAGCCAGACAAGTACGCCTGTATTAAATCCGCCAACGCAGCTTCCTTCAATCGCATAGTGTTCTTCATCGGAAATCAGACTGTGGATATCGTCTGCAACTTCACCGTTTCTGAGATCCTGCCAGCCGATCATTCTGTTTCTGACAACATTTCCATTTTCATCCAGAAGAATCATCGCCGCCCCCTGTGTGGACAGACTTACAGCAGCAATATCTTCAGGATTCACTTTACTTTTCTGAATTGCTTTTCTGCATGTTTCAAACAATGTATCGGAAATCTGAGCAACACTCTGCTCAACATAACCAGGCTTCGGATAATATGATGGATATTCAGCATAAGCTGAAGAAATCAAATGCCCCTCTGTGTCAAATACGCATACTTTTGTACCTGTCGTGCCTTCATCAATACCAATTAAATACTTTCCCATTTTCAATCCCCTTTTAGGCTTTATTCTTTTCCATTATGTTCAAATACGCTTCCATCAGCATAATATCTTCAGGAGTAGTAATCTTTAAATTCGTCTCAGCGTCTTTTGTAAAATAGATCGTTTTTCCATAATCACAGTAAAGTGTATTCGTAAACACATTACCAGTGACCCCTTTTCCCTCGGAAAAAGCCAGATCATAAAGATCGGCACACTCGCCATAACGGAAAGCGTACGGGACTGTACACAGCATCAGTCTGTCTCTGTCAATCTGCTGTACTGTTGTTTTACGATCATCCGTAAAGTATACCGAGTAAAGAATTGGCCGTGCTGTACATCCATTCCCGTTTTTCTTCGCAGATTCAATACAGTCATGAATGATCTCAGCATTGGCAAGCGGATAAGAAGTCATATGAATCAGGACTATATCATCCTCCGCCGCCTTTCCGCGCAAAGCTTTCAATCCATTATACGTAGATTCCTGACATGAAGAACCTCCAGCCGTAATCCATTTCACTTTGTTGAAGCCGAAGCGCTGAACAATACTCCACATCTCATCAATAAATGAATCAACACAGACAATTTCCACTGCATCAATATCTTCGTGTTTTTCCATGATTCGCAAAGGATAGCAAATGATCGGTTCCCCGTTTACCTCAAGAAACTGCTTAGGAACAGACGCGCCCATTCTTTTGCCAACCCCGCCGGCAAGTAATATTCCAATCGCCATAATCCTCATAAGAAGCTAACCAGATATAATGATCAGTTTCTCTTTCCTCCTTTTTCCTTTAATTGGCAGGCACTGCCTGATTTGCCCAGGTACTTTTTCGTGTCCTTGAAAAATACAACCATCCACTGTTAAACCTGATTTCGGGCTTTTATCGATTCTTAAAGTACTCAAGTGTGTAATCAATAGCTTTATATGCAGTCTGATAATACAGTATGGTCCAGTAGAATCCGTTGTTTCCAAGAGATTCCTGATACATCAGCCATCCCAGCCAGTAATAGCACATCGGGACAAAGGCGGCAATTACATGCATTTTCTCGCCTTCCGTTGTCTTATGACCGAAGTAAGCATCAAGGGCATTATTGAATATTTCATCGTCATATTCACGACCCATGAGAATTCTTAACAGATCGGCTCCCGGATCATCCAGTGAACCGTATTCCCAGTCAATTACATCGAAGAAATTCCCATCGGTCAAAATATTGTCATATTTCCAGTCATGATGGCAAAGAACATCAGCCCAGCCGTCTTTTCTGTAGCATTCTCTGAGGAACAGTGCCTTTTCACGAATATCTCCAAACGTTTTTGTGAGGTCACCCTTTCGTGCTCCGCCAAGTTTCATCAAACGGTCGCCTTCCGCAATCGCATCATATTCCATTCCTGTACAGTCAACTAAATCTGTTCCGTCATGGAGTTTCCTCATCATTCTTGCACATCTGCAGACAAGTTCGGAGTCTGTCCACCAGCGCTTGCTGAGATCAATAAGATTGTCTCTGTATTTGCTGATCTTGCAGCCATCTTCATCAATATAAATAGTTGCTTCGTCCAAACCCAACTTGGTTGCCAGGTTCTGTGCAATAACTTCACGGCGCTTGCTTGTCAATTCCCAGCTTGATTCTCCGGGATAACGGAAGATATACTTCTGGTCGCCTACCATAAAGGTCAGGTTGATATTTGTCATACCTTTATCAAGAATAACAACATCATGAACATCGGAAGGCTGACAGTTCAAAACCTTACAGATTCTGTCAGTCATCTTGTCACTTACATCATTAATGAATAGTGTCTCGACACTCTGTGTTTCACTGATTGAATCAAACTCATAAAGGAAGTTTGTTGAATATCTTCTAACATACCAGTCAAGGTCTTCAATATGCCGCATGGCAAGTTCCTGCCAGAACATCATATCTACACGGAATACATCGAGATCTTCATTTAAGTATTCAACCATGCGTTTGGAAAACTTTTCATCTAAGAAAGCATGACCGTAAAAACACTCGCCCGGACCTTTAGCTGTAAAACTTGAAACAATCCTGCCGGACCGATTCGTTTTTAACTGTGTCTCGTGAATGCATTCCTGTTTATAGACAGTAGCCTGAAAAGAATTGTATTCATATAGTGAAAACGGATTTTCAACGAAATAGTTATCGCAATTGCAAATATATGTTCTGGAAAGCTGATCTTTTACAGCGTCAAGAGTGACAACACTTCCCTTTTCAATAGCAGGAGTATTAGCGAGTTTGACCCCGAACTTCTTCTCGAGGTAGAAAAACAGTTCCTGCCTGTATCCTAAAACCACTGTAATATCATCAATTCCGGCTTCCTTAAGCTGTCTGATTTCTCTTTCAATCAGGGGTTCTCCGTTTTTTACATATAACCCCTTTGGAAGTGAATAGAAAGACTTGGAACTTTTCGCAGCTCCGCCGGCAGCAAGAATGATGGCATTATGAACTTTACATGGTTCCATTTCCTTCAAAGCTTCATCGGTCAGTTTTCCGTCGATGATAAAACCTTTTTTCTCAAGATCATTTATTACCTGGGAAACTTCTTCTTCATTATCAAAAAGTTCATAATAAATATGGTTAAAAACGTAACCGGCATCCGATTTCGCGTCTTTTGCCATGAGCGTTTTTATAACTTCAAACTCCTTAAACGTTAGCACTTTTTACCCCTCCATCTTACGTTTTTCAAGTAATAATAAATACCCCTCAAACAGATCCAGATCTGCCTGTGTGGTGATTTTAAAGTTCCTGTCGTCTCCTTTTGAGAAATGCATCGTCCCGCCATTTGCAAATACCGTATACTGCAGATGCAAACCAAGTTTTTCGAACGATCCGTCAGCTATGACTTTTTTATATGCATCACAGATATATTTGTATTCAAAAGTCAGTGGAAACTGCACTTGTACAATTGTCTCTCTGTCAATACTCTTAGACGAACAGGTTTCATCATCTTTCAGACATGTACTTAAACTCATCTGCTGCACAGCCATGGAATTTCCAAACTCTCTGCAGACACGAATACCATCGTTAATCACTTCATCTGTCACTAATGGAGCACAAGAGCCGTGGATCATGACAAGGTCCGTCGGTTCCATTTTGTCTTCCAGATAAAACAGTCCTTTTACCGTGGACTCGGGAAAAGATGCGCCTCCGTTCACAAACCATTTTGCTTTTGAAATCCCATATTCTTCAGCAATCGCTTTGCAGTGATCCACATAATCTTTATGGCTGACAATCTCAATGGCATCAATATTGTCATTGTTCTGAAACTTTTCCAGAGTATAGGCAAGAATCGGTTTTCCGAGAACTTCAACAAATTGTTTTGGAATCTTTTTTCCAAGCCTTGAACCAACTCCGCCGGCCAGAATAATAGCAGTAATCATAGTTATTTATTTTCCTGTCTGAGTTTTTTGAAATATTCTTTGTACGGCACATCCGCATCATAGATATAAATCTCATGATATGCAGCGTTTTTCACAGGAATACGCCAGTCTCCGTACTGGTGAGTCAGGACTTCGTTATAGTATTTGGGACAGGTGACTGTAATATTTTCAAAAGGAAGTTCAACAGTTTCATCAAACCATTCTGTTTTCCAAATCAGATTAGGCTGGAAAGTCCGGAAGGAAGTTACACCGAGCAGACCTGTACGTTCTTTATTCATGCCGCAGCGTTCGAGATACAGCATTTTAATCTCATCTAAAGAGTATTTTTCGCTGTATTTTTTATAGATATCAATATACTCTTTATACTCAGGATTAACAACGCTTTCCCTTCCCTTTTCAGCTGCTTCAAGTGCACTGTAGCCTCTCACTGCTTTCCAGACATCCATAATCTGTTCTTTCTGAGCCTTTCTGGTCTCTTCATCAACAGGCACATTGCAGAACGGCAAAATGTCGATCCAGATCCCCATGTTATAATCTTCATTGTCGCTGAACGATCCAACATGGTCGTACTCCCATTTGCTGCATGCGGTAGTATCACTCCTTCTCAGACGGGAAAGCGTAATGCCGCCATAAACCGGATCCGTTACAATACTCAGAAGGTGATATGGTTCCTTACATTCTTCCTTCATGATATACATGAACTTTATGTAGTCTTCATACGGCATGCCAAAATCCATATCATCATCCCAGGGAATAAACCCTTTATGTCTCGCAGCGCCGAGAAGTGTTCCGCCTACCGCAAAGTATTTGAGATTATGTTTATTACAAACCTCTTTGAAATAACTGTAGATTTCCATTTCTACATTCCAGAGTTTTCTCCTCTGTTCTGTCACTTCAAACTCATAGTCATAATTCTGGCTCATTCTGTTTCCTGCCTTTCCTCACTTTTTCTCATCTTCTTTTTTCAGCTTGATACTAAAGGGAACTTCAGTATCAACAACAAACATTTCATGATACGCGCCATTGTAGACCGGTGTTCGCCAGTCCCCGTACTGTACAGTAAGAACCTCATCATAGTATTTAGGACAGGTTATAGTCGTATTCTCAAACGGAAGCTCAACCGTTTCTTCGAACCATGAAGCCTTCCACATGTTCTTAGCATCAAACGTCCGGAAGCTGACGGCACCGATGATACCGGTAGGCTCTTTTATTGCAGCACAACGTTCAAAATATAGATTTTTGATTTCCTGAATCGTATATTTCTCACTGTATTTCCTGTAAATATCAATATACTTCTTGTATTCGGGATTCACATGTAACAGACCATTCGCCTCGCCTTCAAGTGCCGTAAAACCTCTGAAGGCTTTCCACGCTTCCATGATCGATTCTTTCATCTTTATTCTTGTTTCTTCATCTTCCGGAACATTGAAAATCGGGAAAATATCAATGAAAACTCCTTTATTGTATTCCGGATCTGCCATGTTAAGATATTCCCATTTTGTACAGCCGGTCGTATCACTTCTGCGCAGCCGTGCATTGCTGATTTCACTGTTTTTCTCTGTCAGATGACACTGAAAGAAATAAGGATACTGACATTCTACGGAAGAGACTTCCATAAACTTCTTATAATCCTCCCATGGTATAAGAATATCTATATCATCATCCCATGGTATAAAACCCTGATGTCTGGCAGCACCAAGCAAGGTTCCGCCAATTGCATAATACTTCAATCCATATTTGGAGCAGATTTCTTTGAACTTTGCGAGCAGATCCAATTCAACAGCCCACAGTTTTCTTGACTCTTCCGTAACAATATACTCTTCCATTATTTTTTCCCCTGTTCATCCTCGTACAATACATCTTCTCTGATTCCGCCAAAGTCATAACTTGAACACGGCGCATGCGCCACTCGCTTCTCCTCAGGCGGAAGCGTCATATAATCTCCATACTCATATTCCAGAAATGCATCATAATCCTGAATGCCGTAAAGAACTGTATCTTCAAATTGATACTCCGCTCTTTCCAGAAACCATTTTTTCGGCATGCTGTAACGTACAGGAAGCGGTGCTTTTCTATAGAACTTTCCGGTAGACGGCATAAACAAAATCCTGACTCTGTTAGGTCTGTCGTTTGAACTTTTACTGATATACCATTTATTTGCATTTGCATATACTGTATCTACCGGAATCTTGCTTAGAAGTGTATACCAGAATTTCCAGAATCCTTTTTCATTTTCCTTGGCTACCTGTGCCCAAATCGTTTTCCTCAAACAAAAGCAATGAAAATCCTGCAGCATCTGCATCGGCAGTGTTTTGGGAGCATCATCAAGAGGGAAGACATCCAGACATATGCCAGTTTGTCCCTTCATATGTTCCTGCCCGGCACGTACAAACGTTGTCCCTGTTCTTCTCAGTTTCCCGTATCCCCAAAGATAACCCGGGTCCGTTGTATGATCCTGAAAATAACAGATATCAGGATTCATCTCCGAAGCGACTTTTTTAAAGTTCTCATAATCCTCCCGAAGCATCGCAATATCTGCATCGTCATCCCATGGGATATATCCTTTATGTCTTACGGCGCCGAGAAGAGTTCCGGCAAAAATAACATATTTAATATCATGTTTCCTGCAGACTCGATCAAATTCTTTCAGCATATCAAGCTGGATCAGCTGCATTCTTCTGAATTCCTTTCCAGTAATCTCAATTACCTGGCCCATATCAATCTCCCCCAATGTCAATAAAATCTATATAAGAAGCATTCTTCGATTTTTTCCAGTCATCAAAAAACGTCTATATATTGAAATAGAACAGGCACTTTGATTCAATATAGTTTTCTCTTCATCCGGAGATGAGAAATACATCTGTGTCAAAGTTCCCGCGAAAATCTATTTCAAGAACTAGTATATGGGATGATTCTCTAACCTACAAGTTGTTTCAAATCATATAATATTGTCTAAACTGATGAAGAATGATATAAAAACTATATGCGAAATTTTGATTTTAAAAAGATGGTCCTGCCCGTCATTCTGGTTGCACTTTCGATGTATTGCCAGCATTTGCAGTTATTGTACAGTGCTTCAGTCAGCATTAAATACTGTCTGACAATGGATATACGATATTTACTGCTGAACATGATGATTTCAGTAATCCCGTTTCTGCTGATCCTTCTGATATCGCGGAATACGGTAAGATCACTGCTGATCAGCAGCATCCTGGTTACTGTACTGAGTCTGATCAACTATCACGTGTTTTTATTCCACGGCACTCCCTTCCTTGCCTCAGATATTTACAATATAGGGACTGCATTTGATGTGATGGCAGGCTATAAGCCTGTGTTCGACAGTATGGTTATCCGCCTGCTTGCTATAGCATTCATCGAAATCATTATGATGCTTATCGTAAGAAAGATGCTGAAAAAAAACTCATCCAATATAAAAAGAAGAGTATCCGGTTCAGTACTGGCAATCGACTGCATAGCTCTCTGGATGATATTCTTTTCCGGATGGACTCTGTTTCCAAACAGTCTTGTTTCCTGGTCATGGGCAAAACCGATGGCAAAGTATGGATATGAAGTCTGTTTCATGAACAGCATTTACTGCACAAATAAAAAATACAACATGATAGAAGGCTATGATGTCGAAAAACTGAATAAGTATCTGTCTGAAGACAGTACAGCAGAGTATTCCGATTCAGATGCCCGCCCGGATATCATATTGATTCTGAATGAGGCATTCAGTAATTTGAATTATAACTCAGGCATTAAAGAGGCTCAGACAGTTCTTGAACCGATCGATACGATCGAAGGTATTATTTCAGGGCATGCTGTTGTACCTTTGATCGGAGGCGGCACAAACTGTTCCGAATATGAACTTCTGACATCAAACAGTATGTATGAGATTTCATCCGCTTCACCATTTGCGGTGTTGAATCTTACGGATGCCAGCAGTATTGTCAGTCACCTGAAATCATTAGGTTATGCCAGTACTGCAATGCACTGCTACAGCGAAGACAACTATGCAAGAAACACTGCCTATCCGGACCTTGGATTTGACAATGTTTATTTGGGAAATAAGTATTTCACTTACAACAAGCACGGAAATCGCGAATGGCTGGACCGGGATAATTATCTTGATCTTCTTGAATACTATAAAAATGCAGGTGATTCTCCGAGATTTATGTATCTGCTGACCTTCCAGAATCACGGCGGATATGAACAGAACGATGCCAGTTATGACACAGTTAAAGTCACCTCTGATTACGGATCACTGACGGATGATGTTAATGAGTATCTCACCAGCATGAAATCCTGTGCTGAAAGTTTTGAGTATCTGATCGATCAGCTGTCTCAATCTGACAGACCGGTCATCGTACTTATGATGGGTGATCACGCACCTTCATTCATTTCCGAATTACCTGTCTCTGATAAAGGCACACAGTCTTCTATTGTTCAGCGAACCGTACCATATTATGTATGGTCTAATACGGATCTGGATACAGATGTATTCTCCGAAACAGCAACATTGACCGACCTTATTCCCATGCTTTTAAAATCAGCACATATGCCCTTAACACCATATTATCAATTCATTTATGATCTTCATTTATCTGTTCCGATTCGAACATCTGACGGATTATATTACGATTCGAACGGAACTGAAATCAATTTGAAGTCCGGCAGTGAATACGGTGACTCTATTCGGGATTATTACTACATGGAATATAATAATATGGTTCATGGAGAGGATTATATTCCTGAACTGTTCAGAAACAACTGACATTCCATTCTCTATACCTGTTATTATCCATTTCGCTGCTTAGTATCTTATTGAAAATGTGAAGACATGTCATTTAAAAAGTCTCCCGCGATTGGGAGACCTTTTGTTTTTAACAGACTGACAGAATACTGAGTACTATTCCCCGGAATCAGGTATCGGGAAAAAACGAGTATCTTTATTTCCCTTTGAGGAATCGTAAACCATATAATTGTATTCTTTGATCAGTTCATACTCATCAAGTACCGATGATGAGAACTTGGTGAATTGTTTTTTATCATTGAGATATATGCCGTTCGTGTTCATTGCGGAGGAAACACCGTTTACATCTTTAATGAACCTGTTGTAAACAGGCAGTTCAATTCCCGAAGCATCCAGTAAATATGTCGACAGGTAATTCATGCTTGTCATAGGAACTTCTTCATTCTGAGAATAGTAATTCGTCCAGATGAGGAACGGCACAGTATATTTCAGCTGAATTTCATCCAGGGTCTTAAAATCGGATCCATGTAATTCCTTATAGAATTCATCGTCCAGTTTTGGAAAATGATCACCGTAGAAAAGAACAACAACTTTTCTTTCTTCCTTTTTCAATTCTTCAAGAAGATACTGTAAAGCACTGTCGGATTCATGTATAAGCGATAAATACTGCTCTGCCTCCGGATATTGATTTCCGGACTCAAACTGCAGTTCGATGGTATTCTGAAAATCATCTTCTTCATAATCGAAAGCGCCATGATTCTGCATTGTAACGCCAAAGACGAACACATTATCATTGCTTTCGCATGCTTTATGATATTTATCCAGCAAAACCTCATACATGTATTGATCACTTCGATAATGTCTTATGAGTTTTTCTTCCGGGAAATCCTCCAGAAAATACGTTTCATCAAATCCAAGGTATGGATATATCTTATTTCTCATCCAGCCGCTGCTGTGAAATGGATGCATTGCAATACATTCATATCCCAGTTTATTCAGATCTGTCACGATTGAATACGTCGGTCCTTTAATGATCTGATGGTAGGCAATCATTCCCTGCGGAAAAAACATCATGGAGTTGCCTGTAAGGAACTCATATTCTGAATTCGGTGTTCCTCCTCCGTAAACGGAAGACAGTGTGTATCCTTTATATACATAGTCGGATACAGAATCCAGATATGGAGTCACAGCAGTATTAACGGGCAGATCACCGATATGATTCATATCCGCGAATGATTCGTTCATGACAACAATGATATCCGGTCTGTCCTGATCCGTATTTTTAGTATCTGTTCCTTCATATTTCTGATATATTCCGTCTATTGTTTTTGAACTGTAACCGGACGGTTTAAAGATAATGGACTCTTTCAACTGTGATACAAAATTAACCAGATACCCGTTTTTCAGCGTTCCGTTGATAGCAAAATGATTCGGAACGATATACCGATAACATACACTGATCAGGAAAACGAAAACGCATACAGACGCCAGCCCAACCGCATAGGATCTGACGCCAAGCTTTTTTTCAACGAGTTTCGGGGTGCTCCATACAAGCGTTAAAAACATACAGAGGAAGCTGTACACATAAAGATGAAAGGAAAAGAGATCAAACTGGTAGTTTGGCATTACTTTCATAGCTGTATTGATCGCCAGCAAGTCTGATGGAGTCAATTCGTTTCCGCGAAAGCAGAAAACATAATAGTCCACTGTTAACAGCAGTATGATCGGTATCGCGACTGCAGTAATTGCGGTTTTTTCCGACTTGAATATCAAAGTCGTAATCACCAGCAGGATCAATACGATCATGAGTTCAGACAATATATTAACGATCGGCAACTGAAACAATGTCTCATTGCACGAGCGCTGGCTGAGGCTTGATATTACCAGAGAAGATACCAGCAGGATGACACACAACGCAATCTGTTTATTCTTTTTGCTTAACTGAAGATTCTTAAAGTCAAGTGCGCCCAGAAATACAATCAGGACTGACAGGATCAATCCGTTGCGTATTCTGTTAACAGCCACTGAAAAGGCAAAAATCAATATTGCAGCAATCAGGAAGATAACTGCTTTTTTTGTTTTAATATTCAAATACTGTTTCATACTATCCCTCTTTTTTCCCGTTCAGGAATCTGATTCCTGCAACAATCTACTAAAACCAGATAATACAATTTATGTCAACTGATAAATCTTACTTCTGGATCTTAATAATGCCAGTCCTGTGATCAAAGTCCCCAAAACGGTAAATATAAACAGTACCGTTCCTGAAATATCATTTCCTGCGACCGCCCGATAAACGGAGGCAAATGCCAGGATAAATACCGGATGAGAATAAAAAGTGAAACCCGATAGTTTTCTGCAAACAGATGATATCTCTTTTAATTCAGGCATTGGGTGCAGGATCAGAACGATCAGTACAGATACCGTAAGTGGGTATAAACCAAATGTGAGTATGATGTTATTCTGAAAATTCATCCGTATAACAAAGAGTATTTCCAGAATCCATACCAGCAGTGACCCCAGCATCATGACCATCCCATTCTTCAGATTTGCTTTTTCATTTATCTTATTAACAAAATATCCTCCGGCAAAAAAAGGATATCCCATTAATAAAATTCTCCGAATATGAATAAACTGAGGAAGAGACAGTATATTTCCCAGAACAGGGACATTTTTACACAGATTAAAATAGGCACAGCCTAAACAACCCAGGATGTAGAAGGCAAACCCTGCCGGAATGATCCATTTCTTCAGTCCGCTCTTCCAAAGCAGAGTTGCAAAACATATGGAGAATATTAAAGCAGGAAAATACCAGAAATGATAATAGCTGCCATAAAAGAGAAAAGACACAACACAATTCGCTATAAATCCTTTGGGATTTGCATATCCCCATTGCAGAAAATCAATAAAAAAGTATATGCAGCTCCAAAAGAAATAAACCCTGATCAACCGCAATACCTCTTTTTTGAATGGCTTTTCACCGTTCTGCAGTTTCTGAAAATAAAAATACCCGGAAACCATGAAGAAAAACGGTACAGCTATTCTTGGAATAATCTGTACCAAAACAAAGCTCAGTTTTGGCAATGTACTCTCAAAAGGTTTTGTATGTATAGCAATAACAAGTAAAGCACATATATATCTGAAGATATCGATGGAAGGAATACGTTGTTTCTTAATGCTGTTCATAAATCGAAAACTTGCTTACTTATACATTTCATAGGAGTTATTACAGTCCAGGACGATCTCTGTTTTAAACCTTTTTGCATGC
The DNA here is from genome assembly GCA_017510405.1 of Solobacterium sp. Lineage (GTDB taxonomy): Bacteria > Bacillota_I > Bacilli_A > Erysipelotrichales > Erysipelotrichaceae > Bulleidia. Next base: position 98,131 of record JAFWNG010000021.1, read on the forward strand.
CCGCCTCTCTTCTCTACCGGAGGCAGTTTCATATAATCTCCAAATACTCTTGTTAACTGTCCTTCCGTATCGTACGGAACAGAGAAAACATCATCTTCAAACTTCATTTTTCTGCCCGGTCCCGAAAATTCTCCCGGCAGATATTCATTTATTCCAAAACTGCCTGCAGAAATGATTCTCATATTTTTATTCGGATCAAAATCTTTCGTCAGTTTGTGCAGGTACATTTTTCCTAATTCTTTTCTCAACCACACCGGAGTCAGATCAAACAGTTTTGTTTTCACTGTTTTATTTTCACCGTTAAACCTTCTGTATTCTGTATTGATAATTGCCAGATACTGAGAAAGGATCTTTTTCTTTTTTAAAAACTCTTCCTTACTTCCATAGGAAACCAGCGGAAAAACATCAACATATATTGACCAGTGAATATCCAGATATTTTTCTTTCAGTATTAAAGATGTTGTCCCGTTCTTCATAACTTTTCCGTAACAGTAATGGTATCCCGGATCGGTATACGCTGTCTGGAAAAAATAATCCTTCCCTAATTCTTTCTGAGCGATCCTGCAGAACTTCAGATAATCAGGTGCCGGCATGATAACATCTATATCATCATCCCAGGGAATGAAGCCGCCATGACGGACTGCTCCAAGTAACGTTCCATACGCAAGAAAATATGCCAGATCATGCTTTTCACATATTTCTTTTATTTTTTTAAGAATATCCAGTTCAACAAGCTGTACTTCTCTAACGCTGCTGTTCATTATAAGCCCCTTAAGTATTAAACTTCCGTTATTTATCGATCACTTAATGATTTCAACGGATGCACTGGGAATAATAATATTTCCCCATCTGTTCGAATACCACTCTGTTTTCTGTTCGGTATTTTCAATGATAATATCCATTCCTCTGACACAATCGCAGTCTAAGTATTCACCCATAGAATCTACCTGGAAAAAGGTAAATAATGAGAAATAACGGCCCGGCGCCAGTAAAGAGAGATCGTATTTCAGAACCAGTTCATTCTCGGTATCTTTTTTGCAGGAGCAGACATCAGAGTTGATCGATGTTGCCAAAGGCGTACCTTCCTTTGTTCTGATTTCATAACGAACTCCGAGTTGTTTGATATCTGTATTATTTTTCCACAGGATACGGATATTGATCGGTTCGTTCTGATAGAAGATACAGGAATCTTTATCGACATAATTTGCCGTGGAAATCCTGACGGCATCATTTTTTAACCATTTCGGACGCTTGTAATTCGAATAGTCCATGAATACTGTTTCATTACTGTTATTGCTCATGTAGATGCTGATTGCCTTTTCGACATCGCCGTCAAATATCACCTGTCCTTTTGACAGCACTACGCATCTGGAACACAGTCTTCGTATCGTATTCATATTATGGGAAACATAAAGAATTGTTTTCCCTTCCAGCCGGGATGAATCAAACATTTTGTCCAGACATTTCTGCTGGAACGCCATATCACCAACTGCTAATACTTCATCCATGATCATGATTTCTGAATCCAGATGTGCAGCAACCGAAAATGCCAGTTTTACATACATACCCGAAGAGTATCTTTTAACAGGTGTATCTATAAACTCACCGACTTCAGAAAACTCGATGATCTGGTCCATTTTTTCATCTATTTCCGCTTTTGTCATGCCGAGAATGGCACCATTCATATAAACGTTCTCTCTGCCGGTCATTTCACCGTGAAAGCCTGTACCTACTTCAAGCATGCTTGTGACGCGGCCGTAGATGTCAATGGAACCTTCTGTCGGAGCCGTAACCCTGCTGAGCAGTTTCAATAAAGTACTTTTCCCGGCTCCGTTTTTCCCGATAATACCAAGAGCTTCCCCTTTATAAACAGTCAGATCGATACCGTTCAAAGCCATAAGGGTCTGTCCGTAGATGTTCTGGTTGCTTCCAACAACGGAATTAGGATCTTCTTTACCCCTTTTCCTGGCCCACCATGACTGCAGATCGCCCTGAAGAGTTCCGCCGCCGATTTGTCCCAAACGGTATTTTTTCTTCACATTCTGTATATTTATTGCAATCTCTTTATCCATCTTTATGTTTCCTTAAATCGTATCCATGAACGTCTTTTCAACTCTGTTAAAGATTGAGATACCGAACAGCAGAATAATTACTGTAATAATAATGCTCACAACCCAGTAGAATATATTCACTTCTCCCGTGCCCAGGAAGATATACCGGAATGTTTCCATAGCCTGAGTGACAGGATTGATCCGGAGCAATGTAGAAAGCATTGGATCCGTTATCTGTGATAATGGATATACAACAGGTGTTCCGTACATCCATAATTGAACACCGAATCCAACCAGAATACTCAGGTCTCTGTATTTCGTTGTAAGAGACGAGACGATGATTCCGAAACCTAATCCAAGGCAGCCAAGCTGTAATAAGATCAGGAATATAAACGGAATGCAGATCCAGTTCGGAGTTACCTGTTTTATAGCAATAAAATAGATCCAGAAAAAACTGAACATCAACAACTGAATAAAGAAGTTAATAACAGCTCCCAATACAGAAGAAATCGGAATGGTCAGACGCGGAAAATAAACTTTCCCGAATATTCGCGCATTTGACCGGAAAGTACCTGCTGTCATAGTCAAGCAGGACGAAAAGAACGTCCACAGGGCATTACTTCCCATATAAAACAGTAATTTCGGCACTCCTTCTGTACTTAATCCGGCAATTACGCCAAACAAAAGGTTATACATTACACTGGTAATGAACGGGTTAAGAAACAGCCATATCGGACCAAGAATGGTTTGTTTATACCGAACGGTAAAAGATCTTTTGGTAAACAGGATAATCAGATCTCTGTAATCCCATACTTCTTTCAGGTTGAAGTTCAGTAATCCGTGTTCTGGTTCAATATGAATGTGCTTCGGCTTCTTTTTTTCTTTATCAACAGCTATATCCATACTCTTTTTCCTATTAAAACAATATCTTTCACTAACAATACTTTTTACAGAGCCAAAGAAATACTTCAGTTCATGCCTGCTTATTATACCAATGAGACGGCGGTATGTTTCGATTTTTTTAATAACTGCTACGATTTTCTGTTATTGAACCAGTCAATGTAATTCAATTCGTCATAATACTTTTTCCCGGAAAACAGGGATTTGTATTCAAACAGGTTTCCGACCATATCCGAATCCTGAAAACCTTTGACGAAAACAGCAGACTGTATCTGCGGGTAATATTTATGTGTAAAGACGACCTTTTCAAACGGCAGTTTGTCAAAATCAACAAGATTCTGATATGTACAGCCGTCCCGATCGGTCATAATGACAAATATATTATCTTTATTAATTCTTTCTTTTCTTCTGTTCCAGGAATCTTCCGCATCCTTATTGCTTTTATAATGCTGGAAATAGATGGTAATATCATCCAGCTGTCCGACAGGATATTTCTTATCACTTTCTATAAAATGCAGTGAACACGAATTGTAATAGTCCATATCATTCAGATATTTTATAAAATCTGTCGGTGTTATCCAGAGATTTATAAACGGACTGTTAAACTGCAGTCCCAGGTCATGGAGAATAAATCCTCCGGTGCAGTTGCTTGCCAGAAGAGAAAAATCAGTATTATTCAAACGTTTTCTGTTACCGGCATTTATCAGTTTTCTGAAAAACTCATTTGCTTTGTTATTCCCTGTCAATCTTCTGCACTTTTTTTCTGCACCATGAGCAACTTTTCTATACGGCCAGTACACCCTTTTCATGAAAGATGGATAGGCAGTTTCGTATATCCACATATTCTGAGTGATCAACGGTGTAGCCGCTGAATTAATCAGCAGTGATCTTCTAAGTTTCTTCTGCAGCTGCTTTTCCAGACTGGCTTTTTCAGAGTTTTCCAGATCACTCGATGCAATATTCTTAATCTGGAGCGCCAGACCGGTATTATATTTATTCACGGCATAACCGTACATTCGCCGGTTATTCGTTTTTTTGTAATAATCCATCTGTTCCTCAAAAGCCTCAATGCTGTCGAGTTTTCTTTTATTCCATCCGGATTTCATAATTCCGGCCGGATTCAGAAAATAGAAGTATAGAGGCAGCTCAACAAATGATATATTCCTGCACACATCCAGCAGCTTATACGTTACAAACTCATCTTCATGAAGCTTCCCGACCGGATATTCCATGTCTGCAAACAGTCCGATATCATACAGCTTTCCCCAGGCAACCGTTCCTTCGATCGGATACTTAGTAATCAGACTGTCTGAATCAATGACCCATACCGAGTTGTTTTTTACAGAATAGGTGTTTTCAAGTTTTCTGGTATAGCTGCATACACTGATTCTTGTATCGTTCTTCTTATTTGCATCCATAAGAAAAGACAGATAGTTTTCGTCCACCCAGTCATCACTGTCAATAAATGTGATCCAGGTAAACTCTTCTTCGTTCAAAGCGGCTTTTATACCAGTATTTCGTGCACCGGACAATCCTTTATTTGTCTGATGTATTGTAATTACATTTGCGTTATTATTCGAATACTGTTCACATATTTCTGACGATTTGTCTTTTGATCCGTCATCGATCAGATAAACAGTATAGTTCGGATAATTCTGCTTCAATAAGCTGTCCACACATCTGTTCAAATAGTCCTGAACATTGTAGACCGGCACGACTACCGCAATTTTATCCATGTTCTAAGCCTCCTGATTCCGGTTGATCCCATTTAAAGATAAAACAGCAGGATATTTGCGCTGCATCCATGATGCAAAATAACCAAAAACTTTCTGGAATACATCTGCCAGCAGCAAAGTACAGAAATACATCACCGCAATCAGTACCAGGATATGCAGAATACCGGTAAGTGTTCCTTCAGAAGCTGACAGCGCAAACTTGTTTCTCCAGAGAAAATACAGTTTTGTATGGAATAAATACAGAAGAAGCGTCTTATTTGAAACCCACTCAAGAAGTGTATTGCTGTTTGTCTTCAGTTTGCTGAACAAAGCTAAAATATAAAAACTGTTTAGAACCACAAATAAATTACAGTATTCTATTGCGTAAGAAAAAGATATGTGTTCCAGTCCCCATACTGCCAGACTGCAGACAGCAATGCCGACAGCTGTTTTCTTTGTATTATTGATTGGATATCTCGCCAAATAGGCTCCCAGTAAATAATCCAATACAAATTGAACGATCGTATATCCCGCATCATTCCCTGTATTTGAAATCATGGACATACCCATCAGACTGTTTCCGGTAATATTTGTATAGCCGTCTGCAATCGTAGGCCATGCAGAGAACAGAAGCAGCAATACGATCAGCAGTACTTCAAACTGTTTTTTATTTACATTGTCTATGACCAGATTGATCCATAAACTGACGATATAACAGCAGGAATACAGCCAGATAAAATAATCCGACGGAAGAATTGTCAGTAATAATCCATGAAAACTGAATGAACCGGATATAACTGCCCGGATTGCATAATAGCCCAGATTAATCAATATGAGCTGAACAAACAGAAAAAGAATCTTGTTCAGATTTCTCTTATTTCGAAACGAAAGGAAATAACCTGAAATCATAACAAAAACATTAACTGCCGCAATGGATAACGCCTCTAATAAAAGAAGAAACTCATGCTCGATCGGGTTTCCTGAAGAAGCGATCAGGCCGGCACCGCCATGACTGTTGTTAAAATGAAGTATAATGACCATTATCGGCAAAATACACTTTAATAAAGTGATTCCGTTATTTCTTTCCATAGGTTTTCCTGACTTTTCTCAAAAAGCTAAACAAAGCATTGTTTCGAATTTTCTCATATTTGCATGCCATATTATTGATCGTGATGAGTGCCGGGAGGACATAATCCTCCGGCAGATCAAGAAGATCTTTTCGAATCACACCGTTCAATTCTACCAGTCTGCAGAATATCTCCTTTGGTTTCTCAGGATAGTTTTTTTCCGCAAAGTACTGTCCTTCTTTTTCTAACCTGCCAAAGTTCTTTTTATATAGATCATCATAATGATTTGCTTCCGTGAACTGCAGCATTTCCTTTAACCCCTCTAAATAACTTAAAGTCTGACCTGCATTCAGATCTTTATGATGAGATTCTGTATATAT
>JAFWNG010000022.1 GCA_017510405.1 Solobacterium sp.
GATCTTCGTCTATCTGATCTTTGCGACATTGTTTTCCCTGTTTGAACTCTCCGGCCTGCTTCATTCCTTTTCGACGGCGCAGATCGGCAGGAAGACCGATCTGCAGAATATGATCCGCTACGGGTTCCGGACAGTGAAAAGGACCCTGCATCCGAAGAACTGGCTGATCATACCGTATCTCATCATTCTGCTGCCTTTGACGGGATTCTCGGTCTCTGTTTCGGGATATAAGGCCGCGGTTCCGTATTTCATGATCGAAGGGTTTGAATCCAATCCCTCCTCGAAGACGGTCTTTCTCATCGCATACTTTCTGGTTGTGCTGGCGGAGATGCTTTATATCTTCTCGATCAATATGTATGTTCTCGAAGATACCTCATTTCTGAAATCGATGAAGAATGCCCGGAAGCTGATCGAGGGCAGAGTTCTCAAGACGATCATGATGATGGTGGTTCTTACAATTGCCGTAAACATCCTGATCAACTCGGTCGCCTCGGCTCTGCCGACCAATTTTGCGAAACTGCTCACGCTGTTTTCAAGAACGGAAAACCGGGTGCTGAAATCGATCCATCTCGGCCGCTATGTCTATATCACCCAGAAGCTTCTGAAAAACTTCTTCGAGCCGATGATCACCACCGCCGGGCTTACTGCATTGTTCTACCGCTATATCGATGAGAAGGAACTCCTGGTGAAGCTTTCCAGAGATGCGTTTATTGCCAGGGAATACCGGGCAAGGGATACCGCGAAATATGTCATCGGAATGCTTGCCGTCATTCTTCTTGTGCTCGGCGTTCAGATCTGGCACTACCGCTATCTGCTCGAACCGGTGCAGCTGCCGGTTGTCTGCGCGCACCGCGGTGACAGCGTCCACGCGCCGGAGAATACGCTGCCTGCCTTTGAACTGGCTTTGCTCGAAAACACGCCGATGGTGGAATGCGATGTGATCGAGGCCGCCGACGGCACCGTGGTGGTCAGTCATGACAACAGCCTGAGCCGCCTGACCGGACACAGCACAGTAATCAGTAAGAGCACGCTTGCCGAAGTGCAGAAGTATCCGCTGCTCCCCTCATTGCCGGGCCATTACAGCGATGTCAGAATCCCGACATTGGATGACCTTCTTGCGCTTATGAATGAAGAAGACACCACCGCCGAGATTCAGATCGAACTCAATCCCACAAAGGATGACAGGCATCTCGAAGAGGAAGTGGTCCGCCTGATTCACAAATACAACATGAAGGATCGCTGCTATGTGATCTCCATGCATTATGAACCGCTCCTGAAGATCAAGGAGATCGATCCCGAAATCAGAACCGGCGTCGCCGTGCTTGCCGCATGGGATACCTACACCGATGTCAAAGGAGTTGATCTTCTCTCCGCCGCCGACAGCACGATCAGTCCCGATCTTGTCAAAGCCATGCATGAGAAGGGATTCAAGGTCATGGTATGGACGGTGGATGATATGGATGCCGTGCAGTACCTGGTCAGCTGCGGCGTCGATGTGATCGGAACCAATGATCCGGTGACAATTCAGGAAGCGGTTGATCTCTCGAGAGAGGACGGGGGAATTTCGCGGATCTTCTATGTCCTGCTTCATATGTTCCGGGGAACGGAGGACAGCTCTCTTCTGAAGGGGAAGGCTTCCTGATTCGGGATCTTCCGCAGCCTTCCGGTCGTTCGGGCAGCGCACCGGATCACCAACGCCTCAGCGGATCCAGAGGCAGAAACAGAACGGGACCTGACCCGGAAACGGGACGGTTCCTCAGTCACATGGAAAAAGACAGGATGCCGGAATGATATGATCCCGCCAAAGTAGACACACGAAATATAGAAACGTGTATCTATGGAGGTGGGATTTATCATGGGAAGAAAATCAAAGATTTCCTATGAAGACAAGATCAAAGCGTGTGAGGATTATTTGAATGGTAAAGCATCTGCGAAAGAAATAGCAGAACACTTAAGACTTGGTCCTAACGGAAATGAAACGGTTCGGAAATGGTCAAATAAATATCGTCAGAGTGGACCGGAATCATTACTTCCAAAACTGAAGAACAGCTCTTATACCAAAGAATTCAAGATCAATGCAGTAGAAGAATATCTGTCTGGAAATGGAACATTAGAAGAAATATGCAATCAGTATCAAATACCTTCTCACTCGACATTACGTAAATGGATCGCCAAGTATAATGACCTTAAAGAGCTTGAGGACTATAAACCCAGGCCGGAGGTCTATACAAAAATGGCATATCGCAAGAAGACAACGCAGGAAGAGCGTGAAGAAATCGTCAACTACTGTATTGAACACAACAAGGATTACAAAGGCACAGCCGCAATCTACGATGTCTCCTACAGCCAGGTATACGGCTGGGTACAGAAATACCTCGAGAAAGGTACTGATGGATTAACTGACAAGCGAGGCAAGCGCAAGGATGAATCCGAACTCACTGAAGTTGAGAAGCTGCGCCGGCAGAACAAGATCCTGGAAGCGAGGGTCCGGGAACTTGAGATGGAGTCTGTCCTGTTAAAAAAAGTCGAGGAAATCGAAAGGAGGCGATCTTTTCAAAAACGAAAAATGAAGTGAAGTATCTGGCAATCAGAGAATTGCACGAGAAAAAGAATTACAGTATCAGCTGGATGTGCAGAAAGCTCAAGATCAGTCGGGCATCCTATTACAAATGGCTGAACAGACCAATACCGGCAAAAGAACTGGAAGATATCGAACTTGCGGAGAAGATAAGGGAGTACCATAAGCGCTATAAAGGTATCCTCGGGTATCGGCGTATGACAATTTTTCTGAACAGATTGGAAGGAACAGATTACAAGCCCAAACGGATTCGCAGACTCATGAAGATCATCGGCGTTCACTCCTCGATCCGCAGGACAAGGAAGTGCTGCACGGTAAGCAATAAGAAAGATCCGAAAGCAGATAACCTGCTTAAGAGAGATTTTGAGGCTTCAGCGCCGAATGAGAAATGGACAACAGATGTCACAGAGTTCAAGGTTCCCGGAGAGAAGCAGAAGCTCTATCTCAGCGCGTTCATGGATCTGTATGACAGATCAATCGTTGCCTGGGCAGTAAGCAGCCGTAATGACAACCTTCTGGTATTCGATACATTCCGTCAGGCAATCACTGTTTATCCGGATGCGCATCCGCTGTTCCACAGTGACAGAGGATTTCAATATACAAGCCCTGCATTCCGAAACCTGCTTTTAGAACATGCCATGACACAATCCATGTCGAGGGTAGCGTGCTGTATCGATAATGGACCCCAGGAAGCATTCTGGGGAATCGTAAAGACTGAGATGCCAAAGTTGTTTGAATACCATGACAGAGAATCTCTTATTGAGGCTATACGGCAATATATCAATTTCTACAACAACGAGCGATTTCAGGAACGGTTTGATTCTAAGACACCGATGGAAGTCAGGATGGAAGCATTACAAGCTGAAGAGCCAAAACTTTATCCGATTCCGATCAATCGCAGGATTCAAAACTACAAGCAGCATTTAGCAGAATTGAACATATCAAAAAACCCAACCGGAACAGCTCCGATTGGGCAGGCATTACTTTAGATATTTTGGGTGTCTACTTGACAGGCCCCGGATCA
>JAFWNG010000023.1 GCA_017510405.1 Solobacterium sp.
GGAGTTACCTGGAGATCGAGTGATGAAAGCATAGCTACTGTGGATGACGAAGGAAATGTCACAGCAGTGAGCAGCGGTGAAGCAACGATCACGGTAACTACGGTATCGGGCGGAAAGACCGCAGAATGCAAAGTTACTGTTATTACATCCATACAGAGTGTTGCCCTGAATGAAACAGAAAAGACACTCGAACGCGGCGATACATTCCAACTGAAGGCAACAGTGACGCCGGCAGACGCGGATGATACATCTGTCAGCTGGACGTCGAGTGATCCGAGTGTCGCAACAGTAGATGCGACTGGTAAAGTTACTGCTGTGAAGAGCGGTAAAGCAGTCATCACCGTTACGACAACGGACGGCAGGAAGACTGCTAGCTGCACAGTAACTGTTATCACGTCCGTACAGAGTGTTGCCCTGAATGAAACAGAGAAGACTCTGGAGCGCGGACAGACATTTGAACTGAAGGCAACGGTGACGCCATCAGACGCGGATGATACATCCGTCACCTGGACATCAAGTGATCCGAGTATCGCAACAGTAGATGCGAACGGCAAAGTCACGGCTGTGAAGAGCGGTAAAGCAGTTATCACTGTTACGACAACGAACGGCAGGAAGACAGCGAGCTGCACAGTAACTGTTACCACATCGGTACAGAGTGTCGCCCTGAACGAAACAGAGAAGACGCTGGAGCGCGGACAAACATTCGAACTGAAAGCAACAGTGACGCCGGCCGACGCAGATGATACATCCGTCAGCTGGGCTTCAAGTGATCCAAGTGTAGCGACTGTGGATGCGACTGGTAAAGTTACTGCTGTGAAGAGCGGTAAAGCGGTCATAACAGTAATGACAACAGACGGAAAGAAGACAGCTGAATGCAGCATTACAGTGATCACTTCAGTAAAGGGTGTCAGTCTGGATGTGCTGGAAAAGACAGTCGCTAGAGGCGGAACAGTTAAGCTTATTGCGACAGTAACGCCGGAAGATGCGGATAATACAGAGGTTACCTGGAAATCTGAGGACGATGGTATTGCTGCAGTGGATCAGAATGGTGTGGTTACCGGAGTGGCTGCAGGCACAACATATGTAGTTGTTACAACCGCAGACGGCGGCTTCACAGCCCGCTGCAGGATCACAGTCTCAGTTCCGGTCACATCGATCACACTGAATAAGAGTGAGACAACGATCCGTGTCGGCAGAACAGAAACTCTAGTAGCAGAAGTCAAACCGGATGATGCGATCGATCCGAGGATTACCTGGACATCCAGTGATCCGAGTGTTGCTTCAGTTGATCAGAACGGCAAAGTAACAGCAGTGGCGGATCTTGGTATCGGTAAACCGTCTGAGGCGATAATTACAGCAAGTGCTGAAAACGGAGCGGTCACTGCGCAGTGCACAGTAACCGTAGAAGATCCGATCAACGCATTCGTAAGACGTCTGTACAGTCTCTGCTTCGGCCGTGAAGCGGAAGAAGAAGGCTTCAAGACATGGACAACACTTCTGAAGAACAAGACGTATACAGCGTCGCAGGCTGTTATAGGCTTCTTCATGAGCGATGAAATGATGGATCTCAAGCTCAGTGCATCAGATTACGTGGAGAGATGCTATCTGGTCATGATGGATCGCTCCAGTGATGAAGAGGGAAAGAAGACCTGGACAGACCGTCTGGATGTTGGTATGTCGGAACTGCATATCCTGTCAGGATTTGTCGGCAGCAGCGAGTTTAGGGCGATCTGCGCTGACACCGGCATAGAAGTCGGAACGATCAAGACTACAGAGGCAAGAGATATAAACTTCGGCATCACGTCATTCGTGTCGAGATGCTACAGTGAAGTGCTGGGAAGAAAAGCAGAAGTCGAAGGACTGAACACATGGTGCGGATACATCTTCAAAGATGCGAACCGGAAAGCAAATGCGGTCTGGGTGGCATCGAATGGATTCTTCCACAGTCCGGAATACATTGCGAAACACTCAAGCAATGCTGAATATGTGCATACACTGTACAGAACGTTCTTCGGACGTGATGAAGACGAAGGCGGTTACAAAACGTGGATGAATCTGCTTGCAAGAGGCGCGACCCGTGACTCTGTCATGGCAGGCTTCTCAAACAGCAAAGAGTTCGCAGAACTGCTGAAATCGTATGGAATCCGGTAATTTCCTCCCGGAATATCAGGAAGAGTCGGTTGAAAAACCGGCTCTTTTCATGGACGGTTTATCAGAACGTCAGGAGAAAGAACCGCTGCGCAATTGGTATACAGCGGGATGGTAATGTATAATAACTTCATATGAAGAAAACGATGATCATTGCACCGGCATATATGACGGTGCTGGCAGATGTAAAGAATCTGCCGAAAGGAAACGAAGAGATCGATGTGATCTCCATGCAGGAAGTGCCGTCCGGCTACGGACTGCTCTGCAGCAGAGTGTTTCAGGCATTCCGGTTTCCGTATATCGCCGCTTCCATGATCGGCACCAACGTGTACGGCGACAGGATCCTGGAGTATGCGGACAAGCAGGGGATCGATTTTACATATACATGCGAAGAGGATATGGGAAGCGTACTGGTATTCCGTGATCCGGAAGGAAATACCGCGGATATGCGTGTACCGGGATGCGAACTGAATGTGGATTATGACGCCCTGGCGGAAGAAGATATCGATGAGATCAGCCGCATCGTACTGTCGGCGGATATGCTGAACGGAGAGACTGTGGATGATCTTCTGGAATACCTGTTCCGGACGGGGAAGCCGGCAGAAGTATGGATGAACGACAGTATCGGTCATATGAAAGACGATCTGGTTTCCGATCTTCTGGAACGGAAGCCGCTGATCGTAACGGAAGAACGGTATCTGAAAGAACTGACCGGCATCGGGAATGATCTGAAGGAAGCCATGGAAGTCCTGCAGAAACAGACGCAGGCAGATGTTGTCGTCCTGCAGAACAGGACCGGCGTATTCCTTCAGCACGGTTCCGAACGAACGCTGGCGGAAGAAACCGGGAATATCGACACAGAGCTGTTTGCGGCGCTGTTTGCGGCAGGCGGGGCAGCCGGTCTCAGTGTGCCGCGAAGGATCGCATTTGCCCTGAAACTGGCATCGGCCCGTTATACAAGAAAACATCTGGATCAGGGCAGATGGGAATTTGAAAAGCAGACACTGAAAGAAAACATACTGGAGAACTGATATGGAATACCGGGGACTGCGGGAAGAAGAAGTACAGGAGAGAATTCAGCAGGGAGAAGTAAATATACAGGAAGAGAGAATGACGAAGACGACAAAAGAGATCCTTCTGTCCAACTCTCTGACATACTTTAATCTGGTCAATCTGGCGCTGTTTATCATTGTTCTCATGACCGGACATATCAAAAACGGTACTTTTATCATCACGGTCATATGTAATATGTGCATCGGTATCTACCAGGAACTGAAGTCCAAGAAACTGCTGGACGGCATGCATCTGATGACCGAGACAAAGTGCATGGTCCTGCGGGATGATGCGTGGAAGGAAATACCGGTGCATGACATCGTTCTGGATGACGTGATCAAAGTGGAAGCGGGCATGCAGGTGCCGGCGGATATCGAACTGCTGGAAGGCTATCTGGAAGTCAACGAAAGCATGCTTACCGGTGAAGCGGATACGGTCGAAAAGACCGGCGACGCGCATGCGTACAGCGGTACGATCGTCACTTCCGGACAGTGTGTCGCAAGAGTGCACCGTGTCGGTAAGAAGTGCATCTCCGCGTCGATCATGGAAGAGGCGCGGCAGTACAAAAAAGCCCGCAGTAAGCTTCATGAGGATCTGGAGCGGCTGCTGCGGGTGATATCGATCGCAATTATTCCGACCGGCATCATTCTCTATCTGGTACAGAAAAACGGGATCGGTCTTGTCTGGCAGGAAGCTGCGATCAAGACGGTCGCCGCCATGGTCGGCATGATCCCGGAAGGTCTGGTCGTCCTGACCAGTGTAGCGCTGGCGGTCAGCACGATCCGTCTGTCGCGGAAACAGGCGCTGGTACAGGATCTGTTCTCGATCGAATCTCTGGCCCGGGTGGATACGATCTGTCTGGATAAGACCGGCACCCTGACGGCCGGCAGTATGGAAGTGACTGACTGCATTCCGCTCTTCGGCAATGATCCCGAAGAGATCGGAAAGATCATGAAGAGCTATCTTTGCGGCGACGCCAAAGGCAACGCCACGCAGAATGCGATGATCGCCTGGTTCGGTACGGAAGCCGTCTATGAGCAGACGGCAGATCTGCCGTTTTCCTCCGACCGCAAATACGCGGGAAAATCTCTGGCAGGGAAAGGCTCGTATTATACCGGCGCGGTGAACTTCCTGTTCCCGCACGGATGCCCGGCAGTGGCGCACCGCATTTCGCCGTTCCTGGAAAAAGGACAGCGCATTATCGTCCTGGCTCACAGCAGTGAAGAAACCGTCCGCAAGGACAGTCTGCCGGAGGACCTGGAGCCGGTCGCCATGATCGCCATAAAAGATGTTCTGCGCGAGCACGTGGAAGACATCATGCGCTATTTCACAGAGGAAGACGTGACGATCAAGGTGATCTCGGGCGATGATCCGGCGACCGTCTCGTCGCTGGCAAAACAGGCAGGTATTCCGCACGCGGAAAACTATGTGGATATGTCCAAGGCACCGCTGAAATACGCGGAGCTGGCAGATATGTATACCGTATTCGGCCGCGTGCTTCCGGACCAGAAGAAAAAACTGGTGGAAGCGCTGCAGGCAAACGGACATACGGTCGCCATGACAGGCGACGGCGTCAATGACGTGCCGGCGCTGAAAAAAGCCGATGTCAGCATCGCTATGGCTGCCGGTGCGAGCGCTGCCAAAGACAGTGCGAACATCGTGCTTCTGAACAATGACTTCGCCCTGATGCCGGATATTCTGAAAGAGGGCAGACGCGTTATAAACAATATATCGCGCGCTTCGTCCATGTATCTGGTCAAGACCGTATTCTCGATCCTGCTGTCCCTGTACGTCGTCGTGATGCAGCAGTCGTATCCGTTCCTTCCGATCCATCTGACGCTGATCAGTACGTTCGGCGTGGGACTGCCGACGTTCCTGCTGCAGATGGAACCGAGCATGGAACGGGTAAAGGGACGCTTCTTCACCAATGCGTTCCGCAACGCGATCCCTTCGGCGACAGCCGTCTTCCTGGCATCGTTCCTGTGTCTTCTGCTGCGGATGTTCCTGAAACTGTCGGCAGAAGAAAACTATGCTGTTTTCGTGACCCTGACAAGTATGGTATATATGTATACGCTGTACCGTGTGTACCAGCCGCCGACAAAGCTCAGAGTAACTGTGATCGTATCCATGACGGTCCTGACGGGTCTCGCAATGCTGTTTCTCAATCCGCTGCTGCAGCTGTCCTTCCGCTGGTCAACATTCCTGATCATCGTTCCGGTCGGCATTGGACTGATATTTCTGATACAATATCTTGCAGCGGCATATGACAGTGCATCCGCATGGATCTCAAACGCCGTAAAGAGGTTTAAATGAAAAAAGAAAATAAACTGAAGTGGATCATTGCCGAAGCAAAACTGAACCGGATCATGAACCGGAACAAGAAACTGGGAAGAGATGTCATATATGTCTTTCTGGATTTTGACGGTGTGATCAATGTGTTCCGGGAACCGGGCACGCCGGAATATGAAGAAGCCATCAGTAAGAAGACGTTCGAATTCTGGGATGAAAAATGCATCTGCAGGCTGAATGCCCTGGCAAAGGATTTCCACATCGAGATCGTGATCTCTTCGTCATGGCGGTACGCCGGCCTGGCATATTGCATCGATTATCTGCACAAGGCAGGCATGGATGATATCCCGGTCATCGATACGACGGAGATCACCTATGAGAAGACACGGCAGACCGAGATCCTTGAGTATCTTCTCGCGCATCCGTATTTTTCCGGATTCATTGTTCTGGATGACGGGAATATGCCGGAATTTAAGGAAAAAATGATCCTTACGCACCCCATGAAAGGGTGGGATGATGAAATTGATGTCCGCATTAGAGAAATTTGTACTGGACTTTTAAAATAATCTGTATATAATAATTTTTGCGGACGCGGATGTGGCGGAACTGGCAGACGCGCATGATTCAGGTTCATGTGGGGCGACCCGTGCAGGTTCAAGTCCTGTTATCCGCACCATAAGAAAGCTCTGATCGTAACGGATCAGAGTTTTTTTATGCTTTCCGTGCAGCAGAGAAAACCGGATGAAATATTATAACATGTGTTATAATATGGAAAGTGAGGAGAACGCGATGCCAAGAAAAGCAGAAGTTACAAAAGAAGAGATGATCGAAGGAGCGTTCCGGCTGGTAAGAGAACGGGGATGGCAGGCGCTGACGGCAAGAAGTCTTGCGGCAGAACTGGGCTGTTCCACGCAGCCGGTCATGTACCGGTTTCCGTCGCTGGCGGAATTAAGGGAAGAAACGTACCGGAGAGCCGACCGATTCCATTCAGAGTATCTTCTGGCTTCCGACGGTCTCATGGATCTGGGACTGCGGTATATACGGTTTGCGGCGGAAGAGACCAATCTGTTCCGGTTTCTGTTCCAGTCCGGACATTTCCAGAATGTTTCGGTGGAAGACATGATCCGGATGCCGGAAGCGGAAGGAGTTCTTGCGGCTGCGGCAGAGGGAATGGAAATGCCGGTCGAAGAGATCGTGCCGGTATTTGAGATCCTGTTTGCGGCAGTTCACGGCTATGCGGATCTGATCGCCAATAACGCCGTGAAATACGATGAAAAGGAAATATGTGAAAAACTGGCAATTCTGGCAGAAGCGCTGACAGGGAGTAAATGAACATGAAACAGCTGTATGAGAAAAACAGAATATGGTTTGCGGTAGGCTGGATACTGGTGTATGTGCTGATATTCGGCAATCTGCGTTCACTGGGTGATGACAGTCCGTATGTGATGACGGCAATGATTGCGATGTGCGCTGCGCTGCTGGCATTTATACTGAAAAACGGACTTGCGGAATATTACGGACTGGATCACTGGGGAAAGCGGATCCGGCCGATGCTGTACTATATTCCTTTATGGATCGTGGCCAGCGGGAATCTCTGGGGCGGCATCGCTCCGAAATACGAAGGTGCCGGACTGTTTTACGCGATCGTCATGTTTGCTCTGGTCGGCGTTGTTGAGGAACTGCTGCTGCGCGGCTTCCTGTTCCGGGCAATGTGTGAGGACGGATCGGTCGTGACAGCAATTATCGTATCTTCCGTCACATTCGGAATGGGACATATCGTGAACCTGCTGAGCGGTCACGGAGGAATGGAGACTTTGGTGCAGGTCATCTTTGCCGTCGCCATAGGCTTCCTGTTTACGCTTGTCTATTACCGCAGTGAAAGTCTTCTGCCGTGCATACTCGCTCACAGCATCATCGATGTGCTGTCCGTGTTTTCGGCGAGATCGGAAACCATGGATACGATCTATATTGTATCGGTATTTGTCATCACCGCTGTATACGGAATATATCTCTGGAAGCTGAAGCCTGAGCAGTAAGCGAAAATATCCTCCCCCGGATCCGTAAGTTTTTCAGTTCTGTAAACTGATTAATGTAGAGGAGGATCCACAGATGAAACAGATCAGGGAGTTTATCAGGCTTTGCGCAGAATTATTCATGGAGATCGACAGCGGACTCATTCTGCTGTGTATCTTTCTGGTATGGAAGAAATTGCCCGTCCGGGTGATCGTTTCGGTAGTCGTGATCTGGACGACGGTCAAATGGCTTCTGGACTGGCATGTGGAACATCTCGACGAGGAACTGTATGGTTCCGAATGAAAAAGACCGCTGATCAGCGGTCCGTATTCATCGGATACCGATAAGGTCCATGACGCAGCGGGATGCGATCAGCAGTCCGGCAGCGGGAGGAACGAATGGTGAAGAGGCGGGAATGCTGCGGCGTTTGCCTGCCTCTTTTTCTTTCAGATCAAACTGAAGCGGACGGGGCTCTTCTTCCGAACATACGACGGTCAGACGGCGGATGCCGCGCTTGCGGCATTCATGCCGCATGATCTTTGCCAGGGGATCGCCGGACGTCTCGTAGATATCCTTTACGCACAGCCGGGAAGGATCCAGGCGGTTGCCGCATCCCATGGATGAGATGATCGGGATGCCGTGTGCCTGTGCTTCGCTGATCAGGTCAAGCTTAGCGGTAACGGTGTCAATGGCGTCGATGATGTAATCCCAGGCATCGAAATCGAAGCGTTCCTTTTCCTGCGGCAGGTAGAAGCATGCATGCGTTTCCACGCGGCAGTCCGGATTGATGGAAAGAACGCGCTGTTTTGCGGCATCGACCTTATACATTCCGAGGGTATCGGTTACGGCAATGATCTGCCGGTTGATATTGGATTCAACGACCCGGTCGCTGTCGATCAGATCCAGAGCACCGATCCCGCTGCGGGCAAGTGCTTCCACGACATAGCCGCCGACGCCGCCGATCCCGAAGACGGCGACCCGGCTGTTTCTCAGTTTTTCAATTGCGGCTTCTCCGAGGATCGCTTCGGTGCGCATCGTTCGTTCATTCATACGTTTTCTCCAATGCAATTATAGACGACCGTGGCATTCCTGTGGTGAAAAGTGATCGTTCATTTTCAGAAAATGAATGATTGACTTTACTGAAAAGATACCATATGATTTCTTCGATACCTGAAATGCGATGAAGGGGAGAAACCTGTTTGACAGCATTTGCAAGAGAACTGCCGGTCGGTGCAAGGCAGAAATGCGCAGCAGTATACTGGCCCCGGAGCAGAGAAGCTGAACAGTACAGTAGGCTTTTTACGGAGTGCCTTCCGTTATCAATGGCGCGATTCGCCGCAAGGCCGATCGTATGAGTGGCTTGTAAAAGCAATGAGAGTGGTACCGCGGAAGTTTGAAGCTTTCGTCTCTTGGAAACAGATTTCCTGAGATGAAAGCTTTTTTATTCAGATAGTATGATCCCATACGCACGCAGGAGGAGATTATGAGCAAAGTACGGATGAGTGATGTCACATTGAAACAGAGTTCTGCACGGAGCCTGTCGTTTAAAGAAAAAACAGAACTGGTGAAACTGCTGGACCAGCTGAAAGCAGACAGTATTGAACTGCCCCGGATCGAATCCAAGGGAGACAGCCTTTTCGTTAAGACAGCCGCCGACGCGGTACAGAACAGCGCGGTCTCCGTAGAGACCGTCTGCGGAAAAGAAGCAGTCGATACGACCTGGGAAGCTCTGAAAAATGCTGCACATCCGCGCATCCAGATCACGGCGCCGGTCAGCCTGGTACAGATGGAATACCTCGATCACAAACGGCCGCAGGCAGTCATGAAAGAAGTGTGTGAGACTGTGGCATATGCCGCGTCACTGACCGATGATATCGAATTCCGGGCGGAAGACGCGACCCGCAGTGAACGCGATTTCCTGTATGAGATCCTGGAAGCGGCAGTCAAAGCCGGCGCAAAGACGGTCACTGTATGCGATACTGCCGGCACGATCCTGCCGGATGAGT
Organism: Solobacterium sp.; assembly: GCA_017510405.1. GTDB lineage: Bacteria > Bacillota_I > Bacilli_A > Erysipelotrichales > Erysipelotrichaceae > Bulleidia. The sequence goes on from JAFWNG010000023.1 coordinate 9,510, forward strand.
TTGCGGCATTTATCCGGGACGTAAAAGAACATGTTCCGTCGCTTGCGGACGCATGTCTCGGTTTCTCCTGCAGTGACAATATGAATCTGGCGGACGCCTGTGCGGTTGCCGGCATTACGGCAGGGGCAGGGGAAGTGAAGGTGTCCATCTATCCGGACGACAGCATTTCACTGGAAACTGCCGCAGATGTCATTCACAAACGCGGCAGTGAATATGATCTGTCCATGAATGTACGCACAGTGGAACTGAAGCGTCTGAAAGAAAAAGCAGCGCAGATGTTTACGACATCCCGCAGCAAGACGTCCCCGTTTGATACGGGTGTGCGCGACGCCGGTTCCGGCCGCACATTCACGATGAGCGATGATATCCGCACGATCTCGAAAGAGACGGCGGCGCTTGGCTATGATCTTTCCGATGAAGACCAGGTGCGCGTCTATGAGGAATTCATCCGGATCGCGGAGAAGAAAGACAGCGTATCGGTCCGTGAGATCGAAGCAATCGTTGCGTCCAACGCGATGCAGGTGCCGCCGACATACCGGGTGGCTGACTATATTGTAAACTGCTGCAGTATGATCTCCGCAACGGCCCAGATCCGCTTATGGAAAAATAACGAAATCCTGGAAAGCGTTGCGCTCGGCGACGGTCCGGTAGACGCTTCCTTCCTGGCGATCGAGCAGATCGCGGGACGCCACTATGAACTGGATGATTTCCAGATCCGGGCAGTCACGGAAGGACGCGAGGCAATGGGTGAAGCCATCGTCAAGCTCCGCTGCGAAGGCAGAGTATATTCCGGCAGAGGCCTTTCCACCGATATCATCGGTTCTGCCATCAGTGCTTATATCAATGCCATGAATAAGATCGTATATGAGGAGGAGACGGAATGAAACTCTCATTTTCCACCCGGGGATGGTCATCGCTTCCGTTCCGCGAGATCGCGGATATCGCCGAAGAGATGCAGTTTGCCGGCTTTGAACTGTATGATCTTTACAAGTTCCCTCATTTCACCGCCCGCGGCGGAGCCCTGGATCCGTATTCCCTGAATACGACGATGCGCTCCCTGCGCGACCGCGGGATCGAGATCGTCAATCTCGATACGTCGCTGGATCTCGGTGTTGAGGGAAATATCGAAAAAGTGCTCTGGACCATCAGTATGGCCAAGGATATGCGCGTCAGCTTCGTCAGCGCGGAAGTCATGACGGATGACGAATCACTTGTCCGGGATGCCCTGAAACGGATCGTTCCGGCGGCGTCCAGAGCGGAAGTCACTTTCCTGATCAAGACGCGCGGCATCTATGTGGATACCGAGCGTCTGAAGAATATGCTCGACGTGTATGCTGAAGACTGCCTCGGCGTTCTCTGGGATCTGCATCATCCGTACAAGGACCACGGGGAATCGGCAGATACGACGATCCGCAACCTCGGCGGCTACGTCAAGCTCGTGCATATCCGCGACTATGACGAAGACGGAAACTATACGATCATGGGCGAAGGCAAGCTGCCGGTAAAAGAAATGATGCAGGCGCTGTCCTCCATTGACTACGACGGCTTTGTCACGCTGGAATGGAAACCGGAATGGGTGCAGGATGTCCAGGACTATTCGTTTATCTTCCCGCATTACATTACGTATATGCGCCGCTTTGAACGGCAGACGGCAAACCGTACGCATCTGTTCAAGAACCATGACGGCACCGGCGAATACATCTGGAAGAAAGATGAACTGATCAATCTGACGTTCCCGCAGGTACTGGACCGTGTCGTAGAGGAATTCCCGGACCAGTATGCCTTCAAGTACACAACGCTGGACTATACGCGTACATATGAGGAATTCCGTGACGACGTCGACAACTTTGCCCGTGCGCTCGTCTCGCTCGGCGTGCGTGCCGGCTCCAAAGTCGCGATCTGGGCAACCAACGTACCGGCATGGTATATCACGTTCTGGGCTGCGACAAAGATCGGTGCGGTGCTTGTCACCGTCAATACCGCATATAAGATCCATGAGGCGGAATATCTGTTCCGTCAGTCAGATACCCATACGCTGGTCATGATCGAATCCGCACTGGATTCCAACTACCGTCAGATCATCAATGAGATCTGTCCGGAGATCAGAAACAGCACACCAGGAGAACCGCTTCACTGCAAACGGCTGCCGTTCCTCCGCAATGTGATCACGGTCGGCTTCCGTTCGCCCGGATGCCTCACATTTGATGAGGCAATGGCAAGGGCGCCGCTTGTGCCGAAGGAAAGGATCCTGTGGATGGCATCGCGCGTCAAGGTACACGATGTCGCCAACATGCAGTATACGTCCGGCACAACAGGGTTCCCGAAAGGCGTCATGTTAACGCACTACAACGTTGTCAATAACGGCAAGTGCATCGGCGACCGCATGGGTCTGAGCACCGCTGACCGGATGATGATCCAGGTGCCGATGTTCCACTGTTTCGGCATGACGCTGTCGATGACGTCATCCGTCACGCACGGTACGACGATGTCGCCGATGCCGTACTTCAGCGCGAAAGCTTCGCTGGCGTGCATCAATCAGGAAAAGATCACATGCTTCAACGGCGTGCCGACGATGTTCATCGCCATGTTCAACCATCCGAACTACCGCAGCACGGATTTCTCCTATATGCGCACCGGCATCATGGCCGGCTCAGGCTGTCCGCCGGAGCTCATGCGCAGGGCTGCCCGGGAAGATGAAATGCATATGACCGGCATCGTCAGCGTATACGGACAGACGGAATCCGCTCCCGGCAGCACGATGTCGGCGTGGACCGATTCTGAGCATGTCCGCACCGATACCGTCGGCTATGCTTTCCCGCATGTAGAATGCAAGATCATCGATCCTGAGACCGGTGAGGAAGTCGGTCCGGGCATCAACGGTGAGTTCTGCTCGCGCGGATACAATACCATGAAGGGCTATTACAAGATGCCTGACGCAACGGCACAGACGGTCGACAGTGACGGCTGGCTGCACTCCGGCGATATCGCGTGTATGGACGAAGCGGGCAACTTCATGATCACCGGCCGTCTGAAAGACATGATCATCCGCGGCGGTGAGAATATCTATCCGAAGGAGATCGAAGAGTTCATCTATACGCATCCGGCTGTGCGTGACGTACAGGTCATCGGTGTCCCGGACAAACGGTACGGGGAAGAAGCCTGCGCAATGATCATCCTGCATGAAGGCGCAGCTGTTACGGTGGAAGAACTGCGTGAGTATATGGTGCAGCGTCTTGCCCGCCATAAAGTTCCGAAATATATCGAATTCACCGATTCCTTCCCGATGAACGCGGCCGGCAAGATCCTGAAATACAAGATGCGGGAAGAGGCGGTAAAACGCTACGGACTCGATGTGAAGTGAGAAGTCGGTTTCCACTCGGCAGTGAGAAACAGATGGAAGCTGCAGAGACAGTGTCAGATGGAAGACATCGGCACTGTTTTCTTTTGGATAAAAGCGGATATGAGAACGGCTGCGATCTGCTTTCCGGTGCGGATCCCTGCAGGCTCCGGTCTTTTGTATCTGTTTGCGGGTCCGTGACATGAAAAGAACTCCGGCAGGGATAATGCAGGCGGCGGGATTCCATAATGGTTTAACAGTTCCGGAGGATACTCCTGTACTGACAGCTGATCCATAGGCATAACGGTCCTCTTTGAAGGGTAGTTCAGTCGTACCGATCATGCTGAGGACACGACGATCAAACAACTGTTGACACCAATATGCCGCAATGGTATGATTTAATGGTTTAAAGCAGAAAAGGCTGTGACGAAGACGTCCGGACCGCAAATCTCAAAGAGAGCCGGCAGGTGGTGAGAAGCCGGCAGAGGAGCATCCGCAGGACCATCACTTCCGAGCCGGATATGCGAAACGCATTCCGATGCGCAGTAGACATATCCCGTCCTGCCGCGTTACTGGCAAAGGGGTTGATGGACCCTGAAGAGGCCTGAAAAGGCAAATTGAGTGGTACCGCGGGTTATATACGCCCGTCTCAATGTATTGAGACGGGTGTTTTTTATACCCTGTCTCACCTGATTAGAGGAGGAAAACCTATGACACCGACTGAGAACGATCTGATGGAAGTTGCACAGCGAATCCGTGAACTGCGTGAGATCACCGGTTATTCGGTAACGGAAATGGCCGAGAAGACAGAAGTCAGCCCGGAAGAATACCGTTCGTATGAGAGCGGCCGGGAGGATATGCCGTTTACGTTCATCCACAAATGCGCCCTGGCATTCGGCGTAGGCATGAGCGATCTTCTCGAAGGCATCAGCGCCCGCCTGTCGTCCTATACGGTCACCCGTAAGGGAAGAGGACAGGATGCGGTCCGCGAAGACGGCATTACCATCCAGAACATGGCGCCGCTGTTTGCCAAAAAGATGGCAGAGCCGTACTATGTCCGCTACGAATACGATGAAAAGCAGCAGGATGCGCCGATCCATCTGACCCGTCATTCCGGTCAGGAATTCGACTTTGTCATCAGCGGCCGCATGAAAGTGCAGGTCGGCGATAATGTCGAATACCTCAGCGAAGGCGACAGTATCTATTACAACAGCTCCACGCCGCATGGCATGATCGCCGTGGACGGCAGGGACTGTCTGTTCGTCGCCATCGTCATCCCGGGCACGGATACGAAGGAACCGCAGATCCGCAATACATTTATTCCATCCCGTTCGACCCATCGGCTTGTCAGTGAGAATTTCGTGGAAACAGAGGAAGACGAGCACGGCGCTCTGACCAAACTGACGTTCAAGAACACAGACCGTTTCAACTTTGCCTTTGACGTCGTAGACGCGATCGCCGACAAAGATCCGGAAAAGCTGGCCATGATCCATATCGCCAAGGATATGACCGAGCGCCGCTTCACATTCAGGGATATGAAGGAAGCGTCTGCCCGCACGGCCAACTATTTCAAATCCCTCGGCATCCGCAAGGGCGACCGGGTCATGATCGTTCTCAAGCGTCATTACCAGTTCTGGTTCACGATCCTCGGTCTGCACAAACTCGGCGCGATCGCCATCCCGGCGACCAGCCAGCTGCAGGCGCACGACTTCGAATACCGCTTCATGACCGCGGGCGTTTCCGCAATCGTTGCGACAGAAGACGACGACGTGCCGGAGCAGGTCGACATCGCTCAGAAAAAGTGCGGCTCGCTGCGGACGAAGATCATCGTCGGTTCCGAGCGGGACGGCTGGAAGAACTTCGATGAGGAATACGTGCTGTACAGCGCCCGCTTTGCGCGGACGGAAGATACACCGTGCGGCGACGATACGCAGCTGATGTTCTTCACATCCGGAACGACCGGCTATCCGAAGATCGCCGAGCATTCCTGCAAATACGCGTTAGGACATTTCATTACGGCAAAATACTGGCACGGCGTCAGCGACAACGGACTGCACTTCACCATTTCCGATACGGGCTGGGGAAAGGCGCTCTGGGGCAAGCTGTACGGACAGTGGCTGCAGGAAGGCGCGGTATTCACATATGACTTTGAACGCTTCCACGCCAGCGAGATCCTGCCGATGTTCGCCAAATACAACATCACGACATTCTGTGCGCCGCCGACGATCCTGCGCATGCTTATAAAAGAAGATATCTCCAAATACGACCTGTCTTCCGTCGTTCACATGACAACGGCAGGCGAGGCGCTCAACCCGGAAGTCTACCGCCAGTTTGAAAAGATCACCGGTCTGCAGATCATGGAAGGTTTCGGACAGACCGAACTGACCCTTGCCATCGGCAATCTCATCGGCGGCACGCACAAGCTCGGCTCCATGGGCAAGCCGACCCCGCTGTACGACATCACGCTGGTCGACAGCGAAGGCAATCCGGTCGCCGACGGTGATCCGGGTGAGATCGTTGTCAGCACGAAGGACGGCATCCCGTGCGGTCTGTTCAAGGGCTACTACCGCAACGAGGAAGCTACCGAAGCGGTATGGCATGACGGCTACTATCATACCGGCGACGTCGCATGGCGCGATGAAGACGGCTTCTACTGGTATATCGGCCGCGTGGACGACGTCATCAAATCGTCCGGCTACCGTATTGGACCGTTCGAGATCGAAAGCGTCATCATGGAACTTCCGTACGTCCTGGAATGCGGCGTCAGCGCCGAACCGGATGAACTCCGCGGTCAGGTCGTCAAGGCCAGCATCGTGCTCGTCAAGGGGACAGAGCCGACGGAAGCTCTGAAGAAAGAGATCCAGAATTACGTCAAGCAGAATACCGCTCCGTATAAGTATCCGCGTATCGTCGTTTTCCGCGATTCTCTGCCGAAGACGATCAGCGGAAAGATCCAGAGAAATCTGCTTTGAAAAAGTTTTCAGAAAAATATTCGACATTTCACCGCAAATATGTGAAAAAGATGATTAAAACACGTATTTATGGTGTAAACTTTTTGGGTATGGAGGGGACGGTGACCCCGTTTTCTCCGTTATCCAAACAGGAGAGACTATGGAACAGATCACAGGACTCGATTATAAGATACAGGAAATGGCAGGACGTATCCGCGAACTGCGTGAACTGGAAGGCTATACCGTCGAAGAGATGGCACAGACGACCGGCATCAGCGCCGAGGAATACACTGCCTGTGAGAACGGTCAGAGAGACCTGAACTTTACATTTATCTATCGGTGTGCCCTGAAATTCGGCGTTAACGTGACCGAAGTGATCGAAGGCGTAAGCCCGACGCTTCGTTCCTATACCATGACGCGTGCCGGCCGGGGACAGATGATCTCCCAGGCGCACGGCATGACGTATTACAATCTGGCATTCGCATTCCAGAACCGTATCGCCGAGCCGCTGTATGTACGCAGCGTATATGACGAAGCGGCACAGACGCGCGATATCGAGCTGACCAGCCATGACGGCCAGGAGCTGGATATCGTCATCGAAGGACATCTGAAAGTACAGATCGGCGAGCACTATGAGATCCTCGGCCCGGGCGATACCATCTACTTCGATTCGGAAACGCCGCACGGCATGATCGCCGTCAACGGCAGCGACTGCATATTCTATGCCATTGTTCTGAATCCGAAGGGAGAACCGATCCCGGAACTGGCGGATTCCCCGATCTATCAGGAAGCTGTAGAACGCATCGAAGATACGAAACAGCGTGTCTGGCAGAAATATATCGATGTCACGGAAAACGAAGACGGAACGCCGCAGACGATCCGTTTCCGCAATATTCAGAACTTCAACTTCGGCTTTGACGTCGTTGACGCCATTGCCCGCCGTGATCCGGAAAAACTGGCGATGCTGCATCTGTCGCGCGACAAAGAGGAGCGCCGCTTCACATTCCGCGATATCAAACGGGCGTCTTCCCAGTGCGCAAACTATTTCAAATCCCTCGGCATTAAGAAGGGGGACCGGGTCATTCTGGTGCTCAAGCGTCATTACCAGTTCTGGTTCGCACTGATCGGCCTCAACAAACTCGGCGCGATCGCTATCCCGGCGACCAACCAGCTGCAGGCGCATGACTTTGAATACCGCTTCATGACGTCCGGCGCCAATACGATCATCTGCACGGCCGACGGGGATGTCGCGCATCAGGTGGATCTGGCATGTGAGAAATATGACGGCCTGAAGAACAAGCTCATCGTCAACGGCACGCGGGAAGGCTGGCGGACCTTTGACGAAGAATATACGATGTACAGTTCGCACTACAAGCGCACGGACGACGCTCCGGGCGGAGATGACCTGATGCTGATGTACTTCACATCCGGTACATCCGGCTATCCGAAGATCGCCGCGCACAACTACAAATACCCGCTCGGCCATTTCCACACCGCCAAATACTGGCACACGGTGGATACGAAGGGACTTCACCTGACGATCTCCGATACCGGCTGGGCTAAGGCAATGTGGGGCAAGCTCTACGGACAATGGCTGGCGGAAGGCGCTGTTTTCGTCTATGACTTTGACCGCTTCGACGCCGCGGATATCCTGCCGCTGTTTGCCAAGTACCACATTACTTCCTTCTGCGCACCGCCGACGATGCTCAGAATGATGATCAAGCAGGATATTTCCAAATACGACTTCTCCAGCGTCAAGCATATGACGACAGCCGGCGAGGCGCTGAACCCGGAAGTCTACCGACAGTTTGAAAAAGCGACCGGCCTGCGCATCATGGAAGGCTTCGGACAGTCCGAATCCACCATGATCCTCGGCAACATGGTCGGTGCTCCGCATAAGATCGGCTCCATGGGCAAACCGGCTCCGATCTACGACGTCGCTCTGATCGATCAGGACGACAATCCGGTACCGGTCGGTGAGACCGGCGAGATCTGCATCGATCTGCGCAAGGGCCGTCCGCCGGGACTGGCTGTCTGCTACTACGGCAACGATGAGGAAACTGCCTCCACATGGCATAACGGCTACTACCACACCGGTGACCTGGCGTGGAAGGACGAAGACGGTTTCTTCTGGTATGTCGGACGCAAGGACGATGTCATCAAGTCCTCCGGCTACCGGATCGGACCGTTCGAGATCGAAAGCGTCATCATGGAACTTCCGTATGTACTGGAATGCGGTGTCAGCGCGGCACCGGATGAAGTACGCGGTCAGGTCGTCAAGGCCAGCATCGTGCTCGTACCGGGCAAGAAGCCGAGCGACGGACTGGTAAAAGAGATCCAGAACTATGTCAAGAAGCGTACGGCTCCGTACAAATATCCGCGTATCGTCGTCTTCCGTGAGGAACTGCCAAAGACCGTAAGCGGAAAGATCCGGCGCAATGCACTATAAGCGCATCACTCTGCTGGCCGGTCACTACGGCAGCGGAAAGACGAACATTGCCGTCAATATGGCAATGGATCTGAAGAAACAGGCAGACAACACGGCAATCGCAGATCTCGATATCGTCAATCCGTATTTCCGTACACTGGACAGCAAAAAAGAACTGGAGGCTGCCGGGATCCGGCTCATCGTATCGGCCTATGCCAATACGAACCTGGACATTCCCGCACTGCCTCAGGAAATGTATTCCATCGTACACGACAAAACGATGCACAGTATCGTGGATGTAGGCGGCGATGACCGCGGTGCCCTGGCACTGGGGAGACTTACCGCCATGATCCGGGAAGAAGACTACGACATGTTTCTGGTCGTGAACCGGTACCGGCCGCTGACGCCGGATGTCGATTCCGTACTGGAAGTCATCGCCGAGATCGAAACGGCGGGACGTCTGAAATTCACCGGCATCATCAACAACTCAAATCTCGGTGCCGAGACAACTGCCGAAACGGTTCTGAAATCCGTACCGTTCGCGCAGGAGATCGCCGAGCGCACCGGGCTTCCCATTATATGTACAGCCGTCGAGGAAAGCCTGTATGAGGAACTGAAGGGCAGGATCGATGATCTGTTCGCTATGAAACTGCAGGCCCGTCCTGTTGACTGAACAAGTGCAGAGAAAGGAAAGAGAGAATATGGGTAAGGTTACATTCAGGGAGGATGAATGCAAAGGATGCGGACTTTGTACTGAAGTCTGTCCGAAAGGCATCCTCCGGCTATCGAAGGAAAAGATCAACAAAAAAGGTCATCATCCGGCAGAGTGCTTCAAGCCGGAAGAGTGCATCGGTTGCGCATCGTGTGCGATCATGTGCCCTGACTGCATCATCAAGGTGGAAAGGTAAGGTGGATCCATGGCAGATAAAGTATTAATGAAGGGAAACGAAGCCATTGCGGAAGCTGCGATCCAGGCAGGCTGCCGTCATTACTTCGGATATCCGATCACACCGCAGACCGAGATCGCGGCATACATGGCAAAGCGCATGCCGAAGATCGGCGGAACATTCCTGCAGGCTGAAAGCGAGATCGCGGCCATCAATATGGTCTACGGCGTCTCCGCTGCCGGCAAGCGCGTCATGACATCTTCTTCTTCGCCGGGTATTTCCCTGAAGAGTGAAGGACTTTCCTATCTGGCCGGTGCAGACCTGCCTGCTCTTGTTGTCAACGCCCAGAGAGGCGGCCCGGGTCTCGGCGGCATTCAGCCGAGCCAGTCGGACTACTTCCAGGCAACCAGAGGCGGCGGTCACGGCGACTACCATATGATCGTTCTGGCACCGTCTTCCGTACAGGAAATGGCAGACCTGACAATTAAAGGCTTTGAACTGGCAGACCAGTACCGCATGACCGCCATGATCCTGGCAGACGGTACGATCGGTCAGATGATGGAACCGGTATCCTTTGATTTTGAAGTTAAAGAACAGGTCGAAAAACCGTGGGCTACCACCGGCACAAAGATGCAGAGAAAGCACAACGTCGTCAACTCCCTGTATCTGAATCCGGAACAGCTCGAGGAAATGAATAACGAACGTTACCGCAAATATGATGTCATCAAGGAAAACGAGGCACTGTGCGAAGAGTATCTGACAGAAGATGCGGATATCATCATCGCCGCCTTCGGCATCGCTGCCCGTGTTTCCAAGAACGCGGTAAACAAGGCACGCGAAAACGGCATCAAGGTCGGTCTGCTCCGTCCGATCACACTGTGGCCGTTCCCGGAAAAAGTCTTCGCGAAGCACGCGAAACACGTCCGTGAGATGATCAGTGTCGAACTGTCCATGGGACAGATGATCGAGGATGTCCGTCTGGCAGTGAACTGCAGCGTTCCGGTAAGTCTGTGCTACCGTGTCGGCGGCATGATCCCGACACCGGATCAGGTATACAGCGCCATTGTAGAGGCGAATGCGAGAGGGGGTAAGTAAGATGATCGTATTTGACAAGCCCAAAGCACTTGCGGATGTCCCGTTCCATTACTGTCCGGGATGCACGCACGGCATCGTCCACCGTCTTGTGGCGGAAGCTATCGATGAACTGGGAATCGAAGGAAAGACTGTCGGCATCGCGCCGGTAGGCTGTTCCGTTATGGCGTATGACTATTTCAACTGCGATATGATCGAAGCAGCGCACGGACGCGCTCCGGCCGTAGCTACCGGCGTAAAGCGCAGTGATCCGGACAACCTGATCGTATTCACATACCAGGGTGACGGTGATCTCGCATCCATCGGTACCGCGGAAACAGTCCACGCCGCAGCCCGTAATGAGAATATTACGATTATTTTCATCAACAACGCGATCTACGGCATGACCGGCGGCCAGATGGCTCCGACATCTCTGCCTGGCCAGGTCACACAGACCTCTCCGTACGGACGTGACGTCAAACTGTGCGGCTATCCGGTAAAAGTGTGTGAGATGCTGTCGGAACTGGAAGGTCCGGAGTATCTCGAACGTGTTACCGTCAACAGCGTTGCCAACGTCCGCAAGGCAAAGAAAGCCATCAAGAAGGCGTTCCAGAACCAGATCGAAGGCAAGGGATTCTCACTCGTAGAAGTGATCAGCTCCTGCCCGACCAACTGGGGCATGACGCCGAAAGAAGCACTGAAATGGATCGACGACAACATGGTTCCGTATTATCCGCTCGGTGTCTATAAAGACAGAAGCGCAGGCATCGGTCCTGCTGTGAAGAAGGAGGCCGAATAATGACGAAGGAATACTTATTCGCAGGGTTCGGCGGACAGGGTCTTCTGTTCTCCGGAAAAGTTCTGGCTTACAAGGGTCTGATCGAAGACAAGAATGTCAGCTGGCTTCCGTCCTACGGTCCGGAAATGCGCGGCGGTACAGCAAACTGCAGCGTTATCCTCAGTGACGATCCGGTCGGCGCACCGATCGTTCTGAATCCGGATGTTCTGGTCGCTATGAATCTTCCGTCTCTGGACAAGTATGAAAACGCCGTCAAAAAGGGCGGTATCATCCTCGTTGACAGCAGCCTGATCGAACGCAAGGTACAGCGTACGGACGTCGATGTCTACTACGTACCGGCGACCCGTCTTGCGGACGCCAACGGCACCGGCAAGCTCGCCAACATGATCCTCATGGGCAAACTGCTGGACGTACTCGGCGACTACAACGAAGAGACCGTAAACAAGGCACTGGCAAAGTGCATTTCCGCACGTCACGCGGACATGCTTGAATTCAACCGCAAAGCAATGGAGATTGGAAAAAACTATTCGGAAAACGAATAGGCATGAAGGAGAGGCAGATCATGGAAATCAAAATCACACGCAATGAAAACCCGAAATCACTTCCTGACAGCAGTACACTCGGATTCGGCAAGATCTTTACCGATCATATGTTCGTCATGGATTTTTCCAAGGAACTCGGCTGGCATGATGCCCGCATCGTTCCGTACGGAAATATCTCCATCAGCCCCGCATGCACAGCTCTGCACTACGGTACAGAGATCTTTGAAGGACTGAAGGCATACCGGACACCGGACGGCGGCGTACAGCTGTTCCGCCCGATCGAGAACGCACGCCGTATGAACCGTTCCGCAGAACGTCTCTGCATGCCGGAGATCCCGGAAGAAGATATTATTCAGGCAATCACGACACTGGTCGATCTGGACCGCAAATGGGTCCCGAACGATCCGGGAACGTCCCTGTATATCCGTCCGTTCATGTTCGGCAATGACGAGACACTGGGTGTCCACGCAGTTGACCACGCAACATTCATCATCATCCTGTCTCCGGTAGGCAGCTACTACAAAGAAGGCCTGAATCCGGTCAAGATCATGATCGAAGACGAAGACGTCCGTGCCGTACGCGGCGGTACCGGTGAAGCAAAGTGCGGCGGTAACTACGCAGCTTCCAACCGTGCCGGCGACCGTGCCGAGAAGAAGGGCTATTCCCAGGTTCTCTGGCTCGACGGTGTTGAGAGAAAGTACATCGAAGAAGTCGGTGCCATGAACGTCATGTTCAAGATCAGCGGAAAAGTCGTAACTCCGATGCTTTCCGGATCCATCCTGCCGGGCATTACCCGCAAATCCATCATCGAAATGCTGAAGAGTGAAGGCTATCCGGTAGAAGAACGCCGCCTGAGCGTGGCAGAGCTTGCGCAGTCCATGAAAGACGGCACACTGGAAGAAGCATGGGGATGCGGAACTGCCGCAGTTGTTTCGCCGATCGGTGAACTCAGCTACAAAGGCGAGAAGTACATCGTCAACGAAGGAAAGATCGGTGAACTCACACAGCGTCTGTATGATACACTGACTTCCATCCAGTGGGGCAGGGCGGAAGATCCGTTCGGCTGGACACTGAAGATCTGAAGATACCGTCCGGGAGTATGAGGCAGAAATACCTTATACTCCCCGGCCGTAAACATACAGATCAGCAGCGCAATTAGTAAACATGCAGCAGAATACACAGAAAAAAGAAGATCTCAGAGTACTGAGGACCCGGCAGAAGATTTACCGCTGTTTTCTTGATCTGCGGCGCAAGAAACCGATCGAAGAGATTCGGATCACTGATCTCTGTGAGAAAGCAGGCATCAACCGGGCAACGTTTTATCACCATTATGAGGACATCTACGCACTTTCCGATGAGATGGAGTACAGCGTCATTGAGCGCTACCAGCAGAAACTGACGAAAGAAGATGTTGAGATGTTCTTCAGCGAACCAGACCAATTCCTTCCCCGTCTTGAAGATGTGATCAACAGCGAGCGGACAGATATTGAAATCCTGTCTAATGGACGCAAAGCGGTCATGTACTCCAAGATGGAAGAAAAACTGGTGGATCTGCTGATGGCAGGCGAAGAAGATGAAAGAAAACGCATCACACTGACGTATGCTGTCGGCGGCGCCATCCATGTCATTTATTTCTATTCCTCAGGACGTTCCTATGATACAGAGTTACTCAGAGAGATGATCTGCAGTATGGTATTGCGTATCGTAAAAGAATGATCTGTCTGATATTGCAAAACGATTATTTACGGCAGGTATGTTATCATACATACCTGCTTTTTTCGTAGCCCGGATGGAGCAGCGAAAGGGCAGAAGGAACCGCAGATGAAACGCAGATGATACGCAGAACGGATGTTTTTATGCGGACATCCAGTCGGTAGCGAAGTGGCGTAAAACAAAGAAAAAGCACTGAAGACAAGTGCTTTTCGGATGCTCTGACATTGTGCGTACAATGCGCAGAAAGCGATGGTTTATGCCCCGGGCCGGACTCGAACCGGCACGGTATCGCTACCGGGGGATTTTGAGTCCCCTACGTCTACCAATTTCATCACCGGGGCGTTACGACGAATATGATACACGGAAAGAGAATAATTTTCAAGGCGGGGAGGTTTGTGCCGGGCGGTGTATACAGTAAAGGGAGGAAAGTATGAAAACAGACAGGCAGATATACAGTGAGAAAGCACGGGAATTCCGTTCGCTCTGCCGTTCCTATACAGCCCAGAAAAAGTGGCTGTATACACTGCAGAAACGGCGCACCGCGCACGTCAATGAAGGGATGGGAAAGGATCCGGAACAGGATCAGATGCTGCGGCGCATGGAAACACAGATCCGTCTTCTGCAGGATGCGCTGGTGCGTACGGAAGAAATCCTGGAAGAGATCGAAGCACGTTTCGGAGAAGAGGCGGCCGATATGATCTGGGAGATATACATCGGAAAGGGCAGTCTGCAGGAGGCTGCGGAACAGCAGGGCATATCGGTGCGCACGCTGCAGCGAAGGATACGGGCATGGCTCGAAGAAATACTGTAAGACATCCGGAAGAGATCCGCGCGCTGCGCCGGGAATGCGCCGGGATCCGCAGATACGAGGATAGGATCCGGGAGATCGAAAGAGAGCGGAACACGCTGCTGTGGAAAATGAGCGGGTGTCATGTGCAGAACTATGAATGGAGCGGCAGAGGCGGATACCGGGAAACGGAATACGGGAAGTATGTGGAAGAACGGGAAGATCTGCGGATGGAGGAGGAAAGACTGCGGGAGAGGATCCGCCGGGTGGAAGTGTGTCTGAATGCCGTAGAACCGGCGGATGACAGACTCTGTCTCTGGCGGATCTATGTGGAAGGAGGATCGCTGAAAGAACTGGCGGATGACTGCGGGATCAGTGCCCAGTCGCTGTACAGGCGGCTGCGGATGCGCATGGATGAGGTGTTTGAAGACGAAGCGATGCGGCGTGTCATGAATGGCGCCGGGGGCATATAGACACATGGTTCAGACCGCCTATAATGATACTGTCGAAAAGGCGGTGTCCAATGCGGATATCGTCTTTTCTGTTTGTATCGAAAGGGGGAATCATGAAACAGTACAGAAAGAAAAGACTGCGTGCCGTATTTGCGGGAAGCCTGTTTCTGGGCTCTGTAATGCCTGTATATGCCGAAACAGTCATCAATCAGGGATCGACCGGGATCACGCCTTCCAGAGGCAATAACGGCTATTCACTGCGGTATAAGACAGTGAACGGGGACCCGGCGTACTGCCTGGAGGCAGGTACAGTGGTATCGCTGGAACCGGAGGCGTATGAGGTGACAGACCTCGGATCCTACGGCGGACAGCTTCATTCCGGCAAAGTCCTCAGTGAAGCGGAGAGAGCAGAGATCGGTGAGATCGCATACTTCTCCTACGGGTATGACGGCAGGGATGCGTATGAATGGTATGCGGCTGCGCAGGATCTGATCTGGCAGATCACGGACGGCGGCGGTACGTTCTTTGAAGGATGCGGACTGGAAGACCATGAACAGGCGATCCGGGAAAGCATTGCGGCCTACCACAGAGAGCCGTCATTTCACGTATTTGACAGCGGGAAGGAAGTCACAAAGGACGAAACGGGAGTATATCCTGTTACCGCGGGAAATACGGTCACGGTAAAAGATGACGCCGGCATTCTGAAGGAGTACGAGATCCTGTCTGTCAGCGGGGCAGTGCTGATCGATGAAGACGGCAGTGCTGTTCCGGCTGCTTCAGCGGATCTTTCAGCCGGTCAGTTCCGCCTGAAAGCAGATGATCTGAACGCGGTGACCGTGGAAATGCGCCGCAAAGCTCCGGCACCGCAGGCACCCGTGCTTCTGTTTTCCGAAAACGGCGATCAGAAGATGATCGTCCGCGGATATCTCACTTCGCTGTCTCCGGTCACCAGTACGCTGCAGCTGCGGCCGCAGGAGATCGACATCTCGATCCTCAAGACGGATCCGGACGGAGATCCGGTATCCGGAGCCCAGCTGTCTGTCAGCGGGGAAGACGGCACTGTGATCGATACCTGGATCACGGACGGGCAGCCTCACCGTCTCGACGCTTCCAGACTGCGTCCCGGTGAGACCTGGCAGCTGACGGAAATGAAAGCGCCTGCCGGTTACCTTACAGCCGATCCGGTAAGTTTTACGGTTCCGGATACTGCTGCGGAGCCAGTCACGATCGTCATGACGGATGAAAAGCTGCAGGTGCGCGTGCTGAAAAAGGACATGTCGGGGGAACTGCTGGAAGGCGCGGTCATGCGGCTGTATGAAAAAGGCAGCGATACGGTCCTGGAGGAATGGACGACCGTAAGAGAACCGCATGATATTTCCGCGCTTGTCGAAGAAGGACATACGTATGTCGTGCGGGAAACAGAATGTCCTGCCGGCTATGCCATCACAGCGGAAAAAGAGTTTACCGTTTCGAAGGGAATGAAGGAAATCACAGTGGAAATGACAGATGAAGCAAATGATATTGTTTTCCGGAAAACGGATCCGGAGGGAAGACCGCTTGCCGGCGCCCGTTTTGAGATCCGTACGGAAAGCGGGGAAACTGTCGCCTCCTGGACATCGGATGACCGGGAAGAAGGCGTGCGGACGACGGATGACGGCAGGGTGATCGCAAAGCTTCTGAAAGGAAACGAAACATACATTCTGCACGAAACCGAAGCGCCGTTCGGCTGCCGAACAGCAGAAGACAGCACATTCACGATGACCGGAACCGTATCCGATCCGCAGGAAGTTATCATCGAAGATGCCTGTCTTCCGTTTGAACTGAAGGTGTACAAATATGCGGCGGACAACAAAGAACATATGCTGGAAGGCGCGGAATTCACGGTCTTCCGTTACGCGGATGACACGCCGGCAAAGACGCCGGAGGGAAAGACGGCAGCCGGCAGAACGGATGAAAACGGACTTCTTTCCTTCACGCTTCTGTACGATCCGGAAGGCTATTACCTGCGGGAGACGAAAGCGCCTGAGGGATATGTCAGATCGGAAGATGTGATCCCGGTATGTCCGAAGCCGCCGTTTGATTTCACGCAGACGTACGAAGTCCGGGTGGAAAACCGGCCGCACACACCGGTCACCGGCGATGCGGCGCATGACTGGGTGAAGGGACTTCTGATCAGCCTTGCGGCAGCCGGAGCGGCCGGTGTCTTTCTTGTCAGGAAACGTTCGTATTGATTGAGTTTAGTGAGCTTCTGCGCTAAAGTGGACTGAGAAAGTGAGAACTGTCATGAGTAAATTACAATCTATTACCGCAGAAGCTCTTGCCCGGATGCAGGAGACGTATCAGAAGAGCGAAAAAGCAAGGATCGTACGCAATGCGCTGACAAAGAATGACATCAGTCTGATCAGCCGCCGCCTTGAAGCGGAAGCGGACAATCCGTTCGTTTTCTCTGTTGAGATCGATACGATGCCGGTAACGAATCAGATGCGCTCCGGCCGCTGCTGGATCTTCTCCGCCATGAACGTGCTGCGTGAGAAGATGGCCAGAAAGTACGGCATGAAGGAGTTTGAACTGTCCCAGAACTTTGTTGCCTTCTACGATAAGCTGGAAAAGGCAAACTGGTTCATGGAATGCACGCTGCAGGAGATCGATGCGCCGATCTCTTCCGATAACATGCGTTTCCTTCTCGACTGGGCGGTCGGTGACGGCGGTCAGTGGAATATGCTGCAGAGTCTTGTCAAGAAATACGGCATCTGCCCCAAAACAGCCATGCCGGAAACATTCCAGTCATCGCACACCCACGCGATGAACGGCATCCTGAACAAACGTCTGCGCCGCTTTGTCGCGGACAGCCGCAAAGCTGCAGCAGAGGGAAGAAAAGAAGAGATCGCTGCCCTGAAGGAACAGTGCCTGCAGGAATGCTACGGACTGATCGCGTCCTGCTTCGGAGTGCCGCCGCAGACGTTTACATTTGAATACAAAGACAAAGAAGGCAAATACCATGCGGAATACGATGTGACGCCGAAGCAGTTCTATGAATCCTATCTCGCTGAAGATCTGGATGACTATATCAGCGTCATTAACGGACCGACAGAGGACAAGCCGTTCTGGAAGACGTATACCGTCAAATACCTCGGCAACGTGGCCGGCGGCAACGATGTCGTGCTTCTGAACCTGCCGATGGACGAGTTCAAAAAGGCTGCCCTGGCGCAGCTGCAGGACGGCGAACCGGTATGGTTCGGCTGCGACTGCGGCAAGGACGGCGACCGGGAAGCGGGCTTATGGGACGACATGCAGTTTGATTACGAAGGCACGTTCGACATGCATCTGGATATGAGCAAGGCTGACATGCTGGACACACGCCACAGCGCAATGAACCATGCCATGGTATTTACCGGCGTCAACCTCAGGGACGGAAAGCCGAACCGCTGGAAGATCGAGAATTCCTGGGGCGACAAGTCTGCGAAAAAAGGATATTACACCGCCAGCGACACATGGTTTGACCGCTACATGTACGTGATCGCAGTCAACCGGAAATACCTGCCGGAAAAAGCCCTGGAAGCTCTGAAAGAGGAACCGCAGATCCTGGCGCCGTGGGATCCGTTCGGAACCCTGGCTGACTGATGAAAGAGCAGCGCGTTGTTCGCTGCTTTTTTGCACGCACCGTCTTCTGTGCTATAATACTTTCGTTTTGGGAGTATTTATGAAAATAGGCGTGATCTCACTCGGATGTGCAAAAAACCTGGTCGATACGGAATACCTGCTCGGTATTCTGAAAGAAAGCGGACATGACATCGTTACCGACTATGATGCGGCGGAAGCGCTCATCATCAATACCTGCGGTTTTATTGAAAGTGCGAAGGCCGAGGCAATCGATACGATCCTCAATGCGGCGGATCTGAAAGAAGCCGGACTGAAAAAACTGATCGTCATGGGCTGCCTTTCCCAGCGCTACAAGCCGCAGCTTACGGAAGAAATGCCGGAAGTCGACCGCTTTATTGCCATTGATGAGTATAAGGACCTTGGCAATATCCTGAGTGAAGTTCTCGGTGAACCGGTGATCAATACCTACGGAAAAACGACCCGGGTACTGTCGGCGAAACCGTGGATGGCATATCTGCGCATCGCGGACGGCTGCGACAACAAGTGCAGCTACTGCGCAATCCCGCTGATCCGCGGACCGCTGCGTTCGGCAGACCGGAAAGAACTTGTCGAAGAAGCGAAGCGGCTTGCCAAAGAAGGCGTGAAAGAACTGAATCTGATCGCCCAGGACAGCTCCCGGTACGGTTTTGATATCGACCGTCAGCTGCATCTTTCAGAGCTGCTGAAGGAGCTGGATGAGATCGAAGGGCTGCACTGGATCCGCATCCTGTATCTGTATCCGGACGAGATCCCTGATGATCTGATCGGTACGATCGCGGCCTCAAAGCATATCCTGCCGTATTTTGATATTCCCGTGCAGCACGGAAGCGACCGCATCCTGAAACTGATGAACCGGCGCGGAAATGCAGCAACGATCCGGGAACGGACCGCTGCGATCCGCAGGGCGCTGCCGGACGCAGTACTGCGTACGACGCTCATTGCCGGCTTCCCGTCGGAAACCGAGGAAGACCATCAGAATACACTGGCGATGATCCGTGACGTGGAATGGGATCACCTCGGAGCATTCACGTATTCGAAAGAAGAAGATACGCCGGCATGGGATATGAAGGACGACGTGCCTGCGGAAGTCAAGGAAGAACGCTATAAGGAGATCATGGAACTTCAGGAAGGGATCGCATCGGCGCGGCTTGCCGGCTGTATCGGAAAGACCGAAGAAGTTCTGGTGGAGTCATGGGATTCCCTGACGCAGATGTATATCGGAAGAAGTGCCCGGTATGCACCGGACAACGTAGACGGAAATGTCCGTTTCCGCTCTGCGAAAGCACTTGAACCGGGGGAATTTGTAAACGTCCGGTTTACCCGCGTATCCCGTCATAATCTGATCGGGGTAGCTGATGACTGATAAAAGGAACGATATGTATCATATTTCAGACTGCAGAAAATATATCCGCTGTCCGCATCTGTTTCTGTATGAACAGAAGGCGGAAGAGAGTTCCTACATTCCGTTTGTCCGTCTGGACGAATCGATGACGGAACTCGTAAAGGCAAAACTCGGTATTACGGACTGTTTTGAAGGCCACAGAGGGGATCCGGCAGAACTTGCAAAGCAGGCTCTTTCGGAACATGAGTGGCTTGTAAACGCCCGTTTTGAGTATGACCGGCTGCGTATTAAAATGCCGTTCATGCACAGAAACGGCGACGTTTACGATCTGTACTTCCTGTATACCGGGTTATTTCCGCGCGGCGATAATCTTCTGTACTATACGAGCACAGTATGGGTGCTGGAACATAACGGCATCCCGATCGGCGATATCCGGATGGTGCATCTGAACGTCGATTACGTACGCGGGGAAACGCTGGATCCCGCAGAGCTCCTTACGGTGTCGGAACAGTTCTTTACATCCCGGAACCATCCGTCCGGAAATATCCGGACGCGCGTCTTTGAAGGCGTATACGATATGAGCGGCCTGCTGGATGAAATGGATCTGTGTACTGCGGAACATCTGCCGGCACCGGTGCGTACATCCCGCTGCAGCACCCGGTCGCGCTGCAATGCCTACGAAACATGTTTCCCGGAAGAAACGACGGAAGACAACAGCTCCGTGCTGATGCTGACGGGATCGTCGGAAAAATACGCCATGAAGAAAGACGGCATTCTGCGTCTGCGCGATGTACCGGGAAGCAGGATCGAAGGGCTGAATATCCAGTATGCGGAGATCCTTGCCGATCAGAACGGCGGCCTGTATGCCGACCGGACAGCGCTCCGCCACTGGCTGTCGAATATACAGTGGCCGGTAACGTTCCTGGATTTCGAATGGGATACGTTTGCCGTGCCGCCGTACGAAGGAATGAGGCCGTACGATGTTCTGCCGTTTGAATACTCCGTTCATATCATGGAGGAAGACGGCACCGTCACGCATAAGATCTTTCTGTCCGAAGGGGATGACCGCAGAGAGATGGCCGAAGCGCTGATCCGCGATATTCCTGCCGAAGGTTCTCTGATGGCATACAACGCGGAAGGTGCGGAAAAGATCCGTCTGCGGGAACTGGCGGAACGCTTTGCGGAATACCGCACTGCTCTTCTGGATATGGCGGACCGCATGGAAGACCTGCAACTGCCGTTCCAGAGCGGAATGGTGTATGACGTACGCATGCGCGGACAGTGGTCGCTGAAAACGATCATGGGAATGATGGATGACCGCAGCTACAAAGATCTCGATATCCGCGAAGGCATGCAGGCAGTCATGGAATGGCGCCTGATGGAACATGATGAGGATCCGGAAGAAAAGGAAAAGATCCGGAAGGGGCTGGAAGCTTACTGCGGCATGGATACCTATGCCATGACCGTGGTTCTGAAGTGGCTGATGAAGCTTGTCTGAAAGTACCGCTGTATGAACAGATACAGTGGTTTTTCTTTCTGTCTGCTGATATAATGGGAGTAACAAAAGAAAGACATCATATAATTTGAGATCTGACTGCAGAAAGCAGGAGTAGTTTTTTTCACAATTAGAAATGGAGGAAATTATGAGATTCGAAATTGTAGGAAAGAATGTCACGATCAGTGACTCCATGCGCGAAAAGATCGAGAAGAAGTTTACATTGCTGGACAAATACCTTCTGATCGATCCGAACACAATCGCCCGTGTCGTAGCGCGTGTGTACCCGAATTCTCAGAAAGTTGAGGTGACGATACCGTCCAAAGTAGGCATCCTCCGCGCAGAAGTTGTCAATGACGACTTCTACGCAGCTGTCGATCTTGCCATTGACAAACTGGAAGATCAGATCCGCAGACAGAAGACCCGCCTGTCCCGCAGACACCGTGAGCATCTGGCCAACGCATTCGTGGCGGAAGAGGCAGAGGAAGAGGAAAAGAGTGAGATCAACGTCCGTACAAAGAGCGTTACGGCTACGACGATGGATCTGGAAGAAGCAATCATGCAGATGGAACTGAGCGGACATACGTTCTACATCTACACGGATGACGAATCACAGCAGATCTCCGTCGTATACCGCAGAAACGACGGCGGCTACGGACTGATCGAAGTCGACCAGGACGAATAATACGCCAAAAGCAGCTTCGGCTGCTTTTTTATGACTGCGAAAAAAAACGGCATGATTCATGCCGTGAATGATCTTCAGAGAAGGGCGGACAGACCCAGCAGCATATATCCCAGATATACCGTTCCCATGGCCAATAAGCCGGGGATGAAGGAACTGGATTCACGGTACAGGTAGGACAGGATAGCTGTGAGAACGAAATTGTACAGATAGGTCGTCACGAAGACGTCGATGCGGAACGGCGGCAGGGTGAAGATCACCGTCATCAGGAAGCCGAACAGGAATCCGGAGATCAGGATCGCCTGGATCTCGCCCGAACGGACGCCGAGATGATCCGTCAGACATTTAAAGCCGATATTGACGGCGGCAGCCTGCATAAAGCTGAATGCCGCAAGCATTGCCGGACGAGCATAGCCGTAGCGCCGCAGAATGACCGCCTTGGCAATCAGAACGTTGCTGTTAAGGAAGTGCAGGCCGATCCACAGCCAGATCGCAATCAGGATCATGCCGATGACGGCGAAGATCAGGGAATTGCCCAGATTGCGTTTTACCCGGTTGTAGTGGATGCCGAACAGCGACCAGTCATACATGATGAGGATCGAAGTCCATATATTGAACGACACAGCCAGCGACAGCGTATAGAGTGACGCGAACCGGTCCAGCAGCATCGCTGAGACCGGGATCATGATCACCAGCAGGATGGAGATCACGATGCGCTTTACCGACAGTGTGGATATTGAAACGTTGCTCATACGCAACATAGTACCATTAAAATACCGGGCTTTCGACTGAGGAATTCCGGATTTTCCGAAATTTTCATATTTGCTTCGCCGTCTTTTTCCGGAATTTCCGGAATCCGGTTTCTGTGCGGAGGGATCTCTGTCATTGTGCGTATATAGAAAACAGGAGGATAGTATGAACAAAACGATGACAGACAGCGCGAAGCGGAAAGTGGCGGAGTATATCGGAAGTGTTTACCGCAGATCGCGCAAACGGATGGACGTCATGCTGCACAGCGGCGTGGAGGAAAGTACGGCGCAGTATCATACTGACGCCGATATGGTATACCTTGTGGACCGGGCTTTGGAGGACTGCTCAAAAGACACGAGATTCATCATACGCAGGGAACTGCTGCAGAAGCCGGATCCGTACTGGTATGAGGAATTTTACTCAAGAACGACCTATTACCGGCTCAGAAAGCAGGCAATAGACGAATTTCTGGACAGCCTGAATATTTGATTGTGGAACCGCTTTCAAAATAATGTTAATATACTCCTAGAGATATTCCTTTTTCCCGGTTTTCACTGAGGCCGGATCAATGTTCACAACAATACATGATCACAGACAAATGGATGCACATGGGAGAGGAATGCAGACCATGCAGTAAGGAGGAAAAATAAATGCTGAAAGGTATTGCTGCTTCACAGGGTATTGCTATCGCGAAAGTTTACAAGCTTGAACAGCCGGTTCTCGACATCGTTCGTAAAGAAGCTGTTGCTGAAGAAGAACTTGCAAAACTGGATGCCGCTTTCAAAAAGACAGTAGAAGACATTGAAAAGATCAAAGAAGTTGCTTCCAAGAGCCTGGCTCCGGAAGAACTCGCTGTATTTGATGCTCACCTGATGATGGCAGGTGACCCGGAACTCCGTTCACAGATCGAAGACAAGATCAAGAGTGAAAACGTAAATGCTGAATATGCTACGGAAGAAGTTGCCAACTTCATGATCATGATCTTCGAATCCATGGAAGATGCGTACATGAGAGAAAGAGCTGCAGATATCAAGGACGTTACATTCCGTCTGAAGTGCAACCTCTGCGGCAAGATCATCCCGAACCTTGCTACAATCGACGAGCCGGTCGTCATCGTTGCAAAAGACCTGACACCGTCTGACACAGGTTCCCTGAACAAAGAATTCGCAAAAGGCTTCGCTACAGAGATCGGCGGACGTACCAGCCACAGTGCGATCATGGCACGTTCTCTCGAAATCCCGGCAGTCGTAGGCTGCACAGGCGTTCTTGAAGCTGCTCACGAAGGCGACCCGGTCATCCTGGATGCTCTGACAGGCGAAGTTATCCTCTTCCCGACAGAAGAGCAGATCGCTGAATACACAGCAAAGGGCGAAGCATACAAAGCTGAGAAAGAAGCTCTCAAGGCTCTGAAGTCCCAGCCGTCCATTTCCACAGACGGACATAAAGTACTTCTCGTCGGCAACATCGGTTCTCCGGCAGACGTCGAAGGCGTCAAAGAGAACGGCGGCGAAGGTGTTGGTCTGTTCCGTACAGAATTCCTTTACATGAAGAGCGAGGACTGGCCGGATGAAGAAACACAGTACCAGGCTTATAAGACAGTTCTCGAAGGCATGGAAGGCAAACCGGTCGTTATCCGTACACTCGACATCGGCGGCGACAAGAAGCTGAAATACTATGAGTTCGAAGAAGAACTGAACCCGTTCCTCGGTGTTCGTGCCGTTCGTTTCTGCCTGATGCGCAAAGACATTTTCCGCACACAGCTGAGAGCTCTGCTCAGAGCATCTGCTTACGGACATCTGTGCATCATGTTCCCGATGATCGCTACTGTTCAGGAATTCAAAGAGGCTAAGGGCGTTTATGATGAAGAACGTGCTAAGCTCATCGCTGAAGGCATCCCGGTAGGTGAAAAGGTCGAAGTCGGATGCATGATCGAGATCCCGGCAGCGGCAGTCCTGGCTGATCAGATTGCTAAATATGCTGACTTCTTCTCCATCGGTACAAACGACCTCGTTCAGTACTCCATGGCAGCTGACCGTATGAGCCAGAACGTTTCCTATCTGTACCAGCCGATGAACCCGTCCATCCTGCGTCTCATCAAGATGACGATCGACGGTGCTCACAAGAACGGCAAATGGTGCGGTATGTGCGGTGAGATGGCCGGTGATGAACTCGCAGCTCCGGTTCTGTTAGGTCTCGGACTCGATGAATTCTCCATGAGTGCTACCAGCATCCTGCGTGCCCGTAAGATGATCAATGGTCTGTCCTACGAAGCAATGAAGGAAATGGCAGCCAAGGCAGTTGAACTCGACACCATGGAAGAAGTAAATGAGCTTGTAAAGGCAAGCATCTGATCACTTCCTGATCGTTTCTTAAGATGTCCGGTACGTCCTGTACCGGACATCTTTTTTCGTGAGCTGCAAAAAAAAGAGCAGGATCATCCTGCTCAGTGCTTTCGCTCAAACGGGTAATAGGGGTATGTGCTCTTTACGTAGAACTCCTGCATATCATCCAGACGGATGCACCCGAGGGTGCGGCCGAATACACAGCCGCAGTCAATGTGAAGACATGTGTCATCGGGATTGTGGGCAATCTTTCCGTCATACTCCTTGCCGTAGGTGAATGTTGGAATGTGTCCGACGATCATCGTGGCATCGGTCAGCGGGTTGTCGTCGATGCCGATGCGTGCCCAGACCATGAACTGCTCCGGCACCTGTGAAAGATCGACGCCGTCCTCATACATGTACTTGCTGCCGAGACCGGCATGAACAAGGAAGAACTTTCTTCCCTTGACCGTCAGGTATTTGTACAGAAGTTTGTCTTCCAGATACAGCTTGATGTCATAGCATTCCGGATAGCTCAGATCCATGAACTGGTCAGCTGTTGTATAACCGCCGTTTCCGTGCAGCCAGTTGGTAAGGTCGTCCGTCATGTCGACAGAGTTATAGTCTTTCTTTGCGTCGATGAGTTCCTGGGCATAGCGGGCGAGCCACACATCATGATTTCCGTGGATCAGATGCATATTCTCATAGCCCATGATCTCCTGCAGAAGCGGGATCGAATATTTGCCGCGGTCACAGATATCGCCGACGATCCACATCGTGTCATAGTCTGTGAAATGGATCAGTTCCAGCATTTCGTCAAATTCTTTTTTGCAGCCGTGCAGATCGCTGATTACATATACTGACATATTATTCCTCAAAATAACCTTACTGATATTTTAGCACACAGCAGGGACAGGATAATACGGAAAATGGGAAACATGTTCTCTCATACAGAAGAACGCATCGTAAGTCATATGCAGACAGATATGCGATAATATAGAAGTACAGAAGAGGTCATAATCATGAAACAGATCTATAATCCCTATTTACCATTAAACGTTTATATTCCCGACGGTGAGCCGCATGTATTCGGCGACAGACTCTATATTTACGGGTCGCACGACAAGGCAGGCGGCACCACTTACTGTCAGGATCATTATGAAGTATGGTCGGCACCGGTCGATGATTTGAAGAACTGGCGGCGGGAAGGCATTTCCTATTTCCGCACCCAGGATCCGTCGAATGCGGACGACAGCCGGCAGTTATGGGCTCCGGACGTCACGCAGGGACCGGACGGAAGATATTATCTGTATTACTGTCTCAGCTTCTATCCGGAGATCGGTGTGGCGGTCAGCGATCGGCCGGAAGGACCGTTTGAGTTTTATGGACATGTTCATTATCCGGCACATATTCTCGGCGGAAAGACTGTTTCGGAACACATGGTATTCGATCCTGCCGTACTGACGGACGAGGACGGAAGAGTCTATCTGTATTACGGATTTGCGCCGGCTGCGGAGAAAGAAATGATCGTCCCGGAACTGAGCGAAGAACAGCTGGCAGAGATGCCGGAAGAAAACCGGAAGGCGTTCGAGCAGATGAGGAACGAGAAATTCGGTGAATACTCCATGGTCATGGAACTGGAACCGGATATGGTCACAGCGAAAGAAGAACCGAGATGTTTGATCCCCGGCGGTCACCATACCGAAGGGACCGGCTTTGAAGGTCACGGCTTCTTTGAAGCGTCGTCCATCCGCAGGATCAACGGCAGATACTATTTCATTTACTCCAGCCATAAGAGCCACGAACTGTGTTATGCCGTCAGCGATCATCCGGACCGTGACTTCGTATTCGGCGGCGTACTGGTCTCCAACGGTGATATCGGTCTTGACGGCCGAACAGAACCGGTATATCCGCTCGGCAACACGCACGGCAGCATCGTTCAGGTGAAAGACGATTTCTATGTGTTCTATCACCGGCAGACAAACGGTACCGAGTTTTCCCGTCAGGGATGTGCCGAGAAGATCGAGATCCGGGAAGACGGTTCGATCGCGCAGGTCGAGATCACCAGCTGCGGGCTTAACGGCAGAGCGCTTGCCGGCAAAGGAAGCTATCCGGCATCGATCGCATGCCATCTGACCGATCCGACTACACTGTCTCATATCGATTACCATGATCCTGTCATGAAACAGCAGGTCCGCGTCACGGAAGCGCAGAATGTTTCCTTTATCACCGGCATCAAGGACGGAACGACGATCGGCTACAAGTACTTTGAATTCTACGGCGGCGATCTGATTGCCATCGAGTACCGCGGTACATTTGACGGAACGATCCTGATCGCGCACGACGAGATGATGGAAGACGTGATCGGTGAGATCGAAATGAGCGCAGATACGGAAGTCTGGGAAATGACGATCGTACCGGTCGGCTCGGTACGCGGCAGAGCAGCACTGTATTTCCGGTTTGAAGGCACTGGTGAAATGGATCTGAAGACGATCGCATTCATTTCGGCATAAATACGCGTCAATACTGCGAAAGCGGAAAAGAATACAGGCCTTTCAGCGGGTCTGTATTTTTCATGAATGCGCCGCCTGCCGCCAAGCGCATGCATACAAATGAAAAAACATTCACAACTAAAGGGGCTTTTGATATAATATCAAAGATTATAAGAAAGAAGGTTAACACTATGGGAAGAGCACATGAAGTACGTGCTGCGTCAATGGCTAAGACCGCAGCGATAAAATCGAAACTGTATTCGAGATTCGGCAAAGAACTGTATATTGCCGCTAAGAATGGTGTTCCTGATCCGGATATGAACCTTGCACTGAAGAGAAAGATCGCAGAAGCAAAACAGAACCAGGTTCCTGCGGATGTCATCAAGCGTGCAATCGATAAAGCAAAAGGCGGCTCGGATGAAAACTATACAGAGTGCAGATATGAAGGCTTCGGCCCGGGAAGCAGCACAGTCATCGTTGACTGTCTGACCGACAACACGAACCGTTCCTATACGGAAGTCAAGACATGCTTCAACAAGTGCAAAGGCGGTAAACTGGCAAATGCCGGTGCTGTATCTTTCAACTATGAGAACGTAGGTCTGTTCGAGTTCCCGTATGAGGATGAAGATGCAATGCTCGAAGCAATGATGGAAGCGGAAGTTGACGTTCAGGATATCAGTGTTGAAGACGGTATCATGGAAGTCAAGACATCCTTCCAGGATTTCGGCAAGGCTCAGGATGCTATTGAAAGCCTGATTCCGGGCGTTGAGTTCAGCGTATGCGAGGCAACGATGCTGCCGAATGAATATGTAACGCTGACAGATCCGGAAGAGGTCGAAGCTTACAACAAGCTCATGAGCATGCTGAATGACGCGGACGATGTAAACAAGATCTATACAAACGTCCGTCTTGAGGATTGACGAAAAACTGAAACGGGCACACACGTGCTCGTTTTATTCGAGACAGGAGATGCTATGAAAAACGAGATCCATGAGTGGATGGGCAAGGGAATGCCGATCTACCTGTTTGTTCTGCTTGGTATACTGTGTATTCTGTTTCCGGATCCGATCATGACCTGGGTGCCGAAAGTCGGCGGATTTGTACTGATCGCATATGCGGTCTATCATTTCGTCGAATTCTACCGGACCCGCAGCCATGAGATCGAAGTCGGTAAATATACGATCTATGTCGTACTTGGTTTTGTCATCATCTTCATGAAGGAAAATGTCTATGAGACACTGGGAGTGATCTGGGCAATGCTGTCGCTGCTGGAAGCGGCCGAAGAGATCAATGAGTTCTTCTGGGAACGGCATGCGCTCTGGTATCAGGTGATCCTGGCGGTCGTTACGATCGGACTGGCGGTACTGCTGCTGTTCGGACCGAAAGAACATTTCTCCATGCATATCCGAATTCTCGGTGCGGAGATTATCCTGAATGCTCTGCTGCAGCGTCATGACATGATGCAGAATCCGGCAAATAAACAACAGTAAAAATCAGCGGCATACATACTGTGCGCCGCTGATTTCTTTTTTCAGTAATGCCTGACGGTCGGCTTCCCGCATCTGTGACGTGTACAGGAGGGCTGCCTGGTATTCCATCTGCCGCATCTTTTCCGGAAGAGCGGCAAAGCGGACGGCAAATGTGCAGCTGCCGTCTTTTTTCTTTTCGTGGAGATATTCGCGTCCGCGTTCGTTGAAGGCAAGAACACGCACGGTGTGATGACGGTCGAACTGCCGGGCTTCGGCTGCTGTGACGTGCATCATGATCTGGATCATGATCCGGCGGATGCGGGCGGCGGTATACCGGTAGCTGACAGCCTGCTTCAGGAACGCGTCCAGCGTCTCTGCGGTCATCGCTGCGTCTTTCAGCGTTTTCTCGATCCCTTCACTGACGAGGAACAGGGAAGATACATAGGAACGCGGCAGAGTGAGGATGAGGGTGCGGAAGTAGGGGTAGAGGTCCTCCATCGTGACGCACGGCTGCGTGAGAAGTTCTTTCGCCATCGGTGTCAGCGGGAAGATGTCCTGTTTTTCCTTCAGAGCGCGGCGGACGGCTGCGGCACTGGCATATTCCGCATCGGTATCCGTGCTGCTGTAGTCGCCGATCCGGGGAATGACCACGGGACGGATCGAACTGCCGGCCAGTTCTTTCAGATAGGCGACAGCAAGGATGTCGTTCGGATACATGGAAGACGTGAGGATGGAGTATGCCCGCGGATAGGACATGCCGTCGCTCATCAGTTCACGCAGGCGGTCCGGATCGGCAGGGGTGGAAGCAATATCCAGAAGGTTTTCCAGATTCCCGCATTCCGAACCGAATGCCATGGCGTCGGCGCCGATGTCCTTCAGGATATCGACCGCTCCTCTGGCAAAAGCTGCGGCATTCTGCGACGCGTACAGACAGGGCAGTTCCAGCACGAGATCGGCTCCGCCCGCGACTGCGCACCGGCTGCGAGTCCATTTGTCGATGACGGCAGGTTCTCCCCGCTGCACGAAATTGCCGCTCATAACGGCCGCAATGACGTCACAGCCGCTTTCTTTGCGTGCTTCCTCGATATGATGCATATGTCCGTAATGGAACGGATTGTATTCCGCCGCAATTCCGCAAACTTTCATGGCTTAATATCCCTTCGCTCTTTGCTATGATACAATATTTATCGGAAGGTAATAAACAATGAAAACAGAATTAAAATATACTCTTTATCCGTGTGAGGAACCCAAAGCGGCGGTTTTCATGATCCACGGCATGCAGGAGCACCGGAAGCGCTATGACGGCCTGGCGAAATATCTGAATGCGCACGGCTATGCGGCAGTGACCTATGATCTGCCGGGACACGGCGAGACGGCGAAAGATTCGGTACTGGGCTATTTCGGCGACAACGGCTGGAACAATCTGATCGTCAGCGCGGTCGACATCGCGCATCTGACCCACCGGGAGTTCCCGGATATACCGGTCGTGATGTTCGGACATTCCATGGGAACGATGATCGCGCGCTGCTTCCTGCAGAACTACGATTACATGGTGGACGGCGTCATTCTTTCCGGTTCGCCGAATTACAACGCCGGCGCAGCCGTCGGAAAGCAGATGGCTAGGGAGAGGATCTACATTGCCGGACCGAAATCCCATAACCGGATGCTGGACGGCCTGGCGACCGGGCAGTTCAACCGGAGCGTCAATGAACCGCGGACGGCAGTTGACTGGCTCAGCTACAACGATGAGAACGTGGACAATTACATTTCCGATCCGCTGTGCGGCGTGCCGTTTACCGTTTCCGGCTACTACGATCTGTTTGACGGCATGCTCAGGATGGCGGACGCAGACCGTTATTACCGCATGAATACGAATATCCCGGTGCTGTTCATTGCCGGTCAGGAAGACCCGTGTACCGGCGGGGAAGAAGGGGTCCGCGATACGATCGGATTCCTCAAGAGCGTCGGTTACCGCATGATCGATTCCGTACTCTATCCGAATATGCGGCATGAGATCCTGCATGAGAAAGATGCCGAAACTGTCATGGAGGATATCGTGGAATGGCTGGACGGTCATATCTGAGAAAATAAAGCATTCTGCCTGTGTTTTTTGCTGTTCTCGTTGACTTTGCAAAACGGTTTGATATAATAGTTTAGCGTTGGCGGGGTGACTGTTGTGAAGTGGACAAGAAGCGAACTGTTGCGAAAATCGAATAGTATCACGTTTGATGAAGACGTACAGATCGATCCTTCGGCGTTCGCAGGGAACAGCAGGATCACGGCGGCAGAGGACGTGCATGTTTCCGGTACGTGCTGGCTGGACGAAGAGACCGATATGGTCTATGCCGAGCTGGAGATCGACGGAGTCATGATCTGTCCGGACGCGATCACGGATCTTCCAATCGAAGTTCCGTTCGAAACATCGACGGAAGAGACCTATGCGTTCGAACCGTCCGATGATGATGCCGTGAGATATGCCGACAATGAAGTCATAGAGCTTCTTCCTGCGGTGATCGATGCGATCCTGCTGGAAGTGCCGCTCCAGGTGACGGAGGCAGCAGAAGGGGAGTATCCGGAAGGCGATGGCTGGAAGGTCTACACGGAAGCTGAATATCAGGAAAGCCGGAAAGATCAGATAGATCCGCGTCTGGCAATACTGAAACAATTCAAGGATGAATAAAACAGGAGGTGCTAGACAATGGCTGTACAGCAGAGAAGAAATTCGAAGACAAGAAAGAATAAGAGAAGAACGCATTACAAGCTGACTGCTCCGACAATCGTTAAATGTCCGGTATGCGGTGCTATGAAGCGTCCTCATCATGCCTGCCCGAACTGCGGTAATGTCGGTTCGGAAACTGCAGAAGCAGGTGAATGATCCGAAAGAAGACACAGATGAATCTGTGTTCTTTTTTTTTATGTGCCGATTGCGATATAATAGTGGTGTTCCGCTTCAGGAACCAAGGAGTAAAAAACTATGGAAACGATCATCAAAGATATGGAACGCAGATATCCGCTTCCCCCGGAAGCCTCTGCACAGAGTGTTGCTTATGCGCTGACAGAGTTCCTGGATGTGAAAAAGAACATGATCACGCAGATGATGCGGACAAAATCCGGCTATGTCATCCAGTGCAAGGGTGACGCTGCAGCAGAATGGACGAAATATATCGGAGCGGATGTTGCTTTAAGCATCACGCTGGAACAGACAGACGGTGAACTGAAGGTAACCATCGGCTTTGAAAAGTGGCTGGAGAAACTGGGACTTGCCGCTCTCGGCGCAGTCTTCCTTCATCCGCTTCTGCTTACTGCCGGCGTCGGCGCACTGCGTCAGATCACGCTCCCGCAGGACATCTACAACTTCATCGAATCCAGTCTGCACGTAGAGCCAATCGCGGAAACAGCAGAACGGATCAATCCGGAGCCTGAGGCTGAACCGCAGCCGCAGATCTGCCCGCACTGCGGAACCATTAACCGTCCGGACGCTGTTTTCTGCCGGGAATGCGGAAAAGAACTGCTGGATGAGACCGAAGAACACCGCTGCCCGAACTGCGACGGACTTCTGGACGGAGATGAGAAGTTCTGTCCGTACTGCGGCGCGCCGCTGAAATAAGCTGTCTGCGGCAGGTGACTGAGGATGGCTGAACACATCTCCCGCAAGGGAATCCGTGTAAAAAAGAACCAGTCGGTCATAGAGGCGATGCAGTCCATGATCCCTCACTGGGATCACGAAAAGATCGAAGATCCGAGTTATGTACTGGGATTCCGGTATGCCCGGACATGCCGCTGCTCTGTCTGCGGCTATGTATCGTCCTTTGAAAAACCGGTCTGTCCGCATTGCCAGACCAAGATGAAGAATCTGGCAGGATTATAAGAACACTGAGCGCACGGTCGTCAGACCGGCGCTTTTTTTAATGCCCGAAAAGTCGAAAAAGTTCTTTATTTAAGGCAGAAAATGATTGAAATACAATTGTATGGTGGTAAAATAATGTTAGTAAGTGGGAGAAAGTGTTAGAGGACCTTCGGATGCTGATCGGAAAGTACAGTCACAATCTTGATTCCAAGAACCGTCTGATCGTACCGGTCAAACTCAGAGACGGACTCGGGGATTCGTTTGTTGTCACAAAGTGGCTCGACGGCTGTCTTGCGGCATTCACGATGGAACGCTGGGAAACAATGATGGCAAAGCTTGCCTCCATCCCGGCAACGAAGAAGGAAGCACGCACTTACGCCCGTACACTTGCTGCAAATGCACAGGAGTGCTCATTCGACAGTCTGGGACGCATCCAGCTGAGCGGATTCATGATCAAGACGGCAAAACTGAAGAAGACCTGTATGATCATCGGCGCGATCGACCATGTTGAGATCTGGGCTGAAGACGTATGGAACGAATATGAAGAGAAGGCGGATGAATCGTTCGAGGAAGTCGCAGAATCACTGACGGAGCTTCTTGCCTCATGAAGCACATCAGCGTACTGCCGGAGAAGACCATTGAACTGCTGCAGGTAAAGCCGGACGGCATATACGCCGACGGAACGCTGGGCAGAGGCGGACATGCCTCCATGGTTCTCGAAAGACTTACAGAAGGTCATCTGTACGGCTTTGACAAAGACGAGCAGGCGATCCGTGAATCCACGGAAAACCTGAAGGCATACGCAGACCGGTTCACACCGATCTACAGTGATTTTCGCAACATGCGGTCAGAGCTGGAAAACAGGGGGGTATATTCACTGGACGGCGCAATGTTCGATCTCGGCGTCAGTTCACCCCAGTTTGATGATCCGGCGAGGGGATTCTCGTACCGGTTTGATGCAAGACTGGATATGCGGATGGATACCAGTCAGGAAAAAGATGCGTACAGCGTCGTAAACACGTATTCCAAACAGGATCTGATCCGGATCCTGAGAGACTACGGAGAAGAGCGCTACGCGGCGTCCATCGCGGACCGCATCGTGAAAAAGCGTCAGGAAAGCCCGGTCGAAACAACGTTTCAGCTGGCGGACATCGTCAGGGAAAGCATTCCGGCCAGGGAACTTCATAAAAAAGGCCATCCGGCTAAACAGACGTTCCAGGCGCTCCGCATTGAAGTAAATGATGAACTAGGTGCCCTTGAAGAGGGCCTGCGTGATATTCTCGACATTCTGAATCCGGGCGGAAGATGTGCAGTGATCACCTTCCATTCGCTGGAAGACAGGATCGTCAAGAAGATCTTTAAAGAGTATTCCTCTGCTCCATTTGTGGAGCCCAGACTTCCATTAAAGGCTGCACAGATGGAGCAGGCCTCCTTCCGCTTAGTCACGCGGAAGCCGGTCACGGCAGAGGAAGAAGAGATCCAGACAAATAACCGCTCACACAGTGCAAAACTTCGTGTGATTGAAAAACTATAGGGGGAGAAGGAAATGAAAAAAAGAAGCAGACGCATAAAAAGAAACATTCGCTGGGATCGTTTGGCTGTTATAATGTTCGTATTGACCGGTGCAGCATACCTGGCGTGTTCACTCTTTCTCCGCTCGTACAACAACAACCTGAGCGCAAAGAAACAGGTGATCGAATCACAGATCGCAGCTCTTGAGACACAGAATGCGGCGATCAAAGTAGATATCAATACCCTGAGTACCAGTGAGCGTGTCATGCGCATGACCGAGAGCAGCGGTCTTAAGATGGATCAGAATAACATTATTACGATCTATACTGGCAACTCGGGAGATTAAATATGAAAAGAAACCGGCAGAACCGGACACTGAGAACGATCACCCTTGTGACATTGGCTGCAATGATTACTCTGGCATCCAATGTTTTTTTCGTAACGATCGAACATGTCCATCTGCGTTCCGGCACAGATCTGTCCATATACGCAGAGACGGCAAATATCGTTTCGACGACCGTGCGGGCGCTGCGAGGCAACATCTATGACCGCAACGGAACCGTGATCGCTCAGGATAACCGTACATACGATATCTACTGCGTCCTGGATCCCACGCTTGTAAACAGCGAAGGCAATATTTCCTACATCAAGGAAGAAGACCGCAAGAAAACGGCGGAGATCCTGGCAGATGTACTGAAGATGGATTATGACGCTGTTCTCAAACTGCTCTCGCAGAAGGGGATCTTCCAGACTGAACTCGGAAACAAGGGAAGATCGCTGACGAAAGCCGTGCGCGATGAGATCGAAAGCTATAAGCTGGACGGCGTCGGCTTTACGGATTCCCTGCAGAGAGTCTATCCGCTCGGCACGTTCGCTTCGAATCTGATCGGCTACGCGCAGGCAGACGAAAGCGGCAACATCAGCGGAAAGATGGGATTGGAACAGATCCTGAACACCTATCTGACCGGCACGAACGGATCCCGTACCTATCAGGCGGACAAGCAGGGGCATATCCTGCCGGGGATGCGGGAGACGGTGGTCAGCGAAAAGAACGGATACAACGTTACTCTGACGCTGGACCAGACCATTCAGAACGCTCTGGAACAGTCGTTTCATATGACGGAAGACATGTTTGACTGCGACCGTGTGTGGGGCGCAGCCATGGAGATCAAGTCCGGCAAGATCGTTGCCTGGGGACAGTCGCCGTCGTTCGATCCCAATAAGCTTGAGATCGAGGAGTACAACAACTACGGATCCGAACTGCCGTATGAACCGGGTTCCACGCTGAAGACATTCACGTGGGCGGCGGCGATCAACGAAGGCGTCTACAACGGAAGCGACACGACCAACGGATACGCATACTGCTACGGATCGGACGGAAAAGGCAATCCGGTGCGTGTCAGCAATAACGAGATCGGCTGTATCTACAACGCCCATCACGCCAACTACGGAGCGCTGGATTATGACCACGGCCTGATCTATTCCGCCAACTCGGCAGCGACAGCCATTCAGACCGAACTGATCACACCGGAGATTCATCTGGATTATCTGAGAAAGTTCGGCTTCTTCAAGGATGTCGGCACGGACGGACTGCCGGAAGCGGCAGGCATTCTGAACTTCTCGGAACCGAGTGAAAAGCTGTCACTGTCCTATGGTCAGGGTTCTTCCGTGAACGTGCTGCAGATGCTGCAGGCGTACAGCGCGATCTTCGGCGACGGTACGATGGTAAAGCCGTACTTCGTGGAATCGGTCCGCGACGCTTACGATCCGTCCCGCGTGATCTACCAGGCGGAGACGCAGAAAGTCGGAAGACCGATCACCGCGGATACCGCCAAAGAAGTGCAGGGCATTCTGTACCGCACTGTCAACGACAGCGACGGTACCGCGAAGTACTACCAGATCCCGGAATGCAAGCTGATGGGAAAGACCGGTACGACCGAACTTGCGGTCGGCGGAACCTATGAATCCGGAAAGACGATCACATCGATCATGTGCGCGCTGCCGGCGGAAGATCCGCAGGTCATCGTCTATTACTGCTTCCAGGCAAGATACGATCAGGCGGCGCATGTACGCTCGGACGCAGCGGTCAATTTCATCCGTACCGTTGCTCTGACATACGGCTTCACCGGCGACATCGAGCCGGTCACCGAAGAGGAACCGGAAGAGACGGCGGAATACCGTTCATGGAATATGCCGATGCTGCTGAACCACAGTGTCGACTATGCCGAAAAGAAACTGAACGCATACGACTGTGATGTATACGTGCTCGGTTCGGGCAGTACGGTCATCGACCAGTTCCCGCGCAGCACGGATACGGTCACCAGCGGCCAGCGGGTATTCCTGCTTACCGATACTACGAGCTTCGTCATGCCGGATATGGAGGGGTGGACGCGCAAAGACGTCGCGGCGCTCTGGGCAGTCAGCGGATTCGGCTTCCAGCTGTCCGGCGAAGGCAAAGTAGTATCACAGAGCGTGCCGGCCGGAACAACTGTCACAAAAGGAAGCGATATCAAAGTTGTATTTGAATAAGACTTTGTATATAATGATTCAGCCTGATGAAAGGAGGGCAAAATATGACATTTCAGCTGGGATTCGGATTCCTGATCAGCCTGTGCATCGTACTGGTGTCTATGCCTTCTCTGATCCGGTATCTGAAAAAACTGAGTCTGCGTCAGTCCGTGAGTGAATATGCTCTGGAAGACGATCAGAAAAAAGCGGGAACCCCGATCATGGGAGGGCTCCTGTTCATCATCGTTCCGATCATCGTCACGATCGCGACAAAGTTTTCCGTACTGCATGATACAGATACAATGATCGTGCTGCTGGCGTTTGCCGGCTACGGTCTGATCGGCTTTATCGATGACTATCTGATCGCTGTCAAGAAAAACAACGACGGTCTTCTGCCGAAGCAGAAGTTCCTGATGCAGCTGGTACTGGCAGTAGTATTCTTCCTGATCTACCGCTCGTATGCACCGCTGGAGATCCCGATCCCGTTTACCGGCAGAGAGATCCATACCGGCTGGCTGTATGCGGTGCTGATCCTGTTCATGTTTACCGGCGCCAGCAACGCCGTTAATCTGACGGACGGCATGGACGGTCTTGCGGCAGGATGTTCCTTCATCGCACTGATCCCGTTCGGCATCTTTGCGTATCTGCAGGAAAGAAGCGGACTCTGCATCTTCATCGTTTCCCTGATGGGTGCGCTGCTCGGCTATCTGTATTACAACAAGAAACCGGCTAAGATCTTTATGGGCGATACCGGTTCACTGGCACTTGGCGGCGTTCTTGCAGCGCTGGCAATGGTCATGAAAAAGGAACTGGCACTGATATTTGTCGGCGGTATCTTCGTTGTTGAGACACTGTGCGTCATTATTCAGCTGACGTCTGTAAAGCTGCGCCATAAACGCGTATTCCCGTATACGCCGATCCACTACGCATTCCGTCTGAAGGGAATGCCGGAAGTGAATATCGTCAGGATGTTCTGGCTTGTCGAAGCGGTATTTGCGCTGATCGGATTATGGATTGGACTGCACTGATGCAGTCTTTTTTTTGACCGGAACTGTTTTTGTTTATTTCGTATAACTTGTATGCCGGAATGCATTTATTTTTGCTATAATATTTGAATTGTCAGGAGGAATGAATGCGTTACGAGGTTTTTGACTGGAATCACAGGCTTGTACAGCTTACACTGGTGATCAAATTGCAGCAGATGCAGCGTAACGGGCTTCCGAATGCAATATACGATTATCTGGAAGAATATCTGAAAGAGGATCTTTGGACAGACAAAGTTCCGGGGTCTCTGCATGAAGCGGTAAACGATATACTTTCGATCGACGTAAAAGATATCGTAGTGTTCCTGTCCCGAAAGGCAGTTGTGGACGGAACCAGACTTCATCTGGATGACTTTGCGGACATTATAGGGAGGAAAGAATCATGAGCAAATCAGGAAACGGAAAGGGCAGGCTCGGACTGTTTTATGTGGTCGTTGCAGCGATTGCTGTGCTGGTCGCATCCACATTCAATCTGATCAAGAACAATCTGAACCTTGGCCTGGACCTGCGAGGTGGATTTGAGATCCTGTACCAGGTAACGCCTCTGAACGAGGGACAGGATCTGGATATGACAGCGGTCACAAACGCGATCTCGAAGCGTGTCAATGTACTCGGTGTCAGTGAACCGCAGATCATCGTGGAAGGCGAAGACCGCATCCGCGTGCAGCTGGCAGGTGTGGAAGATCAGGAATCCGCCCGTCAGATGCTTGGCACAACAGCCAATCTTACATTCCGCGATGTGGATGACAAAGAACTGGCAGACTCCAGCGTACTGACAGAAGGCGGCGCATCTCTGGCATATGACAACGGCCAGCCGATCGTCTATCTGAAAATAAAGGACGACGCCAAATTCGGTGAGATCACAAGTGAGATCTCCAAGCGTACAAGCGGCCAGAACATCATGGTCATCTGGCTTGACTGGGAAGAGGGAGATACCTATGCCGAGGAAGCGAAGAAAGCTGCCGCGGGACAGGAGACCAAATACATCTCCGCTGCCAGCGTCAACTACCAGATCACCGGCAACTGCCAGATCTCCGGAAACTTCACAGAGACAGAAGCTAAGACACTGGCAAATCTGATCAACTCCGGTTCTCTGCCGGTAAAGATGACGGAAATCAGCTCCAACGTCGTTTCCGCTTCTTACGGTGAAGGCGCTCTTGCCAAGACAGCACTTGCCGGTGCGATCGGCATTCTTGCCGTCATGGTATTCATGATCTTCAAATACCGCATGCCGGGTGTCGTTTCCGCAATCATGCTGGTCTTCTACCTGTGGGCTGTATTTGCTGTATATTCGGCAATGGGTGCAGTATTCACGCTGTCCGGTATCGGCGCTCTCGTGCTCGGTGTCGGTATGACCGTAGACGCCAACATCATCAACAACGAACGTATCCGTCAGGAACTCTATAAGGGACGCAGTGTGCGCGCTGCTGTGGCAGAAGGCCAGAAGGTTTCCTTCTCCGCCATCTTCGATGCGCAGTTCACAACATTGATCGCAGCCCTGATCATGTATATCTGGGGCAACGGCGCAGTTAAGGGATTTGCTACGATGCTGATCATCACCGTCGTCATGACGCTTCTGATCAACGTTGCGTTCTCCCGCTTCATGCTGAATACACTGGTCAACTCCGGAATCGCCGACAACAAGCCGGAATGGTTCGCGGTCAAGAAGAGCCAGATCCCGGATATCTCCAAGGGTGAATCGCAGTTCTATACCGGCACAAAGCAGTTTGATTATGTCGGCAAGGCAAAGTATCTGCTCTACACAAGCATCGCTGTCATCGGCGTATCGCTGATCCTCGGCGCTGTCAACGCGTCGTCCGGCAAGGGATTCTTCAATCTCGGCATCGACTTCGCATCCGGTACGAAACTGACCGTCACAAGCACAGAGACGATCACGACAGAAGACGTCAAGACAGTTCTGGAAGACCAGGGCTTCACCGGCTTCAGCTACCAGGCTTCCGGCGACAAGACAGTCTATGCGACAACAAAGCAGGCTCTGACGACCGAAGAGCTCTCCGACATCAAGGAAGCGTGCGTTGAGAAGTTCGGCGAGGAACCGGGCGACAACGTCGTTACACCGGTCGTCGGCCGCGATCTCGTCCGCAACGCGATCATCCTGACACTGGTCGCTTGGGTCGCCATGATGGTATATATCACATTCCGCTATGAATGGGATTACGCGCTCGGCTGTATCGTTGCGCTGGTGCATGACGTACTGATCGTTCTCGCATTCTTTGGCATCACGCGTTCCGAAGTCAACATCGCTCTGATCAGCGTCCTGCTCACCATCATCGGTTACTCCATCAACAACTCCATCGTTGTGTTCGACCGTGTACGTGAAGTCATGGCGGACAAGAAGGGCAAACTGAAAGCGGAAGACTATGACGCCGTCATCAACGAATCTCTTGATAAGACGATCAAGATGTCCATCTACAGCTCCATTTCCACGCTGCTGCCGGTCATCTTCCTGCTTGTCATGGGAAGCGACGCGATCTTCACGTTCAACTTCGCAATGTTCGTCGGTCTGATCGCCGGTACGTTCTCCTCGATCTTCGTTGCTCCGACAGTCTGGAAAATGGTTCGTCAGAAGTCCAAGCCGAAGACAAAGACCAAAAAACCGGAGAAGAAAGAAGAACTCGACGAATATACCGTCAAGGGAATCAATGCATGATACAATAAAGCAGTGTTTCGGCACTGCTTTTTGTTTCAGGAGGAATTATGGGAAAAATCAAAGCTGTCCTGTTTGACTGCGACGGTCTGATGTTCAATACAGAGAAAATCGCACAGCAGATCTGGATCGATTCTGCGGCTGAAAACGGCATTCCGCTGCCGGACGATTTTATCATCCGCATCACCGGTGCCGGCGGACCGGACGTCCACAGATATATCGAAGACGTGGTAAAAGATCCGGAAGTGATCCGGAAGACCAGCGGGAAGCGTTTTGATCTGGACTTCTGGGGTTCTTTCCCGAAGGGTGAACTGGTCATGAAAGGCCTGGAGGAACTGTGCGTCTATCTGAAGGCGAACGGCTATAAGATCGGCATCGCTTCCAGCAGTTCGAAAGCATATGTGGAAACGCTGCTGCAGAATGCGACCATACCGATCGAATACGATGCTCTGTGTGCGGGCGACATGGTGAAGCATGCCAAACCGGATCCGGAGATCTTCCTGATGTGCGCATCGCTGCTGGGCGCGGAACCGGACGAATGTCTTGTTCTGGAGGATTCGCGGCAGGGTGTGCTGGCGGCGAAGCGTGCCGGCATGCATCCGGGATTTGTTCCGGATACGATCGCGGCGGACGATGAGATGAAAGAGATCATCGAGTATACGTTTGAAGATCTCTCAAAAGTGATCGATCTTCTGAAGGAGGACGCATGTACCGGATCGTAGAAGCCGACGCTCTGCCGATCGTACAGAAATATGCGGTCAGCGCGCTTACGGCGAAACAGCTTGCGTGCGCATC
This sequence comes from Solobacterium sp., assembly GCA_017510405.1. GTDB lineage: Bacteria > Bacillota_I > Bacilli_A > Erysipelotrichales > Erysipelotrichaceae > Bulleidia. Next base: position 51,040 of record JAFWNG010000023.1, read on the forward strand.
GCTTTCGGATGAGCAGATCGAAGAACTGCTGGATCCCGCCGTCGTCCTGCATACATCCAAGGCGGACTGCGTCATGAAGTGCTGCGAAAGGATCCTGCAGGCGCGGGAAAAGCATGAAAAGATATTTGTCGGCGGCGACTACGACGCGGACGGCATCTGCTCCACGGCGATCATGAAGTATCTTCTTGACCGTCTCGGCATCGAGAACGGCTATTATATTCCCGACCGTTTCAAAGAGGGATATGGTCTTTCCGCCCATACCGTGGAAATGGTAAAGAGCAGGGGATACGATCTCATTATTACTGTGGACAACGGCGTCAAGGCGCACGAAGCGCTGCAGAAGGCGCGTGACCTGGGCATTGAAGTGATCGTTACCGACCATCACCGGATCGAGGAAGAGATCGAAGCGGATCTCGTTGTGCATCCGGATTATATGGAACCGGAATTTGAATATCTTTCCGGTGCCGGGGTGGCGCTGCAGATCAGCCGCAATATCCTTGGCAATGACGAACTGTGCAATTCCCTGGCGGCCGTCGCGCTGATCGGCGACGTGATGCCGTTATGGAAACAGACGCGGCACATCGTTAAGACCGGTCTCTCCAGTCTGCAGAGACATGAACCGCATTCCCTGTCGGCGCTGCTGTATCCGGGGGCTGCGGCCGACGCGTCATCGGTATCGTTCCAGATCGTTCCGAAGCTCAATTCACTCGGACGCATGAATGATATCTCCAACGTCAATACGCTGATACCGTATCTGCTGTCGAACAATCCTGATGTGATCAGCCGTTTTGCGGCGCAGATCAATTCCGTCAACGACCAGAGACGGCGTCTTTCCGAGATACAGACGGAGCAGGCAAGAAGGCTCTGCACGGGGGACGGGATCGAACTGATCCTTGATCCGTCGTTCCACGAAGGAATATGCGGGCTGGCAGCCGGGCATCTTGCGGATGAACTGAAGAAGCCGGTGCTTGTATTTGCGGAAAACGGCGATCTGATCAAGGGCAGCGGACGCAGCGTGGAAGGCTTCGACATGTTCGCCTTCTTCTCGCAGTTTACGAAGCTGACTGCGTTCGGCGGCCATGCCATGGCAGTAGGCCTGTCCCTGAAAAAAGAAGACTTTGCGGAATTCAGCCGCTCTGTAAAAGAAGCGTTCGCCAGGGAGAACATCGTTCCGCAGGATCCGGAAAAGACAGCCGTGAAGATCGGCGCCGATGAAGTGCATCTGCAGAATATCTATGATCTGTACCGGCTGGATCCATTCCCGAAAGAACTGCAGGACATTGCCTTTGCTGTTCCGTTCGGGGATGCGAAGATCATTTACCGGAGCGATAAAGTGATCCGCTACTCGGTGCCGAACCGGTACGGAGGATTCGAAGCAGTGCTCTATACCCGCAAAAAGATCCGCCTGCCGGAACAGCCGGAATGGATGATCGGAACCCTTACCGTGAACCGCTTCCGGGGGCAGGTGACACCGCAGCTGATCATCGACACCATCCAGTAATAGGTATTCTTTATTCACCGGAATGGTTGTATAATAGGACTGTATTTTATCTGGAGGAACAATATGGCTCTCAATCTTGAAGATTATGTAGCAACAATTAAGGATTTTCCAACGAAAGGGATCTTATTCCGTGATGTCACACCGATGGTGAACGACGGAGCCGCATACCGCGAAGCAATCGATCAGATAGCCGCATTCGGCAGAGAAGTAAATGCAGAGCTGGTTGCCGGTCCGGAAAGCCGCGGATTCATTTTCGGCTGCCCGGTCGCCTATGCGATGGGCGTCGGTTTTACACCGGTCCGCAAACCGGGTAAACTGCCGCGCGAGACGGTATCTTGCAGATATGATCTTGAGTACGGTTCCAACGAACTGCATATTCATAAAGACTCGGTCAAGCCGGGACAGAGAGTACTGATCGTCGATGATCTTCTGGCCACAGGGGGAACGCTGGAAGCGGTCATCAAGCTGATCGAGGAACTCGGCGGTGTCGTTGCAGGTATTGCATTCGTCATCGAACTGACAGGTCTTGACGGCATGAAAGCGGTGGAGGGATACAACGTCTTCCGCATGATGACACTGAGCGATAAATAAGAGTCGAAGAGAAATCTTCGATTTTTTCCTAGAAGAAAGGGGATGAGGCAATGGAACACCGTAATCCGAGTGTTGATGAAGTGATGGCGGAAGCCCGGTCGTATATCCGGGATCCGGAGGATCTTTTTCTCATTGGCCGGGCGGCGGAGTATGCCGCCGAGCACCATGCCGGTCAGTTCCGCAAAAGCGGTGAGCCGTATATCATCCATCTGAACAACGTAGCCTATATCCTGGCAACGATGCGCGTCGGTCCGCAGACGATCGCGGCAGGCTTCCTGCACGACGTGATCGAAGACTGCGGCGTCAGCCGGGATGAACTGGCAAAGGATTTCGGCGAGGAAGTCGCTGATATCGTCGAAGCGGTCACCAAGATCGGTACGCTGGAATACAAGGGAAAAGACGATCCCGAATACCAGGCGGCCAACCACCGCAAGATCTTCATTGCGATGGCCAAGGACGTGCGGGTCATAATCGTGAAGCTGATCGACCGGCTGCACAATATGCGCACGCTGCAGTACCAGTCGGAAGCTTCCCAGAAGCGGATCGCCGCGGAAACGCTTGACGTCTATGCGCCGATCGCCCACCGGCTTGGTATCAGTGCAGTAAAGAACGAACTGGAAGACCTGTCTTTCTTCTATCTGAACCGTGACGAATACTATCATATTGCCCATCTGGTCGAAGCGAAGAAGGCGGAGCGGGATGCCTCGGTCAACCGCATGATCGCCGATATATCCGAGATCCTGACAAAGAACAATATCAGGTTCCGTATTTTCGGCCGTTCAAAGCATCTGTATTCGATCTACCGCAAGATGGTCACCAAGAACAAGCGCTTTGATGAGATCCTTGATCTTCTGGCCATCCGCATCATTACCGAAACAGAACTGAACTGCTATGAGATCCTCGGCTATATCCATGCGGCGTATAAACCGATCCCGGGACGCCTGAAGGATTATATCGCCGTGCCGAAGACGAACATGTACCAGTCGATCCATACGACGATCATCGGCGAAGACGGCAAGATCTTTGAAGTGCAGATCCGTACGGAAGACATGGATTCCGTGGCGGAACGCGGTGTTGCGGCGCACTGGCGGTACAAGGAAGGCCGCAAGTACGATGCCAAGGCGGAACAGAAGGAGATCGAAGAAAAGCTCTCCTGGCTCAAGAGCATTGCCCTCTACAGTGAAGATCAGAGCGAAGGCACCAGCGCCTCCGAATACATGGCGTCGCTGCAGAAGGATATCTTCGAGGCAAATGTCTACGTCATGACGCCGATGGGAAGAGTCATCGACCTGCCCAACGGATCCACGCCGATCGACTTCGCATACCGCATCCATACCGATGTCGGGCATACCGCTGTCGGTGCGATCGTCAACGATGCCATGGTGCCGCTGAATACAGAGCTGCATACCGGCGACGTCGTGCAGATCAAGACGATGAAGGGAACCGGTCCGAGCGAGGACTGGCTGAAGTTCATCAAGACCAATCAGGCCCGCAACAAGATCCGCAGCTACCTGGCAAAGAAAGAGATCGAGAAAAAGCAGGAGCGTACGGAAGAAGGCGAAAAGGCGCTGCGGGATGAACTGACAAAACGCGGTTTCGACGCCAAGGAATACATGGATAAGAAGAAGCTGGAGAATGTCTACGGCGAGTTCCATGTATCGAATTATACGGACTTCATGTACGGCATCGCGGTCAAATCGATCAACGTGACGCACGTATGTGAAAAACTGACAAACCAGAAACGTCCGGTCAATGACCAGGAAGCACTGGAAAAACTGCTGCACCGGAAAGAGAAGAAACAGGTGCGGACACGCACCGGCGTCATCGTTCCGGGCATTGAGACGATGAAGATCACGATCGCGCAGTGCTGTCTGCCGGTCTACGGAGATGCGATCGTCGGCTTCATCACGAAGGGCAACGGTGTCAAAGTACACCGGGCGGACTGTCCGAATATCAAAGAACAGCAGTCGCGCCTCATTGACGTGGAATGGGAAGAAGCGGACAAAGAGCACAGCTACGACGCCGATATCCTGATCTACTGTTTCGACAGAAACTTCCTGATCACCGATATCGTGACGGTCGTATCCCAGCTCAAGGCGCCGCTCATCAACATCTCCGCAAAGGTCAACAAAGACAGGATCACCTCGACGGTGAAGATCACCGTTCAGGTGGAAAATACCGGTCATCTTGAGAATCTGATGGCAAATCTCAGAAAAGTGGATTCTGTCCGCACGGTTTCGCGGATCAGCCACTGATCTGCTTGTTTTCCATACGGATTGCGAGTATAATCGGACATATCAAAATCGAGGATGGAGAAGAAGTTTTCCGACTGCGATGTACAGAGACGGCGGACAGGTGAAAGCGCCGCATCGGCGGGAAGACGGGACACTCCGGAGATGAATTCCGGAAATGACAGTATGGAATTCCGCATGCTGCGTTACAGCAAGAGAGCATGTCACACATGAACTGAGGTGGTACCGCGCTTATGGCGTCCTTGGATATACAGGGCGCTTTCTTTATTTTCAGGAGGAGAGTATGAATTATCAGACACCGCGAGGAACCTATGATATTCTGCCGGATGAGATCCGCAGATGGCATACTGTGGAAGATGTGATCCGCAGAATGACACAGTATTACCGCTACCGGGAGATCCGGACCCCTTACTTTGAGGATACGGCGGTCTTCAAGCGGGAAAACGACAGTTCCGATATGGTCAACAAAGAGATGTATACATTCCAGATGGGAAAAGAATCGTATACGCTTCGTCCGGAAGGAACAGCCGGCGTCATCCGCGCCTTTGATCAGCACAAGCTTTACGGAACCATGGAAATGCCGGCGAAGTTCTACTACATCGGCGCAATGTTCCGTCATGAACGTCCGCAGAAGGGCAGACAGCGCCAGTTCACGCAGTTCGGCGTCGAGAATATCGGCGTCAAGTCGCCGGAAGTCGATGCGGAAACGATCGCTCTGGGATATGACATCGTCAAGGCACTCGGCATTTCCAGCGTCAAAGTATGCATCAATACGCTTGGGGACGACGAGAGCAGAGCGGCCTACCGGGCAGCGCTGAAAGAATACTTCGCGCCGCATCTGGACGAACTGTGCGCGGACTGCCACAGACGCTACGAGCAGAATCCGCTGCGCATTCTGGACTGCAAGGTCGACAAAGATCTCGAATGCATGAAAAACGCGCCGAAGCTGTCCGATTATCTCAATGCGGAATCCCGGGATTACTTCGACCGGGTGCTGAAGGCGCTGGACGCCGCGGGCATTCCGTATGAAGTCGACGAAAGCATCGTCCGCGGTCTGGACTACTATACGCATACCGTATTTGAAGTCATATCGACACGGCCGGATTCCGGCGCCCAGTCCACGATCTTCGCCGGCGGCCGTTACGATCACTTCGTGTCATACTACGGCGGACCGGATCTTTCCGGCATCGGCTTTGCCATCGGCATGGAGCGCCTGATCACCCTGGCGGAAGACGACGGATATGACTTCGGTGAAGAAGAAAACGCTGATGTCTATGTCATTGGACTCGGAGATGTGGCGGCGGAGGTGCTTGCCCTGAGCCGTGAACTGCGGCGGAAAGGACTGTCCACGGAAGCCAACTATATCGCGAGAAGTCTCAAATCACAGTTCAAGAGCGCTGACCGCTCCGGCGCTAAATACGTTGTCATCCTCGGTGAGAACGAAGTACAGAGCGGAACAGTAAATATCAAGCGCACTGCCGACCGCACGCAGGTCAGCGTGCCGCTGAAGGAAGCTGCAGAGATCATCTCTGCCTGGGAGAAAGAATAATGGAACGTACACATGAAAACGGAACACTCCGGCTCAGCGATGCCGGAACAGAAGTCGTCCTTGTCGGCTGGGTCGCAAAGAGAAGAAACCTCGGTTCGCTGGTCTTCATTGACCTGCGTGACCGCTCCGGCATCGTGCAGATCACATTCGATGAAACGACCGCGGCGAAAGTAAAAGACGTGCGCAGCGAGTATGTGCTGCAGGTACGCGGCACTGTGCAGAAGCGCAGTGCAGTCAATCTGAAGATGCCGACCGGCGAGATCGAAGTGCTTGCGCAGGACGTCGTCATCATCAACAGCGCAAAGACGCCGCCGATCACGATCGCGGACGATACCGATACGAACGAAGATACCAGACTGCGTTACCGCTACCTGGATCTGCGCCGCAGCGTTCTGCAGAAGAATCTGATCCTGCGTCACCGCATCTGCATGATCGCGCGCCAGACGCTCGATGAACTGGGATTCATCGAAGTGGAAACACCGATCCTTGCCCGCAGCACACCGGAAGGCGCAAGAGACTACCTCGTGCCGTCCCGCATCTACAACGGCAAATTCTGGGCTCTGCCGCAGTCCCCGCAGATCTACAAGCAGCTCCTGATGATCGGCGGCATGGAAAAGTACTTCCAGATCGCAAGATGTTTCCGTGACGAAGACCTGCGGGCAGACCGCCAGCCGGAATTCACCCAGATCGATATCGAGATGAGTTTCCGCGATGAAGACGCGATCTTCGCCGTTGTGGAAAAACTGATGCAGAATATCTTTGCCGGCACGGTCAACTATAAGCTGGAAGACCGCTTCGTACGCATCAAATATCGTGATGCGATCGCTAAATACGGTACCGATAAGCCGGATCTGCGCTTCGGCAATGAGATCAATGATCTGTCCGAACTGTTCGCAGATACCGAGTTCCAGGTATTCCGCACAGTCCTGGACAACGGCGGAATGATCGGCGCGGTGAAGTTTGAGAACATCGCAGACCGCTACAGCCGCAAGGGACTCGACAAGCTGCAGGAATTCGTCAGGCACGGATTCAAGGCAAAGGCGCTGGCATACCTCAAGATGGAAAAAGGCGTCCTGACCGGTTCCATCGCCAAGCCGCTTTCCGACGCGGAGAAGCAGGCAGTGATCGAAAAACTGGCGTTAACCGACAACGATCTCGTACTCGTGATCGCCGATACGCCGAAAGTATCCCTGTCCGCACTTGGTGCGCTGCGCGTGCGCATTGCCCATGAATGTGACCTGATCCCGGCAGAGACCATGTACAAGTTTGCGTGGATCACGGAGTTCCCGATGTTCGAATACAGCGAGGAAGAGGGACGCTGGGTCGCTTCCCACCATCCGTTTACCGCGGTGAATGAAGCAGACGTCGATAAGCTGTTCACCGACCCGGGCAATGTTTCCAGCCGCGCCTATGACCTCGTTCTGAACGGCTACGAGCTGCTGTCGGGTTCGATCCGTATCCATGATCAGGACCTGCAGGAGAAAGTCTTCGAAGCCATCGGTCTGACGATGGAAGAAGCAAAAGAGCGCTTCGGATTCTTCCTTGAGGCGTTCAAATACGGCACTCCGCCGCACGGCGGCGTAGGCATCGGACTTGAGAGACTGACGATGGTCCTTGCCGGCACCGACAATATCCGCGACGTCGTGGCGTTCCCGACAACGAACAGTTCGCTGGATCTGATGAGCGACGCACCGAATGTCGTTGATGAGAAACAGCTTCAGGTTCTCGGCATCAAGATTGACGAGTGATCTTCCTAGCAGTTATATTCTATACTGTCAAGACTGTTCTTTGCTGGACAGCCTGCTATAATGTGCTTGCCGGAGGAATCTAAATATTTTTCCTACATTTTGATATACGGGAGTTCTGACTGGAGATTTCTGTGTTGAAGACCTGTTACGAGCAGGGATCCTGACGAATGACCATGAACACCCACCTCTACATAAGAGGGAACATATCACCCCTCCGGTACTCCATAAAACAAAGATCCCGAAAGGGGTCTTTTTTTGAACGGTGCCTGCTTATTGCCAAGTGAAGGCAAAAAGTATAAAATGACGAGTAGAATAAAAAGACGAGGTGGGTATTATGACAGAATTCTGGACAACATTACTGTGGTTTATCGCCGGCGGCATCGTCGGTGCTGCTATTTCATTCTTCCTGACGAAGAAGCATTTTGAAAAAGAACTTCGTGAGAATCCGCCGATCAACGAAAAGATGATCCGCGCCATGTTCATGCAGATGGGAAGAAAGCCGAGCGAAGCACAGATTCGTGCGGTGATGAAAAATCTTCAGAAATAGTTATGAAACAGATTGTGCAAAATGTACAGTCTGTTCTTTATTTTAAGTATCGGCGTCCTGAAAAGGGTCGTCTTTTATGCGCGAATGAATTATAATAACTAAAGGAAAAACAGGAGGACATATGACAACAGAAAACAAAAAGGTTTTCCAGGCTATGGATGGCAATACCGCTACAGCACATTCCGCATATGCATTTACGGAAGTTGCCGGTATCTATCCGATCACGCCGTCTTCACCGATGGCGGAAAACGTTGACCAGTGGGCTACAGACGGCCGCCTCAACGTATTTGGCGACAAGGTTAAAGTCGTAGAGATGCAGTCGGAAGGCGGCGCAGCCGGTTCAGTACACGGCGCACTGCAGGGCGGCGCTCTCGCTACAACATTCACAGCTTCACAGGGCTTACTGCTCATGATCCCGAACCTTTACAAGTTCAAGGGCGAACTTCTTCCGGGTGTCGTGCATGTTGCTGCACGTTCCCTGGCTACACATACACTGTCCATCTTCGGCGATCATCAGGACGTTTATGCATGCCGTCAGACCGGTATGGTCATGATGTGCTCCCACTCCGTTCAGGACTGCATGGACCTCGCTGGTGTAGCTCACCTCGTAGCTATTGACGGTTCTGTACCGGTAATGCACTTCTTCGATGGTTTCCGTACTTCTCACGAAGTCGACAAGATCGAAGTTATGGACTATGACTTCCTGAAGTCTCTGCTTCCGATGGACAAAGTCCAGGCATTCCGCGACAACGCTCTGAACCCGCATGGAAATGCAATTACACGCGGCGGCTCTCAGAACGATGACATTTACTTCCAGGCTGCAGAAGCTCAGAACGAACACTTCGCTAAGGTTCCGGCACTTGTTGAAAAATATATGAAGGCTGTCAGCGAGCATACAGGCCGCGACTACAAGCCGTTCGTATATGTCGGACATCCGGAAGCTGAGCGCATCATCATCGCTATGGGTTCTGTAACAGACACGATCACAGAAACAGTCAACACACTCGTTGCACGCGGCGAGAAAGTCGGTCTGATCAAAGTTTATCTGTATCGTCCGTTTGCTCAGGAATACCTCGAAGCAGTTCTCCCGGCATCTGTTAAGAAGATCGCTGTTCTCGACCGTGCTAAAGAGCAGGGCGCAAGAGAACCGCTGTTCCTCGACACATGCTATGCACTCCGCAAGCACAAAGATCTCACGATCGTCGGCGGCCGTTACGGTCTGTCTTCCAAGGACACAAACCCGTCCCACATCAATGCAGTTTATGAAGAACTGAAGAAAGACGAACCGAAAGAAGAATTCACGATCGGCATCGAAGATGATGTTACACATCTGTCTCTGGAACCGGTCGATATCAAGGTCGACGCTGACTACACAAGCTGCCTGTTCTACGGTCTGGGTTCCGACGGTACAGTCGGTGCCAACAAGTCCACTGTTAAAATTATCGGCAACAACACAAATCTGTATTCCCAGGCATACTTCGCATATGACTCCAAGAAGGCCGGCGGCGTAACCCGTTCGCATCTGCGTTTCGGTCCGTCCCCGATCCATTCTCCGTACTATATCGACAAGGCAGACTTCATTTCCTGCTCGCTGGAAAGCTACTGCTTCAAGTTCGATATGGTCCGCAACCTGAAGGAAGGCGGAACATTCCTGCTGAACACAACGATCCCGGCAGAAGAGATCGAAGACAGACTCCCGAACAGAATGCTCGCTGGTCTGGCTGAAAAGAACGCTAAGTTCTACATCATCAACGCCAACAAGATCGCTCAGGAAACAAAGATGGGCCGTCATACAAACACGATCCTGCAGAGTGCATTCTTCGCACTGAATGAGCAGATCATGCCGTATGAGAAGTCTGTTGAACTGATGAAGGATTCCGCACGCCACACATATGCTCGTAAGGGTGAAGACGTTGTCAACAACAACATCGCTGCCATCGACAGAGGCAAGAGCGGTCTCGTTCAGATCGAAGTCAAGCCGGAATGGAAAGAACTGACTTATGCAAAGAGTCTGATCGTCCGTACAGGTGATGACTACTTCGATGACAACCTGCAGAGAATCAACGCACTCGAAGGCTATGACATGCCGGTAAGCTCCTTCCTGAAGCATGGCGTCCTCGACGGATCCATTCCGGAGAACGTATCCTTCCGTGAAAAGAGAAATATCGCTGCAGCTGTTCCGACATGGGATGCTGCGAAGTGTATCGAATGCGGTCAGTGTGCATTCGTATGTCCGCATGCAACCATCCGTCCGTTCCTCCTCACAGCGGAAGAAGCAGCTAAGGCTGAAGCAATCGCAAAAGAGAACGGTGTTGAATGGGCTGTTAAGGAACCGACAAAGCTGTACAAGGGTGCTGCAGAAGACGGTCTCGTATACCGTATCCAGCTCTCCACACAGAACTGCGTAGGCTGCGGCGTCTGCCTCAAAGTCTGCCCGACAAAGGCTCTCTCCGCTGCACCGGTCGAGACACAGCAGGGTCAGGAACCGATCGCAGATTACCTGTACAAGCAGACAACATACAAGAACCAGTATGTTGCGAATAAGGACACTGTTCAGGGTATCTCCCTGACAATGCCGTACTTCGAAGTCAGCGGATGCTGCCCGGGCTGCGGTGAAGCTCCGTACTACAGACTGGCATCTCAGATGTTCGGTAAAGACATGCTCGTTGCAAACGCAACAGGCTGCTCGATGATCTACTGCTCCGCTACACCGAACACACCGTTCGTTGTTGACGGAAACGGCGACGGTGTCGCATGGGCTAACTCCCTGTTCGAAGACAACGCTGAATACGGCTTCGGTATGGCGATCGCTCAGACATTCAAGGCCGGCAAGATCCTCAAGATCATGGAAGAGAACCTCGACAAAGTCGATGCTGACCTCAAGGGCGCATTCGAAGCTTACATCGCTGCCAAGGATGACAGAGATGCTCAGAGAGCTCTGAAAGACCGCATCGTTGCAGGCGTAAAGGCTTCTGACAACGAAGCAGTCAAGGAACTGCTCGGATATGAAAGAGACCTCGTCGGCAAGTCCGTATGGATCGTCGGCGGTGACGGATGGGCATATGACATCGGTTACGGCGGACTCGACCATGTAATGGCTAACAACCTGAACGTAAACGTTCTCGTACTCGATACAGAAGTTTACTCCAACACAGGCGGTCAGTCCTCCAAGTCCTCTCAGGCTGCTTCCATCGCGAAGTTCGCTGCCGGTGGTAAGGCAATGGCTAAGAAGGACCTCGGTCAGATCGTTATGGAATACGGCACAGCTTATGTTGCACAGGTATCCATGGGTGCGAACCAGCTCCAGACGATCAAGGCATTCCGCGAAGCTGAAAGCTACGAAGGACCGTCCCTGATCATCGCTTACTCGCCGTGTGCAGAACAGGGCATTAAGGGTGGTCTGATCAACGCTCCGGCAGTTCAGAAGAACGCTGTTGAGTGCGGTTATGTCACACTGTACAGATTCGACCCGAGAAAGGAAAAACCGCTCCAGGTCGACTCCAAGGAACCGAAGTGGGAGAAGTTCCACGACTTCCTGCTCAACGAAGCTCGTTACTTCAACCTGCCGAAGATCCGCGGTGCAGAAGCTGCTGAAGCTGCCTTTGCTAAGACACTGTCCGATGCACAGACACGCTACAACAAGCTGAAGACAAAGGAAGCTGCTCAGTAATCAACTGAATGAGAAGGGATCCGAAAGGATCCTTTCTTTTTGCCTGAAAATGGTATCATACAGGTATGAAGAAACTGAGCATTGCATTTCTCATGATCCTGCTGGCTGCCTGCAGCGGCGGCGGGAATGCGGAAATACACCGGTATGCGAAAGAACAGCTGCGTCTGCCGCATATTCGCATTACGGATATAACGGAACTGACGGATGAATACGGACATACCGATATCCGCTTTACCGCGCTGACAGATGCCGGGCTGGTATTTCATATTCTGCGGGATGTTACAGAGGGATTTGACGGAGAAACGACATATTACCGGGATGATCTGCAGTATGCCGGTCTTGCGGCAAAGAAGGATCATTTCCATGCTCTGCAGGTGCGTGAGACGGAAGATGATCAGGGAATGCTGTATGCCGAACTGTACGGAATGTATGACAGCAGACAGGGTCTGGAAGAAATGTGCAGGGAACTGCAGGAGTTTTCCGACGGCAGTATTCTGGTGAACGCGCACATGGTCTTTAAAGACAGTACGGAGATCTATATGCAGGACGCAGATTTTCAGAATGCCTGGAGTCTGTTTACAGAAACCGACGCCGATGAAGTCATGGACCGCTTCATGCACGCTGCGGCGGAAGAGTGCCGTCATGACATCCTGCAGGAGTTTGACGGAGAAGAGGTCAGCGCATATATTGCGGCAAACGAACACAGGATCGTTTCCGGGGATGAAAGCGCACCGGTGACGCAGCCGGATCTTATCGGCAATGCCAATTTTCACGGGCTGAGTTTTGCGTGCGTCTATGAACTGATGAAGCGGGACGGCTGCCTTCTGGAAGGAACGCCGGAACAGTTTTCCTTTGCCGGCACAGACGGCTATGTGATCAGCGTTTCCATGGACAAGCCGGAAGTGATAACATCTGAAGGTGCAGAATACGTTTTGCAAAATCCGGGACATATACGTACAATAGAACTCAGGGTGCTGACCGGCCGGTTTTATGCGGAACAGTATGAACTTGACCGGGGATGGGACCTACTCACAGACTGACAGGAGAAAATATGAAAATACTGCTGTATTTTGAAAACGAAGAACTGATCAAGATGTCCGGTGTGGGAAGGGCATTTGAACACCAGAAGAGGGCGCTGACATCAGCGGGCATTGAATATACGATCGATCCGTGGGATACCACCTATGATATCCTGCACATCAATACATACGGTACAAACAGCGACCGCATTATCCGCAACGCGCGGAAGATGGGAAAACCGGTCATTTACCATGCGCATTCCACAGAAGAAGATTTCCGCAACAGCTACATCTTTTCCAACCTGATCGCCCCGATCGTCAAGGAATGGCTGGTAAATCTGTATACGAAAGCGGATGTGCTGATCACGCCGACACCGTATTCCAAAAAGATCCTCGAGGGATACGGAATCAAACTGCCGATCTATGCCGTCTCAAACGGTGTCGATCTGAACCGGTTTGCCCGGAACGAGGAAAAGGTCAAGGCTTTCCGCAGATACTTCGGACTGAAAGAAGATGACAAGGTCATTATCGGCGTCGGCCTGCTGTTCCAGCGTAAAGGTCTGCCGGATTTTGTTGAAGTTGCGAAACGTCTTCCGGATTATAAGTTTATCTGGTTCGGTGATACGAACAAGATGGTCATTCCGCATGAGATCTCCTATATCGTAGAAAATCATCCGGACAATGTCGTGTTCCCGGGATATGTGAAAGGACCGATCATTGAAGGCGCATATTCCGACGCATTATGTTTCTTCTTCCCGTCGTATGAAGAGACTGAAGGAATCGTTGTTCTGGAAGCGCTCGGTTCGCGCTGTGAGACCGTTGTACGCGATATCGGAGCGTTCGATCCATGGCTCAAGGACGGAGTGAACTGCTACAAGGGAACCAGCAACGATGACTTTGTGCGGATCATCCAGGGCATCGCAGACGGGACGCTGGCCGATACAACGGAAGGCGGCTATAAGACGGCGGAAGAACGCAGTATAGAACGCGTCGGACAGCAGCTCAAGGCGATCTATACTTCATTTCTGGAACGCACATCAGACCTGCCGGAAGAGTGATCACAGATCACGGCGGATGCAGTCGGGTGCTGCTGTATGAAGACTGAAAAAACATGGAGCTTTATGAAATGCTCCCCAAAAGTTGAACAAACCTTTTGGGGAGTATTTCTATGAAACTGAGTTATAAAGAAAAAATTGAAATCTACAATGAATGGAAAGTAAATCATAAAAGTCCGGAGAGAATCGCTAAAGAACGGAATCTTACATACGAAACCGTAAACTATATGGTTCACCTGGCTGACCTTCATGAGCCTGAAATACTGGAACATAAATGGAATTATTTTTCACCGGAATATAAGGAGAATGCAATCAAAAGAGTATTGCTCGGAAAGGAGTCGGCTCACCAGGTCTCATTAGATCTTGGATTATCTAATAATGGGACTCTAATCAGATGGATCAAAGAATACAGGGAAAACGGGTATACTGTCATTGAAAGGAAACGTGGACGGCATGCCAAAGAAGAAAAAGACAATCGAAGAACTTCAGGCAGAGAACGAGGAACTGATCGCGAAGAACGGCTTCTTCGCAGAACTGGTAGACAGACAGAGGCTGGATCGTAATGACCAGGATGGTCAGACCGGGGCAGCGGACGCAGGCGGAACATGTGGATCCGTTGCAGGTGCACCGCTTCCCGGCGACAATGATATGAATACCATAACAGAGCAGAACGGGTGAAAACCCGTTTTTCTGTAAGGTACAGAACCGGGTGAACATTCACAAAAGGCGACTTGCAGGGTATAATTTGAGTATGTGGAAGAAGATCAAGGAACTGTTCAAAAGCACACCCTTTAATATCGCACTGATATTTGCTCTGACCGGTATTGTTTTTTATATTACCGTAAAAGACCAGGCCGGCGAGATCCTGCAGATGTTTGAAAATGCGGATCTGCGTTATATCCTGCTGATCTTTGTGATCCTGATCGCGGAGAAGTGTCTGCTGGGATGGGGGCTTGCGACGGAATGCAAACAGTCGCATCCGAAGTACCGTGTGTCGCAGGGCATCGTCAATGCGTATGTGGCAGGACTGTTCAACAATATCACACCGGGTGCCAGCGGCGGTCAGATCGCGCAGGGGTATATCTTCAAGAAACAGGGTATTCCCTACAGCAACTCGATCGGTGTACTGTGGCTGGATTTTATTGTGTACCAGAGCACGATGACGATCTATGTGCTTCTGCTGCTGGTGCTCCGCTTCGGCTATTTCTACAGCAACTATTCACAGTTCTTCCTGATCGTCATAGCCGGCTTCGTCGTCAGTTCCGCGATCATCGTATTTCTCTGGATGCTGGCGCGTTCCCCGCGTTTCTATACATGGCTGACAACGACCGGCATCAACATCGGCGCAAAGCTGCGCATCGTCAAAGACCGGGAAGCGACACTGAACAAACTTGACGAACAGCTGCAGGCGTTCGGACGAGAGATCGTCGTCCTGCAGACCCATAAGAAAATGATCATTCAGCTGGTATTCATCACGGCTGCCAGACTGACGATCCAGTATTCGGTGCCGTTCTTTGCGGCGAAGGCACTGCGTATTCCCGTTGGTACGGACCAGCTGCTCAATATTATTTCTCTGAGTGCTTTCGTATCGATGGTAAATGCGTTCCTGCCGATGCCGGGAAGCAGCGGCGGTACCGAGGCGACATTCGTTCTGATGTACTCCACGATCTTCAGCAGTGTGGATGCCACATCGATCATGATCCTCTGGCGCGTCATGACATTCTATCTTGTCCTTGTGATCGGAAGTATCGTATTTGCATGGGCAAAGACGCAGAAGGATGTGCCGGTGGATACAGAAGCGCGTGTGCCGACCACATTTGCCCCGGAGGTATACTCCGGCGGAGAGGAGATCCAGGAGAGATAAACTATGCGAATCGGATTATTTTCAGATACATTTCCCCCGCAGATCAACGGGGTGGCGAACAGTACATATATCCTCTTTGAGGAACTGAAGAAACACGGACACGAAGTATATGTGATCACGACGGCAACATCCCGGGAAAACACGGGCTGGAGCGAAGATCACAGGATACTCCGTTTTTCCGGTATTAAGCTGAAATTTCTATACGGCTACACTATGACCGGGCCGTTCCATCTGCTTGCACGGAAGAAGATCGAGGAACTGAAACTGGATCTGATCCATGTGCAGACGGAATTCGGCATCGGTATTTTTGCGCGCTTATGTGCGAAAGAACTGAAGATCCCGCTTGTCAGCACATACCATACGACGTACGAGGACTATACGCATTACTGGAACATCCTGCATCTGGAAAGCGTGGACAATGTCTCCAAAAAGGCAGTGGCATGGCTTTCCCGCATGTACGGCGATTCCACAAGACATGTCATCGTACCGAGTGAGAAAACGAAGGAACTGCTGACACGCTACCATGTCCATTCACCGATGTCGGTCATACCGACCGGACTGATGCTGGACCGTTTTTCGCCGGCACACCATGACCCGAAGAAAACCGCGGAGATCCGCCGCATGTATGACATCGGGGAAAACGATACGCTTCTGATCTACGTCGGAAGACTGGCGGAAGAAAAGTCCATGGATCTTGTCGTGAAAGCATTCCCGCTGATCCATGAGCGGGCGCCGCACGTGAAGCTGCTCGTAGTGGGCGGCGGACCCGATCTGGAACCGCTCAGGAAACTGGCGGATAAGCTGGGGGTCAGCGGCATTGTCCGATTTGCCGGACCACATCCTTCGGAAGAAGTGCCGGATTATTACCGCGCAGCCGATGCGTTCATTTCACCGAGTCTTTCCGAGACGCAGGGAATGACATTTATTGAAGCCATGGCGGCTGGACTGCCGCTGTTTGCGAGAAAAGACGAAGTGCTGGAAGATCTTCTGATCCCCGGTCAGACCGGATGGTTCTTCAGCAATGCCGAAGATCTCTCCGACGCGATCGCAGAGATGGAAGCGCAGTCTGCCGAAGCAAGGGCAGAGAAGGCGGAGAACGCCGTTACACACGTGAAACCGTATTCCAGCGAACGGTTCGTGGAAAGCGTGCTGAAAGTCTATCAGGAAGTATTGGAGGGCTATCATACGGAATACACAGTTGTTGATCTGCATGTAAAAGAATCGGTCGTGCAGGTCTATCTGAAAAAAGCAGACGGCAGTCAGGAGTTCCGTCTGAATGTATCGATCGACGACTATTACAGATACCGTCTTGCCCGTGAGAAAGTCCTGACGGAAGACGAAGTGAAGCATCTGCGGGAAGAGGAGATGCTCACCAACGCATATAACCGATGTGTGCGCAAGATCGCTGTCGAAGACCGCACCCGCAAGGAGATCTACGACTGGCTGACGCGCAATACCTCCTGCAGCATCGATACGATCAACGGCATCGTTGAAAAACTGGAAGAAAAAGGGTATCTCAATGACCGCAGATACTGTACGGAACATATCCTTGCCCTGGAAAACACGCTGCACGGCAGGGAGTATATCGTCAAGACTCTGAAGAAGAAGGGCATTCCCATTGAAATGATCGAAGAAGTCCTGGCGGAAACATCGGCTGATGAAGCGGGCAGAGCAGAAACATTCGCAGCCCGCTATGCCGGCAGTCACCGCAGTGATTCCGTTGCCAAACTGAAGAACGGCATCCGGACAAAGCTTCTTACCCGCGGCTTCTCGTCGGACATCATCGATGATGTCGTGGAGAAACTGGATCTTTCTGCTGCCGAGAACAGAGAGCAGGACAATCTGCGTGAATGCGTGATCAAGGCGGCACAGCGCTACAGCCGCAAATACTCCGGTGCCGAACTGCGCAGCCGGATCTACCGGTACTGTGCATCAAGAGGATTTACAGGTGCGGACATCAGTGCCGCAATGGAGGAATGGAATGGCAATTCGGAAGATTAAGGACTTCACAGCGGGAGAGAGAATGAATATTCCGCTGCTTGTCAAAGAGGTCAAAAACGGAACGACGGCAAAAGGGGCTGCGTATCTGACTCTGACGCTTCAGGACAGTTCCGGTCTGATCGACGGAAAGTTCTGGGATGTCCGCAAAGAAGACGTGGATGCCATCCATGTCGGCCATGTGGAAGCCTTCAATTTTGAAGTGCTGGACTACAACCACAACCTGCAGCTGCGCATCAACAAAGTCGTGGACCTGGACCAGAGTACCGTGCCGCTGGAAGAATATGTCATCTCTTCGCGTATTCCCGAGGCTGAACGGCGCCGTACCGCCGAGGATTACATCGATTCGATCGAGAATCCGCGTTACCGCCGGCTGGTAAAGGAGATGCTGAAGCTGATCGGCGACAAGTATTACAACTTCCCGGCTGCGTCCCGCATCCATCACAACTATCTCGGCGGACTATCCGAGCACTCTTTAAGCATGGCGGCGCTGGCATCGTCCATTGCAGAACTGTATCCGCAGCTGAACCGCGACCTGCTGATCGCCGGCGTGCTTGTGCATGATGTCGGAAAGACGGCGGAAATGAGCGGTCCGGTGACCACGGAGTACACGCTGGAAGGAAAACTGGAAGGGCATATCTCGCTGGCAAATGGCTGGCTGAGCGAAGTTGCCGAGGCGACCGGTCTTGCGGGAACGGAAGAGGCGGTCCTTCTGCATCATATGATCCTTTCCCATCACGGACATTATGAGTTCGGCTCACCGGTCCTGCCGATGGTGCAGGAAGCGGAAGTGCTGTATCTGATCGACAATATGGACGCACGGCTCAATACTCTGCGGCAGGCCCTGGATGAGACTGATCCGGGCACATGGACCCAGAAACTGTTCTCACTGGACAACCGTCAGTTCTATAAGCCAAAGGGAGAAGAGTGATCATGGGCGTTCGTCTGAAACTTGTACAGTCTGTATACGGTGTTCTGCACCGTACAGGCAGAGGCGGATCGTTCCCGGGTGTTCTCGGTCTGAAAATGGATCCGCATTTTCTGGAAAAATTTGTCATGCCGCCGATCGTCGTGCTGGTGACCGGTACGAACGGCAAAACAACGACATCCAACCTGATCGCAGAATCCCTCCGGGAAGCCGGGCTGAAGACGATCAATAACCGGCGCGGCGATAATCTGAATGTCGGTATTGCAACACTGCTGGCAGCCCACAGCGACAGCCGTTTCCGCGTACAGGCGGAAGCTGCCGTCATTGAAGTGGATGAACTGACTGTATACCGGCAGTTCAAAAACCTGCATCCGACGCATCTTGTCGTTAATAATTTCTTCCGTGACCAGCTGGACCGTGCCGGTGAGATGGAAACGATCATCCGCAAGATCCAGGAAGTAACGGAAGACTTTGAAGGACATCTGATCCTGAATGGGGATGATCCGAATGTGCTGCGGATCGCGGATACGGCAAAAAAGGCAAAGATCCATCTGTTCTCTGTCGGAAAGAATTCCATTTCGTGCGAAACAACAGATGAGGCAAGTGAAGGCAAGTTCTGTCCGCGGTGCGGAAAAGAACTGCATTATTCCTATTACCAGTATTCCCATATCGGACGCTTCCTGTGTCCGGATGACGGCTTCGGCCGCATCGAGCCGGATGTTCTGGTAACGGATATCGACTTTGACAACAAGACGTTCACGGCGGAAGGCAGGAAGTTCGGTTCGTTCATCAATACGATCTATGCCATTTACAACTGCGCCTGTGTGCTGACCGTGATGAAAACGCTCGGCCTGGATCCGGAATGTTCCGACCGCGTATTCCGGCACTTTGTGCTGAAAGAAGGAAGAAACGAAGTATTCCATCTGTCGCGTCCGTGCGTGATCAATCTGGTCAAGAATCCGACCGGTGCCAACGAAGTCATGAAGTATATCGTCAGTGTTCCGGGAGACAAGAATATCTGCATCCTGCTGAATGACAACGATCAGGACGGACATGATGTCAGCTGGATCTGGGATGCTCACTTTGAACGTCTGAACACGCCGGAGATCAAAACGATCGTATGCAGCGGCAGACGGGCGTATGATATGGCGCTGCGGCTGAAATACGAGGGACTGGAAGATCGCATCATCGTCATAGAAGACGCGGAAAAGGCAGTGGAATGGCTGGATCATGCGGAGATGCCCAGTCATGTGATCGCAACATATACGGCTCTGCATTCCACCCGTGCGATCCTCAGAAAGGCGGAAAAAGCATGGATGTAAAGATTCTCTGGATGTATCACAATCTGATGGATCTGTACGGTGATAAGGGCAATACGGAAGTCCTGCGCTACCGGTGCGAGAAGCGCGGCATTGCCTGCACCGTGGATACATGCACGATCGGTGAAGAAAAGGATATCCGTAATTATGATCTGTTCTTTCTCGGCGGCGGCGCGGACCGGGAACAGCAGCTGATCTTTGATGATCTGATCCGCCGGAAGGATAATATCCGGGCGGCGATGGATGACGGTACGGCATTCCTGCTGATCTGCGGCGGCTACCAGCTGTTCGGACAGTACTATAAGGACCAGGACGGCTCCGTCATCGACGGCCTTGATTTCTTCGATTACTATACGGAAAGCAGCGACCGGGATCACCGCTGTATCGGCAATATCGCTGTCGAGACCACGATCGACGGAGAAACGTTCCAGGCAGTCGGTTTTGAGAATCACGGCGGACAGACCCGCAATGTGGCATCGCCGTTTGCGAAAGTCCTGTACGGACACGGGAATACCTATAACGACGGCACGGAAGGCTTCCTGAATGACCAGGTGCTGGCAACGTATATGCACGGACCGCTTCTGCCGAAGAATCCGAAGATCGCCGATGCGATCCTGCGCCGGGCGTTGAGAAAGCGCTTTGGCGAGGTAACGCTGAGCGAACTGGATGACACGCTGGAAAACAGCGCCCGCGATGTCATGCTCAGAAGACTGAAAGTGAAGAAGTGAAACAGTGTGAGACAGATCGCTGATCTGTCTTTTCTTTTCGGGCATGAAAAAAGCACATCGAGGGGATGTGCTTACATGCGGTAGATCCGGGTGTTGACCGTGCAGATGATCTTCTTCCGGCGGAAGTATTCTTCCAGAATATCCTGGTGGGTGCGGACGATGGAATAGTTGCGCAGATCATTGAAGGGGACCCAGCGCAGCTCCAGACTTTCTTCGCCGCATTTTGTTTCGGGGATCGCAAACAGTTCCGTGTAATAGGCAAGATGGATAACGCGGTAGATATTTCCTTCCAGGTAGGAGACGATCCGGCCGGGATCGTCAAACATATGCAGTTCATGAAGCTGGGATTCCTTCAGACGGATCCCGGTCTCCTGTTCTGTACGGCGCAGAGCGCATGTCAGGAAGTTTTCATCGTTATGGATATTGCCGGATACGATACCCCACTGGAAGTTGTCCTTGCGGTGTTCCAGCAGGACTTTTCCGTCGCACACGATGACATTGGCGGCACTGAAGCGGGGCGGATTGTTCGGCTCCGGTGCAAACGGATCGTGCAGATAATAGAGAGCCGTCGGCATATCAGTCCTCCTTCAGGAGTGCGCACACAGCTTCGAGATCCTGCTTTTCGGAAGGATTGAACTCGATCGTGATCGCATCATTCGAGGAATAACGCGGAATGATATGGAAATGCAGATGCTCAACTGTCTGTCCGGCTGCCTCGCCGCAGTTTGTCAGAACGTTGACGCCGGCAGCGCCGGTACGCTCAACGATCCGCTTTGCCAGCATCTTTGCGGTTCTGATGCAGGCTTCGGCAGTTTCATCGTCCGCTTCGAGAATGTTGCGGACATGCTTTTTCGGCATGACAAGAGTATGTCCTTTTGTGACCTGAGAGATGTCCAGGATGGCAAGTACGTCCTGATCTTCGTATACGACAGCAGACGGGATCTCATGATTGATGATCTTGCAGAAAATACACATAATAATTACCTCTTTCTGTATTTTACCATGTTTGAAGCATTACCGGTACAGGACTCAGCCCGGGAGTTCTCCGTTTGGATCGGGAGTCGGAAGGAGTGAAGGGTCGATTGTCGGAACCGGTGTCGGTTCCGGCGTCGGTTCCGGCGTCGGTTCGAGGGTCGGCTCAGGTGTCGGCTCAGGTGTCGGCTCCGGAGTAGGCTCAGGTGTTGGCTCCGGAGTGGGCTCCGGTGTAGGTTCGGGTGTAGGTTCCGGCGTGGGTTCCGGTTCTTTTGTACAGATCAGTGTGTAGACAACGACTTCCGCCGGGGCACAGAAACGGACATCTGCGACGGTAGTGCCGGTGCCGTTCGTTACATCGCATGTAAAGGAATCCTTTACGATATGCTTGCCGCGCAGGTAATCGGTTGCCAGCGGCGGCGTGTAGTAGGAACCGATCCAGTAATAGACCTGTCCGCCGTGACTGTGTCCGGCGATGTAGTAATCTGTCAGGTCAGCCGGTACTTCCGATGCGGTATCCGGTGTATGGCAGACAGTGAGTACATAGGTGTCGCGCGATACTTCCGAGTAGGCGTTGTCAATATTGCGTGAACCGTTCAGTCCGTTGTCGATGCCGACCAGCGTGATCGACTGGGATCCGCCGTTCCGCAGCGTGATGGAGCGGTTGTTCAGTTCCTCAAAATCAGCGAAATTGAGTACGAAGCGTACGGCAGAAATCATCGAGTCATCCTTGCGGTCAAAATCGCCCATTACCGCGAACTTGCCGAGGGGAGCTTTGATGCGCTGCAGTTCGATGGCCAGAAAAGCGTTGTCCTCCGTGGATGAGGAGGCAGCGTAGTCGTACAGGTCGCCGCCGAAGATAACGACGTCGGGGGACAGACCGTTGATGCGGTCCACCAGCTTTCGGACGCGTCTCTGATCCACAAATGTGCCGTAGTCCAGATCACTGAAAAACAGTATGTTGACGTGGTCGAGCTGTTCCGGGATCCGGTCGGAGGCCAGGGTCTCAAACCGGGCGGTATAGCGCTGGGGTGATATATAACAGGCATTGAACCAGGTAAAGCCGAATGCCATCAGTATCGCAGCCAGGATCACGATGATCCATAGTTTGACGGTATTTTTCAAAGGAGTTCCTCCTGCTTTCCATATATCATACCATAAACCTGGGGGTCGGATATGTTACAATAAGTCCGGGTGATTGCGTATGATGAATAAATGTTACATTGTTTCTCTCGAGACACTTCTGGGCGGATCCCGGAACGATCATGACGGAGCTGCGGTATGGCTGGATGCCATGCGGCGCAGTGATATCCCGTTTCTTCTTCTCAGCGAACAGAGCGGAAGACTGCGTGACCAGCTCGTCGACCTGGTAAAAGAAGCCGGCATCGGCACCGTGTACGCTTCTGAGATCTATACCGGCGCCATGGCTGCCGTGGACTGGATCCTGCGCACATATCCGGCGCATAAAAGAGCAGTGGCGATCGGCGGAAAGGGACTGCACGAAGCCCTGAAACTCGGAGAGTTTACGACGGACCACAGAAATCCGAACTGGCTGATCATGGGAATGCACCGGAACATGTCATACCTGGATTATTCCTATGCACTGCAGAGTATCTTCCACGGGGCACAGCTGGTGTCCGTGGACAACCGCATGACGCAGCGGTACGAAGGCCTTGACATGATCGGCAACGGCGCAGTCATCAAGATGATGGAAGCGGCTTCCGGACAGAAGGCACTGTCTTTCGGCCGCGGCAGCGAAGAACTGTATAAACAGGCGCTGCAGTATCTTGACCTGAATGAAGCGCGTGTCGTAGTGGTCGGGGATGACTTCGAGCGGGACATTGTTCCTGCCAATGCGCTCGGCATCGAGACCGTACTGATCACGCGCGGGGAAAGTATCATGAATATGGGAATCACCAACGAATCCCATCCGGACTATATCGTGGAAGACTTCTACGGTCTTTCAAAGTGAGCACTGCTTCACGAATTCCTCAACGATGCGGCGGTGCTTCGGATCGCTGACAAGGCGCTCCGGGTGCCACTGGACTGCGGTCACGCAGTCTTTTTCTATGCCTTCACTGATGCCGTCGTCGCTGACAGCGGAAAGGACGAAGCCGTCCGGTACGCCGGTGAATCCCTGGTGATGGAATGTATTGACCGGATAGGTGTCGCCGAAAATGGAATGCAGGCGGGTGCCCGGTACAAAAGTGCATGTATGAGCGGTCTCCGAAGAACTGAGCGGCGAATCGAAGCGGCGCTGGTTGTGCTCGTGATAGAGGCCGACGGACGGAATGTCCTGGATTAGCTTCATTCCTTCGGCAGCGGCGATCACCTGGAAGCCGCGGCAGATGCCGAGGATGGGCTTGCCGGCTTTGCGGAAGGCTTCATACAGCATGAAGTCGCTTTCCTCGAGGTCCTCGTCCACAAGTTCGCTGTGGGTATTCGGTTCGCCGTATCTGGCCGGATCGACATCGTCGCCGCCGGTGATCAGCAGGCCGTCTGCCGTTTCCGCAAGCATTTCTGCTTCTTCCCGGGATGCCGCCATGCCGAGCAGAGGCATTCCGCCGCCGGCGCGTACATAGTCAAAATAGGAATCGTTGTCCGCCAGGACACGGGAATAAAAGTGTACATGACCGCGTGCGGTCAGCAGAATGACAGGTTTTTTCATAGGTGTTTCTCCAATATGGATACATTATATACCGGACAGTGAAAGTGATTGCTGATTTTTTCCAATATCTGATACGATAGTAGTAGTTCCAGGAGGACAGCTATGGATCAGCATCATTTTTTTGCGGTCGTATCGCGAATGAAATATATTGAACGATGGGCGCTGATGCGGAACTCCCGCAATGAGAACCTGAGCGAGCATTCGCTGGAAGTAGCCATGATCGCCCATGCTCTGTGCGTCATCGGCAATATCCGCTACGGAAAGCATCTCAATGCGGAACAGGCAGCGGTCATTGCTCTGTACCATGATTCCGGAGAGATCATTACCGGTGATATGCCGACGCCTGTCAAATATTTCAGCGAACGTCTCTACGATGCGTACAAACAGGTCGAAAGCGGGGCGGAAGAACGACTTCTGAAGCAGTTGCCGGACGATCTGAGAGAGTATTACCGGGATTACATTTCTTCCGCGGCAGAGCTGCACAATGCCCTGTATCCCTATGTGAAGGCAGCTGATAAGCTGTCGGCGCTGATCAAGTGCGTGGAAGAGGAGAGCGCCGGAAATACCGAATTCAAAACGGCATACCGGACGACCCTGACGTCACTGGAAGTCATGGCGGAGAAGATGCCGGAAGTAAGAGATTTCATGGATGAGTTCCTGCCGTCCTACGGAAAGACCCTGGACGAACTGCTGGATCCGGAAGGAGAATAAAGAAATGAAAAAGAATACGATCCTGTCGGCAGCCGTATGCGCGCTGCTGTTTATCCTGCTGACGATCGCCCTGAAAGCAGTGGATGTACAGGCGATCGGACCGGAAAACTCAAGTGTCGGATTTGCCGGCCTGAACGGGGCGGTCCACGACCTCTGGCCGGAAAGCGGTTTCTGGCACGGGATCACGACGGCGACCGGTCTGTTTGCGATACTGATCATGGTACTGTTTGCGGCGGTCGGCGCCTGGGAACTGTATGCCCGTAAGAGCATCCTGAAAGTGGATCGGGAGATCCTGGCCATGGGCGTGCTGTATGTCTGCGTCATCCTGCTGTATGTACTGTTTGACAAGGCAGTGGTCAACTACCGGCCGGTGCTGGAAGACGGTCAGCTGGAATCTTCGTTCCCGTCTACGCATGCGCTGCTGGCATCGGCTGTATTCGGCAGCACCATCGTTCTGGCGCAGAGCATCGTAACGCGGAAAACGACGCAGAAAGCCATCGTATACGCATCCCTGGTACTGATGGTCATTACGGTATTCGGAAGACTGCTGTCCGGTCTGCACTGGTTTACGGATATCCTCGGCGGCGTACTTGCAGGACTGGCGCTGACATTTGCGTACAAAGCGTATCTTGAGTATCTGGCAGAGCATAAGGCATCCTGATTATCGTTGCAGTTTTGCTGTGTGCCTGCTATGATATTCGTGTTGTGTTGAAAAAGAATATTAGTCAGTAAAGCCGGCACAGAGAGACGGAAGAATGATGAGATCCGGAGCGGCAGACCTGATGAACTCACCTTTGGAGCAGCCGCAGTCACAGCGTTATCGTGAACAAGAGTGTGCAGCGTAAGCTGTGAACTAAGGTGGTACCGCGTGAATCACGTCCTTAGAGATAAGGACGTTTTATTTTGAAGGAGCAGAATATGTCATACGATCACAAACAAAATGAACAGAAATGGAGAACGTACTGGGAAGAGAACAAGACGTTCAAAACCGATGCATGGGATTTCAGCAAGCCGAAGTACTACGTACTGGATATGTTCCCGTATCCGTCCGGTGCCGGTCTGCATGTAGGTCATCCGGAAGGCTATACGGCAACGGATATCGTATCCCGCAAGAAGAGAATGGAAGGCTACAACGTCCTGCATCCGATGGGATTCGACTCTTTCGGTCTGCCGGCGGAACAGTATGCGATCACTACCGGCAATCATCCGGATACGTTCACGAAGAATAATATTGAGATCTTTACGAAGCAGCTGAAGAATATCGGCTTCTCCTATGACTGGGACAGAGTGGTATCCACCTGTGATCCGTCGTTCTATAAATGGACGCAGTATATCTTCAAGCTTCTGTTTGAAGACGGTCTGGCGAAGTGCGTCGACATGCCGGTCAACTGGTGTGAGGAACTGGGCACGGTTCTTGCCAACGATGAAGTCATCGACGGCAAGAGCGAGCGCGGCGGCTATCCGGTCGTGCGCAAGAATATGCGCCAGTGGGTCATCGACATCGTTGCCTATGCCGAGCGTCTGCTGGAAGGACTGAATGAGATCGACTGGCCGGAAAGCACGAAGGAAATGCAGCGCAACTGGATCGGCAAATCCACCGGTGCGCATGTCATCTTCAAAGTGGACGGCACGGAGGATTCCTTTACCGTATTTACCACCCGCTGCGATACGCTGTTCGGTGCGACATACTGCGTACTGGCGCCGGAGCACCGTCTGGTCGAAAAGATCACGACGGACGAATGCCGGGAAGCGGTCGAAGAGTATGTCCGCGTCTGTTCCACGAAGTCCGATCTGGAACGTACGGAACTGAACAAGGATAAGACCGGCGTATTTACCGGCGCTTATGCAGTCAATCCGGTAAACGGAAAAAAGATCCCGATCTGGATCAGTGACTATGTACTGGCTACGTACGGCACGGGCGCCATCATGGCAGTCCCGGCGCACGATACGCGCGACTACGAGTTTGCGAAGAAGTTCGGACTGGAGATCATTCCGGTACTGGAAGGCGGCGACATTGAAAAGGAAGCCTGGACAGAAGACGGCATCCATATCAATTCCGGCTTCATGAACGGTATGAACAAAGAAGATTCGATCCGTGCCATGATCGACTGGCTGACCGAGCGCGGACTTGGTGAGGAAAAGGTCAACTACCGTCTGCGTGAGTGGATCTTTGCCCGTCAGAGATACTGGGGCGAGCCGATCCCGGTCATCCATCTGGAAGATGACAATATGATCGCTCTGAGCGAAGATGAACTGCCGCTCATTCTGCCGGAGCTCGATGACTATAAACCGGGCGCTTCCGGTGCTTCGCCGCTGGAAAAAGCAACCGACTGGGTCAACGTGACCGTCGACGGAAAGAAGGGAAAGCGCGAAACAAGCACGATGCCGGGCAGTGCCGGCAGTTCCTGGTACTTCCTGCGTTATATCGATCCGCTCAATGATAAGATGATCGCCGATCCGGAGCTCCTGAAGCACTGGATGCCGGTCGATCTGTATGTCGGCGGACCGGAGCACGCTGTCGGACATCTGCTGTACAGCCGCATGTGGAACAACTATCTGTATGACAAAGGTCTGGTGCCGGTGAAGGAACCGTTCATGAAGCTCGTTCACCAGGGTATGATCCTCGGTGCCAACGGCATCAAGATGGGCAAGCGCTATCCGGAATTCATCGTGGATCCGAATGTCATCGTTGACCGCTACGGTGCCGATACACTGCGTCTGTATGAAATGTTCATGGGACCGCTGGAAGCCAGCAAGCCGTGGAGCGAACAGGGCGTGGAAGCTGCGAGAAAGTGGATCGAGAGAGTATGGCGTCTGTGCATGGAAAGCGAAGAAAAGATCACGGATGAGGAAACACCGGATCTCAGCTATGTATACAACTATACGATCCGCAAGGTCACGGAAGATATCGACAGCCTGAACTTCAATACCGCGATCAGTCAGATGATGATCTTCATCAATGAGTGCTACAAGGCAGAGAAGGTCAACTGCGATATGATCATTAACTTCATCAAGATCCTGAGCCCGATCGCACCGCATGTATGCGAAGAGATCTATCATACCTATACCGGTGAGGATACACTGGCATACGCAGAGTGGCCGAAGTACGATGAGAAGGCTCTGGAACTTGCAAAGACGGAGATCATCGTTCAGGTCAACGGCAAACTGCGCGGCCGCTTCGAAGCCGTCAAGGGCGAAGACAGCAAGGTACTGGAAGAGACCGCTCTGGCGCTGGACAGCGTGAAGCCGTTCACGGAAGGAAAAACGATCCGCAAGGTCATCGTCGTTCCGGACCGTATCGTCAATATCGTTGCCCGCTGACAAGATTCTGAAAATGCTCTGGTTCTGTGGAAGCAGAGCATTCTTTTTGGTATAATGCTCAGGTATTATGAAAGAATTTACGGTAACGACTGAGACATTTGACGGACCTCTGGATCTGATGCTGCATCTGATCCGGGAGAAAAAACTGGATCTTCTGAATCTGGATATGAATGTGCTGACAGATCAGTACATTGCCTATCTGGAAGCGATGGAATACAGCCAGCTGGAGGTCGCCAGCGAGTATCTGGTGGAACTGGCCGGACTGATCGAGTACAAGAGCCGCCGTCTTCTTCCGGGATTCAAGGAAGAAGAAGAGGAGGAAGATCCGAAAGAACGTCTCGTCCGCAGACTTCTGGAATACCAGCAGTTCAAGGAAGTATCCGATGATTTCCGCCGGCTGTACGAAGGCCGGCAGATGCTGCTGGGAAAACCGCTCGCGCAGGAAGCGGAGCAGTGGATGAACAGCACCGGCGATATGAAATACAGCGGCACGCCGTATGAGCTGATGAAGGCAATGAAAAAATGCCTGATGCGCATGCGTCTGTCGCGTCCGATCGAAACGAAGTACACAGTCAGTGAACTCTCGATGGAAGACCGGGAAGTGGAGATCCGCGCAAGGCTGGACCGTCTGCCGGATACCTTCACATTTGAAACGCTGCTGGACGATGTGAAGGATCTGCCGAAGTTTATCGTTACATTTCTTTCTGTACTGGATCTGGCGCGTCTGCACATTCTGTATTTTTCTGTGGATGAGTCGGATACGATCTGGCTGAAGAGAGGTACCGGCTATGAGTGAGAACCGGATAGAAGAAGACAACGCTGTATTCCTTGACGCGGACTACGACGATGAGGAGCCGGCAGAAGAAAAAGAAACAGATCTGCAGGCGGAACAGGAAGCGATCGATGAACAGCTGCGGGCAGCCGCGGAAGGTCTGCTGTTTCTGACCGGAGATGAAGGCATCACAGCGGGAATGCTGGCGGAAGTGCTTGAGATTTCAGAAGAAAAAGCAGAGAATCTACTTGAAGGTCTGCAGGTGTACTACCTGAACGATGCGAGAGGAATCGAGATCGCCCGCTACGGCCGGACGTATAAGTTCCTTTCCAAGGCCTTCGTGCATCCGTATGCAAAGAAACTGTTCCAGCTCGGAAAGACATCCGTGCTGTCGCAGGCTGCGCTTGAAACGCTGGCAATCATTGCGTACAAACAGCCGATCACGCGGGCGGAGATCGAAGAGATCCGCGGTGTCGGCGCGGAAATGATGCTCAGAAAACTTCTTGCCCGAAATCTGATCAAAGAGGACGGAAGAAGCGAAGCGCCGGGCAGACCGATCCTCTACGCTGTCACGGAAGAGTTCATGGACGCATTCCAGATGCTATCTCTGGAAGAACTGCCGGAACTGCCGGACTTTGCCGGGGACGGGGAAGGAAGCGACGAATTATTCTGATATGAAAAAATGGAAAATACTGGCGGTGTGCGCACTGATGTGCGGGTGTTCGTCCGCTGTCAGCGAGACCGAAGCGGACGGCAGTACAGCGCAGCCCTCGGATTACGCATGCCGTGTCATAAACTATTACGATTATTCAAAACCGGTCCCGGAAAGCGCACCGGCAGATGACGCATATTATGCGGACAGCTTCTTCGGCGGGGATTCCCGCATGGGCGGTCTCTATCTGTACGGAACGGAAAAATACGGTGAGATCTACTATACGACGTCACTGAATCTGTTCCTGATCGATTCGATGACCGTGAACGACTATCCGGATGAAACGATGCTTACACTTCTGGAGAAGACGGATAAGAAGCATATCTATCTCATGATGGGTATCAATGAGATCCGGCAGAAGAGTTTTGATGCCTGGGCAGACGCGTATCAGGAACTGATCGATACGCTGAAGCAGGACCATCCCGATGCCGATATCTACCTGATCGCAACGTATCATCCCCGGGAGATCTCCGGTCTGGATGATGACGAACTTGATGTTCAGCTGGAAAAGGTGAATACCAAGATCCGCGAACTTGCAGAAAACAATCTCATCTATTATATTGACCTCGACCCGGGAATCACGGATGAGACAGGCCTGATGCGTACAGATTATACGTGGGACGGTCTGCATATGACGCCGGAGGGAGCCCGTGCCGTGGAGGCATATATCAAGAAACATGTATACAGGAGAAGTGAATATGTTAAAGAAGTTTGTGAGTAGCTTATTAGCTGTCCTGCTGCTGGCAGGATGTTCCGCAGGATCCGCAAAATCGGAGGTCGTTCCGGCTTTTTCCGCATCGGAAACAGCGCTGGAGATCGTTAAGGACCTGGAACTGACGGAATCCATGGAAGAACTGAAGCAGAAAAATGTGATCCGCATGATCTTCCAGGGCGCTGAAGACGTGGTGACGGACTGCAGCGTTTACCGTTCCAAAAACAGCGGCAACTCGGATACGATCGGTGTTTTCGTAACACGTGACAATGAAGCGGTAAAAGAATATCTGGATACCTATCTGAATGACATCAAGGCACAGACAGAGACCTATTATCCGGAAGAGGTTTTCAAGATCTCAAATGCCGTCATTGAAGAAAAAGAGGGTGTCGTCATTCTTGTCATTGCGGAAGATATTGAAAAGGCCAAGAGAACGGCACGTATTTTTGCAAATAACTAGCTCTTGTAATAAGAGCTTTTTTCGGAAAGGAGAAAAATATGATCGAACGGTATTCAAGAAAAATCATGCGTGACATCTGGAGCGAGGAAGCGAAATTTCAGGCATGGCTCGATGTAGAGATCCTGATCGACGAAGCCTGGAGCAAGCTCGGCGAGATTCCGGCGGAAGATGTGGAAAAGATCCGTAAGAACGCAAAGTTCAATGTGGACCGCATTCTGGAGATCGAACAGGAGACACGGCACGATGTCGTGGCGTTTACCCGCTGCGTATCGGAAAGCCTCGGCGAAGAGAAAAAGTGGGTGCACTACGGCGTCACCAGCACCGATGTCGTCGATACGGCAAACGGCATCCGCTTTAAGCAGGCAAATGCCATCCTGCGCCAGGATATCCTGGACTTCATGGAGATCCTGAAGGAGAATGCCCTGAAGTATAAGGACTATGTCATGATGGGCCGTACGCACGGCGTACATGCGGAGATCACAACATTCGGCATGAAGTTTGCTCTGTGGTATGAGGAAATGAAACGCAATCTGGAACGGTTTGATCTGGCTGCGGCAGATGTGGAATGCGGCAAGATCTCCGGCGCTGTCGGTACATTCGCAAACATTCCGCCGTTCGTACAGGACTATGTATGCGAGCACCTCGGCATCCATTCCGCCGCTATCAGTACACAGGTCCTGCAGAGAGACCGCCACGCGCACTATTTCGGAACGCTGGCACTGATCGGAGCGACTCTGGAACAGATGGCGACTGAAGTACGCCACCTGCAGAGAACGGAAGTACGGGAAGCCGAAGAACACTTCAACAAGGGACAGAAGGGATCCAGCGCCATGCCGCACAAGCGCAATCCGATCGGTTCCGAGAACATCTGCGGATGCGCCCGTGTCCTGAAGGGATACATGGTCACCGCCTATGAAGATGTCGCGCTGTGGCACGAAAGAGACATTTCGCATTCCAGCGCAGAACGCATCATCGCACCGGATGCGACGGCGCTTCTGGATTATATGCTGAACCGTTTCGGCCGCATCCTGAAGAACCTGACCGTCTTCGAAGACAACATGAAGAAGAACATCTGGCTGACGAACGGCGTCATCTTCTCGCAGAGATTCATGCTGAAGCTTGTCGAGAAGGGCTGGTCGCGTGAGCAGGCATACGATACCGTACAGCCGCAGGCGATCTTCGCGTGGGAGAACAACCGGAACTTCAAGGAACTGATGGAAGCTGTTCCGTCTGTCCGGGAAGTACTGACCCAGGAAGAGATCGATGACTGCTTCGATACTTCCTACCATACACAGAGAGTAGACGAGATCTATAAGAGAGTCGGTCTTCTCTGATCCGAAAACAGGCGCCTTTGATGCAGAGGCGCTTTTTGTCTGAGAAACCGCTTATTGCGCACAGGCGCATCATGTTACGATAAGGACGGGAAAGAAACGGAGGTATTCTTATGCCGATCGGAATCATCACCAATGTGCTTGCCGTAATCATCGGCGGACTGCTGGGCTCTGTGCTGAAAGATCACGTACCGGAAACGCTGCGAGAAAGTCTGAATATGATCTTCGGACTTGCCTCCATGGGAATGGGTATCAGCAGTATCGTACTGATGCAGAATATGCCGGCAGTCATTTTCTCGCTTATACTGGGCACCGTGCTCGGCATTGCTCTGCATCTGTCGCGGCATATCACCGCCGCAGCGGGAAAAATGCAGGGAATGTTCGGCAGTGTGTCGGCGGAGCAGTCGGCGCAGCTCGTTACTGTGATCGTTCTGTTCTGCGCCAGCGGCACCGGGATCTACGGAGCGCTGGTCAGCGGAATGAACGGGGACCACAGCATCCTGATCGCCAAGAGCATTCTGGATCTGTTTACGGCAATGATTTTCGCATGTTCGCTGGGCAGAAGCGTATCGCTGATTGCTGTGCCGCAGTTTGTGATCATGATGGCGCTGTTCCTGCTGGCAGGGGTCATCGTTCCGCTGACGACACCGGCAATGATCAATGACTTCAAAGCCTGCGGCGGCTTCATTATGCTGGCGACCGGTTTCCGCATTCTGCAGCTGAAGAATTATCCGACGGCGGATATGATACCGGCCATGGTGCTGGTAATGCCGCTGTCCTGGGCATGGGTGACATATATCCTGCCGCTGCTGTCCTGAGCACAAGTAACAGACATATAGAAAAAACCTTTTGCGGAAGCATCTCTGACGAATACAGGGAAACTGATGCAAAAGGTTTTTATGATTTATAAACTGTTCAGGATTCTGCGGATGCGCAGGGCACTGACCGCAAAGAACGGCTCGGTATCGAGCAGGGCGGTCTTGGCAGTCATGTGCAGCTGTGTGCAGCCGGTCTTCTGAAGCAATTCGGCAGCGTTGTCTTCCGAAACACCGCCTCCCGGCAGGATCGCGATCTGCTGTCCGTATGTATTCTGCAGACAGGTGATCACATCGATCCCGCTCATGACGTCCGGTGCTCCGCCGGATGTCAGGATGCGGTCGATGCCGCATTCGATCAGTGTTTCCGCAGCCGCATACATGTCTTTCGTTTCATCGAAAGCTTTGTGGAAGACTGCTTCTTTCCCGTAGGAATGGGCAAGGGCAGCTGTTTTTTCCGTGAAGGCTCTGTCGATCGTATGATCGCTGTTCAGACAGCCGAAGACGATGCCGTCGGCACCGTTCTGCAGAAAGAACTGCGCTTCGTGAAACAGGACGGTTTTTTCTTCGCTGCTGTAGCAGAAGCCGGCCGGACGGGGACGGCACATGCACAGGATCTTTCTGGAAGAAAGAGCGCGGGCTCGAAGAAACGAGGCGGGACCAGGCGTCAGGCCGCCGAGTTCCAGCGCGCTGTTGAACTCAATGCGGTCGACTTCAGGGAATGCCTCTGCCGTGATTACGTCTTCGATACTGCCGGCGCAGATCTCGATCTGAACGCCGCCGATCATGCGAGCAGTTCTTTCAGGATAATGTTTTCTTCACGGTCCGGTCCGACCGATACAAGACACATCTCACATCCGCAGTATTCGGAAATGAAATTCAGATAGTTCTGACAGTTGACCGGGAGTTTGTCGAACTCACGGATCTTACTGATGTCCTCTGTCCATCCCGGGAATTCCTTATAGACCGGTTTTGCGATCTCAAGGTCGCGGATGGAAGCGGGGATCGTATCGTAGACTTTGCCGTTGATCTCATAGCCGACGCAGACCGGCAGAGTTTCAAATCCGCTCAGTACGTCTACTTTTGTGACCGCGATATCCGTCAGTCCGTTGATGCGTACAGCCTGGCGTACGACCGGAAGATCGAGCCATCCGCAGCGGCGCGGACGACCGGTAGTGGCACCGTATTCGCCGCCGATCTCACGCATTTTTTCACCGATCTCATTCAGCTGCTCGGTCACGAACGGACCTTCGCCGACACGGGTGGAGTAAGCCTTGACGACACCGATGATGCGGTCGAGCTTCTGCGGTGCGACGCCTGCGCCTTCGCAGACACCGGCACTGGTCGGGGAACTGCTGGTAACGTACGGATATGTACCGTAGTTGATATCAAGCATGTTTGCCTGAGCGCCTTCGAACAGAACGATCTTGCCGCTGTCCAGCGCCTTGTGGATCTTGTCTACAGCATCGCAGATCATCGGCAGGATGCGCGGACGGATCTCGGCAAACTGCGCGAGGATCTCTTCCGGATCGAACGGCTCGCCGCCGTAAAGCTTGACGATCTCTTCGTTCTTGCGGGCAACGACACTGCGGACTTTCTCCGAGAAATCATCCCAGTCCTTCAGGTCGCATACACGCAGACCGATGCGGTTGTATTTATCGGCATAGGTCGGGCCGATGCCGTTTTTCGTTGTACCGAGCTTGCGCTTGCCGGCTTTCTGTTCCATCAGTT
The DNA here is from genome assembly GCA_017510405.1 of Solobacterium sp. GTDB lineage: Bacteria > Bacillota_I > Bacilli_A > Erysipelotrichales > Erysipelotrichaceae > Bulleidia. Next base: position 86,014 of record JAFWNG010000023.1, read on the forward strand.
CATCAATGCGAAGGTGATAAGGCATGATGAGGTGCGCGCGGTCGGAAATGCGGACATGATCGCACGGACTTCCTTCCGCTTCCAGCGTATCGATCTCTTTGAGAAGTACGAACGGATTCACGACGACACCCGGACCGATGACGCACAGAGCGTCATGATTCAGAATTCCTGACGGAAGAAGGTGAAGAATCGTTTTTTTACCATTTACCACAACTGTGTGGCCTGCATTATTTCCACCCTGGAAACGGACGACCATATTGACGCGGCGGCCGAGAAGGTCAACGACCTTTCCTTTTCCTTCGTCTCCCCACTGGGAGCCGACAACTACATAACCTGCCATATTTTTCTCCTTATTATACCTGCAATATCATAGCATAAACCGATGTGACAATAGTATGAAACTTGTTTCAACTGTATCTCTGTGCTAGCATTTTAGAGAAACATTTTCAACAGAAATAAAGGAGTGTATGTATGAGTCAGAATCAGAATCCGGAAAACTGCACACACGACTGCTCGTCGTGCGGAACGAACTGCCCGTCCCGGGAACAGCCGCAGAGTTTCCTTGCAAAGCCCTATGAGAAATCATCTATAAAGAAGATCATCGGCGTCGTATCGGGAAAAGGCGGCGTCGGCAAATCGTTTGTAACGTCGATGCTTGCCAGTGAGATGCAGAGAAGAGGATTCCGCACCGCTGTTCTGGACGGCGATATCACCGGTCCGAGCCAGGGCAAATCGTTCGGCATTACCGATAAGGCATACGGTGACGGCGAAGTCATCTATCCGGAGACCACAAAGGGCGGTATTCAGATCATCAGTATGAATATGCTGCTGGAGACCGATGATACACCGGTCATCTGGAGAGGACCGATGGTCGGCAGCGTGCTGAAGCAGCTGTATTCGGAAGTCTACTGGAAAGACGTGGACTACATGTTCATCGATATGCCTCCGGGAACGAGCGATGTTCCGCTGACACTGTTCCAGTCCATCCCGGTAGACGGCATTATTATCGTCACAAGTCCGCAGGAACTGGTTTCCATGGTCGTAAACAAGGCTGTAAATATGGCCAACATGATGAATATCAAGGTTCTCGGCGTGATCGAGAACATGAGTTATGTCGAATGCACGAAGTGCGGTGAGAAGCTGTATGTATTCGGCCCGTCGCATATTCAGGAGACAGCCGATAAGTTCGATCTGCCGGTGCTGGCGCAGATCCCGCTGGACCCGCGTATTTCCGCCAGTGCGGATGCCGGAACAATTGAGGATCTGGAGATCGAACAGATCGCGAAGGCAGCAGAAATTCTCGAAAATATCTGATCCTTCACACAGACTTCACATGCGCGTTTTACAATACGCCATGAGGTAGATACTATGACAAAGATACTGATTACAGATGATGAAGCAAAGATCCGCGAGATGATCGCCAAATATGCGGCACACGAAGGTTTCGAGACAGAAGAAGCCTGTGACGGCATGGAAGCGGTCGAAAAGTGCGCGGCGAATCACTATGATCTGATCATCATGGATATCATGATGCCGAATCTCGACGGCTTCTCCGCCGTCAAGGAGATCCGTCAGAGTGATCCGGATACACCGGTGATCATGCTTTCGGCGCTTGGACAGGAATATGACCGGGTGCACGGGTTTGACGTCGGCGTTGATGACTACGTGGTCAAGCCGTTCTCTTCCAAAGAACTGATGATGCGGATCCATGCCATTCTGAAGCGCACGAAGCATGCGGAAGTGAAAACAGACCGGCTGAAGGTGGAAGGGATGGTCATCGACTACGATGCCCGCACAGTTACCATCGACGGCGAACGGGTCGGTCTTTCCCCGAAAGAATATGAACTTCTGGCATATCTTTCGAAAAATGCCGGCATTGCCCTAACAAGAGAGAAGTTGCTGTCCAATGTATGGGGATATGACTTCTTCGGTGATGACCGCACGCTGGATACGCATATCAAACTGCTGCGGCGCAATCTCGGCGACTACGCAAAGTACATCGTGACGCTGCGGGGAGTAGGTTACCGTTTTGAAAAAACAAATTAAGCTGCAGTGGAAGATCGGCTCCTATCTTCTCATCTTCGCAGTCATTGTCATAGCTGTGATCTACGTATTCCAGAGCATGCTGCTGCAGCCGATGTACGAGCAGTCGCGGCGGGAAAGTGTATCTGTCGTATCCGACAGCCTGAAGACGCTTCTTGAAAGCGGAGACTTTGACGATCCGGAGGATTACTCCGAAGAGCTCATGATGTCTTCCGCGCAGAACGATGTATGTATCCAGATCTTTGAGGTCGACGACTACAGCTGGCGGCAGACGGATGTGAATAACGGCGGGTGCGCGCTGTTCCGGCTTCGTCCGGACGAGATCCGCACGCAGATCCGCAAAGCTGCAGAAAGCAAGGACAAGCGTTATTTCTCGGACGGAGAAGTAAATATCAAAACACCGGAGAACGCAAACTTCCGGAATATCATCTGCACGCAGATCGTGGAATCCGATGACGACCTGCTGGCCGTCATGGTCACAGCCGGCATCACGCCGATCAACGCCACGACAGGAACGCTGCGGACGCAGATGCTGTACATCATGCTGATCATGTTTGTTCTGATCCTCGGGCTGACTCTGATCCTGAACCGGAGGATCGCCCGGCCGATCCGGAATATCACAGAGAATGCCAAGGAACTGTCGCACGGCGAGTATGCCGAAAGCAGAGACCATACCGCGTATGCCGAGGTGGATGAACTGAATTCAACGCTGGTGCAGGCGGCGATGGATATCCGCAAGGCGGATAAGGCGCGCAACGATCTGATCGCGAACGTATCGCATGACCTGCGCACGCCGCTGACGATGATCTCCGGCTATGGCGAGATGATGATCGATCTTCCCGAAGAGAAGAACGATGAAAATCTGCGCGTTATCGTCGACGAATCCAGACGTCTCAACGCCCTTGTGAACGACCTTCTGGATCTCTCCAAGATGGAAGAGAACAGGATCGAACTGTCGCCGACAGTCTTTGACATGAAAGACCTGATCGAAGAGCAGATCCGCAAATATGACGTCTACCGTCTGCAGGAAGGCTTCGAGATCACTGCTGAGACGACAGAAGGCGGACTGGTCAGTGCCGACCGCGGCAGGATCGAACAGGTGTTCAACAACTTCATGACCAATGCCATCCACTACAGCGGCGACGTCCGCAGGATCACTGTCACGGAGACGGTGCGGGATGGAAAAGTGCGTGTATCGGTGCAGGACTGCGGCGAAGGAATCGCCCGGGAGGATCTGCCGAAAGTATGGGACCGCTATTTTAAAGTCGATAAGACGCATGTGCGTCCGGTCAACGGAAGCGGCATCGGCCTGTCGATCTGCCGGCGCATACTGGAAATGCATCATGCCGGCTACGGCGCTGAGTCGGAAGTCGGAAAAGGCTCCGAGTTCTGGTTTGAATTACCGCAGCAGAAACAGCACTGAGAATATACCGAAACTGAGATAAGGACCGAATGCGAATTCTACCGCATCCGGTCTTTTTCCATGGACGAAAAGAGCGGTAAGACATGCGGTCAGGACCGCAAATACGATGTTTTCACTCAGCAGCAGGGTATACGCAGTAAGCAGCTTCAGATCGCCGGCGCCCATTTTTCCACACAGCACAAAGGGAAGAAGGATCAGAAACAGCACTAGTGCTTCCAGGCTGCAGACAGAACACGTGATCAGAGATACTGCGGCAGGAATGATATGGCAGAGATCCGGGATCTCTTTCTGTTCAAGGTCGATCCACGCGCACAGCAGCAAAGAAGGCAGACATGCGTATACACGGAAAGAAACATGCCGGGCAAGACACAGCAGCAGGATCCCGCCGGTCATCAGAACCATTGAATATACCGGCATGCGCAGGCGTATGCACAGGTCACGATACCGGGGATAGCATATGCCGATGCGAAGACAGATCAGCAGATAAAGCAGAAGACCGAATACCCTCATACCTGTATTTAAACGCTGAAGCAGCTTTCCCCGCAGAATAAAAAAAAGGAATCACTTCGGATTCCATTCATACTCTTCATATACAGGGTGCGTGCTTTCCGCATATGCCTCCCATACGGCACTGTGCTTCGCTGTCTGAAGCACCCATACCAGGCCTTTGCGGCTGGCGCGGGCGGTGCGGCCGATGCGGTGGATCAGGTCGTTGAGGGATTCCGGCAGATCATACAGCAGCACCAGACCGGTGCTGGCAACGTCAATGCCGCGGGACAGCACATCTGTGGCAACTATGACCGGAAGCTCTCCGGAACGGTATTTCTGCATCGTTTTCTTCCGTACAGCCGGATCCATTTCGCTGTGCAGGACGTCGGCGTGAATGCCGCGTTTCTGCAGCCAGGCAGTCAGTGAATCTGCCGTACGGCGGCTGTTGCAGAAGACAACGGCCGAGGAACGGTGCTCTTTCAGAATGTGATAGGCGGCGCTGTTCTTGTCCTTCGGCGCAAGATGCAGGATACGGAATGTGAATTCCTGCTTCAGCAGGGACGTTTCTTCGATCCGATGCATGACAGCGTCGGGAAAGAACTCACCGGCTAGGATCTCCAGGCGTTCATCTTCCGTGGCGCTGAGACAGACGGTGCGCACCGGCGGAAGCTGTCTCATGACAGTCTGCACATCTTCCAGAAAGCCCATCTCTGCCATCCGGTCGGCTTCGTCAATGATCACGTCGCGCATCTGCTTCGGCTTGAATGTATGCCGGCGGATATGATCCAGCAGGCGGGCAGGCGTGGCAATGACGATATCGGCGCCGCTGCGGAAGGAACGGATCTGCGCATCGATGGATACGCCGCCGGTCAGGACCGCAGTGCGGATGCCTTCGGTATATTTCAGACAGCTGCGGCAGATGTCTGCCGTCTGCAGGGCAAGCTCACGCGTCGGCACAAGGATCAGCAGTACCGGGAGATGTTTCCCGGATTTCTGGATCTCCATGCGGTCCAGCAGGGGAAGCAGATAGGTCAGTGTCTTTCCGCTTCCGGTCGGCGCTGTGATGCGTACGTTTCTGCCGGCAAGGATTTCCGGAATGCATTCCGCCTGCACTTCGCTCAGCGTCTCGATATTCATTTCCCGCAGCGCTTTCTGCAGGGTATTTCTTTCCAGAGTTTCGATCGAAAAAGCCATACCAAGGTTTTAGCAGAAAGTTCGGGAAAAGTACAGAAGCATCCTGCGTGCACGACAGGATTTCTGTGATAGAATAAACCGGAACAGGAGGACAACGATATGAGTACATATGAATATACACCGCGGGGCGTCTGTTCCCGTAAAATGATCTTCGAGATCGCGGAGGACGGAACGATCGAAGATCTGCAGGTCATCGGCGGATGCAACGGAAATCTGAAGGGCATCGGCCAGCTGGTAAAAGGCAGAAAGGCGGAAGAAGTTGCAGATCTGCTGGAAGGCATCACATGCGGTCCCAAGCCGACATCCTGCCCGGATCAGATTGCGAAGGCACTGCGTGCCCGCAACGCCTGAAAGGTTCTTTGAGAAAGCGCTCCGGCGTTTTTCTTTTTGGCATTTCGATAGTATAATGTTTACGTTTTATATACAGACTGGAGGTAAAAGAATGAGAAAAGCAGCAGCATCGCTTCTGGCAGTATTATTACTGCTTGGATGCAGTCAGCCGGCATCGTCCTCTTCCGTTCCGGAAGTGACGCCGGTACCTGTCGCCGAGGATGAATATGCGGCAGGAAATGTCATTCTGAAAATAAAAGAAACTGATATGGACGGCTACAGGTGGCTGGACGACAATGATCCGGCATTTGCCCAGGTGTCCATGACCGAGTCGTTCCGCATTCTTGAGGAAAAGGGGACAGCACTGGTGCTGTTCAGCTACGACTGGTGCCCCTGGTGCAACCGCGCTGTCCCGGTGCTGAACAAAGTGCTGAAGGAAAACGGGATCAAAGGCATCTATGTTGATATCTATGAACCGGAGATCGCCGAACTGGAAAAAGAAGCCCGCATGGAAGTGATCGATAAACTCTATTCACTTCTGGATCCGGTGCTGGATCACGAAAAGAATCCCGAGACCGGAAAGATCGAACCGGCAATGTACGTGCCGCTCGTCATTGCTGTCAAAGACGGAGAGATCGTAGATCATCACACTTCGCTCGTCAGCAGCTTTGACCTGGTCGACGATGACACTGTCATGACGGAAGAACAGAATGAAGAACTGGCAGGCTACTACCAGCGTCTCATTGACAAGGTGAAATAGTATGATCCAGGTAAACGATAAATATCTCTCCCAGGCGGAAGAAGGCATCTGGCTGGATTATGCGCCGCATACATGGATCATCTGCATCAAGGATCCGGCATGGACCGTGGAGGAACTGCGCAAAGGCCGGAAGTCCCACATGATCCTGTCATTTGTGCAGAAAGGCATCGTCGACGCGTTTCTTCTGGAGATCGAAGACTGCATGGAATGCAGCGATATCCCGTTCTGCATGAAGGAAGCTTCGGAAGAGATGCTTAAAGGCATTTGCGAAGCCGGGGAAGAGACACTGAACGTCGTCCTGACGGACAAAGACGATACGGTGCGCGTATCGCGTACATTCGCGCTGAAGAGCGAACACGCGGCGCTGCTGAAACAGGCGCTGGCGAAACGGGCAGAGGAAAACTATACACCGGCAGACTTTGATAAGGCCTATGAAGAGATCCTGGCAAAGTACGAACCGTTTGAACTGGAACCGGACGCTCTGTTTACGGTGAGATTATGATTGCAGCGATCATTGTGTTCGTGCTTGCGGCAGACCTTCTGAGCAAGTACATCATCGCGGGAGATCCCGCGCTGCAGAATATTACGGTCATCCCCGGCTTCTTCCATATCACCTATGCGGAGAATACCGGCATGGCATGGTCGCTGATGTCGGGACAGACGGCTTTTCTGGCGCTGATCTCGGCCGCGGCGGTCGGCGGAATGCTGTGGTATCTGCTTACAAAGCATCCTGACAAACTGACGTCTGCGGCACTGGCGCTGATGATCGGCGGGGCTGCCGGAAATCTCTTTGACCGGCTTCTGCTCGGTTATGTCAGGGATTTTCTGGATTTCTATATTTTCGGATATGACTTTCCGATCTTCAACATTGCGGATTCGGCACTGTGCATCGGCGTATTCCTGCTGCTGATCAGCGCACTGCTGGAAGAAAAGGATGAGAAATAATGGCAGAATGGATCACAGAAACAGACGGTGTCCGTCTGGATAAATATCTGAGTGACGTCAGCGGCCTTTCCCGTACGCGGATCCAGCAGCTGGCAAAAGACGGCCTGATCATGGTGAACGGAAAGCCTGCAAAGGCTTCGCTGAAGCTGGAAGAGGGCGATCTGATCGAAACGGAGATCCCGGAGGATGAACCGGTGAAGTTTGAACCGGAAAACATTCCGCTGGATATCCTGTATGAGGATTCCGACATTATTGTGATCAATAAGCCGAAGGGCATGGTCGTGCATCCGGCGCCGGGCAATATGACCGGCACGCTGGTCAACGCGTTGCTGTATCACTGTACGGATCTTTCCGGCATCAACGGCGTGATCCGTCCGGGCATCGTGCACCGGATCGACAAGGATACGACCGGCTGTATCGTGGCGTGCAAGAACGACGCGGCGCATACAGCGATCGCGAAACAGCTGGAAGACAAGACATGCCACCGGGAGTACCGGGCAATTGTCATGGGCAATATCGCTCACGAGGAAGGACTGGTGGATGCGCCGATCGGACGTGACCGCAAGGACCGGCAGAAGATGACGGTCACGGAAACGAACAGCCGGGAAGCCCGTACGCGCTTCAAGGTGCTGGAACGGTTCCGCGGCGCCACATACTGCGAGTTCATGCTGGAGACCGGCCGCACGCATCAGATCCGCGTGCATATGAAATATATCGGACATCCGGTCATGGGCGATGAAAAATACGGAAAGAAGTGCTCTCTGATGGATACGCAGGGGCAGGTGCTGCATGCGCACAGACTGACGCTCGTGCATCCCCGTACCGGTGAGGAAATGACATTCGAGGCACCGCTTCCGGAATACTTTGAAAACCTTCTGACGATCCTGAGGAAAGGAAACGGATGAGAAAGAAACTGCCGGCAGGATCGGTGATCCTGATGATCTGTACGGCGGTGTTCATCGCCGGCATGTTTGTGCCGCTGGAAAACGACGCGGAACGGGCGATCCTGTGCGGCGCGTACTACAAGCCGATGATCCTTGCCGGGGAGTGGTGGCGCTTTCTGACGGCAGGCTTCGTGCATGCCGGTCTGCTGCATCTTTTCGCCAACAGCATGTCTATGATGATGCTGGCAGGCGGACTGGAGAAAGTGATCGGGGTGCGTAAGTTCTATACGATCCTGCTCGCGTCGGTGCTCGGCTCCAGCGCGTTCATCTTTGCGGCGGACGGCAATGTCGTGGCGATGGGACTGTCCGGCGGTCTGTACGGACTGCTGGCGTGCTATACGTATCTGCTGATCCGCTCGGGCGCATTCCGCAGTCCGGCGGTGCGGCGAAGCATCCTGCCGATGTATGCGGTCAATATCATGATCAACCTGATGCCGGGCGTATCGGTCTCCGGTCATCTGGGCGGCTTCTTTACCGGGTTTCTGCTGAGCGGGATCCTGTGTGTGCCGGAAGAAACGTCGAAGCGTCACTTTGCGTTCGCTTCCGTCCTGCTGGGTGCGGCACTGTGCTGGATGTGCGTCCGGAACGCGTCTGTGCCGACCGACAGCATCTTTCCCGGCAGTGATCTGCGCGTGCTCGGGCAGGAAAAGAAAATGGGACTGGAAAATCATGCGTACCGGGTCGCGGAACGTCTCGATGACATCTACGGTACGGACGGCATGATGGTATTAACACTGAAGGAGTATTAATTATGGATCAACGTGAGAATGTACTGAGCTGGGATGAGTATTTTATGGGGCTGGCACATCTGTCCGCGCTTCGTTCCAAAGATCCCAATACACAGGTCGGCGCCGCGATCGTCGATGAGAATCACCGCGTCGTTTCCGTCGGATACAACGGGTTTCCGAAAGGCTGCAGCGACGATGAATATCCGTGGGCGCGCGAAGGCGGCGTTCTGGACACGAAGTATGCCTATGTCGTCCATGCGGAACTCAATGCCATTCTGAATTCCAAATGGCCGGTGAGCGGCTGCACGCTGTATGTGTCGCTGTTCCCGTGCAATGAATGCGCCAAGGCGATCATTCAGGCCGGGATCCGCAGGATCGTGTATGAATCCGATAAATACGCGGATACGGAAACGACCGTGGCTTCCAAGCGCATGCTGATCTCCGCCGGCGTGGAACTGTGCCGGATCGAGAATACGATCAAGCTGACCGTAGAAAAGAAAGCCAACACGTACAAATAAAAAAAGGCAGTTCATCTGCCTGTGATCTTTGCCGTATTGCGGAAGTGCAGCTTGGCGGTCTCTTTGAGACGTTCTTCACCATAGCGCTGTATGAACTGTTTTCCGCATGCGTCCGCTGGTGCGCCGGAACCTCGGGCAAACTCCATGCCGTATGCTTTCGACATATCGTCCATTTCGCTCAGAAAGGCAAAGCGGGCGATCACGGAAGCGGCGGCGACTGCCGGGTAGCTGCTTTCCGCTTTTGTCTCAAAATGGATGGGACGGACGATGCGCTTCTGGCCGGAAAGATACCGGTAATAGGAAGCCGGCGGCGTGAACTGGTCGATGACGCACAGTCCAGGCAGTCCGTATCGGTCCTGAAGATGTACATACGCCTGATTGTGCAGAACGGATTTCATGGCGTTGAGATTCATTGACGCATGAACGCTGTTGTACTTTTCCGGCGGAACGATGAGCAGGCTGTGAGGCAGGGCAGCGATCAGCTTCGGCGCGATCTTTCGGATATTGGCATCGGTCATCGCCTTGGAGTCGGTGACGCCGAGTTCCTGTACGAGCGGAGCTGTCTTTTCGTCCACGATGCATGCACAGACGGTCACCGGACCGAAGTAATCGCCGGTACCGACTTCATCACTTCCCGCCTGCGGCAGAACGCTGCCGGAAACAGCCGGAGACGAAGTGGTCTCAGGCGCTATCTGAAAAGCGGCCGCATATACTTCCGCGTCTTTTCCCTGGAAGACGGTCTTGCCGGAGCGATACCGGGTGATGACGCAGTTTTCCGGACGCAGCTGCCATTCGGCATACTGCGGTGCCGGCGACGCGGAGTCCTGAAATGTTTTATAGAGCCGGGAGGCATCTTCCGGCGTTAATACCAGTGTGATCGTACTCATAGGGGTATTGTATCACCATTGCTGAAACGGAGACACTACACAATGATTCAGATAACCGAACAGTTTTATACACCGATCAATATCGGAATCCTGGCAGTTCTGGGACTGCTGGCGTTTCTCGGATACCGGAAAGGCTTCCTGCTGCAGGTGATCAGCTTTTCCGGCACCGTGATCTCGGGGTGGGGCTCCTACGTGCTGAGTCCGCTTCTTGCCAAGTATATCCAGCTGTTTCCCCGCAGTATGAATCCGATGGAGGATACGATTCTTTCGGAAGCCGCGTACCGGTATGTCAATCAGGCCGCATGGTTCTTTCTGGTGTTCCTGATGTTCCGGATCGTGTTCTTTCTTCTCGGCATGTTTGCGAAGTCCCTGCAGAAAGTACCGGTCATCAAGGAAATATCCAAGTGCGTCGGCGGCGCTGTGGGCGGCGTGGAAGGAGCGGTATGGCTGTTCCTGCTGACGATCGCCCTGAATACGCCGGTCTTTAACGGCGGCCACGAAGCGATTGACCGGACCGGCCTGAAATATGTGCGGGATTCCGCAAACTTTGTACTGAATGAATATGTGTCCGACTATATCGACAGCGATGCGTTCGGACAGCTGTTTGAAGACGCGAAGGGACTGAGTGAAGCACAGCGCGTGCAGATCGAGAACTGGATGATCGCACACGGATATCTGCAGGAAGGCGAGTAATATGAACAGTCTGGAAAAGAGTCTGGAGCTGGATGTCATTCTGGAGGAAATGCTGCGGCACTGTTCTTTTTCCCTCGGCAAGAAAGTGCTGCGGGAGACGCCGGTATCGTATGACCGGCTGGTGATCCGCCTGCGCAATGAACGTCTGCGCGAAGCACTGGCATGTACCGTACACTACGGGCCGATGCCGTTCTACGGCGTCCGGGACATCCGTGAGCCGCTGCAGAAAGCGCAGAAAGGCGGTGAGCTGAACGGTCAGGAACTGCTGAATATCGTGCAGTTCATCGGCGGCGTGCGCGGCATGCTTTCGTATGAGAAGAACTGTGCTGATACCGAACATCCGCACCTGAAAGACCTGTGTTCGACACTGACCGTGCACCAGAAGACGGAAACATTCATCCGCGGCTGCATCAATGAGTACGGGGATGTTATGGACAGTGCCTCGGCGGAACTGCGCGGCATCCGGGCAGCGATTCGGAAGGCAGACGCGGATATTGCCAACGCGGTGCGCAGTTTTCTTTCGGCGCATCCCGGCAGTGTGGTCGATTCCATCGTGACCGAGCGTTCCGGCCGGGCAGTTATTCTCATCAAAGCCAGCGAAAAGAATTCCTTCGGCGGACTTGTCTACGGCGACAGTGCGTCCGGGCAGGCCAGCTATGTGGAACCGGCTTCGCTGATGAACGCGAACAACCGCAAACAGGAGCTGATCTCCCGGGAAGAAGAAGAGATCCACCGGATCCTGCGGGCGTGCAGTGAGGAAGTACAGAAAGTCAGTACGGAAGAACTGGCAAATCTGGATACGGCAGCGCTGCTCGACAGCATATTTGCCCGGGCATCCTGGGGAAAGGAAAATGACGCAGCAGCAGCGGAACTGACCGAGGAAAAGAAAATCGTCATCGTGAAGGCAAGACATCCGCTCATTCCGGCCAATCGTGCCGTATACAATACCTACCGGCTGGAAGATCCCAGACGGGTGCTTCTGATCACCGGTCCGAATACCGGCGGTAAGACGGTATCGATGAAGATCATCGGTCTGTTCGTGCTGATGACGTATGCCGGCATGCCGGTGCCGTGCGATGAAGCGGTCATTCCGTTTACCGACCGCGTATTTGCGGATATCGGCGATGACCAGAGTGTTGTCAGCTCGCTTTCCAACTTCTCCGCACACATTCAGAAACAGGCGGAGATCGTCCGCTGTGCGACCGGGGATTCCCTGGTTCTGCTGGACGAAGCCGGCAGCGGCACCGATCCGCGGGAAGGAGAAAGTCTGGCAATCGCCATCCTGAACGATCTGCGGGAGAAAAAATGCCTGACCGTCGCAACGACGCATTACGGACGGCTGAAGACATACGGCAAGCGTCATGACGATATTCTTCTGGCAAGCGTGCAGTTTGATATGAAAGAACTGGCGCCGACCTACCGCTATGTGGAAGGCATGACCGGACAGTCGAACGCGCTGGAAGTCGCGGAACGCTACAGCCTGCCGAAGGGAATTATCCGGTATGCCCGGTTCCTGAAGAACCAGTCCCGGTCCGAAGAGGAAAAGCTGATCGAAGAACTCGATGCCGAACTGGCTGCGGTCCACCGGGAAAAAGAAGAACTCGAGGCGCTGCGCAAAGAAAACGAAGCGCTGCAGAAACAGCTGCGGGAAGAAGAGGCGCGGCGGCTGCGGGAACGCGACGTGCTGCGTCAGAAGGCGGAAGAAGAAGCGGAAGCCTATATGGAAGAAGTCCATGCGGAAGCCGACCGCATCCTGAAAGAAATGCGGGAAAAGCAGGAGACGTCCCGTTATCATGAAGTTCTTGAGACCCGTCAGGAACTGGAAAAAGTCGTCGTAAAAAAGAAAGAGGAGACCGCGCCGGTCTTCAGCGGCGAATACAAAGTAGGCGACGCGGTGGAACTGCGCAGCTCCGACCAGGTGTGCGAAGTCATCGCCATCGGCCGCAAGGATATTACGATCCTGATGAACGGCAGGGAGATCCGGGTCAAAAAAGACCAGATCCGTCCGAGCCGGCATGTGATCGTAAAAAAGAAAGTAAAGAAAGAGTATGTGCCGACGTTCAGCGGACCGCAGTTCCGCTCGGTATCGACCCAGTGCAATCTCATCGGCATGCGTGTGGATGAGGCAAACGAAGAACTTGACGCATATCTGGATCAGGTGAAGCTCGCCGGTCTCAAGACATGCCGGATCATCCACGGAGACGGCAGCGGGGCTCTGCGCAGCGCTGTGCATGCCCGTCTGAAGAACGATAAGGCAGTTAAGGAATTCCGCCTGGGAATGCCTTCGGAAGGCGGCACCGGAGCGACAGTCGTTACCATGAAGTAGGAGGTCTATGGATCCGAAGTATATCAAAGCGAAACTGGTAAATCTTCCCCATCAGCCGGGAAGCTATCAGATGAAGGATAAAAACGGGGAGATCATCTACGTCGGGAAGGCGAAGGATCTGCACAGCCGGGTAAATCAGTATTTTACCGGGGCGCATGATTTCAAGACGACCCGGATGGTATCCAATATCGAGGATTTTGACTTTATCGTCACCAAGACCGAGAAGGAAGCGCTGGTGCTAGAGATCAATCTGATCAAGAAATACCGGCCGAAGTACAATATCCAGTTTATTGATGATTCCAGCTACCCGTATATCAAGCTGACAAGAGAAAAATATCCCCGGCTTATGATCGCCCGGGATACGAAGAAAGACCGGAAAGCGCGCTATTTCGGGCCGTTTCCGGACGCCGGCGCCGCAAGGCTGACCGCCAAGGTGCTGCAGAGCGTTTATCCATTCCGCCGCTGCAATACCATGCATGACCGCGTATGTCTGTATTATCATCTCGGTCAGTGTCTCGGACCGTGTGAAAAGGACATCGATCCGGCGGAATACGAAGCGATGGCGGAGAAAGTGACGCGCTTCATGAACGGGGATACGGCCGAGATCGAAGGACAGCTGGAAGAAAAGATGATGGCCGCGAGCGAAGCGATGAAGTTTGAAGAAGCCGGCGAATACCGGGATATGCTGCAGTCGATCCGTACGGTCATCGACAAGCAGAATATTGAAAAAGACAACCGGGGATCCCGCGATGTCTTCGCCTGGTATGCCGATAAAGGATATCTTGCGATCACCGGCTTCCTGGTCCGCAACGGCGTTCTGCTGAACAAGGAATTCCGCCTTAAGCCTCTGTACAGCGATGCGGCGGAAGAGTTTACGTCGTTCCTCCTGCAGTATTACGAAGAACATCCGTCTGCGCGGGAACTTGTCGTTCCCCGGGAACTGGAGATCAGCGCTCTGCAGGATGTCCTGGAGATGCCGCTGTTTCAGCCGCAGAAGGGCTATCGCATGAAGCTCATCGAAATGTGTGTTGAGAATGCGAAGAAACAGCTGGAACTCAAGTTCAATGTCATGGAGACGCAGCAGGGGAAGACCGATGAAGCGGTCGACGAACTGAGCCGGTTTGCCGGATGCCCGATGAACCGGGTGGAACTGTTCGATAACTCGCATACATCCGGACAGTTCACGGTCGCGGCATGCGTGGTATACGAAGACGGACAGCCGGTGCGGAAAGACTACCGTCTGTACCGCCTGCATACCGCCAATGACGATACCGCCTCGATGCGGGAAGTCGTTTACCGCCGCTATTTCCGCCTTGTGAAAGAGAGCGGACATATGCCGGACGGCATTCTGGTGGACGGCGGCTGGACCCAGATCGAAGCAGCCAGAGACATTATCGATTCCCTCGGACTGACCGAAACAATCAAGATCATGGGTCTGGTCAAGGATGACCATCACAATACCCGGGCACTGATGGACACGGACGGAAACATCCTGGATATCAGCAAGGATTCCGCGCTGTTCTTCCTGCTGACCCGGATGCAGGACGAAGTACACCGGGCGGCGATCACCTATCACCGGAAACTGCGTTCCAAAGCGCAGACCAAATCCGTGCTGGACGATGTGGAAGGCGTCGGACCGAAGCGGAAGAAACAGCTTCTGAAATCATTTGGTTCCCTGACGAAGCTGCGCCAGGCGACCGTGGAAGAGATCGCACAGGTGATCCCGCAGAAAGCCGCGGAAAATGTCTACCGGGTCCTGCATGATCAGCCGGATACAGCAGAGGAGTGAAAGAGGACTGCCGCAGGGCAGTCTTTTTTGTGTCCGGAGGCATACTGTTTCTCTTTTTCTGAATCACGTCTATAATGGACGGTGCTTTGCGGGGAGAGTTATTTATGAAAGTTCGTGACGATGCACTGGATATTGTCAACGGTCCGCTGCTGCGGAATCTGTTTACGTTTGCGGTTCCGCTGATGTTTTCACAGCTGCTGCAGATCCTGTTCAATGCGGCGGATACGATCGTTGTCGGCAAGTTTGCCGGGCAGAGCGCGCTGGCGGCGGTCGGTGCGACCGGGTCGATCGTGTTTCTTCTGACATCCATGTTCAACGGTCTGTCGACCGGTTCCAATGTCATCATTGCCAGATGCCTGGGAATGAAGGATGACAAACGGATCGAGGAAGCCGTGCATACATCGATCGTGCTGGCACTGGCGAGCGGCGTATTTCTGACCGCTGCCGGGATCCTCCTGGCACCGGTGCTGCTGCGGCTGATGAATACGCCGGAAGCGTTCATCGATCTCAGCGTTCTGTATATGCGCATCTATTTTGGCGGCGTGATCTTTCTGCTGCTGTATAACTTTGCCTCGGCAGTGCTCCGCTCCAAAGGCGATACGAAACGGCCGATGTATTTCCTGATGATCTCGGGCGTGATCAACGTCCTGCTGAATCTGTTTGCCGTCATCGTACTGCACATGGGCGTGGCCGGCGTAGCGATTGCGACCGTCGTTTCCGAAGCGGTATCCGCATTTCTTGTATGCCGCACGCTTATCAGTGCCGAGGATGCCACGCATCTCGACGTGCACAAGCTGCGCGCGGACAGGGAAGTCGTTCAGGAGATCCTGCGGATCGGTCTGCCGGCGGGACTGTCGGGAGTAGTCTTCGCACTGTCCAATGTGGTGATCCAGTCGAGCATCAATTCCTTCAACAGTACATCCGTCGTTGCCGGCAATTCCGCCGGTGCCAATATCGAGAACTTCGTATACATCGGCATGTTTGCGTTCTCACAGGCCACGATCACATTTACCAGCCAGTGCCTCGGCGGAAAAAGAAAAGACAGGATCCGGCCGATCCTGCGTACGACGCTTCTTCTGACGTGCGTTACCGCCGGACTTATCAGTATACTGCTGTATTTCTTCGGTCCGCAGCTGTTAACGCTGTATACCGACGAGCAGGCGGTCGTCGATGTGGGTATGATCCGTACATACTGGGTGGCGCGGCTGCTGGTGATGAACGGCGTCATGGATATCTTTATCAACTCGATGCGCGGAATGGGGTATTCCGCAGCGCCGACGGCAGTGATGCTCGCGGGGATCTGCGGTGTGCGTCTGGCATGGATCGCATTCGTCTTTCCGGCCATGGGCACGCTGGAATCCATTTATATGTGCTATCCCATCAGCTGGCTGATCACTTCAGTCGTGGAATATATACTCTGGCGGCGCATATACCGGAAAGTCTGCGGATAAATACAAAAAAACACAGTTTGATATATGCAGAAACTGTGTCTTTTTTGTATGTCTGGAAAGCTCAGATGCCGATCTCCTTGCGGACTGCATTCACAAAACCGCGTTTGCTGGCACGGCCGGCAATGACATCAGATGTTGCTTTGGTGAACCCGCTGATACCGCTTTCTTCGCGTTTATCATACAGGGCTTTTGCCGCAAGAAGCAGGCTCAAGGCAGCGATGGCCGGCTTGACGATCGACATGATCTGATTCATGCGGCCTGCGACCGCCTGTGCCTTGACCGCAGAACGCTGAACATTCTGCTGAATACTGGCGATCTGGGGCTTGTAGGCGCTGACGGCTTTGCCGAACTTCAGTACTTTGGAAAGCGTTGTGAACATCGTAATAACAAGGATCGCAATGGATGCGTAAAGGATCCAGAAATTATATGGTGCGAAATTAAGCATACCGGTTACCTCGTCTTTATCATACAACGGAAAACGCCTCACAGAAAGTGTCTTTTTTGCCTTGTGCAATATTGCGTAAGCGCTTACACAGTGCTATGATGGAAACGCAAAAACATAATCCGGTTTCCGAGGTGTTTATGGAACTGTATGAGCTAATTCTGAATACTGCCGTGGATCTGTTTCAGGAACAGGGACTGAAGTTTACCGTTCAGGACATTGCCGGGCGTATGCACATCGCAAAAAAAACGATCTATCATATTTATCCGTCAAAAGAAGCGCTTCTGACGGCTATTGTGCATTACGGCTTTGATCAGATCCAGAAGGGCAAACAGGAGATCCTGTCCCGGGATATGGACCTGGTCGAAAAACTGCGGACTGTCATGATCGCCATGCCGGATTCGTACCAGATCCTGGATTTCCGGAAACTGCAGGAACTGAACCGGTATCCGGAAGTTGCGGAACAGGTGCGCATCCGTCTGAAAAGCGACTGGGATCCGATCATTGAACTGATCAGAGAGGGACAGCAGCAGGGACGTCTGCGGAATATCAGTATTCCCGTGCTGCGGCTGATGGTCACGGCATCGATCGAGGAATTCCTGTCATCGGACATGCTCAGAAAAGAGAACATACTGTACCGGGAAGCACTGGAAAGCATGATGGATATCATTATGAAAGGAATAGAAGTATGAAACGCATCAATAATAACTGGGAGTTTGTCCCGGAATGGAGCGAAGCGTTCCTGAACGGGGAAAAGCACGGCGAGACCGTCCGGATCCCGCATACCGTGAAAGAACTGCCCCTGCACTCGATCGATCCGCAGGATTATCAGATGATCTGCGGATACCGCAGGGAGATCGAACTGACGGAAGAAGAAGCCGCAAAGAAGGTATTCGTACAGTTTGATGCGGCGGCGCACATCGCCCAGGTTTTCTGCAACGGCAGGAAGATCACGGAACACCGCAGCGGCTATACGGCATTCCGCTGTGATGTGAGCGGCTGTGTGCATGCCGGGAAAAACACGATCGCGGTACGTCTCGATACTACGGAGAATGCCCAGATCCCGCCGTTTGGAAACGTAGTGGATTATCTGACATACGGCGGCATCTACCGCGATGTCTGGCTGGATATCCGCAATGAAACATACATCGAGGATGTATTTGCTGAAACACCGGACCATGAAACACTGCGCGTACATGTATGGACAGCAGGCGATACCGCCGGCAGGAAACTGATATTTACAGTCCTTGATCAGGATGAGATCAAGGCGCAGAAGACGTTTGACCTCAGCGGTGAGATGTATACGATGCATGTGCCGGGTGCGCAGGAATGGAAAGTTCTGGACGGTTATGTCTATACGCTGCGTACGGAACTGATCAACGGAGAAGAAACGGAAGACTGCACGGAAGTGACATTCGGCTTCCGGACCGTGGCCCTGGATGACAGCTCCATGTACATCAACGGGAAACCGGTATTCCTGCGCGGTCTGAACCGTCATCAGGCATATCCGTACAGCGGTTATGCCGTACCGGACCGCCTGCAGAGAGAAGACGCAAGGATCCTGGCAGAGGAGCTCGGCGTGAATGCTGTGCGTACATCCCACTATCCGCAGTCGCACGCGTTCCTGGATGAATGCGACCGACGCGGTCTGCTCGTATTTACCGAGATCCCGGGCTGGCAGCACATCGGTGACGACGCCTGGAAGAAGCAGGCGATGGAAAACGTGCGGGAGATGATCGTACAGTACCGCAACCATCCGTCGATCGTGATCTGGGGCGTGCGCATCAACGAATCCGTGGATGACGATCCGTTCTATAAGGCGACCAACCTGATCGCGCATACGCTGGACGCGAGCCGGCCGACCAGCGGCGTACGCTATTTCGAAAAGAGCAGTCTGCTGGAAGATATCTATTCGTACAATGACTTCTCGCACAACGGAACGAATGCCGGCTGTATGCCGAAGAAATCCGTAACGCCGGATATGAAGAAGCCGCTTCTGATCACAGAGGCAAACGGACATATGTATCCGACCAAGCCGTATGATCCGTGGTACAAGCGTCAGGAACATGCTCTGCGTCATGCCCGGGTGCTCAACGCGGCAATGGACGACAGGAAGCATATGGGCTGTTTCCAGTGGTGCATGTTCGATTATGCGACGCATAAGGATTTCGGCTCCGGCGACAGGATCTGCTATCACGGCGTCATGGACAGTTTCCGGAATCCGAAACTTGCCGCGGCGGTCTACGCGTCGCAGTCCGAAGACCATCCCGTCCTGGAGATCGGGTCACCAATGGATATCGGCGACTATGCCGGCGGGAATATCGGCGATATCTATGCTTTCACAAATGCGGACGAAATACGACTGTACAAGAATGACCAGTTCGTAACGTCCTTCAGCCGCAGCGCGTTTGCCGCTCTGCCGCACGGACCGCTGAAGATCGACGATACGATCGGCTGCCTGATCCGTGAAAATGAAGGCTATGAAGGAAAGAAAGAAGAACTGGTGAAGGAAGCGCTGCTCGCGGCCGGAAAGTACGGCATGCCGAATCTTCCGCTGAAGTACAAGGCAATGCTTGCCTGGTGCATGACCCGGTACGGAATGAAGTATGAAGAAGGCGTGGAACTGTACGGCAAATACGTCGGTTCCTGGGGCGGCAATACCATCCGCTGGAAATTCGAAGGCTGGAAAGACGGCCGGTGCGTTTCGACCGTGACGAAGTCCGCCTCTGCGAAAATGCACATCGAAGCAGTGCCGTCGCATACGGGTCTTACAGAAGGCGAGACGTATGACATGGCAGCGGTAAGGATCCGCATTCTGGATGAATACAATAATCCGGCTCCGTATGTACAGCTGCCGGTAAGCATCCGCGTCACCGGTCCCGTATCGGTGATCGGACCGTCCGTCGTCACAGCGGAAGGCGGCATGTGCGGAACCTATATCCGGACGAACGGAGAAAGCGGGGAAGCTTCCGTTACGATCACAGCGGAAGGACTTGAACCGGTCACGATCGGAATGACGGTCAGAGGAGAGAAAACACTATGAATAAACCGGTATTGTACTGGTTCTGCAAATATGACAACAACG
Organism: Solobacterium sp.; assembly: GCA_017510405.1. GTDB lineage: Bacteria > Bacillota_I > Bacilli_A > Erysipelotrichales > Erysipelotrichaceae > Bulleidia. The sequence goes on from JAFWNG010000023.1 coordinate 106,061, forward strand.
GCAGGATCATCACCAGAGAAGGACGGGAAGAACTGGGTACTGTGAATCACATCACGATCCCGGTAAAGGGAAAGATCCTGGCCGTAAAAGGCATGATCGATCTTTCCGTCAAAGCGGATGAATTCGTATTCATGAACGGTTTCCAGACATGGACGCACTGTCCGGAGTACATTGCGAAAGAAGGCCGTATCCGCGGCCTGATCGGTATTCCGCGGGCAGCCATCCGCCGCTTCCGCCTGGACCGCTACGGCAACTATCACTTTGTCGATTACGCATACCGGAGAGGTGTTCTGCACGGGGAATCCTGGTGCTCGTTCCGCGACGGCGAGACCTACCGCCTGTTTGCGTCTCTGGATGAGACACCGGGCTATACGCTGTTCCGCTATGACTGGAGGAACCAGCTTCTGACGGTGAACCGGGACTGCGAAGGCATCGTATACAACGGCAACTATCCTGCATTTGATCTGTTCGTCATGGAAGGAAAGGAAAACGAAGTGTACGATGCGTGGTTCTCTGAACTGGGCGTCAGACCGCTGACGGAAGAAAGGATCGCCGGTTATTCCTCCTGGTACAACCGGTATCAGAATATCAGCGAACAGGCCATCCGCCAGGATCTGAACGGCTGTGCCCGCATCCTGAAGGAAGGCGACCTGTTCCAGATCGATGACGGCTGGGAACCGTTTGTCGGCGACTGGCTGGAAGCGGATCCGGTGAAGTTCCCGCACGGAATGAAAGCCGCCGCGGACGCTGCCCACGCAAAGGGATATAAAGCAGGTCTGTGGCTGGCTCCGTTCGTTGCCGAAACGAATTCCTCGCTGTATAAGAATCATCCCGACTGGTTCCTGAAGCACAACGGAAAGCCGTGGTGCGACGGTTCCAACTGGAGTTCCTTCTATTCTCTGGATATCGATCATCCGGAAGTCATTGCCTATCTGGAGAAAGTGTTTGACCGCGTCTTCCGGGAGTGGGGATACGATCTTGTCAAACTGGATTTCCTGTATGCCGCGGCGCCGTTCGGCACCGATACGGAGACCCGTGCCGCCCGCATGATCCGCGCCAACAAGCTTCTGCGGAAATGGTGTGAAGGCAGGCTGATCCTCGGCTGCGGCGTACCGGTCATGACGTGCTTCGGCATGTTCGAATACTGCCGCATCAGCTGCGACGTGACGCTGGACTGGAACGACAAGGCATACATGCAGATCATTCACCGCGAGCGTCCGAGCACAAAGAACGCGATGAACAATATCGTGACCCGGCGCATGCTGAATCACCGCGCGTATCTGTCCGACCCGGATGTCTTCTTCCTGCGGGAGGAAAACTGCACCCTGACGCCGGTACAGAAACATGATCTTGCCGTACTGGATGCGCTGCTCGGCGGCGTATTCCTGACCAGTGACGATCCGTCGTCCTACACGGACGAAATGGTGCGTCAGTACCGGGAATACCGGAAGCTGACCGAAGCGAAGGTACTGGAAGTACGGACCACCAACAATGCCGTCTACATTACCTATATGCTGGACGGTATCCGTCATACCGCAACACTGTTTGAAGGTCTCTACGGTCACCGCAGAGGGAACCGCTGATCCTGAAGCGATACACTGTCTGGCAGTGTATCGTTTTTTTGCGCTATACTTGGAAAAACGGGAGTCTGCATATGAAAACGATCCGAAAGACATATATACCGGCACAGCTGACGCCGCGCGACATGGGATATGAAGCGTTTCTCAAAGGGGATCACACCCGCATGGTAACAGCCCGCATCAGACAGGTCATCGCCGAAGAAGCCCCGGTCAGCGACAGGCTGCTGCGGAAGCGCGTGCTGAATTCCCTCGGCATTCAGCGCTCCGGAACAGCGGTAACGATGGCGATGGATGCGATCATGGAAACGATCGATTTCTGTGACAGTGAAGAGGGGAACGACCGCTTTTTCTGGAAAGACGAAAAGCAGAGAAAAAGCTACAGCCAGTACCGCGTCAGCGCCCCGGATGATCCGGAGAAACGCGATATCCTCGACGTCAGTGCCCGGGAGATTGCCAACGCGGCCTGGGCAGTCCTGAAAGACGGAAACAGGGAACAGGATGAACTGATGCGGGAGACGGAGCTTCTGCTCGGCTATACGCGCATCGGCTCCAATGTCCGCACCAAGGTGACAGAAGGTCTCCGCAGCGGCGTGCGGGAACGGAAGTTTTCCGTGAAGAACGGAACATACATGCTATAATGTAATCAGCGAAACAAACGCAGAAGGAGAAGAAAATGAATAATTTATTAAGTCTTTTACTGGGTTCACTGACACAGCAGTCATCCGTAAATGCAGCAAGCAAGAAGAGCGGACTGAGCGCAAAGACGATCCTTACGATCATCTCCTACGCACTCCCTCTGATCCTGAAGGCAATGAACAAGAATGCTTCAAATACTTCCGGAGCACAGTCGCTTCTGAGCGCGCTGCTGCAGCATAACTCCAGACGCTCCATTCCGGAACAGCTGGAGAACGCGGACGTTGACGACGGCGCAAAGATCATGCGTCACATCCTGGGCGATTCTCAGGAAGCTACGATCGCTGACATTGCCAGAGGAACAAACACCAGCGCAAATGATGTCGCTACAGCTCTGAACGTTCTGGCACCGACACTGCTGAACAGTCTGTCCCTGGCAACACAGACAGCCAATACCGTACAGATCAATTCCAATAAGGGCTTCGATCTGTCCGACGGCCTGGATGCGAACGACGTCGCAGCTCTGCTCGGCGGCGGAAACACACTGTCCGGTCTTGCCAGCATGTTTGCACCGAAAGCAGACACCGCTACTACAGATACGGGAACACAGCTGCTCAATTCACTGCTCTCACTGATGAAGTAACAGCACGCAGGAAGAATTCTTTTCGGAATTCTTCCTGTTTTTTATTTGCGGAGGAAGACGTATGTATACGAAAGAAAAAGCAGTTGAATACCTGAAGAACAGGATGAATGCGGAATGGACGGCAGAAGAACCGGATGAGGAACATTTCCGGTTGTCGACGCCGTATGCCATTGCGGAAGTGACTTTCCATCCGATGGATATCACGGAGCTTCAGATCGTCAATACCGCCGACGGTGCGAGCCGGTTCTACCTGCATTTCCAGCTGAATGACGAACGGCATGCGGAAGAACTGTTTGATGAGATGCTTGTGACTCTGCGGCGGCTGGAAAAAGAGCAGACCGTCAAAGTGCTTCTGACCTGTACATCGGCCCTGACCACCAGCTATTTTGCCAGCGAACTGAACCGGGCGGCGGAAACGATGAAGCTGAATTACAGCTTTGCGGCCGTATCCATCCACGGGATCTATGAGAAGGGCTTTGATTACGACGTCATTCTGGTGGCGCCGCAGGCTGCGCATGAATACGAGAATCTGAAGAAGATCTTCAGCGGCAGGATCGTCATGAAGATCCCGGCGTCCGTATTCGGCCAGTACAGTACTGGCGGAGTATTGAAGATGCTGATGGATGCGCTGCAGGAGAAGGAAAGCAGCGGTCCGGAGCCGCTGACGAAAGTACTGCGTTCTGCTTTTGACAATCCTTACCGGATCCTTTCCGTATGCATGATCAACCATAAGAACGAATACCGGATCGCGTACCGGATCTTCGATCACGGCAAGAAGACGCTGGATAAGGAAGTTATCAAACCGGCTTTTTCCCTGCAGGATATCGATGACCTGATCGGCTATGTCCTCGTGCGGCATAAAAACATTGCGGCGATCGGCCTGGCGCTTCCCGGTATTGCCAACAGAGGCATGCTTTATCATAAATACGACAATGTGGATTCCCGCAATGTCGGTATATGGCTGTCGGAGAAATACAGCAAACCGGTCATTCTGAGCAACGATGTTAACGCGATCGCCATGGGTTACTTTGCCATGCATGAAGGATGCGAGAACATGGTGTTCCACTTCCAGCCCCGCGGAATGGCGCAGGCAGGCGCGGGAATCATCATCGGTTCCCGGCTGCACCGCGGCTACAGATCCGCGGCCGGAGAAATCGCAAATCTGACCGAAGCAGTCGTCCGCCGCAGCGAGCAGAAGATACAGACGCCGGAAGGCGCCATGGAGATCGTCGGAAAGGCGCTGCTTGCGTATATTGCCGTGCTCGCTCCGGAAAAGATCGTCATATACAGCGAACTGACGCCCGATATGGAGGCGATGCGGGAATGGCTTGGAAAGTATGTGTCGGATGAGTATATCCCGGAGCTGATCCATGTCGTTCATCTCAAGGAATTCATGCTGGCCGGCGCTATGATCCATGCCCTTGAAATTCTCGGAAAAGATCCGTCTTCGTACATTGATAACAGACCCGGACATGAAAAAAGCGCAGAATTTGCACGCTTACTGAAAGAAGTGAAATAGGAGAATCCAATGAAAAAGAATCCCAATACATTCCCGGAAGGATTCCTCTGGGGCGGCGCACTGGCTGCCAACCAGATGGAAGGCGCATGGAAAGAAGGCGGAAAGGGCTGGTGTATCGCAGATATCAACCGTGCCCAGTATGATCTGCCGCCGGATGAACGCTACAACATGGAGATCGATACAGCCTATGTAAAGAAAGCCATGGAAGAAGATGATCTGCTGTATCCGAAACGGCGGGGAATCGATTTTTATCATACATACAAAGAGGATCTGAAGCTGCTTGCCGGGACCGGAATGAACTCTCTGCGTACATCGGTCAACTGGGCTCGCATCTTCCCGATGGGTGACGAAGAAGAACCGAATGAGGAAGGCCTGCGTTTCTATGACGCGCTGATCGATGAGATTATTGCCAACGGCATGGAGCCGATGATCACCATCAGTCACTATGAGATGCCGCTGAATCTGACGCTGAAATATTCCGGATGGTATTCCCGGGAACTGGTGGACTTTTTTGCCCGCTACTGCGAAGTGCTGTTCCGGCGCTATAAGGGCAAAGTCCGCAAATGGATCATCGTCAATCAGATCAATCTGATCGTCCACGAATCGTTTAATCACCTGGGGATCGCCGCCGACAAAGTGGAGAATCTGAAAGAAGCGAAATACCAGGGCGTACATAATGAGATGGTATCGTGCGCGATCGCCACAAAGAAGGCGCATGAGATCGATCCCGACAATGAGATCGGCATGATGTTCTGTTCCAACCTGACCTATCCGTGCTCCGCACGACCGGAAGATGTGTTCTGGAACTACCGCCACAACCAGATGGAAATGCTGTACGGAGATGTGATGGTGCGCGGTGAGTATCCCGGCTATGCCCTGCGTTTCTTTGAGGACAACGGACTGGATATCCGCTTCTATGAGGGGGACGAGGAAGCGCTGAAGGAAGGAACGGTGGACTTCGTGTCGCTGTCCTACTACTACACGCGGCTGTCCGGCGAAGAGCCGTTTCTGCATACGGAGATCGGACAGGTGCCGAATCCCAGCCTGAAAGCCAGTGACTGGGGATGGGCGATCGATCCGGTCGGTCTTCGCTATACGCTGAATGTTTACTGGGACCGTTATCACAAACCGATGTATATCACCGAGAACGGTCTTGGTGCATACGATCAGATCGAGGAAGACGGTTCGATCCACGATCCGTACCGCATCGCTTATCTGAGGGCACATATCGAGCAGATGAAAGAAGCCGTTCATGACGGCGTGGATATGCGCGGATATTATCCGTGGGGACCGATCGATATCGTTTCGTGCTCTTCCAGTGAGATGGAAAAACGTTACGGATTTATCTATGTGGATTATGATAACTATGGAAAGGGAACAGGAAAGCGGGCGCTGAAAGACAGTTATTACTGGTATCAGAAAGTGACGGCTTCGAACGGAGAAGAACTATAGACAATGGAATATATCAGCGGAAATAAAATCAGAGACATACAGATCGCGTATATCGGCGGCGGTTCCAGAGGCTGGGCATGGACGTTCATGACCGATCTGGCCATGGAGGACAGCATCAGCGGAACGATCCGTCTGTACGATATCGATGGAGAAGCGGCAAAGCGCAATGAGATCATAGGGAATCATCTGATGAGCCGTCCGGAAACACCGGGGGACTGGAAGTTCGTGACGTCGGACAGCCTGAAAGATGCACTGACCGGTGCGGACTTCGTCGTCATATCGATCCTTCCGGGCACATTTGATGAGATGGAATCCGATGTACATCTGCCGGAGCGTCTCGGCATCTACCAGTCGGTCGGGGATACAGCCGGTCCCGGCGGAATGATCCGGGCGCTGCGTTCGATCCCGATGTTCACAGTGATCGCCGAAGCGATCCGGGATCACTGCCCGGAAGCGTGGGTGATCAACTATACCAATCCGATGTCGCTCCTCGTGAAGACGCTGTATGAAGTCTTCCCGAAGATCAAGGCATTCGGGTGCTGTCATGAAGTATTCGGCACGCAGAAAGTACTGAAGGGGATCTTTGAACTGGAGACCGGCGAAACGGTGGAAGACTGGCACGATGTGCACGTCAACGTCGTCGGCATCAATCATTTCACCTGGTTTACGGAAGCATCCTGTCACGGCAGAGATCTGTTCCCGATGTACCGGAAGTATATCGATGCCAATTATGACCGGGGATACTGTGACGGTGAGCGGGTAAAAGACTGGGACTGGGCAGGGGATGTGTTTGCCTGCCTGCACCGGGTCAAAATGGATCTGTTCCGCCGTTACGGGGCAGCCGCCGCAGCCGGCGACCGTCATCTGGCGGAGTTCATGCCGGGAGATGAATATCTGAAAGATCCGGAAACGATCCGCTCCTGGAACTTCAGCCTGACGCCGGTGTCATGGCGGAAGGAGGACCTGAAGAACCGTCTTGCCCGCAGCGAACGGCTGCTGAAAGGGGAAGAAGAGATTCCGCTTGTTTCGACCGGGGAGGAAGGCGTGCTGCTGATCAAGGCGCTGCTCGGACTGACGCGCGTCATCAGTAATGTCAACCTGCCGAACTATGCCCTGCAGATCCCGAATCTTCCGGCGGACGCGATCGTGGAAACAAATGCTGTATTCGCGAAGAACAGCGTGCGTCCGGTATACGCCGGTGAAATACCGGCAGGGATCCGGGAACTGATCGTGCCGCATGTGGAGAACCATACCAGGATCTTCCGGGCGGCGTACGGCATCGACCACGGAATGAGCCGGGAAGAATGCGCTGAGCTGGTAAAAAAAGCGTTCCGGAACGATCCGCTCGTAAAGGGACATCATCCCTGCGAACAGGACATCGATGCACTGGCGGAGGATATGATACGCAATACTGCCGCATATCTTCCGAAAGAATGGATGAAATAAAACAGAACTCCCTGTCGTCGGTATGACGGCAGGGAGTTCTTATAACCGGACATGAAAAAAGACCTGCGCGAACAGGTCTTTTCTGACACATTGAATGACTGTGAGATTAACGGTTGTAGTATTCAACGACTAATGCTTCGTTGATGTCGCCGTTCAGCTCGCTTCTTTCCGGAAGACGAACATATGTGCCTTTTTTGTTTTCTTTGTCTACGTCAACAAATGCCGGAGCAGTAATGTTGGACTCAAGAGCTTCGTTGATCACCTGCATGCTGCGTGCATTTTCACGAACAGAGATGACGGAACCCGGCTTGATCTCAGCACTCGGGATGTCAACTTTCTTGCCGTTGACTTCGATGTGGCCGTGGTTGACCAGCTGTCTTGCTGCTTTACGTGTTCTTGCGAATCCCATGCGGTAAACGAGGTTATCGAGTCTGCTTTCGAGCAGTACGAGGAAGTTTACACCTGCCATGCCTTCCATACGGGAAGCCTTCTGGAACAGGTTAGCAAACTGCTTTTCGTTCAGACCATACATGTAGCGGATTCTCTGCTTCTCACGAAGCTGTGTTCCATAACCGGACAGTTTGATTCTCTTTGTCGGACCGTGCTGACCCGGAGCATACTGTCTCTTCTTGAGTTCTTCACCTGTTTCAAGAACAGAGAAGCTTAAACGTCTCGACTTTTTGTAGATCGGACCTGTGTAACGTGCCATGTTTTGTTTCCTCCTTATTCTGGCTGAGAAACAATAACAGGTGCAGATCACAAATACCGGGTGTTGCCGTAAACCGTTTCGCACTCTTGCAGCGGGCTACTTCGGTACAGCCGCGTGTCGGCAACGCCTTGGGTACAGCTCTGCATGCTGCCATCATTCAACCTGAATAATATAGCAAATACAAAAACATGCGTCAATCAGAAACAGGGAAAACAAATCAGAAACAGTGAAAATGAAGAAGAATTCAGGAAAGCGGCATCGGATTCTCTTTCATCGACACGAAGTTCAAGGAATGTGATAGAATAGCATAGTATATGGAGGGCACATCGTATGGATAAGTTTTTAAGTGTTATATCCGATATCAGAGTCGTGATCGCCATTGCGGTGATCGTTCTGTTATTAACGATATGGCTGATTTCCCAGAAGGTTCGGACGAAGAAGTTCAAGAATAACCTGGAGCGTCTTGAGAAGCGTTATAACGAAGTCAAGAACGTACCGGTCTCTTTGAAGATGAATAAGGCTCGTGCGATCAGCCGTGTGGATCAGGCTACGGCAGATAAGATCAACGAGGTCAACAACACATTTGACAGCATTCAGTCGTCTCTGTCGCAGATCTCGGCAGACCTGGCCAATGCGGAAGATGATATTCTCGTCGGCAAGCTGAGCCGCGCAGACAAACTGATGACCTCCATCGGTACTGCTCTGAACCAGGCTTCGACACAGGTATCCGAGCTTGACCGTTCCCTGGATGCACTTCTGGAACAGGATACACAGCAGAGAACGGAAGCTACTGCGCTGAAGAACCGTTTCCGTGCAATCAAGGCACAGGCAAACGAAGACGCGCAGAAGCTGGCATTCTCCTGGGCAGTCATCGAGCAGAAGATCAGCGATACAGAGCGCATGTTCTCGACATTCGAAGAGTGGATGTACTCCTCTGATTTTGAGAAGGCAAATAAGGAACTGGAACAGATCAAGGGCAATATGGATCAGCTCGAAGGCATGATCGATACACTGCCGGCGATGCTGAACGATGCGCGCGGCGTCATTCCGAGTCTTGCGAATACACTGCATAAGGACTATAAAGACCAGATGACAAGAGGCGTATACCTCAAGCACCTGGAGATCGAAGACAACCTGCGTACGCTGACGGCTTCTCTCAAAGATGATCTGAGAAGTCTGAAAGTCGGCAACATCACCGGTGTGCGCGAGCATCTGGATGATTACATGACGCGTCTGAAGCAGATGGATGAAGCAGTTCTGAAGGAAGGCGAAGCACATGACAGCATCGAGACGCTTTCTCAGGAAACAGAAACACTCATCGGCAATGCCAACGAGACACTGGAGTATGTGAAGAATCAGTATGCTTCCACAGCGGAGCGTTACGGCTTCGGCGGTCTGGATGAATCCATTCAGGAAGCGGAATCCGCACTCAATACCGTGAATACGAAGAAGCCGCTGGTATTCGAAGATGTACGCAGCACGCTTCTGCCGGCGACAACGATCCTGTCTTCGCTGCGTGAACTCAATCACAGCGCTGCGAACTGCGATGAATCGCTGAAGAAGATCCGCGAACAGATCGACGCCGCTAGCGTGGATGAAGCGCGTGCGAAGAAGCAGCTCGTCAAGATGCAGATCATCATGAACCAGCTGCAGGTCAAGATCCGCAAGTACAAGCTCCCGAATATCTCCGAGACCTATCACGAAGATATGTCGAAAGCAAATGAATACATTCATAAGCTTGAGGGACTGATCGACGAGAATCCGCTGAATATGCAGCTGCTGCAGTCTACGATGACAGAAGCGCTGGATTTCATCTACAAGCTGTACAACAACGTCAACAATGTTGTAGGAACAGTCGTCATGGTCGAGAATACGATCGTATTCGGAAACCGCTATCGTTCCACATATCCGGATATTGATTCCGAACTGACACGGAGCGAACTGAGCTTCCGGAACGGTGAGTATACACAGGCGCTGCAGACAGCAATTGCGACGATCGAAAAGATCCATCCGGGCAACTATGAAGCAATGATCAAGGAGAATGCTCGGAGTGCAGCGTAGAATCTATCTGGATCACGCCAGTACAACGCCTGTTCATCCGGAGGTCCTGAAGACATATACATCTCTTCTGGAGAAGTATTATGTCAACAGCGAGTCTCTGTATGATGAGGGAAACAAGGTCTACCAGATGATGGAAAAAGCCCGGGAAGCGATCGCCGGGCTTTTGGATGTAAAGCCGGGAGATATCCTGTTTACGTCCGGATCCAGTGAAAGCAATACAGCAGCGATCAAAGGGGTATGCTTTGCCTGCCCGGATAAGAAGCATATCGTGACCAGCTGTGTGGAACATTCCAGCATCCTGAACGCCTGCCGGCAGATGGAGGAAGTATTCGGGTACGAAGTAACGTATCTTCCGGTAAACAGGGAAGGGAAAGTGTCTCTGCAGGATGTACGGAAGGCAGTGCGGGAAGACACCGCGCTTGTAAGCCTCATGTACGTCAACAACGAGACCGGCAGTGTGACGCCGATCCCGGAGATCGCCGATTATGTGAAGCATCATACGCATGCTTATATGCATACGGATCTGACCCAGGCTGTCGGAAAGGTGCCGCTGGATCTGCGGTATGTGGATCTGGCAAGCATATCGGCGCATAAGCTGGAAGGTCTTAAGGGCAGCGGCATCCTGGTAAAGAAGACGTTCGTACCGTTCGTGCCTCTGATCAACGGCGGCGAACAGGAATACGGGCTGCGCGGAGGAACGAGCAACGCGTGTGTGAATATGGTATTTGCCAAGACGCTGCGGCTTGCGCTGGAAAACGGAGAGAAGAGCCACCGGCATCTCGAGGCGCTGCAGAAGAGGCTGCTGGACGGTCTGCGCGGAATCGAAGGGATCCTGATCAACAGTCCTGAAGATGCGGTGGTAAGCACCGTAAACTTCTCATATGAAGCGATTCCGAGTGAAGTGATGCAGAATGCGCTGAACCGGAAAGGCTTCATGGTGAGCGCGAGAAGCACGTGTGCAAGCCGTTCTTCGGATCCGAGCTACGTCTTGAAGGCAATGGGATTCAGCGATGTGCGGGCATCTTCCTGCATCCGTGTATCCCTGTCGCAGCACAATACCGAAGAAGAGATCGATGCATTCATAAATGCACTGAAGGAGATCACAGAAAACTATGGTTAAATACGATACGATACTGATCCGCTTCGGCGAACTGTCCACGAAGGGGAAAAACCGGAAAGACTTTATCAACCGTCTGTTCCGCAATGTAAAAGATATGCTGAAAGACTATCCGGAACTGACATACCGTAAAGCCTATGACCGCATCTATATTAAGATGACAGACGAAGATCCCGATGAGATCGCGGAAAAACTGAAGAAGGTATTCGGCATCAGTTCGTTCTCGTTCACGGAGAAAGTTGCCTCGGACATCGATACGATCGCCGAGACATGTCTGCGCATTGCGAAGGAAAGCGGCAAGTCAACGTTCAAGATGATGACGAAACGGCATGACAAGTCATTCCCGATGCGCTCGGACGCAGTAAACCGGGAATGCGCTTCACGCATTCTGAAGAATACGGAACTGAAGGTCGATGTGCATGATCCGGAGCTGCTGATCCGCGTGGAGATCCACCGCGATGAGACATATATCACGTCCGGAAAGATCCCGGGAGCGGGCGGATTCCCGGCCGGCATCAACGGGAAGGTACTGCTGATGCTGTCCGGCGGCATCGATTCGCCGGTCGCGGCATACCAGCTGATGAAGCGCGGTCTGGAAGTGGAAGCGGTGCACTATGCTTCGCCGCCGTACACCAGTGAGAACGCGCGCCGCAAGGTGCTCGATCTGGCCGCGATGGTATCGGAGTATCAGGGCAGAATGAAAGTTCATGTGGTCAACTTTACGGATATCCAGCTGAAGATCTATCAGACGGCAGGGGATCCGTATGCAGTGACACTCATGCGCCGCATGATGTTCCGTCTGGCGGAACGCATTGCCGAAGAAAACGGATGCCTGGCGATCGGTACAGGCGAGAGCATCGGTCAGGTCGCTTCGCAGACGCTGGAGAGTGTCGCGTGCATCAACAGCGTCATCCATACACCGGTGCTGCGTCCGCTCATCTGCATGGACAAAGTAGAGATCATCGATATGGCAAGAAAGATCGGTACATATGAGACTTCGATCCTGCCGTACGAAGACTGCTGCACGATCTTCGATCCGAAGAATCCGGTCACGAAACCGACCAATAAAAAGAGCGAGTACTACGAGGCAAAATTCGATTTTGCGCCGCTTCTGGACGAAGCTGTTGCGACACAGGAAACGGTCGTTGTACGTCCGCAGAAAAACGATGAGGAGGACTTCCTCTAGGAGAACTTATGAGCAAACACGATACCGCAATACTGGAGTCCTTCAAGACAGGCATGACCGGGGCAGAGTCCTTTTCGGATAAGGAACTTCTCGATGCTCTGAATCCGGTCATCGTTGCCGTTGAAAAGGATGATACCTACAGTACGAGTGCAAAGCTGAAGATCTTCTTATGGATCTCGCAGCTCAGCAACTGCGCGCCGAAAGAGCGGAAAAAATACATCCGCAAGATCAGCCGGAAACTCAAATGAAAATGACCCGCATGTTCGAAATGCGGGTCATTTTTAGATAAGTACTCAGTCGAGATCAGCGCCGTTGCTTTCGCAGACTTTCTTATACCAGAAGAAGGAGTCCTTCTTGCTTCTGGAGAAGTCGCCGGTGCCGTCATCGTGGCGGTTGACATATACGAAGCCGTAGCGCTTTGCATATTCACCGGTGGATGCGGATACGAGGTCGATCGGTCCCCATGTGGTGTAGCCGATCAGCGGTGCGCCGTCATCGATCGCTTCGCCCATTGCCTGGATGTGGGAACGGAAGTAGTCGATCCGGTACGGGTCATGGATCTGGCCGTCTTCTGCCACTTTGTCGAATGCGCCGAAGCCGTTCTCAACGACCATCAGCGGAACGCCCGGATAACGCTCAGCGAGCTTGTTCAGCGTCCATCTGAGGCCGATCGGGTCGATCTGCCAGCCCCAGTCGGAAGCTTTCAGATACGGGTTCTTTGCGCCAAGAGACATGTTTCCGGCTGTTGTTTCCGCGTCATTATGCGTGGTGACGCAGTTGGACATGTAGTAGGAGAATGTGTACATGTCAACTTTGCCTTCTTTCAGGATCTCTTCGTCGCCCGGAAGAATGAATGTCGGCTCGACGCCCTGGTCTTTCCAGAGTCTCTTTACATATGCCGGATATTCACCGCGGACATGTACGTCGCCGCACAGGTTGTTCTTCAGATCGTCTTCATACTGTGTCTGCAGGACATCAGCCGGATCGCAGGTAAGCGGATAGATCGTGATGTGGCAGATCATGTTGCCGATCATGAAGTCCGGATTGATCTCATGGCCGAGTTTGACAGCCAGTGCGCTGGCAACGAACTCATGGTGCAGAGCTGTCCACTTGTGCTGGTTGTCGCTCTTGAGATCGGAGAGTTTGATCGGTTCCGTGGCTTCGATATCTTCTCTTTCCAGAAGACCGAGGCTGTACATATTGGACATACCGCCGGCGAGGGACATGAGAGGCGTATTGATCTCATTGAATGTCAGCCAGTATTTTACCTTGTCCTTATAGCGGGTGAAGATCGTTCTGCAGTAGCGGACAAAGCAGTCGATCGTTTCTCTGGAATAGAAGCCCTGATACTTAGTCACAAGACCCCACGGGATCTCATAGTGGCAGATCGTTACCAGCGGTTCGATATTGTACTTTCTGCACTCATCGAAGACGCTGTCATAGAACGCGAGACCGGCTTCGTTCGGTTCTTCTTCGTCGCCGTTCGGGAAAATACGCGTCCAGTTGATGGAAAGGCGGAATACGTTCCAGCCCATCTCTGCGAACAGAGCGATATCTTCTTTGTAATGGTGATAGAAATCGATTGCTTCATGGCTCGGATAGAATGCGTTCGGATCGGTGACAGGCAGGAATGTACGCGGTGTATTCACGTTTCCTCCCAGCAGCATATCTGGAACACTCAGTCCCTTGCCGTCTTCGAGGTACGCACCTTCGCACTGGTTCGCTGCGACAGCGCCGCCCCATAAAAATCCTTTCGGAAAGCTCATAATGATTGTTCTCCCTTCTTTGTTATTTTTATTGTAGCAAATATTGACCGCATGACGTGTGTATGAATGGTAAAACATAAAAATACAGCTCTGACAACAAATGAAAAACACAAACGTGTATACTGAGATACAGAGGAAAATACTATGGAATGGTGGAAAAAGACAATTGTGTATGAACTGTATCCGAAGAGTTTTCAGGATACGACAGGAAGCGGAACAGGGGATATTGCGGGTATACGGAAACGGCTGGACTATCTGCAGTCGCTCGGCATCGGTGCCGTATGGCTGACGCCGGTATGCCGCTCCCCAATGGTGGACAACGGCTATGATATCGCGGATTACTGCTCGATCGATCCTTCCTACGGAACGATGGAGGAATTCGAAGCACTGCTGAAAGAAGCGAAAGAACGCGGCATCGGCATCGTCATGGACCTTGTCTTCAATCATACAAGTGATCAGAACCCGTGGTTTCTGGAATCCAGAAAATCAAAAGATAATCCGTACAGCAGCTGGTATATCTGGCGGGACGCAAAGGCGGACGGCAGTGAGCCGACCAACTGGCGCGGTATTTTCGGCGGCAGTGCGTGGACATGGTGTGAGGAACGGCAGCAGTATTATCTGCATACGTTCGCAGCCCAGCAGCCGGACCTCAACTGGGCGGAACCGGCCGTACGGAAAGCGCTGTACGATGCGGCAAACTTCTGGATCCGCAAAGGGGCAGCCGGATTCCGCGTTGACGCCATTACCTATATCCGCAAACCGGATGTCTTTGAAGACGGTGTGCCGGACGGGGAAGACGGCATGATCTCCGTACACGATATGACTGCCAACACACCGGGGATCCTGGATTATCTCTATGAATGGAAGAGAGAAGTCAGCGACGGAAAGAATATCTTTACCGTGGCAGAGGCGAACGGTGTCTCAGCGGATGAACTGCAGTACTGGGTCGGGGAACACGGCGCCTTTGACATGCTGTTTGAATTCTCACATGTCAATCTGGAGTTCAAAGGTGTGGAGACCTGGTGCAGACCGGATCCGTGGACGATCAGCGATCTGAAGCAGGCGCTGCGCAATTCCCAGAACGCGACGAAGGACAACGGATGGTATCCGGCATTCTTTGAGAACCACGACAAGCCCCGCAGCAATTCCCATTATTTCGAAGCCGGCGCGGATATGAAGAAAGCTTCGAAAGTGATCGGCACTGTGCTGTACACGCTGCGCGGAACACCGTTCCTCTATCAGGGACAGGAGCTTGGCTATGCAAATACCGCCATGGAAAGCATAGAGGACTATGACGATATTTCCTCGCACGGACAGTATGCCTTCGCGCTGGAAGAAGGACTGACGCCGGCACAGGCGATGGCCTGCGTCCATGCGTATTCCCGCGACAACGCGCGTACGCCGATGCAGTGGGATGATTCGGAAAATGCCGGGTTTACGACCGGCAGGCCGTGGCTTCCCGTGCACAGCTGCTATAAAACGGAAAACGTGGCATATGAAGAGAAAGACCCGGATTCGGTGCTGAACTGGTACCGGCTGCTTGCCCGGCTGCGCCGGAAATATCCGGTGTTTACGGAAGGCAGTTTTACGGAAGTGTTTGCGGAAAGCGGCGACCTGCTGGCTTACCGCCGGGAAACACAGGATGAAGATCTGTTTGTCATTGTGAACTTTAAAAACAAACCGGTGACGTATGATCCGGCCGTGCATTTCGGCATGCAGGTGCTGCTTGCTTCGGATCAGAAACCGGAAGACGGTGTCATGCGGCCGCTGGAGGCAGTGCTCCGTTACCGCAGAAAAGAGCGTATCTGATGGGAACGATCTATAAAGGATACGGCTGGGGACGAACGATCACCGGCGAGACGAACGGCGGTTCGATCTATTCCGGTTATGGCTGGGGCCGTACCATCATCGGTGAATACGACAAGGACACGATCTATAAAGGATACGGCTGGGGCCGTACGATCATTGGTGAATACCGGGATGGAACGATCTACAGCGGGTATGGCTGGGGCCGTACTATCATTGGCGAATATGACAGCAGCACGGTCTATAAAGGCTATGGCTGGGGCAGGACGATCGTCGGGGAATACGACGGTGATCCGGCCGGTGCGGCAGCGCTTCTGCTGTTTGCCGAACTGCTGCGCTGATCAGGAAAGGAGGACCGGACATGATTCCGATGACAGAGGAAGAAAGACAGCTGCTGCAGTCGGTACTGCCGCACAAACCGGGAAGAAATGATAACTCCCAGGATCATATTGAAGAAGCACTTCGGCAGCTGCGCAGTGCAAAAGACTATCTGGATCGGAAGTATCCGGGAGTTCCTCTTGTTTTTCATACATTTGATCCCCAGACAAAAATGACGGAAAGAGGATTTGCGCTGGTTTCAGTAAAGGGAAAATCAGCTGTATACAGAGTTCTGATCCGCCGCGCAGGAGACCGGTATATCTGCTCGGATACGCTTTACAGCGAGTTTATCCGCGAACAGTATGACGCTGCCCTGGAGCAGTGTCTGCTTCCGTTTGCCGGTCCGGTGAAAGTACATACCGTTTTTCATACTCCGGCCGGAGAGAAAATCAATGCGGATACGCCGCTTTCAGCGGTGCTGGCGCATCAGCCGAGACTTGTTCGGCACACAGATATTTATACAGAGATGCCGTTCGGCAATGAAGAGGAACTGATGAAGAAACTTCGGGAAGGAGGCTTCTACGGCTCTTATACCGTATTCCTCGGCGATGAAAAAGAGTTCAGTTTCCTGGAATTCCGCGTTCAATCGGAAAGAAAGAACGAAACAGTATGAGTCTATCCGTAAAACAGCTGCTTCTGCTGAATAATCTGATGTATCTGGAACCGGAGGAAGGACCGTTTCCGGATCTTCATTCCTTCAGCGGCAGGAAAGTGAGCGACTGGGTCTATTCGATCGATATTCTCGAGATCAACGATCCGGATCCCGAACATCCGATGATGACGACTGCGGCGGAGTGGCGGGATATCGTGCTGGCAGCACGCAAGGACAGAAGAATACTGCAGCTCAGGATCCTGAACGTCTTTACCGATCTGTCCAGAGACGGCGGCGGCTGCAAAAGTGCGGTGTTTATCAGTTTGGATACGGCGGATGCAGTCGTAGTGTTCAAAGGGACGGAGCTGGTCGTCGGATCAGCCCAGTGGAAAGATAATTTCATCAGCGGAAACGTGACGGATACACCGCATCAGATCCGGGCGCTGGAATGGTACCGGAAAGTATACCTGGAATATCATCTGGATCAGTTTGAGATCACGGTCACAGGTCATTCCAAGGGAGGCAATAAAGCAAAGTACATCACCGTGCTGGATGATACCGTGGACCGCTGCGTTTCCTTTGACGGCGAAGGATTTTCCGACTGTTTCTTCAGCAAATACGGGATGGAGATCCTGAAGAATGAGCATAAGATCGAGAATCACATGGTCGATTACGACTATATCAGCATCCTGCTGAATGATATCGGCACAAAGAAATATTATCTCGGCTATAATTACGGCTCCGGCGGATTTGCCGAAAACCACCTGGCAAATACATTTATGCGGTTTGATGATCAGGGCAACTTCTGGCTGGACGAGAACAAAGAAGGACGGCCGGCAGAGATGATCGCCCTGGATGAGTTCGCCAACAGCTATCTGCGCTCCCTAGACGATGAGGAACGGACATATGCACTGGAAATGATGAACGAACTGCTCAATGCGGTCCTTTCGCTGAAGCGGGGAATGAGCCGGGATGAAATCGTTAAGATCTTCCTGCAGATGGCGGAGAACGATGATACACGCCGGCATATTGCTTACTTTCTTGCTTATGTGATCCGCTTTGAACAGAAATATCCGGCTGTGATCCGGCTGCTCACAAAACTGTTCGAACGCTTTGACATGGGCGGACTGGTGCAGTACATCGATCTGGTCAGCGGCATTCTGAACTGGAAGAAACAGATCCTGTGGGTGTCACTGAGTTTTGATACCCTGACGGCTGCGTTCCATGCCCTGCATCGCAGCGCACCCCAGTGGGTATGCCGGAATCTCGGTGCCTATCTGGAAAAAGCAGGACTGTATTTATCGGAAGAAGAGATCGCCATGCTGGCAGATGTCGTGGAAATGACCGACAGCTTTCTCAGAACAGTCGTCGTATTTGAGGACGGAACAGACAGAGATGTGCACGTTTCTGTAAGGAACAGCTGCAGAAACGATCCGCAGGAATAAAAAAGAGAAAAAAAGCGTTTGAAAACAGTAACTTTTCGTTGACGCACCATCTTTATGCATGTAATATATTCCTGTTATCAGCCCTCAAGTCAGAGGGTCTGTAACCGCTCAGGAAAGGGTTTAAGAGAGAGATCTCCCCTTGATGGCGCGTCTTAAGATAATGACAGGAGGTGTTGAATTTTGTACGCAATTATCGAAACAGGCGGAAAGCAGCTGAAAGTAGAAGCAGGTCAGGAAATCTTCGTTGAAAAGCTCGACGTTGAACCGGAACAGACAGTCGTATTTGACAAAGTAGTATTTGTCAGCGATGCAACTGCAAAGATCGGTACTCCTTATGTTGAGGGAGCCAAGGTCACAGCAACTGTGATCAAACAGGGCAAGGACAAAAAGATCCGTATCTTCAAGTATAAGCAGAAGAAAGGCTCCACACGCCGCAGACAGGGTCATCGTCAGCCGTATACAAAGCTCAAAGTAGAGACGATCGAGGCATAAGATGATCATCGTCCGGATACAGGAAGAAAACAGTCGGATCCGGGAAGTCATTGTCACAGGACATGCAGAAGCAGATGAGTTCGGAAAAGATCTGGTCTGTGCTGCCGTGAGCGCAATCACGATCGGCCTGTGCAATGCTCTTGATGAAATGACAGACAGTGTCGGATTTGAGATGGAAGACAATCGGATCCGCATCTATGTTCCTGTTATGGATGAAACTGCAGAAACGGTACTGAGAGCGGGAGTGATCCAGCTGAAGACCGTTGCAGAAGTTTACAGCGAATTTGTTCAGATTATTAACGGAGGAAAAATGCAATGAGATTTACATTAGATATTCAGTTCTTCGCCAGTAAGAAGGGTGTATCTTCCACAAAGAACGGCCGTGATTCCGCAGGCAGAAGACTCGGTGCAAAGAAGGCAGATGGCGAATACACAAATGCAGGAAGCATTATTTACCGTCAGAGAGGCACACGGATCTTCCCGGGCAAGAATGTACAGCGCGGCGGAGATGATACACTGTTCGCTACAGCAGCGGGTATCGTCAGATACGAGCGTCTGGGAAAAGACAAGAAGCAGGTATCTGTTTACCCGGAAGAAGCGTAAACAACAAGAAGGCTCCTGAACGACAGGAGCTTTTTTCAGGAAAGGAGGGACCGTATGATTGATCTCATCCGTGTGAAAGTCAAGGCGGGCGACGGCGGCAAGGGCTGTGTTGCCTGGAGACATGAAAAGTATTATCCAAACGGCGGACCGTTCGGCGGCGACGGCGGCAAAGGCGGCGATATCTGGTTTCAGGTCGATACGAATGAAACGACGCTGACCAAGCTGCGCTTTACCAGAAGCATCAAAGCCGGCAACGGTGCTCCGGGAATGACAAAGAAAATGCACGGCAAGTCCGGAGACGACGTGATCGTCAAGGTGCCGCTCGGCACAATGATCCGGAATGCCGAAAACGGAGATCTGCTCGCAGACCTCACCAGACCGAATGAGAAGGTACTCATTGCCCGCGGCGGCCGCGGCGGTCTCGGCAATATGCATTTTGCGACGGCGCGCAATGATACGCCGGAATATGCCCAGCCGGGCGAGATCGGCGAAAGCTTTGATCTGCAGCTGGAACTGCGGCTGCTGGCCGATGCCGGTCTGATCGGATTCCCGTCTGTCGGCAAATCGACGTTCCTTTCGGTCGTTACAGCGGCCAAGCCGGAGATCGCAGCGTATCCGTTTACGACGATCGAACCGAATATCGGGGTCGTTTCTCTGCCGGATGACAGAGGCTTCGTACTGGCCGATATGCCGGGACTGATCGAAGGCGCCGGCGAAGGAAAGGGACTCGGACATGAGTTCCTGCGGCACATCCGCAGATGCCGTGTGCTGATCCACATCGTGGATATGAGCGGCACGGAACGCAATCCGATCGAAGATTACGAGATCATCAATAAAGAGCTGGCGACGTATGATCTTTCCCTGGAGGAAAGACCGCAGATCGTTGTGGCAAATAAAATGGATGATGAATACTCCAACCTCTATCTGGAGGAATTCAAGGCGGCGTACCCGGACCTGAAAGTCTTTGAAATGAGTGCGCTGACCAAAAAAGGAATCGATGCCGTCCTGTATGCGGCAATGGAAGAGATCGAAAAGGCGCGCGCTGAGGAAGAGCCGGAAGAGACGAAGGAAGAAGTCGTCGTCTACCGCTATCAGCCGAAGCGTCCGGATTTCGAGATCCGCAGCGAAGGTCTCAACCGCTGGCGTGTCGTATCCGCCAAGATCGACCGTCTGGCCGAACAGGTGGACTTTGACAAGCCGGAAGAAGAATACCGCTTCGCATCCACGCTTACGCATATGGGCATTGATGAAGCGCTCCGCAAAGCCGGCGTCAAAAACGGGGACCAGGTCATTATCGGTTCCTACATCATGGACTTCGTAGACGAGTGAGGACATTGCTATGATTGCATTTATACAGGGGAAGATCGCGGCGGTCACTCTGGATTCGATCGTACTGGATCATCAGGGAATGGGATGGCTGATCCGCTATCCGCATGCCGGCCGGGTGCATATCGGGGAAGAGAGAAAGATCTATACCTATATGCACATCGCTGAGAATGACGTCAGTATGTTCGGCTTTGAAAGCCAGCTGGAGAAAGACCTGTTCCTGCGTCTGATCAGCGTTAAGGGACTCGGCCCCAAGACAGCTGTGGCGATGCTGGCAAAAGCAGATGCCCAGCAGATTATATCTGCGGTGGAAAGCGGCAATGTTGCATTCCTGAAATCGATGCCTGGTGTCGGCAATAAGTCCGCGTCTCAGATCATTCTGGATCTCAAGGGAAAACTGGTGCAGAGCGAGGAAGCGTCGGTGACTGCCCTGAGTTCGGAAGTACAGGATGCGTGCGACGCGCTGGCGGGACTCGGCTATAAGCAGGCGGAGATCCGTCAGGCAGCGAAAGTCATGAATGAACAGCCGGGCAGGACATCTTCGGAATATCTGAAGATCGGCCTGAAGGTTCTGGCGCAGAGCAAGCTCGGAGGTTGATATGAGTGAAAGAAACGATCTGCTGTCTGCTCTGAAAGAAGCCGGCGACGACGAAGAAACGATACGTCCGCAGTCGCTGAACGACTATGTCGGTCAGGATGCCCTGAAGGACAATCTGCGCATTTTTATCAAAGCTGCCCTGCAGCGGAACGAAGCACTGGACCATGTGCTCCTGTACGGCCCGCCGGGACTGGGCAAGACGACCCTGTCCTATATCCTGGCCAATGAGATGCATACGCGCATCCGTGTGGCTTCCGGACCGAGTATTGAAAAACCGGGTGATCTGGCAGCGATACTGTCTGTTCTGGAACCCGGCGATATCCTGTTCATTGATGAGATCCACCGCATTCCGAAGATTGTGGAAGAGGTGCTGTATCCGGCGATGGAAGACTTCTGCATCGATGTCATGGTCGGCAAGGATGCCGGCGCCCGCAGTGTGCGGCTGGATCTGCCGCCGTTCACGCTTGTCGGCGCGACGACGCGGGCAGGTGATCTTTCCGCACCGCTTCGTGACCGCTTCGGCATCGTTTCCAAGCTGGACTACTACACGAATGACCAGCTGTCATCCATCGTTGCCCGCAGCGCCCGCGTTCTCGGCGTCCATATCAATCCGGACGCAGTCGGTGAGATCGCCCGCAGAAGCCGCGGTACGCCGCGTATCGCGAACCGTCTGCTGCGCCGCATCCGCGACTTTGCCCAGGTGCTCAATGACGGCGTGATCTCCCAGGAACTGGCAAAACGTTCCCTGGACCGCCTTCATGTGGATTCACTCGGACTGGATGAAGTCGATATCCGCTATCTGCGCGGGATCATTGAACGGTTCCACGGCGGACCGGTCGGACTGGACGCCCTGGCTACTTCCATCAGTGAAGAGTCCACGACGCTGGAAGACGTGTATGAACCGTATCTCATCCAGATCGGTTTCGTGAACCGGACCGGAAGAGGACGGGTCGTAACCGAAAAAGCCTATGAACATCTCAAGATCGCACACAGCGATTCACTGTTCTAGGCCTTTTCGATAAAACGTTCGGAAACAGAAAGAGAATACAGGGAAGTGGGGTGCTCTGAGGCACACCACTTTTTTGCGTCTTCATAGGTGAACGCCAGCGGCATGCGGTCGTGAACGGTACGCGCTTCGCCTCGGGCTTCTTCCGTCAGAATGACAAAATGCCAGCCGTCCGCAAACTGCCGCGCCAGGCCGCCGAGGTACATGCATTCGTCCGCGATGCGGAAGGCATAGCGTACACGCGGTGACTTTGTCCATTCATAGTAATAGGAAGCAGGCAGGACGCAGGGGATACTGCCGGCGAAAAAGCGCGAGGAAAAGCATGTCTCGCTTCGGCCGTTGATCACCGGGGAACCGGTTGAACGGGGATATCCCCATTTCATGATGCGCATCACGTGCGTATCACGGGCGGGAATGTAGATGCCCGCAAATGCCTGTGTGCCCGGGAACACCTCGGTCAGAGATACTTCCTCAAAGTCTTTTTCGGCAAACTTCTGTCTGGCCTGTTCGATCAGACGCTGCCACCGCTGATTTTTCTCATCCCAGAAAACATATCTTCCGCACATATGCATATTATAAGTTGAAAAAGGGAAAGGGTCATTCTAGAATATGCCCATGGGTGAAAAAGAAGAAAAGAAAACGTACCGGAAAAAGAAGTGGATCTTTTTTCTGACTGCGGTCGGCATTTACTTTGCGATATTCCTGTTCCAGTATGCCATGCTCGGTCTTGTGAACCATACGATCGGTACGCATCCATATGTGCATCTGGCGCTGCTGATCGTGTTCCTGCTGGATTCCGCATGGCTGATGAAGCGGGCGATGGAGAGCGAATACATACACGAACTGCTGGACTGAATTTCCTGTTTCTTTTAAACAGGAATCTGGTATAATCGCTGTGTAGGCGCTGAAGAAAAGGAGTAGGCATCGTGATTTCTCCATAGAGAGGCTGCGGTTGGTGCAAGCAGCCGGGAAAGCATGCCGAAGTCGTTTCCGAGCCGGACGGGTGAACCGAAGTAAGCCGTCCCGTGTCATGTACGTTACACATGTTGAGAAGCAAGCAAAGGTGGTACCGCGTTAATGACGTCCTGTGCATGACAGGGCTTTTTTTATGAAGGAGAACAAACTATGGAGAAGAATCTGAGTCAGAAGTATGATCACAAATCAGTTGAGGAAGGCCGTTACAATGAATGGCTGGAGAAAGGGTATTTTACTGCCGGGGACAAATCAAAGGATCCGTATACGATCGTGATCCCGCCGCCGAATGTTACCGGAAAGCTGCACATCGGTCATGCCTGGGACAACACCCTGCAGGATATCATCTCCCGTTTCAAGCGGATGCAGGGATACGACATGCTGTATCTGCCGGGCATGGATCATGCCGGCATCGCGACACAGGCGCGTGTTGATGCCCGTCTGAAATCGGAAGGTATTTCCCGTTATGATCTGGGACGTGAAGGATTCCTGAAACGTGCCTGGGAATGGAAAGAAGAATATGCTGCAACGATCCGCAAACAATGGGGCAAGCTCGGCAATTCGCTGGATTACACCCGTGAGCGCTTTACAATGGACGAAGGTCTCAACTATGCGGTCCGTACGGTTTTTGTCCGTCTGTATGAAGAAGGTCTGATCTACCGCGGCTGGCGGATCATCAACTGGGATCCGGAAGCACGTACTGCCCTCAGCAACATCGAAGTCAATTACAAAGAAGACAAGGGCAATATGTTCTACTTCAACTACAAGGTCGTTGAGACCGGCGATACGTTTACGGTCGCTACCACCCGTCCGGAAACGATGTTCGGCGACGTCTGCGTCGTCGTTAATCCGACAGATGAGCGTTTCAGCGGCATGATCGGACTGCATGCCGTTAACCCGGCAAACTACGAGGAACTGCCCATCATCGGTGATGAATACGTTGATGTGGAGTTCGGTACCGGTGCCATGAAGTGCACGCCGGCGCACGATCCCAACGATTTCCTGATCGCTGAGCGCCATGGTCTTGAGAAACCGATCTGCATGAATCCGGACGGAACGATGAATGCACTGTGCGGAAAATACGAAGGCATGGACCGTTATGTATGCCGTGATGCGCTGGTCGACCAGATCCGCGCGGACGGCAATCTGGTTAAAATCGAAGAGATCACGCATAACGTTGCGCATTCCGAACGGACGGACTGTGTCGTGGAACCGTATCTGTCCCAGCAGTGGTTCGTGAAAATGAAGCCGCTGGCAGATGACGTGCTCAAATACCAGGACGATCCGGATAAGAAGATCAACTTCTATCCGGAGCGGTTCGAGCGTGTATTCACGCAGTGGCTGGAGAATATTGAGGACTGGTGCATTTCCCGTCAGCTGTGGTGGGGCCACCGTATTCCGGCATGGTACAACAAGACGACCGGCGAGACATATGTCGGCATGGAAGAACCGGAAGACATTGAAAACTGGGTACAGGACGAAGATGTTCTGGATACATGGTTCTCCAGCGCTCTGTGGCCGTTCTCCACGCTCGGCTGGCCGAACGATACCGACGATATGAAGCGGTATTATCCGACGACTACAATGGTCACCGGCTATGACATCATCTTCTTCTGGGTCGCACGTATGGCGTTCACCGCACGTCATTTCACGAAAAACCGCCCGTTCCGCGATGTCCTGATCCACGGTCTGATCCGCGATGAATTTGGCCGCAAGATGTCCAAGTCTCTCGGCAACGGCATCGACCCGATGGATGTCATCGAACAGCACGGCGTCGATGCGCTGCGCTTCTTCCTGACGACAAACAGCACACCGGGCCAGGATATGCGTTATATTCCGGCAAAAGTCGACGCGGCATGGAACTTCATCAACAAGATTTGGAACGCAAGCCGCTTCGTTCTGATGAATCTGCCGGAAGGATTCACGAAAGACGATATCGATCTGTCCGGCGCCAGCATCAGCGACGCATGGATCCTGAACCGTCTGAACGAAGTCATCGCCCACGTTACGCAGAACATGGAGAAATACGAGTTCGCACTCGTCGGCAATGAGCTGTACAGCTTCATCTGGGATGATTTCTGCAGCTGGTATGTGGAAATGAGCAAGACCGCGCTGTATGGGGAAGATGAAAGCGCGAAGAAGGCAGCGTATTCCACACTGTACATCATGCTGCATAATATCGTGCGTCTTCTGCATCCGTTCATGCCGTTCGTAACGGAAGAGATCTACCTGACGATGCCGCATGAAAAGACGTCCGTATGCATCGAGGATTATCCGACAGTGCTGAAGGATATCCCGGCCTGCGATATGGCTGCCATGGACCGTCTGATCTCCATGATCCAGAAGATTCGTGAAGTCAAGAATCTCAACGATCTGAAGCCGTCCGCGCTCCTGCATGTCTGCGTGCGCGACCTGAACGGTGATCCGGTCGTAGTGGATGACCGTCTGTCCGCGATCCTGAACAAACTGGCAAAGGCAGAATGGCAGACGGAACTCGAAGGCGACCTGACAGTCGAAACGATCCGCGGCGGCAGTATGTATATTCCGTCCGGTGAACTGAGTGATCCGGCGGAAGAGATCGCCAAGCTGACGGCAGAGAAAGAACGTCTTGAAGGCGAGATCAAACGCTCCACAGGCATTCTTTCCAATCCGGGCTTCCTGAAGAAAGCACCGGCTGCCAAAGTGGAAAACGAAAAGCAGAAGCTGGAAGCGTACCGGAAACAGTACGAAGTCGTCAGCGAGCGTCTCGCAAAACTGAACGGCTGATCCAGTCACAGACAGAAACAATATGCCGGAACAGGACGGAATGCCTGTTCCGGCATTGTTTTTGCCGGCGCAAAGTAAAAGATTCATTATTTGAGAAGAAGAAATAGGATGTTATACTAAAGACAGAATGATACCCGATACGGAGGTCAAGAATAATGAGTAAGAAAAAGAATCATCCGATTTTAAAGACGGTCGGCATTACGGCTGCGGCAGGTGTGTGCGCTTATGCCGGAAGCGGCTATGCTTTATTCCGCAAACTGTTCGATCTGAACAATTCATCCTTTTATAAAGCAATCGGCATCCGCCGCCTGACAGCCGGCGACAGCGAAAAGAATAACTGGTTCATGCACAGCACCAGGGACGATGACTTCCTGGATTCCTATGACGGACTGAAACTGCATGCAATGCGCATTACCAATCATCCGGAGGATCACAGGTGGATGATCATCCAGCACGGTTTCTCCGACTACAGCGGCGGCATGCTGGATCTGATCTATGAAGCAGATCACAACGGCTACAATGTACTGGCACCGGACAGCCGCGGCTGCGGTATGTCGGAAGGACAGTATACCGGACTTGGCTGGATGGAGCACTATGATCTGATCAGCTGGATCAATTACCTCGTCACCCTGGATCCGGAAGCACAGATCGCAGTATACGGTGCTGATGCCGGCGCAGCAGCGCTGATGAACGCAGCCGGCGACTATCTGCCTTCCAATGTGAAATGCCTGATCGAAGACAGCGGCTTCAGCGGGATCCGGGAATATATCCTGAATGCCATCCGCATCGAATTCGGCATTGACGGCAGACTGCTGATCCCGGCAATTGACTTCTATGTGAAGCAGATCCTGCATTTCTCCGTCGACGATGTAAGCACCCGCCGCCAGCTGACGCAGGGAACGATACCGATGCTGTTCATGCACGGCACGCACAACGAACTGATCCCGAGCTCCATGGTATTTGATAATTACTATGCATATGCCGGCGAAAAAGACCTGTATATGATCGAAGGCGGACGGTTCGGCGAAAGAGGCGATGAGCCTTCCTGCTACCGCGCGATCTTCGGCTTTGCGGAAAAATACATCGGCTGATAACCATACGAGCAGAGCGGAATACCGGAAACGGTATTCCGTTTTTTGAATTTTACCGGAAAACATGACGGATGTCAGTCGGTGGAATACTTCAGATTATGCCTTATTTATAGTACTTTTCAGTACCTGATCCACGGTTTTGAAAGCGTGTAAAAAGTTTTCATGTTCTTGTTTATACCAGATGTTTACCTTATAATATCTGTAAATATACAGGAGGCTTACATGAGCAAAAAATATGTCTACAAGTTTACCGAAGGCAATGGCTCCATGCGTGAGTTATTAGGCGGTAAGGGTGCAAACCTCGCCGAAATGGCCAGCCTGGAACTGCCGGTGCCGATGGGATTTACGATTACAACAGAAGCATGTAATCAGTACTACGCCGACGGCGAAAAGATCAATGACGAGATCATGGATCAGGTTCGTGAAAAACTGGCCTGGCTCGAAGAATACATGGGCATGAAGCTCGGCGATCCGACAAAGCCGCTGCTTGTTTCCGTAAGATCCGGTGCCCGTGCATCCATGCCGGGTATGATGGATACGATCCTGAACCTTGGTATCAATGACGAAGTCGCTGCAGCTATGGCAGAAGCGTCCAACAATCCGCGTTTCGTTTATGACTCCTACCGTCGTTTCGTTCAGATGTTCTCCGACGTTGTCATGGGTCTGTCCAAGAAGCGTTTCGAAGTCATCATCGATGAACTGAAGGATGAAAAGGGCGTTAAGCTGGACGTTGAACTCGACGCAGACGACATGAAGACTCTGACAAAGCGCTTCAAAGAATTCTATAAGACAGAAAAGGGCGAAGACTTCCCGCAGGATCCGAAGATCCAGCTCGAAAGAGCAATCGAAGCCGTATTCCGTTCCTGGAACAACGAACGTGCTATCTTCTACCGTAAGATGAATGATATCCCGTCCGACTGGGGTACAGCAGTTAACGTACAGTCCATGGTATTCGGAAACATGGGTTCCGACTGCGCGACAGGTGTCTGCTTCACACGTAACCCGTCCACAGGCTCCAATGCATACTTCTATGGTGAATACCTGATCAATGCACAGGGCGAAGACGTCGTTGCCGGCGTACGTACACCGCAGCAGATCTCCAAGCTCGGCTCCATCGCATGGGCTGAAGGCATGGGAATCAGCGAGGAAGAAAGAGCTGCCAAGTTCCCGTCTCTCGAAGAGAGCATGCCGGAAACATTCGCAGAACTCGATGATGTCCGCAGAAAACTGGAAGCTCACTACCATGATATGCAGGACCTCGAATTCACGATCCAGAACCGCAAGCTGTACATGCTGCAGACACGTAACGGTAAGAGAACCGCTGCGGCTGCTCTGAAGGTTGCTGTTGACATGGTCGAAGAAGGCCTTGTTACAAAAGATCAGGCTCTGATGATGGTTGAGCCGAAGCAGCTCGATGACCTGCTCCATCCGACATTCGATGCAGCAGCTCTGAAGGCAAAGGCTTCCGATATTATCGCCAAGGGTCTGGCAGCTTCTCCGGGTGCAGGTTCCGGTGCGATCGTATTCACAGCTGCAGAAGCAAAAGCACAGGCTGAAGCAGGCAAGAAGGTCGTTCTGGTCCGTCTGGAAACATCTCCGGAAGACATCGAAGGCATGCACGTTTCCGAAGCAATCGTTACAGTCCGCGGCGGTATGACAAGCCATGCAGCAGTTGTTGCCCGTGGTATGGGTGCGTGCTGCGTATCCGGATGCGGCGATATCTCCGTAGACGAAGAAGCAAAACAGTTCACAGTTAACGGCGAAGTCTTCAAGGAAGGCGACATCATCTCCGTTGACGGTACAACAGGCTGCGTATACCGCGGTGAGATCAAAACAGTTCCGGCTACGATCTCCGGCAACTTCGAGACCTTCATGAACTGGGCAGACGCACGCCGTACACTGAAGATCCGTACAAATGCAGATACACCGGAAGATGCACAGCGTGCAGTTGAATTCGGTGCAGAAGGCATCGGTCTGGTCCGTACAGAACATATGTTCTTCAACAGTGCGGAAAGAATCAAAGCCATCCGTATGCTGTGCGTAGCGCGCAACGATGAACAGCGTGCAAAAGCACTGGCTCTGCTGGAACCGTATCAGCAGGAAGACTTCGAAGGCATCTTCGAGGCAATGGGCGGCAGAAGCGTTACTGTCCGTCTGTTAGACCCGCCGCTGCATGAATTCCTCCCGAAGACGGAAGAAGAAGCAAAAGACGTTGCTGAAGCACTCGGCATCACGATCGCTGATGTAGAAGCTGCAGCTGCAGAACTCCATGAATTCAACCCGATGATGGGTCACCGCGGATGCCGTCTGGATGTTACATATCCGGAAATCGGTAAGATGCAGGCTCGTGCGATCATCAACGCAGGTCTCGCAATCAACGCAGCTCATCCGGACTGGAAGTTCGTTCCGGAAATCATGGTACCGCTGGTCGGCGAACCGAAAGAACTTGAGTTTGTTGCTAACCTCGTTAAGGCAGAAGCAGACAAGGTCATTGCTGAAAAGGGTTCCGACATGGTCTACAAAGTCGGTACAATGATCGAGATCCCGCGTGCAGCTCTGCTGTCCGGTGAGATTGCAAAGACTGCTGAGTTCTACTCCTTCGGTACAAACGACCTGACACAGATGACATTCGGTTTCTCCAGAGATGATGCCGGCAAGTTCCTTGGTGACTACTATGACAAGCACATCTATGAATCCGATCCGTTCGCACACGTTGACCAGTTCGGTGTAGGCAGACTGATCAAGATCGCTGCTGAAGAAGGCAAGGCAACACGTCCGGACCTCCATCTGGGTGTCTGCGGCGAACACGGCGGAGATCCGGCTTCGATCGAATTCTTCAACAAGGTCGGTCTGAACTATGTCTCCTGCTCGCCGTACCGTGTACCGATCGCCCGTCTGGCTGCTGCTCAGGCTGCGATCAAACTCGACCGCGAAAAAGCATAAGAGCTCATATGTTTCCTGAGCGTATCACTTCGGTGATACGCTTTTTTTCATGCACGGAGACGGGCATATATAAGCACGGAGAAACACGGTTTTGGTATAGTAAAACTGAGAAAAGCAGGAGGCAGATCATGAGTAAGCTGGATAAGATCATCGGGAAAGCGGCACAGCGTGTCATCGATACCGCGATGGGCAACGGTCTGATGCAGGAAGAAACGACAGCGGAAGGAGAAAGATATGTGACGCCGGGCATAGCTTCGCTGATCCGTCAGGCCGGTGCGGAAAGCTGCGTGCTGCTGAAGAACAACGGTGCGCTCCCTCTGAAAGAAGGCGAAGAAACAGCGGTGTTCGGACGCTGTCAGTTCGACTGGTTTTATGTCGGCTACGGAAGCGGCGGCGATGTTCACGCACCGTATCATGTCAATCTGATCGACGGGCTGAATAATGCCGGCGTACGCATGAATACGCGTGTTGTGAATGCGTATTATACATGGCGGCAGGAAGAAGAAAATGAAGCGGATCACGGATGGTGGGGACACTGGCCGATGCATTATCCGGAGATGGAGCCGGACGAGAAGCTGGTCCGGGAAGCAGCGAAAACAGCATCTTCGGCCATTGTGGTCATCGGCAGAGCAGCCGGTGAAGACCGTGAAAACACGCTGACAGAAGGCAGCTACTACCTGACAGAAACAGAGAGAAATCTGCTGGACCGGGTCACGGAAGTATTCCCGCAGGTGATCGTTCTGATGAATATCGGCAATATCATGGATTTCTCATGGACGGAGGAATACGGGGATAAGATCTCTGCCCTGATGATCGTCTGGCAGGGTGGCATGGAAAGCGGAAATGCCGTCGCGGACGTACTGACCGGCAGGGTCTGTCCCAGCGGAAGGCTCAGCGATACGATCGCGCGCAGATATGAAGATTATCCGAGCAGCGCAAACTTCGGCGGTGAGAAATACAACGAATACGCGGAAGGCATTTATGTCGGATACCGGTATGCGGATCTTCATCCGGAAACCGTGCTGTATCCGTTTGGAGCCGGTCTGAGCTACACGACGTTTTCAACTGAGGCGCTTCGCCTGGAGCGGGAAGGCGGGATCACTGCGGTCACTGTGAAAGTGACAAATACCGGGAAAACGGCGGGAAAAGAAACAGTCGCATTATGGTGCTGTCCGCCGGCGGGACGGCTGGATAAACCGGTGCGTGTTCTGGCGGCTTTTGCCAAGACAGGGGAACTGCGCTCAGGCGAGTGTACAGAACTGACTCTGACATTCGACGACAAATGCATTGCGTCGTATGACGAAGAATCGCATCGGTTCATACTGGAAGCCGGTGAATACGTACTGAAGGCGAATGACGCGGCAGCGGGAAGTTTTATGGTCGCGGATGAAGTGACCGTGGAACAGTGCGAGGCGATCTGCCTCGACAGTGAGCAGCTGCGCGAAAGGATCACGGAACGGATGCCGCAGGCAGTTGATGCGGCCGGCGGGAATTACAGCTTTCAGGATGTGCAGGACGGGAAGATCAGCCTGGATGCGTTTATAGCGACCCTCGATGTTAGGGAACTGGAGGCACTGACACGCGGACATGGAATGATGGGGAGCAGCTATGGAACGGCGGGCAATGCCGGCGCGTTCGGCGGCATAACCGAAAGTCTGCGTCAGAAAGGCGTGCCGGCAGTGATCACAGCGGACGGTCCGGCGGGATTGCGGCTGCGCCGATACTGTGCGCTGATCCCGTGCGGAACGGCGCTGGCATGTACGTGGAATACGAATCTGGTAGAACAGCTGGCGGAAAAAGTCGGAGAAGAAATGATCCACTACGGCGTGGACGTACAGCTGGCGCCGGGAATGAATATTCACCGGAATCCACTGTGCGGAAGAAACTTTGAGTATTTCTCGGAAGATCCGCTGCTGTCCGGAAAGACTGCGGCGGCAGTAATCCGCGGCGTGCAGAAGACCGGCAGAGCGGCATGCCCGAAGCATTATGCCTGCAATAACCAGGAGACAAAGCGCAATACAAATGATTCCCGGGTCAGCGAAAGAGCGCTGCGGGAGATCTATCTGCGCAACTTCGAGATCGCGGTGCGGGAGGGAAAGCCGCTGACGATCATGACGTCATACAACAAGGTCAACGGGGTCTGGAGCCATTATCATTACGACCTTGTGACGACCGTGCTGCGGAAAGAATGGAAGTATACAGGCTGCGTGATCACCGACTGGTGGATGCGCCGTTCCGCAAGTCCGGAATTCCCGAAACTGCGCGACAACGCATACCGTGTACGGGCACAGGTGGATGTGCTGATGCCGGGGGATATGGGACATATCGCCAGGAAGTACAAAGCCGACCGAAGTCTGCTGGAGACATACGGCAGTCCGGACGGGATCACGGCCGGGGAACTGCAGCGGACCGCACGGAATGTCCTGGAACTGATCCTGAAACTGAAAAAGGCATGAGCGCAGTGAGCCGCGCGGCTGCATTCACTCAAAACGTCCGCTGTTCTGCGCAGAATATGAAAAAAACACTGTTTTATAATGGTTTTTGTCCGGAAAAGCCTTGATAACAGGATAGAAATCAAATATACTATCAACGTCATAAGGAGAGCGAAAGCTCTCCTTAAATGTTGTATGGAGGCATATGGATAGAATCGAACAACTGACGGAACTGTTTCAGCCGGTTCTGGACGCATGCGATGTCGTGCTCTACGAACTGAAATGGCTGGGCGGAAAAGAAGCGACACTGCAGGTATCGATCATGAAGCAGGACGGTACAATGGATCTGGATACATGCGCATCGGTAAGTGAAAAACTCAGCGATCTGCTGGATGCCGAAGATCCGATCGACGAAGAATATGTTCTGGAAGTATGCAGTCCCGGAGCTGAAAGGGAAATACGGGACCGCAGTGAGCTGGACCGCATGACCGGCGCATATGTGTATATGAAACTGGCGGAACCGGTAAAGAAGATGTCCGAGATCACAGGCGAGATCACCGCTGTGACGGACAGCACGATCACCGTGGAATACAAAGACAAGGCTGTAAAGCGTACGGCGGAAGTCGAACGCGCAAATATCGCATTCATTCGAATGGCAGTTAGATTTTAAGGAGAAAACAACATGGAACTCAATTACAAAGCGATGATGAAAGCTATGAGCAGCATCGTGGAAGAACGGAATATTCCTGCCGAGATCATCATTGACGCTCTTAAGGAAGCCATGGTCAAGGCATACAAGAAGTATGTTGATATCAGTGATATCGAGGTTGTTGCCGAACTGAATGCAAAGACCAAGACGATCGATCTGTATCAGCTTTTCACAGTCGTTGACAAGATCGAAGACTATGAAACACAGATGCTGCCGGACGAAGCCAGGGAATACGATCCGAATGCGAAGATCGGCGATGTCGTCCGTGTTCCTGCAGAAGTCAATGCGGAAATGAGCCGCAGTGCTGCAGCGATCGCAAAGAGCGTACTGCGCCAGCGTCTGCGTGAGGCTGAAAAGTCTGTCGTATACGACAAATATATCGACCAGAAAGGTGAGATGCTTCTTGGCGTCGTGGATTCCGTACGTGACAAGACCATCCTCGTACGTCTGGATGAAACAAATACAGCTGCGATGCCGAAGAACGCAGCGATCCCGGGTGAGATTCTGAAGGAAGGCGATACGATCAAAGTCGTTATCACGGAAGTCCGCAAAGAAGGAAAAGGCCCGCAGATCGTAGTTTCCCGCTCGGATGAACTGCTGATCAAGCGCCTGTTCGAAAGAGGCGTTTCCGAGATCTATGACGGAAAAGTCATTATCAAGGCAATTGCCCGCGACGCCGGCGAACGTACCAAGATGGCAGTCATTTCCACCGATCCGAATATCGATCCGGTCGGTGCGTGCATCGGTCAGAGAGGTTCCCGTGTACAGCATATTATCGATGATCTGCACGGTGAAAAGATCGACATCTTCCAGTGGAGCGATGATATTACAGAACTCGTTAAGAATGCCCTGGCACCGGCGGACGTACGTCTCGTCGTACCGCGTGAGGACGGCAGCCTGCTTGTAGTCGTAGACAAGAACCAGCTGTCCCTGGCGATCGGTAAGAAGGGCAAGAATGCGCGTCTGGCTGTAAAGCTTGTCAATAACCGCAAGATCGACATCAAGAGTTTCGAAGATCTCGAAGAAGAAGGTCTGGATTACAGCGAACTCGTACGTGAAGCAGAAGAGCGCAAGGCTCAGATGAAGATCGAACGTGCCCGCAAAGAGACTGAACAGATGGAGAAAGAGCAGAAGGAAGCGGAAGAAAGACGCCGCGCAGCTGCTGAGAAACTTGCCCAGCAGAAAGCGATCCAGGACGAGATCGAACAGAATGAAGACATCATTCCGGATGAAATGGCTGAGTATGTTCAGGAGAAAGTTCAGACGCAGATGGCACTCGAACCGGAAGAAGCAGAAGAGAAACCGGCTGTACCGGCTGAAGAACCTGCTGAACCTGTAACAGAACCGGAACCGGAGATCGAGGAAGAACCGGAACAGGAACCAGAAATCGAAGAGGAGCCGGAGGTCGAAGAGGAACCGGAAGTCGAAGAAGAGCCGGAGGAAGAACCGGAAGACGAACCGGAAGCAGGCAGAGGCCGCAGCAAGAAGCATGCCGATCTCGAGGATATGGCTGCCAAGAATACATATGTATCTGTATTCGAAAAACTGGCAGATACTTCCAAGCCGAAACAGGATAACAAGCCGAAACGGAAGAAGAAAAAGGGTGAAGAGGACGAATACAAAGTCCGCAACAAAGATCTTGAAAAACAGATCAGCAAGAACATCCAGACCGTTGACGTACGTCCTGTCTATACCGAAGAGGAACTGGAAGAAATCGAAGCAAGACGTCTGGAAGAAGAAGAGAGAGAGTATGACATCGATTACGATGAATACGAAGACTACTACGACGATTACGATGAGGATGACAATTGATCATGCCCAGAAAAATACCGATGAGACGCTGTGTCGCAACCGGTGAACAGTGTCCGAAGAAGGAACTTCTGAGGATCGTTCGGACGCCGCAGGGAGAACTTGCGATCGATCTGACCGGCAAGGCAAACGGACACGGTGCGTATCTGAAAAAAGACCCGGCAGCCGTTCAGGCCGCAAAAAAGAACGGAGCACTTTCAAGAGCGCTTTCTGTACAGATATCGGAGGAATTCTGGAAACAGATCGAAGATACGATTGCGACTCTCTGAACAGACAGTGAGAATGCATATTCTCAGTAAAACAGGAAAAAGGAGGTAAGCAATGGCAACAAAACGCAGACCGAGCAAATCCGGAAACCGGAATAACAATAAAAAGAAGAGTTTCAAGAATAACAGCCGTCCGTTTGAAGGTAATTACCGCAAGACGCCGGATATTCATGAGATCACCTTTACCGAGGGTATCACGGTAGGAGAACTTGCCGAGAAGATCGGAAGACAGTCCAGCGAAGTGATCAAGGCATTGTTTATGGAAGGCAAGCTTGTCACCATTAACAGTGCGCTTGATGATGAAACGGTGGAACTGGTCTGTATGGGTTATGACATTGAAGCGACCAAGGTCAAGGAACGGGAAGAGGACAGCCTGGAAGACGATATTCAGGATGATCCGGACCAGCTGCAGGAGCGTCCCCCGATCGTTACGATCATGGGTCACGTTGACCATGGTAAAACGACGCTTCTCGATAAGATCCGTGAGACACATGTAGCTGCCGGTGAAGCCGGCGGAATCACCCAGGCGATCGGTGCCTATCAGGTAGAGATCAACGGAAGAAAGATCACATTCCTGGACACTCCCGGTCATGAAGCATTCACAGCCATGCGTGCCCGCGGTGCGAGTGTGACGGATATTGCTGTTATCGTTGTCGCAGCAGATGACGGTGTCATGCCGCAGACACGCGAAGCAGTTGACCACGCAAAAGCAGCCGGTGTACCGATCATCGTTGCAGTCAACAAGATGGACCGCCCGGATGCCAATCCGGACCGCGTCATGCAGGAAATGAGCGAGCTGGATCTGATGCCGGAAGAATGGGGCGGTGAAACGATCTATGTCCAGACATCGGCGAAACGCGGCGACGGTATCGATGATCTTCTCGAAACGATCATTACTGTATCGGATGTCCGCGAACTGAAAGCAAACCCGAACCGGAGCGCGTCCGGTACAGTTGTTGAAGCAAAGCTGGATAAGGGCAGAGGTCCGGTAGCGACACTGCTCGTACAGAACGGAACACTGCATCAGGGTGAACCGGTCGTCGTCGGAACAAGCTTCGGCAAGATCCGTAAGATGACGGATGAAAACGGACGTGAGCTGACAGAAGCAGGCCCGAGCGCACCGGTCGAGATCATCGGTCTCAACGATGTGCCGGAAGCAGGCGATATGTTCCGTTCGTTTGAAAACGATAAGGAAGCCCGTGCGCTGGCGGAACGCAGAAAGCGCCGCAAGATCGAGGCTGACAGACGCCGCACAAGCGCCATGACGCTGGATGATCTGGCACAGCAGATCGAAGCCGGCGATATCAAAGAGATCCCGATCATCATCAAGGCAGATGTACAGGGTTCGGCGGAAGCTGTCCGCAGTTCCATGGAAAAGCTGGATGTCAAAGGTGTTAAAGTCAATGTCATCCACAGTACAGCCGGTGCGGTATCCGAATCGGATATCATGCTGGCGAGCGCTTCCAAGGCTATGATCATCGGCTTTAACGTCCGTCCGGATGCCAATATCCGCAAAAAGGCGGAAGAAGCCGGTGTTGAGATCCGTCTGCACAACATTATCTACAAGGCTACCGAGGAAATGGAACTTGCCATGAAAGGTATGCTGGAGCCTGTATACGAAGAAGTTATCACCGGTCAGGCAGAGATCCGTGAGATCTACAAGGTTTCCCGGATCGGTACGATCGGCGGCTGTATGGTCACGGACGGCAGACTGCGCAGTGCGAACAGCGTTCGTCTGATCCGCGACGGTGTTGTCGTTTATACAGGAAAGCTGGGTTCCCTGCGCCGTTTCAAAGACGATGTCAGAGAAGTACAGACCGGTTATGAATGCGGTATCACGATCGAGAACTACAACGATCTCAAGGTCGGAGATATCATTGAAGCCTACGAAGAGCAGGAAGTAGCGCCGGAAGCCTGATATGAGCAGTGTAAAGCAGAAGCGGCTGGAAGGGATCATCCGGAAGAATATCTCAGATATTATACAGTTCTCTCTGAAAGATCCCGATGTCGGATTCGTAACGATCACAGATGTATCGGTGTCCAGTGATCACAGCTATGCGAATGTCTATGTGACATTCCTCGGTAAAGATCCCCGCAATCAGGCGGGACTCCGTGCTCTGAACCGCGCCAAGGGATTCATCCGCACTGAGCTCAGCAAACGGCTGTCTGTAAGGAGAACGCCGGAGCTGATCTTCCAGCTGGATAAATCCATTGAAAACGGACGTCACATTGACGAGATCATCGCCAGGATCCATGAGGAAGACGGCGGCGAAGAGACCGAAGATACCGAAGAATGACCGATCCTTAACCGGATCGGTTTTTTCACGGGCAGGTATAGGAAGTTGTACGGATTTCATGTAAAATGAGGGAAAGTGAATATAGAGGAGGCATAATATGCATTGCACAAAAACGGTATTACAGGATCTGTTATGGGTCGGTGCCGATGACAGAAGACTGACGTGTTTTGAAGGCGTTTACGGGGTCCCGAACGGCGTATCATACAACTCTTATCTGCTTCTCGATGAGAAGACCGTACTGTTTGATACAGTGGATAAGGCAGTTGCGCATACATTCTTTGATAATGTGGCCTACGGACTCGGCGGCAGAAAGCTGGATTATCTCGTTGTTCATCATATGGAACCGGATCATGCAGCGACCATTGAAGATCTGATCTACCGCTATCCGGACACAACGATCGTATGCAACGACAAGATCAGAACAATGCTCGGCAATTACTTCAGCCGGGATATGTCGGCGCAGATGAAGATCGTGAAGGAAGGCGATGTTCTTTCCACCGGAAAACATAATCTGACATTCGTCAATGCACCGATGGTACACTGGCCGGAAGTCATGATGTCGTATGACACGACCGATAAGATCCTCTTTACAGCCGATGCGTTCGGTACGTTCGGCGCTCTGAACGGCAAGATCTTTGCGGATGAAGTGGACTTCATGCACGACTGGATCGACGAGGCACGCCGCTACTATACAAATATCGTCGGCAAATACGGACCGCAGGTACAGATGGTATTAAAGAAGGCAGCCAAACTGGATATCGCGTATGTCTGCCCGCTGCACGGCTTCGTATGGAGAAAGCACTTCGGTGACTTCCTGGAGAAATATGAACAGTGGAGCACCTATACGCCGGAAGTGAAGGGCGTCTGCCTGGCGTATGCTTCGGTATACGGACATACGGAAAACATGGCGAATATTCTTGCCGGCAAACTGTCTGACAGAGGCGTGGCAGTTGAGATGTTCGATACATCGGTCATCCCGGCAAGCTATATCATTGCCAGCGCATTCAAGAACAGTCATCTCGTATTTGCGGCAACGACATACAATGCAGGCGTCTTCGTTACGATGGAGAACCTTCTGCATGATATCGCTGCTCACAATCTGAGAAACCGCAAGGTCGCGCTCCTGGAGAACGGCTCCTGGGCTCCGACCGCAGGCAAAGTCATGAAAGAGATGCTGTCGGGTCTTAAGGATATCGAATTCCTGCAGGATCCGATCACGATCCGTTCGTCCGTCAAAGAAGAAACACTGGATCAGCTGGATAAGCTGGCAGATATGATCGCTGACCAGATCAATCCGCGCCGCAATGAACCAGTAAAAGAAGCGGCTGCACCTGCACCGGCGGCAGAACCGGCACCGGTAACGAAGGCGGAAGTTGATCCGACTGCGTTCTTCAAGTTCAGCTATGGTCTGGAAGTTCTGACGACACTTCATAACGGCAGAGACTACGGCTGCATCATCAACTCGGCGGCGCAGGTCTCCGAAGGCGATCTCAAGAAGGTCGCAGTATCTGTCATCAATAAGAACTACACATGCGATATGATCAAGGAAACAGGCAGGTTCAATGTTTCCGTACTCACAGAGGACGCGCCGTACAGTCTGTTCCAGGACTTCGGCTTCCGTTCCGGAAGAGATGTCGATAAGTTCAGCGGCGTTTCCTACAACGACCGCATGAGCAACGGCATCCGCTATATTCCTCAGTATACGAACGCGGTATTTGCATGTGAGGTCATTCAGTCCTTTGATCTGGGCGTTTCCACACTGTTTATCGCAAATGTTGTAGAGACAAAAGTACTGTCCAACGCCCCGAGCGCAACATATGCGTACTACCACGCGCATATCAAGCCGAAGAAAAAACCGGCGCCGGAAACACAGGAAGAAGGCTGGAGATGCACGCTGTGCGGACACTTCGAACCGGGCAAAGAACTTCCGGATGACTATGTATGTCCGCTCTGCAAGCACGGAAAAGATGCATTCGAGTATGTACCGGCAGTGACTGTACAGAAGAAGAAAGGCTTCATCTGCAAGATCTGCGGACACTTTGAACCGTGTGAGGATGACCAGCTGCCGGCGGATTATGTATGTCCGCTCTGCAAGCACGGCAGAGACGATTTCGAACCGGCTGAGATGTAACATACCGACAAAACTTCAGATTTCACGATCTGAAGTTTTTTTTTCGGAGGAGAGAAATGATTTCCGCGTATATACAGTACGAGGAGGTCATGAAAATGATGAACAGAATTACGGTGCAGCCGGAAGAACTTCTTCTGTGCGCAGGAACCATGGAACAGCGGAATGAGGAGTATGAACGGGACTGTCTTTCTCTTTTTCAGACCGTGGAAGAAATGAGCACAGTCTGGCAGGGAGAAGACAATGCGGCATTTACCGGACGGATCGCAGAGTTTGAGAAAGACTTTCGCGAGATCCAGGCGCTCTGTGCGCGTTATGCACAGTTTCTACGGAACTCCGCCCGCTCCTATGAAGCGGCGCAGAGCCGGATCATTCAGCAGGCAGGTCTGCTGAGAAAGGGGTGAAAGCATGGCAGGAATACGGATATCACTGGATGAAGTGAGCCAGGCAGCCGCGGCCATCCGCAGGCTGAACGGATCCATTTATGAGAGTGTAACGGCAATGCGGCGGGAGATGGAAAAGCTGGACGGTACATGGATCTCCCGCGGAAGCAGTGAGATACGGGAACGGTTCATGCTGTTTTCGAGGCGCTTTGAGGAACAGAAAGAAGTGATCGAATCGTACGCTGACTTTCTGGATATGACGGTGCTGAGCTATGAGACGCTGGAAACGACGATACAGTCGAACGCTTCTGATCTGCAGTACTAGGTATGTACTGACCGTCCTCATAACACTGTCACTGAGTCTGGCGGCGGGATGCTCAAACCGGAAGAATGAGTTGCCGGAAGGCATCATACTGGGGGACTGGCTGGAAGCGATACGCAGTGAGGCGGGACTGGAAGGAGACGATGCCGTGACGGCGGCGGAAAACTGGGGGATCCTGCCGCCGTACGCGGATATCGAGGCGGAAACAGACCGGGAAACAGCCGCATATGTACTGGCGCATCTGTACAGTGATACCGCCGCCGGGAATGCTGATTTTACGGACAGCAGCGCATGTGAATGGCCTGGTGAGATCGCATTCGTTCTTGAGCAGGGATGGATGCGCACGGACAGCAGCGGCGCATTTCATCCGGATGCTCTGATCACTGCGAAAGAAGCCGAAGAACTGCTGTCGGCTGTCGTATGGGCGATGAATCACCGGGAGTTTGCGCCGCAGACCTCAGTGGAATGGAAAGATGACAGGGAACCTGCAGAACTGACCGGAGCTGTCCTGGATGAGGAATCCATGACGGCTTCGGTGCCGGACAGCGGGGATCTGGAAGAAGGACAGCTGGTACGGATCGGTGATCTGCTGTTCCGCATCGATTCTCTGGATGACAGTGAAAACACGGTAAAGCTGAGGGAAGCAGACATTCTGGAAGAAGCGGAAAGAATCGGTATTCAGGGGGAATATGAGGCGGATCTTTCCAAAGCAGAGATCCAAACGGAAGGCGAAGAGGTCCGGCCGGCGGGAACAGGTTTTGCGCACCCGCGGCTGGCCCCGTACAGCCGAACATTTGACGTGAAGGGATACCGTGTGCAGATCACGGTATCCGCTGCCGGGATCCGGGCGGAAGCCAGCCGTACGTTTCCGCACAGCAGCCGGTTTAATGCATCCCTGGTGCTGAACGGGATCCGCTGCGCCTATGCATGGAAAAAAGGAGACAGCGAAGCGTCCTATCTGCGCATCCACTGCAATACGACCGAAAGAGCATCGCTGCGCAGCGGGACTTCACAGAATCTCTATGCGGATTTTTCAAATTTGGACCGCAGCGATCTGCCCGGTTCCCTGAAGAAAATGTTCGTGCAGCGGAAGGATGTCCTGGAGGGTTCCCTGACTCTATGCACCGTGACTCTTCCGCTGCCGGAGGCGCCCGGCGTATCGCTGAAAACGTCCATTGAGCTTCACATGTATGCGTCCGGAAGAATGGAGCTGACACTCAGTCAGAAACATGTGGTCGGATTTGAAATGCGGAACGGGAATGTACGGCTGATCCGGGATACGGAAAAACACGCGGATGCGGCGGTCCGTGCGAACACGGCCGTAACAGCCGGGATCCGCTTTGCCCTGACGATGTTCCGTGCAGAACTGATGGATGCATTTCTCGAAGCAGGAGCGGAAGCGGTCTTTTCTGTTACGCTGCATAAATATGATGAGGACGGAACGGTGCACAGCGAACAGGCAGACGTCGATCCGGAACTGGCGGAAGAGTATGCGCAGAATGATCCGACCTGGCAGGTATGTACTGACGTTCATGCGAACTGGCTGCTGAACATAAGGCTCAATTCATCGCGAACGGCAGCCGGAAAAATGGGGCTTTCCCGCACATACGCAGTACTGAACGCGTCCAATGCGCCGCTGTTCCCGCTGCCCCAGCTGCATCTTGAGCATTTTCAGCCGGTCGCCTCATGCACCGTAAAGGACGCGGTCGTCATGAAAGAGATGACGGAACTGGATACCGCTGAAACGATCGAACTGTCGTCATATTCTGTGGCAGTAAACAGGAATGATACGGCATGGATCAAGGTGACAGGGCTGCCGGAAAACTATGGAATGGAAGATCTTGTGTTTCACAGTTCAGCACCGGATATCGTCGCCGTTTCCGACCGCGGCGAGATCACAGGCGTTTATCCCGGAGCGGGATATATCCTGATCGAGACAGACGACAGGAACTATCGTGTATTCTGTCACGTGATGGTAACAGATCCCGGCAGATGAATGCGGAAAAGGAAGTATACCGGCGATATGCGGCAGAGACTTCTGTCGTTACAGTCGGTGAGTCGCAGCAGGATGATATACAGATCTGCAGAAGAGGGAGCTGCCGAATACGGATCGACAGGCGAAAGAAATGCATTGAGGTGCCGGCGGCGGAAAAAGCAGTGATGTACAACGGACAGCGGATCACGGAACGGTGTGGATATGCCGGCGGCGGGATCCTGTCATGCGGTCCGCTGAAGATCATCCTGCATGATGCGTTTCTGATGATCCGGGAAGATCCAGATATCATCGTGCATCTTCCCCCGGCGGATGATCGGGCAGATCTGGTACTGCGTTTTGCGCCGCTTCGCACCGGGCGTATTGATCCGCAGATGATCGCAGAGATCCCCTCGGATACGATCCGCGTTCCGGTTCCGAAAAAAGCAAATGCGGATCTGCCGGAACCTTCGTTTCTGAACTATCTGCCGGTGCTGCTGATGTCGGCGGCAGGTTTGCTGTCGACCGTATTTGCCGCGGCTTCCGGTTCCGGGACTCCTTTAACCGCGTGGATCATGCCTGTAAGCATGCTGGCAGTCAATGCGCTGCTGTTTCCGCTGCGGCGGATCGCCTGGAAAAATGAAGTGCGCAGAAAACAGAGAAAAGAAGCAGAGCGCATCCGTGAACAGCGGCAGGAAAGCCTGGCTGAGATGGAACAGTTTGCGTCCGGCTTCCGGCAGAAGACGGACACGGTTTTTCCTTCTCCGGAACAGCTTTGCCAGCAGGCCAACAGCGGGACCGCCGGGTTCCGGGATTCTCGCAGCCCGGCGTACGGGAAGATCCGCCTGGGAGAGACGGATGCGGATATCAGGATCGAACTGGAAGTCGGAAATGAACCGGACACAGAAAGCTTTCGCATGCTTGCAGTAAGAGCACGGGAGATCCAGCGGATCGCCGGACCGTGGATCATCGATCTTGCGGAATACCGGACGATACGGATCCGCTTCACAGAGATGCAGGCGCTGTACTTCCGGTATCTGCTTCTGCAGGCAGCTGTATACTTTCGCAGTACGGAACATGTATTTGTATTTGCTGTTTCGCATGATACGGTGTTGAAAAGCGTGCGCGATCTGCCGCATGTGATTTCGGAAAACGGGCTGCGCTTTCTTGTAAAGGATGTGCGGGATGCTGCAGATGCTGTGATAGAACTGCAGAAAGAACAGCGAACGGTCGTACTGTTTGCAGAGACGGGACTTGTACGTTTCTTTTCCGATATTCAGGCGATCCGGATCATACTGGATGAAAAAGACTGTGAATACAGCGGGAAGACAGATCTGGATCTGACCGTGGATTCCTTTGCGGCAACGGCGGTGGATCATCTGCGCGGCCGGGAACGTCTGTTTCTCTGTGATCTGCCGTCGGACATCGCAGCCTTTACGGACAGGTATTTTGCCGGGCTTTCCTGTACGGGATATGCGCTGCCGCAGCCGACGTATATGCAGATGCTGAAGGAAGCCGGATGCGATACAGTGCACATCCGGGAAAACTGGCGCCGAAGTGATCCGGACAGTTCGATCTCAGGGCTGATCGGAAGGGCGCAGGATCAGAACAACATCTTTCTGGATCTCCACGAAAGAGGAGACGGTCCGCACGGACTGCTTGCCGGCACGACAGGAAGCGGAAAAAGCGAACTGCTCATCACAATGATCCTGTCGCTTGCGGTGAAGTACGCTCCCTGGGATCTGCAGTTTGTCATCATCGATTTCAAGGGAGGCGCATCCGTGCAGGCATTTGACAGTGCGAAAGGAAGACTGCCGCACCTGGCATCCAGTCTGACAGATCTTGACGTGACGGATATGAAGCGTGCTGTTGCGGCACTGCAGGCGGAGTGCCGGTGGCGGGAACAGTGTTTCCGGGATCTGCATAAAAAAAGCGGACGGCCGGTGACATCAATTAGCCGGTACCGCTGTCTTCAGAAACAATACCGGTCTGTTCCGCCGCTTGCGCATCTGGTGATCATAGCGGATGAATATGCCGAACTGAAACAGAGCTATCCGGAGTTTCCGGATGAACTGGTCCGAATTGCCCGCATCGGCAGAAGTCTCGGCATGCACCTGCTGCTGTGTACGCAGAAGCCTTCCGGAACGGTCAACGATCAGATCCGTTCCAACACCGCCTATAAAATATGTCTCAAGACCGCAGACCGTCAGGATTCCATGGAAGTCATTCAGTGTGCGGATGCGGCATATCTGAATGAACCGGGAGCGTTCTATCTGGTAACGGATCAGAAGCGTATACGGGGGAAAGCATGCTACAGCAGGGAAGCAATGACGGAGGGACAGCCGCGCGTGCAGCTGTTCGATCATATGCACAGGGTGAAGGCGGATTCCGCTGCTGTGACAGGTACCGGCATGACTGTGCTGGAAGGACTGACGGAAAGAATCCTG
Organism: Solobacterium sp.; assembly: GCA_017510405.1. GTDB lineage: Bacteria > Bacillota_I > Bacilli_A > Erysipelotrichales > Erysipelotrichaceae > Bulleidia. Next base: position 150,956 of record JAFWNG010000023.1, read on the forward strand.
CAGAGTTCGGGAGGCTATCGGGCGCAGAGCATCTGGCATTCCCGGCCGCGGCATCCGTCTCTGCGTTTTCTGGCACAGACAAAAGGCGCGTTTGCGCTGGCGGATGATACCGTCAGAAGACGGATCCTGCCGCTGACGCTTTCCGAAGGATGCGGGCACCTGTTTTTTACCTCGGACCGCAGGGCAAAGCAGAACTGCGTCTTTGCGGTCATCTGGGCGCTTGTGAGAGGCAGCAGTATCAAAGATGAACTGTATGTCATTGATGACCTGTATATGGGACTGGAAGGGCTTCTGGGCAGTTCTGATCATACAGCAGTGTTTCCGTCGTCCGATACCGAGAAACTGCGGGAAACCTGTGACAGAATACGAAGGCGGACGCACGATACAGAAAATATGTGCACAGTGATCATTACCGACTGTACGCGATTTTACGAATGTGCCGCCGCTGCTGAGGTACTGCATGATCTGCTGGAACATGGACAGGATCATCGTGTAAATATCATCATGTTTGCGGCCGGAGGCGGTTCGGTGTACTACCGGGATATGTCGCTGATTACTGACAGATACTATCTTTCTTCCGATAATCTGAATGATATTTCGTCCGTCATGGAGACGGTCGTACGTGTACCGGTAAAAAGATGGGACGAAGGTCTGTGCCGGCGCGGCGGACTGATGGAGTTCTATCTGCCGTCAGTATCGGCAGAGCAACTGAAAACAGCCGCCGAGCAGATCGGAAAGGGGGAGAACGATGCATAAAACAGCAGTTCTGCTGTATCTCGCAGATTCCGTATCACAGCAGGAATATGAAGTATTTTTCAGTCTTGATCATACATTTGCCGATAATCTCGATACTCTGAGAGCGCTGCTTCAGCAGAACGGACAGCCGCCGCTGCGGCAGGATTGCCTTGTCTATGAAAAAGACACGATGCGTCATTATGATGAACATCGTGTCCTGGCGGAAATGAACCTGTCAGACGGCGCCCGGTTTGTCCTTTTCTGAAGTGCGGTCAAAGCGTTTTCGGAATGTACAGCCGGCACAGAACGGTTCAACAACTGTCCGGTTCTCAAATCCTTTTACAAGGCTGGTGCAGCGGGCAGACTGAAGGATATCCTTCAGAGAAGTTTCGAAGATATTTCCGAGCGGAATATGAGCGTCCGCGTCAAGACAGCACGGGACGACAGTCCCGTCGGTCAGTACGGCAATCTGATCCCTGGCGCCAAGACACGTGCCGCGGACCGGAACAGCTGTCATTTTCTGTTCTTCCGGCCATTCAAAGGAATTGTCAAAGGAAACGTATACGCGCTCAGCGATCCGGTACTGGTTGTCCCGGCCGGAGGGCACAGGTGTATAACGACAGCGGATCGCATCAAGCATGCGGGAGGTCTTTGCAAGCGTGATCTGGTCGGTCCGCCAGAAACGCAGGTCGGTAATAAAGGACGGGTGTTCCGGCAGACTGGTGAGAAGATCTATAATACCGCGGATATACGCATCTGTATCGATCGTCTGGTATTCGATGCTCTGCAGAGAGATGCTGAGGCGATGCAGGGAAGGATGGCGGATCAGATCCGGATGGGAAGGAAGGAAAGTTCCGTTCGTCACCAGCTGCACGTGCACGCCGGCAAGATCGCAGACATTCATGATCTCATCGAATTCTGGATGGAGAAGCGGCTCTCCCTGTACATGCAGATATACATAATCCGTAACGGTGCGCACTTCATCCAGTACATGACAAAAATCTGTCACTGACATCCTCTGCGGCGGACGGGTATTCGTCTGACAGAAGGCACAGGACAGATTGCAGGTATTCAGGATCTCAATGTAGGCGCGCCGTATCATAATATGTATCCTGCCGGAAGGTTTCGCGGTTCGGCATCTTTGTAATTATACCATGGTACTGGTATAATTCAGATTATGGATAGTGTTATTCTTCTGAACAAACCGACAGGTATGACATCGTTCGACGCCGTGGCTAAATGCCGCCGGATCCTTCATGAAAAAAAGACCGGGCATACCGGAACCCTGGATCCCAACGCATCGGGTCTGATGATCATCCTGATGGGGAAATATACAAAACTTCTGCCTTACTGCAAAAAAGACCGCAAGGTATATCACGCAGAATTCTCTCTGGGAAAAATGAGTGATACCGGAGATATCTGGGGAACCATTCTGGCGCAGAAAGAACCGTCTGTGCATTCGAAAGAAGAGATCGATGCGGCAGCGGCTTCTCTGACCGGTGACATCATGCAGGTGCCGCCGATGTATTCGGCTGTGCGCAAGGACGGAAAGAGACTGTATGAGTATGCCCGCAAAGGCATAGAGATCGAACGGGAAGCACGTCCGGTCACTGTAAACGCGCTGTCCGTTTCGACAGAGAACGGCGTGGATTTTGTCATGGATGCGACGGTATCGTCCGGTACGTATGTCAGGACGCTGATCACGGATCTTGCGGAAAAACTCGGTGAATATGCCGTAATGACGTCACTTGTGCGGACGGGGATCGACGGGCTGTCCCTGGCAGACTCGTGCACATTTGATCAGCTGGAAGAAGGGGCGGGAAGCCTTGATCCTCTGCAGGTCCTCTCTTCGGATCTGCGGATCCTGGAAGCGGAGAATGAAAAGCGGATCCGGAACGGCATGACCCTGAAGCTTGACTGTGCGGACGACATGGTGGTCCTTGTAAAAGACCGGGTGCCGCTGGCAGTGTATGAAAAGCGGGAAGACGGCATATATCACTGTCTTCGGGGGCTTTTCTGATGCGGATCATCACAGTGGCAATGGATACGAGACGAAGCAGTCCGGTTCCGATCTGCGCGTGCATCGGATATTTTGACGGCATGCACAGAGGACATCAGGAGCTGATCCGCCGCACCATTGCAATGGCAAAGAAAAACAGCTGTGAAAGCGCAATGATCACATTCGATCCCGATCCCTGGGTAACGATCCGGGATATGGAAGATGTGAAGCATATCACCACGATGCGTCAGAGAATGAATATGGCGGTGGAAATGGGGATCGGAAACATCGTGATCCTCAAGTTCTCCAAACAGATGTCGGTGCTGGAACCGGAGGAATTCGTTGCCAGAATACTCGGAAAACTGAATCTGAAGGGCATCGTATGCGGCTTTGATTTTCATTACGGACATATGGGCAGAGGGGACTGCTATTCGCTGAGTCTTCAGGCGGAGTATCCGGTCGAAGTGGTCGATGCGGTCACCGATGAAAAAGGAAAGATATCCAGCACCAGGATCTCCGAGTGCATTGAACAGGCCCGCTTCGAAGAGGCTTCGGCAATGCTCGGAAGGACGTATGAGATCGAAGGTACGGTCATACATGGACGGCACCGGGGATCGTCGCTTGGATTTCCGACTGCGAATATAAAATACGCTGCGGAGTATCTGCTTCCGCGTCCCGGTGTATACGCTGCCTACGTCGTGGTGGATAAGAAAAAATACAGGGCGATGGTGAATCTGGGACATAATCCGACAATGAATTATCAGGACAGACTGTCTCTGGAAGCGCATCTGATCGGGTTTACAGGCAATCTGTACGGAAAGCATATGGTACTTCAGTTTATACAGTTTATGCGTCCGGAAAAGAAATTCCGCAATACGACGAATCTGATCCTCCAGCTGGAACAGGATCTGCGGGATATACGGAGATTATTTGACCGATATGAAAAAAGAGTATCTTGAACGGATGGAAAAGATGCTCGGGGAAGAGTATCCGAAGTATCTGGAATGCATGAATGAGACGCCGCGGCGTGCTCTGCGGGTGAATACGCTTCGCACTGCGCCGGAGGTATTTGCGGAAGTATATCCCTATGATCTGGAACCGACCGGTTTTGCGGCCAACGGATATTATACGAATGAAACTTCACCGTCATCCTCACTGCTGTACCGTGCAGGTGTGTATTATATGCAGGAAGCCAGCGCTTCTGCCGCAGTAACGATGCTGGATCCGCAGCCGGGCATGCGGGTGCTGGATCTCTGCGCGGCGCCGGGATCCAAGACGACGCAGATCCTCGAAGCCCTCGGCAATTCGGGAATGCTGGCGGCAAATGAGATCGTTCCGAAACGGGCATCGGTCCTGCTGGAAAACGTGATCCGCCACGGTGCGGACAACTGCCTGGTACTGAATGAATCGCCGAAACGGATCGCTGAAACGTTCCCGGAGGCTTTTGACGCGGTCCTGACTGACGCTCCGTGCTCCGGTGAGGGAATGTTCCGGAAAGACCCGGAAGCCGCTTCAGAGTGGACGGAAAACGTTCCTGCTGGCTGCGCGCTGCGGCAGGCTGAGATCCTGGAATCCGCGTATCTCTGCCTGAGACCAGGCGGAAGACTGCTGTACTCCACCTGTACATTTTCCATGGAAGAGAACGAGGAACAGATCCTGGCATTCGTGAAAAAACATCCGGATATGAAAATTGCGGATGCGAAGGTCACATTCGGCAGACCCGGTTTTCCGATCGGGGATAATACGGCTTACAGCCGGCGCATCTTTCCGATGGACGGCGGCGAAGGACATTTTGCCGCTCTGCTGATCAAAGACGGCAGCGGGGAAAGCAGTCTGCAGCTGCTTCCTTCCGACCGGCTTCCGAAAGAGGCTGTGCAGTTCCTGAAAGAAACAGGAGCTCCGGGATTTCCGTATTACAATGTCCACGGCGAAGCGGTCTATGGGAGTACGCATCCGTTCGTAAAGACCGGCAGGTGCCGTGTCATCCGCAGTTTTACAAGGATGGGCGAAGTACAGCGCGGACGCTTTGAACCGGACCATGCATTCTTTGTTTCAGCCGGACAGACCATGCGTTCGTACGATCTGAATGAGGAAGAAGCCTGGAAGTATATTCACGGCGAACAGCTTCCGTGCGTCACGGAAAAGGGATGGGTCCGCGTGACTTATCAAGGGTTCCCGCTCGGCGGCGCACGTTCCGACGGACATGCCCTGAAAAACAAATATCCCAAATACCTGCGTACCCGCTAACGGAGTCAAATATGAGATTATCTTTATTTCAGTTTATTGAAGAGACTGTGTCGCTGTTTGAACAGGGACAGGATGAAGTCAGGGATGCAGAAAAGCATGTAAAGGCGCTGATCCGTGAACTGCTGGCAGATAATAAGGAAAACATCGTTTCTGTCAACAGCCGGATCAAGAGTGTCAGCAGCCTGAAAGAAAAACTGATCCGCAACCGTTTTTATCTGAATTATGAAACGGCTGAGGAAGCACTGCTTAATATGCATGATCTGATCGGCGTAACGATCCAGTGCCGCTTTATCCGCAATGAGCCAGAGATCTACCGCCAGCTCAGACAGTATTTTATTCCGGATAAAGAAGGCTATTTCCGCTGTCTTCGTGATCCTGCGACCTTTCTCAATCTTCGCATGCCGCAGCCGCAGCTGCAGCGTAACGGTTTTACGATCTACCGGGTGGACGGATATACGCAGATCGGAAAGCATACGGTGAACTTCGAACTTCAGATCAAATCGATGGTCCATGAGTTCTGGAACGCGATCGAACATGAAGTCGTATACAAGAATCCGGATTTCGTCATCTATGACCGGTTTAACAAAGACATGCTCGGCGCGATCCGGGATAATCTAGATACGGTCGACCGCCAGCTGGAGATCATGTACAATGAGATCTCTTCCCAGAGCCGCAGCAAGCAGATCGGCATGGATGAGAAGGGATTCAAGACGCTGGTCGCGTCCAGTATCAATGAACTCGTGAACAGGAAGATGAAAGAGACTGTCGGCTTTACTACGGACTTCAAGCAGTGCAGTGCCGTCCTTGCCCAGTTTATTTACGTTCATGACTTCGTGAACGGAGAACATAACCGTGAGAAGATGCTGGATTATCTGGAACATCTGAGTTTCCTTTCCGAACAGGAACTGGACTTCCGGGAGGAGATCCTTCTGGAACCGTATGTAAAGAACGTGAATCCGTTCAGTGCCGTCATGTCCGAATTCTTCCGTTCGGTAATGAATGTGAACTTTGAATGGCATGTATTCTTCATGATCCTCTTCGTGATCCGGACAGGGAATCCTGCCGAAGCGTTTGATGATTTCATCAATACGATGCGGATCCTTCTGATCCAGCCGGGCTGGTATGCCGCAACATTCCCGGATCTGCCGGAAGAAACGGCAAAGCAGGTACAGGAAGCCATGGAAACGACGCTTGCCTATGCCATGCGGGAATCGGAATCGATCCGGATCATTCACGAGGAAAGCCTGTTCCGCTGCATGGAGATCTTCCGCGGATATATACAGGATATGGAAAACAATTACAGAAATGCCGAGGACCTGGAACGGGATCTTCCGGCACTGAGACGGGTATTGTATCAGGAAATACAGCATGTATTTGACTAGTCTGCTATAATGATTGCGAGGTAAAGACATATGGCACAGGATTATGTAATTTTAAATGACAACAGTGAGAACGGACTGATTGCGATCAACAAGTCCGTATTCCAGTCGATCGTTGAGATCAGTGTGGACGATCTGGAAAATACCGTACGTGTTTCCGAAACACGGTTTAATCGTCCGCTGCTTGTTAAAATTGAAAAAAACAAGCTGTTTGTTGAGACGGATATCAAAGTCAAGTACGGTGCCAACGTGGCAGCTACATGCGAACTGCTGCAGAATAAGATCTATGAGAACATTCTGTTCATGACCGGATTCAAGGCGTCGGACGTAACTGTAAATGTTATTGGATTTGATATCTGAAATGTGTTGACATCACAGGTAAAATAGTATTTAATAGTTGGGTAAATTGAAATACGGAAAGAAGGAGCACCGCTTCTCACCCGAGGACCTCAGGACCTGGGTAAATGCCGAGTATCAGAAAACATCGTTTTTTGCGGCAGGTGCGACTTCGTACCTGCTTTTCAGTTAGTGACAGGAGGTTTGTTTGGCAAAGTTCAACAAAAACAGTAAGCGGGAACCCCAGGAGATGGTCAACGAGAACATCCGCTTCAAGGAAGTTCTTGTCATCGGCCCGGACGGTGAACAGCTTGGCGTGATGTCGCGCCGTGAAGCACTGGAAAAAGCATTTGGCATGAATCTGGATCTTCTGTGCGTCGCACCGAGTGCTAAGGTGCCGGTATGCAAGATCCTTGATTATGGCCGCTATCATTTTGAGTCCCAGAAGAAAGCCAGGGAAGCAAAGAAAAAGCAGCATGTTACAGAAATCAAAGCGCTGCGTGTTTCTCCGGTCATCGACCAGCATGACTTCGAAACGAAGCTGAATCGTGCAAGAGAGTGGATCGAAGAGGGACAGAAAGTAAAGATCGATATGCGGTTCCGGGGAAGAATGATCACACGACAGGAAGTCGGCAGGGAAGTACTGAATAAGTTTACCGAGCAAATTTCAGATATTGCACAGATGGAAAAAGCACCGAATCTGGAGGGCAATACGATGTCAGTCGTATATGCTCCGAAGAAAGGCAAGTAAAGGAGAAGACTATGAAGGCAAAAGCAAAAAAACCCAAGAAAATCAAGATGAAGACCAAAAAGACGTTTGCAAAGCGCAGCAAGCTGACAGGAACAGGCAAACTGAAGGTTCAGCACAACTATGTATCGCACTTTGCAGCAAATAAATCCCACAAGCAGAAAATGCATCTGAGAAAGAGCACAACAGCTCACGACACAGATCTGAAGCGCGACAAGCAGCTGCTGCAGGGTTAATTGGGAGGTAAACAGAGATGAGAGTAAAAGGATCTACACCTACAAGAAACAGACGTAAAAAGGTTTTAAAGCTTGCGAAGGGTTATTTTGGAAGCAAGCATCTGTTATACAGGACTGCCAATGAGCAGGTAATGCACTCCCTGAGATATTCCTATATCGGAAGAAAGCAGACAAAGCGTGAGATGCGCAAACTGTGGATCGCACGTATCAACGCTGCATGCAGAATGCACGACCTGTCTTACAGCAAGTTCATGCACGGTCTGAAACTTGCAGACATCAACGTCAACAGAAAGATGCTGTCTGAGATCGCAATCCATGACGAAAAAGGATTCGCAGAGCTCGTCGAAGCAGCTAAGAAAGAACTTGCTGCTGCAAAATAATCTGTTGATTTCATGTTCACAGTAGTGTAATATGAATTGGCATGAAGGAAGAAATTCCTTCTTCCGGCGCGTTGGTGAAGCGGCTTAACACACCGCCCTCTCAAGGCGGCATTCACGGGTTCGAATCCCGTACGCGTCATATCCTGGTCCGCTGAAGCGGACCTATTTTTTTGGAGGTTCCTATGGCATATGTATTTGAAAAGAATGCATCTGCAGCAGAAGTCGATGCATTTGTGACAGAACATCCGCAGAACAATCTGTTTCAGTGTTCGGAATGGGCGGAAGTGAAAAATAACTGGGATCATTATCTGACCTGTGTGAAAGAAGACGGCAGGATCGTTGCTTCGGCACTGGTTCTTGTGCGTCGTCTGCCGATGAAGGTAAGTCTGTTCTACATCCCGCGCGGCCCGGTCATGGATTATCATAACGAAGCGCTGGTACGGTTTTATCTGGACAGGCTGAAGGAACTGGCTGTCAGCGAACATGCCTTTGCGATCCGCTTTGATCCGAATGTATTCTCCCGCGTATATCCCTTCGCTCAGAAAGACGAACCGCATCCATTCGAAAACACGGATGTCATTGAATGGCTGAAGGCATACGGAGCACAGCACAAAGGCTATACGGTCATGATCGAGGAGGCGACCCAGCCGCGTTTCAATGCCTCGATGGAGTGTACGCCGGATTACTATTCCCGCCTGGATCATAAGGTGAGACAGTCCTGCAGCACGGCGCTGAAAAAAGGTGCGAAGCTGTATGAAGGGCATGAGTATATCCACGATTTCGCTCAGGCAATGCATTATACAGAGACGCGGAAAGGCGTGGCACTGCGTACCGAAGAGTATTTCCGTCATATGTGCGATGTCTACAAAGACCGCTGCATCGTTATGGTCGTCAAGCTGAACTTTGCCGAAGAGATCTCGCGCCTTGAAAATGAGATCCGGGAAGCACAGGAAGGCATTGAGAATACTCCGTATAAGAAACAGAAAAATGCTCTGCAGCAGAAACTCAAGAATGCGCAGAATGATCTGGAAAAACTGCAGGCAGACAGAGACCGGGAAGGGAAGGATGAAGTCATTCTCGCCGGCAAGCTTGCCATTTACAACAAAAACCGCATGGAGTTCGTATATATGGGCAATAACGCCGACTATATGCGTCTGAGATCTTCCTATCTCCTCTATAAGACGTATCTTGATATCTGCGCGGAAAAGGGCATACGGTATGTCAGCATGGGCGGTATCGAAGGAACACTGGACGACGGACTTACGACGTTCAAATCCAGCTGGCTCATGAATGTGGAAGAATATATCGGCGAGTTCAATATCGTTCTGAACAGACCGGTGTATACGGCATTTGACAAAGTATATCCGTGGGTGCTGAAGAAAGCTGCGCAGATCCGCAGCGGAAAGAAAGAATCCATACACTGAACAGCATGAAAATGCTGTTTTTTGCTGTATGACATTGACAATACCAGAAAGTTAGTTAATAATAACTAACAGTAGAAGACTCAGAAAATGAAGAAAGAAAGAGAAGGATCGGTTCTGGACGAACTGACAGAACGACTGGTAAGGATACATTTGAACCGCAGTGCTTCACCGCCCGGCGAGATCTTTGCCAACAGCGGTGAAGGCCGTCTGCTGATCTATCTGCTGCAGGATAAATCCGATGTTCTGGTCGGCGAAATGACACGGGATCTGAATCTGTCGACCGGAAGGACTGCCAATCTTCTGAGACAGCTGGAAGCGAAGGCGTATATACGCCGCGTCCAGTGCTCCGATGACCGTCGGAAATACACTGTTTCACTGACGGAAGAAGGAAGAAAGAAAGCGGAAAGCGTATACCGGGGAATCCGGGTATACGATCGTTCACTGCTCGAAAAACTCGGCGAAGAAGACGCTGAATATCTGGTAAGAATTCTGGAAAAGAGCATGAAGATCCTGCAGGATAACTGAACAGATGCGGGCTGGCTGCCCGCATTCTTCCGGCAGAAAATCTTCTGCTGGAATATTTCGGGAAAAGATTTCGGTAAAAGAGATGAAAGAAGGAAAAGATATGAAGACTCTGAAGGAAGCGAGAGTAGGCGATACAGTGACTGTAAAAGCCGTAAACGGAGACGGTCCGGTACGCCGCCGCATCATGGATATGGGCATTACCAAAGGCGTTGAGATCTACGTGCGCAAAGTGGCGCCGCTCGGTGATCCGATGGAACTGAATCTGCGCGGATACGAGCTTACTCTGCGCCGCGCCGATGCCGTGATGGTGGAAATTGACTGAAAGAGGGGATTATAAGATGACTGTGAGAATCGCGCTTGCCGGAAATCCGAACAGCGGCAAGACGACATTATTCAATACACTGACCGGTGCCAACCAGTATGTCGGAAACTGGCCGGGAGTAACGGTTGAGAAGAAAGAAGGGAAACTCAGGGATTATCCGGATGTCACGCTGCAGGATCTTCCCGGGATCTATTCGCTTTCTCCGTATTCACCGGAAGAGGTGGTCACCCGCCGGTATCTGGTGAAAGAACACCCGGATGCCATTCTCAATATCGTTGACGGAACGAATATCGAACGAAACCTGTACCTGACGACGCAGCTGATGGAACTGGGACATCCGATCGTAATTGCGATCAATATGATCGATATGGTCGAGAAAAACGGAGATCACATTGATATTCCAAAACTCAGCAAAGCGCTGGGATGCCCCTGTATCGAGATCAGCGCCCTGAAGGGACGCAATGCGAAAGAGGCGGCGGAACAGGCAATCTATCTTGCCGGACATCACTCGCATGAGGACCGTCTGCCGCATGTGTACGGCGGCGGCGTTGAACATGCGCTGGCTCACATCGAAGAAAGCATTGAAACAAAAGTGCCGGGGAATTATATCCGCTGGTATGCGATCAAACTGTTCGAGAGAGATGAAAGAGTGATCGAGGAACTCGCACTGCCGCAGGATGTGATGGATCATATTGAAATGCATATTCGCGACTGCGAAAAGGAAATGGACGATGACTCCGAGAGCATCATTGCGGATCAGCGCTATAAGTTCATTGAAGGCGTCGTAAAAAAGGCGGTAACAAAAAAAGCGGCCAAGCATGCCATGAGCATGTCTGACCGCATCGACCGGATCGTTACGGACAGAGTGCTGGCGATTCCGATCTTTGTAGGCATCATGTTTCTTATGTATGCCATCGCCATGGGAAACTATCCCTGGTCGATCGGAACAAAAGGGACGGACTGGGCAAATGAAGTACTGTTCGGGGAGTGGATCCCGACTCTGATTGAAAATATACTGAATGCACTTCATGTATCGGGCTGGCTGAACGGTCTGATCATGGACGGAATCATTGCCGGTGTCGGAGCAGTGCTTGGCTTTGTGCCGCAGATCCTCGTTCTGTCTTTCCTGCTTTCCATTCTGGAAGATGTTGGATACATGTCCCGCGTAGCGTTCATTATGGACCGTGTGCTGCGCCGTTTCGGTCTGTCCGGCAAATCCATCATTCCGATGCTTGTTGCGACGGGATGCGGTGTTCCGGGCATTCTGTCATCCCGTACGATCGAACAGGAAAATGACCGGAAGATCACAGTAATGACGACCGGATTCATTCCGTGCGGCGCGAAAATGCCGATCATCGGACTGTTTGCCGGCGCTGTATTCGGCAAATCACCGCTCGTTGCCACGTCCGCGTTCTTTATCGGCGTGACAGCAGTAATCGTTTCCGGCGTTATTCTGAAGAAGTTTCCGGCATTCTCCGGCAGACCTTCACCGTTTGTCATGGAGCTGCCGGCATATCATATGCCGTCTCCGCGCAATGTTCTGCGGACGACGCTGGACCGCGGATGGGACTTCGTCAAGCGCGCTTTCACGATCGTTCTGGTCAGTTCGATCGTACTGTGGTTCCTGAAAACATACGGAATCGAAAACGACGCGTGGACCGCAGTGGAAGACGCAAATGACTCTCTGCTGGCCGGCTTCGGGCGTATCGTGGCATGGATCTTCTATCCGCTCGGATGGATGAAGGACATGGCATGGAAGGCCGCAGTCGCGACGATGACGGGACTGATCGCAAAGGAAGAAGTCGTCATGACATTCGGAAGCCTGTACAACTTCTCCGGGGAGCTGAGTGAAGAAGGAAATGAGATCTGGGCAATGATCGCGGCGGATTTCGGTCCGGTACGTGCTTACAGTTTCATGATCTTCAACCTGCTCTGTGCACCATGCTTCGCGGCGATCGGTGCGATCCGCCGGGAAATGGGTTCTGTCAAATGGACGCTGATCACAGTCGGATATATGTGCGGCTTTGCCTACGTAACTGCAATGATCGTATTCCAGTTCTTTGGTCTTGCGACCGGAGAAGCTCATTTCGGCATCTTTACAGCTGCCGCAGCACTGGCGCTTGCGGGGATGCTGTATCTGATCTTCCGCCGGGCGGAAAAGCCGGCCGGACATTCGGTGGCATGATATGGGAGATGTGATCGTTATCGCCGTACTGGCATGCCTGGTGATCCTGGCAGTGCGCTCCATGGCCAATGACCGCCGAAAAGGCAGGGGATGCGGCTATGGATGTGCCGGATGCACCAGAAACTGCGCCCGCCGCAATGCCGGTATGAAGACACAGAGCGGAGGTGCGGAATGATCCGTACGGTCGTTGAAGTAGACGGCATGTTCTGCCCGATGTGTGAATCGAGAGTCAGGGAATCGATCCTGAAAGCTCTGCCGGCAAAGAAGGCCAGCGCAGACAGAAAAAAGAAAGAAGCAGTCGTGCTCAGCGAAGCCCTGCTGGATGAGGAAGTTCTCCGCAGGTGCATCGAAGATGCCGGGTATGACGTCGGAAGGATCCGTAGCGAAGAGTACCGGAAAAAGGGACTGTTCGGCTTCTGATAAAAAAATACGGTATGTACAGAAACGATGTACATACCGTTTTAAAATGCTTATTGTTCGAGCTGAGCGATGGAGAAGTCCAGACGGCGAAGGGTCTCCTCTTTGCCGAAAATGGAAGCGAGTTCGATCGCACCGCCCGGTGTGGACTGCAGACCGGTGATCGCAAGACGGAGCGGGAAGAGTACCTGTCCGTTTTTGCGCCCGAGCTTCTGCGGGAGTTCCATGAGAAGCGCGTGCAGATTCTCTTCGGAGTAGTCGTCTGTCTGCGCCAGTACTTCACGGGCAGCCTTCAGAGACTCCAGAGCGATCTCCGGATTTGTCTTCATCTTCTTGTGGTTATAGAGATCGTTGCTGTAAGAGGAGAAGTTCTCCAGGAAGCTGACCATTTCGGTGATCTCATTGAGAGTGTTGGCGCGCGGCTGCAGGATCGCGGCGATCTTTCTGGTATCGAATGTGCCCTTAAGACCTTTTTCGATATAGGGCTTCACCAGCTGGTGATACTCATCCAGCGGCATGTTTCTCAGCCACATGCCGTTGAGCCATGTCAGCTTTTCCGGATCGAAGATCGCTCCGGAAGTGCCGATGCGCTTTACGTCGAAAGCCTGTACCAGTTCTTCCAGTGTGTAGATCTCACGGTTTTCAGACGGTGCCCAGCCGAGCAGGGCGATGTAGTTGAGGATCGCTTCCGGAAGGTATCCCTTGGCGATCAGATCCTGGAAGGATGCGTCGCCGTTTCTCTTTGACAGTTTGGAATGCTCATCCTTCATGACCGGCGGGCAGTGGATGTAGCGCGGAATGTCCCAGCCGAAGGCTTCGTAGATGAGGTTGTACTTCGGTGTGGAGGACAGGTATTCCATACCGCGGACGACATCCGTGATCCCCATCAGATGGTCGTCGATGACGTTGGCAAAGTTGTATGTCGGGAACGAGTCGCTCTTAATGAGGACCTGTTCATCCAGAGTGCTGTTTTCAACCGTGATCCGGCCGAATACCTCGTCATCGAAGGAAGTTGTTCCGGTCTCCGGGATCGACTGGCGGATGACATACTGAGCGCCGGCAGCGATGCGTGCTTCGCATTCCTCGATGCTCAGTTTCCGGCACGGATCATCATATTTGAACTCGTCGCCGGCTGCTTCACGCTGTGCCTGAAGTACGGATTCATCACAGAAGCAGTAGTGAGCGCCGCCGCGTCTGATCAGTTTCTTTGCGTAGTCAAGATAGATGCCGTCTTTTACGCGTTCGGACTGTACATACGGACCGACGTCGCCGCCGACATCCGGACCTTCATCGTGTTTCAGGCCGCATTTCGCCATGGTGTCGTAAATAATGTCCGTTGCTCCTTCAACGAGACGTCCCTGATCGGTGTCTTCAATGCGAAGGATAAATACTCCGTCCGGATCTTTTTTCGCAACCAGATATGCGTACAGGGCAGTACGCAGGTTGCCGATGTGCATATACCCCGTCGGACTCGGGGCAAATCTCGTTCGTAGCGTCATATTGATTTCCTCTTTTTCACAATACCTAATTCTACTTCAAATTCTGCGTATTTTACAGGATTCAAAGAAAAAAGATGATCGTCCGATCATCTTTCAGCTGGGATAGAGAGATTCGAACTCCCGAATGACTGGTTCAGAGCCAGTTGCCTTACCGCTTGGCTATATCCCAATGCGCATTTATTATTATATGCGTATTTTTCGCGAATGCAAGAAGAAAATGAAAAAGAACCGGATCATCCTTTTCGTCATGAAGATCGTTCTGAAAAAACGCATGTGATCGCTGAGAGCGGCAAACGCAGCGCTGCGGCGGACAGAAATACTACGTATGTCGTGCATGTCGTCTCTGGCACGCGGTGTCTATTGAAGATCATTTCCGGTGCAGTATTCTGTATATGTCAGATCGCAGGCAGATCTGATTTTTTTACAGACAGTATTGTCACGTCGTTATGAACAGTCGGAAACGGGACGGACAGCTGAAATCGATATGAGATACAGAAAGAATGGCGAAAGTCATTCTTTTTTATGCGCCGGTTTATTTAGTCACAGAGACAGAAGGAGGAAACTATGAACTGGAAAAAAGCATTTTTATGCACTGCAGCTTTGCTTGCAGCAATGCCGCTGGCGGCAGGAAAGGAGGTGTATGCGGATGAAATGGATGAAAACAGTACATTTACCATTACGGTAAACAACACGCCTGCAGGGCACACGTACGCTGCTTACAGAGTGTTTGCGGCAAGAGCAGACAGCACCGGGACGCTTTCGGATATCTACTGGGGAGAAGGCGTTGACCCGGATCGTGCGATCAGTGAACTGAAGGCTGATTCCTTCCGCTACAAAGACAAGTTTGCTTCCGTGGTCAATGGCGCCGATGCCGCGGCGGTGATCAGCGCAAACCAGGCAGACGCTGACTTTATCCGCGAAGTATCTGCCGTCTTCGTAAAATGCCGGGCTGTAAAAGCAGCGGATGAAGATCCTGCGGGCAATGTGCTTCGTCTTACCGGGGCAGGATGGTATCTCACACTGGATGAGACAGATCTTTCCGGCCAGAACGATGCCCGTTCCGCCGCGTTGATCTTCACGTCACAGGAGACCCTGACGATCGATCCGAAGATCGATCTGCCGACTCTTGAAAAGCTTATCATCGATGAAGGAACAAGAGGAAAGACAGGCGATGCATCGGTAAATGAAGCACTCAAATATCATCTGGTCTGCACTCTGCCGGACAACTATGCCGACTATGAATCCTATGAACTTCATTTCTTTGATACGTCGAGCGGTATTCGCTACGATGCCGATTCGTTCTACGTTTCAGCTGATCAGGAACTGCTGGATATACAGCCGGTCATTGACGGAAATTCCATGCGGATCGATATTCCCGATCTGAAAGCACTGACCGATAAAGATCTGAGCGGGAAGACCGTGCTGGTCGAATACAAAGGAATCGTTACATCAGACGCAGTGATCGGATCGGAAGGAAATCCGAATACCTGCTACATAACCTATTCCAATGATCCCTACGGAACACAGACCGGCCGGTCTGCGGATGAAAAGGCGGTATTCTACACATACAAGATCGAAGTGGTAAAAGTAGATGAGGACAACAATCCTCTGCCGGGTGCTTCTTTTGTACTCCGGAAACTGGAAGCGATGAGAGGCTCGACCGTTATTGAACCGGTGGTATCCGACGACGGAACAGTGTTTACCTTTGCGGGGATCGGAAGCGGACAATATTTGCTGAGAGAAGTGAATACACCGGACGGATACAACACAATGGAACCGATCGAGGTAAATATTTCCGGTGTGCATGACGGGGCAGACGGCACATTTACGCTTCACTCTCTTACCTGCAAAGCAGGCGATGAAACGATTGAAGGAACTGTGGCTGACGGCAGGATCGTACTGACTGCTGTCAACCAGAAAGGCGTGGTTCTTCCTTCGACCGGCGGAAGCGGAACATATGTTCTTTACGCTGCCGGAATCGCAATGCTGATCGCCGGCTGTCTGCTGATGCAAAGAAAGCATGAGAGGGAATAAGAGAAGACTTGCATCCCTGCTGCTGTTTGCGGCATCGGCGGCGACGATCCTCTATCCGACGGCGGCGGACTGCTGGAATTCACTGCGGTATTCCTATTTGTCGGGAAAGTACCGGACGAACTGTGAGCAGTATTCCGAAGACCGGACTGCTGCACTGATCAATTGCGGGATCACGTACAACCGTCTGCTGAACAGTTCAACATTTCTTCATCCGGATGCCGGACTGAAAGAAATGTATGACCAGGTGCTGAATCCCGACGGGACCGGCGTGATCGGAACGATCGAGATACCCGGACTGATCGGGCAGATCCCTGTGTATCATTCGGTGGAAGAGACTGTTCTTCAGAACGGAATCGGACATATTGAAGGATCTTCCTTCCCGGTATTCGGCGAGAGTACACACTGTATTCTTGCCGGACATACCGGACTGAAACATTCCAGACTGTTTACCGATCTGTGCAGGATCAGGATAGGTGATACATTCCGCATCCGGACGCTCGGTATCGTTTCGGAATATGTGGTTGACGATATACGGACTGTACTGCCGGAAGATACCGGCTTTCTGCGCCTGGAAAAAGGAAGGGAATACTGTTCCCTGATCACCTGCACGCCGTACGGTGTGAACTCCCACCGGCTGATCGTACGCGGCATACGAATGAAGCAATAAGATATGCCCTGCATGCGGCAGGGCATATCTGTTATACGGAGATATTATGAAAAGAATGGCAAAAGTACTGCTTCTCCTGGTTTACCTGGCTGTGTCCGGCATCGGCATCCGGGCAGAAAACGGATATACAGCAGTTACCATCTGTACAGGGAAAGCGGAACCGGTATGCACACTGTACAGAATCGAAGAAGACGGTACAAAAAAGAAACTGCAGGAGCTGAGGCCGTACAGCGGAGAAATATCAATGCGGCTGGAATACGGGGAGTATGAAATACCTGCAGTCCGGTTTCAGCAGGAAGACGGAATGTATGAAACGATTCCGATGCATTTCCACCTCGGCAGTGAAACGGATCACATCACGATGTATCTGAAATATGAAAAGATCGTTCCGGAACCACTGCCTGTTCCTGTGAGCCCGGATACCGGTGATGCCGGAGTACAGCTGTGGATGATCCTGTCCGCCGACTTTGCCGGACTTGCGGCAGTCCTGCTGAAAGTGCGCAGGAAACAGAGAACAGAATAATCTGAGATGAATTTCCTTTTGGATGCGTCTATAATATTCGTTATTGAAAAGGAATCGTGATATGAAAGAAAAAAAGATCGTCGTCGCAAGCACGAATGAGGGGAAAATACGCGAGTTCAGAGAAATGTTTGAACCGCTTGGATACACCGTCTATTCGCTGAAGGATTTTCCGGATATGGAGGATATCGAAGAGACCGGTACGACATTTGCAGAAAACGCGGTGATCAAGGCAAAAGCAGTCACAGATAAATACGGGATCCGTGCCGTATCGGATGACTCCGGACTGGAAGTGGAGGCATTTGGCAACCAGCCGGGCGTGAACAGTGCCCGCTGGCTTGGACACGAAACGTCCTACACATATAAGAATCAGGTTATTCTTGACCGGATGAAAGGGGAGACAGACCGCCGCTGCCGTTATGTATGCGCGATCGCTCTGACGGATCCGGATAAGGAGCCGGTGGTTTTCGTCGATACCGCGGAATGCCTGATCGCCGATGAACCGGCTGGCACGAACGGTTTCGGATACGATCCGATCATGTATTTTGAACCGCTTCATAAAACCATGGCGGAAATGACCAAGGATGAGAAAAATGCCATCTCACACCGCGGCAAGGCAGTAAGAAGACTGCAGGAGTGGATCAATGAAAACGAATAAGTGGATCTGCGCATTTGCCGGGTTTCTGTTCCTGACAGCAGTCCTTCTGCAGGTAATCGACAGCTGCTGTTTCTCCCATTCATTTTATGTGAAGGAATATGCGAAGAATCATACTGCGGAAACCATCGGTATGTCCGAAGAAACACTGATGGAAACGACGCAAGAACTTCTGGATTATCTGAAAGACAAACGGGATGATCTTGTCGTATACGGAGAAGTGAACGGACAGAAACGGGAGATATTCGATGCGCGCGAGAAGCGTCATATGGTCGATGTTAAGAACCTGTACCGGAATGCCATGAATGTGAAATGGGCTGCGTTCGCCGTTTCCGCTGCTCTTATTGCGTTCTGCGCAGTGCGGAAAAAGGGATCGTTTTATGAACTGCTTCGCGACAGTTTCAAATTCGGGGGACTGCTGCTGGCAATGTTTGTGATCTTTATTCTGATCTGGGCGATCGCGGATTTTAACGGATTCTGGATCTCGTTCCACTATCTTCTCTTTGACAACGAACTGTTCTTCCTGGATCCGAATACTGAAATTCTGATCAATATGGTTCCGGAGACATTCTTCTTTGATCTTGTTACAAGGATCATTCTTGTATTCTTTGCAATCATGACAGTATGTGCCGGCGGTCTGCTGGTTTACGGAAAGAAGGCGGCGGATGCAGCTTAATGTTGTTCTGTATGAACCCGAGATTCCTCAGAATACCGGGAATATCATGCGAACATGCACTGTGTGGAATGCACGTCTTCATCTGATCGAACCGCTTGGCTTCTCCCTGGATGAAAAACACCTGCGCCGTGCCGGTATGGACTATATAAAATCTCTTGATTATACAGTTTATCCGGACTGGAACAGTTTTCTGGAAAAGAATCCCCATGGTGAGTTCTACTTTGCCACAAGATACGGTCATCAGCCGCCCGACCGGTTTGACTATACTCTGTCGGATGATGATATCTATCTTGTATTCGGAAAGGAAAGCACAGGAATACCGAAAGAGATCCTGAAGGAGCATCTCGACAGGTGCATGCGCATTCCCATGCGGGGAGAATTCCGCAGTATGAATCTGAGCAACTGCGCTGCTGTGTGCATGTACGAAGTGCTGCGGCAGCGGAATTATGAAGGACTGTCCACAGAGGAAGTGATCAAAGGCAGCCATGTGCTGGATAAATCACCTGAATAGACGGCCAGAATCAAATAAGCTAGTATAAGTGATGGTGATAATATGCTTGAATCGATCAGTGATGGTATTTCTCTGCTTGTATGTGCATTTGCTGCGGTCCTTGCGTCCTACTGGATGTTCCGGATCACAGACAAGCATCATGACAAAGCATTGAGAGAAAGAGAAGACCGGTACTTCCGACTGTCGGAAGAACTGGATGATGATTACGGCGATGACCGTGATACGTTTTACTACGAATAAGAAACAAGGGGGATTTAGATATGATTCAGGAATGCATAACTACAGAAAAGGCGCCGAAGGCGATCGGCCCGTATTCTCCTGCAATTAAACTTGGCGATATGATCTTTACATCGGGTCAGCTTCCGATCGTTCCCGAGACAGGCGAACTGATCTCGGATTCCATTGAAGAGCAGACAGCACAGTGCCTGCGCAACATTGAAGCCATCCTGGAAGAAGCCGGGATCTCAATGAAATATGTACTGAAAACGACGGTCTATATGACAGATCTGAGTGAGTTCGGAAAAATGAATGCGGTCTACGCCGATTTCTTCACGGAACCGTATCCGGCAAGAAGCGCTGCGCAGGTATCTGCTCTTGCCAAAGGGGCACGCATTGAGATCGAATGCATTGCGCTGGATACGAGAGCACTGGAAGTGATCTGCTCGCAGGAAGGCTGCTCCAGCTGTGAAACAGCCTGTGGAAGGGAAGAATAACTCTTGCGGTTTCTGATAATCTGCCCTGAGGGCAGGTGTTCCCGGATGCTCAGCAGCAGCGGACAGTGGCAGCATTCCGATCAGTCTGTGAATCGCTTTATAGACGATCTGTGCGTACAGTGCGGAAGCACAGCCGACGGCAGACGCGAGGCATTTCGCCGGCTGACCGGTTACCGTCAGAAAGTGCCGGTGCTGATCAGCGAACGCAGGCAGTATCTGATGTTTCCGACGCTTTCTCCCGACAATCCTGAATGTGTATGGCTGTCATACAGTGATATTCTGGATATCGTTCCGGCCGGAGATGCGGAATCTGAGGTCCTGTTTATCAACGGTACCAGGATAAGCATTCCGTTCAGTACAAGAATGCTGCGGAAACAGATGAAGCGCTGCGATGAATATCTTCAGATCCTTGACGGATCAGATTGCCCGGCAGACCGTGCGGAAGATCAGAAAGAGCTTCTGAGGAAACTGCTCAGCCAGGAAGAATGATAAGGTGCATAAGGCACCTTTTTATCATTTGCTGATGCACAAAAAGGGATTGACTAGAACAGCTGCCTGTTAATACAATTGTTTAGTATTTCTGCCTTGTATTAAGGGCCGACCTGCGGATGGGCAGCGGTCTGAGGTTTTGAATCAGGGCAGGGAAATGCATGCTATACTGGTAACGGAGGCTCCATGATCGTTATTTATACTTCACCGGGATGCGCATCCTGCCGTAAAGTCAAACAATGGCTCAAGGAACGCAATCTTCCCTTTATTGAAAAAAATATTTTCAAGACGCTGCTGAATGATACGGAAATCAAGCATCTTCTTATGCGCAGTGAAAACGGAAGCGATGATATTATTTCCAAGCGTTCAAAAGTTCTTCAGGAAAGTCAGATCGATATTGAGTCGATGACCACGGATCAGCTGATCCGGTTCATTAAACAGAATCCGAGCATCCTGAAACGGCCGATCATCCTGAATGAAGACAACTTTCAGGTAGGATACGATGAAGAAGAGATCGGGGTATTCGTTCCTTCGGAACTCAGAAGAATTGCAGCAAACAACTGCACGAACAAATGTCCGAGCTACAAAGCCTGCGGCTCGATCGTGAAAGATAA
Source organism: Solobacterium sp. (assembly GCA_017510405.1). Taxonomy (GTDB): domain Bacteria; phylum Bacillota_I; class Bacilli_A; order Erysipelotrichales; family Erysipelotrichaceae; genus Bulleidia. The sequence goes on from JAFWNG010000023.1 coordinate 172,267, forward strand.
AGAGGAATGAAGCGCAAGCTTCTTCTTTTCTTGTAAGGGAGATACAGTATGAAAAAAGTACTTGTAGGGCTGTCAGGAGGCGTTGACAGCGCTGTTGCGGCATACCTGCTGAAAGAACAGGGATACGATGTGACCTGCGCGTTCATGCGGAACTGGGATTCGGCTGCGAATGATGATATCAGCGGAAACCCGACGCTGGATGATCCGGTGTGTCCGCAGGAAGAAGATTATCACGATGCCCAGGCGGTTGCCGACATGCTCGGCCTGCCGCTTCTCCGCATAGATTTTATCCAGGAGTACTGGACAGATGTGTTTGCTGAATTCCTTCGTGAATACCGCCGGGGACGCACGCCAAACCCGGATATTCTGTGCAACAGATACATTAAGTTCGACAGTTTCATGAAATTCGGCGCGTCAAAGGGATTTGATACGGTAGCGACCGGACATTATGCAAAGATCGTGAAGGACGAAAAAGGAACATGGCTTGCCAAAGCGGATGACCGCAATAAGGACCAGTCGTACTTTCTGGCAGAGGTCCGGCCCGAAGTATGGCCGCATGTGATCTTTCCACTTGGCAGTATTTCGAAGCCGGAAGTGCGCGAAATTGCCGGCAGACTGCAGCTGTCGATCGCTGCCAAGAAGGATTCGACTGGCATCTGCTTTATCGGTGAACGTAAATTCCGTGAGTTTCTGAGCAATTATCTGCCGATGAAGCCGGGAGATATCGTCAATATCAATACGGGAAAGAAAGTCGGAACCCATAAAGGCGTGCTGTATTACACGGTCGGTCAGCGGAAAGGTCTGGATATCGGCGGAACCGGTCCGTACTACGCGGTCGGAAAAGATGTGGAAGCGAATGTGCTGTTCGTGACGGATGAAGCGCATCAGGAATATCTGTATTCGGATGCCTGCATCGTGGAAGATGTCAACTATATGACTGAGATCACGGAACCGCTTGCGTGTGCTGCAAAATTCCGCTATCGCCAGCCGGATAATGCAGTCTTCATTGAACCGCGGGAAGACGGCACACTGGCGGTCCGTTATCCGCAGACAGTGCGTTCCTTTACACCGGGACAGGAAGCGGTCTTCTATTATGACGATAAAGTGATCTGCGGCGGACGCATACAGTCAGTCTGGAAAAACGGCCAGGATCTTATGGAGACGATCCGTGAGACTGCCGAAAAGAATAAATAAGCATTATGGAAGAAGAACTGATCAAACTGAACGGAAAGTTCACGTATATTCTGTTCAGGAATGAAGAAAACTATTATACAGTCGCAAAGTTCCGCATCAATGACCAGAACGAAAGAACGATCACTGTAACCGGAACGCTGGCACAGGTCCAGACCGATATTCTGTATAACATTTTCGGAAAATATGTTGAACATCCGCGGTACGGCATGCAGTTCGCTCTGCAGTCGTATGAAAAGCCGCTGCCGAGTGAACGGGAAGGCATTATCCGCTATCTGTCGGGCATCCAGTTTCCCGGCGTCGGCAAAAAGACTGCTGAGAAGATCGTTTCGGCACTCGGGGATGAGGCATTATCCATGATTCGTCAGGATCCGCTGTGTCTTCGTACGATTCCGGATCTCTCCGAAAAAGTGATCGAATCCATCTCGGAAGGCATTCAGATGGAAGAAGACGGGATGGAAGAACTGATCCGTTTCCTGAACATCCACGGGATCGGAATGCGGAATCTCGTCCGTCTGAATAAGGCATACGGGAAGAAAGCACTTGAAAAAATAAGTGAGAATCCGTACCGCGTCATTGAGGAATGCGACGGCTTCGGCTTCGCTACGGCAGATAAGATCGCCATGAATCTCGGATTCTCTGTTTCGGATGAGAGAAGACTGTATGCTTTTCTGGTGTCGCTTGTCTCCGATATGACGATGAGCAGCGGCGACAGCTATCTCCTGTACGGCGATGTGAAGCAGGAATACGAAAAACAGACGCAGGGAATCGACAGTGATTTTGATGAAATACTGGATCTTGCGGCCCGCAGAGGACTGCTGCGCGTCGAAAAGGACAGGATCTATCCGAAAGCCCAGTATGACGCAGAAGTTTTTATTGCGTCTTATCTGAAAGAGTTTCCGTACAGAGATCTGCCGGAGTGCCCCGACAGCGTACTGGAGGGATATCTGACGGCATTGCAGAAAGATGTCGGCATTGAATACGATGAAAGCCAGGCGGAAGCGATCCGGTCATTTTTTCAGAACGATATTCAGATCATTACCGGCGGACCGGGCACCGGGAAAACGACGGTCGTCCGGGCGCTTGTCCGGCTGTTTCATATGATGTATCCGGAACATACGATCGTGTGCGCTGCTCCGACCGGCAGAGCTGCCAAAAGACTGGCGGAACTGACAGATACAAGCGCCGCGACGATCCATTCGCTGCTCCAGTGGGATCTGGAAAGCAACTCGTTTGGTAAAAACGAGGATGATCCGATCACATGCGATCTTCTGATCGTGGATGAGTTCTCCATGGTCGATACCTGGCTGATGTACAATCTGCTCAAAGCCGGCAGAAACATCCGCAAGATCTGCCTGATCGGTGATGAAGACCAGCTGCCGAGCGTCGGCCCGGGCAGTGTGCTGCGTGATCTTACGGTTTCCGGCGTGATCCCGGTATGCCGTCTTCAGTACATCTACCGGCAGAAAAACGGAAGCGACGTCATTGCGCTGGCACATGCCGTACGGGAAGGAAAAGCAGATCTTTCACTCTATAAAGGGGAAGTGCGCTTTATCGAATGTCCGCGTAATTTCATACGCAATGCCGTTCTTGATATCGTGCGGGCATATCTGGATAACGATTACCGGATCGACGATATCCAGGTGCTTTCTCCCATGTATAACGGAAATGCGGGTATTCATGTTCTGAACAATGCTCTGCAGGAATGCTTCAATCCGCCGGCTCCGGACAAGGAAGAATACCGCTACGGATATCAGATCTTCCGGGAAGGGGACAAGATCCTGCAGCTGAAGAATCAGCCGGATGATGATGTATACAACGGGGATATCGGCATTCTGGAAGAGATCGTAGACGCAAAACACAGCGAAGATCATGTCACGACGCTGTATGTGAATTTCCAGGACAATGTTGTTGAATACAAACAGGACGGACTGGACCGCATCACGCTGGCATATGCGATCAGCGTTCATAAAGCGCAGGGATCCGAGTATCCCGTCGTCATTATGCCGTTTTCGTACCAGCACAGTTATATGCTGCAGAGAAAACTCATCTATACCGCGTGCACAAGAGCCCGCAAGGCATTGATTATGCTCGGCGAAAAAGGCGCATTTGAAAGAGGAATCGCTACTTCAGAACGGTATGTGAGAAAAACGACGCTTTGTGAGCGTCTGCTCTCAGACAGCATCTAATTTGTTCTTCCAAACTGTAAAGAATGTGGTAAGATATTCAGGAAATCGCTGAAGAAGATCAAGTAGTGCATGAAGAAGCGCCAAGAGAGGGAATGGCTGGTGTGAATTCTCCGCGGAAAGTGCATGAAGCTGCTTCTGAGAGTGCCCGAAAGGGCAACGGACGCCGCCGTTACCGGCAGTAATTAAGGTGCGTGCACTAAGCACGAACCAGGATGGTACCGCGTGCAAACGTTCCTGGATTCAGGAACGTTTTATTATTACAGGAGGAAACAGTTATGCCTAACAAGAATTTGACAGGAAATCAGATCCGCCAGATGTTTCTGGATTTTTTCCGGAGCAAAGGCTGCATGGTCGAACCGGGTGCGAGTCTGATCCCTCATGACGATCCGACGCTGCTCTGGATCAACGCCGGTGTATCGGCACTCAAGAAGTACTTTGACGGAACTGAGAAGCCGAAGTCCAACCGTATCTGCAATGCGCAGAAATCGATCCGTACAAATGATATTGAGAATGTAGGAAAGACAGCGCGTCATCATACATTCTTTGAGATGCTCGGCAATTTCTCGATCGGTGATTACTTCAAGACAGAAGCGATCACATGGGCGTGGGAATTCCTGACCAGTCCGGAATGGATCGGATTTGATCCGAAGCGTATGTATGTAACGGTATATCCGGATGATACAGATGCGTACAACATGTGGATCAAGGTCGGTATGGATCCGACGCACATCCGCAAGACAGACGATAACTTCTGGGAGATCGGAAGAGGTCCGGGCGGACCGGATACAGAACTGTTCTACGACCGCGGTGAAGAATATGATCCGCAGGGACTCGGCGAGAAACTGTTCTTTGAAGATATCGAAAATGACCGGTATATTGAGGTCTGGAACGTCGTATTCTCTCAGTATGACTGCCGTCCGGATGAACTGCCGCGTTCCGAATACAAGGAACTGCCGCAGAAGAACATCGATACCGGTATGGGTCTGGAGCGTCTGACATGCCTTGTTCAGGGCGGTGAAACGAACTTTGATACAGATCTGTTCCTTCCGATCATCCATGAAACCGAGAAATATGCAAAATATCCGTACAGCGATCCGGAATACAAAATGGCATACCGCGTCATCGCAGACCATATCCGTACAGTAACATTTGCAATCGCTGACGGTGCGGATTTCTCCAATACAGGCCGCGGCTACGTTCTGCGCCGTGTTCTGCGCCGCGCAGTCCGCTACGGAATCAAACTGGGTATCTCCGGAGCCTTCATGTATAAGCTTGTCGGTGTCGTAGCCGAGAATATGAAGGACTACTATCCGTATGTACTGGACCGTGTCGAATATATTGCCAACCTCGTACGGAACGAGGAAAATGCATTCCATAAGACACTGGCTAACGGTGAATCACTGCTGAATCAGGCTCTGAAGGATCATGAGGACACAAAGAGACTGCCGGGTGAAGTGGTATTCAAGCTGTATGACACATATGGATTCCCAAAAGAACTGACGCAGGAGATCGCGGAAGACAACGGCTACCATGTTGACATGGAAGGCTTTGAAGCTGCAATGCAGAATCAGAGAGAAATGGCCCGCGGCGCCCGCGGAGACCAGCAGTCGATGGGCACGCAGTCGATCGACCTGATGAACTTCACAGAGGAATCTGTATTTACCGGCTACACCGATAATACCTGCGAATCCAAGGTGATCGGTCTGTTCAAAGACGGCGTCCAGGTCGACGAACTGACGGACGAGGGTGATGTTATTCTGGCGGAAACATGCTTCTATGCAGAGAGCGGCGGACAGGCTGCCGACAGAGGAACACTCTGGACAGATTCGTTCTGCGCAGATGTGACTGATGTACGCAAGGCGCCGCACAAGCAGCCGCTGCATCATATCCGCGTGAAAGAAGGCGTGATCCATACCGGTGACACGGTCAAAGGCGCGTTTGATCTGGAAGCCAGAACAAAGACACGGGCAAATCACTCTTCCCTGCATCTTCTTCAGAGCGCACTCCGCAAGGTTCTCGGTTCCCACGTTGCTCAGGCCGGTTCCTATAACGGTCCGGAGTATGCACGTTTCGACTTCAACCATTTTGAGAAAGTATCTGATGAACAGCTGAAGGAAGTGGAACGTCTCGTAAACGAGATGATCGAGAAGAGTCTTCCGGTCGTTACGGAAGTCATGGATCTGGAAGCTGCCAAGAATACCGGCGCGATCGCTCTGTTCGATGAAAAATACGGTGACAGCGTACGCGTTGTCTCCATGGGCGAGGAATCCAAGGAATTCTGCGGCGGTACACATGTATCCAATACATCTGAGATCGGTCTGTTCAAGATCGTAAGTGAAGAATCCATCGGTTCCGGTGTGCGCCGTATCACAAGCGTTACTAAGATGCACGCCTATGAAGCTTTCAAAGAGGAAGAGACATATCTGTATGAGACAGCAGCTCTTCTGAAGATGGCAAACTGGAACGGATTCAAAGAGAAACTGCAGAATCTTCTGGATGAGAATGCCGCACTCAGAAAAGAGAACGCTGCGGCAAAAGAAAAAGCCATGATGGCTGAAGCAGCTGCACAGGTATCTCAGGCAGAGGATGTAAACGGTATTCATGTACTGATGCTGCGTCTGAAAGACCAGAATAACGGTACCTTGAAGAATTATGCCGAAACGCTGCGCAACCGTATGGAAAACGGCTTCGTATTCCTGAGCAATGAAAATGACGGAAAACTGACCTTCGTCTGCGCATCCAGCAAAGAAGCAATTGCGCGCGGTCTGAAGGCCGGCGACATTGCCCGCAAAGCTGCTCAGATCACCGGCGGCAACGGCGGCGGACGTCCGGATATGGCACAGGCCGGCGGCCGTGATATCAGCAGGATCGATGAAGCATTCGCTTCCGTCAAGGAAGCAGTGAATGCGATCCGCTGAGGAATAAACAGGTGGCTGATGTGAACGGGGGATTCAACACGGATCTCCCGTTTCCTGCTGTCTGCAAGCGGGCATTTCGTGTATACTTTTTGATTTAAATGCAATAAAATAAAGTAATAACAGGAGGCAGATCATGGCAAACAATAAAAAAGATTACACAGAAACTGTTAGTTTTAATGCGGATGAACTTCGTCGGGAAAATATCCGCCAGATACTGCACACCGTTCAGGAAGCACTGGATGAAAGAGGATACAATTCCATCAACCAGCTTGCCGGCTATCTGATCTCCAATGATCCGGCATATATTTCCAGCCATAAGAATGCGCGCAGTCTGATCCAGTCGGTCGACCGTACTGAGATCATCGAGGAACTCGTCCGCTGCTATCTGAAGGGGACGAAATAATGCGAATACTCGGCCTGGATCTCGGCAGTGTCACGTGCGGTGTTGCAATCAGTGATCCGCTCGGAATGATAGCCCGGACATATGAGACGGTTCGCTTTCAGGAAAACGATTATGATGCATGTCTGGATCGTATCCTGGAAATACTGAAGCTTGAACAGCCGGAAAAAATAGTTCTCGGCCTGCCGAAACATATGAACGGAGATGTCGGGTTGCGCGGTGAGATCTCAATGGAGTTCAAGGCAATGCTGGAGGAAGCGACAGATATTCCCGTCATTCTGTGGGATGAGCGGCTGACTACGAAGGCTGCTGAACGGATACTGATCCAGGCGAACGTATCACGCAAAAAGAGAAAAAAAGTGATTGATCAGATGGCGGCAGTACAGATCCTGCAAAGTTATCTGGATTCAATGTAAGGCGTTTTGCGCCTTTTGTTATGGAGGTTTTTACAAATGGATGACAATAAAATGACAGTCATTAATGATGCAGGGGAAGAAATTGAAGTTGAGATTCTTCTGACATTTGACTACGAAGAGACCGGAAAACAGTACGTCATGTTCTTCGATCCGGCGGACCCGGATACAGTATTCGCAGCATCCTACACAGAGGACGGCGAACTGGAGATGGTCGAAAGCGAAGAAGAAATGGCAATATGCGAAGAAGTACTCAATTCATTTGATGCCGGAGATCTATGATGGCTAAGAGAAGAAAGAAGAAACATTCCGTTTTACGGATCATTGCTCTGCTTGTGATCGTCCTTTCCA
>JAFWNG010000024.1 GCA_017510405.1 Solobacterium sp.
ATGAATATATTTTCCATTTTCCCGGTATTTCCTGTGCGTATGGCTCTGCACAATCCTTCATCACGAATCAGATTGCTCAGCTGCTTGATATTGACTCTGAACACGTACTTGTTGGTACTTGCATTTTCCGGAATCACAAGATCTCCCTCCAACATCTGGTCAAGCTGCTTTCGGATAACACCGCAAAGATTATGAAAAATGACTTTACCATATATGGCACATATCTCTGTGTCACAGTCACTGCTGAACAACCGTTCCCATTCATAATCAGTTTTCAAAGTTTTATAGCTGACTTCGATCTGCCCGCGTTTTGCATACAAAGAAACGATATCGGCAGAAGAGAACTCATCCTCGGAAAGATTTGTAAAGTAGATCAGATCAGTAGTGATCGGTAAACCTTTCTTTGTGAAATATGTATATCGGTATTTCACTACTCTGATTTTGATCCATGGATTCTTTTCAAACCTCTGTCTGGGCTGATCATATTTCAGACGTTTCCGCCATGTCTTATCGATACATACATCGATCCACTCATCATTGGATCTCATCTTTTCCACATAATGCTTGAAGAAGTTTGCTTTTCCGCGTATGCAATACTTCATTCCATATCCTTCCAGAATGGAAAAGACTTCAACACTGTCATAGTTCCTGTCCGCCAGAAAGATGGCTGCTCTGCCGCGAATATACTGAATGACTCTGCTGAGCTGATCGATTGCGATCGGGATCTCTGAATCTTTATAGCGCCGCATCACAAAATCCAGAATGATCCCGTTTGTCACATCATAAAGTGCAGATGACCGGCTGGTTGCTTTCTTAGCATCCGCTGCAGTTTTAACGTATTTGTTTTGATCAAAGCCAAATCTTTGCAGAGAAAGCATGCCTGCTGGAAAATTCAATGTTGTACCATCGGCCGCAATTAGCAGATAGTTCCTGAACGTTTTTACCAGAGAGGATTTATAGAACAGTTCGGTGAACTTATGGATCAAAGGGTCAAAAACTCTTGGATTCAGTTTTTTGAGTGCTTTGAAAGCAGCCTGTCTGCTCACTCGCTTTTCAGACCATCCTATACCGGCATAATAATTGGATAGTTCAGTTGAGACACATTCTTTACAGCGGAATATCGAACCAGGGGAACTTGTAAATCCTTGTAAAATCGGAAGATTTCTTACGGCACAGTTCACGAGCTTCTTCAGAACGAATATATGCCCCGAACTTTCTGAAGAGTTTCGCTATATCCCTATCGGGATTTGGGATACTTCCCGACTTCACGGGAAAAGACCTCAGCCGGATCGCTGTCCTTGGCGAAAGCAGCCTTCAGATAAGGAATATATTCAGCTTCAAACTGCCCCAGCTTAACTACAACACGCTGCCTGGGATCACCATTCTCATTACGGTAAGATTCCACAAGATCGCAGAAAAAAGTGTTTTTCTTACCTTTATTGTTAGGAATAACGCGTACATACATAAAACAAGCCTCCTATACTTAACTACATAATACAATATATAAGGCTTATATAAAAAACATATGTATATATAAACTTAACCACTTTCACACTTTTCCGGATTCTGAAAACACCTCTATGGCTAATTGCCTGGCAAGATAACAAAAAGCGCCAACCTGTACTTTAGTTTGACGCCATTGGGAACTGCTGAGGTTCCTCTTTTTGCGTTCGTTCCGATCAGCGGCGTCCGCCTCCGTGCATACCGCCGGGCATCTGACCGCCGTCAGGCATCTGTCCGCCATCCGGCATCTGTCCGCCATCCGGCATCTGGCCGCCGTCAGGCATCTGGCCGCCGGGCATCTGACCCTGGCCGCCCATACCGCCCATGAACTGATTGGTAATAGAATCTGTCTCAGTGCCGTTGACAATGATCGTGCCGCCGGTCTTTGAAACTGTGCCGTCCGCGTCGAACGGGGACTGGGCTGTGATATTCAGCGTGCCGCCGCTGATGAGCAGGTCGCCGTTGGAATCAACTGCGTCGGTGTCGCCCGCACCCATCGCGATCGTGATATCGCCGCCGGTGATCTCGACCTTCACACTGTACGCAGTGGATTTGCGGCTGGCATTGATGCCGTCATCTGTGGCATTGATATTGATGGTGCCGTCGTTGATGATGACCTGCGTCGCTTCCAGCGCTTCACCGCCGCTCAGATCGAGATTGCCGCCGTCCACAGTCAGGGTGGTCGTCGCATGGACTGCGTCGTCCCCGGCATTGATCTTCAGCGTACCGCCGCTGATATAGACGAAGCCTGTCGTGTTGTCTTCATCGTTTTCCGCGTGAATGCCGTCTTTGGCGGTATTGACAGTGATCGTGCCGCCGGCAACTCTGACAGAGTCATTCGCTTCCAGCGCGTCCGAAGCGCAGGTGATCTGGATCGTACTGCCGGTGATCTTCAGATCGTCTTTGGATGTGATGCCGTTGTCGGTCGATTCGATATTCAGTGTTCCCGTACCGTTGATCGTGATGTCATCCTTCGAGAAGATGACCGCGTCAGTGCTGACGTCTCCGTCATCCGTGAATGTTCCGGTGACCTTCAGGGTATTCGTACTGTCTGTTGTGGTGATGAATACCTTGTCGGCACTCTTTACGTAAACAGCCGGGGAGGAATCGTTCGTGATCGAAACGCCGTCAAGAACGATTTGTACTTTGGCGGTATCCGCCGCGTCGACCGTGACCGTCACGTTTGTCGCTTCGCCGCGCAGTACATAAACGCCTTCCTCAGTGATCGTGATATTCTGTCCGGATGTCACGTCGTAGGTGACCGCATTGGTCAGATCCGCGCTCTGGGTGAGATCGCGTTCGGTGAACATGTCCGACGCGGAGACTTCTGTGCTTGTCTCCGTATTTGTTTCTGCAGTAGTGGTATTCTGCACCGTTTCCTGTATTTCTGTCTGTTCTGTATCACGTACAGAAGTGCTGCTGTCTGCGGAGACGGCCGAGCAGGCTGCCATCGTGAGTGCCAGCATTGCCATGGGGATCATTCTGTATGTTTTCTTTTTCATCTTTTTACCTCGTTCCGCATCTTTCTGATGCACGCATATCATAGGAAAGAAATCTGAATTCTGTATGAACATAAAATGGTTTTCTGATGAAAAGACATATGCGGTCTGTATCTGTATAATGAAAGTAACAGGAGTGTAGTTTTATGAAATTAAGAAGTCAGTTACAGCGGCAGAATGCCCCCGAACTGGATCCGCTGCGGATCGGTACCGGCTGGAAAGTGGAGGACCTTTCCAAACCTCAGATCTTTATTGAAAGCACCTTCGGTGATTCTCATCCGGGAAGCGGACATCTGGATCAGCTGGTGGAAGCTGTCCGAAAGGGGATCGCGGAAAACGGCGGTCACGGCGCAAGGTATTTTACGACCGACATGTGCGACGGCGAGAGCCAGGGAACAGACGGCATCAACTATTCGCTCGTTTCCCGTGAGATGATCGCCAACATGATCGAGATCCAGGCAAACGCGACGCCGTTCGACGCCGGCGTGTTCCTGGCAAGCTGCGACAAGGGAATGCCGGGCAACCTGATGGGACTTGCCCGCGTGAATATTCCTTCGATCGTTGTGCCGGGCGGCACGATGGCAGCCGGACCGAAGATGCTCACGCTGAATGAACTCGGCGTCTACAGCGCCCGCTATGAACGCGGCGAGATCGACGCGGATACGCTGCAGTGGGCAAAGACGCACGCATGCCCGGGCTGCGGCGCATGCAGCTTTATCGGCACTGCTTCCACGATGCAGATCATGGCCGAAGCGCTCGGCCTGGCACTGCCCGGAAGCGCACTGATGCCGGCGGAAAGCCCGGACCTTTACACGGCTGCCGAAGAAAGCGGCAAGCGCAGTGTGGAACTGGCGAAAGAAGGAATTCTGCCGTCGCAGATCGTGACAATGGACAGCTTTGAAAACGCGATCCTTGTGCACGCGGCCATCTCCGGAAGCACCAATACGCTGCTGCATATTCCTGCCGTTGCCCATGAATTCGGCATGGAACTGGACGCGGATACGTTTGACCGTCTCCACCGCAATGCGCTCTTCCTGCTGGATATCCGTCCGACCGGAAAGTGGCCGGCGGAAGTCTTCTACTATGCCGGCGGCGTACCTGCCATCATGGAAGAGATCAAGGATATGCTGCACCTGGACGCCATGACAGTCACCGGAAAGACGCTCGGCGAGAACCTGGAAGACCTGAAGAAAAACGGCTACTACGAGCGCTGCGAAAAAGCGCTGGCGGCGTTCAATGCACGCTTCGGCACCAGCCTGACGCGGCAGGATATCATCCGCCCGAAAGAGAACCCGCTCGGAACCGGCGGCTCGCTTGCCGTACTCAAGGGAAACCTCGCTCCGGAAGGCGCGGTCATCAAGCATACCGCCTGCCCGAAGGAAATGTTCAAAGCGGTGCTGCGGGCACGTCCGTTCGACAGTGAGGAGGAATGCCTCGACGCTGTTCTGCATCACAAAGTGGAAAAGGGAGACGCGGTATTTATCCGCTACGAAGGACCGAAGGGAAGCGGCATGCCGGAAATGTTCTATACCTCCGAAGCGATCTCTTCCGATCCGGAACTCGGCAGATCCATTGCCCTGATCACCGACGGACGTTTCTCCGGCGCATCCACGGGACCGGTCATCGGCCACTGCTCACCGGAAGCGCAGGCCGGCGGACCGATCGCTCTGGTCGAAGAGGGCGACCTGATCGAGATCGATATTCCGGCAAGAAAACTGGCGGTCGTCGGGATCCATGGCGAACCGAAGACGCCGGAAGAAGTGGCAGCGGTGCTGGAAGAGCGCAGAAAAAACTGGAAAAAGAAGCCGCTCAAGTATAAGAGCGGAGCACTGCGCATGTTCAGCGAGCACGCGGTCAGCCCGATGAAAGGCGCGTATCTTGCCTTCAGCGACGACGAATAAAAAGGACTGAGCGGATGTTCAGCCCTGAAACCGGTCACGGATGAATTTCATATAGCGGTATTCACCGGCATTGAGACGTTCGGCATATTCCAGTCCGAACACGAAGCCGACAGCCGGTTCAAGCGGACGGATCACAAACGATCCGTCTTTTATCGTTTCCCGGACGATGCGTTCTTCATCGATCAGGATGCCGGGCTCCTGCCGCATCAGTTCGATGCGCGTATGCAGCGATCCCTGGTACATGATATCGGAGCGTATCCCTTCCCGCAGCAGGGCATCCTGGATGAGATCGGCAAACAGCGTATGCTCTTCCGGAAGATAGAGGGGACGTCCGCTCAGATGATACAGAGGAATGATCTGGTAGGTCGCAAGGATATGCGAAGACGGAAGCACTGCCACAAGACTGCTTTCACCGGCTTTTATAAAGCGTTCCGGCAGGCTGCGGCCTTTGGGATATGCCATGGTGATCAGACTGAGACGTCCTTCCGACAGATCCTTGTGCAGCTGATCAAGGCTGTGCTCCACCATGCGCAGGGGAATATCCGGCCAGGCTGTGCGGAACGCCGCAATGCTTTCGGTAATGGAGAACAGGTGCGCGTGCTGGGAGATGCCGACGGTGATCGCGGCAGTATTGTGCTTCTGCCACCTGCGGACCGCCTTGGCGCTGTCTTCGCTCAATGCTTTCTGCTTTTCCGCGTAGGGAAGATAGAACCGGCCGAATTCCGTCAGTTCGATCCGCCGCGTCGTCCGCGAAAACAGAGCGCTGCCCAGTTCCTTCTCCAGCATCTGTATGTGGCGGGACAGGGAGGACTGGGATATATGCAGAAGGCGGGAAGACTCGGAAAAACTCTTTGTCTGTGCCAGCGATACAAACTCCATGATATACTGCGTTTCCATAGTTTCATTATTATTGCGGAATGTGCATAAATCAAGTGAAAAGTTGCATGAATTGCATAGAATAAAACGTCCGGATGAGATTGTGCATGCTATTCTTTGGTTAGAGTGTGGAAGGAGATAATTTTTTATGATACCCGAAAAGTTCAAGAACTATATGTTCAATGAGAACGACTATCTTCCGCAGGATTACCACGTTGATGATCCGGAAAAACTGCAGTATCTGAAGATCGCTGCGGCCATGATCTCCGATGATATCAATGTTCTCGGAAATCCGAAGAAGATCGATGAGAAGGTCGATCCGGATCTGTGGCTTCTGGACCGTCTTCTGACGAAGGAAGAAGTCAAGTTCCTGTGCTCGTTCAAGAAGAAGAGAGTTGTCAAACTGAGACTTGAGGAAGTCGCAGAACGCAACGGAATGAGCATTGAAGATACGCAGAAGATGCTTGATCACATCTGCCAGATCGGTCTGATCGAATTCGACCGGGAAACGAAAGACCACGCAAAGCAGTACTTTGTACCGAAGTGGGTCGTCGGTTCCGGTGAATACATGATGATGAACGGCGCTCTTCTGAAGGAACATCCGGAAGTTGCGACATTCTTCAACTATGCGTCCAGTGTACCGGTCGGAAAAGTCGCCCACATGGTTCCTCCGGGAGGCGGCGGACTGGGAATGCACGTCATTCCGGTCGAAAAGGCGATCGAAGCTAACGGCCAGGCAGTCTCACTGGAAAAACTGTCCTACTGGCTGAAGAAGTACGACAAGTACTGCCTCGACATCTGTTCGTGCCGCCGGCAGCAGACCATCCGCGGCGAAGGCACCGGCGACATCGAAGACTACTGGTGCATCGGTCTCGGCGATATGGCTGAGTTCCTTGTCGAATCCCACAAAGACGCTTACTACTGCACATATGACGAAGTCATGGAAGTTCTGCGCAAGGGTGAGAAGGCAGGATATGTACACCAGATCACCAACCTGGACGGCGAAGACAAGATCGTCGGCATCTGCAACTGCCCGATCGGCGTCTGCAACGCCCTGCGTACATCCCAGCTGTTCAATACGCCGAACATGTCCGCGTCTTCCTACCGTGCCCACGTTGACCGCAACAAGTGCGTAGCGTGCGGCAAGTGCGTGGAAGTCTGCCCGGTCGGCGCTGCCAAGCTCGGCCAGAAGCTGTGCCGCGCAAACGGAATGGAAGTCGTCTATCCGAAGACAGAACTGCCGGATGCGAAGAAATGGGGTCCGGAGAAGTGGAACAAGAACTACCGCGACGATGTCAAGATCAACGTCTACGACACCGGTACGGCACCGTGCAAGACGGCATGTCCTGCTCACCTGGCAGTACAGGGATACATCCGCATGGCTGCCGAGGGCAGATACATGGATGCTCTGAAGCTCATCAAGCAGGATAACCCGCTGCCGGCAGTATGCGGCGCTGTCTGCAACCGCAGATGCGAAGACCGCTGTACAAGAGGCACGATCGACAAGCCGGTCGCAATCGATGAGATCAAGAAGTTCATCGCTGCCCAGGAACTCAACGCGGAGACCCGCTACATTCCGGAGTGCCACAATGAATTCGGCAATATGTGGGGCGACGAGTACAAGATCGCTGTCATCGGTTCCGGTCCGTCCGGACTGTCCGCAGCGTACTATCTGCGTCAGCACGGCTATCCGGTCACCGTCTTTGAGAAAGACGAGCAGCCGGGCGGCATGCTGAAGTACGGCATCCCGAACTTCCGTCTGGAAAAGAATGTTATCGACGCTGAGATCGACGTGATCCGTCAGATGGGCGTTGAATTCCGCTGCGGCGTTGAAGTCGGCAAAGACGTGACAATCCAGTCGCTGCGTGAGGAAGGCTACAAGGCATTCTATGTTGCCATCGGTATGCAGGCAGGCAGAAAAGCCGGCATCCCGAACGAGGAATATGCGGAGAGCGGCGTCGACTTCCTGCGCCGTGCCAACCGCGACCACAGCAAGCTGCTGTCCGGCAAGACCGTCGTGATCGGCGGCGGCAACGTTGCCATCGACGTAGCGAGAACAGCGCTCCGTGCCGGCAGTGAATCCGTTGAGATGTACTGTCTGGAAGGACCGGATGAGATGCCGGCCGCCAAGGATGAGATCGCTGAAGCACGTGAAGAAGGTGTTGTCATCAAGAACTGCTGGGGACCGAAGGAAGTTCTCGTGAAGAATGGAAAGATCACCGGCATCGTCCTGAAACAGTGTGTACAGGTATTCGACAAAGACGGACGCTTCAGCCCGGTCTATGACGAAAACGAGACAAAGACAGTGGAATGCGAAAATGTCCTGCTGTCCATTGGCCAGGCAGCTGTCTGGGGCGACCTGCTGAAGGATACAAAGGCAGTCGTACGCAGAAACGGCACGCTGGAGGCAGATCCGGTGACTCTGCAGACAGCAGAGCCGGATATCTTCGTCGGCGGCGATATCCGCTACGGTGCGAAGTTCGCCATCGATGCGATCGCGGACGGCCGTGAAGGCATGGTATCCATCCACCGTTACGTCCATCCGGGTCAGTCTCTGACGATCGGACGCGACCTGCGCAAGTTCATCGAGCTCGACCGTGATGACATCCGTGTTGACAGCTATGACACAGCAGACCGCCAGGCTCCGGGCATGAAACCGGGCGAAGCAGCAAAGACATACGAAGACCTCCGTCTTGCCCTGACCGAAGAGCAGGTGCGCGCGGAAGCCAACCGCTGCCTCAAGTGCGGCGCTACGACCGTCGATGTCAACCGCTGCATCGGATGCGGTCTGTGCACGACACGCTGCGAATTCGACGCGATCCGTCTGGAACGCGACATGCCGCAGAACACGAAGATGTACGTCGGCGAAGAGGGCAAGCTCAAAGCCATCATCCCGTACGCACTCAAGCGTGAGATCAAGATCCGCTTCGGCAAGAAGTAATCTGAAACCAGAAGGCATCCGGCATCTGCCGGGTGTCTTTTTTGCGGTGTACCCGGCATGGGTGACAGCTAGACGGTGAAAGTCCGTTGCGTGCTTGACAGTGGGAAACGCCAGCCGAAGGCAAGGGTGTCCATCGCGAGATGGAATCTGAAGGAAGCCGGATGTTTCGTGGGAAATACTAACCCGAAACGGGCAAAATCCCGACCTGACGAACAGAAATCTCATATAAGGTTATTCTGCATGGAAAAGAACGCCGTACAGTTCAAAGTCCAACACTGTCCGGATTGCAGAGTGATAAATGAGGCAGGTACATGGGATGAAAGCTGTCACACCTTACCCGGGGAGGCCTGCAGGTAACGCCAAAACAAGGCAAACACTGCTATACATTGAAGGCAGTGTTGAACCTGCATGGAGTCAGCCGACGCCGTAGTAGTGAAGAAGTTCCTGTAATGGGAATGGAGCGAAGGGCGAAACCAATATGAACCTTGAGTAAATGATTGAAAGAAAGGAGATGCGATGAAAACAGAATATCTCAAAGAAGAGAGCTGTCCGCAAAGGGATAGTACGGAATACGAAGAGTATGCGGAAGTGTTGAGCATCTATCTGCCGGAAGACATGGAAAGAGGACGTGAACTGAAGTCCGAACATCTCATGGAACTGGCAGTATCTCCAAAGAACATGGAGACTGCCATGAAGAGGGTGAGGATGAACAATGGAGCACCGGGAGCGGACGGAATGACCGTCCGTGAAACGATCGAGTGGATGAGCGAACATTTCGCCGAGGTCCAGGCAGAGATGCTGGGAGGGTATTACCATCCCACAGCCGTAAGACGCAGGGAAATACCGAAGCCGGACGGAGGGGTCAGAAAGTTGGGAATCCCTACGGCCAAGGACCG
>JAFWNG010000025.1 GCA_017510405.1 Solobacterium sp.
CCATGATAAAAACCTCCTCTTATTCTTTCGTTGTAGTTTCGCAGACCACACACGAAATTATAAGCCAGGAGGCTTTTTTTCATCATCTCTCCGCTAAAGCTTGGCTGGACCCCCGGACTATCCGGGGGTTTTAGTAGCCAAAAAGCAGTACAGAATGACGTGATTCTGTACTGCTTAATGCTTCGCGGAAAACGAATTACTTCTTTGCGCCGTGTCCGCCGAATACGGCAAAGTCCATCGTATCCAGTCTGGCATCGATCCCGGCGATCTCTTCCGGTGTCAGGATAATATTGCCCGCTTCGAAATTTGCCTTCAGGCGCTCGATCTTGCGGGAACCCGGGATCGGGACGATAAACGGCTTCTTGCAGATCATCCAGGCAAGTGACAGCTGTGCCTGTGTGCAGTGCTTTTCCTCTGCCATTTGTGCCAGCAGGTCCAGCAGGTCTTTTGCTTTTGCATAGCCTTCTTCAGTGTACTGCGGCATGTTCGCACGATAGTCCTGCTTACCCTCAAACTTTGTGTTCGGATTGTACGCACCTGTCAGGAATCCGTTTGCCATCGGGGAGAACGCAACATATGCAGTATTCAGTTCCTCACATACCGGAAAGATCGATTCATGCCAGCGCGCCATCATAGAATACCGGTTTTCGATCGCCGTGACCGGTGTTACAGCATGTGCCCTGCGCAGATATTCTTCCGTCGTCTCGGAAATTCCCCAGTAACGGATCTTGCCTTCTCTGATCAGTTCACCCATCGTTTCCGCAACAACTTCCGGTTCCACGTTCGGATCGATCCGGTGCTGGTAATACAGATCCACATAATCGGTGCCGAGGCGTTCCAGGGACTTTTCCAGCGAGCGTCGGATCGTTTCCGGGGAACTGTCCAGTTTCAGGGAACGGTCTGCATTGTGGGATACACCCATCTTTGTGGCAATGACCACTTTGTTACGCACATCCTTCAGCGCTTTACCTACGAGCTCCTCATTGTAGGAGACCGAACCGTCCGGATATACACCGGTATACGCTTCCGCTGTATCGAAGAAATCATATCCGATCTCATATGCCTGCCGCAGTGTTCTGACAGATTCTTCTTCCGGTGTCGGATCTCCGGAGGCGTGGGAGAAACCCATACAGCCAAGGCCGACCGGGTTTACGTACAGTTCACTGTTTCCAAGTCTTCTTTTTTCCATGTCTTATCCTCTTTCTTCTGTTCTCTTCCTGTGTCTTTACATTTGTTTTTTTCTATATGTATAGTTTAAAGAAGAAAAAGAACCGGAACAATTTCAGTTTCCGATTCTATCCATAAGTAATACTGATGCGGGTCTTACCGGAACTGCTTCTGCAGGATCTCCGCAAACTCCTCAACATAATATCCGGAGTTATCCAGTTTCCAGAACGCGCAGTACCGGCGGTATACCTGCTTTCCCATGCGGTACAGCGGCACACGTGTGATCATATCCGGAACCGGAGCGTTTCCTTCGATGGGCAGATATCCTTTGCCGGACAGCACCATCATGTGCGCTTCTTCCAGTCCGTACGCTGTCACAAAATGACTCCGGAACCCGAGTATATCTCGGTAGAACGCACGGTCTGTTTCTTCGGTATCCGGCGAAGTCACAAGAATGCATGTTTCATTATCCAGCTCTTCCACCGAGATCTTATCCAGCGAGGCAGGAAAACTTCCCTGCGGCACTTCGATATAACCTTTCTGTTCCGTCAGGATCACATTGTTGTAATCCGGAGAAAATGCCCGCCACTGGTCATTCATCGCCAGATCCACTTCTTCGGAATGCAGACGCGTATACAGCTCCTCATGTGTTCCTGCAAACACAGAAATATCCACTTTCGGATACCTGGCAGAGAACTCCGCCACTGCCCGGCGGAACTCCGTACCTCCGTAGTTCTTCAGATAGCCAAGCCGAAGCCGTGCGCTGTCACTGTCCGCAAGACGCCGTGTATCGGCACACACCTTATCCAGCTGACGGGTGACCAATAAGCTTTTCTCATAGAAATACCTGCCTGCAGGCGTCAGTTCAAAGGAACGGTTTTTCCGTACAAGAAGAGGATAGCCCAGTTCCTCCTCCAGTGCTTTGATCTGCTGGGAAATTGCGGACTGGGAAATGTGGCATTCATCTGCGGCTGTTGTAAACGAACCGCACTCCACAACTTTCTGATAATATCGAATCTGACGTAATAACATAAAACGATCTCCTGTATTCATTATACAGGAGATCGCAATCATATCAGGAGTCAAACTCACCCGCGACTTTAACAAGCAGTTCGCGGATCGGCAGATGCTGCGGACAGACCTGCTCGCACTTTCCGCATTTGATGCAGTCGGAAGCCTTGCCGTTATTTGCCGTCACGACATCGTTGTAATAGAACGGTGCGTTCCAGTCATTGAAGATGTGTTTTGTATTGTATGCCGAGAAGATATCCGGAATCAGAATTCTCTTCGGACAGGAGCTTTCCTCGATACAGTAGCGGCACGAGGTACACGGGATCATATTCATGGCATGGAATACACCGCAGACTTTCTTCACCGCTTCCATCTCCGTTTCACTCAGCGGCTGGAAGTCCTCCATGAACGACACATTGTCCATCATCTGTTCCATATTGCTCATACCGGACAGAACAACGCGGATATTCGGGAACGATGCCGCAAAGCGGATCGCATAGCTTGCGTTGGAACCGCCGTGCAGTTCATCAAAGATCTTCTGCGCATCTTCCGGCAGACGGATGAGATTGCCGCCTTTCACCGGTTCCATGACCAGTACCGGCTTATCGTGTTTTTCGCATACTTCGTATACTTTTCTCGATTCCACCGACGCGCTTTCATAGTCCATATAATTGAACTGGATCTGTACGATCTCGATCTCCGGATACTCTGTCAGGATCTGATCCAGTACAGATGCCTTGTCATGGAACGAAATGCCGACATGCTTTACTTTGCCTTCCTTCTTCAGTTCAAAAGCTGTTTCATAGGCACGGCATTTCTTGAACTTCTCGAATATTTTCGTATTCTGTGCATGCATCAGATAGAAGTCAAAATAGTCCACGCCGCACGCTTCCAGCTGCTGTTCAAACAGCGGACGGATCTCCTCTTCTTTCTTAAAGTAACTGGCTGTCAGTTTATCTGTGAGGATATACGCATCACGGGGATAGCGGGTCGTGAGGCATTCTTTCAGCGCCAGTTCGCTCTTTCCGCTTATGTATCCGTGAGCGGTATCAAAGTAATTGAAACCATGAGCAATGAAGTAATCCACCATGCGGGTCGTCTCTTCGAGATCGACTTCACCGTTCTTCATCGGCAGGCGCATACAGCCAAAGCCAAATTTTTTAAAGATCTGTTCAAACTGTTCCATGTTTTCCTCCTCAATATTTACTAGATCAGTTCATGCTGATTCCATTTGCCGCTTCTGTACCGCATTGTCATCAGTACTGCTTTCAGTGCCCAGTCCATCACCATGGCACAGGCGATCCCGATCACACCCATGCGGAATACCAGGCAGAGCAGGAATGACATTCCCGTACGGAATATAACTGTGCATAAGATCGACGCATACATCGTAAAGCGGACATCTCCCGCCGCCCGCAGTCCGGCCGACATCGGCCCGAAGAACGCGCCGATCGTACCGCAGAACGCATTATGGATAATAACGATGATGATCAGCAGACGTCTTGTTTCTTCCGAGATGCTGTACAGCGGCAGAATCAGCGGCAGACATGCAAGTATAAAGATATTCCAGATGAAACTGAGCATCGTGGTGATCCGCATCAGCTTCCACAGATAGTAATCCGCTGCTTCCTTATCCCCGCTTCCCATGCACTGACCGATGCACGTAATGAATACCGGCGTCATACAGCTGACGATCACTGCCGCAAGCGACCAGATCGTCTGTCCGATGCCGTTGGCCGCGATCTGTGCTGTACCGAATGTCGCAATCAGCGAACCAAGTACGACCTTCGCCGCCTGGAACAGTCCGCCTTCAATGGCATTGGGAACTGCCACATGCAGGATTCTTCCGGACATATTCCGGTTTCCTTTCAGGATATACGGGAGCCGGATACTGACGGCATTATCACTCTGAAAGCACAGATACGTCATGATCACTGCCGCAAAATACCATGAGATCGTCGTCGGCCACGCAACACCGGCTGCCCCGGCATGCAGGACGAAGATGCCAATGGCATTTCCAACGACATTTACAACATTCATCATCATCGATACGCGCATCGTGACCGATGTTTTTCCCATCGCACGATACAGTGCCGTGCCGGCATTATACAGGGCATTCGCCGGGAAAGAAAGTACTACGATATGCAGATACGTACGGCACGCATCCATGACTGCCGGATCCACCGTGGGATACAGAAGGTGCAGAACTGCATTTCCTCCCGCCAGCATGACCAGCATCAATACAGCAGATACGATCGCCGCAATACGGAATGTCTGCGACGCCGAAAGATCCGCATTGTCCCGGTCTGCCCTGCCGATATACTGTGCCGTGATCACACCGCCGCCGGCACCAAGAGATGAAAAGATCAGGATAAAGATCGTATAAATCATCGTATCGAGCGAAACACCCGAAACCGTCGCTTCCCCGGCATGCGATACCATCATCGTGTCCGCAAGGCCGACTACCATCAACAGCAGCTGTTCAATGAACAAAGGAACGATCATCCGTTTCAGATAATCGTTCGAGAAGCGTTTCCGGGATTCCTCGATCTGATGTTTGGGTTCGATCCAGCGAAGAATTATATCCATACAGGCTCTCTTACAGACACATTCTGTAGATATTCTCAACATCTTCCGGCGTCAGATCCACATAACCGCGGATCACTCCGGACGCACCGCACGCATTCACTGCCATTTCTCTGAAGCGGGAATCATCGATACCCATTTCGGACAGATGACTCTTCAGACCGAGTGTCTCAAAAAACAGTTTCTCCGTACATTCGATCGTCTTTTCCGCCGCTTCCATTACCGGTGTATCTGCCGGGATGTCATATACATTATATGCCATGCGTGCAAGCTGCGGAGCTGTGTTTTCGTTCAGAATATAGCGCATCCACCTGGGTGTCAGGATGGCGATGCCGTGTCCGTGCACCAGGTCATAGACAGCCGAGAGCTCATGTTCCATGGCATGTACACTTGTAAACTGACGAACGCCGCAGGTCATGAAACTGTTCAGAGCCCACGCAGCTGCCCATAAAAGATTTGCCCGCGCATCGTAGTTATCCGGTTCCGTGCAGGCAACCGGTGCCCATTTCACAACTGTCTTGAGATGTTCATCCATCATCCGGTACAGCATGTCCATCTTGTCGTCCTTTGAGAAATACTTTGTATCCATCGTATGAGACATGATATCCACAGCACCGCAAGCTGTCTGGTATGCCGGTACTGTAAAGGTATTTGTCGGATCGTCAAACGTCACCGTCGGCCGCAGCGCCGGACCGTTATACCCTTTCTTTTCTTCCGTCTCCAGATTGGAAATGACACAGCTTGCGTCCATCTCAGAACCGGTAGAAGCCATCGTCGGCACTGTAAAGATGGGAAGTGCGTCCGTGATCGGCTTTTTGGCAATGACCAGATCCCAGCAGTTGTCCGTATCAGACTTTACCAGACCGGCAATCGCTTTGGCACTGTCTATGGCAGAGCCGCCGCCGATGGCAACGACCGCTTCGATTCCGTATTCACGGCACATCCTGCCGCCCTCGTTGATATCGGTATGACGCGGATTCGGTTTCACCAGATCATAGTCATACAGTTCAAAATCTTTCAGTTCTTCCCGGACTTTGTCATACAGTCCGTATTTTTTGATGGAACGGCCGCCGTACACCAGCAGAATTTTCTTACCGTATCTGCCGATCTCCGCCGCCATCTTATCCAGAGCATTTCTGCCGAAGTGTACTTTTGTCGTATTCTGGAATGAAAAATCGTTCATCATATTCCTTCTCCTCAGATATTC
The DNA here is from genome assembly GCA_017510405.1 of Solobacterium sp. GTDB lineage: Bacteria > Bacillota_I > Bacilli_A > Erysipelotrichales > Erysipelotrichaceae > Bulleidia. The sequence continues at coordinate 5,972 of JAFWNG010000025.1, forward strand.
TTCTTTGCCCATGCGGCAGTTTTTGCTTCACTGTGTGCCGCGTCAGAACCGCGGATCGATAAGCCGGAGCGTACATCTGCCCCCGGGCATTCCTTCCGGATATCCCGCTCACTTGTGCCCATTCCGCTTCCCTCATTCGTGCAGAACGGAACGATCTTCTTCCCGGCAAAATCAAATGCGTCCAGGAATGTAAATACTGCCATCGGAGCAGTTCCCCACCAGTTCGGATAACCGAGGAAGATCGTATCGTATTCGTCCAGGCTTTCCGGCAGCGCCTTCAATGCCGGACGGGCATTGATCCGTTTCTCAGCCATCGCTTCTTCCGTGCACTTCTGGTAGTCTTTCGCATATTCTCTTACTGTCTGCAGTTCAAACAGATCGCCGCCGACTGCTTTCTGGATGTATTCAGCTACTCGTTCGGTATTTCCTTTGGCTATTGAACGGATCTCACCGCCGAAATAGTTTTCTCCGGTTCTGGAATAATATACTGTCAGGATCTTTGCCATACTCATTTCCCCTTTTGCACTTATAGTGTATCGGTCTCATAAATCCGGAACAATTCGCTTTTCCGCTTCCTCACATAAGTATTACTAATAAAAGAAGTCCTCACCAGACTTCTCTTAAATATATCTCTCTTCTGCAGAGCGGTTCTGAATGATCCGTATCACGGATGGAACGGCGGCACATCCAGAACAATATCACTCAGCGGGAATGTGCAGCACGGATGAATGAACCCATACAGAAAATCTGCTTCCCTCCGTCCATCCATACGCTTCGGCACAAAGACTTCACCGCTGACCAGTTTACTGCGGCACCATCCGCATTCCCCGCTGCGGCAGTGCGACGGCGCTTTTACACCTGCCCGCTCCATTGCGGCAAGCAGGGATTCATCCGCACGGCATGTCATAACGGTATCTTTTCCCGATACACGGACAGTCAGCTGATACGATGCCGCTTTGGAACCGGGATACCCTTCTTCCTTTGCCGGATCCCTGCACTCACCAAACAGTTCTCTCCGGATAAACTTACGCCGCAGCCCCAGCTTCGGCAGTTCCTCATCCAGGAAGCGGTACATAGCAGAAGGTCCGCATACAAAGACAGAATACTCTCCTTCCGGCGCATATTTCCGGATAAGTTCCGCTGTCAGGAACCCATGTTCGCAGCCGTCTCGAGTCTCTTCACTCAGTACATTCACATACCGGAATGCCGGGCATTTCTCTGCCAGTGCCGTAAATTCTTCGTCGAACAGAGCATCGTTCTTTGTGCGGCTGCCGTACAGAAGCGTCATCTGTGCGTCTTCAATTCCCTCAGCGACGGCATATGCCAGTGAGCGGAACGGTGTAATACCGCTGCCTCCGGCCAGACCGATAATATGCTTCGCATCCCGCAGCGGCTCATACGTGAACTCACCCAGCGGCTGGGAGGCGGTAACCGGTGTTCCGATCTTCCATGTATCCAGAATATGCCCTGACACAAAACCGCCTGCTGTTCTGCGTACAGTGATCCGGTATTCCCCTTTCAATGCATCGTTCGGCGAAGAAGCAATCGAATACGGACGTGTCGCAAAACTTTCTCCGATCTCCATGGAAAGACTCAGATACTGCCCGGCACTGAACCAGGCCAGTGCATCCGTGCCCTTCGCATGATCCGGCCCCAGAATATAACTCTTATTGTCACAATCATGTTCAATTATTTCTGTAACTTTCAGATACTGCACATCCGGATGAAGCGCATTGGCAATCCTGTTAGGCACATATGTATCTGCAGGACGAAGTTCCCGCGCCGGCGCCGCTTCTATGCGCGCCTTCCGGACCGGTGTCAGTTTCGTAAAATCCAGCGGATTGAGTCTGAGCAGATTTGGTTTCTTCTCTTTCTTCTCAGCCATCTCAGACACCTCCTTTCAGACGTTTTGCGACCCTCTTGCCAATCATTTCCCCCATGATATATGCACAGCTGTAGCCGTCACCGCGGATATAATGTCCGCCGCAGAAACTCAGCCCCGGTATCGCATAATCTTCTTTTTCACCTGCTGTACGTGCCATCAGGCTGTCCCAGCCGGATAGTTTGTATCCATAGATCGTACCTTCCGGTGTACCAAGATAACGGGCAAAAGTGACCGGTGTCGCAATACTGATCTCTTCAATATGCGGCACGATCGAAATGCCCAGCGTCTTTTCGGCATCCTCGATATACCGTTTTGCCAGATCGTTCTTGAATTTCTTATAGTCCTGCGGTCTCAGGTCACGCGGCATATCACAGCCGAACAGCGGCATGGTAAAGAACAGTGTGCAGGTGCCTTCCGGCGAACTGTCCGGAACGACCTTATTCAGGCAGTTGACGATATACAATCCATCCTCCAGACGGTTGTTATACTGATCTCTCGGATACGAATCCCCTTTAATGAAGACCGTATAATCGTTCATGCCGAGTTCTTCCGCCGTGCAGTCCAGTCCGAGATAAACCGTCGCAACAGAAATACCGAACTCACGCGCATTTGCCAGCTTCAGATTCTCTTCCGGAATAACCTTGGGATCGCTCATGTTAAAGACATTGTGCGGAATAACATTTGAAATCACTTCTTTCGCATACAGTTTCTCACCATTTGCGACAACCCCGCAGCAGCTGCCGTCTTCCCTGTACAGGAATTCCGTCACTTCACTGTTATAGCGTATCTCACCGCCATGTTTCTCAATGACATCCACCAGTGCCGAAGACAGCTCATGGCTGCGGTGATGCGCCATTGCCGCACCGTCGCTTACATATCCGTACAGCATATTCAGGAAATGCATTGCATTCAGTTCATCCGTCGGCACCCCAAGGTATCCCCAGTATGTATTGATCAGATCCTGCGCTTTCTGCGGCATTCCCAGCGCGGTCATGACTTCTTCCACGCTGTGTCCGGCAGTCCGCATGAAATCGGTATGCTTCACCAGCATCACCACAGGATTCGGATTTCCCTTTGATGCATAGATATAATCGATCGCCGCATCGATCTTCGGCTTCAGATCCAGGAACGCACGCACACTTGCATAGCAGCCCGGCACCGCCTCTTCCATTGAATCACAGAACGCATCCACACCAGATTTCAGAGTGATATCATAACCGTCCTGTCCTTTAACGATCGTACGGAACAGATCATGTTCATAACACCAGTCGATCTTTGCGCCAAGATCATCAAATACTTTGTATACGACATTCGGCCGGTCTTCCGTTCCGACACTGCAAAGTTCATGCAGTGACGGTTCAAATTCAAAACGTCCTCTGCGGAAACTTGTCGCACACCCGCCCGGCAGATTATGTTTTTCCAGTAAAAGTGTTGAACATCCTGCTTTCGCAGTATTTGCCGCAGCCGCAAGACCGCCGTTTCCTGCGCCGACAACGATCACGTCATACTGACGCTCCATAGTCCCTCCTTTCTTCGGGAATCAGCTTATTAAATGATGTTTTTGATTAACGATTTCATCCACAATATAGCACAGGATACTATTCTGCATGGAAATCGCAAATTGTTATGATTTTCGTTTTTATATATAGGTTTATAATAGAGTTTGCTAATTCAGGGGAAGATTTTATGAAAAAGTTATTCATTATCCTGCTGGTATGTCTGCTGGCTGCATGTGCCGGCACACTGTTTCTGCAGAGTTCCATGACTGATATCAAAAAGCAGGAAGCAGCACTGGCCGCAGAACAGGAAAAACTGCAGGCAGAACTGGCAGATGCACAGCGTATCGCACAGGAAAAAGAAGAAACGATCCGTCAAAAAGAAGAGACCGTTCAGCCAATGAAAGAGGAGTATGAGACATGGAAAGAAAGAACCGAAGAAATCCGTTCCTACCTGCCGTAATGTCAATACTGCTTCTGGCAGGCTTCGGCGTCGTCGGCTTTAACGCATATCATCTTTATGCAGAAACAAGCACAGTGAAAGCACATGTTAAGGAATTACAGACGGACACTGCAGAACTGCAGGAACAGCTGAAAAAAGCAGAAGAATTCTCTGCTGCACAGGACGCTCGAATCGCAGAACTTTCTGCCATGGAAAGAGATCTTCCGGCAATGCGTGATAACTATTACAAAGCATGCAAGGAACTGGAAGATGCCGTCCTTGCCGGTACAGCCGACTGCAAGATCGCCTATCTGACATTCGACGACGGTCCGTATGAAGCGACGACGGGACAGTATCTGGATATACTGGATCAATATGGTGTTCTGGCAACATTCTTCCAGCTTGCAAAAACCAGTGAAGCAGATGACCAGCTGTACCACCGTATCTATGAGACGGGTCATACGATTGCCAATCATACCTATTCTCATCAGATCAAACGGATCTATAGCAGCGTAGACGCATTTATCAGCGATGTTGTGCGCAACCGGGAATTCATCCAGGAGAAACTCGGTATTACAACGAACATCCTGCGCTTCCCCGGCGGATCCTCCACAGCAAGAGGTCTCAAAGATGATATCGTGGCACAGCTGCGTGAACTCGGCTACGGCTATGTTGACTGGAACTCCGCAACCGGTGACGGCGTATACCATGCCACTCCGGAAGAATACCGCGACAATGTATTGACCGCTACCGGCGGACGCAGCATTCTCGTTGTTCTCATGCATGACTACAGCGGCACGACCTTAGCTGCCCTTCCGGAGATCATCGAAGGACTGCGAGCTCAGGGCTATGTACTTCTGCCGCTCTTCTATGAAAGCACTATGGTGAATAAGTAACCATCCTGACTGCCGATCAGCATCGGCAGTTTTTTTCATGCCTCCGAGGGGGATTCCCCGATTTCGCTGTATATATAAATGAACCCCTGAGGAGGTATTTTATGTCCCGTATGCTCGGAAACCGTTTCCGCATCTATCCCAATACGTTCCAGATTTCTGCTGCTTTACAGATACTTGGTTCCTGCCGCTATGTCTATAACCTTTATCTCAACGCCTGGTCGACCTGTATCAAATATACCGGGAAAAGTCTTTCCTATCTGGAATGCTGCAGAAGCATGTCCGATCTTATGAAAGTACTGCCCTGGCTTCGCAACATCGAAGTCTCTGCCCTGCAGTCTTCCCTTCGCAGCCTGGAGAGAGCTTTCCGTTTCGCTCCTAATCATCCGCCTGCTTATCACAAGCGCGGGCACAATGATTCCTATACCTGCAAAAACACAAACTTCTGCATTCGAAAACTGGATAAGAATCATATTCTTCTTCCTCAACTTGGCAAAGTTCGTGTACGCGGCCTTCGTGATGTCAAAGGGAAGATCCTATCCGCTGCCGTCACATATGAATCGACAGGAAAATGGTTCTGTTCGTTTCTTTATCAGGCAGATGACGCTGTCCGGTTTTTCAAAACAGGAAAAACTGTTGGTATTGATCTCGGCATCCACGATTTTCTGATCCTGTCCGACGGCACAAAGATTCCAAATCCCCGTATTCTTTCCACTTTGGAAAAGAAGCTTCGGAAAGCACAGCGCAGCCTGTCCCGTAAACGCAGTGCCAATATCAGTCATTTCATTACGGTAAATGCCTCTCAGGTTCCTGTTTTTAAGCGGCCTTTCCGTGAATGCAGAAACTACCAGAAGCAGAAAAGACGTGTAGCCCGCATCTATGAGAAAATACGCAATTGCAGACGTGATTTTGAACACAAACTGAGTATAGAGTTGATCAAGAGCCACGATGTACTCTGTATGGAAGATCTGAATGTCAAAAGCATGCTTGGCAAAGACCGAAATCTCTCAAAGCAGATCAGCGATGTATCCTGGAGTGAGTTCAACGGAATGCTGGAATACAAGGCAAAGTGGTATGGCCGCAGGATCCTGCGCGTCAGCCGCTACTATCCATCTTCCCAGATCTGCCACGTATGCGGCCGTCAGAATCCTGCCTTAAAGGATCTCACCATCCGGGAATGGGAATGTCCTGTCTGCCATACGATCCATGACCGCGATATCAACGCTGCCATGTGCATCAAAAAAGAAGCACTGCGTCGAAACACAATGCTCCTTTCGTGATTTTCATGATCACACGGTACCTGGAGCCACCGGGAATCCTATAAGCCTGGGTTATCTGAATACACAGGTATTCTTGACCAGGAAGATGAAAATCATCATGAAATGGTTACTTATTCTTCGAAGAGTTTTGCACCGTTACTTTCAATTATGTCTTTGTACCAGTAGAAGGACTTCTTGCGGTAACGGTTGAACGTTCCGTTGCCGTAATCATCGCAGTCTACATAGATGAAGCCATAACGCTTGGACATCTGTTTTGTGGACTCAGAGACAAGATCGATACATGCCCAGGAGGTATATCCCAGCAGTTCTACGCCATCTTCATAGATTGCATCATACATTGCCTTGAAGTGGCCTTTGTAGTAATCGATGTGTCCCTGGTCGTCTACCGTGAAGGATCCTTTTCCGTCCGGAATCAGTTCTTCCTTCTCGCCAAGTCCGTTTTCTACAATGAAGAGCGGCTTGCGGTAACGGTCATACAGATCCACCAGAGATACTCTCAGACCGATCGGATCGGACTGCCAGCCCCACTCGCTTGCCTTCAGATACGGATTCTTGATTGCAGTAACAGTGTTTCCTGCTGTTGTCTCAAGACCTTCGTCACTGGCCGCAACACAGCTGGAAGAATAGTAAGAGAAGGAAATGAAGTCTACCGGATAATTCTTCATGATTTCCAGATCTTCCGGTTCCATCTTAATATTCAGACCGTGGTTGCGGAAGCGAGCCAGCAGATATGCCGGATATTCACCGAATACCTGTGTATCGCTGTAGCAGTATGTTGAACGCATTCTCTGCTGTGCTTCCAGTACATCTTCCGGTTTGCATGTGTACGGATAGTATGTCAGCTTTGTCAGCATGCATCCGACCATCGCACCCGGTGATACCTCATGGATGTACTTTGTGATCAGTGCACTCGCTACGAACTGGTGATGCATGGACTGGAAGATGACCTCTTCCCAGATATCATCACTGAAGCGGTCACGGATGAGTCCGCCTGTCGTGTACGGATGACGGATCATACTGTCAACTTCATTGAATGTCAGCCAGTATTTAACTCTGTCTTTGAAGCGGTCCACAACGACCTTGCCGAAGTTCATGAAGAAATCGATGGTCTTGCGGTTGTACCAGCAGTCATATTCCAGACACAGGTGCAGCGGCGGTTCATAATGCGAGATCGTAACGAGCGGTTCAATATTATACTTTTTCAGTTCATTGAACACATTGTCATAGAACTGGAGACCTTCCTCGTTCGGCTCAGCTTCATCTCCCTTCGGGAAGATACGTGACCATGCGATAGACATACGGAATACTTTGAAACCCATCTCTGCAAGTAATCCAATGTCCTCTTTCCAATGATGATAGAAATCAGAGCCATGGCGCTTCGGATAATGTACAAGATCCTCCGGATGCGCCATTGCTTCTTCGATATCCTTTGTCAGGACTTCATTCTGCTTTGCGTAGTCTTTTACGTCAACGTCCAGATGTGAACGGGCAGCGTCGGATACAGACCATCCCTTGCCGCCTTCATCCCAGCCGCCTTCAAACTGATTGGCAGCTGTAGCGCCTCCCCAAAGGAAGCCTTCCGGGAATGTTTTTGCCATAGTTTTCTCCTTCTTTTGAATAAGAAAGCGGCATAGACTGTATACCGCTTTCCTTTTTAGTCAGTTTAGTAAATTATGCTTCTTCAGCCTGAGCTGCAGCCTGCTTGTTGGAGATCAGAACGAACGGTGTGTAGATTGCAAATGCAATCAGGATTACCAGGATCTGAGCAATAGCTGCACCGAAGTTACCACCGGACGCAAGGAATGCCATGAGTCCCGGAGGCGTGGTCCACGGAGCGTTAACGACCATCTTTGCACAGAATCCAATCTTTGTCAGGAAGTAACCTACACCTACAGATACGATTGGGGAAAGAATGAACGGAATACCAAGGATCGGGTTCATAACGATCGGGAGACCGAATGTTACCGGTTCGTTGATGTTGAAGAGTGCGCACGGAATAGCCAGCTTAGCGATGGACTTGTAATCTTCACGCTTGGAGAAGAGCAGGATCGCAATCAGCAGACCACCAGTGATACCTGCACCGGTAACTGTACCGAATACAGACATGAACGGTGTGTTGATAATGTTCGGCGGAACTTCGTTAGCCATATATGCAGCTTCGTTCTCTGCGAATGCCTGGAGCAGGATTGCTTCGTAGACACCCTTCAGAGTCTGTGTTCCGTGAATACCGAACCACCACAGAATAACTGTGCAGCCCATCAGGAACATGAATCCCGGCAGACCTGTCAGAACGTTCTTCAGCGGAGCCTGGATGAATGTTGTGATTGCAGCGAACAGTGTCATACCTGTGATCGTATGGAACAGGAGACCGAAACCGGAAACGATCAGGACAGCCAGTGTAGCCGGGAACAGAACTTCGAACGAACGAGCAATGTTCGGCGGAACGGAGTCAGGCATACCGATGCGGAGTTTTCCGGACTGAACCATCTTGACATACAGTAAGGAAGCAATGATACCGACGAGCATTGCGACGAACAGACCCTGAGCGTTTGTATATTCACGTCCGAGTGCGTTTGCGATCGTAACAGCTTCACCGCTTTCAGCAGCTTTTCCGGTTACAGATGTCGTGCAGAGAGAAATGTAGGAAGCAAGGCCGACCAGCATGACAACTCTGTCGTGGTTGTCATAGCTTTCTGCTACTTTCATGGAGAGCAGAATAACGATGCCGATAGCCATGAAGTTCATGGTACCATAGTTGGCAGCGTCAAACAGCGGCTTCAGTGCTCCGAGCCAGGCCATTCCCGGCAGGTTTGCCAGGGAAACATATCCCGGTGTCGTGTTGCAGATAACGTTCGAGAAGAGAGTACAGAACGAACCCGCAATGATCAGCGGCATCAGATCCGTGAAGGCGTCTCTGATGCATGTCATGATACGGTTACTGCCGATTTTACTGGCAACAACCAACATGGCATTCATAAACTTTTCACCCATTATTATTCCTCCTATTATTCATGGGTAATTCCCCTTTGGAAGCACTTTCATGCTCCCGGTATAAACATTTTAGCAGTATTATATGAACCGTAATATGCATATAACGGCGTATAAATATGCGTTTATAGTATATTATTGAATATAGATGGAGGGCATTATGGATTTTGAATCGATCCGTGCATTTCTCGCTGTCGTAGACACCGGCAGTATCAGCGCAGCAGCCAACGTATTGTTTACATCTCAGAGCAGCGTTTCACGTAAGATTGCGTCTATCGAGCGCGAACTCGGCATTACACTCCTGAACCGCAGCAAAGGACAGTCCAGCATTACACTAACCGCCGCTGGTGAGGCTTTTATGTACAATGCAAGACAGATGGATGTCGTATATAAAGATATGGAAAGTCTCTCTCATAACCCAGTTCGCCAGTTTCTTTCCATTGGTGCAAATGAAATGTCACAGGTATTATTTCTTAATGCGTTCTGTCCGTCATTTATTGACCGTCATCCGGAGATCTGCCTTTCGATCCATTCCTATCATTCCTCTACGATCCACCAGAGACTCCGCTCACATCTGATCGATATCGGATATGTCAGTGTTCTGCAGGAAAAGGAAAACGAAAAAACCACCCTTATGCTGAATCTTCCGCTTGTCCTTGTAACAAACAGGGAAAGTCCATACTATGCCGGAATGAATATCACTGAACTTCCCGCTGATAAAGAAGTCTATCTTCGCTACAGTGCCCAGTATGAGTACTGGCACAACCATATTTTCCCCGGCAAACAGTACGCTGTACGTGTCAGCCGGGAACTGATGATGGTATCTTATCTTCAAAAAGAAAAAAGATGGGGTTTAGCCACCAGGGCTTCTGCAAATGTAATGTCAAAAATGTCAGATAACATTGTCATCTATCCTGTGGAAGGTATTCCGAATACTGTCAAAATATATGAAGTTATTCAGAATGATATCCGTCCGGGACGTTTACAGGCATCGGAAATCTTCCGTAAAGAACTGGATGAATACATCAAAAATGCCGGTTTATGATTTCTGCCTGCCGGCAAACAAAACAGAAGCAATTCAAACTGCTTCTGTTTTTCGTTCTGTTCGTGATCGTCTTTTCCTGATCAGTTCTTGATGTGGACACTCTCTTCCATCTTCTGTCACAGCCACTTATTCTTACGGAACCAGACCAGCTGCACAATAACGACTACTATACTTGCCCCGATCGTTAACGGATAGCCTACCGTGGAATTAATCGACGGCATATTGGTGAAGTTCATACCGAACCAGCCTGCGATCAGTGTCAGCGGCATGAATATGGACGTAATGACGGTAAGGAACGTAATGATCTTATTCTGCCGGATCGTAAGCTGTTCCGAAACAAGATCACGCAGCTGGCTGATGTATTCACGCAGCGTCATGACATGATCCTGCAGGCGCTGAACCCGCTCGGCAAACAGATGGAAATATCTCAGGTTATCTTCAATGAAAAAACCATTTTCATTCTCCTCCAGCTCCTTTGCCAGATCGATCAGATGTTCATAATGCCGGTACATATCCAGAAGATCAGAACGAATATCATTCAGCTGGATCGGATATTCTTCAATATCACCTTTCATGATCGACCGTTCGATCGAATCCAGATTCGCATGAATGCGTTCCAGAAACGGAATATCATGTTTGATCGTTTCTTCCAGAAAATCATAAAAGAAGCGTTCGAGAGAAGGCAGTTTCCAGCGGCGGGTATTTCGAATCTCTTCAACCTGCCGGTGCGTATAATCATCTGCGTCAATAAGAACAATGCCCTTTCCATCCAGAATAAACGCCAGTTTAAACTTATCTTCCCTAAAGCATTCATGATCCGGAACATTGAGCGTTCCCGTGAGACAGTCATGGTTGACAACAGCCTTCGTATCATGAACATGACTCAGATCCATTTCCATATCGATACGCGTTTCAAACTTATCTCTGTGCTCAAGGTATTCCTGCGGACTCATCACCGCAACAAACGGTACACTGCAGGAAAATATATCCTCCTGTTCACATGGTATCAGTGTTTCTTCAATCCGATAAAAATTCATATTGGCACTCCAATCATACCTATCTATTATAACGAAAAAACGAAGCATTCTGCCTCGTTTCTCCTTCTCAGCGGTAAGTTCTTGTCAGTTTCGATACGCTGCCCGCAGGATCTGTTGTCGTTTCCGAGATGCACTGTCCGTGCTCGTTATACTGATACTCCGTCACCGTCCGCGTTCCTTCCGGATCCGATATATCAAACTGGACCCGCTTTGTCATGTTCCGATTGCTGTCAAACTCGTATTCATAATGCACTTCATGAACGATCTCGCCGATCTCCAGACCTGCATTCGATACGGTCTTTGTCAGGACGACCTCCCCATTCTCACCGTACTCATAGAATACTTCATTCATGACTTCGCCGTTTGCCATACTGGACACATGCAGCGGCTGACCGTTGCTGTTGACCTCGGTGACATTTTCCTGTACATATTCCCCTCCGTCATAAGCACTGACGAGCTTCAGCATATTTCCATACGCATCATATGTATAGATCTCCTTCACCGATCCGTTCTCATATGTATTCGTCATCACATAACTTCCGTCTTCGCTGTATTCATAATCCGTCGTATAATTGCCTTCAATGAATCCGCCGGAAGACTGTACGTCACTGTGTGTCAGCTTTCCATTCACATATGTGTTCTCAATTCGTGTGTGTTCCTTCGCACTGCTGTTATATTCTTCCGTCATGACATTTCCCTCGGAATCATACGTAAACTCTCTCGTATAATTCATTGACGGATCACTGTATTCTTCTTTTGCAAGAAGCGGCATGCCCTCATCCGGATCTTCCGGGACAAGTTCACTTCCCTGTTCTTCCGGTGTCAGCTCACTTCTCTGTTCTTTCTGTCCTTCAGAAGAAGCTGCAGACGGCGTGTCTGCTTTTGAACAGCCTGCCAGCAGGAACATTGCTGTGATCACTAAGAATCCTTTTTTCATAATGAACCTCCTGTTCAACACAGTGTTTTAGCACTCTTCCGCAAGAAAAGCAACAAGACTTACTTCATCCGCTAAAACATATACGATTATAATATGTCTATACGGGAGGATCATATGACCCAGAAGAAAACAACCACCCGCGATCTGACACAGGGCAATATTGCCAGACAGATCCTGCTGTTCTCCCTGCCCCTGATGCTCGGCAACGTATTCCAGATGCTGTACAACACCGTGGACTCCATCGTTGTCGGAAACTTCGTCGGCACCCAGGCACTCGCAGCCGTCGGTTCCACAACCATGATCGTGAACCTGTTCGTATTTTTCTTTAACGGCTTTTCCGTCGGTGCCGGCGTCGTCATCGGAAACCTCTTCGGCGGAAAACGCTACAAAGAACTGCACGACGCCATCGAGACCGTCATGACTGCTACACTCATCCTGTGCGTACTCTTTACCGGCATCAGTATTGTACTGGTAAAACCGATGCTGCACCTTATGGCAACACCGGACGATGTTTTCGCAAGCGCCGTCACCTACCTGACCATCTACTTTGCCGGTATCTCCGGACTGCTGATCTACAACATCGGCAGCGGGATCCTGCGTGCCGTCGGTGATACGACGCGGCCCCTGTATTACCTGATCCTGACCAGCGTCCTGAATATCATTCTTGACCTGCTGTTTGTCATTGTCTTCCACCTCGGCATTGCCGGCGTTGCCCTTGCGACGATCCTGTCGCAGTTCATATCCGCATTCCTGATCCTGTATCTTCTCACTGCCACCAAAGATATCTACCGTCTGTCCTGGCATGACCTGCATCTGGATGCGGACATCCTGCGCAGAGTATTCTCCGTCGGCCTTCCCGCCGGGATCCAGTCCATCATCACCGCATTCTCCAATATCTTCGTACAATCCTACATCAACTACTTCGGTTCCGGCGTCATGGCCGGCTGGAGCTGCTACAACAAAATCGATATGTTCATCATGCTGCCGATGAACAGCCTCGCCCTTGCCGCAACCACCTTCGTATCCCAGAACATCGGTGCCGGCCAGGAAAAACGGGCAAACGAAGGCACGAAGACCACGATTCTGCTCACCCTCGGCATCACCGGCGTCATAGCCGTTGCCATCTATGCTTTTGCACCGTTCGCGGTAGAACTGTTTACACAGGACAGCGAAGTCGTTAAATTCGGTTCCATGTTCCTGCGTCTGAACGTATTCTTCATGCTGTTCAACTGCATCAACCATGTTCTTGCCGGAGCACTGCGCGGACGCGGTGATTCCCGTGCTCCGATGGTCATCATGCTGACCGGATTTGTTGCCATCCGGCAGACCTACCTGTTCATAATGACCCGCTTCATTGCCAACACACCCGCACTGGTCGGCTTCGGCTATCCCGTCGGCTGGATGGCGACCTGTGTCATGGAACTCCTGTACTGGTACTCCACCCGTTCCCGCCGCTCATACAATTAACAGATCCTAATTCATCAAAAACAGGTTCCGGTCACGTCCCGACACAGACAGGACCTGTTTTTTCGTTTAAGCATTTATGTTTCCACGACGTATCCGGAATACTACAATAGAAGCAGATACATGGAGGTTTACCTATAATGAAAAAGATTTTGACACTCGTTGATGAGAGTTTTGAAGATCTCGAACTCTGGTACCCTGTCTACCGTCTGCGGGAAGAAGGATGCCAGGTAGATCTTGCCGCAAAGAAACCCGGTCTCTACCACGGAAAATACGGTGTCCCGTGTCAGGTCGATCTGACCTTCGCGGATGTCGATCCCGCCAACTACGACGGACTGCTTGTCCCGGGCGGATGGGCTCCGGACAAACTGCGCCGCTTCCCGGAAGTTCTTGACATTGTTCGCCGCATGAACGCGGACGGCAAAGTGATTGGTGAGATCTGCCACGCCGGATGGGTGCTGATCTCAGCCGGCATCCTGAAAGGAAAGAAGGTCACCAGCACCGTAGGCATCCGCGACGATATGACAAACGCCGGTGCTGAATGGCTTGACGTACCTTCTGTCATCGACGGCAACATCGTCTCCGCCCAGGTTCCATCCAGTCTTCCTGCTTATATGAAGGATTACATCAAAGTACTCAATCAGCAGTAAAGCACAGCCGCAGCTGTGCTTTTTCATTCATACAGCGATACTTCGCCAAGAACGGTATACACCATCCCGTTCTTTCCCTGCCGGGAGCGGTACAGAGTCATCGCACGCACTGTCATCGACGCTGACAGTTCCTGTTCGGGAAGCCGCACGGTATTGTGCGGAAAATGTGCCCTGCGCACCAGTGTACAGTGGGCTTTGAACGCTTTTCGGTCATACGGAATATCATGTTCCGCCAGTGCATGGCGCAGACGCTTTGCCAGCTTCTCCAATGCTTCGCTTTCGTCAAAACCTGCCCACCAGAGATCGCCGAAGCTGCCGGTCCCTTTCAGCGAAAGCGTGAATACTTCATCCGCCGCTTCCTCCATCGCTTCCAGCACAGTCTGCGGATCTCCGTATTCCCCGATAAATGCCATTGTCAGGTGCAGGTTCTCCTCTTTTGTATACACCCCCTGCATTCCACACGCGCGCAGATCATTCATATACCGGATCAGTTCTCTGCGCATTCCCTCGTCCGGATCGACTGCTATAAACAGACGCATCACTGTTTCTGATCGAACAGTTCGATCTCTTCGTTCAGTTCTCCCCGGCAGAACGCGATCCGCGCACGTACTTCCGGCACAGAAGACAGCACGATATCCTTCGGACCGATGAATACTTCATAGCCCTCTGCCTGAATTCTTCCGGCAAGTTCATCCACATTTACCGCTGCCAGTGCGAAATGCCGCACTGCCCCGATTTCTTCCGTTCCTTCATTGTTATTGAAAATCTCGATCAATCCGTTCCCGGTATCCAGCAGGATGCCGTTTCCCCATTGACGGTATACCGGCAGTTTCAGTATGTCCGTATAGAAACGGACTGCCCTTTCAAACTTTGCAGGATCCTTGCAGCGCATGGATACGTGGTGAATACCTGTGATCTTTCCGATCTCTTCTCTGTTTCTTTCTTCCATATCTTTATACTATCGTTTTTGCCGTCCAGTGTCGCGCAAAAAAGCCCGGCATCATACCGGGCTTCGGGTAGATCAGATGATACGGGCTGCGTGATAGCCTTCTTCGGTAGAGTTCATGATCTTGCGGGAACCATTGGTATCACCGGCTGTGAGAACACGGATCTGCGGAGCGATGCGGCGCAGTTCATTTGCCAGTTTATGATTCGGCGTAAGACCGAGCGCGAGAACGACAGCGTCGCCCTTGAACGTCACTTCATTGCCGTCCTTATCGCAGGCGACGACCTCACCCGGATGCAGTTCTTTGATCGTATGATTCGTGCAGATCTTTACATGGGTCTCAGCCAGTCTTGCATTCAGCACCCATTTTGCATAGATCGGCATATTCGGTGCGTGTTCCGGCAGCTGGTCGATCATTGTGACCTTCTTGCCCTTCTCTGCCAGCACCAGAGCAGCTTCGCAGCCGACCAGTCCGGCACCGCACACCAGCACTTCCTCGCCTTCCGGCAGCCCGCCGTCAATGACCAGGATCGGATCCAGAACACCGCTTGTTTCAATGCCCGGGATCGGCGGACAGGATACATGCGAGCCTTCTGCCACGATCACTGCGTCATAGCCGATCGCAGCCAGTTCTTCGGCAGTCGCCTCATGGCCGGTAATGATCTTCGCACCGCACTTCTTCACCGCATTTTTGATGTACGCGGCGTAGTTGCGGAAGTCCTGCTTGAAGTCCGGATTGCCGATATGATTCAGTTCGCCGCCGATCTCTGCCTCTTTTTCATACAGCGTGACATCGAGACCGCGCTTTCTTGCCGTCAGCGCTGCCTGCATGCCGGCCGGACCGGAACCGACGATCGCCACACGCTTGTCGCCGCATGCCGGATATACCTGTCCGAACAGTTCTGCTTCACGTCCCGCCTCCGGGTTGACCTGGCAGGAGATCTGGCAGTTCGCTTCTACTTTTCCAAGGCACTCATTGCAGCGGAGACATCTGCGGATCTCTTCCGGATGACCGGCATAGATCTTATTCGGCCAGTCCGGATCCGCGATCGTCTGACGTCCGACACAGATGAAGTCTGCCTCATTGGCTTCCAGGATCTCTTCACCCATTTCCGGGGAAATAGAACCGACCGCATCGACCGGAATACTGACGCTCTTCTTGATCGCCGCAGCGAGATGCTTCAGACTGCCGCGCGGCGTGAAGTACGGCTGTACCCATACCGATGTACCGACACCAAGTCCGAGGTCCAGTCCTGCCGGATCCTTCTCACCGGCCAGCACCGCACCATAGTCGGCAGCGCGGGAATCCCATGTACCGGCAGATACGTTGATCGCATCCGCACCGGCTTCTTCCGCCATTTTCGCAAATGCGCATGCTTCTTCGATCGTCACGCCGTTCGGCACATATTCCGAAGCAGACAGACGGATAATGACCGGATAATCCTTACCGCAGAGTTCCTTTGTCTTGCGGATGATCTCCAGCGCAAATTTCGCACGGTTCTCCAGTGAGCCGCCGAATTCATCGGTACGGCGGTTCGTATAGCCGGACAGGAACTGCAGCGGCATATAGCCGTGTGCGCAGTGGATCTCGACCGCGTCGAATCCGCACTTCTTACCGCGCAGCGCTGCTTCGGCATACTTGCTCGTCAGTTCATGGATCTCATCGATCTCCATCGGACGCGGCGTATCTTCCGGTCTCTGGAAGTTGCCTACGGATGACGGTGTCTTCGGACGTACACCGGTGATACGGGCTGAAGCGTAGCAGCCGCCGTGTGCCAGCTGCAGACATGCTTTAGCGCCGCCTGCGTGGATCGCATGAGGAAGTCTGCTCATTGAGTTCATGTACTTGTCCGAATCCAGTACAAGCTCGCCGGTGATAACGCGTCCTTCCGCTTCCGGGGCGACAACTTCGGTAACGATCATACCGACGCCGCCTTCCGCTCTTCTCAGGCAGTATGCCACGAAAGCATCGGAAACTGTGCAGTCGGAATTATTCAGGTTCGTACCCATCGCAGGCATGATAATGCGGTTGCGAAGTTCCATCGTACCGATCTTTCCGGGCTGCAGAAGATGGCTGTAACTTTCTTTGAATTCCATAATTATGATTTCCTCCTCTTGTTACCCTCACTATAGCACGGCATCTGATAACATTCCTGCATACTGCCCATGTATACGGTTATCCTGAAACCGAATATCCGTTATACTGAAAGAAAGAGGAGGCCCATATGTTAACAAGTGTTTTTCACGGAATGAAACTGTCCCGTCTGGGATTCGGCTGTATGCGTTTTGCGGCGGATCCCGCGACCGGTGAGATCGACCAGAATCTGGTAAACTCCATGTTTGACCATGCCATTGCCCGCGGCATGAACTACTTCGATACCGCTTACCCGTACCTCGGCGGAAAATCCGAAGGCGCAATGGCCGAAGCACTCCGGAAATACCCGCGCGACAGCTATTACATCGCTGACAAATTCCCCGGACATTCCCTGCCCGGTCCGATCGATAATATCGCTTTATTCCACCTGTCCCTCGAACGCTGCAATACCGATTATTTTGACTTTTATCTGCTGCACAATATCACGGAATGGTCGGTAAAAATCTATGAGAGTCCCGAATATCACATCATTCCCGATATCCGGAAGATGAAGGAAGAAGGAAAGATCCGCCATCTCGGCTTCTCATTCCACGGCGGACCGCAGCTCCTGGAAGATTTCCTCACCCGTTATGAAGGCGTATTCGAGTTCGTCCAGATCCAGTGCAATTACCTGGACTGGACCCTGCAGGATGCGAAGCAGAAATACGACATCATCACAAAACACGGTCTCGGCGTATGGGTCATGGAACCGTTAAGAGGCGGAAAACTTGCGTCTCTTCCGGAAGAACAGTCTGCCCGTCTCAAAGCTCTGGATCCGTCCATGAGCGACGCCGAATGGTCATTCCGCTTTCTGCAGTCCCTTCCCAATATCAAAGTCATCCTGTCCGGCATGAACGCAATGGACCAGGTCATCGAAAATGTCCGAACATTCGAACAGGAACATCCGCTGAGCGATGCGGAGAAAGATACTCTGCTGGACATCGCCGAAAGCATGAAAAAAGGCGTACCGTGTACGGCATGCCGGTACTGCTGCGAAGGCTGTCCGATGGAACTGGATATCCCGTATCTGCTTTCCTGCTACAACGATTACAAATTTGCGTCTTCAATGTCCAGTTCCATGCGTCTGGACGCACTCGAGCCGGAAAAACTGCCTTCCGCATGTATTGGCTGCGGTCAGTGCACCCACGCCTGTCCGCAGGGCATCGACGTCCCAGCCGCTCTTGCGGAACTGACCGAGATGTACGCACACGGTCCCAACTGGGCGAAACAGTCCCAGGGACGCCATGAAGCCATCCGCAAAGACCTTCACATGGATTAACAGAAACAGCCGTCGGATCCTCCGGCGGCTGTACTGTTTTACCGATCGATTTTTCCCAGCAGCTCCGCTACCGTCGCGCAGACCGCTTTGGCATGTTTCCGCACATCCTCCGGCGACGCCGCCATGCATGTCCCGTGCACCCCGTAGTGAAGAAGCGGTATATCATTATCCGCATCCCCTGCCGTATACACATCTTCCGCCGGTACTCCCAGTTTCTCACACAGGAACTCCAGACCGGTGGCTTTTGACATTCCGTACGGAACGATATCCACGACATAGCGGTTGGCATAAGCCGCCACTTTGTCCGGGAAATGCGCATTGATGCGTTCCGCCAGCGCGCGTGCTTCCTCCATGGACGTCATGGAGATCACGATCTGGGCATGCCGGGGAAGATCCATGACTTCCTCTTCTTTCATATCCGGTTCCAGATTCGGATAGCGTGTATCTACAGCGTCTTTATCCACAATGATCCGGTGGCGCCAGATCCCGTCATTGACCACGTAAGACACGACATGTCCCACGGCATGCGCGATATACATGATATCCACGCTCATGACCGGATCGATGCTGGACGAAAACAGCTCCGTGCTGTCCCCCGCGAACACCATCCCGCCGTTATTCGTAATGTAGTAATCCGGAGACAGTCCCCATGTATGTGTTTCCTGACGGATCGATTCCAGAGACCGCCCGGTATCGATCACAAAGATATTCCCTTCCGCCTGCCATCTCTGCACGGCCTCCCGGTCCGCGTCACTGACAGCGCCGTCTACCTTCAGTGTCCCGTCATAATCCGATGCGAACAGCTTCATTTCCTGTCTCCCTTCGATTGTACACACACAGTATAGCAAGACAGAGCATTGCCGGCACCACCGCCGTCACTGCGGAAAAGATAATATCCTTCACCTGCAGAGATCCTGCCTGAAGAATGAATACGGAAGCGACACCGCCGTAGAACAGCACGACAAGCAGAAGAAACAGTCCGTACAGAACGGTCTCCTGCACCGGTACCGCTTTCCGGATCGTTTCATCAGTGCCGATCCGGTCCAGGATCCGGTACTGCGTATGACGCGTGGAAATATCCGTTGCCAGACGGAACAGGATCGTCATGGCCTGCAGGATGCAGATACAGACGTAAGAGATCCGCACGAGCGAAGCTTCCAGCGGAGAATTATCCCGCGTCATCATCGCCAGCAGAACCAGTATATCCGTCAGGAACAGATACACAGTAAACTTCGAGAACAGGATATCCCGGCGCAGAAACCCGCTGCGCAGTACCGACGCCGTGCTTCGCGTCCCGCGCTTCCGGTTATGCCTCGTCAACAGCGGCACCACGATATGCACAAGCACCCGGTCCAGGCCGACACACCCGATGACCATTCCCACCGCAAGACCGATCCCGCCGTAATAAAACTGCACAAGCGGAAACAGCGCCGCGATTACGCCGACCACATCATAGACTGCCTCCATGAAGCGTGTCTTCCGCAGTCCGTACGGCTTTTCCTTGCGCATAAGCGCGTTCATATTACCGCCTGCCAGCAGAACCGCGCCGCTTTTATACGCGAAGCTGCAGTTCAGCGCCGTCGTCCAGAATACGATCATGACCATAACAGAAATGAACTCCATCCAGGCATAACCGTCCAGCGGGATCGTGATATCCAGAAGACTCCGCATCCATACCACCAGGCTATACCCCGCCGCAATGCCGAGCGGGATCGTCACTGCCATCAATACCGCGGTCTGGATGAGCAGATACGCCGCAAGCTGGATATACGTCGCTCCGCACATCAGCCGCACACCGATCTCCCTGGCTTTGTTTTTGACAAAGAAATCATTGGCGAAGACCAGGTCTACCGCGCACATGATCACAATAAATACCATCATGAGATTCCCGGCATTTCCCTTTTCCAGCATCTGGAAGAGATCTGCCAGATGGTTCATATCATAGTAGACCTCCGGCATACCGTCGCTGACAGCCGCAGCCATGTGAAAGTACGAAAACAGCAGCGCCGTCGTCAGGAAGAACGTCATGGCAAAGAACAGCGCATTCGCCGGGCTGTTCCTCAGTGAGCGCAGTGCCTCCTTCATCATGGTTCTTCACGCTTTCTGCGGCGGCTCGATGAACTGACAGAAACGATCTCGCTGAAGTATTCATCCTGCGTTCTGTCTCCGCGTGAGATCTCTTTATACAGCGTCCCGTCTTTTATAAAGATCAGCCGGGACGTAAAGGACGCCACATAGGAATCGTGCGTGACCATGACGATCGTTGTTCCGTTCTTTCGGTTCATCTCTTCAAACAGCTCCATCAGCTCCTCGGAGTTCTCGGAATCCAGATTCCCGGTCGGCTCATCCGCCACGATAATACCCGGACGGTTGATCAGCGCGCGTGCGATCGCCGCTCTCTGCCGCTGTCCTCCCGAGCATTCCGGAGGCAGTTTATTCAGCAGATCGCCGATGCCGAGCTGTTCCGCCGCGGACACCACGCGCTTTTCGATCTCCTTCGGATCTTCCTTTGCCAGAGTCATCGGCAGAGCAATGTTTTCAAAGATCGTATGCGTATCCAGCAGGTTGAATTCCTGAAAGATAAATCCCAGATTCTCATACCGGAAATGTCCGATCTCATTCGCGGACATATTCAGCACATTCTTTCCGTTGATAAACACCAGTCCGTCCGTGGGATAGTCCATGGTGGAGATCATATTGATAAAGGTCGATTTTCCCGATCCGGACGGTCCCATGACGCCCAGAAATTCCCCTTTATGCACTTCGACATTGACATCGTGCAGCGCTGTAACGGCATGCAGCGTATCCGCGTTGTAGACTTTCTTTACATTCTTTGTTTTCAGTATGACATGATCCATAAGTACTGCCTCTCTGTCCGTATTATACCGTTACCCTGCATGAATGAAAAAGCCCGGCTTTCACCGGGCCCTGTCCTGCTTATACGATCGTTACGTCACCGGACGTCGTCTGCACACGGATGCGCTTCGTGCCGCCGCTGATGAAATAGATGCCTTTTTCGATCCGCGTCATTGTCTCACCGGTATAGTTGACCACGTCACCGGAACGCGTCGTAATATCGACCGAGTATTCGGAATCCGGGCGGTCGCACTGGATATCACCGCTGCCCGCCGACAGACTGATGTGCTCGCCTCTTGCCTGTACATCAATATCACCGGATGTCGTACTGATCATGATCGTTTCACCGGCATGTGCGAACATACTGATGTCGCCGGACGTTGCTTTCAGATAGACGTCTCCCGTGCAGTCACGGCAGGAGATATCACCGCTGGTCACGCTGACACGAAGAGTGCCGATCGCACAGCTGCGCAGGGACAGATCACCGGACGTCGTACGCATATCCATTTCATCCAGATGCAGACCGATCACTTCGGTATCACCGGACGTCAGATCCATCTGCAGGATCCGGAACGCATCCGGTACTTTGACGATCAGCTTGCCTCTGCCCAGTTCACCGACGAAATCCACTTTGCGGTCTGTGACATCCACATTCAGAGAAGCCGGCTTCTTGCTGAAAAGACTGTTTACCGGACGGAACGTATATTCCAGTTTCTCCCCCCGGCTGATGTATACATCCAGATCACAGTTCCACGAACGAATGCGCAGCGTATCGCAGCCCACACAGTCCACTGCTGTAGCTTCCGAACGCATCTGAGAAGCATTTTCCTGCTCTTTGTAGCTCTGAACAGCACTGTCCACAGTAATCGATACGATCTCACCGATCGTATTGAATGCACCTTTCAGTACAGAAGAGAACTGATCGATGTCAAACGGGAACGCATCCGATGAAGATGTACGCGGTGCCGGGTCGCCGTAGATCGTACGGATATTATCATACAGTTCATCCGGTGAACCGAGGTCTGCCAGTACTTCTTCCTCACTCTTGCCGTTCTGTACCGCTTCATTGAAGTGTGCATGGAATTCCTCCAGGATCTCCTGCTGCATCTCAACGTCATATCCTGTCAGTTTCTTTTCCAGTTCTGCAAAGTATTCTTCTTTTCTCATATCAGTTTTTCCACCTTTCGCAAAAAGCTCTCCCATTCGCTTTTCTGTTCTTTATGATACTGTTTTCCTTCTTCGGTAATGTGATAGTACTTGCGTGCCGGTCCGCCGCTGCTTTCCACGAGATACGTCGTCAGGTAGCCGTTGTCTTTCAGACGTTTCAGGACCAGGTACAGTGTGCCTGCTGTAACAGATATGGCAGAAGAGATCGTTTCCGCCAGTTCATATCCGTATTCATCTTTATCCCTGAGCTGTGACAGCACGCACAGTTCCAGTACACCTTTTTTATACTGTGCTTCCATACTCTCTCCTTCCTTGCAAATACAGAGTATCACATACTATTATGTATTGCAATATAGTAATCAATTAAAAATACCGGATATTCCGGTATTGTATTCAGAATCCTGTTCCTGCAGCCGCAGTAAACGACCAGTATTTCTCCATCAGCCGGTCCAGTTCCTCCGCAAACAGCACGTCCATCGACTTCATGCCGGTGATTGCTTCCTTGTCGTTGCCCGCCAGGAAGACCGTCCGGTTCACACTGTATGCGTGCAGTTTTTCCGCACCGACGTTGTTATACAGGTAAGCCGCGTATACCGTCTGGTCTTCTGTACCGTTTGAGAAGACCGCTTCGAAGACATCGTAGAGACGGTTGTTCTTTCCTTCGAGATCTGTCAGGAAGAAGAAATTCTTCGGACGCCATTCTTCCTTCAGACTGTAGTCCGTCAGGATGTAGTACTCATCCGCGATCGCCTGTTCCGTGACCATGTGGATCTGCTTCAGCAGGGCTTCCGGGATTTCTTCAAAATCCGTATAGATTCCTTCCTCGCGCACTTCCTCCGTCTGCGGAACGAATTCTGTTCCGGTCGGCGCATAGTAGCCGCGTTCCGGCTTCGTCATGTTTGAAGAGATATACCAGATGAGTCCGACGCTGGCCAGAATGACGGTACATACGATTGCAAAGATCGCATATACGTTGATCTCAAACCCGTGTTTTTCTTCCGGAGCGATCGTGAATGTTTTGCCGCAGTGCGCGCATTTCACCTGTGCAGAACCTTCCGCATACTCCGCGGACGCACCGCACTCCGGGCATTTGTATTGTTTCAGAGACATATGTGTTCCTTCCAAAAGAAATCCGGTCAGCCGGATTTCTTTTCAAACAGTACTGCACGGACACCGACATAGCACGCCACGGCAGCGATCGCCGCTGCGTTGACGCCTACAGCAGGGCTGACTTTGAACCATGTGACCACAGCGATCACAGCAAACAGCGCTGCCAGGCCAAATGCCAGAGTGATCAGCTGTTTCATGGTCAGAGTAATGCCCTTCGGTTCCTTTTTCGGCTTCTTTTCTGTTTCTTTTTCGTTTGTTTTTTCTGCCATAGCACGATTATAGCACGTTTATATTATTCCAAATACATTTCCTGCAGTCTCTGAATGGCAAGATCGTCCAGTCCGAACTCTCCCTCCAGATAAGACCCGATACTGTCATAACGGCTGTAGATCGTTTTCAGTACGATGTCCACCGCTTCTTCCCGTACGCCTTCAAACGCGATCATGGCATCCCGCATCTCCATATTGTCGCCATAATCCTTCTTATGCGCTTTCAGGAAGCGCTGGACGTCATCCCACCGGTAGGCATTGGTCATCATGTAGTCCTTGCGCAGGACCCGCTCGTCCGCTCCCAGCGCCATCAGGATCAGCATCGATCCGACACCGGTGCGGTCCTTGCCGGCCGTGCAGTGGATCAGCATCGGCACGCGTTCTTCCAGCATGGCGTCAAACATCTCTTTGTATGCTTTCGAACCGAATACAAGAGAGCTGTACATATAGTGCAGGAATGCGTTCATGCTCTGTTCTCCCGGAACCGACACATCGATACCGGTCGCCTTCTCGATCCCCTCCGGCGAGAAATCCAGTTCCGTACCGTCTTCGCCCATGAAAGCAGACATATGGTAATACTGCGCGTCCGGCATGACGGGATCCGGTTTGCGGCTTCGTTCATATTCACTGCGCAGATCGATGATCGTGCGGATGCCCTGCTGGTGCACCAGTTCGCGTTCCCGCTCATTCAGATCTGCCAGCGCACCGGAACGGAAGAAGATACCGGAAATGATCTTGCGGTCTTCGATCGGATAGCCGCCCAGTTCCCGGAAGTTGATACTGTGGTTGATGGATTCGATCGTGCTGTCTTCTTCGTACAGCGTCTTCAGGATCGCGCGGATCATTAACATCCGTTCCACGATCTCCGCCCGGCTGTCCGTTCCCTTCGGCGTTACGACATATTCCGCATGCGCCATACCGTCCGCTTCGCACAGCCATGTCAGGATATAGAAATCCCGGTAGCCCACCGCAGTCGGCTTATGCCGTGAGATCCAGCGGCGCACGATCCGGTTCACATTGACCGGCAGGATCGCCAGGCGTGACTCCGGCGCCACTTTTTCCGGCTTCATGAAGTGCATGAACATATCATGACAGCTGATATAGAACCGCAGCATCTCCAGTTCCTGCGTATATCCCAGCTTCCGCAGGATCGCATCGCTGATATCTCGTGATTCCCGCGGATGTCCGGCAAAGCTCCGCTTCAGCACATTACCGTTTTCATCGAGCACTTCCGTCATGGTATTGGGCTTGCCGATATCGTGGAAAAACGCCGCGATCTTCAGCATGCGGTATTCTTCCTCCGTCAGTCCTTCCCGTTTCACATAATCCACGGTATACACGGTATGCATGCGCAGATCGTAGCAGTGATACGCATTATGCTGGTCATAGTCTTTCATGACCGCAACGTCATCTGACAGTGTGCATAATTCATCCCATACGTCGTCGATCCTGTCTGCCAGGGGTTCTTCCGAACATATGATTTCTTCAAAACGTTTCTTTGTGATCATACAGGTACCTCAGTTCTTATGTCCGTATACGGCAGGATCCCGCCATATTCTCTGTTTCTCCGCCGCCCGGATCAGCTCTTCCCGGAAGTCCGGGTGAGCAATGGAAATAAGCATTTCCGCTCTTTCCCACGTCGAGCGTCCAGCCAGGTTCACCGCTCCGTATTCCGTGACGATGAAATGGGCCTGACTGCGCGGGATCGTAACGATATCCCCGTCAAAGTTGGGAACGATGCGTGAATGCACTTTTCCTTCTTTATCAGTAAACGTGGAAGTCATACACGCGAAGGCCTTGCCGCCCTTGCTCATGGCTGCCCCGGTCAGATAATCCAGCTGTCCGCCGGTGCCGCTGATATGCCGGAAGCCTGCGCTTTCCGCGCTGGTCTGCCCGTACAGATCCACGGCTATGCAGTTATTGATGGCGACCATGTTCTCCTGCAGGGCGATCACTTCCGCCGCATTGACGAATTCCAGCGGTTCCACAATAACGCCGGGATTCTCATCCACCCAGTCATACAGCGGCTGGGATCCGAACACCATGCCGGTCACGCCTTTCCCGGGCTGATACGTCTTCCTCCGGTTGGTCAGCTTGCCTGCCTTGAACAGCTCATAGTAGGCATCTCCGCACAGCTCCGTATGCATGCCGAGGTCTTTCAGATCCGACTGTGCCAGCATCTTTCCCACCACATTGGGCAGACTGCCGATGCCAAGCTGGATCGTCGCTCCGTCCACGATAAACGGCAGGACGTTCTCCGCGATCTTAATGTCCTGCGGAGACGGCTTCGGGATCGGGAATTCCGGCAGAGGTCCGTGTTCCCCTTCCACCACATAATCGACTTCGGAGATATGTATGCTTTCGTCAAATCCCCCGTAGATCTTCGGCAGCCGCTCATTTACTTCCAGGATCACGATATCTGCCTTATCCAGGATCCCCTTGGCAATGCCGGAAGCGCAGGACAGATTGAAATACCCGTGCTTATCCATCGGCGTCACGCACATCATCGCCACATTCACCGTCAGGAAATGCCGGTAATACGCCACGACGTTACGGAAGATCATCGGAATATAATTGCACAGCCCGCGGTCGCACAGTTTCCGCTCATACGCGGAACAGTGCCAGCTGTTGTAATAGAAATGCGTACGTGACGGATCGCACTCCGCTGCCATCACCGGTCCGAAGGAAAGATTCCCGCGGATCTTGACGTCCAGCAGTTCATCCCGCCGCTTCGCCAGCGCTGCGTCCAGCAGGACCGGGAAGCATACATTCGTGCTGTAGTCCACCCAGTCCCCGCTTTTTACAATTTTAACGGCTTCTTCCGGTGTACGCAGTTTTCTCTGGTATTCCTGCAGATATGTACTCATACTGCCTCCTGCCATCTATTATCAGATTCCATACAAGCTCTGTATTTATTATACAGACTCCCGGCAATGAAAAAACAGAGGCCAAATGACCTCTGTCCCGGGAATCTTCCTTCTATATCGATTTCGGATGCCTGTTCCGGTTCTTATCCTCTCAGCGGATCTGCTGTTTTCCCAGGAAATACAGGCTTTCCCGCGGATGCCGTTCCATTGTCTCACGATCCACGCCGATCAGTCCGAAGTGCATGGAATAGGCGGACTGCCACTCATAGTTGTCCATCAGAGTCCAGTAACAGTAACCGATGACCGGGATGCCGTCTCTGCGGCAGCTGCGTACACCGTCCACTGCTGTCCGTATGAATTCCACACGCCGGCTGTCATCCAGCGTTCCGATCCCGTTCTCCGTGATCAGGATATCGCCCTTATAGTCTTTATGAACCGTACGGAGTACATGTTCCAGACCTTCCGGATAGTATTCATATCCCATCTCGGTCACTTCCCTGCCTTCTTCCGGCGGAAGTTCTCCGTTTTCTCCGATCACACAGCGTGTGTAATTCTGGATCCCGACGAAGTCACCGGCCTGTACTGCCGGCATGAACTGCAGGAATTCCGCTTCCCATGCCTTCCGTGCTTTTTCCTCACAGCCGTCTGCCCACTGAATGTCGCGTACACTCAGGGTAATGCCGGCTTTCGCATCCGGAATGATCTCATGGATCATCTTCACAGCGGCGATATGCGCGTTCATGATCACCTGGTTGCCATGGTCTGTGCGCGGCGATACAAAGACAGCCGGTTCTTCACAGCCGAACACCTGGATATTTTCTGCCTTCCGCTCCTCTTCTTCCCTGGCCATGGCTTCAATATCCATGCCGATCTGCAGGGCGCCGCCTGCCTGCTGCTTTGCCATTGCCATATACAGGTTGATCAGATAGCCCATATTTGCTTCATTCAGCGTGCAGATGTAATGAAGCAGGTCTTTGTACTGTGTGCAGACATATTCCGCATAGCGGCGGAAGTATTCCACCGTCGTATCCGCTTCCCAACCGCCTTTTTTGATCAGCCATACCGGGCAGCTGAAATGCACCAGCGTCAGGACCGGTTCAATACCATTGTCCCGGCAGTACTGCAGGACTTCGCGGTAGTGCTCTGTTGCCTCTTTGTCGAATACGCCTTCTTCTGGTTCAATACGCGCCCATTCCAGAGAGAAGCGGTACGCGTTCAGTCCCGCGCCTTTCAGCAGATCGATATCTTCTTTCCATCTCCGGTAATGATCGCAGGCAATGCCGGACTTCACCGGATAGCCTCCATGCTTCATCTGTTCCTGTGCCCAGATGTCACTGTTTGTGTTGTATCCTTCTACCTGATGGCCGGCGCTGGCTGCCCCGAGCAGGAATTTTTCTTCCATATCTGTTCTCCTACAGTGTTTCCCCATTGGTCCGGATCACTTCCCGGTACCAGTCAAAACTGTCTTTCTTATATCTGCGGCATTCCTTCACGTCTGTATCGGTACGGTCAATGAATACCAGCCCGTAGCGCTTGGCAAATCCCTGATGGGATGACAGCACGTCCATGAAACTCCACGGACAGTAGCCGAAGACCGGATAGTCTTCTTCGCAGAGACGCTTTACCTGCGCAATGTGTTCGGAAAGGTAGGCAATGCGGTAGTCATCGTGGATCTTTCCGTCTTGGCCCAGCTTTTCACTGACCGCCAGTCCGTTCTCGGTGACGATCATCGGCAGACGATAGCGGTCATAGATCTTGCGCATGCCGTTGTACAGACCGACCGGATCTGTGCCGAGTTCCATCCACTCGGTCGGCTTCATATACGGATTCTGTACGATCCTGCAGTCATCCGATGCCCAGAAGAATGACGTTTTGAAGTCAAACGGCTTTTCTTCGTACTTCGCGCACTGGCTGAAATAGTAGTTGATCCCGATGAAGTCCGGTTTTGAACCATGCAGGATCTCTGCATCTTCCGGTGCTGTGGCCGGCAGTAGATTCCGTTTCGTCAGCCATGTATGCGCAGCCGGAGAATATTCACCATATACGCTCATGTCGAGCATATAGAATTCTTCCATTTCTTCCGCTTCCTGGGCAGCCAGGATATCCTTCGGATCACTGGTGAGCGGATAAACGACCTGGATCGAGCATACCGGTCCAATCAGTGCGTCCGAATCGATCTCCCGCAGCAGCGCAAATGCCTTATGTTCCGCCAGCGATACATGGTAGCTGATCTGGTAGATCCACTTAGATCGTTCATACGGATCTTCCATATACTCCATGGCGAGACCAGGTGCCGCCGTCGCGATAAACTGTTCGTTCACCGTGACCCACTTAGTAACTCTGCCTTTGAAATGCCGGAAGCAGACTTCCGCGTATGCCGCATAGGCATCGATCATCTTACGGCTCTTCCAGCCGCCGAATGCCTCGACAAGTGCCTGCGGACATTCAAAGTGATACAGCGTCACCAGCGGTTCGATTCCCTTTTCCAGCAGAGTATCGATCAGCTGGTCATAGAACGCCAGTCCCTTTTCGTTCGGAACCAGTGTTTCATCCGGCATGATGCGGCTCCAGGAGAAACCCATGCGGTATGTTTTCAGGCCGAGTTCCGCCATCAGATCGACGTCTTCCCGCCAGTGGTGGTAGTGATCGCACGCTACTTTCGTATCAGCGATACCTTCCGGTACATGGCGTACATCCGTTGTGGCAAGTCCCTTGCCGTCTTCATTGTACGCGCCTTCGATCTGGAACGCGCTTGTGGAAGCGCCCCACATGAAGTGATTCGGGAAACGGTATGTCATCCAATCCACTCCTGCGGCAGGTCTTTGAACGATGCCAGTTCAATATCATTGTCTCTGACCCAGTTTTTCACTGCATCACTTGTCATGCAGGCGAGATCCATCGGACGGCACAGTGTGAAGCTTGTCAGTTTGAACAGTTCCGCATCCGCATAACCGCAGTGGGAAACGATATAGCCGTATTCCTGGTCCAGAATACCACCCTTGTCTTCGGTAATATAGGTGACCGGGTCTTCGTTCAGCTGCGCTTCCGGTCCGCCCCATACATACCAGCCCATGCCGGCTTCCTTGACTTCCGGACGGTCCATGAACGCAACGGAGCACAGAATACCGTATTCCTTTGCCAGTGTACGCGTGACTTCGTCTGTTGTCTTTGTACCATACGCATGGTTGTGGATGTAGTCCGGCTTATGGCCGACCAGCTCGATATACCGTTCGATCTGTGCCTTGAATTCAGCATACAGCTCATCTCTGTGCGCTGCCAGGTGATCGTGGTCATTCTCATCGGTGTCCAAGGCGCGGTTCTCTTTCGATCCCAGGAACATGCCGTCTTCGTGCGTCAGTGTCGGCAGCTTCTCATGTCCGAGGATCGACGGTCCTGTGGACGCATTCAGATCGATACCGAACGCGATCTCATCCAGATACGGGCGGATCCATTCCACACACTCTTCGATCCACGGCATATTGGCAAACATGCCGGTATTGCGAACGATACCGTTTTTAATCCCATGAATACACCCAAGGGAAACTGCTCTGGTAATTCCGTAGTCATCACTCTGAACCAATAATTTCATATTTTATCTCCTGTTCTTTTTATGAAAAACGGAGGAAGGCGTCCCCCTTCCTCCTCCAGTTTACACGATTATTCAGCTGCGTTCTGCTGTTCCTGTTTGAACATCTGGTTGTCATATGCCTTGACGAACGGGATGTACATCAGAACGATGAGGGCGAAGAATACACAGCCCCAGATCAGACCGGCAACACCGTAGTTCATCATATTGCCTACGAAGAACGGCAGGTTTGCGGCGTTCTGTCCGCCGGTGCAGTTGGAGTAGCCCAGCAGTCCGATCATTTTGAGCAGATGTGTTCCGAATACGGAGATCGTCGGAGCACCGATGACCCACGGAATGAAGAAGATCGGGTTCATGATCATCGGCATACCGAAGTAGACCGGCTCATCGACACCGAAGAATGCCGGGATGAAACCGAAGCGGGAGATCGATTTGCAGGATTCGGACTTGCATACGATCAGTGCCGCGATGATCAGCGGAATGGAACCTGTACCGAATGTCAGTGCGTCGCCGGCAAGCATATTCGGCAGCGGAGCACCTGTCTGGTAAGCTGTCATGTTTTCCATCTGAAGCTGCATGAAGAGCATCATGATGATCGGTCCGACTGTCATACCGCCGTGGATGCCGCAGAACCAGAGACCATACAGGACGACCTGCAGGATCCAGAGACCGAAGACGTTGGAACCGACTGCATTCAGCGGCTTGGAAATAATGGAGTAGATCATCTGGTGGAAGCATCCGAAGGATGTCTTAGCGAACAGTACGCTTACGATTCCGAACAGGATCATGGAGAGGGCTGCCGGAATAATTGCAGTGAACTGCGCGGAGATCATCGGCGGAACCTGTTCCGGAAGTTTGATGGCAATATTGTACTTATTGCAGAGTTTGAAGATATTGCCGACAACGAACGCAATGATGATAGCGCTGAACATACCGCTGGCACCCAGCCAGGAGCTCGGCAGCATCGTCGGAGCGAACGGTTCTTCTGGTGTAATGAACGGCGTAACGATCAGGAAGCTGACCAGAGATGTGATGCCGACAGCGATATCGGATTTTGCATATCTGTATGTCTGTGCGTGACGGTATGCGATCAGGAATGACAGATAGATCGCGATCATTCCGATCGTCCACTGGTAGATCACGCTGAGAACCGTTTTGATTCCCGCGGATGTGATGAATGCCTGATACGCTTCAACGCTGATACCGTTGAACAGTGCTGCGAAACCGCCGATCATGGAGACCGGCATCATCAGCATGAATGCGGACTGAATGATATTTAATACGTTGTTCTGTGCCAGTTTGGAAGAGATTCCAACCAGCTTCTCCATAAACTTATCCATGTTTAGACTCCTTTGTTTTCCCTTTCCCGCTGCTGATCGGGCAGCTTTCGCGAGAGCGCTTTCACCTCACGCCCATACTATAGCCTGTTTCAAAATATGTGTCAATATTAATTTAGCGTTTTTGAAACACATTTCGTTTTTGAATTGTGTATAATACTCATAGGAAAGGATCCACCTGTATGAATATCTTCGAATTAATGGACACAAAAGTTTCCTCTTTCTCCAAAACCGACCGACGGATCTACGAACATATTAAGAAGTTTCCTGAGCAGTTCGCTTATCTGAGCATTTCCGAGATCTCTGAAAACGCAGATGTTTCAAAGCCTGCTCTGTCCCGCTTTGCCCAGAAACTGGGCTTTGGCGGCTATCTGGAATTCCAGTACCAGTTCAGCCAGGAACTGAAAGACCGCAAGGCAAAGCCGCAGAGCACTTCCAACGCGGCTGTCTACGGCCGGCTGCTGAAGGAAGTCGAAGAAACTGTCACCGAGGAAGACCTGGCATCTCTTACCGCCCGGATCCGGAACAGCAGGCAGGTATGCATCTTCGGCACGAACCTTTCCCGTGTGCCCGCAGAACTGCTGGACATGACGCTGCGTTTTGAAAAGGACGTCGTCGTATCCTTCACACAGAACGACGTACAGCCGGTCAACCACGATCCCCGGGACGTCTATATCGTATATTCCGCGATCACCGGCACTTCCCATCAGAACCTGATGAAAGAACTTCGCAAGTGCGGCGATGAGAGACCGTATCTGATCCTTCTGACGACGAATTCCAAGCACCCGCTCCGGCATAATTTCGATCATACGATCGTTCTTCCCTCCGTCTCGCTGGCAGACGGCAATCACATTGTCTTTTCCGACACATTTGCCTTTATGATGTTTAACGATATGCTGGCGGTGTACCTTCAGAATACACGCAGTAAATAATCGGTCATGCCGCAGTCCTCTGCGGTATTTTTCTTTGCGAAAACAGCGCGGAATGCGTACGAAAGCATTGACCGCATACAAGAAAAAAAATAAACTTAGTTTAGCAGAGTTGTACGGTAGGTAAGGCTACCACAGGGATATGGGATGCTGCCGCAAAGTGATGGAGACATCATGCGCTGGTCGAACAGATGATATCGAAAACAAGGTATCATCCAACGCATTTTCACCGCCCTGTGAAGCTAAAGCTTGTGACGGACAGACGTATTGCCATACCATGCCGGGATTCTGAGAAGTCCGGCATTTTGTTTTCTCAGGGAAAAGGAGGTATGTGACATGGATTATGAACAGATGACAATCGACCAGCTGATCGATATGTGCGTAGAAGGACTTGAAAAGAAACAGTATATAAAAGTTCGTGACAGTATCCGGGATCTGCAGCCGATGGATATCGCCTACATCATGGAAGAAATGCCGGAAGATACGATGCCTGTCATGTTCCGGCTGCTTCCCAAGGAACTTGCAGCGGAAGTATTTGTCGAACTGGATCCGGATTCCCAGGAGAATCTGATCACGGGTTTCTCGAAGACCGAGCTGAAAGAAGTCATTGATGAACTGTATCTGGATGACGCCGTTGACATCGTCGAGGAAATGCCTGCCAATGTAGTCACCCGCATCCTGTCCGCTTCCGATCCGGAAGTGCGCCAGAGCATCAATGAGATCCTGCAGTATCCGGATGATTCCACCGGATCGATCATGACCACCGAGTTCATTGACATGAAGCGGAATATGACCGTGGAAGATGCATTGAAGCGCATCCGCCGTGTCGGTCAGGATATGGAAACCATCTCCGTCATGTATGTCATTGACAAAGACCGCCACCTGCTTGGCTACGCTTCCATCCGCAC
Source organism: Solobacterium sp. (assembly GCA_017510405.1). Taxonomy (GTDB): domain Bacteria; phylum Bacillota_I; class Bacilli_A; order Erysipelotrichales; family Erysipelotrichaceae; genus Bulleidia. Next base: position 39,477 of record JAFWNG010000025.1, read on the forward strand.
GCTGCTCTTAGCCGACGAAGACGCGACCATGGGTGAGATCATGGACCGCAATGTCGTCTCTGCTCAGACACTGGACGACCAGGAAGAAACTGCCCGTAAGTTTGAGAAGTACGACTTCCTCGCCATGCCGGTCGTGGACAAGGAAAACCGTCTGGTCGGTATCGTTACCATCGACGACGCCATCGACGTCCTGACCGAAGAGACGACCGAAGATATCGAACGTATGGCAGCTATCTCGCCGTCCTACAAACCGTATCTCAAAACAGGTATTCTCGAGACGGTCAAATCCCGTGTGCCGTGGCTTCTCTTACTGATGGTGTCCGCAACGTTTACCGGACAGATCATCTCTTCCTTCGAAGATGCTCTGTCTGCCGTAACGATCCTCACAGCATACATCCCGATGTTAATGGACACCGGCGGTAATGCCGGTTCCCAGGCAAGTGTAACGATCATCCGTGGTATCTCTCTGGATGAGATCTCCATCAAGGATATCTTCAAAGTTATCTGGAAAGAGATCCGTGTCGCCGTATGCATCGGTGCCATCCTTGCCGCAGCGAACTTTGCCAAGCTTATGCTTGTGGATAAGATGATCTTCCACAATCCGATCACAGTACAGGTAGCTCTGGTGATCTGCCTGACACTGATCTTTACCGTATTTGCCGCAAAGCTGGTCGGCTGTTCCCTGCCGCTGATCGCCAAGCGCATCGGCTTCGACCCGGCAGTCATGGCTTCTCCGTTCATCACAACGATCGTTGACGCCATTTCGCTGATCATCTATTTCCGCTTCGCGACCTTCCTTCTGCATCTCTGATGATTCTTACTGGCCGGTGATTACCGGCCTTTTTTTCGGTATAATGGATTTCGGAGGAATCCATGAAACAGAAAGAAACAAAGTTTCTCATTGCCCTGGTGATCATCCTGTTGGTAATAACCGGCGCTGTCGTGTGGCATGAGAATGAAATATATAAGAAGGAACAGGCGCACAAAGCTGCTCTGGAAAAACTGGCAGCAGAACTTCAGGAAGACCGTGCCCTTGTATCCGAAATAAATGAGACAAGTTTATCCGCCCTCGAGAAGAAAGCAGAACAGCAGAAAGATCCGGCATACCATGAACAGGTCGTCCGCACCACGCAGCTTCCGGTAAATGCCGTCGGTGATTCCGTCATGCTCGATGCCGTGCCTCTGCTGCAGAGCACTTTCCCGAACGGTTACTTTGACGCGGAAGTCAGCCGTTCCCACTATCCGCTTCTCGACATCCTGTCCAGCCGTTCCTATGCGGGGATACTCGGCGATCCGGTCGTGATCGCGATCGGTACAAACAACCCGCTTCCTCTGCAGGCGGCGCAGCAGGCAGTGGAACTGTGCGGTGACCGCCAGGTCTTCTGGCTGACCACAACTAATAACTGGCAGTTCAACAATACGGATACGATACTTTCTCTGGCAGAGACCTATGACAATGTGACAGTCATCGACTGGGATAAAGCGTCTGATGATCATCCGGAATACTTTGTATGGGACGGCATCCATCTGACAGAAGAAGGCTCTGCTGCGTATGTGCAGCTGATCAGAGATGCGGTCACTGAGCGTCTGTTTGCACTCCGTCCCGAAGAAAAAGCGGGCACCCTGCTGATCGGGGACGACCGCCTTGTACAGACTGCAAAATACCTGCGGGACGCCGGAGAGATCTGTTATCTTGCCGGTGACGACCTGAGTCCGGAAACCGTCCGCAGTTATCTGGAAGACCTTCAGAACAGGGATATCCATCTGCGGAATGTCCTTCTGGCTTCTGACAACACGGATCTGCGAAACTGTGTAGCTGAAGTATTCCCGGAATACCATGAGATCACAATTGACGCAAAGCCGGAAGACCTTGCGGCAGACGGTATTCATCTGACCGATATCGCGGCCGAAAAACTTGCCGGACAGATCCGCACCATGATAGATACAGCAGAATGAGCACGGTATGATCCGTGCTCATTCTTTTTTTATACTCAGATGTCCAGCGCTGCGTGGTAGCCCTGGTATACGGCATTGGTAATGGTGGATACTTTTGCTGCATCGCCGATCACGCGTACAAACGGTGCGCCGGCATAGAGAGCAGAGAAATCATTAGAACGCTGGCCGAGAGCACAGATTACGCTCGTTCCCGGCACAAGCACTTCTTTTCCTTCTTTGTCTTCGCAGTATACGCCTTCCTCAGTGATGCGCAGTCCTTTAAGACCGGTGTGTACCGTAACATACCTGTCGATTTCTTTTAGGAGCAGCGGACGGTGGCGAACATTGGCATCCGGTGCCAGCATATCGCGCATTTCCACAAGATGTACATGCTTTCCTTCCATGCCGAGGTGGATCGCGCATTCGCAGCCGGCCAGTCCGCCGCCGAGTACGACAACATCCTCTGTAACTTTGTCTGCTTCTTTGTAGTAATTATTCACGATGACGCAGCGTTCAATGCCGGGAAGCGGCGGTACGATCGGCTTTGAACCGACCGCGATGATCAGCGCATCCGGTTTTTCCTGTTCGCACAGTTCCTTCGTTACTTCCGTGCCGGTCACGATGCGTACGCCTGCCTGATCGCAGAATCTGCGGTATGTCAGTGACAGTTCATACATCTCATGCTTGAACGGGAGTGCCTGTTCGGATTTCAGAATACCGCCGGTCTCCTGTTCTTTTTCATACAGAGTGACGGCATGACCGCGTCTTGCGGCAGTATATGCCGCAAACAGTCCGCCCGGACCGCCGCCTGCCACCATAACTTTCTTCTTCACCGGTGCCGGTGTAACTTCGTCCCCTTCAAACTCTCTGCCGATCAGCGGATTGACCGTACAGCGGCGTGTCGACGTAGATGCACGTTCTGCCATGCATGTGAAACAGCGCAGACATTTAACGATATCTTCCGGCCGGTTCTCTTCCACTTTGCGCGGAAGGAACGGATCCGCCAACAGTGCCCGTCCCATATAGACGATATCCGCCTTGCCGGAAGAAATGATCTCTTCCAGCTGTGCCGGATCATTCAGACCGCCGATCGTCGCGACCGGTTTGGATACATGTTTGCGGATCTCGGCAGCGAGATATACATTGCGTCCGTGATCGGTAAACATGGACGGATGCGTAATACCAAAGGTCTTCTGATATGTTCCGGCAGATACATGAATGATATCGCAGTACGGTTCGATCATCTGTGCGATCCGCACGCCTTCATCCAGGTGATATCCTTCTTCCACGAACTCATCGCCGGACATGCGGAATTCGATCGGGAAGAACGGGCCGACCGCTTCCCGGACGCTCTTCAGCACTTCCACGGCAAGACGGCAGCGGTTCTCCAGAGATCCGCCGTATTCGTCTGTACGGTGGTTGAACATCGGTGACAGGAACTGGTTGATCAGCCAGCCGTGTCCGCCGTGGATCATTAACATCTCAAATCCTGCGCGTTTGGCAAGCCCTGCCACATGACCGTACGATGCCACGATCTCTTTGATCATTTCTTTTGTCAGCGCACGCACCTCGACGCCGTCCGCACGCACTCCGTCGCTTGCACTCCACTGGTGCAGGGATTTCTGCTTGCTCTTATCCGTCATATACGTTCCGGCAAACATGCCGGAGTGAGAAAGCTCCAGCGACGGGATCGCACCGTGACGGCGGATCGCATCAGCGCAATAGGTTGCCTGGGCAAGGGAATTCAGGATGCTCTCATCCAGGTGGTACGCATGGGAACCGTCCGTTGCCGGATGCACCATGCATTCCGAAACCGTTACCGCTGCAGCGCCGCCTTTGGCACGCAGCTCATAGAAGGATTTGGATTTATCTCCGATACAGCCGTCATTGGCGATATCGGTGCCGCCCATCGGTGCGGAAAAGATACGGTTGCGGAATGTTGTTCTTCCGACCGTAAGAGGTGTACAGAGATGCGGGAATTGTTTTTCCATGATTATGCGCTCCTTTTTATGCATCGTAACATATTGCGGTGAAGTTGTGCGTACAAAAAAGCACCGGCTGTTTGCCGATGCGGATGATTTACAGGCTCTTGAATACTTCGTCGCTCATTTTTTCGTTGAACGGATGTTCCAGAAGTTCCGGGTGCTGCAGGAAGTACTGCATCATCTTCATGGACTTCGAGAAATAATAGCCATCTGCGATCCGTTCGTCCATTGTGATATTCAGTTCCACGCCTTCTTTGAACACAGTCTCATCGTTCTCATAGAACGGCATTCTGCCTTTTTCACCGATGACGATGAACATGGAAGTCGTTCCCCAGTTCGTCAGGTGGTGGTAGCCGCTCGGCAGACCGATGGAGCCGAGGTTGGCAAAGTTGACTGTGGAATGGTACGGATCGGTCTCGACCAGTGCCGGAAGGATCAGTCCCTTCTTCTCCAGACGGCAGATACCGCCGATGATCGGACGGGAAATGAACTTCGGCAGCGCATTGAACTTGTCAATGATGCCGGTGGATTCATCCACATAGCTCTTGTTCTTCAGCTTGAGCAGCTGGCGGTGGATCTCGTTGTGCAGATCATCGATCGTCCAGTCCGGTTTGCTGTGAATGAACGCAAGCACTTCGCCGCCGTCATCCGTGAATTCCTGCTTTACCGTGAATGCCGCACTGACTTCGTTGCGCTTGTACATCTTCCGGTTGTGAATGAAGATGGAAAGCTTGGAACGCAGCGTGATCGTCTTCAGCGCAGCTGCGATGATGCACTGGAACAGGTTGTACTTATACTCCGGGTTCTCAGCGTTTCTCTTTTCAATATATTTGTTAACTTCTGTCAGATCGATCTTAAAACTGAAGAATGCTTCGTTGTCACACCGGTTCGGATACATGAACGGCATGATAAAGTGCATTGAATCTACATCTTTCAGATATTTTCCATCAAATCTGTCTCCCATAACTGTTTGATCTCCTTTTCAAATACCGCACTATTTTACTATATCCTGCCGCTTTTCTCTATATGATATAGGAAATCTGAGCAATTCACTGTCTATACTGCAGGCAAAGAAAAAGCGCCGCATACAGCAGCGCCCTGTCTTACAGAAGCAGGAGGAACGGAAGAAACACACCTGCAATTACGATCACCGGCAGGAACCACGCAGCGAATACCGCCGCCGTGATGCCGAGCGACATGCGCACAAACGGAGATGCCAGCAGAAGCAGTCCGAATACGATCTTCAGAAGACCTCTTCCCATGCCTTCCTCATCCCATGCGATCTGACGCATTCCGCTGATGATCCATCCTGCGGCCAGGATATACGGCAGAAGCGTTAATCCGGAACACAGCAGGCATATGCCAAGCAGCGTAAACATGCCCGGCAGTATAAACAATGTATTTCTTCTCATACGTTCACTTCCTTTCAGGAAAGACCCCGCATCGGCTGCGGGGTCTCTTGTCACTTCACAATTCTGAGTCAGGCATTCAGCCTTCGATCATGATCGTGTGTTTTTCCGGAATCTGTTTTACAGGTTCCTTCTTTGGAACAGTCAGTTTCAGGACACCGTCCTCAAACTTTGCCTTAATGTCTTCTTCTGTGATCTGATCACCGACATAGAAGCTTCTCTGCATGACACCGGCGTAGCGCTCCTGGCGCACATATGTGCCCTTCTCATCTTTTTCATCGTTGTCCAGCCCTTTCGCAGCTGTCACTGTCAGGCTGCCTTCATGCAGTTCCACTGTGATCTGGTCCTTCTTGAAGCCAGGCAGGTCGATCTCTACTTCGTAGTGATCTTCATGTTCCTTGACATCCGTCAACATCTCTCTTCCGGCACGCTTGCCGTAGAGCTTTCTGTCAATATTGCCGAAGTCTCTCGGGAAAACAAAATCATCCATCCAGTCATCGAATAAATTCTCTGTAAATACTTTTGGAAACAACATAGTCATTCACCTCCTACTCTTCATTCATTGTTCATCGAAATAAACTATGTTTCAGAGCAAGGGAATGGAGCGTTTGGATTCTTTTCAGGATCTTCTCTTTTCCTTTGCAACCATGTTATAGCACCACGTTTTAGCACTGTCAATAGTAGAGTGCTAAATTCTTTTCGAGAGAAAACCGGCTTCTTAGAACCGGTTCTGTCTACTCTTTCTTTACTGCCAGCCGCAGGATCATCATCACCAGTGCCAGTGTCTGCACGGCGATAATAACGCGCCGGACCAGGGAAACGCGTTCTTCCGGAGGCTGCGGAGATACGGTGCCGCACGTGATCACCGCGTCGTTAATATCGTCCGGGATATTCAGCAGATCGATCGTGACGGTATTTCCGGATACCGTGCCTACATTGGTCTGCGGAGGCGACGGCATATTGATGATCAGTACTGCTTTTGAGCCGTACTGCTTTAATGTGGAGATACTGACATTGGCCGACCTCTGCACTTCATCCAGAATACTGCGGATCGGGAATTCCACGGTCATACCGGTCTCTGTCACTTCCGCATGAATATCTTCCCGGCGGATCGTATGGATGGCAACGCCTTCCATGACTGTACCGTCTTCCGTTTTCGAGATCCGTTCAATCACTGCTTCGGGATACTGTTCGCGGTAATCCTCCTCCAGCTGGCGGACTGCCTCATCGATATCCATTCCTGCCATTTTGAGCGCAGCCGGATGGACCAGCAGATGCATATCTCCTGTGACTTCCCCTTTTTCCGTAACGTCCGCTGTGATCCGCAGCCGTATACAGCCGCTCAGCATCAGTAACGCGCATAGTGCCAGAGCCAGAAGACCGCCCTTCTTATATCTGTGTTTTCCTGTCATTTCTGTCATACTGCAATTATTATACGCCATTCCCGGTGTTTCTCCCTGCAGAAGATGCACAGTTTCCTGCGTCCACCGGATTTTGTGGCGGAAAAAGGTGCAAATGCACGTACAGGACTGGTAGAATAGAAGAAGAATAAGTATTTGGAGGACATAATTTATGCTTCAGGAAAGACTGGAAACTATTCTGAATGGTCTTGATTCATGGCAGTTCCCCGCACCGGTCGAGGATATGCCTCACGGTGATATGCCGGGAGACAAAGTCATCATTTCCGATGCGCTGATCCCGCACGCACAGACGCTGTTCCGTCTGCTCATCAACGCAATGAAAAACAAAGGGGATGAGAAATACGTTATTTCCATCTTCGGCGGCTCCGGCTCCGGTAAGAGTGTAACGACATCCCTTCTGACCTACTATCTGAACAGTGCCGGCATCCGCGCCTACGCGCTGTCCGGCGACAACTATCCGCGCCGTATCCCGGAATACAACGACGCTGAGCGTGTATCCATCTTCCGTTCCGAAGGCCTGAAAGGTCTCGTCAGAGAAAATGCCTACAGCAAAGACGTACAGGAAGTACTGTCGGATCTCTGGAAGAAAGAAACAGACTCCGATCCGAAGGAAGCCGAAGCGTATCCGTGGCTCAGCATCTACCAGCGCTATGGCAGAGAAGGACTCAAGGGCTACCTCGGCGAAGCGAAGGAACAGGACTATGACCAGATCAACGAAGTACTCGCAGCCTTCAAGCGCGGCGATGAAAAGATCTGGATGAAGCGCATGGGAAGAACCGAAGACGCCAGATGGTACGATCAGATCGACTTCAGCGATACCGACGTTCTTCTGCTGGAATGGACACACAGCGGCTCCGACCAGGTCAAAGGCGTGGATATCTCCATCTGCCTGCGTTCCACACCGGAAGAAACAAAAGCATACCGCCTGTTCCGGGCAAGAGACGGCAAAGCCGACTCCGCATTCGTAACGATGGTACTGGAGATCGAACAGGAGAAGCTTGACCGCAGAATGGAAAATGCCGATATCATTCTGTCCAAAGAAGGAGAGGTTCTGAGACCGTAATATGGAAACTGCAAAAACAAAAAACGGACCGCTGCTGAATGCGTACTGCGACAGCATGGGCGGACAGCTTTCCGATATCGTAGCTGTCCTGAAAAAAGAAGACTTCAAAGATACATTTGACTGTTTCTACATTCTTCCGAGTGTATTCAACTGCGACCTTGACCGCGGCTTCTCCCTGATCAACTACGATCTGAACGAAGCGCTGGCATCCGCGGAAGACATCGAAGAACTGCGCAAACTGCATATCAGCCTGTTGATGGACTTTGTCCTCAATCATATCTCTGTGCTTTCCCCGCAGTTCCAGGACATCCTGAAGAACGGCGACGCATCAAAGTACCGCGACTTCTTCATTGACTGGAACCGGTTCTGGGAAGGCTGCGGCGAAATGACGGAAAACGGATATATCCAGCCGAAGGAAGAATACCTCAGCAAGATGTTCTTCCGTAAGGCAGGTCTGCCGATCCTCATGGTGCGCTTCCCGGACGGACGCGAAGTCCCCTACTGGAATACGTTCTATCAGGCAGTCAATTATCCGGATCTGGATGCCTATGCGCTGGTGCATGACCTGGGTCTGCAGTACACCGCAGCTTCCGAGATCGCCGAGATCTTCAACAATTCCGATAAGAATATCAAAACGATCTCATTCGGCAGATGGGATAAGTACAAAGATATGCTCATCGACTACATCCAGAGCAAACGTACCTATCTCGGACAGATGGACCTGAATATCAAGTCGCCGCTTGTATGGGACTACTACCGGGATACACTGGCAAAACTGGCGGGCTACGGTGCTTCCATCGTGCGCCTGGACGCATTTGCCTATGCGCCGAAGGAACCGGGTGAGCGCAACTTCCTGAATGACCCGGGCACATGGGATCTGCTGGAACAGATCCACGATATTGCAAAGCAGTATGATCTGACGCTTCTGCCGGAGATCCACGCTTCTTATGAAGAAAAGATCTACCAGACACTGGCAGACAAGGGATACATGGTATATGACTTCTTCCTGCCGGGACTGATCATCGACGCATTCGAGCGGAAGAACGGAACGATCCTGAAACAGTGGATGGATGAGGTCATCGAAAAGAAGATCTCCACCGTGAACATGCTTGGCTGCCACGACGGCATTCCGCTTCTCGATCTGAAGGGATTACTGCCGGAAGAAAGCATCCGCAATCTGATCGATGTCACCGTCGCAAGAGGCGGCTATGTCAAAGACCTGCACGGTGCCAAGAACGTCTACTACCAGGTCAACGCGACATATTACAGCGCTCTGGGAGAGAGCGACCAGAGAATGTTAATGGCGCGTGCCCTGCAGCTGTTCATGCCGGGCAAACCGCAGATCTGGTATCTTGACCTGTTTGCCGGAAAGAACGACTACGAAGGCATGCGCAGGGCCGGTGAAGGCGGACACAAGGAGATCAACCGTACAAATCTGACCATGGAACAGATCGAAGAGTGCCTGCAGAAGCCGGTCGTTCAGAAACAGCTGGAAATGCTGCGTTTCCGCAACACCTGCGCTATCTTCTCCGAAGATGCAGAGATCTCCTCTGAGCTGAACGGTCCGGAAATGACCATCACCTGGAAGAATGCCTGCGGAAAAGCTCAGCTGAAGCTCAACTTCGAGACAGAAGACTTCCAGATCACCACAGAATAACCTGTACCAAGCATCCGGATCGCCGGATGCTTTTTCTCTGCCTGTATGATCCTGCCAAATTCGTATATAGTAGAGACAGAAAAGAGGTAACACCTATGATCTATACCGTTACACTGAATCCTGCTCTGGATTATGTCATACAGGTCGACCATTTCCGTCCCGGTCAGATCAACCGCAATAAATCAGAGAATATATACTTCGGCGGAAAAGGCATCAACGTCTCCTGCATCCTGCGGGAACTTGGTCTGGAAAGCACTGCCCTCGGCTTTATTGCCGGATTCACCGGCCGGGCGCTGAGTGACGGACTGAACAATATGGGGATCGTTTCAGACTTCATTACGGCAGAAGAAGGCATGACGCGGATCAACGTCAAAATGAAATCGGATGAGGAAACGGAGATCAACGGCACCGGGCCTCTGATCACAGAAGAAAACTTCGAAGCGCTGAAACAGAAGATTCGCGCACTGAAAGCCGGCGATATGCTTGTACTTTCCGGCAGTATTCCCTCATGCATGCAGAGCGATACGTATGAGAAGATCATCGAATGCCTGTCCCCGGACGTACGCCTGGTCGTGGACGCTGAAAAAGATCTGCTTCTGAAGATTCTGAAGTACAGACCGTTCCTGATCAAACCGAATAATCTTGAACTTGGCGCAATGTTCGACACGGTTCTCGCTTCGGAAGAAGAGATCGTACACTGCGCAAGAAAGCTGCAGGAACGCGGTGCGCGCAATGTACTTGTTTCCATGGCGAAAGACGGTGCGCTTCTGCTGGATGAAGAAGGAAATGTCAGCCGGATCGGCGTTGCGAAAGGAACCGTGGTCAATTCCGTAGGCGCCGGCGATTCCATGGTGGCAGGCTTCCTTGCCGGTTACCTGAAGACCGGTGATTATGCCTATGCGCTGAAACTGGGTACTGCCTGCGGCGGTGCGACTGCCTTCCATTCCGGACTTGCGACAAAAGAACAGATCGAGGAAGTCCTCAGCACACTGTAAGTTTGTTTATTAAAACGACGGAGTACTCTGACCCCGTCGTTTTTTCTTTGGATCACTCAAACGTATCCATTTCTTCCAGTTTTCGGACGAACTCTTTCATTGTACGGATCTCCGGAAAACTGATGTAGTATTCTTTCTGATAGGAATCGATCAGATCATTCAAATCCTGTGCGGCATACTCCCACGAATCGGATCGAAGCAGTCCCCGCCGGTGATAATGTCGCTTCAGATACTCAAAATCGAACGGTTCTTTGCCATTTTGTTCTGCTTCGGCGATCTTCTTCTGCAGATACGCTTTGTCTGATTCTTCGATCTTTTCCAGTTCAGCAAGAATATCGAAGGCAAAATCTTTACTGTCTGTTTCCATCACTCAGTCCAGGTCTTCGCCGTTGGAGGCGATGACTTTTTTATACCAGAAGAAGGAATCTTTTCTGGAACGTGCCATGGAGCCTTTGCCTTCATCGTCCATATCGACATAGATGAAGCCGTAGCGCTTGCGCATCTCACCGGTACCGGCGGAGACAACGTCAATGCATCCCCATGTCGTGTAGCCGATCAGATCAACGCCGTTGTCGATCGCTCTGCTCATAGCCTGGATATGCGGACGATAGTAGTCGATGCGGTAATTGTCATGGATCGATCCGTCGGCTTCCACGGTGTCATACGCACCCAGTCCGTTCTCAACGATCATCAGCGGAATACGGTAGCGGTCATAGATCTTTTCCAGGAAATACTGCAGTCCGGTCGGATCCAGCGACCAGCCCCAGTCACTGTACTGCAGATACGGGTTCTTCGCACCGGTGGACATATTTCCGCCGGCTTTTTCGGTGACATCGTGCGTTGTCGTCACGTTGGAGGAATAGTACGAGAATGTGTACATATCGACTGTGCCGTTTGCCAGCGTATCGATATCTTCATCGGTGATGTCCAGGTCGCATCCGTGTTCTCTCCACAGACGCTTCGCAAACGGGGAATAGCCGCCGAAGACGTGCACATCGCCGCAGTAATACGTCGCGTTCTCCCATGCATGTTCCGTCTTGAGCACATCTTCCGGATCACAGGTCATCGGATATGCGCAGGCAGTGGAGAGCATACATCCGATCATATTTGTCGGATCGATCGCATGGCCGATCTGTACTGCTTTGGCGCTGGCGACCAGCTGATAGTGCAGAAGCTGGTATGCCTCACGGTAGCGGGCATCCACCTGTTCCTTCGACATATGCAGCATTTCATTGACCATATCGATGAACGCGCACTCATTGTTGATCTCATTGAACGTCAGCCAGTAGTGGACTAGTCCCTTGTACTCGGTGAAGCAGGTCGTCGCAAAACGGACATAGTGGTCGATCAGTTCACGGTTCTGCCATCCGCCCAGTTCCTGTTCCAGATACAGCGGTGTATCGAAGTGCCAGATGGTGACCAGCGGTTCGATATTGTACTTCCGCAGTTCTTTGAACACATCCCGGTAGTGCTCCACGCCCTCAACATTCGGCGTCTTTTCAATTCCCTTCGGGAACAGACGTGACCAGGAAATGGACATTCGGTATACTTTGTAGCCCATCTCCGCAAACAGAGCGATATCCTCTTTGTAATGATGATACTGGTCTACTGCCTTATGGTTCGGATAGTAATAATCCGGATTCACATAGTAGGTCGCTCCCTCGGGAAGATGATCGAACTGGTTGATCTTTCCCGGTTTGCCGTCCTTGTCCAGATACGTAATGTAGCGCGGTTCCGATACTGTACCGCCTGTTGTCACATCGGTCTTGGCAGGTCCTCTGCCTCCTTCATTCCAGGCGCCTTCCACCTGGTTGGCAGCTGTAGCGCCGCCCCATAAAAAGCCTTTCGGAAAACTCATAAATGATCATGTCCTTTCTCTGTTAATAGAATTATAGCAAGAATTCCCCTCTGTCATATGTATTGCCGCAGATAAAAAAACTTACAGCAGATCGTACCTGCTGTAAGTCTTATCAGCTCAGTTCTGGCTATTGGAACGTATGATCTCTGCCAGCTGTATATTCGGATTGCGGTAACGCGCATTCGGATTCTTTTCCTTCAGCACAGCGTACCCGATCGCTTTCTGCGGGCAGGCATGGATACAGGACATACAGCCGATGCAGTCTGCATAATCATATACTGCTCTGCCTTCGGATACCCGGATACATCCCTTCGGACATACGCGTGTGCAGATTCCGCAGCCGATACATTTATCCGACACCCTGTATCTCGGTTTCTCAATGGAGGCGCTGTAGTCGATCGCATTGGCTTTGTAGCCAAGATAGAAGTCGACCTCTTCCTGTGCCGCAGGCTGAATGTATTTTTTTCTTTCTTCCAGGTCTTTCCGGATCACAGCAAGATGCTCATCCACGTTCTTTTCCGGATCAATGCGTCTCTGTTCTTCCATATCGAAGACCGGCAGAGCGTTGTCCAGCATCTTGATCGTGTTGAAATAGTCGATATGTCTGCCGTTCGTTTCGAAATACTCCGCATTTCGCGCGGCACATCCACCCTCGTGCATACCGTAAGTCATTACGATATAGAAATACTCTGTTTCGAACCGGGAACTCAGAATGAAGTCCTTCACGATCACAGGAACATCGAACTCATACAGCGGACATACGATTCCGATTCTGTCAGCTTTATACTGTCTGTTTTCTTTTTTCAGTTCCTGGGGAATACTGTACAGATCGTTGTCAAACTGTTTTGCGGCATAAAGACTGTTACCGGTACCTGTAAAATAGAACAGCATTTCAGTTTTCTCCTTTTATCTGCAGGAGAGGATGATCTCACAAATCTCTTCTCTGGAAAGCTGTCGGACATTGGTCGTTGAAACATTGCATGTCTCCGCAACAGCAGAAGCAGTCTCCTCTGTCACTTCGATGCCGGCTTCTGAGAACGTCTCCGGCAGTTTCAGACAGCGGATAAATTCCCGCAGTTCCGCAATTCCCTCTTTTGCTGTTTCGATGTCTGTTTTTCCGTCCGGATCAACACCCATGACATTCACTGCGAAGCGCGCAAACAGCGCCGGATCGTCCTCCACGATATGGTCGTAATAGACCGGCTGGAGGATGGCAAGCTGCAGACCGTGTGTCGCGTGCGTATAAGCCGCAAGCATATTTTCAATGCCGTGTGCCTGGAAGTCGCCAGGAACGCCGGTATAGAAGCTGAAGGACTGGATCAGGGAAGAATCCCACATCAGATTTGAGCGGATCTCCTTACTGTCCGGATCGTTCATCAGTGCTCTGCCGTTGCGGATAATATTCCGCATAAGCGCTTCGTTGATCTCATCCCACACATTGGTGCCTCGGCCGAAGTAGGTTTCCATGCAGTGGCTCAGGGAATCGTACACACCCGGCGTAAATACACGCAGCGGGATCGTCATCAGGTATGCCGGATCCTCGATCACGAAATCGGCATACGGACCGACAAATGTTTTCTTCTCGTGGGTCTTCTCATTGGTGCATGCCCCGAGATGATCCATCTCAGCGCCGGCACCGGAGATCGTCAGGATAACCGCAAACTTTCCCATCTTTTCCGGAATATGGTGCCTGACCATCTCTTCTTCCCAGATATCTCCCTCGATCTCTGCGCCGGCCGCCATGATCTTGGTGCTGTCGACGACTGAGCCTCCTCCCAGAGCGATCATGAGATCAATGTTTTCTTTTTTATACAATGCGATGCCTTCCTGGATCTTTGCATACGACGGACTGGATGCGACACCGCCGAATTCGAAGACGTTCTTTCCGCATTCTTCCAGCGTTTTCTTTACTTCATCCAGTACTCCGCTGCGCTTTACAGATCCGCCGCCGTAGACGATCATGATGTTCTTCCCGTACTTTTTCATTTCCTGCGGCAGATATTTCCGGACACCGTTTTCTTCAAAATATACCTTTACCGGCATATGGTAGATAAAGCTCTGCATACGTTCACCTCCGTTGTTACAGTCACAGTATGCATCTGTTTTAACGAAATGTGAAATGCCTATATCAAATCATTTGCCATGTACATTCTGAATGCCAAACAGAGAGAGGAATTCCTGCATCACAGGACTGTACGCGGGAGAAGACCTCCAGATCAGGGAAGCAGAAGCTGTTCTCTTCGGATGAAGCGGTATAAATACCAGATCATCTCCGACATACTTCTTTGTTTCCAGACAGATCGCTACCCAGTCGCTGTTCGCTGTCAGGATCATCGCATTCCGGAACAGTGTATATGCTGCGGCAATATGCAGCCCGGAACCGAGCCACTCACGGATATCGTTGCGCAGCCGGCTGTTCTCCGGCACGATCAGCTGTTCATCCATCAGATCACTGCCGGTAACGTATTCTCTGCCCGCAAGCCGGTGATTCCGGCTGACGAGGATCCCCCATGGTTCTTCTGTATTCAGATTGAATACTTCATATTTCATCGTATTCGCCGACTGTACAATAAATCCAATATCCGCTGTTCCCTTATCAATGGCACTGCAGATCTCTTCTGCATTTCCGGAATGAATATGAAACAGAACCTTCGGATGTTTCTGATGGAACTCCCGGATCTTATCACCGATGATATCAAAAGATTCGATCTCACCTGCCGCAAGATACAAATCTCCTTCCAGTTCATTTGTTTCGAAATGATCTGCTTTGGCTTTCGAATAGAGCCGCAGGATATCCTGAGCGGTCTGACGGAACAGTACGCCTTCTTCCGTCAGGATCACCTTCTTGTTTGTGCGTATAAACAGCTGTCTGCCGATCTCTTCTTCGAGATCCATCAGCTGCCGGGATATTGTCGGCTGTGATACATGAAGTATTTCTGCCGCGTGGGATATGTTTTCTTCTTCTGCGACGGTAAGATAGTATTCCAGTACTCTGAGATCCATATACGTATTCCTTTGCTTACGGACATTATAAACCCCTGCACTGCCATACATATGTATGAACTGTGCAGGGGTCATATCAATCAGCTTTTAATGTTTCAGCCTTCCAGGGCATTATACTGTTCGTCACTCACCGGTTCCAGCCATTCGTGGCTGCCTTCCACGGTTCTGGACATCACGGAAAGATGGGAGAACCAGGAATCTTTCGCCGCACCGTGCCAGTGCTTGACGCCGAGCGGTATTTCCACGACGGACCCGGGAACCATTTTCACCGGTTCCTTTCCCCATTCCTGATACCAGCCTTCGCCGCCGACACAGACAAGGATCTGCTGACAGCCGTTATGGATGTGCCAGTTATTGCGGCATCCCGGTTCAAATGTCACGTTGGCGATATCTGTCTGTGCGTCCGGCCCGGTCAGGGAAGCCAGGAATGTCCTGCCGGTAAAATACTGACTTACCGGATTCTTTCCGCCGATCGGGAAAGGGGATAATTCTTTCATTACGTCTGTCATTGTCTTTTCCTTTCTTCTTTTTCTGTCTGATTAACGGATCACGATGTTTCCTTTCGCATCCGGGTCATCCATAATAATCTCTTTGACGCCTGCTGTTGTAATCGTACCGCATTTCGGATTCTTGATGCTTTCAACGACATTGGTGATCTCTGCTTCGACTTCGGATTTTTCAAAGGCCAGATCGGCATCGATCATCTGACAGTTGATCATACGGAGCCCTTTGCAGTAGCACAGCGGCTGTGTACCGATGATCGTGCAGTTTTCAAATGTTACATTCTCACAGTACCATGCCAGGTATTCGCCTTTGATCACACTGTTTCTTACAACTACATTTTTTGCATGCCAGAACGCATCTTTGGTATCAAAATTACAGTTGTTGAACTCGGAATCTTCAATATACTGGAACGAATACTTTCCCTTCAGCGTCACATTGTCAAACTTGAGATGATCAGAACGCATCATGAAGTATTCCCCTTCAGCGTGACTGTCTTTCATCCGGATCGTACGAACCGACCAGCCGAATTCTGTAGAAACAATATCGCTGTCTTCGATCGTCACGTCAGCGCATTCCCGCAGCGCTTTGATCCCATGCATTTTTGTTCCGCTGATTCGGATATCTTCGGAATACCAGAGCGCTGCCCGGCACAGTTCCGTCATTTCACTGTTTTCAATACGCAGATGCGCATCGTGCCAGAACGGATACCGGAGATTGAAATAACTGTCCTTTACTGTGATGTTTCTTCCCTCTTTCAGAGCGCTTTCCCCGTCTGCCGGACCGTCGAAACGGCAGTTGCTTACTTCTATATCATCGCTTCCGTATAAAGCACGTTCTTCATCAAACTGCATGTCCGAATACTTCTTCATATCCAATACCTCCTGTATGCTGCACCTATATTCAAATACATTTTTCAGATATACACAAATGCTTATAATTCATATCATACTATGCGTAATATGAATAGCAGTTACCGGTAAGAACATGCCGCGTATGATACCATGAAAGCAGGGAGTTAATTATATGAAATACGCAATCATAAATGGAATCATTCTGGATGGTACCGTCGAAATGGTGCCGGTAAAAGGAAAGACGATCCTCATCGACGGAAAAACGATCACAGATATCATTGACAGATCCGTCACGCCTGCCGGTTATAAGACGATCGATCTGAACGGCCGGTACATCATGCCCGGTCTCATCAATATGCATGTTCATCTTGCGGGAAACGGCAAGCCCCAGAAAAAGCAGCGGGATAATACAAAGCTCGTGAACCTGATCTTCAGCAACCCTCTTTCTGCCAGAGCAGCGTACTTCCTTGTGCGGAACTACGCAAAGATCGCGTTAATGAGCGGGCAGACGACGATCCGCACGGTCGGAGGTCTGAAAGATCTTGACACCACTGTCCGGGATGAGATCAATGCCGGGAAATATACCGGACCGCGTATTCTTGCGGCCAATGAGGGCATCTCCGTACCGCACGGTCATATGGCCGGATCCGTAGCGATCACGGCCGGAAGTATCGAAGAAGCCCTGAAGCATATCGATCACCTGAAAGAAACCAAAGCGGACTTTGTCAAACTGATGATCACCGGCGGTGTCATGGATGCGAAGGAAAAAGGCGTTCCCGGTGAAATGAAGATGGACCCCGGGATGATCAAAGCCGCCTGTGATCACGCTCACGCCCTTGGCTTTATCGTCGCTGCCCATACCGAAAGCAGCGAAGGCGTAAAGGCAGCGCTGGCAAACGGCGTCGATTCCATTGAACACGGTGCCGCTCCGGACGACGAAATGATCCGGCTGTTCAAACAACGTAATGCCTTTGTAACGACAACGATCTCCCCGGCTCTGCCGTACGCTCTGTTTGACCGCAGTGTATCCAATGCGACGGAAGTGGAACAGTATAATGGGAAAGTCGTCTTCGACGGGATCGTTGAATGCGCGAAAGCAGCGCTGGCGAACGGTATCCCGGTCGCGCTGGGAAACGATGTCGGCTGTCCGTGGATCACCCAGTATGACTTCTGGCGTGAACTGGTATACTTCCATCAATACACCGGCGTTTCCAACCGCTTTGCCCTGCATACCGCCACTGAAGTCAACGCGAAGCTTGCCGGGATCGGCGATATCACCGGCACGATCGAAAAAGGAAAGTGCGCGGACCTCATCGTGACCAGAGAAAATCCTCTGGATGACCTCAAAGCTCTGCGCAATGTACAGATGGTCATGGCCAGAGGAACGCTGATCGCGCATCCGAAAGTTCACCGGAAGAAAATCGTCGACCGGGAACTGGACCGGTTTATCTGAATCGGATATTCTCCCGAAAAAAAGGGGCGGCAGATCACATCTGCTTGCCCTGATTTTGTAAGAATCGATCAATATCCCGGAACTGCGTCCGCCGTCAGTTTGGTCGTTTCTCTTGATTCGTCAATCAGATTGCCGAGAACTTTGAGGAACTCATCCACTTCTTCCTCGGTATTGTAGATACCGAAGCTCACGCGGATCATACCCGGCGTCTTCATATCAATGCAGTTCTCAAATGTTTTCGCCTCTTCATTGGAGATACCCATAAGCCTCCATACATACGGATGCGCACAGAACGCACCGCGTCTTGTGGCAATACCGCCGGACTGTGCCAGCTTGGCAGCCATAATGTAGGAGTTGATATCTTCAAAGTTGAAGGAAACGACACCGACACGGTCATCGATATTTTCGCTGTCACCGTAAATAATCACGCCGTCCAGTTTCTTCAGTCCTTCGATCAGTTTCTTATTCAGTCTCTTTTCATGTTCTTCGATGGCGTCAAATCCGACTTCTTTCAGGACTTCCATTGCCTTGACCATACCGACAACGCCGGCATAGTTCGGAGAACCTGCTTCATAAGATTCCGGAGAACTCTTGTAGTATACATCATCATCCGTAACGATCTTGACGATACCGCCGCCGTAGAAGGTCGGCATATGCTGATCCAGGATCTCCCATGGTCCAATGACCGCGCCGCCGCCGTACGGCGAATACATCTTGTGAGCGGAGAAGACGAAGAAGTCAATGTCTTCTTCCGGTGTTTCCCCCTTCATGGAGAACTTTCTGTGGGCAACGATCTGTGCGCCGTCAACGATGATCTTCGCACCGTGCGCGTGTGCCATCTTTGCCACTCTGTGCACGTCGGTGATATAACCGGTCACGTTCGAAGCTGCTGTAACGCAGACATATTTGACTTTGCCTTCGTTTTCCGCAAGAAGTCTTTCGATATCATCGTAAATGATGCGTCCCTGGTCATCCACTTCGGCATAGATGACATTGCAGCGTTCACGCCACGGCAGGTCGTCCGCATGGTGTTCCATACGTGTCGTCAGGATCAGATCATCCTTGCTTTCCACCAGAGCAGAAGCCAGTTTGTTCAGTCCGTCTGTCGTACTGTTGACATAAAAACATGTATAGGTACTCGGGTTCGCGCCGACAAATTCCATGACCGCATCCCTGCTCTCCACGTAAACGTCTGTGGAATGGTTGGATTTTCCGGAGAAACCGCGGCCGATCGAACCATACATTTTCATTTCTTTCTCGATCGCATCCTGTGCCGGTTTCAGCGGCGGTGTCGTGGCAGCGTTGTCAAAGTTGATCAGAGGACGCTTTGTTCCGTCATCCAGTTCTACCGGTTCATCAACGCCGACAACATAATCACGGATGTTGTCGATCGTATATTTGATCTCCGGCTCCGCCGACTCTTCCGGTGCGGTATCCTGTTTCGATGACGACGAAGCAGCGGATGTACAGCCGACCGTCAGTGAACAGCACAGGAACAGTGCGGGCAGTCCGCGCAGAAAGTTTTTCGTTGCTTTGCTCATATCATTCCTCCCTTATTGACCTGTTTATCCAGAATATATGGTTTTCTTTATCAAAAATATACAACAACATCGACCGAAAAAGTATGCTCGGAAACGAAGTTAAGATTCATTTTCATGCATGGATGTTTCCGCGGCGTATTTTTCAGCCTGGCTGATCAGTGTATCCCGAAAAAAAACACTGTCCTGTACGATTCTGTGTGATCTCGCAATAAGACAGTGTTTTTTCAAATATTTATTTTTTCGTAAGCCTGTAAGTATCTCTTTCAATGGTCAGATCATATTCTGTCTTCGCTCCGGAAGGATCGACCATCGTCAGAACGGTTTTACCGGCCTTTCTGAAATCCGCATGCAACATATAATCCTCAACACCGGCAACGTAACGGATGTCTACATTTCCGTACTTACTGTCATCCAGATAGACCGAATAGGTATCATCAAACGGGTGTTCCTCATTATTTCCCATGATCTCGGTGCTGTATACCGGCGGATTGAGCAGAGTGATGATGACCGCAGCCGCCGCAGCTGCAGCACCAATCGCAGCACCAGCCTTCTGGATCTTTTTATCGTCAAATACCGCGATCGGATAAAGGATCATCATGCAGATACAGAACAGTGTGATCAGAATGTACCGCGGACTGGAGAAAAGGAACATGGAGAAGTATCCTAACAGCGAACCGGCTGTAATTGCGATCATCGGCAGAAGGATCAGCAGTCCCCACCATTTGTTCTGCTTCATGTAATATCCGATATATCCCATCGGCAGACACAGGATCGTCCACATAAACCAGTATTTGTAATAGCCGAACAGCTGCCATCCCAAAGTGCTGAACGGCACCTGGATCAGATACACAAGCGGCTGACTGATCAGGAAGAATACGAAACATTTCAGAGCAGAGTCCAGATTGGACTTGCTGTTCATGATAATGAGAATACCGAAGAGGATCCATACTTCAAACGTTACCGTAATGGCGTTGAAAGATGTGTAATGAAGTCCCGGTATGATTGCCATTGCCGCAGTGAACGCACCGGCAATTACGGCTGCTATGATCAGCTTCGGCCAGGTCAGATCGATCCCGCCGAATGCTTTTTTAATCAGATCTTTCATCTAGTTAACCTATCCTTTCGCAACGTACAGCAGTAATCCATACGCTGTATCAGCAGATATTATAAGACGGCGGATGCATTCTTTCAATGTACGTACTCAGACATAAAACAGAATCATCATCCGGTATTGACCGGCGAGTCAATATCCGCTATGCTGTGCCTGTATATAGTTGACTGACCAGTCAATTTCATTGAAAGCATGGAGGAAACTATGCCGCTGGAAACATTTGAAAAACTGCCTGCAGAAAGACAGGAAACGATCCTGGCAGCGGGCATCCGGGAATTCTCCCGGAAGTCCTACACAGACGCCAGTACCGACAGCATCACAAAAGAATGTAATATCTCAAAGGGAATCCTCTTTCATTACTTCGGTTCCAAGAAAGCCTTCTACCTGTACTGTCTGGAACGATCCATGGAACGGCTGACACAGCCGACAGAAGAAGTCGCCGGGAATGATTTCTATGAAATACTTTTTGACAGTATGACCCGGAAGATGAACTTGTGCCTGCAGTTCAGCGATGAAATGCATATGGTGAACATGGCATCCCGGGAAGCGGCAGCTGATGTCGCACTGCAGAAATCCGAAGTACTGCAGAAATACATGTCTGCTGTACAGAACGAATCCGGAAAGATCCTGAACAGAGCACTGGAAACACTGCCGATGAGGACAGAGGAAAACAGACAGCTTACAGCAGAAGGTCTGCATATGTATATCAATGCGGTGCTGAACCATTATCTGGCACGTTACCAGCAGACCCCGGATCTGTTCTTTGCGCACAGCGAAGAGATCAAACAGGAAATGAAAGAATATCTGGATCTGATGCTGTACGGCATCTGCGGAGAGAAAGCACAATGAAAAGAACCGGTATCCTGAAGGCAATGAAACTGTGCCGGGACTATGAAAAGCTGAGCGACGCGGAAAGAACGAAGCTGCGGCAGAAACGACTGCGGGAGATCGTGGAATATGCCCGGCAGAACAGTCCCTATTATCAAAAACTGTATGCGGATGTCCCGGCAGATTTCTCGTTGCGTGATCTTCCGCCGACCGACAAGAAAACACTGATGGCGAACTGGAATGACTGGGTCACAGACAAAGAACTTACGTTGGAACAGGTTGAACGGTTCATGGAGAACAAAGACAACATCGGCCGGAAACTGAACAATAAATATCTTGTGTTTACCACATCCGGATCTACCGGCAATCCCCTTGTTGAAGTATGTGATCCGACCGCGAACAGTATCATGGGCGCCATCAGCGCAGTCCGCAGTTTTGCGAGAAAAGAAGACCTGGCCGCCTTCATGAAAAGAGGCGGTAAGAGCATCGGCGTCTTCGCGGACGAAGGATTCTATCTCGGCAACAGCAGTATCCGCTCCCGGCTGCTGTCCATGCCGTGGAAAAAGAAACAGATGGCTGTTTCCAGCGCTTTATACCCGATTCCGAAAATCGTTCAGCAGCTTAATGACTTCCAGCCGGCCATGGTAGGCGGCTATCCATCCAATCTGGAGCTTCTCATCGATGAAGCAGAACAGGGACGGCTGCGAATCTCGCCTGTGCTGATCATGACCGGCGGTGAATACTTGTCCGACCGTCTGCGCAAACGGCTCGCTGAAACTTTTCACTGTTATGTACAGACCTCCTATTCCTGCACGGAAGGCGGCACGGTCGCCTGTGAGTGCACACAGCGTCATTTCCATATCAATGAGGACTGGCTGATCGTGGAACCGGTGGACAGTGAAGGAAATCCTGTGCCGGACGGCGTGCAGTCCGATCATATCCTTCTGACAAATCTATACAACTATACGCAGCCATTCATCCGCTACGAAGTAACAGACCGGGTGATCATGCATCATGAACCATGTGTGTGCGGGAATCCTTCCCCATGGATCGAACTGGAAGGCAGGACGGATGATGTAACATCCTTTACCGAAGGCGGCAGAGAAATTAAAATAGCACCGCTGTCCATCTATGCGGTGCTGAAGGAAGTGCATGGTCTGCGCCGTTTCCAGGTACTCGTATATGACGGCAATGTGATCGAACTGCGCATTGAACCGACGGACGGCATGAACCGGCAGGATGCTTTTGAACAGGCATCGGAAAAACTCCGGGATTATCTGGCTTCACAGGATGTCATCCATGTGACGATCCGGTTGTCAGAAGAACTGCCATGCCAGCAGGTCGGCAGCGGCAAGTTCAAACATATCATCCGCATGCAGGACATCTCCTGATCCATTTTCGAAACACTGCCGGCAGAGAACAGCCCGGAACATTTCCCGGGTCTTTTCGATTTTCTGCGGCATGATCAAAAGAACTCCAATTGCTGTATTATTCTCTTCCGGTCATTGTTCTGAAGAAATATGAACCGGCTAATTGTTAGTAGTGACGAAAACACGTATTCTGATACTATTGAATTAAATGAGGCATAGAAATGAATAAGAATAATATGCAGATGATCACAAAACTGATGTTCCGCCTTCTGCCGGTACAGGTGCTTCTGGCAGCGGTCGGTTCTGTAAACGGTATCGTTTCCGGTTACTTTGCGGCGAATTACGTCGGAATCGATGCCATGAGTGCGGTCAGTCTGTACGGACCGCTGTCGATGTTTCTGGGTGCTCTGGGAACTGAAATGCTCCCCAAAAGTTTTGTTCAACTTTTGGGGAGTTTTTCATTTTTTAACATCCATGTTTTTTGCTGTATTCATTTCAGTTTTCCGTATCCATCTTGAAGATGAACTTCACGGATGTCCGTGTACCTTCGGCAGCTCCGCCGTAATTTGTATATGCCGTATCACCGCTGAATACTTTCTTCAGTACTGCCAGTGCATCATCCAGCTCATCACCGAGGACGTTTGTCAGCCGGTCAATGCCTTCCCGTTTGAACTGTTCCATACCACTTAACAGCGTGCTCATGCCTTCGTCCAGTGTCGAAGCGCCATCTGCCAGCTTCTTTGCGCCATCCTGCAGTGATTTTGTACCGCCCGCAAGTTCCCTCGATCCGTTTGCCGCACTGCCGATGCCCATTGCCAGTTCGGCAACTCCGTCATTCAGTTTTGAAGCGCCTGCCGCAAGTGCTGCGGCACCGCTGTCAAGAGCACTTACACCATTCTGCAGTGTACCGGTCTTGCTGTTGAGTTCGTTCATCCCCTGCTGCAGCGCTGCAGCACCGTCATTGACTTCCTTTGCACCATCGGCCAGTGAATCAGCACCGCTCTTCAGTGTGCCGGTGCCTTCTTTCAGCTGCTTTGCGCCGTCATCCAGTGTCGAAGCACCTGCAGCGAGCTGTTTTGTTCCGTCTGCGACCTGCTGCGCTCCGCTCTGAAGCGCTGCTGCACCGTTCTGAAGGGCACCAATGCCGGTGTTTTCATCTGCCAGCCGAGATGTGCCGTTTTTGAGCTGATCAAGTCCGGAGGACAGCTGTCCGATACCGTTCTGTGCGGATTCTTTCATCTGTCCGGCTCCGGCAGAGAGACTGTCGATTCCGACATTTACCTGTGTCATTGCGCCTTCCAGAGCCGCAAGATTCTGTGCCAGTACGTCACTGCCTTCGCTCTTAAGAGCGCCGGCTCCGGCAGCGATCACTGCCGCACCCTGTTCGGCATCTGCTGTTAATGCGCTGTTGATCGCCTGGGATGCGCCGGCTTCTGCTGTCTTCGCACCTTCGAGATTTCCCTGTGCCTGCTGCAAGGCCGCAAGGATCGCTGCCTTATCGTCTTCACTGATGCCTTCCAGGGAAGAGACTGTGCTGACGGCAGTATTGATACTGCTTTCTGCCTGATCGATATAGGCAGTACCGGACTGGGCTGCTGCGGAAAGCTGGGATGCCTGTGACGTCAGGGAGTTCTGCAGTGCTATTGCCCCATTCTGTACCTGGGTGATTTTTTCACCAAGTGACTGTGCACCGGCACGCAGCTGGGAAAGACCTCCTGCTACAGCACTTGTTCCTTCTTTGACAGAATTGATCCCGCCACTCAGAGAATCAAAGCCGGCTGTGATCTGTTCAGAGAAGGTTCCGACACCCTTCTGTGCTTCCCCAAGACCCTCATCAACGGACTTGATGCCTTCACCGATCTGATCAGCGCCGTCTTTCAGGGAACCTGCTCCGCTGCTCAGACTGTCTGCGCCCTCCGACAGCAGTGCGGATTTATCTTTCAGTTCACCGGTGCCGTCGGATAACTGGGAAGCACCGTCCTGTACGCTCTTTGCGCCCTGTGAGAGCTGGTCTGCACCGTTCTTCAGGGAATCGGTGCCGTCTTTGAGGGCATTACTGCCGTCATTGAGCTGACCGATGCCTTCGGCCGCCTGATCAACGCCGTCTTTCAGCTGTTCTGTACCGTTTTTCAGATCCTTTGCACCGGCACTCAGATCGCCGGTCCCGCTCTTCAGTGTATTTGCACCAGTCAGGATCTGGGCAAGACCGCTGTTCAGTTCTCCTGCGCCGGTGACAAGAGCACCGCTGCCGTCGGACAGCTGTTTCGAACCGTCTTTGAGAGCAGATGTGCCGTCTTTCAGTTTTTGTGTTCCATCCAGCAGTTCATTGGCGGCGGACGCCAGTTTATTGAGATCCGATGTGAACGACAGGTCCATGTCCTTCATGCTCAGAAGCGAGCTGATGTCACTTGTTGCGGCACTCATGACCATACCCAGTTCAAAGTCTTCCGCATCGGCTTCTACAGTGATGCTTTCCGGAATATCCATCTTATTCAGCTTACTGCTGAGTTCCGTGGAAGGATCCAGTGCAAGTGCATCCTTCAGTCCCGGGAATACCATTCCGACTGCGAATGTATTCTTTCCTTCCGAGATGACATTGCCGTTGACAACGTTCACATTGCGGAAATGCTCCGCGGAAAGCTGCATGCCGGTCAGAATCCCGAACGGCACTTTAACCGTTCTTGTTCTTCCGTTCACTGTTACGGTCGTTTCCGCAAGGTTTTCATAATCGAAGCGGATCGTGACATGTCCGCTTTTTCCTTTCAGTTCTTCCGGCGTTACCGTTTTGCCGTCCAGCGTATAGGACACATGCATACTGACCGGGAGATCCTGACTGCTTTTACCCTGATAGTAGATGTCGTTTCCGTCTGCCTGCCAGGTCAGGGTGTTGTCACTGCCCATGACGAAGGTCTCTTCTCCGCTGATATTTTCAATATCCTTCAGCAGGGAAACATCCTGGATCTCTTTCTGACCGGATGTGTTTTTCAGCCATTCACTGACGATGACATCATCGGTATTTCCGGATGCGTCAGTAATGATATAGACTGTTTCATTCTTTTCGACACTGCCGGCTTTCTCTGTATTATCTTCTGCGTGGATGCGCACCGCAGACGGCATGCCGGCGATTATGCAGGCTGCCAGAACACTGCTGATTATCTTTTTCATCTTGTTTGCCTCCTTATACCCTTTGTGCAAGAGTCGTCTTTGTTATGATCCTGTCAAATGTGATCAGTACTGCCGGCAGGACAAACAGTACACATGCCATACTGATCAGAGCGCCGCGCGACATCAGCGTGCAGAGTGAACTGATCATATCAATGTTGGAATACATGCCGACACCAAACGTTGCAGCGAAGAATGCCAGAGCACTGACCAGTACCGATTTGGCACTGGCATCCACTGCCTTTTCTACGGCTTCTCTGACCGGGGTGCCGGCAGTGCGTTCACGGCGGTAACGCGTCGTGATCAGGATTGCATAGTCGACCGTGGATCCCAGCTGGATCGTACCGATGACGATCGATGCAATGAACGGGATCTTTGTGCCTGTATACGCCGGGATGCCCATGTTGATCATGATGCCGAATTCAATCACTGCCACCAGCAGTGCCGGTAAAGATGCGGAGCGGAATACGATGGCAATGATCAGGAAGATCACGCCGATCGATACAGTACTGACGGTATTGAAGTCATGATTTGTGATCTCGATCA
Source organism: Solobacterium sp. (assembly GCA_017510405.1). GTDB lineage: Bacteria > Bacillota_I > Bacilli_A > Erysipelotrichales > Erysipelotrichaceae > Bulleidia. The sequence goes on from JAFWNG010000025.1 coordinate 66,169, forward strand.
GATCTTTCGTACACGGTGCTTCACCGATCAGCATGCTGTCGGGATCGTATGTTTTCGTGATCGCAGTCAGCCGGTCGATCTGGCTGTTGACTGCTTCACTTGCGACTTCGTATTCCGAACCGATCAGGATCAGCTGCCAGTCATCACTGACGAGTGCCTTGCGCAGCCGGTCCGGGACCAGAATATCCGGGATCGCCGGATCCTTGACGGTATGCAGGCCCAGGACGAACTTGATGCCGTCTTCCTTCTCGATCTCTTCTGCCATCTGCCGCACCTTCTTTTCGGAGATATCCGACTTCATCAGCAGCATATGCGTGGAATTCATTGCAAATGTCTCTTTCAGTTTTTCATTTGCCTGTATGCTTGCCAGTTCCCGCGGCAGCGTACTGTCGAGGTTGTAATAGACCGGAGTATTGCGGTATCCGTGAATGACCGGAACCAGCAGCACAATAGCCAGCGCAAGCATTACTTTCTCATGCCGGACACTGAACTTTCCCAGTCCTTTCAGATCCGGAATCAGTGCCTTATGCTTCATTTTTCTCAACGGTTTATCCAGGATCAGGATCATGGACGGCAGAACCGTCAGACAGCACACAACGCCAAGCAGTACGCCCTTCGCCATGACGATGCCGAGATCCAGTCCCAGCGTGAAGCTCATGAAGCACAGGGCAATGAAACCGGCAATGGTCGTCACCGAGGAACCGATGACCGAAGACATCGTATCTTCGATCGCATGTTCCATAGCTTCTTCGATTCCCTCTTTTTCGGCATAATGCTCATAACTGTGCCATAAGAAGATCGAATAGTCCATCGTCACACCGAGCTGCAGCACCGCAGCCAGTGCCTTCGTAACATAGGAGATCTGTCCGAGGAACAGATTCGTGCCGAGGTTGTAGACGACCGCCATGCCGATACTGGCAAGAAAGACGAATGGGATCAGCCAGCTGTCCATTGCCAGCATCAGTGTGACTGCACACAGTGCAACTGCCACCATGACGTAGATCGGCGCTTCGGCCTCCGACAGCGCCTCAGTATCGACGAGCACAGCAGTCATGCCGCTGACGAAGCAGCGCTCATCCGCAATGCTGCGGATCTTGCGGACCGCCTCCATCGTACCGTCGGCGGACGATGTATCGTCGAAGAGCACCATCATCATCGTTGCATCCCCGTTGTTGAATGCCTCATACAGTTTCTCCGGCAGAAGATCCATCGGAACAGAGGTATCAAGAAGACTGTCATACCAGACCACATCTTTGACATGGTCAACTTCTTCGATCTTCTTTTTCAGTTCTGCGACTTCTTTCTCCTGCATATTCTCCGTTACCAGCAGCGAGAACGCGCCGGTACCGAAATCTTCTTTCAGTATGTTCTGCCCCTTCATGGTATCGATCTCATCCGGCAGATAGGTCAGAAGGTCATAATTGACCTTCGTCCGGATATATCCGATTACAGATGGAATCAGCAGACACAGGGCCGCGATCAGGATCGCGACCCTCTTTTTCACGATTGTTTTACTGAAACCAGACATAGTATCACTTCCTTTTTTGACCATCGGTCGATTTTTATTCTAGTATTTTTCGACCAATAGTCAATATTTTTTAGTGAGATTTTTTGTGGTATTATTTTTAAAAAAGCAGAAAAAGGCAGTAAAAAAGTATGAAAACAGACGGAAAAGCAGCTCAGAACAAATTAAAAAAAAGAACATCCCTGATGGATGCCGCATTTACCCTCTTCACTGAAGAAGGCTTCCAGAATACTACGATCTCCCAGATCGCCAATAAAGCCGGAATCGGGAAAGGTACCTTCTATTTCTATTTTGAGGATAAGTATGATATCCGCAACAAGATCATCATTGCCAAATCCACAGAGATCCTGAATGAAGCCCTGGATATCCTGCCGAAGGAACAATGCAGTTTTGAAGACAAGGTCATTCTTGCCTCCGATCATATCATTGACCGGCTCGCAGCAGATAAGATTCTGCTTCGCTTCGTACATAAGAATCTCAGCTGGGCTCTTCTGGAAAACAATCGTGAACTCACCGAGACATTCCGCGGGATCCTGAAACATGCGTCGGAGGATGCCGGGGTTTCCTACAGTGATCCGGTCACCATGATGTATATGATCATTGAGCTGATCAACTCTGCCTGCTATTCCCCGATCCTCTTCGGCACCCCGCTTCCGTTAAATGAACTGAAGCCGAAACTGTTCTCCTCCGTACGCGCCATCATGCATACGTTCGAAACATCCGCTTCTGCAGAATAAAATGCAATAACCTCCTGTCAGCCGCAACAGGAGGTCATTTTCATCATTGCGATGTCGATGGCATCGTCAGCCATTACCCGGACTGTCCGGATCTCCGATGCCGTTTCAAAACACAGACTGTATTTGCAGAATAAATAATTCTGATATGATTACTCTTTTCCGGTAAGGATTTCTACCGTTTTTCTGAGAGTTGTCTCATCTCCGGTATTTCCGGGGAAAATGACATACGGTGTTTTCAGAAATCTCGATTCATCTCCTGTCTGCCATACGGGAATACCAGGCTGGATCTGACCCAGTACATTTGCACGTTTCATAGCCAGCGCCTTTGTGCCGGCATTTGATGATGTGATGCCGTCTTTGGCAATGACAAATGCCGGAGTGATGTTCAGTCTGGCAATCAGGCTCTGAACGCCGTCTGAAATCTTTACGGATCTCAGAAGAGCAGATTCTTTTGTATCATTTCCCAGTTCAAGAAGCTTTCGGCATGTATAACATACGGCATTTACAGTAGTCATATGGCCGAAAAACCAAATACTATTCTATTTCGTGTCAATATATAGTGTATATCGTTAAAGGCTATCTTCCCACAATAAAGAGGATCCGCATGAATTTTACAGATCCTCTTGCATATACTATGGAGCGATGATTACCGGTATCCAATGTATGAATACGGTATGGCGATTCCCTATTCGCTTGTCTTCTGATCCTGTTCTTTTGTTTCCGGGGAATCCTGTGCAGAATTGACAGATTTTTTATGAAGCAGCCGTTTGATCGTAATGAACAGCAGATATCCGGCAAGGAGTGCTGCGGCAGTCTCAATGATCCAGTAAACCCTGACGATGTATTTGATAATACTGAAGCCCATATAAACGGGAGAACCCAGAAACAATACGATGTATTCCCATCCTGCCGCAATATACTTTGGATCACTGTTTACCTTATGAAAACAGATTATGCCAAGGATAATGACAACTAAGTACACCAGCCAGAATATCTCATGACGGTCGTCTTTCCGGCATATATTTATTTCATATACAGTCACGGCAGCGCACAGCACGCTGTACAGCAGATTATCTCTGTAGCCGCCTCCGGTCATAGGAATATACAGCAGCATCGCCGCAATATGCGCAATGATCATTACAGTAAAAAGGCTTGTTGCTTTTTTCCCAGTACTTTCACCCATCTCTGTTCTCCTTATATGCAGTTTTCTCCATGTAAGCCCGGCAGATTCACTGTCAGGCGGTCCGAATATGCGTGATATGGATAATAAGCTTCATCACCAGCAGTAACCAGGGATGCGATCAGAAATACGTTCATTGTCCCTTCAGATATGTTTCCTGTTTCCATATTGAATGTGAACCACTTTGAATGGCAGCGTCATACATATGCATTGATTCTTTCAATAATGAAACGTCAGACAAAGGCTTTTTGACCTTAAGACATTATGTTATGTAACTTAATTATATTAAAAAAGAGACATCATTGATGTCTCTAAATAAATAAAGCGCCTTAAACAGGACTCGAACCTGTGACACCCTGGTTAACAGCCAGGTGCTCTACCGACTGAGCTATTAAGGCGTGCACAAGAATATTATCACTATGTCCAAACCAATGCAAGGGCTTTTTTCCAACGAAACAAATAATTGTCAGAGAGGCATATCTTTTCCACCTGTTCATTGCTCATGCCTGCAGATAATATTCTTAACTTTTTTTGTATTCTGCTATAATTTCCTTAGTAATACAGGAGGGATCTAATATGTCAGATAATCGTCCTCATTCCAGAAAGCGCAACGATTCCGGAAAGACAACGAATGTCAATAAGCGCGGAGACGGACTCGGCGGCGGTCCTGTCGGCAACGGTAACTATAATAACCGTCCTAAACCAGACGGAGGAAAGCGGAGCAATACGACGCGCAACATCACGAGAGGCGGAATAGGAGGCTCTGTCCTCCTTCTTCTCGCTTATATGCTCTTTGGCGGAGGAATCGGAGGCGGCGGAAACACAACACCTACTCCGACCCCGACACCAGTGCCCACACCGACACCTGTCGTTACACCGGCAGCCTCCTCCGGGTTCCATTTCGGCACCCAGACGACGAACCAGGTATCCTATACGAATGCCTCTACACCGAGCGTCAACACTTCGGTCGCCGGCGGTTCCCGTGAAAAGTTCACAAAGCTGCTGGGCAACGGCAAAGATCAGGTCACAGTCATGATCTATATGTGCGGTACTGACCTGGAATCCAAATACGGAATGGCTACGAGCGATCTCAGTGAGATGGCAGGCGGCGTCATTTCCGACAAGGTCAATATCATCATCGAGACCGGCGGAACAAGAACGTGGAAGAACAATATCATGACACCGGGAACGAACCAGCTCTGGCAGCTGGTCAACGGCGGTCAGATCCGTCAGCTCAATGCCAATCTCGGCAGAAAGGCAATGACCGATCCGAACACACTGAGTGAGTTCATCAAGTTCTGTTCCACAAACTATCCGGCAAACCGCAACATTCTCATATTCTGGGATCACGGCGGCGGCTCCATCGCCGGCTACGGTTATGATGAACTGTATCCGAACAGCTCCATGTCAGTAGATGCCATCTCTTCCGCTCTGAAGACCGGCGGCGTCAAGTTCGATATCGTCGGATTCGATGCATGCCTGATGGCAAACATGGAAACAGCCATGGCAGTAGAACCGTATGCAGACTATCTGCTGGCTTCCGAAGAGACCGAGCCGGGTACCGGCTGGTATCACACAAACTGGGTCAACCTGCTTGGAAAGAACAGTTCCACTTCTTCTCTGGACCTCGGCAAACAGATCATCGATGACTTCGTATCTGTACGCCAGCAGGGCGCAAGCGCCATGGATAAGTTCACGCTGTCCCTGGTCGATCTTGCAGAGTTCAAGAACACAGTTCCGTCGGCTCTGAGTGCATTCTCCAAGAAGATCTCTTCCGACGTCAAAAACAACAACTATCAGTCTGTTGCGGACGCAAGAAGCGTGACCCGTGAGTTTGCCCAGTCCAACCGTCTGGATCAGATCGATCTGGTACACTTCTGTGAAACTCTGAACACCTCGGAATCCAAGGCACTGTCCGCTGCTCTGAGATCCTGCATCAAATACAACAAGACAAAGAGCATTAACAATGCCTACGGTCTCAGTATTTACTTCCCGTACCGGAATACGCAGAAAGTAAATACGATCATGCGGATTTACGATACGATCGGCTTCGACAGCGACTACGCCAGTGCTGTTAAATCCTTTGCCACTCTGGAAGCTTCCGGACAGATCGTTACCGGAAATACGCAGAATCCGTTCTACTCCCTGTTCGGCGGGCAGCCGGTATCCAACGGAAACTCCTACGGCTCCGCTCAGGATATCTTCGGTCTTCTGACGGGACAGTCCCAGGGCTCATCCTCCTATGGATTTGACCTCTCCTCCTTGCTCGGCGGATCGAACGCTGTGGACAACAGTTCACTCAATATCATCTCCCAGCTGCTGGGAAGAGATCATATCCCGAGTGAATCCTTCGTTCTGACGGAGAACAACGGCAAACAGGTACTCAGCCTGACAGCAGATGAATGGTCAAAGATCCAGACAGTCAAGCTGAATGTCTGGGCAGATGTCGGTGACGGCTATGTCGATCTCGGACTGGACAATATCTTCGACTTCGATGATCAGGGCAACCTTATCATGGACTATGACTCCATGTGGATGTGTCTGGATGATCAGCTGGTCAGCTACTATATGCTTACCGATGAATATGTCAGCGACAGCGACTATGTCACCACCGGCTATGTTCCGGCAATGGTCAACGGCGAGCGCGTCAATCTGATCGTTGAATTCTCCGATGAGAATCCGGACGGCGTCGTTCTCGGCGGCCAGGCGATCTACGACACAGATGTGGAAGCCAAGGGTCTGATCCAGCTGCAGGAAGGCGATGTGATCGAATTCCTGTGCGATGCATACGACTATGACGGAAACTTTGAACAGAACTACTATCTCGGCGAACAGATGATCTTTGACGGAGAATTCGAAGTCGCAGACATCACGATCGAAGGCCATGATCTGTACTACTGCTACGAACTGACAGACATCTACAACTCCGCCCGCTGGACACCGATGCTTGTCAAATAATCATTTTCAATGATCCACAGCCCTGCATGAATGACATGCAGGGTCTTTTTTGTTCGTATAATTCTAAAATCATTCTAAAAGTGATATGATAGCCATAGAAACGCAGTGTTTACTGCACATAGGAGGTTAAATAATATGGGACTCATTCAGGCAGCACTCAGTGCAGCAGGCTCAACGATTCGTGATCAGTGGAAAGAGTACTTCTATTGTGATGCAATACCGTCAGATACACTCGCTGTAAAGGGAAAGAAAAGAGTATCTGGTTTTTCTTCCAATAACGGTAATAACAATGTCATCACGGACGGCTCAGTGATCGCAGTGGCAGACGGCCAGTGCATGCTGATCGTTGAACAGGGACAGGTCGTCGATATCTGTGCGGAACCAGGCGAATACAAGTATGACACTTCCCTCGCTCCGTCCGTATTTACCGGTACTCTCTCCGAAAGTGTTAAGACTATCTTCGCAGAGATCGGCAAACGCTTCGAATATGGCGGTCAGCCTTCTGCAGACCAGCGCGTATATTACATCAACACAAAAGAGATCTTCGGCAATAAGTACGGCACACCGAATCCGGTACCGTTCCGCGTCGTAGACAAGAACGCTGGCATCGATCTTGATATTTCCGTCAAGTGCTTCGGCGAATACAGCTTCAAGATCGCTGACCCGATCCTCTTCTACACAAATGTATGCACAAACTTTGCCGGTGAATACAAGAAGACACAGATCGAAGAGCAGATGAAGGTCGAACTTCTGAACGCTCTGCAGCCGGCATTCTCAAAAATCAGCGATTTGGGCATCCGCTACAGTTCCCTGCCGGGCCACACAACAGAGCTCTGCAGCGCACTGAATGAGGAACTGTCCGCTAAATGGCGCAATCTGCGCGGCATCGAGATCGTCTCCATCGGCGTTGCCAGCATCAAGGCAAACGAAGAAGACGAGCAGATGATCAAGGAAATGCAGAGAGTTGCGGCATACAAGGATCAGTCTCTCGGTGTTGCAAATCTGGTCGACGCAAAGGCTCAGGCACTCAAGGATGCCGCTAAGAACCCGGCCGGTGCAGGCGTAGGCTTCATGAACGTCAATATGGCTAACCAGGCTGCCGGCGATGATATCAGCGCTATGTACGCAGCTACTGCTGCACAGAAGCCGGCTGCTCCGGCAAATCAGTGGACCTGCCCGCAGTGCGGAACAGCCAACACAGGCAAGTTCTGCGGCGAATGCGGAACACCGAGACCGGGTGCTGCTAAATGGATCTGCCCGCAGTGCGGTGCTGAAAATGACGCAAAATTCTGCGGCAACTGCGGAACAAAGAAACCGGAATAATACAGACAGCGAACATTAACTGAAAGAATCCGGAATCTGTTCCGGATTCTTTCTTGCAAACAAACAGGAGGGTTAAAGATATGCCCAGTGCAATTACAAATTATCAGTGTCCCGCCTGCGGTGGTCCGCTGCACTTTGATGCAGAACAGCAGAAACTGAAATGCGATTACTGCGGTTCTGTATTTACGAACGAAGAAATCAGTGCCTACTACCAGGAAAAGAATGATCAGGCAATCGATGTCAATACTCCTGAGGCACAGGCAGAAGCTGCTCAGGTCCTGCAGTGGACAGAAGAAGAAGCGCGGCATATGCGTGCGTATTCCTGCCCCTCCTGCGGCGCCCAGCTCATCTGCGATGAAAATACTGCCGCCACAAGATGCCCGTACTGCGACAATCCGACGATCGTACCGGCACAGTTTGACGGTGCGCTGAAACCGGACTATATCATCCCGTTCCAGCTGAAAAAAGAACAGGCAATTGAGAAACTGCGTGAATTCTACGGCGGCAAGCCTCTGCTTCCTTCCGCATTCACTCAGGACAATCACATCGAAGAAGTCAAAGGCATCTACGTGCCGTTCTGGCTGTATGACGGTACGGCAAAAGCAAGAATGACCTATCACGGCACAACGTCGCACAGTTATACCTCCGGGGATGACATGGTGACGGTGACAGATCATTACCGGCTGATCCGTGAAGGCAGCGTCCGCTTCAACCATGTACCGGCGGACGCCTCCAGCAAGATGCCCGACGAGTTCATGGATGCCCTGGAACCGTTTGACTACAGGAAGATGGTCCCGTTTGAAATGGAATATCTGCCGGGATATCTCGCAGATAAGTATGACGTTTCTGCCGAAGAAGATTCCCAGCGTGCAGATGTGCGCATGCGGAATACGACGATCCAGTCGATGCGTTCCACTGTCGCCGGCTACTCTGTGACACCGGAACAGGAGAATGTTTATATTCGTCCGGACAAAGTCCAGTATGCATTCTTCCCCGTCTGGATGTTAACAACTAGGTGGAAGGACAAGATCTACATGTTTGCCATGAACGGACAGTCCGGCAAGATGATCGGCGACCTGCCGATCGACAACGGCAAGTTCATCCTCTATCTGGTCGGTATTACAGCCGGCCTGATGGCGATCCTGTTCCTTGTATTCTTTGTCATTCTGGGCTATTAGGAGGTAAAACATGAAACGATTAAGCATTTGGCTGTTCAGTCTGTTTGCCTTCTTCGGAACGCTGCTTCTTCCCCTTCACGCGGATAACCAGGAATATGTGATCGATCAGTACGGCCTGATCAGTGAATCCGAAGTCGAATCTCTGAACGCGCTGGCAGCTTCCTACAGCCGGGAACACGACGTCGGTCTGTATATCCGCGTCTATGATGACTATTATTCACACGGCTACAATACGATCGAATCCTATGCAGAAAGCATCTTCATCAACGAACAGCTGGACGATGACTGCCTGCTTCTGCTGATCACGATGGCGGACCGAAGTTTCGATATCTTTGCCTCGTATGACGGGAAATGCCACGAAGCATTCGGTACCTACGCACGCGAAAAATTAGCGGATGACGTCGTACCGTATATGTCGGACGGAGACTTCTCCGGAGCGTTCCGCAAGTTCCTGAACGTCGCAAACGAGTATTTGAATTTTGCCGAAAACGGCACACCGGTCACACCGGAAAATGATCCGGAAGTCAAAGCAGGAAAACGCGGAATGGCAACTGCGATCACATTCTCCATTCCCGAGATCATCGCTCTTGTGACCTGCCTCGGCATGCGCAGCCGCATGAAAACGACCGGCATTAAGACAGAAGCGAGAGAATACATTGCAAAGGACGGCCTTCGTCTTACAGCAAACAATGATATATTCCTGCACCGTACCGAAACACGTACGCGGATCCACCGGGATAACGACAGCGGAGGAGGCGGAGGAAGTTACCACTCCAGTTCCGGCAGCTTCGGATCCCATACAAGCGGTCATTTCTGATGAAAAGACAAACCGGGGAATATACAGTTCTCCGGTTTTCTTCTGACTTCTGTCTGTATAATAGATATACAGAAAAGGGGTATATCTGTATGTTAAGAATAATGATTGCATGCGGAGGCGGCTTCTCCTCCAGCGCTCTTGTCACACATCTCAACAAAGACGCAGCCGAAAAGAATCTGGATGTCGAGTTCTTTTATAAACCGTTTGATTTCGGCGGAATCGGAAAAGGCGGAACTGTAGAAAATGCCGATATCGTCATGCTCTGTCCGCACCTGTCCCACGAGGCGGGAAAACTGGCTCAGGCCAACCCGGACACTCCGTTCTATGTCATTCCTACCCGCCTGTACGGCCTGATGTCAGCGGAAGACTTCATGGAAGACGCGGAAGACGCAATCAAAGGCTTTCAGGAGACCGGTATGAATCCCTTCCACTTTGAAGGAGAAAAGACCGCAATCCGGGTCCTGCGCACAGTGTCCCGCCGCAAATGGCTTGCGGCCAGAAATAAGTAAAAAACGGAGTTATAATCCGTTTTATTCCTGTCCTGTCAGTCTTGTCAGCAGTCCTGTAAGCTGATCATTTTCCTCGGGACTGCGTGTCGTGCTGTCAGATAATTTTGAAGCGAGTAGTTTTATAAGCTTCTTCTCGATCAGATTGCACTTGCGGAAATCCGTCACAAGTGCTTTTTCATCTCTTGTCAGACGGATCGACGAAGACGCCGCCGGCTTCTTTGCGGTCGTGGACGGCTTCTTTGCGGTAGTCGTTTTCTTCTTTCTGGCTGTGCTTGTGGATGTCGTCTTTCTTCTGGAACTGCTGGTTGAAGTGGTTTTTCTTCCTGAGCTTGTTGTCGTTCCTGTTTTTCTTCCGGTTGTGGAAGGCTTCTTCGCTGTCGCTCTTGTGATTTCTTCTTCCGCCATGATATGTCTCCCTTTTTTCTCAGTATATCACAGGATCCGCTGCGCTATGGCGATCCCGTCACCGATATCCGGATAAAATACGGTTTCAAAACGCGGATCCTGTAGCAGATGTTCGCGGAACTTGCGTATCTTTGCTGTCATCTGTATGGTGGAACGATTGGAAGAAAGGTCCGGATGGTCCACGATGCCGTGAAAATTCAGATTATCAAAGACAAACCAGGTGCCGGGACGCGTATTCTTCATGAAATGTTCCTGATAACGGCGGTACTGCGACTTTGCCGCATCGACGAATATGAGATCATAGATCCTGTCCGTCTCAAACTGTGCCGCGTCGGTCTGCCATACATGGATCCTGTCAGACAGTCCCTGTGCCTCGATATTCGCCCTGGCCTGTGCGAACATGTCCGGATCGATCTCCAGTGTATCCACCCGCATGTCCCAGCGTACAGAAGCCATCCGTATCGCGGAATACCCTACTGCGGTACCGCATTCCAGTATGTCCCGTATCTCCGTATGTTCCTTCAGAAACGCCAGAAGAAAAGCCATGCCGCTGTCCATCATGACCGGCACATGGTGCTCTCTTGCGTCTTTCAGGAGTTCGGCCGTACGCATTTCTGCCGATTTTTCTGCCTCTGCTTTTTTATCCATGTTATGATTAATAATACACTACTGGGAGGTTTTTATGCGTGACATCATTCTTGAAGCCGTAAATATGGTCAAAGTTTACAACGAAAACACTGAGAATGCCTTCGAAGCACTGCACGGCATTAACTTCCGGGTCTATGACGGAGACTTTATCGCTGTCATGGGACCGAGCGGAAGCGGCAAGTCCACGTTTATCAATAATATCTCCACGATCGACCGGCCGACTTCCGGAAAAGTCTATATCCACAACACAGATGTCAGTACGATGAGCGAAGAAGAGATCGGCAGGTTCCGTTATGAGAATCTGGGCTTTATCTTCCAGGCGTTCAACCTGCTGGACACCCATACACTGTATGAGAACATTGCCATGCCGCTGTCCCTTGCCCGCAGGTCTGTGGATGAGATCCATGACCGTGTGCATTCCCTGGCGAAAACCATGAATATTGAAGAAGCGCTGCAGAAATACCCGAACGAGTGCTCCGGCGGTCAGCGCCAGCGTGCTGCCATCTGCCGTGCTTTGGTGAACGATCCGAAGCTGATCGTTGCGGATGAACCGACCGGCAATCTGGACAGTAAGAACTCCGCGGAACTGCTGAAGATATTCCGGAAGCTGAACGAAGAGATGGGCGTCACGATCGTTATGGTGACCCATGATCCTCTGATCACTTCCTATGCGGACAAGCTGATCTATATCCGGGACGGACGCATTGAAACCGAACTGGAACGCGGACCGATGACCCAGGAAACGTTCTTCTCTGCGATCACGGAGATCAACTCCGCTGAATCGAAAGGACTGCTGAAGTCATGATCATCGCAGATGCCCTTCGTTCTCTGCGGCAAAAATTCTCCCAGGCATTCTTCTTCTGGCTGACATTCATTCTCTGCACGATATTCATTTTCCTGTTCTTCAATATTTCCATGAGCGATGCGATCGGTGTTGTTTTCATCGATTCCAAAGCAGACCTTGCGACAAATCTCACGATCCTTGTCATCGCATTCTGTTCGATCAACATTTTCTTCGCGAATGATTTTTTCGCCCGCAGTAAAACACGGGAACTTGCCGTGCGCATCGTGAGCGGCGCTACGTATATCCAGCTGGCGTTCTACCTGCTTGTACAGACGTTCATCCTGCTGATCCTGGCAGTCCCTGCAGGCATCTTCCTGGCGGTATGCATCCTGCCTCTGCTCAACACACTTCTGACACAGATCTCCGGCACCGCAGCCGCGATCACGATCCGCATGGACGCCGTATTCACAACGTCCATCGTTCTGCTGTTTCTCATTTTCTGGACAACGCTGCTGAATATGAGCCTTGCCTATAAGAATTCCGCTTCTGCCCTTCTGAATGAACGGCGGATGAAGCTGCAGTTCGATTCCTTTATCAAGCCGTCCTTTTCGTTCTCCAACAAAGTACTGCGCATTCTGTATTCCGTAATGGTCTTTGCGCCGATCGTCCTGATGTTCATCAATCCGTATACCGGCCTGTTCCTGTCCATCCTGGCACTGATCGGTTTCAACGGATTCCTGCCGAAGGTATTCGTACCGTGGCTGAACGACCGCATACGCACGCATTCCCTCAGTGATCCGGACAACGCTGCAGCGCTCGGCTTCTACCGGAATGACCTGCAGATACTGAAAAACAATATTCTGCTGTATTATGTGAATTCTGTTTTTCTTCTGACGCTTGTGATCGGTTCCCATGAGAATGCCATGGAGACCATGATGGTCTTTGTCAGCTATGCATTTATGAACATCCTGCAGTCACTGACAATGATGTTCAAATATTCCTCGGAGATCAGCGACCGGACTGCCTATTACGCTTCACTGGGACAGATCGGATATATCCGCAAAAACTTCAGCCGGATCATCTTCCGGGAAGTTACCCTGCTGTACGGTTCTGTCATGGGTCTTGCTCTGCTGTATGATCTCAGCATGCTCGGCGGTACGCTGCGTCTGGGCGATATGTCTATCCCCGCAGCTGCCGGCCTGGCGGCCTGTGTTATAGTGCCTGTACTGATCTGCTGGGCCATCAGCCTTCTGCATTACCGCAGAACGATACTGAGCGGTTCCCAGCAAAGGAGGCGCCATGTTTACTAAAAAACTCTTGATACAATATGCCGGAAAATCCGCTTATACCACAGGCGTTTCTCTTGTTGAGAAAAACGCTGTCGGGGAGCTGGATATCCGGGAAGACAGCAGCGGCATGAAAACAGTCAGTGCCGCTGTTCATGACTATCGCTATCACGACGAGAATGAAACGTCAGTCACATTCGGCGAGGATTACGAAAAGCACCTGTCTGCCCGCTGTACGTGCAGCTATGCCCGTGTCACGCGCAGTATGTGCTCCCATATGATCGCTGTCCTTCTGGAATATGAACGGCATGTTTCTTCCATGCCTGTCCAGGCGGCCGGCGCAAAGATCGATTCCCGTTTTCTGTCTCTCATGAACGATATCGCGGACGCTTCCGAAAGCGAACAGGGTGATCCGGTGGAGCTCTTTCCGATCCTGTCTTTTTCCGATGCGGAAGACAAGCCGTCTATTCAGGTGGAATTCCGGGTCGGCCGCAAGGGTTCGCGTCCCTATGTCCTGAAAAGCATTTCTGCTTTCTGCCGGAGCGTGCAGGAGAACGATACGGTCAAATACGGAAAGTCGCTGGAATTCCGGCACAACATTTCCGCATTTGATCAGAATTCCCGTCCTCTTCTGCAGTATCTTCTTTCGATCATCCGCAAGGACGACCGGTATCTGCCGGCACGCCAGAGCTATTATTCCTACTACGGATATAACAGTGATACGTCTTCCCCGGAGCGCTCGCTTTCTCTGAGCGGACGCTATCTCGATGATTTCTTCACTGCCGCAGAAGCCCTTCCGCTGCAGGTGCAGCTGGACGGACAGACAATGGCTCTGACCATTCTGGATGAAAAGCCGGTCCTGCCGGTAAAAATGCAGAAAAGCGGCACCGGTTTTCTGCTCTCCGGCACCGACGCGGTCCTCTACCAGGGACAGAAGAATCTGTACTACTTCAACGCAGACAACAATACTCTGTACCGTTTCCCGTTCGATGAATCGTATCTGAAACTGATGAGCTACTTCCGCGATCTCGATCAGCCGGTATACCTGCCGGAAGCGTATCTTCAGCAGTTCTCCCGGTATCTTTATCCGGTGATCGTAAAGAATACCGTGATCCAGTCGGACGGCTTTGATCCTCTGGATTATGCACCGATGAAGCCGGAGTTTGAGATCTACCTGGATATGCCGCAGGATTCTGTCATCACCTGTGAGTTATACGCAGTATACGGAGACCGGAAGTACAATATGCTGATGGGGATCTCCGGTGAAGACCGGCGAGATGAAACAGCAGAAAAGAAGATGGACTCCTTCGTGTCCCGCTGGTTCAATTCTTTTGACTCAGTCAATACACGGCTTGTCCTTTCTGAAGACGACGATAAACTGTTCGCCCTGCTCAACGAGGGGATCCCGGAGATGCAGAAGATCGCTTCTGTATTCATTTCCGATGCGTTGAAGAAACTGTCTGTGCACAGAATGCCGAATGTAACGGTCGGCATCTCGGTCAGCCATGATCTTCTGCAGGTCACTTCCGATACCTCCCAGATCGACAAGGCGCGGCTTGCAGAAGTCCTGAGCCGGTACGAAAGAAAGAAGAAATACTATCGCCTGAAGAACGGCGACTTCGTCACGATCGACGATTCCAATATTGAGGAACTCATCGCCCTGGCAGATGACCTTTCCGTTTCTCCGGCTGCGCTGGTAAAGGGAAAAGTGGAACTGCCGCAGTACCGTGCGCTGTATCTGGAAAAATACGCAGCGATGACGAATATGCTGACAGAAGACGACAGCTTCCGTGAGCTGATCCGCCGTTTTGACGACGTTTCTCATAATGAATATGAGATCCCGGAAAACTTCACCGGTGAACTCCGTCCCTACCAGAAAGAAGGCTTCAAGTGGCTGTGCCGTCTGCACGATAACGGCTTCGGCGCTCTTCTGGCAGATGAAATGGGCCTTGGCAAAACGATCCAGCTCATTGCGTTCCTCGGTGCAATCAAAAACCGGAAGAGATGTCTGATCGTCTGCCCTGCCTCGCTCGTTTACAACTGGTATTATGAGATCCAGAATTTCATGCCGGATCTTCCGTGCGTTACCGTATCCGGTACTGCGATGAACCGCAAACACGCGATCGAAGAGAGTCCGGAAGATGCCGTACTGATCACATCGTACGATTCCCTGAAGCGCGATTTCGAGCATTACGGGAATATGCGGTTCTCCTGCCAGGTCGTGGATGAAGCGCAGTACATCAAGAACGCGAATACACAGGCAGCCCAGTCTGTCAAAATGATCAGCAGTGACTTCAAAGTCGCGCTCACCGGCACCCCGATCGAAAACAAGCTTTCGGAACTCTGGTCGATCTTCGATTACCTGATGCCCGGGTTCTTCGGTTCCTACCGCCGTTTCCGCGATACATTTGAACGCCGGATCGTGGTGGAACGAAACCAGCAGGCAGAAGACCGTCTGCGCGATATGATCACTCCGTTTATCCTGCGGCGTCTGAAAAAAGAAGTTCTTCAGGATCTTCCCGACAAGATCGAAGAAGTCTATTACGCGCAGCTGGAAGGCGAGCAGAAGGAGATCTACGAAGCGCATGCGGACCGTCTGCGTCTCACTCTGGCAAAGCAGTCAGACGCGGATTTCAACACCAACAAGATCCAGATCCTCGCGGAACTGATGAAGCTCCGCCAGATCTGCTGCGATCCTTCTCTCTTCCTGAAGGGATATCATGCCGGTTCTGCCAAAACAGATCTGTGCATGGATACGATCCGCAAAGCGATCGACGCCGGCCATAAGATCCTGCTGTTCTCACAGTTCACATCCATGCTGGATATTCTCTGTAAAAAGCTGGACAAAGAGCACATTTCCTACCATCTGCTCACCGGCGCAACAAAGGCGGCTGACCGTATTGCACTGGTCGACCTGTTCCAGCACGATGATGTGCCTGTCTTCTGCATTTCTCTGAAAGCTGGCGGCACCGGTCTGAACCTGACCGCAGCGGACATCGTCATCCACTATGATCCATGGTGGAACACCGCAGTGGAAAACCAGGCAAGCGACCGTTCCCACCGGATCGGCCAGACCAATATCGTTACCGTCTACCGGCTGATCCTGAAAGATACGATCGAAGACCGTATCCTGCAGCTGCAGAAAGAAAAATCCGATCTGTCTGACCGGATTCTCTCAGCAGAAGGCATCAACAGTGCCGGACTTTCAAGAGAAGACCTGCTGAAGCTCATCTGAAAAGATGTATCCACACGGATACATCTTTTTTCAGTTCTTCAGGCTGTTGATCGGTGACGGAATGCGTCCGCCTCGCTTTACCATGACATCGGCGTTTCCCTGCTTGACCGGCATGATCGGGCCGTAGCCGAGCAGTCCGCCGAATTCCAGCGTATCGCCTGCTTCTCTGCCGATGGCAGGGATCAGACGGCAGGCAGTCGTCTTCTGGTTGATCATTCCGATCGCAGCTTCGTCAGCGATGATCGCGGAGATCGTTTCAGCACTGGTATCGCCCGGAATGATGATCATATCCAGGCCGACAGAACAGACTGCTGTCATCGCTTCCAGTTTCTCCAGCGTCAGAATGCCTTTTTCCGCCGCTTCGATCATGCCTGCGTCTTCCGACACCGGTATGAACGCGCCGGACAGTCCGCCGACGCTTGAACTGGCCATAACACCGCCTTTCTTGACAGCGTCATTCAGCATTGCAAGGCACGCTGTGGTGCCCGGTCCGCCGCAGCACTCCAGTCCGATCTCTTCGAGAATTCTCGCGACTGAGTCGCCTACTGCCGGTGTCGGCGCAAGCGACAGGTCAACGATACCGAACGGCACATTCAGACGGCGGCTCGCTTCGATACCGACAAGCTGACCCATACGCGTCACTTTGAACGCAGTACGCTTGATCACTTCGGCGATTTCATTCATGGAGGCGTCTTTTCCGGCATCCATTACTGCCTGACGCACAACGCCCGGTCCTGAAACACCGACGTTGATCACACAGTCCGGTTCGGAGACACCGTGGAACGCTCCGGCCATGAACGGGTTATCTTCCACCGCGTTGCAGAAAACAACAAGCTTGGCCGCACCGAAACAGTTGCGGTCTTTTGTTCGTTCCGCACATTCGCGTACAATGCGTCCCATCTCTTTGACGGCATCCATATTGATGCCTGCTTTTGTTGATCCGATATTTACGCTGGAACAGACGATATCGGTTTCCGCAAGTGCCTGCGGGATCGATTCGATCAGCTGGCGGTCTCCCTCTGTCATGCCTTTCTGCACCAGAGCGGAATAGCCGCCGATGAAGTTTACGCCAAGGTCCTTTCCGGCCTTGTCCAGCACCTTTGCATACTTCACGCAGTCACCGCCGCTTACGCTCTGAAGCAGCGCTATCGGCGTGACGGAGATACGTGAATTGATGATCGGAATGCCGTATTCCCGGGAAATATCCGCGGTGACACGGACCAGATCCTTCGCCCTGGAAGTCAGTTTGTCATAGATCTTCTGACAGGCGCGGTCGATGTCCGTATCAGCACAGTCCAGAAGGGATATGCCCATTGTGACTGTACGGATATCCAGACATTCCTCATCGATCATCTTGATCGTTTCCAGTATATTTTCTGAACGTCTTCTGCGCATGGAACTCACCTACACCGTATGCATCGCATTGAAGATATCGTCATGCATGACATGGATCTTCAGACCCTGCGGTTCTCCGAGTGCTTCGATTTCTTCCTGCATCCGGTGGAAACTGTCAAGATCTTCCGGCATCTCCACGATCATGATCATGGTGAACAGATCCTGAAGTACCTTCTGTGTAACGTCAACGATATTAATGTTGCGGTTGGCGCAGTTTGTTGCGACATAGGCAAGAATACCCGGACGGTCTTTTCCGACCACGGAAATAACAGCTCTCATACTGACCTCTTTCTATCTTGTCTCACTCTGCAGGTCCTCAAGTGACAGACCGCAGTAATACAGTTCCATCTGAAGATACATACGTGCTTTCTGAATCGTCTCAAGCGTGCTGTCTGTGCAGTCACTGGACGCATGTTCCGTCTTGAAATCATACGTACACGCACCCATGGCGCCGATATCGCCCTTCCAGTTATACGTGTAGCGGATGGAGTAATTGGAGTACATGAACGCACTGTTCGCGAAGTCCACAACATAGGACTCGTTCTGGTTGAAATCCGACCGCAGTGTACCGTCTTCCTGTTCTTTATAGTTCAGACGGGACTTCAGTCTCTTTTCAAATGTTGCAGTAACGGTCGCTTCTTCGCTGTCATCCTCTGCTGTTTCCGGTATGATGGCAGACGTGTCGATGTCTTTATAGTTCACATATGCGCTCTGTTCCGCCTTCTGTTCTTCCGTGAACACTACTTCTGTCTCATCAAAGAGAAGATGATTGGTCTCGGAACTGAAGCGTACGTCGATCTTTTCATTGTCGAACGAGATCTCGGATTCAAATACCGCTGCTTCCCGTATGAAATGCCCTTCTTTGTCAAACTCTTCTGTAATCGTGTGAGATTTCAGCGTATACCCGTCAAACTGGCTCAGATCATAGAAATCATAACGGCTGTGGAAGAGCGCTGCAGCAGCGTCATCTTTCAGCGTGAACCGATAGATCCGGTCGCCGTTTTCCCTGTCCATGACAACGATCTCAGCGATATTTTCTTCCGAAGGATCGACCGGAGCGAGCGGTACGAGCAGTGTCTGTTCGAGCTCTTTCATGCTCATATCCTCATAGTAGGAAATACCGTTATAAACGTTGTACAGTCTGCCGCCGTAGTAGCATCCGTCGATCACGGAAGCCATTCCGTTTGCCAGAAAGTTTTCCCGTATATGCGCGTCTTCACCGTTTCTTTCCAGTGTTCCGTCAAAGGAATATGTATCGTACGTATCGTCGCTGAAGTGCATCTTGTACATACTGTTGACTGCGGACGTCACCGATTCGCTTTCTTTCATTCCGGCAAGGGATTCTCTGTACATGGCCAGTGAATCACCGTATACCGGCTTTACTTCGGAACCGGAGTCCGCCTGTCCGGAGCTCTGTCCGGACGGATCTGCCGTGCATCCTGCCAGCAGCAGAAGCACTGCGATCCCTGCTTTTACCATCTTTTTCATAAACGCATACATTATACATGGATTTGTGACGTCTGAACAGAAAAAGGCCGAAGCATTACACTTCGGTCTTTCAGGGATCATTTATTGTCGATCGTCACGTTGTTCATATCACGTGACACTCCTTCGATTCGATAAACGGTATATCCGTTATCATGAAGCAGGCTGCCGTCATAGAAGTCCGTTCCCAGAATATTGCTGGCGGTATGATAGCGTACTTCCTGTCCGGGACTTTCAAACAGTGTCTGTCCGTATTCATCGTGTCCCGGGAATACCGACTTCGCATATGTGGCATACAGATTGCCGAATGTCAGCTTCCGTGAATCAATGACAAGTTCCTCATGCGTTTCCTGCGGCCGTTTTACAAAGACTGCCGGATTCTGATAAAGTGCCTCACCGCCGTGATCGGCTGTAATGATGAATGTCGTACTGTCATATACGCCGGCATCTTTCAGCATCTGCAGGTAGTCACGCACGATCTTCATCGATCCGTGAATCTGTTTGATCTGACCGTTCAGATCTGTTGTCGTTTCGATCAGCTGTGCGTTCTCATCCATGAAATACGGACCGTGGGCACCGAACAGATGATACAGGATAAAGTCATTTGTCTGATCTGTCGCAGATACACCGTTTCGGATCATATCCTGATAGAAGCGCGGATCATTCTCTATGGAGTATTCGCCGTATTCCGTCAGCGCTGCGACCTGGTCATTGATCGCATTTGTTCCGGTCCAGAAGAACCTCTTCAGCGGCATCGGGAATGTATTGAAGAAGGCAAACTTATACAGCTGCTTGGCAAACGCAATATTATCGCGGATGATAAATGTTCCGTTCTCCGCCGAAACAACATTATATACTTTTGTGATATCCCCTCTGTTGAAATACTCTAAGCCTGTATACAGTTTTACACGCCATCCGGCGTCCGCCAAATCGACCAGCATGGAGGATTCCTGATATGCCCGCTCATAATACTGATACAGCGTTTCTTCCCGCGGATCAAAGGTGACGCCTGTCAGCATCGTCGGCATACCAACCAGCGTCGGTGCTCCTTCCGCGACCACATCATTGAAGTACGTGAAGTCTTTCAGTGCTTCCTGGTTTTCCGGCTCCGTAAGTACCCAGTTTTCCACCCACTGGCTGTCCAGTGTATCCAGAACAAATACGATCGTATTCTGCTGTGCCGATACAACAAATTCATCTCTCTTCGTCACAACACCGTTCCGCTGAACCTCACGTTTCGTCGTCCCGGCAATGAAGCACAGACTTACCACTTCCACTGCGCCGAGAACAAGGCATACGATGTTCCGTACAAGAACCATTTTCTTTTCATAGCGCAGGGATGCCCAGACCGCACCGCCCAGCAGCACCAGCCACGCAGCCACACTCAGCACAGTCGCCTTTGTGTAGAATGACCAGTTGATCTCCTGTCCGTTGAACGGATCAAAGACAGGATTCAGGAATGCGCTCTGCAGGAACAGCCCAATGGCACCGGCAAACAGCAGCGCCGACAGCACCAGGTAGATCTTTTTCGGAAACAGTGAGATAACCGCGCAGATGATCACGAACGCGATCGCGGAGACTCCGAGAACGATCGGCAGCACAAGGTTGTAATCGATCGCGAACTCATTGATATTCCCCAGGAAAAGTGACGACGGGAAGAACATGCCCAATGTCATCACAAACAGGAATGCCGGCAGGATCACATCAAAGACACGGTCTTTGAGACGGTAATCCCCCTTCTCCTGCTCTGTCGCCGTACGAACGAACAGATCTTCACTGACACCTTTGCGGTCGCTCAGTGCGTATTCTGTTTCTCCGTTCTCAGGATCTGTGTACCGGAAGTTGTTTGTTTCCCGGATCGTCTTCTCCTGTTCCTGAAGGTTCATCTTTCTGCGAATCTTCCGATAGATCAGCGAGAAGATCGTACCAAGCGCAATGGCAATACCGGAGATCGCCTGAATGGCATATGTCATGACCGACGGGTCGATATATGCCTGAACAGGACGGGTCAGGAATAGCAGAAACGCTGTGCTGAAATACAAATATTTCAAAATCTGCAATTTTCTATTTTTTCTCATGTTCTTCTGCTTCCTTTACACGCTTGAATACCTGTCGGATCAGATATTCCGCTCCTGTCTTTCCGGCTGTACCGATGTTGTATACATTTTCCTCACGCAGCTCATAATTCTTCTGCTGGTATTCATCGGAATGATCCAGCAGATACTGTACCGCTGTGTGTGCATCCTGTATCTTATCCAGATCAAGATCCAGTCCGGATTCTTTCCGCATGGAAATATTGAGCGGTACTGCCTCGATTCTGTCATATTCCGGATTCATGATCTTCATCGGCGTATTGATATAGAGGACCGGACGCAGTGTCGTAAATACATATTCTGTCGCGATATCGCTCCAGTCTGTGATCAGCATATCGGCTTCCAGTACGGTATTTGTGTTGGAGAAGTCGGTCTGTATCTCAATGCTCGGATCATCTTTAAAGCGTTCTTTCAGCGCTTCCATCTTCTCCGGCATATGGCGTACATGCTGGGGATGCGGACGTACGATCACCTTGTATCCGTGGCCTTTAAGACTGTCTAAAAGACCATCCAGACAACTGTCCACGATGTTGTCTTTCTGCCATGACGGAGCGATCAGAACCATCTTCTGTTCATCTTCGCTCTTTTTGTGGGTATTGCGGTATTTCTCGTAATTGATCAGCATGTCATCCAGCAGCGGATAACCGACATCCACGACAGTCTTCTTTTTCAGTCCGTAGACTTCTTCGATCTGTTCCACTTCAAGACGCTGCAGCAGACCGGATACCATAACGGTATCAAAGTTGTCCATCGATCCCTTCCGCATTGTCAGGTTGCTGGAACCCATGCCGTGCGGAATAAATACATACTCGATATCCTTGCGGACATAACTTCTCTTGATATGATAGTTGTCCAGATCCGGCATCGTCATGACAACGATGTCCGCGTCCATCTTCATCATCAGAGTGATCAGTTTGTTTTCTTCAATGAAGTACGCCTGGATCTGCTCGTTCTCTTCCGCCATTTTGAAGATGTTGTCATTGGCGTCACTTGTAATGTAGTGGATCGGAATATTCGTATTCTTCAGAATGTATTCAATAATACCTGCAAAGTATTTATAGAATCCGTTGCTTTCGGAGTAGAATACCAGATGCTTGTTTCCAATGGAGAAGAAGCGTTCGTAGTCTTCTTTTTCCTTGATATACAGAGGATCGTTATGCTTCCTCTTTTTCTTCTTCGCATTCGCTTCCAGTGAAGCCAGCTGTGTGCGCGTCTCGTTCAGCGCTTCGTAATCCACATATTTCTTCGGATTGATCGCCCAGTTCAGACCATACAGTGTCAGGATCGCAATGATATTCGAAGCGACCCAGTACAGGGCAACACCTGCCGGCACGAACATTCCCAGATAGAGCGACAGACCGACAGAAAGCACCAGCATGCCGTACCGGTTCCAGCGGGACTGTGCGACCTGCAGAACATTCGCAGCATTCTGGCACAGAGACAGCAGTAAAGAAGACAGACCTGCGATCAGCGGTACCCAGATCGTCTTTCCCCACATCAGACTTGTCGTCCAGCTCAGGTCAAAGCCAAGGAACTTCATCGACATGGCTTCGATCTTTTCAATCTGCGGTTCTGCATTTGCGACTGCGCGGTATTCTTCCGCACCGTTCTGGATCTCCTGGATCGAATACAGCTGCAGAGAGGAGGATTCCGGATCGATCCCCTCTACCCTGCTCAGTGTGATCTCATTGAACTGTTCAATGATCGGCTGCGGAACATCCAGAATATAATTCATCGGATGATAGATTACTTCCACAACACCCATGAGCAGAACGATCTGTATCGCCAGCGGGATCAGAGACGCAAATGCGTTATATTTATTTTTCTTATACAGCTTCTGTTCCAGATCCGAGATCGTATCGGTATCGCCGAAGTGCTCAATATGGATCCGGTTGACTTCCGGCTGCATCTTTACCATTTTGATCGAGTTTTTCTGCAGCCATACCGAAAGCGGCATAAGTATCAGTTTTGTAATTATGGTAAAGAGAATGATCGCTACACCATAATTTCGGGACAGATTGTAGCAGAAGCGCATGATCGGCCCGAATAATATTCCCAGTATTTCCATACTATACCTGTATATCCTTTCTAACACTGCCCGGTCACAGGAAAATGACCTGCATCAAAAGCAGGGATACCCCTGCTTTTTACTTCATTTCCTTCTTTAACGCTGCGATCAGCCGATCGTTATCAGCTGTATCTCTGACCGCCAGCCGGATATACGAACCTTTTGCCTTCTTTGTCAGATCTTTGATCAGGATGTCATACTTCACAAGAAGTGTCTTCGTCAGTTCCGCTGCCGAAATACCGTTCACTTCCGCCATGATATAGTTTGCCTGTGACGGAATGATGCGCAGTCCCGGGATCTGCTCCAGTTCTTTTACAAAGCGGCTGCGTTCCGCTTTGATCTTTTCGAGACCTTTCGCGTAGTCTTTTCTGTATTTCTCTTCGATCTGCATATAGAATTCGCCGAACGAATTGATATTCCAGATCGCGACATCTTTCTTGATGGAGCGGATCATTTCCGTATTGCCGGATGCCAGAACGCCTAAGCGGAATCCCGGAATTCCATAAGACTTGGAAATACTCTTCATGACATACAGATGCGGATTGTCATCAAGAATGCTCTGCCGGATCAGTGTATTATTTTCTTCTTCTGCAAAATCCGCAAAGGACTCATCCAGTATGAATGTGATCCCCTGTGATTTTGTCCAGCGAACCAGTGACATTACATCGTTCTTCGGAATATAGTTGCCGGACGGATTATCCGGGTTGATCAGCAGAAGTGTACGAATACCCTTCTCCTCAAAGAATTCCATGATGTCCTGTGCTGTGTACGAGAAGTCCGGATTGTACGGTGTATAGATCACCTGGTCTTCCGGACTGTACCGGTTCGGGTATTCTTCAAAGGTCGGACGGATGAAACCCATCTTTCCACTGGTCATGCCCATCAGGGATTTGATCAGTTCCGCAGCACCGTTTCCAACGACGATATTATCGCTGTGCACGCCGAAGTTTCTTCCTGCCACCAGTGAATTGACATACATTCCGGATGGATACTGTCTTGTCAGTACATCAAAACTGGCCTTGATCTCATCCATCATCCGGTTTGTCGGATAATACGGATTCACCAGATAGCAGAAATCCAGAAGCTTCGGATATCTCCAGTAGCCGCCGTATCTCGCCATCATGCGGGAAAGCTTTTCCGGATCTTCGGCAAAGATCGATTCAGCAATATCCAGATCCTGAATATCATCGATCTCATACCATTTCTCACCGCTCAGTCTGCGTGCTTTGATCTCCGGATCGTCCAGCATTGTAATGACTTTCAGCACCTGCTCATAGTATTCATTATTGCCGAGCGCCTTCGAATACGCTTCCAGGAACGGCACATAGTGTGATACGGAGAAATGTCTGGAGAACTTATAGATATTGACGGTCTTATAGTATTCATCTGTTTCATTGAAACAGAGCTTTTTACCCGGAATGAAATCAATGATGCTGTCATTCTCATCCAGTTTGACGCACGTTCCGTCCATCCAGCTTTCATACTTATCTACCAGAGCCAGTGTATCCCGCGGATCTTCCAGAAGACCTGTCAGCACGGAATCCTCAAAAATAATGTCAGATTCCAGCAGGAGCGTATCGTCTTCCAGCAGATATTCCTTGGCAAGATACAGAGAGTAGATATTGTTCGTCTTATCGTAGATCTCATTATTCACATATTCGATCGGCGTCCGGATATCCAGAGAGTTAATATGATCGATCAGTTTCTGTCCCTCATATCCGACGACGTACACGATTTTGTTTAAGTTCAGGCGGTCCAGCTGTTCCAGAAGACGGTCAACCAGTTTCTTGCCATTGACTTCCACCATGCATTTCGTGTTGTTCTGTGTTAACTCTTTTAAGCGTCTGCCCATTCCGGCAGCTAAAATAATAGCCTGCATTGTAACCCCCATATGTACAATCAGAATAACTTCATACCTTATGATTATACCTTTATATAAGGCAAAAATGTTCTTCTGATATGATTTATCTGCATTCTTTATTCATTCCGGATGAATCTGTCACCTATTCTTTCGATCATCCGGAAAAAGCACTGTATTTACCTTCTTTTCTGAACGGTAAATGCTATGAAATAGTAACATAAATCCACATGATTTCAAAATTTACACTACTGTCTTAACGAACCGTCATCTTTTCTGCTCATTCGTCAGTTCCAGAGAAAAACCGGAGCCTGCTCCGGTTTCAGCACAATAGGATCTTCTTTCGTTATCAGCGCAGCGAGACAGTGAATACGATTCCTTCGTCGTAATCTTTCTGGTTCTTGAAATCTTCCAGAGAGAACTCTTTCGCAGTCTCTCCCTTGACTCTTACCATTCCGTATACCGGAATCTCTTTATTTGCCTCTACTGTCTGTGACTTGATCCACTCATATGTATTGACGCTGCCTTCGACCATCTTATCAAACGCAACATCGTTCGTTACTTTCATATCAACGCCTTCAAAAGCGATCACAAACTTGGTATCCTGATGTTCAAAGTTCAGTACATCTTTACCGCCTTCACACAGGATCATATTCTGTACAGTATCGGATACTTCCCATTCTCCATCCGTCAGAGTGTATCCTGTGATATCCATTCAGGTATAGGATGTATTCCCATCGATCTCAAACGATGCCTGCCACGGCTGCATTCCGTCCGTCCGGATGTCCTGGATCACTGTAACAGAAGATGTGTCTGCCGGTTTCGTTTCAGACGATTCTTTTTTGGAGCATCCTGCCACGAGCAGAAGTGCTGATAATGCCAATAATGCTTTTTTCATTTTCCCATCCATAATCGTATATCGTAATGATTCATACCTATTATAAACCGGGAACCAGAAAAAAACCGAAGCATTTCGCTTCGGTCTCATTGGTTTTATACCAGCTCGATGAATGCCATCGGAGCAGCGTCGCCGCGGCGTGTACCTGTCTTTACGACACGTGTGTATCCACCGTTGCGGTCAGCATACTTCGGAGCTACTTCGTTAAAGAGCTTCTGCAGAACAGTCTGCTGTGTCTTTTCGTCCGCAACAACATTACGGATGTAAGCAGCTGCCTGACGTCTTGCGGCCAGATCGCCCTTCTTACCGAGAGTGATCAGTTCATCAACGACAGAACGCATATCTTTTGCCTTTGCTTCTGTTGTTTCTACCTTGCCATAGAGAATGACAGATGTCGCAAGATTACGAAGCATGGCCTTACGATGATCCGCTTTTCTTCCGAACTTACGATTCCACATAAATATTTCCTCCTATTAGTCAAAGGACTTGAAGCCCAGACCCATCTCGGTCAGCTTGTCTTTGACTTCTTTCAGCGATTTCTTTCCGAGGTTGCGAACTTTCATCATTTCATCCTCGGTCTTCTGAGTCAGTTCATCCACTGTCTGGATACCGGCACGCTTCAGGCAGTTATAGGAACGTACAGACAGGTCAAGATCTTCGATCATGAGCTGCTGTCCCTTACTGACTGTCTCGACGCCATTCTCTTCCAGAATGTCATCCATGGACAGAACATCCTCATTAATGCCGGCGACGATGTCCAGATGATCGATCAGGATCTTAGCTGCCATTGCGAGAGCTTTCTGCGGATTGATAGATCCGTTTGTTGTGATCTCGATCGTCAGGCTGTCATAATTAACATCATTCTGTACACGTGTCGGTTCAACATGGTAGGCTACCTTCTCGATCGGTGTATAGATCGAATCTGTATACACCGTTCCGATACCCTGTGAACTTCCCTGATTCTTCTGCTTATTTACGTCTGCGCTGACATAGCCGCGGCCGTTCTTTGCTTTCAGTTCCATTTCCAGTGTCACATCTTTTTCCAGATGTGCGATCTCAAGATCCTTATTCAGGATCTCGACCTGTGCCGGGCAGATAATGTCGCCGGCTGTAACTGTGCACGGACCTTTTGCGGAGATCTGAAGAGTATAGACTTCGTCGTCTTCGATCTTCATGATCAGCTGCTTAAGCTGAAGGATGATCATGGAAACATCTTCTCTAACACCAGGGATAGATGTAAATTCGTGATAAACACCATCCACTTTGATAGAGAATACGGCACCGCCCGGCAGTGATGACAGAAGGACTCTGCGCAGCGCGTTACCGATGGTTGTACCGAATCCTCTCTCTAACGGAGAGAATACAAACGATCCATAGTTGTCGGACTCAACGTATTCTTTTACACGATACTCAGCGCGTTGAAATTTCTGCATAATTATCCTCCTGTTTATTTAATTAACCACGCGGTCTCTTCGGCGGACGGCATCCGTTGTGAGGAATCGGTGTTACATCGTTGATGGCAGTGATATCAAGACCTGCAGTCTGCAGTGCTCTTACTGCTGCTTCACGGCCTGCACCCGGACCCTTCACGTTGACTTCTACAGTTTTTAAACCCTGCTGAACAGCGGACTTCGCTGCGGCTTCTGCACAAAGCTGTGCAACATACGGAGTGGATTTACGGGAACCCTTATATCCAAGAGCACCTGCAGAGCTCCAGGAGATTGCGTTACCTGCTTCGTCTGCGATCGTAACGATCGTGTTGTTGAAGGTTGCGTGAATATGAGCGACACCCTTCGTTATATTGCGACGGACCTTCTTCTTACGAACCTTAGCAGCAGAAGCTTTTCTTTTATTAGTTGCCATGTAATTGACCTCCTACTTATTTCTTCTTGTTCGCGACAGTACGACGCGGACCTTTTCTTGTACGGGCATTCGTACGAGTACGCTGTCCGTGAACCGGCAGACTTCTTCTGTGACGGATACCACGGTAGCTGCCGATTTCCATCAGACGCTTGATGTTCAGCGCTCTCTCACGGCGCAGATCACCTTCTGTCATGATCGTATCGACCTGCTGACGAATAGCGGTTTCCTGTTCATCTGTCAGATCTTTAACGCGAATGGTCTCATCGATTCCGCAAGTAGCGAGAATCTTCTTAGCTGTCGTCCGGCCAATTCCATAAATATAGGTTAAGGATATTCCTACACACTTGTTACGCGGAATATCTACACCAGCAATACGTGCCATATCTTATTCTTCCTCCCTGATTAACCCTGTCTCTGCTTATGCTTCGGGTTCTGGCAGATTACCATAACAACGCCCTTGCGCTTGATAATTCTGCATTTGTCACAAATCGGTTTTACTGATGGTCTTACTTTCATTTTAATTTGCCTCCTGGACAATAATTGTCTGTTTCCTACTTATATCTGTAGGTAATGCGCCCACGTGTTAAGTCATAAGGCGAAATTTCTACGGTGACCCGGTCTCCCGGTAAAATGCGTATGTAATTCATGCGGATTTTACCAGCAACGTGGGCCCGGATCTCGTGACCATTCTGAAGTTTCACCTTGAAATTGGCATTAGGAAGTGTTTCTTCCACGATCCCATCAATTTCAATGACATCCTGTTTTCCCATTTACTCTCCATTTTCCAGTAAGAATCCCAGGAAGGGAGCATGTCCCTTCCTGGTAACTCCTGCTAAGCTATTTTTCCTAAAGCCTCTTTGATTTCTTCGAACACTACCGTCTTATCCTTTGCTGCGTTGACATGTGTTACAACGCCGCGTGCTTCATAGAAGTCAATAACCGGTTTTGTGCTCTTTTCGTACTCATCCATACGAACGATCAGCTGTTCCACTGTGTCATCTTTTCTCTGGCTCAGTTCAGAACCGCAGTTGTCACAGATTCCCTCGACCTTGCTCGGATGATTCCGAATGTGATAAATCGCGCCGCACTTCGGGCAGATGCGTCTGCCTGTGATACGATCCTTGAGAACCTCGAAGTCTACTTCCAGAGCAATAACGGACTCGATCGGTTTTCCGATCTTTTCAGCAATTGCGGAGAAAGCTTCTGCCTGTACAAGTGTACGCGGGAATCCGTCAAGCAGGTATCCCTTCTGACAGTCAGGCTCCTGAAGTCTCTTCTCTACCATGGCATTGATGACATCATCCGGTACAAGCTTTCCAGCTTCCATGTAGGATTTTGCCTCTTTGCCGAGCTCAGTGTTGTTCCGCACGTTCTCACGCAGCATATCGCCGGTGGAAATATGCGGGATGTCGTATTCCTGAAGGATCAGTTCGGACATTGTGCCCTTTCCGGCTCCTGCAGGACCCATGATCAGGATATTCATAGTTCCCGTCCTCCTTACATTATTTAAGGAATCCGCGATACTGTTTCTGTGTCAGCTGACCCTTCAGCTGTCTTACAGTCTCCATGGCTACGCCGACAACGATGATAATACCGGTTCCGCCGATCGCAGTGGATGTCGGAAGCGATGTAAACATCGGAAGCAGATACGGTATCACGGCAATAGTTGTCAATCCCAGAGCACCGAGTACGGTGATGCGATTTAATACCTTATGTAAGTACGTCCTGGTCTCTGTACCCGGGCGGATACCCGGAATATAAGCACCGGACTTATTCAGATTCTCCGCTACCTTATCCGGGTCTACCTGGAGTTCGGTATAGAAGAATGTGAACAGGATCGTTAATACTGCATAAATGCAGAGTCCCAGCGGCTTGTTCAATGACAGGAAATTGCTCAGTTTCTGGTAGAGATCCTGATTGAAGAAGCTGATGACGATCTGCGGAGCAGTCATGATGGACTGCGCGAAGATCACCGGGATAACGGATGCGCTGTTTATCTTTAACGGAAGGAATGTGACATCCTTGCCGCCGCGCATCGTGGAACTGTTCGTGTACTGGATCGGGATTTTACGAACCGCAGTCTCCATTATAACAACGAAGATCACGATTGCAAGATAAAGCAGACAGTAAAGTGTGAATTGCAGCACACCGTTGAATACTTCACCCTGTGTATTGCCCCCGGCCAGAATACTGTACACCTGAGCAAACTGCGCCGGCATATTTGAAACGATACCGGAGAAGATGATGATGGACAGACCGTTTCCGATTCCCTTCATACTGATGCGGTCGCCGATCCAGATCAGGAACATCGTTCCTGCTGTCATGACGGTTGCCGTATAAATATATGTGGAGATTTTGGAGTCGATCAGTACACCATACTGTTTATCAAATCCGTAGACAAGTGAGTATGCCTGGATCATACAGAGGATGACACCGAGATAGCGTGTTACTTTCTCGATCTTCTGTCTTCCTGTCTGTCCGGATTTAGCCCACTCTGTCAGTGACGGAATGACATCCATACTTAACAGCTGGATAATAATGCTGGATGTGATGTATGGGGAGACGCCCATCGCAAATACGGACATTCTCTCCAGAGCACCGCCTCCGAGCAGATTCATGATGCTCAGAATTGAGTTATCACGAATCTGATCAGCAAGTGCCTGTGCATCAACACCTGGAACGGGAATCGCAGAACCGATGCGGTAGATCAGCAGCATAGCCAGGGTGAAGAGGATCTTGTTGCGGATCTCCTTATTCCTGAACATGCTGGCGAACGTCTGCATCATATTACAGTACCTCTACTGTTCCGCCTGCTTCTTCAATCGCTGTCTGTGCAGACTTCGAGAACTTCGCAGCCTTAACAGTCAGCTTCTTTTCCAGTTTGCCGTTACCAAGAACTTTAACGCCATCAAGGTGTTTCTTGACAAGACCGGCAGCCTTCAGAGCAGTGAAATCTACGACTGTACCTTCTTCAAACTTGTTGAGATCGCCGACATTAACGACTGCATACTCTTTACGTGTGAAGTTTGTAAATCCTCTCTTCGGCATTCTCTTGAAGAACGGAGTCTGTCCGCCTTCAAATCCGATTGCGACACCGCCGCCGCTTCTTGCATTCTGTCCTTTATGACCCTTTCCGGCAGTTTTACCCTGACCGGATCCCTGGCCTCTTCCGAGCCTCTTCGAATTAAAGCGGGCTCCTTCTGTTGCTTTTAACTCATTCAGTTTCATTCGGACCCTCCTTATCGAACCTCAGCGACCTTCTTTTCGCGGATCTTTGCAACTTCCTCAACTGTACGCATGCTTCTCAGAGCATCGATCGTAGCATATACAACGTTGACCGGTGTACGGCTGCCGATGATCTTGGAATATACATCGCTGATGCCTGCAAGTTCAAGAATAGAACGGACAGCACCGCCGGCGATAACGCCGGTACCAGGAGCAGCCGGGCTCAGGAATACTGAGCTTGCGCCGTGCTTGCCTGTGTAGGAGTGCGGTACAGTACGGTTGTTATCAACGAGCTTAACGCGGAATACGGACTTGTTTGCAGCATCGGTTGCCTTTTTGATCGCATCCGGTACTTCAGCAGCTTTGCCTAATCCGAAACCAACTCTGCCCTTTTTATCACCAACAACAACGAGTGCTGCAAAACGCATTCTGCGTCCACCTTTGACAGTTTTGCTAACACGGTTGATGGAGACTACGACATCTTCGAACTCTTTCGGTTCGCGCCGTCTAAATGTTTTACGTTCATTTGGCATTTCAGTATTCTCCTTCCTTAGAACTTCAGTCCGGCTTCTCTTGCCGCATCAGCAAGTGCCTGAACTCTTCCGTGATAGACATAACCACCGCGGTCGAAACGTACAGAATCAATGTTCTTTTCTTTGCACTTGTTAGCAATCGCTTCGCCAACTTTCTTAGCTGCTTCAATGTTTCCGCCGTTCTCAAGCTTGAGTTCGAGGGAACTTGCAGCACATAAAGTTGTACCTGTTGTGTCATCAATTACCTGAGCATAGATGTTAGCGTTGGAGCGGAACACGTTGAGTCTCGGACGGTCAGGAGTTCCGTTGACGATGCGGCGAACACGCTTGTGACGGCGAATACGCTCTTCATTTTTCTTTGTCTTTTTCAGCATATCAGTCTCTCCTTCCCATTACTTCTTAGACGCAGCAGTCTTACCTTCCTTACGACGTACGAATTCGTCAGAGTAACGAATACCTTTTCCGCCATAGGGTTCCGGCTTCTTAGTAGCACGGATGTTTGCTGCAAACTGTCCGACTCTCTGTTTGTCAATTCCGCTGACCTTGATCGTTGTTGCATCCGGGCAGACTGTTTCAACGTCTTCCGGTACTTCGAACTCTACCGGGTGGGAGTAGCCGACGTTCAGAGTCAGCTTCTTGCCAGCCAGTGTAGCTTTATAACCGATACCAACGATCTTCAGAGTCTTTTCAAATCCGGTGTGAACACCGATGATCATCGAATTGATCAGCGCACGGGTCGTTCCGTGAAGCTGCTTTGTGTGTTTTTCCTCATTCGGACGCTTAACAGTAAGAATACCGTTATCCATCTCGATCTGCATCAGCGGGGAAAACTTCTTCGTAAGCGTTCCTTTGGGACCTTTTACAGTCACCTCATTGCCTTCAGCGACAGTAATTTCGACGCCTGCAGGAATGGTAATCGCCTTATTTCCGATACGTGACATTTACTTGATTCCTTTCTTCTCTTACCACACGTAAGCGACAACTTCGCCGCCGACATGCTTCTTTCTGGCTTCTCTGTCTGTCATCATGCCCTGACTTGTGGAGATGATGGCAATTCCGAGTCCGTTCAGTACCTTCGGGATGGAGTCGACCTGTGCGTAAACGCGCAGACCCGGCTTGGAGATTCTCTTGATACCGGAGATGACTTTTTCATCATGCGGACCATATTTCAGTGTGACGACGATCTTCTTTTCGATGCCTTCACCCTGTACTGCATAGTTGAGGATATAGCCTTCACGCTTCAGGATCTTAGCAATCTCTACTTTGACCTTGGAAGCAGGTGCTACATCAACATCTGTCATGTGCGCCTGCACACCATTGCGGATTCTGGTGAGCATGTCAGCAATAGGATCTGTCATATTCATCTTAGGCTTCCTCCTTACCAGCTTGCCTTCTTGACACCCGGGATCTGACCTTTGTAAGCCAGTTCACGGAAGCAGATACGGCAGACTTTATACTTTCTTAAAACTGAGTGCGGACGTCCGCATCTCTCGCAGCGTGTGTATTCACGTGTGGAGAACTTTGCAGGACGCTTATTTCTGATTTTCTGTGATGTTTTTGCCATGCTTGTCCTCCAATCTTACTTGGCAAACGGCATGCCCATACCTTTGAGCAGTGCGTGTGCTTCCTGGTTTGTCTTAGCGGTAGTAACGATAACGATATCCATACCGCGGACCTTGTTGACCTTGTCGAAGTTGATTTCCGGGAAAATCAGCTGTTCTTTGATGCCGAGCGTGTAGTTGCCGCGGCCGTCAAATGCTGTGTTGCTGACACCGCGGAAGTCTCTGACTCGCGGCAGGGAAATATTGATCAGTTTGTCCAGGAATTCATACATTCTTTCGCCGCGCAGTGTAACTTTGCAGCCGATTGCCATTCCTTCACGAAGCTTGAAGTTCGCGATGGACTTCTTAGCCTTTGTGATAACCGGCTTCTGACCGGCGATCTGTGTCAGTTCTTCAACTGCTTCTTCCAGTACTTTGGAGTTCTGAATAGCATCGCCGACACCCATGTTGATGACAACTTTGTCAACCTTCGGGATCTGCATTGTGCTTGTATAGCTGAACTCCTTCATCAGAGCAGGCGCAACCGTTTCCCTGTATTTCTGTTCGAGACGATTCATTATTTCTTGCCTCCCTTGACTTCTTCACCGGACTTCTTAAAGTATCTGACTTTTTCGCCCTTTGCATTGATCTTGGAACCGATACGGCTGACGGATTTGGACTTCTGGTCATACAGCATGACGTTGGAAGCATCGATCGGTGCTTCTTTCTCTTCAATGCCGCCTTCCGGATTAGCCTGTGTCGGCTTCAGTGTCTTCTTAACGATATTGACACCCTCAACGACTACTTTGTTCTTCTTCGGGAGAACAGTGATAACTTCGCCTGTGCTTCCCTTGTAGTGGCCGCTGATAACTTTTACTACATCACCTGTCTTGATTTTCATCTCACGGTTCCTCCTACAGTACTTCCGGAGCTAAGGACACGATTCTCATGAAGTCCTTATCACGGAGTTCTCTGGCTACCGGACCGAAGATACGTGTTCCGACCGGTGTCTTGTCTTCTTTGATGATAACTGCAGCGTTGTCATCGAACTTGATATAGCTGCCGTTCTCACGACGGAGACCGTAAACTGTACGAACGATAACACACTTGACGACCTGGCCTTCCTTGACCGAGCCGTTCGGTGAAGCCTTCTTGACAGAGCAGACAACGATGTCACCAATCGATGCGGATCTGCGTCTGCTGCCGCCCAGGCATCTGATAACAAGCAGTTCCTTAGCACCGGTGTTATCAGCAACATTCAATCTTGTTTCATTCTGAATCATAGCTTTCCTCCTGTGCTAAATTAAAGAATAACTGCCTTTTCAATGATCTTAACAAGACGGAAGTGCTTGTCCGCGGACAGCGGTCTTGTTTCCATAATTTCTACAACGTCGCCAACCTTAGCTTCGTTGTTCTCATCATGTGCTTTGAATCGTGTTGTGTACTTAACCTGTCTGCCATATAAAGGATGGCTCTTGGTTGTATTGATTTCAACAACGACAGTCTTGTCCATCTTATCGGATACTACTGTTCCGCGAAGGACTTTACGTCTGTTTCTTTCCATTTCCTATGCCCTCCTTTATGCCGCGTTCTTACGCTCAGTCATAACTGTCTTGATGCGTGCGATCGTCTTCTTGATATCTTTCATACGAGCAGGATTTTCAAGACTTCCGGTAGCCTGTGCAAAACGCAGACCATAGAGTTCCTCACTCAGCGATTCGAGTTCTTTTGTGAGCTCTTCATTGCTCAGATCTCTAACTTCCTTAACATTCATGATTACTTCTCCTCCTCGCCTTTCTTGACAAAGCGGGTCTTAACGCAGAGCTTGTGGGAAGCAAGACGTAATGCTTCTCTTGCGACTTCCTCACTGACGCCTGCGATCTCAAACAGAACTCTGCCCTGCTGGACTACTGCTACCCAGTGGTCCGGAGCACCTTTACCACTACCCATACGTACTTCGAGCGGTTTCTTCGTTTTTGCCAGGTGCGGGAAGATCTTGATCCAGACCTTACCGCCACGGTTCATATAACGTGTCATCGCGATACGGGCAGCTTCGATCTGATTGCTGGATACGTATCCGCCTTCATCAGCGACAAGACCGTATTCACCAAACGCTACTTCACGTCCTGCTTTAGCACGGCCTTCATAGCTGAGACGGTGAGGTCTTCTGTATTTTGTTCTCTTAGGCATTAACATAATTACTCATTACCTCCCTCATTTGCGGAAGTCTGTGCCGGAGCAGCATTCTGTCCGTTCGGACGGCGGTCACCGCGGCGGTTGTTTCTGTCGCCTCTGCGGTTCTCGTTTCTGTCGCCTCTGCGGCTCGGTCTGCGTCCGTCTCTCGGTGCGCGAGCCGGTGCTTCCGGTTCTTTGACCATCTGACCCGGCAGAACTTCACCGCGGCAGATCCAGACTTTAACACCGAGCTTGCCGTATGTTGTCTGTGCTTCTTCGCATGCGTAGTCGATATCACTTCTTAATGTATGAAGCGGTACGACACCCTTGGAGTAACCTTCGGAACGGGCAATTTCTGCACCGCCGAGTCTTCCCTTTGCAAGAGTCTTGATTCCCTTTGCGCCGGAACGCATTGTCTGCTGGATCGCCTTTTTCTGAGCGATACGGAAGGACTGACGCTGTTCGAGCTGTTCGCAGATCTTGCGGGCAACCAGACGTGCGTCGAGATCCGGGTTAGCAACTGCAACGACGTCAACCTTGACATCCTTGCCAGTCATCTTTGCCAGAGCTTCTTTTACGACATCGATCTTGTCTTTGCCTGCTTCTTCGCCTTCCTTGGCATATGCTTTTCCGATAGCGGAACCCGGACGTGCACAGCGGATAATGACCTTAATGTCTTTCTTGCCGTTGCGCTCGATCTCGATTCTGGAGATGTAAGCATCTTTCAGCTCTTTTTCCAGGTATGTACGGATCTTTGTGTCTTCGTTCAGAAGATCACCGAAGTCTGCTTTATCTGCGTACCATCTGGACTCCCAGTCACGGATGACACCAACTCGCATTCCGATCGGGCTAACTTTCTGTCCCATACTTTGATCTTCCTCCCTTATTTCTCATCCGAAACCACAACTGTGATGTGGCTTGTTCTCTTTAAGATCTGTGAAGCACTTCCCTTTGCACGCGGCATGTAGCGCTTCATTGTGATACCTTCGTTCGCATAGCACTCTTTTACATAGAGAGCTTCACGGTCGAGGCTGTTGTTGTTTGTTGCGTTTGCAGCAGCGCTCTTAACGACTTTCGCAACTGCTGTAGCTGCATGGTTCGGTGTGAACTGCAGAATAGCGAGAGCTTCGTCAACGCTCTTTCCGCGGATCAGATCCAGCACAAGACGAACCTTGCGCGGAGTATACCGAACTGTCTTAGCTGTAGCTTTTACATCCATTGTTCTGTCTCCCCCTTACGCTCTCTTGTCGTCCTTGCCGTGTCCGCCGAACTTACGTGTCGGAACGAACTCACCGAGCTTATGACCAACCATGTCTTCTGTTACATATACCGGAATGTGTTCTTTTCCGTTGTGAACAGCGAATGTGTGCTCAACGAAGCTTGGGAAAATCGTTGAACGGCGTGACCACGTTTTAATCACTTCTTTTTTATTGGCAGCGTTCAGAGCTTCGACCTTCTTAAGAAGATATTCATCACAGAACGGACCCTTTTTTACACTTCTAGCCATTTTATTCTCCCTTCAGCTTATTTAGCATTACGTCTTCTGACGATCAGCTTGTTGCTCTTTGCTTTTGGTTTGCGTGTCTTCACGCCCATAGCTTTCTTGCCCCACGGTGTCATCGGTGCTTTGCGGCCGATCGGTGCACG
The DNA here is from genome assembly GCA_017510405.1 of Solobacterium sp. Classification (GTDB taxonomy): domain Bacteria; phylum Bacillota_I; class Bacilli_A; order Erysipelotrichales; family Erysipelotrichaceae; genus Bulleidia. The sequence continues at coordinate 103,535 of JAFWNG010000025.1, forward strand.
GCCTTCACCACCACCATGTGCATGGTCTTCAGGGTTCATAGCTCAAACACTAACTGTCGGGCGGATGCCTCTCTTTCTCGTACGTCCTGCTTTACCCCAGCTGATCAGACTGTATTCGCCGTTGCCGACTGTTCCGATCGTTGCGCGGCAGTTGTTCAGAACTTTTCTGACTTCACCGCTGGAAAGACGCAGTGTGCAGTATCTGCCTTCGAAGGCAAGGATCTGTGCGGAGCATCCGGCAGCTCTTGCCATCTGTCCGCCTTTGCCCGGTGTCAGTTCGACACAGTGTACGACAGTACCTTCCGGGATGTTTCTGAGTTCCATCGCGTTGCCGATCTTGATGTCGACTGCTTCGCCGGAGATGACCTTTGTTCCAACTTCCAGTCCTTCCGGAGCGATGATATATCTCTTTTCACCATCTTCATAGTTGATGAGAGCGATATTAGCGTTTCTGTTCGGGTCGTATTCGATTGCGGCGACTTTGCCCGGGACACCGTCCTTATTTCTCTTGAAGTCAACGATTCTGTACTTCTGTTTTACACCGCCGCCCTGATGGCGTGTTGTGATACGGCCTGTGTTATTGCGGCCACCCTTTTTGTTCAGCGGAGCAAGCAGGCTCTTTTCCGGAGTTCTCTTTGTAATAGCATCATTGCTCAGAGTACTCATGTTTCTGCGTCCGTTGGTGGTCGGCTTATATTTTACGATTGCCATTTTTACTTATTTCCTTTCGCAATTATCCGGAGATAGCGATTTCCTCCGATAGTTATTTAATTATCCCTGGGTATCGAAGATGTCGATCATCTGTCCAGCAGGGAACTTGACGATTGCTTTCTTAACAGCGTTCGTCTTACCTACATAACGTCCAACTCTCTTTGTCTTCGGACGGACGTTAACGATGTTCACCTTTTCCGGTGTAACGTTGTAGATCTCTTTGACAGCCTGAGCAACGCTTACCTTGTTGGCATCCTTGGATACTTCGAATGTAACCTTGCTCTCGTCCATCAGTTTCATCGTCTTTTCTGTGACGATCGGTCTGACAATAATATCACGTGCACTCATTTTGCGAAGACCTCCCCGGCTTTCTCTGCGGCAGTCTCTGTGAAGACGATCTTGTCAGCATTTACGATGTCATAGACATTCAGTCCTTCAACTGTAACGATGGCAGCTTCCGGAATGTTTCTCATGGACATGAATGCGTTGTCGAAGTCTTCGGAGAAGTCCGCAACAAACAGTGTTTTACGTTCGAATCCGAACGCTTCCAGCAGTGCAACTGCCTTCTTTGTCTTGATCTCGTCGAAGGACAGATTCTCAAGAACAGTCAGATCATTTCCCTGGAGCTTTTCACTTAATGCAGAACGCAGAGCCAGTCTTCTGACCTTGCGGTTCATCTTTAAGTTGTACTTGCGCGGCTTCGGACCGAATGCGATTGCACCGTGTCTCCACTGTGTAGCGCGTGTCGAACCCTGACGGGCACGGCCTGTTCCCTTCTGACGGAACGGCTTCTTACCTGTGCCGCTGACCTCGCCTCTGGTCTTTGTGGAATGTGTTCCCTGTCTTAATCCAGCCTGGTAAACGAGAACAGCATCGTAGATCGCCTGCTGATTCGGTTCGATACCGAATACTTCGTCGGCGAGCTCAGTTGTTTTTACAACTTCAGCTTTCTGATTGTATACATCAACCTGTGCCATTGTTTACCCCCTTAGTTTCCTTCTGCCTCATCCGCAGCGTAGGAGATCAGTTCAACGGCCGGAACTTCCTTGACCGGCTTGACTGTTGTCTTGATCATTACCAGTCCTTTTCTCGGACCCGGTACATTTCCCTTAACGCAGATGTAGCCTTCTTCAGCGTTTACTTTTACAACGGTCAGATTCTGATTCGTCGTTGTATAAGATCCGTCGTGACCCGGCATCGGTGTGTTCTTTTCGATACGTCCGTTGTTACGTCCGGTCGTTGCGAGAGAACCGATGTGGCGAACGTTCTTGGATCCACCATGGGATTCCGGTCCGCGGTGAGCGTTGTAACGCTTGATCGTTCCGGTGTAGCCCTTACCCTTGCTGGTGCCCTGTACGTCTACGACATCGCCTGCTTTGAACAGGTCAGCCTTGACTTCTGCACCAACTTCGAGGTTCATCATTTCATCAGCCTTGATTTCTCTGATGTAATGCTTCGGAGCTGTGTTAGCTTTCTTAGCATGTCCGATTGCCGGCTTGTTGGAACGCTGTTCCTTGACATCTTCGTAACCGAGCTGGATTGCTTCGTATCCGTCAGTTTCGACTGTCTTCTTCTGCAGCACAACATTCGGTTTTACTTCGATAACAGTTACCGGAATCAGATTGCCGTCCGTTGTGAACAGCTGTGTCATTCCTGCCTTACGGCCGATCATACCTTTCATAATCTTCCACCTGGTTCCTTTCTCAGAGCTTGATCTGAATATCAACTCCGCTCGGCAGGTCCAGTCTGCTTAATGCATCAATTGTCTCTGCGGACGGTGCGATGATTTCGATCAGTCTCTTGTGTGTACGAATTTCAAACTGTTCACGGGCATCCTTGTATTTGTGAACAGCACGAAGTACTGTAACGACTTCGCGTTCGGTCGGCAGCGGAACAGGTCCGACGATCTTCTTTGCGCCGTGGCTGGAAGCTGTCTTAACGATCTTCTCACTTGCAGCGTCCAGACTTCTGCTCTCGTAAGCCTTCAGCCGAATTCTTACTGAGTTCTTTGCCATGAATTTCTTCCTCCTATCATTCACTCCGCTTATCAGCGGATCGCTCCGTGGAAATTCCCTGGTTATCACCCCGGGCCAGTGACAACGCTTTCCGGTGTGCCAGCAACCTCCCACATCTACGCGAGTGCTCCAATATATTACCATCGGGGTATAGGGAATTCAAGCATTTTTTTCATTTTTTTCATAACTTAAAAGCATAAAAAAACGGTGGGATATCCAACCGTTCTTATTCGCAGAAAACCATATGAATATGCGGGTTTTCCTGCATACATCGGGCAATGATCATGACCACTTTCCAGGCATATTCCTCACGTGTGATCCGCCTTGTATTTTCCCGTGTAAAAATAAAACTTACATCTTCGTCATATTCGCTCAGAACATCGTACAAAGCATCCAGATTTGCCCCGAAATACTCCGGAACCGTTATTTTTTCGCGGAAAAACGTATACATTTTGTGCCGGTTCTCGATGTCTTTCGCGTCCAGCTCGATCCTAAGGCTCATATTCGTCATCTCCGTACAGCAGTGTGAAGCTGTCATAATGATCTTCGGTGTAGTAAATGTTCCAGTCATTTGACCAGACAATGCGCTTGGCGCCGCGCGATTTTGCGTGCAGCGTGTCGATATCGCATTCATAGTACTTGCGGCCGCGTACTTTCGGCAGAAGTCCTTCGTAGTTGCTGTAAGTATCGCCGCCGATGCACATTCCCTTGATCGTCCGGTTCAGCGCGCCGCTTTCCCAGCCTTTCTTCCTGGCTTCTTTCTTTGTCATGAAGTTGGAAGGAAGATGATGGTATGTATACAGATACAGGGCGACTTCGTCCTTTGTGTCGTATATGCCGTCTTCATCGATCAGCGGCTCCGGCTCCGATGTCGGTTCCGGTTCTGCCGTGGGAGCAGGCGTCGGTGTTGGTTTCGCCGTCGGTGTCGGTGTTGGTTCCGCTGTCGGCTCCGGTGTCGGCGTCTGTGACGGCTCTTTCGGCTTATCGTGACATGCCGTGATCAGAAGCAGAAACGGCAGCAGGCACAGCAGAAGCAGTCTGCGCAGCTTATTCATTCACTCACCCCGCTTTCTTCCGTATCAAACAGAATTCCCCGCATGCAGATCATCGGTTCATTCGTATCGTAATTCCAGCTGTGGAAGGAATCTCCAAGACAGTATTTCGCGCTGGAACATCCCTTACATTTTTCGCAGGACTGTGACAGCGGCTTGCGGAAGATCTCAAAGCGGTTGTCCCAGACGTCTTTGAAGCTGTCTTTGAAGATATTTCCCTGGATTGTCTCGGGACGGCGCTCAATATCGAGGCATGCGCCGATGTCTCCGTTCGTCATGATGCTGGCGGTATAAACGCCGGCGTTGCACAGCCAGTACCAGTCGCGGACTTCCCGTTCATAATCCAGTCCGAGATAATGGCTGCATCCGTACTGGACCGGCCACCCTTCCCGTCTTTTGCTGCGGATGAAGTCAAACATCGTCCGATAGTCTTCTTTTGTGAGCATCAGTTCCGGGTACTGCAGCGCCCGGCCGATCGGCTCCAGATTGATGATCCGCCAGGAGTCGATGTCCATTTCCCGGAAGATCTCCCACAGTGCGTCCAGCTCGTGCATATTGGTGTGGTTGACCACCGTCGTCACCTGAATTGCCTGGAAGCCGCCTTCATCGATCAGATTCTGAATGCCTTCCATAGCCCTTCTGTAACCGCCTTTGAGTCCCCGGAAACTGTCGTGGGTCTCTTCCAGACCGTCAATACTGACGGATATGGTACGCATCCCTGCTGTACGAAGCCGATGCGCGACATCCTTTGTGATCATTGTAGCATTGGTCGTCATGCCCCACCGGTAGCCCAGATCTCTTGCGTCTTCCATGATCGTAAAGAAATCTTTCCGCAGTAAAGGCTCTCCGCCCGTAATGCACAGCATCATATCAGATATATCAAAGTCTTCTTTCACTTTGACCAGCACATCATGATACTGTTCCGGCGTCATTTCCGGCATACAGACATCTCCGGCATAGCTTCCGCAGTGCCGGCAGTGCTCATTGCACCGCAGCGTCAGTTCCAGAAACAGATGCTTCAGTCTTGGTTCCCGGTACAGCTTGTGCCGGTACTCCACGATCTGTTCCAGATGATGTTCTTTAACACTGATCATCGCCGTCTCCGGAATCATCGTCAAATCCAAATACCCACGGCGGTCCGTAGATCACCTCCGGTAATTTCTCATGTTCGCGCAGAGGCACCATCGGTTCATCCGCCGGCATCGGGCCGTAGACCTCCTGCACCTGATTGTCTTCCGGCTGGAATTCTGCCGGCTTCTCGGGAAAGTCGGACGGCGGTCCGTAGACCGGATCCGGGATTTTCTCAAATACAATTGTCGACTCTGAAAATGTCGTACCCACCGGCGGCCCGTAAACACCCTCGACCTCATTTTTTTCCGGTGTGATCTCTCCCGCTTTCTTCCGGAAGAACGACGGCGGTCCGTAGACCAGCTGCGGCATGTTGTCTTTCACTTCGATCACAACGCTTTCCTGTTTCGGTTTTTCGGTATTCTTATCCTTCTTCTTCAGCCGTTTTATCATCCGGCACCTCCTCTTCTGTTATTTCTTCCTTTTCAGATATGCTTACTGTCCTTCCAAAGCACCATCCTGCGGCATTTCTTCGATCGGCATTTCTTCTTCCGGCATTTCCTCCTGCGGATCGTATTCTTCCGGATCTTCCTCTTCTTCTGTAAAAGGAGGACCGTACACCGCTTCCGGGATCTCGCTTTCCGGGTCCACTGCTGTGCAGGACGCCATCCCCATTGTCAGAAGGGACGCTGCCAGTAACTTTGCGGATTTCTTCATTGTCGGTTACCTTTCTTCCGTATTCGGAGTCTCATTCCGCGCCGGCGGCGGTCCGTATACATCTTCCGGCTCATTGTTTTCCGGATCGACCTCTTCGATCACCGGCGGACCGTATACATCTTCAGGTACAGGACCGTCCGATGGGTTATCTGTACATGCGGCAAATCCCATGGCAAACACGGAAGCCGCCAGCAGTTTCGCTGATTTTTTCATATTACTCTCATTTCTGCATCTTCAATGCGGCATACAGGCGGTATGTTCGTTCTGTTTTTATTATATCGAAAGAAACAAAAAAAAGAGATACCCGCGGGGATATCTCTTCTGTTAGATCCGGTAATTACTCGTCGATGTGGATGATGTTTCCGGAACCGACTGTTCTTCCGCCTTCACGAATGGAGAAACGTGTTCCCTCTTCGACAGCGATCGGCTTCAGCAGCTCAACGTTCATTTCAACGTTATCGCCAGGCATGCACATTTCTGTGCCTTCCGGCAGGTTGATAACGCCAGTAACGTCAGTTGTACGGAAGTAGAACTGCGGACGGTAGTTGGAGACGAACGGTGTATGACGGCCGCCTTCTTCCTTTGTCAGAACGTAAACCTGAGCTCTGAACTTTGTGTGCGGAGTAACGGAACCCGGCTTAGCGAGAACCTGTCCACGTTCGATCTCATCACGGTTTACACCACGGAGCAGAGCACCGATGTTGTCGCCTGCCTGAGCGAAGTCAAGCATCTTACGGAACATTTCGATACCTGTAACGACTGTCTCACGAGTCGGCTTCAGACCAACGATCTGAACTTTGTCGTTGAGGTTCAGTTTACCACGCTCAACACGGCCTGTAGCGACAGTACCACGACCTGTGATCGTGAATACGTCTTCAACAGCCATCAGGAACGGCTTGTCGAATTCATGCGGTGGAGTCGGGATCCATTCGTCAACTGCATCGAGCAGTTCCTTGATGGACGGAGTCCACTTCGGATCGCCATTCAGTGCGCCGTATGCGGAACCACGGATGAACGGTGTGTCGTCGCCTTCGAAACCATATTCGGAGAGGAGTTCACGTACTTCCATTTCAACGAGGTCGATCAGTTCTTCGTCATCGACCTGGTCGCACTTGTTCAGATAAACAACCATCTTCGGAACACCGACCTGACGGGAGAGCAGGATGTGCTCACGTGTCTGCGGCATCGGTCCGTCAGAAGCTGCAACGACGAGGATAGCGCCGTCCATCTGAGCTGCACCAGTGATCATGTTCTTGACA
>JAFWNG010000026.1 GCA_017510405.1 Solobacterium sp.
GGCCGTTGCTTGCGCGGCCGGTGCCGGCGGTGCGGTTTCTTTGACCGGAGCGGCTTTTGCGGCACGTTTCCGGGTCACCGCATACACAGCAGAGAGCGTGACAGCGGTAAACAACATCAGTTTTACAGCGCGTTTTTTCGACATGTCTTTATTCTACCGAAAATAGTATAATCGTGAACAGAGATTTGCACCGGTTATTTACGTTTTTCGGAATGTTCGCTATAGTATGATTGCTGACCGATGGTCAGTCTAACAGGGAGAGAAATGGACAATATCAAAGAAAAACTGACACAGCTGTCACAGAAGATGTATGAACTGCTGAACCGTGAAAAGAAAGCGGTAAAGCGGTCCAAGAAGCGTCCGGTTCTGCTCTGGGTGCTGACGCTGGTTCTTGCAGGAACGATCGGATCGGGTACGATCTATTACGAAGCCTACGCAAAGAAGCGCAAAGAATCCTATGACCGGATCTATGAAACGCTGTATATGACGTTTGCGGACGATATGCCGGAAGCTTTTCAGTATTCCCAGGGCGTACTGGATCTGGCAGTATATGTCACAGATTCCAACGGAACGGTAAGCGTACAGCCGAAAACACTGGATCTGATGAAAACAGGAACTGTGGAAGCGGTCTATACCGTGTCCCAGACAGATGAATACAGACAGAATATCAAAAAAGAATACAGACGGTCTCTGCAGGTCGTGGATACACTGCCGCCGGTGATCACATTATCGGAATCGGGGCTGGTATCACCGGGAGACTCGTTTGACCCCGGATCTTTAGTGGTATCGGTGGAAGACCCGGTCGACGGTGCACTCCGGTATGTGGAAGAACGTCCGGATTCACCGGGCAGCGGCTGGTATACCATCGAGCATGACGTCGATCCGACCACGGAAGGGACTTATACACTGACCGTATACGCCAGTGACCGCAACGGCAACGCGGCGGAGCAGTCCATGCAGGTGATCGTCGCGCAGCAGCTCCATGAACAGGTCATGGCGTCCTGGCAGTTCAGCGACCACTGGTATGAACCGGAGGAGATCCGCCTGATCGGAGTGGATGTTGAAACAGCGCCTTCGACCGGCCGGTTCAGCACGCAGGAAGAAGCGATGACTGCGTATTCCGAACTGCCGAAAACACAGCTGACCGAGGGCTGCGAAGTATACCGGGACAACTGGTATTTATGCGAAAAGTCGATCACACTGAATGAGCGCTACTACATCGTGCGCGGTGTCGACAGTTTCGGAAATGTTCATTATTACCGCATTCTGTACAGCTACACAGAACACGGAAAAGGCTATGTCGATCCGGAGACGGGAAGGTGGTCATTCACCGACTGGTTCCTCGACTGACCTGAAACAGACAAAAGCCGGATCGCGGAGATCCGGCCTTTTTCGTGCCAGTCAGTGTTTCGGAATGTGAATTATTTCCCGGCGATCTTCATGCCGGCACGGATCATGCGGAACATGCGTACGGCACCGAGATAGTACAGTTCTTCTGCCCGGCCGATCGCTTCTTCGATCGTCATCGGTGCGTCGACGGTAGTGATCAGGGATTCGATACCGTGTTCAAAGATCTGGTTGGCATCGCGGCCGAGCGAACCGGAGAGACCCACTGCCACAACACCGGCAGCGGCGGAACGTTCGCCGACACCCTGCATGACTTTGCCGAAGCAGCTCTGCCAGTCGGTTCTGCCTTCGCCGGTCACGACGAGATCGACGCCTTCGAGTCTCTTGTTGAAGTTAATGAGATCGAGAACGGTATCGATACCGGACTTCATCTCACCGTTCAGGAATACCATCAGAGCAGTTCCAAGACCGCCGGCTGCGCCGCCGCCGCGGATCGCGTCCGGATCGATGCTGAACTGTCTGCGGATCACGTCACGATAGTTGATCATACCGGCTTCCAGGCGGGCCTGGATCTCCGGTGTAGCGCCTTTCTGAGCGCCGAATGTGTAGGTAGCGCCGTCTTTGCCGGTCAGCGGATTAGTGACATCGCACATGACGGTGATCTTTGATTCTTTGATCCGCGGATCGAGATCACTGACGTCGATCGTGACTACTTTTTCCAGATCGGCACCGACACCCTGCAGCTCATTGCCGTCGCTGTCCAGGAAGCGGACGCCGAGGGCACGCGCACAGCCCATACCGCCGTCATTGGTGGCGCTGCCGCCGATAGCTACGGAAATGTCGCGGAATCCTCTGTCCAGAGCGTCGCGGATCAGCTCACCTGTTCCGTATGTCGTTGTCTTGAGCGGATTTCTTTCTTCGCGGCCGATCAGCGGGAGACCGGAAGCGGCTGCCATTTCGATGACTGCGCGGCTGTCGTCCAGTTTTCCATACCGGGCATTGACCTTGCGCATCAGCGGTCCGCAGACCTCGACCGTAATGAATTCACCGTGCTCTGCCGCAACGACCGCATCAACGGTGCCTTCGCCGCCGTCGGATACCGGGACGCCGCTGTATTCGATCTCGCCGAATACTTCTCTGGCTGCCTTGGCAAGCAGGGTAACTGTCTGTTCACTGGTCAGTGAGCCTTTAAAGGAATCTGAAGCAAATAATAATTTCATGCTGGACCTCCATTGTTTTTTTTATCTCTATCTTAACTATATCCTTATTTCCGGGATATTATATGTTCGTCATGACAAGAATATCATAGTGATACTGCAGGATCATGTTATCGGAAACAAAAGAACCGCAAAACAGCCGTCGGGTCGTTTCTGCGGTTCCTGTGCGAAAGCTTATTCAGGGTCTTCTGCTGTATCCGCTGCGGTCTTCTGTGCCTCTTTCCATGCGGAGTAGGCATCCAGTTCCTTGCCGCACAGATTGATTGCCAGTCCGATCACGGCGATGTCATCCACACGGCCGATCAGCGGAATGCTGTCGGGAATGATATCGTGTTTTTTGACAAGATAAAGGAATGCGCTGACGAGGGATACGACTACTTTCGGAGATACTTCAGTATACTCTTTTGTGATGTAGCTCTTTACCATCGAGACCATGACCGGGACCTTCGCGAACGTTGTTCCGGCGATCGGAAGACCTTCCAGATAATCCTGGATCTGTTTGAGAAGATCCTGGATCTTAGAAGGATCCTGGATCAGTTCCTTCGCCTGTTCGGCACCGTCTTCAAGAACCTGTTTTGCTTTTTCAGCTGAGAATTCTGCCATATTGAAATGCCTCCTTACCAGTATTTTATCATGGATCCCGGGTTATTCTTCTTCAATTATTACGGCGCACCGGTTATGGAAGCTCCAGGCGTATGCTTCGACACGGCGGCCGGGATAAGCAGTCTCCAGGATGCGGCGGTATGCGTTAAGCTGCCCGCTGTAGTCATCCCGGATCTCTTCCGGTGTTTTGCGGTCTGTCTTGAAGTCGATGAGCAGGATGCGGTCGGTTCCGACCGCGGCAAAGTCGATCGATCCGTTCATGCGTCCGAATGCTTCGGAATAGAAGGGGAACTCCTTGTGGATCTCCATGCCGCTGCAGGAACGGTACAGATCGGAGTTCTGGAAGTCGATCAGATCTTCCGCGGACCGGTCATATACGGCGCTGCGGTCATAGCCAAGGGACTCGGCGGTATCGCGGATCAGTTCGGCATTCCATGCCCGGTCGTCCGGAAGTGCTTCTGCGAGTTCGTGCATCATCGTTCCGTATTCCGTGCCTTTGTTTTCCGCGAAGGAGAGCGGCGGCAGGAAGCGCACCGGTTCCTTCTGCATGCGCGGACGCTCCAGAGAGCTTGGCGTGATCATTTCCGGCAGAAGGGAAGAAGATCCGCTCCAGCGGGGGAAATGCACTGCCTGCGGCTTTTTGTGCGTGCCGGTCACCGGCAGGATCTCCGCTTCCTCCATCGCGAAGAGCGGGAATCCGGTCGCGGGGTCGAGTTCTTCCTCATCGTCATGACGCAGGGCGCGCATGGTCATTCCCAGCGTTCCGCCGCGGTACTCTTTCAGATCGTCCATGGTAAGACGGTCTGTGAAAGGAATCCCCTTGTCCTCCACACATTCGACAAGATACAGACGTTCAACAGCGCGGGTGACAGCGACATAGAACAGGCGGACGAACTCCTCCAGTTCTTCTTTTTCGCTGTTTTCGCTGATCAGTATGGACTGGATCGTCGGCAGCTTGACGCGGTAGTCGGTATCGATGTCCGGGATGGCAAAGCCGAGTTCATCATCCAGAAGAACGTTCGAAGACAGCGGATGACTGCTCTTGCCGGTGCCGAAGAGGAAGACGATACGGTACTGCAGACCTTTGGATCCGTGGATCGTGGTGACCTGCACGACATCATCGTCCCTGCCGACAGAAACAGCCTCGCTGGACTGTTCATCCGTGCTCTGCTCGATCAGCCGGATAAAGCTGTCGAGATCATTCGAAACGATATCGGTAAAGGTATCGAACAGATAGTTGAAATTTGCCCGGCTCTGCGGCGACAGGCGGTCATACAGGATATCCGGAGCACCGGTATCAGCGGAAGCGCCGCACGTCATGTTGATCCAGTCCGCCAGCATCTGCTGGATGCCGAATTCCTGGGCGGTATCTTTGAGGGAAGCGCAGAACTGCGGGATATGCGGCCAGTATACAAGAACTGCCGTCCGCAGATTTCCGCCTGCCGGCACATCACAGTAAGCATCCGACGGGGAAAGATGGAGATATTCGCGGACAAGGGAGACGGTCGGCGTCTGTCCGGTGCGCTTCAGTTCACGCACGGCAGAGCGGACTTCCAGCACTGCCTGGGCAATGGTCTCGTCGCTGATTTCATACATCGGCGACGTCAGGACGGCCAGCAGCGAGATCTCATCGTAAGGACTGCGGATATACCTGGCCACGGACAGGATCAGCTGACAGAGATCGGACTGGTAGAAGCCCTCTCTGGCATCAAGATCATACGGGATGCCGTACTGATCGAAGATACGCTTGAGTGTGCGTTTCTGGTTTCTTCCGCGTACCAGCACGGCAAAATCACTGTATGGTCTGCCCGCCGTATGGAGCGCTGTGATCTTTGCGGCAATGGCTTCGGCCATGGCATCCCGTTTTTCACCGGCAGACATTTTGCTGTCTTCGTGCTGCGGCACATACAGGCAGGTGACCGGTTCCCGGGAAGTTCCCTGCCGTTTCTGGCAGGCCGGTGTTTCGCCGATCTCGGAAAGATCGCTTTCAGTAAAGGGATAGCGAAGTCCCGGCACGCTCATCAGGCGGCCGAAAAGCAGGTTTGCGAAATGAACGATGGGACGCACAGAGCGGTAGTTGTGGTGCAGAGAGATATGCACATAGTGAGCGGGATCTTCTTCTGCCTGCCGGATCAGTCCCTGCATCAGGGAAGGACGGGCTTGGCGGAAACGGTAGATCGACTGCTTGATATCGCCGACGCGGAAAATATTCGACCCGTCGGAGATCCGGGTGATGATCTCATTCTGCAGGAAACTCGTATCCTGGAACTCATCCACGAGGATCTCTTTGTAGCGGCTGCGTAGGATGTCTGCGACCGGACGGTCTTCGGACAGAATATCCAGCGTAAAGCGTTCCATGTCTGAAAAGGTCATGGCAGTGTATTTGCGCTTGAGGGCAAGATAGCGTCTGCGGCTGTCCTGCGCAAGATCCAGGAGGGTATGGAAGATTTCCGCCTGCCGGGCAGAGTCAACGGTCAGGACTTCTTCGCTGTACAGGTTCTGAAGCAGGTCGTCGAGTGCGGCGTTGTACCGTTTGACGGCTTCTTTTGTCTGTGTGTCGCGGGAAGAGGGCGTACGTGCTTTTACAAAGGAAGGGATGCAGGACCGCAGGCCTTCGTAATTCCCGGCTGCGGCACAAGTGAAGGCTTCCTGAGCGGTATCCACAAGCAGATCTGCTTCTTCATCGGTGAATGTTTTCGTGCGCTTTGCTGAATTGCACAGGATCGCGCTGTCGCGGATCGTTTCACAGAGGCGGACAAGACGCTCATGCCACGCATCTCTTACCGGTGCGGGATAGTCGCTGAGAGAAGCGGCGTTTTGATACATCGTGCGGGTCCGACGGTACCATTCCTCCGGATCGCGCAGGGAAGCGGCGTAGGTATTGATCGGATGGATATAGCGGTCAAATACCGTATCCTTGAAGTCGGTGCTGCGGGGCGACATGTATTCAAAGAACGCAACGGCATGTTCCGGATCCTGTTCATACATGGCGCGGACCGCTTCGGTAAAGGCGTCTGTCTCATACATGGAATCGATGCCTTCACTGATGACATTGCGTATCATTGCGGGATCCAGGCCGATGGTGTTGTAGTATTTCTCGATCACGGTCATACACCAGGAATCGATCGTCGTGATGTCGGCGAAGACGAGATCGACGATCTGCTGTTCGATGTATGCCGCCGTCTCGGTATCGTCGGTTCCGCGCACTTTTTCGAACAGTTCGTTCAGCTCGGCCGCAAGACGGTTTTTCATTTCCTCCGCGGCTGCCTTTGTAAAGGTCAGGGCAAGGATATTCTGGATCGGGACGCGGTCTTCCACACAGCGTTTCATAATACGCTTGACAAGTACGCTGGTCTTGCCGGAGCCGGCGGACGCGCTGACGATGATATTGCGTCCGGACAGCTCGGTGATGGCCTGGCGCTGTTCCGCGTCAAAACGGGAAAGATCAATTTTCATATTTTCCCTCCTTCAGTTCTGCTTCCGAGTGTTCCTGCGGTTCCGCGAAATCACCGTGGAAGCGGCATACCGGCCGGAAGTCGCAGTACTCGCACGGACCGTTCATGCCGTATTTTACCGGCTTCAGGGCAATGCCTTCTTCACTGAGAAGCGTGTCATGGAAATAGGAATAGACGTCTTCCAGACACTCTCTTACCGCGTCCGTTGAAAAGCGGTAAGACGTATTTTTCAGGTTCCCGCCGGAATCCAGAACAGAGAGGTCTTCCGCGAAAGACCATCCGTTGACGGAATGGGCATCCAGGAAGCGCTGCTTTTCCACATAGCGGGACATCGGGTCATCCTGATATTTGCGGTATTTCCATTCCACCGCTTCTCCTTCACGGGTGCGCTTGTTGCGGGATACCGCCGCGGTCTTTTTGTCGTCGCTGACCATGTCTTCCTTGATCATGTAATAATACGTGCCGGCTGGCTCGGCGCCGGAGAGGATCTTTTCGATCTCCGGTTCCTGAAGCGCGGCGAGCATATATGTGAGAAGCTGCAGTTTCAGGCCGGAACGCACCTGTTTCTCGTTCAGGTCATTGGTGGAGGACTTGTAGTCGATGATGCGGTACAGGGAATGTTCCAGAGAAAGGTCGATCCGGTCGATCGTTCCGTTGAGCACGACATTGTCCGCGAATACGACGTCATGGAAGTCCGCCTCGGCGCATACCGGTACAAACGACGGGGAATCCTTTTCGCAGCGGTCAAAGAACCGTCCGGTCTTGATCAGGGTGCGGATCAGCCGTTCTTCCGCCATTTTCAGAAGACCCCGGTCTTTCTCACATGTAACGGCAAGAGCGTCAAAATAGGCGGATACCAGCGGCCGCAGTGTTTCTTCGTGCATATGTTCCGGATATGCTTTCCGGTATTCACGGATCAGAAGTTCCATGGCTGCGTGGTGGATCGTTCCCACAAGAGCGGCGTCCAGCAACGGCAGATCATTTTTGCGGATCTTCAGACCGTAACTTATGAAATATCTGTAGTGACATTGGAACCAGCTCTCGATCGAAGAGATGGAACCGCGTACTTGCGTGCCGTCCGTCGTGAAAAGGGCGGCAGAAGTGCCCGGCGTCAGTTCATGGACCGGGCGGTACCGGTAGGAGGATTCGATCAGATCCCACTGCGTATTCATGGGGATCTGATGGGTCTTCGCATAGTCGGCGAGGGCAAAGGCAAGCAGTTTTTCCCGGCCGGACGTATCATTCGTATAGTAGGAATATACGATCGTATCTGCACTTCTGCCCATCCATTCCAGCTGCGCCATATAGCGGTCGTAGCGGTCTTTCAGCGATGGGAAAGCGGAAATGCGGGCGGTGTATTCTTCATCGAAGAGACCCTTGCGGGCAGTGAATCCCGGATAACATGTCCCGTCCGCGCCAAGTACATAGGTGATGTCTTTCTTCGGCACCGGATGGGTGAGATCCGTTACCTGTACTGCCGGCGAAGCATATGCATGCGACCGGGCGCCGGTTCCTTCGAGGCACCGGATCACGTAAGCTGCATCGCTTCTCTCTTTCACCAGCGGCAGAAGCGAGCCGAGCGTTTTCCGCAGGTCCATCGCCAGTTCATATTCATTTTCATACTGCAGAAGCGGTGATCTCTGCAGGACTGTGTACGCCGCAAGAAGGAGGCAGGCTGCTTCGCTCAGTCCTTCGTGCGCGGCCGGGTGAAGCAGTGCTTCGACTTCGTCCGAGATGCTTTCCCGGTACTGTTCCATCTCTGTTTCGATACGCTTGAAATCGATCCATGAACGGTTCTCATCCTTTTCGCTTTTCAGGGTATCCATGATGCTTCTGTAGGTCTTTGCCGCAGGTGCCGGCCACAGTTCATCCTTCTGATAACGGCGGGCAAGATAAGAGGTCAGACCCGGCGAGCATTCTTTTGAAAAGGCACCGGTACGGATGGCTTCCTGCAGATGTTCGCTGTCGGGATCCATGGCAAAACGCGCCAGAGCGCAGTAGATATCATGAATGCGGGAAGGCATACTTCTTCCGGTCCAGGAATAGGGGATGCCATAGCGGGCGAATACCGCTGCCACATGCGGCATCTGCGCCTTCGGATCGCATAATACGACGGTACATGTGCGGTCGTGCGTACAGATGTCCTGGGCAGCGGCTTCGATCTCTTTTTCCATGGAAAGAATATGACGCAGCTGTATGTCTGCTCTGTCCGCTGCCGGCAGATCCAGGTATTGGGCGCCGGCACTGACCGCATCCTTCCGCATATCTTCGTAATACGGTTCTTTCTCAAATGTCTGCACGATCACCGTATCGCGGCTGAGACGGTGTATTGATCCTTCCCGGTCAGCGTGGATATACGCTTCTTCGAGGGGAAGAGAGAGCGCTTCTTTCAGGATCGTCTTCAGTTCTTTTTCATTGTCCCGGTCTGCCGGCAGGTCGTCTGCCGTAATGCCGTACAAAGCGCAGAGACGGGCAAAGTCCAGTACTTCCTTCAGGAAAGAAGGATAGCGGATCATTTCGCCGTAATGACGGAACTCGTCTTTCCGGGGACGCAGTTTCTGCATCAGCTGAAGCTGCAGGGCAAGGCTGTCCTCCGACTCGCGGGGCAGAACGGTCTGCCGCAGAGTCTGAAGCCTGACCCCCATGACCGTATTGTTCGCATGTCCTTCCGCAAGCAGATGGAACAGGTATTCCTTCTGATATTCTTCACAGATATAAACAGTCATAAGACCTCCTGATTAGATCGTATCATTTCCGGTATACAGAAAATGCGCCAGTACACCGGACGTCAGTTTCAATGTATCACAAAGAGCCGTTCTCTTGCATTGTGAATCCAAACCGGAAACAATAATAGTATGAATGAACACTTTGCTTCGTACCGCTATGCGCCGCTTTCCGCGTACCGCCGGGTGATCGTGATCAGCGATATCCACGGAGATCCGGACGGATACCGGCGGGTAAAGGAAATGACCGGATTCAGCGAAAACGATGCCCTTGTCATCGTCGGCGATCTGCTGGAGAAAGGCGCTGATTCCCTCCGTCTTGTGCGGGCGGTCATGCGGGACGCGGAAAAGGGAAATGTATTTGAAACGGCCGGGAATAACGATCGTGTTTTCACCATGTGGGAAGACCGGCAGTTTTCAGAAGAAGAACTCCTGCAGTACCTCCGTTCGCTGGATATGAAAAACAGCATCCTTGCCAATATGGCGGCGGAAAACGGCTTTGTGCCGGACAGTGCGGAAAAGCTGGAAGAACTGCATCGTCTCGTTAAAAGCAGATATGTCAGGGAAGCGCGTTTTATCCGGGAACTGCCGGTGATCCTGGAAAGCGAGGACTGGATCTTCGTACATGCCGGACTGAAACCGGGACCTCTGGACCGGCAGGAGGAATGGTACTGTCTGACCGCGCCGGAGTTTGCCCGCCAGCCGTATACATTCGATAAACCGGTGATTACCGGGCACTGGCCGGTGACCAATTATTCCGGAACTATCATTACGAACCGCGTGTACCATGATCCCGCAATGCCGTGTTTCTGCATCGACGGCGGCAATTCCATGAAGGTGTGGGGACAGATCTGCTGGCTGATCCTGACGCCGGGAAAGACCGGATGGGAGAGCGGTTACTGCGATGCTCTGCCGCTGGTGCGCATCCTGGAAGAACAGCCGGAATCCGAAGATCCCGTCACCCTGCTGTTTCCGCATACGCTGGTGACGGTCGAAGAAGAAAAAGACGGCGTCTGCACGTGCTGGGTGCCGTATATCCGCCGTCATGTGACGCTGAAAAAAGAGCGCATCTATATTTATAAAGACCGGACGTATTCCCGTGACTATACCGATTATCATCCGTACCTGCAGGCCGGGGAAACGGTCCGTTTCTGCGAGGAATACGGGGATGAGATCCTGATCAAGAAAGACGGGATCGTCGGTCTCTACAGAGGCCGCTGGGAATTTCTCTGAAGCAGAAACAGTGTGTCCGCATCACTGTGTCCCGTACACAGTACAGTGTAGTCCGCCAGCGCGGCAGACGCCATGTACTGTGCTTTTATTTTGTAAACGAGAAAAGAAGCAGACAGCCCTGCATCTGTGCGCCGCCAGCGGAATTCCGCCGTCTTGCACATATACCAGGATTCCGGCGTGCGGAGATAGATCTGGGTGGGAACCGGCAGTTCCGCGTCCGGTGCAGGTTCGCAGGGCAATATCAGCAGGTCTTCGCCGCCGTGCCTCGTAATGCGCAGCAGACGTCCCGCCGTGTCCTCTTCCGCCGTAATGATCAGGATCACGGCGTCATGAAAACCGTGTCCGTAGATATCCTGCGGATCGATCTTGATGCCCGCTTCTTCCAGTGTGTCTGCCTTCATACCAGATATTTTAACAGAGAGCGGGAGTTCTCCCGTCATAAAATATGAACTCGATACATCCTAACCGTTCTGTATATTGCATGAATGAAAAATATCCGATAAATTTAAATTAACAGAAAAGAAGGGAGAATAATTCTTATGAGTTTTCCGAAGGGCTTTTTATGGGGCGGCGCTGTTGCGGCAAACCAGTGCGAAGGTGCATACCTCGAGGACGGCAAGGGACTGAGTGTTCCGGATATGCTGCTGGGCGGTGACGTCAATACACCGCGTACATTCCTGCCGGTAACAGATCCGAACGCATTCTATCCGAGCCATGAGGCAATTGATTTCTATCATCATTACAAAGAGGATATCGCTCTGTTCGCGGAAATGGGCTGGAACTTATTCCGTCTTTCCATCAACTGGGGCCGTATCTTCCCGAACGGCGACGACGCAGAACCGAACGAAGCAGGTCTTGCGTTCTATGACAGCGTCTTCGATGAGTGCAGAAAGTACAATATCGAACCGCTCGTAACGATCTGCCACTATGAAATTCCGTGGGCGATCGTAACGAACTACGGCGGCTTCTCGAACCGCAAGGTCATCGACCTGTTCCTGAAGTACTGCGAAGCGATCTTCAAACGCTATAAGAACAAAGTCAAATACTGGCTGACATTCAACGAGATCAATATCGCGTGCATGGGCGAAGGCGGCATCGGCAACCTGTACGGACTGGGCATCATGGAAGAGGAAGACATCAATGCGACCGAACCGATCAAACTGTCCGACCTCAAGTCCAACAGACAGAGGACCTATGAAGCACTGCACAACGAATTCGTCGCAAGTGCTCTTGCCATCAAGATGGGTCATGAGATCAATCCGGACTTCATGATCGGCAACATGATCGCACATGTAACGACCTATCCGCTGACACCGGATCCGAAGGATATCCTGGCATGCCTGAAGGAAGAAAACCTGAAGAACAACCTGTGCTGCGACGTACAGGCACGCGGTGAGTATCCGATCTGGGCAAAGGCATATCTGAAGGAACTGGGCGTAGATCCGTACTTCATCGACAACGAAGAAGACGCAAAGATCCTGAAAGAAGGAACGATCGACTTCCACACATTCTCTTACTACATGTCCAACTGCATCACCACACACGCAGGCGCAGAGACTACCGCTGCAAATATGACGCACGGCGGCAAGAACCCGTATCTGAAGGCTTCCGACTGGGGCTGGCAGATCGATCCGGACGGACTCGAATACACACTGGAAACACTCGCAGACCGTTATCCAGGCCTCCCGCTGATGGTCGTTGAGAACGGCTTCGGCGCATTCGACAAGGTTGAGGAAGACGGTTCCATCCATGATGATTACCGAATCTCCTACTTCCGTTCGCACGTGCTGGCAATGCGGAAAGCATGCGAAAACGGTGTTCCGCTGATCGGCTACACGACATGGGGACCGATCGACCTCGTATCCGCGGGAACCGGCCAGTATGCGAAGCGCTACGGCTTCATCTATGTTGACCGCCACGATGACGGAACAGGCGACTTCTCCAGAAGCAAGAAAGATTCCTTCTTCTGGTACAAGAAAGTCTGTGAAAGCAACGGCGAAGTCGTTGACTGAGCAGTAACAGATCAGACGGAAAACGGTATCGGCATAAGCTGATACCGTTTTCTTCCCTCTGAGACAAGAAAAGCATCCGGATCATCCGGATGCGCCTCTGTCATTCTTCTGCGCTGCTTCTGCGGCCGCTCTTCGGCACCCATACGTGCCACTCCGGAGCTTCCGGCATTTCCGATCCTGTGATCAGTGATCTCAGTACATTCCGATGCACGATGCCGCAGCAGATCAGAAGTACGCAGATCAGTACAGGCAATACTTTTTTCATAATGATCTCCTTCCGTTCCTGTTCTTATTGTGACGCGGTATTCCGCTGTGGAAAAGAGGGGGAGAGCATATTTTTACGCGGATGCGGAATGTCCTGCATATGTCATTTCCTGACGGAAGTCTGCTGGTGAAGAAGTTAAATAAACAATTATATTTTTCGGGAGAATGTTATTTGCAAATTTGAAAACAAGCGGTCATAATGCTTATACATTAAAGAAGAAAGGAGGGCATTGATATGCTGGAACTGAAAGATATCAAAAAAGATTATAAGACCGGCAACGGCACTGTCCATGCCCTGAAAGGCATCAGCGTGCAGTTCCGCGAGAATGAGTTCGTCTCCATTCTCGGACCGTCCGGCTGCGGCAAGACGACGATGCTGAATATTATCGGCGGACTGGATTCCTATACCAGCGGCGACCTGATCATCAACGGCAAGTCCACAAGACAGTATACCGAC
Source organism: Solobacterium sp. (assembly GCA_017510405.1). Classification (GTDB taxonomy): domain Bacteria; phylum Bacillota_I; class Bacilli_A; order Erysipelotrichales; family Erysipelotrichaceae; genus Bulleidia. The sequence continues at coordinate 13,312 of JAFWNG010000026.1, forward strand.
CGTGACTGGGATACGTATCGCAATCATACGATCGGTTTTGTATTCCAGAGCTATAACCTGATCCCCCACCAGACCGTTCTGCAGAACGTGGAACTGGCACTGACCCTGTCCGGCGTATCGCCGAAAGAACGCCGCCAGCGTGCCCTGGAAGCCCTGGAACAGGTCGGACTGAAAGATCAGACCGATAAGCGTCCGAGTCAGATGTCCGGCGGTCAGATGCAGAGAGTCGCCATTGCGCGTGCCCTCGTCAACAACCCCGATATCCTGCTGGCAGATGAACCGACCGGTGCCCTTGACAGTGAAACAAGTATTCAGGTCATGGATCTTCTGAAAGAAGTTGCCAAGGACCGCCTGGTCATCATGGTCACGCACAACCCGGAACTGGCGGAGGAGTATGCCACCCGCATCATCCGGTTCAAAGACGGCATTCTGGTGTCGGACAGTGATCCGTACAACGCTTCGGAAGTCATTCCGGATACCGGTGCGCTGCGCCGGGCTTCGATGTCTTTCCTGACAGCGCTGTCACTGAGTTTCAACAACCTGCGCACCAAACTGACGCGTACACTGCTGGTATCCTTTGCCGGATCGATCGGCATTATCGGCATCGCCCTGATCCTGTCACTGTCCAACGGCGTCAACCTGTATATCAAGAACATCGAGGAAGAAACGCTGAGCGAATACCCGATGATGATCCAGAGCATGGCCTTTGACCTGTCATCGTTCCTGGAAGGACGCGGTTCTTCCGACGAGGAAGAAGAGAAACAGGAAGGAGATGTAAAGGAGCGGCAGATCGCCGGCTCCATGTTCTCCAGCACAACTGCCAATGACCTGGTATCCCTGAAGGAATACTTCGACGGGAACGATCAGATCGCGCAGTACGCAAAATCCGTGGAATACAGCTACAGCATCTCGCCGCAGATCTATTCGGATTTCAACAATGAGATCCGCCAGGTGAATCCGAGCACAACGATGTCTTCCATGGGCTTCTCGGTATCTTCCAACAGCGCGCTCATGTCGTCGTTCAACAGTTCGGACGTATTCTATACACTGCCGCGGGAGGCAGGTCTCTACCAGAGCCAGTACGACGTAAAAGCCGGCCACTGGCCGCAGAACTACAACGAACTTGTACTGGTGGTATCGCCTTTCGGCAGTATCACCGATATTACGCTGTATACGCTCGGCCTGAAGGACAGCGCTGAACTGGATGACATGGTCACCAGCTTCTCCCAGGGCAAAGAAGTGGATATGAAGCCGAGCCACAAAGTATTCAATTATGAAGACTTCCTCGGCATATCCTTCCGTCTTGTCAACAGCGCCGACTACTACACATATGACAGTGAATACAATGTGTACGCCGACCGCACAAGCGACAAGGCATATATGAAGAAGCTTGTGGAGAACGGTGAGGAACTGAAGATCGTCGGTGTCGTGATGGCCAAGGAAGACGCTTCCATCGCCATGCTGGAGACCGGACTGCACTACCCGTATGAACTGATCGAACATATCGTCCGTACAGCGGAAGACCGCGAGATCGTTCAGAAGCAGATCGTAAGCATTACGACGGATGTGATCACAAACAAGGAATTCGGCGTCCGGGACAATGAAGCAGCCTTTGACATGTCCTCGCTGTTTGCGGTGGACGCAGAAGCCATGTCCCAGGTCTTCCAGTTTGATCCCGAGGGCATCAATATCGACTTCGGAGCCATGAACTTCGACAATATCGATCTTTCGGACATCGACCTGTCCGGCATCAATATCAAAATGCCGGAACTGAACGTCGCCGATCTCCTGCAGAAAGTAAAGATCAACATTTCGCAGGAAGAACTGGAATCCGCGTTCAATACGCTGATCTCCGATTACCTGGAATACGCTTCCAATGATCCGGCAACGGATTATCAGAAGCTTCCGGAAGCGCTTGAGAAATATTTCCGCACCGACCGCGCCGGCAGTATCCTGCGTACGCATCTGCAGGAACTGATGCAGGAAAGCGGTGCTTCGGTAGTGACGCCGGCACAACTGGAAGAGATCATCGTCTCTGTCATGAGCGATTTCCAGGCATATGCGGCGGAAAACGGCATGACCGATCCCGAGCAGATCAGCGAGTATCTGTCGCAGTATCTTTCCACCCCGGCAGCCCAGGCGAAAATACTGGAGAGCGTCAATACCATCGTTTCCGGACTGTCTTCGTTCCGTGTATCCGAAGAGGAACTGCAGGCGATCGGAAACGAACTGCTGGAAGACTACCGGCAGTATGCCGAAGCAGAGTCCTATCCGCAGGTATCCGCATTCAGCGATTCCTTCGCGGAATACATGAATACCGATTCGGCGAAGAAGATCCTGTCGGATACCGTTTCCAAAGCAGTGGACACCAGTGAACTGCAGGAAGAGATCACAAAGACGTATTCAAGCTATGCGTCGACGTTTACTTCCGAGATCACCAAACTGATGAACCGTGTCAGCAGTAAGATCATGACGACGATCACCAGTCAGCTGCAGAATGTACTGTCCCGTTCCATGATGAGTATGATGAACGCGTTCCACGTGGATACCGACGCATTCACGCGGGCGATCCAGTTCAATATGACCGAGGAACAGCTGTCCGGTCTGATGTCATCTATGATGTCGACCGAGCGGACCACCTATGAGACCAATCTGCGGATCCTCGGATATGCGGATTCCGCCCGTCCGACGGTGATCACGATCTATCCGCGCGACTTTGAAAGCAAGGCGGAGATCACGAACATGCTGAGTTCCTATAACGACCGCATGGAAAGCAGCGGACAGAAAGAAAAAGTCATCCGCTATACCGATGTAGTCGGTACCATGATGACTTCGGTTACGGATATCATCAATGCCATCAGTTACGTACTGATCGCATTCGTAGCGATCTCACTGGTCGTTTCCTCGATCATGATCGGCGTCATTACGTATATTTCCGTCCTCGAACGCAATAAGGAGATCGGTATCCTGCGCGCCATCGGTGCTTCGAAGCGCAATATTTCCAACGTCTTCAATGCTGAAACATTCATTATCGGCATCCTGGCGGGCGTCATCGGCGTCGGTGTATCCGCGCTTCTGCTCATACCGGGCAACCAGCTGATCCACTCCCTGACCGGACGTACGGATATCAACGCTGTCCTGCCGATCCCGGCAGCGGTCATTCTGGTGATCCTGAGCGTCATCCTGACAATGATCGGGGGAATTATCCCGTCCCGCAAAGCCGCAAAGAGCGATCCGGTCACCGCCCTGCGTACCGAATAATCACTGCCTGTTCTCTTCCTGGAGAACAGGTTTTCTTTTGCGGTCTGTTCACGGGAAAGAGCAGTCACACTGCTGTTTTCAAAGTATCTCTTTCCTATTTACCAAAAACGTGATACTCTTTCCGTACATGGGGTCGTAGCTCACCTGGGAGAGCGCATCGCTGGCAGCGATGAGGTAGAGGGTTCGAGTCCCTTCGGCTCCACTGTAAAGCCGCGGATTTATGCGGCTTTTTTCGTTTTTTCCTGATTCGTAAACAGATTCGTAAACAGTTTCTTTGTTATTCTTTGTATTTCCGGTTCATCATTACATCGAAAACATCTTTGTCGGATGCGCTGGCATATGCGTTCAGTGACATTTCTTCGCTTTTATGTCCCATCAGTTTCTTTGTGACTGCCGGATTGACACCGTTGGCATACAGATCGGCAGAGAAGGATTTCCTCAGCAGAAGGGCGTACACCTTGATTCCGCACTTTTTGCTTACATTTGCAAGCAGACTGTCTACAACGCTGGTTTTCAATAAGCCTCCGCCATAATCACAGAAGAGAATATCATAGTCATGATAGGCCATTGTTTCTCTGAGGATTTCTGCACCATCCGGACTTACAGGCAGAGTACGCACAGATTGCGGTGTTTTAGTTTCACGGACCACATCCATTTCAGTTAATGTAGATCCCATTTCCGTTTCTATACGCACTTCTGCCACTTCTGTGCTTGTCTGAGTGCCATCCTTTCCATCAATGGTAACGGTCCGGAAGGTGATGTTGCTGCGAGTGATCGTCCTGGCTTCGGCAAGACGTATACCGGTTATTCTCATGAAGCGAATCATCAGCAGCACAATATCTCTGCGGAAGATCGCTTTTTTTTGAATCGGTGCATAATTTCCGTATTCTGCCATAAATCCGCAGAACTTCTGGAAGTCCTCTTCTGTTATGTTCTGTTCCGTCAGACTGCGCTGGGTATGCTTGTCAGAAGAAGGAAGATCCACAATCTTACTCCAGTCGGTTACCGGAATGCCAAGCATCTGCGCTACACCGAAGATCTTACCCCACAGACTCTTCAGCTTGCTGGTATATTCCCTTGTGCAGACAGATGCGCAGCTCTTCAGACTGTCCAGTACATCCGCAACAGTTATTTCCGTTATCAGCTTATCTGCGTATTTTTCCTGAATATAGATTTTATATTGGAAACCCATATGCCGATATGTTCTTTTGCGCCGGCTGTAGTGTGCGGGAATCAGGTCGAAAAGCTCCTGAACTGTATGGTTTTCATAAGCAATGTTCTCGTGTTTCTTTTCCATTTCAGCCAGAATGACTATTCTCATTCCGGCGGGAAGAAGTGACAGGATCTCATCCGCGGTATAGTCCATGGCGCTGTCGTAGCGTATTTCCTGAATGCCTTTCAGCAGGGGAATCATGCGGTCGCGTTCCCGGGCCGCCGCCTTCAAAGCTGTTGCAGCAGTAATATAATCACTGACTTTGAAATTTCTGACGTACTGTTTCCGTTTCTTTGAATTGCCGTCATGCTCGTAATAGGGTATCTGAACGACATATGCAACTGTTTTGTCTTCTCTTCCTTTGACGGTACTCTTTCTTTCATAGATGAATTTTTCTTTTTCCATGATCGATAGCCTCCTGGATTGATAAAAGGAAGAGATATTGCTGCTTAAATGCTAAATTACTGTTTCTTTGTGCGTTGCCGTCTGATCATCAGACAGCGTATTTTTTTCTTGCAGCTTCCGGTGTCATATCCCGGAAATGCCAGAAGTCCTGGCCGAGATTCTTAAGGATAAAGTTATTGATATCCTCTTCTGAATACATCCAGTACTTAGCAAAACGGGTGCCGCGGATCAGTCCGTGCTGGCGCAGATGCGCGACCTGATGGGTGGAACAATGCAGTTTTTCTGCAACTTCTTTTGTTGTCAGTAATTTGATTTCCATGTTGACCTCCTTATTTTGATTACTGATATGTGTAACTGACCGGACAAACAAAAACCGGACAGATACAGACTGTATAAAGCAGTGCGTTATCTGTTCCGGTATGACTCATTATGGGTTCCATGCCATAAAGGTTTACTCAAAAACAAATATCAATCTTTTTTTGACCGGTATTCTCTGTCGATCAGCAGTAGAGCTTATATGACTTTTGCTGGATATATTCTGCAAGGTTATATAAGTCATTCTGCTGCAGGAAGACCTGGTGTGGCAGACAGGATCAGTTTCCAGCTCTTTCGCGGTTATATACCTGCTGCAACAGCTCATCTAATAGGATTTCACAGTTCTTTGCTACAAGGATCCGACTGCCGTCTTCTGCAATTTTATACATGCAGAAGAGTTTGCCATCTTTTGACTCAATTCGCTTTTCTTCTTTGCTGTCTTTCATTTTTTCTGCTCTTTCTTGTTTGGCACGAGCATTGCACCGAACGGATATTCTCCGACTTTATTGTCTCCGAATTCCGGCAGCTGGAAGATTCCGATAGAAGGGGCATTATCATATTCCTCCGCATTCAGCAATTTGCGTACACCATTCTCATTTCTCTCCCCGTAAACCGGATCGACCTGCATACTCATCCATTTTGCAAACTCAGGATAAGCTTCCGAACACATTTGATAAATCTTTTCCAAATAGTAGTGGTCGAGTTCATCACATGGCACATGTCCTAATACCAGGAAATGCGGCGCATGATATTGGTTTTTACGATCTCGGATCTCAATGACATAAACATTCTGACACTGACTGGGTTTTACTGTTTCAATAATGATCCAGTCAGCAGGGAAGACGACATAACCTTCCATCAGGTCGATGCGCTTCATCGGCTGTTTCTGCTTTGGAGGATTCTGATATGACCTGAAGTTATTAAACAGATCGACGAGCTTTTCATATTGCTGGGCTTTACTGTTCTGATCGGCTTTTTCAAAGCCCTGTGATTTTTCGGCTTCAGCATAGTAAGCTCTCATTTGTTCATAGCAGAATGCATACAGTTCTTCCCGGACAGTGTCATCAATACCGATGACGGACTCCACCAGATAATTGACGATGTAGCCTTTGTTTATCACAGTGTTTGGAGCCACCATTTCCAGCGATTCAATAAATGTATCCAGGCGGTCATAATTGGACTGCCAAAAATCGATGCTCAGCTTTTTCTTTAAAGGCATCTTCATTCTGTATTCCCCCATGCAAAACATCGTTGCATTATTATAATAACACGTAAGTGTTATATGTCAACTCAATGGAAACTGAAATTCCATAAAACGTGAGAAAAACAAAGCGTTGTTTGGTGCAAGTAGAGCAAAATCCTGTACTCTGAAAGAACCGACTCTTACCTGTCAGCAGTGTTTGAGAACATTGCTGACTTATGTGATTGATTTTGAGCAAAAGCAACATAAATGATCCTTTCTTCGATACAGACAATCCTTTTTATGATGTTTCGTATCGTGTTGTCCGCTTCAAACTGGATGCAGTCTCAGGTTCCACTCCATTGGAATTCGTCAAAAACAGCGATTGAAAAAAGATAAGTTGGTCTTATACTCTCAGGCATGATCTGAAAAGAACATGCCTTTTTTTCAATTCAATTAATCGTGTTGAACTGATTTTCAAAATGGAATACAATTTTTGAAACAGAAAGATTGGTAAAAAACGATGAACATATTGGACCTCATTGATACTAAGGTTTCATCCTATACAAAGACAGACAGGGTTATCTATGAAAAGCTGAAGAAGTATCCCGGCAAGTTTGTTGAACAATCCTATACCGAACTTGTGAAGGATATTGATGTTTCTCCTGCAGCCCTGACAAGATTTGCCAAAAAGCTCGGATTCAACGGATTCAACGAGTTTCAGTTCCAGCTTTCTTCTGATCTGCAGAACAGAAAAAAAGAAAACACCGGCAGTGGCATGGCTGAACAATTCAGCAAAGCCCTGATGCGTACAGAGGAAAGCGTCAGCGGGGAACAGCTGGCCACAGCTGCTGAAAAACTGATCAATGCAAAGAAGATCTTCTGTCTCGGTTTCAATGCCTCCTCACTTCCCGCCAGATTTTTATGGGACACGCTGCGTTCGGAGTTTAGCTTCGAAGTTGAAATGACAGATTTCGACTATATCTTTACGAATTATAATAAGCAAGATGTCATTGTCCTGTTTTCTGTTTCTTCCGGCAGCTTTTATCATCCATTTATTCAGTCAATCAGAAAAAAGGATCCGCAGGAACAGCCTGAAGTCATTATGGTGACGATGAATCCCAAGCATCCGCTCAGGAAATACTGTGATGACGTGATTCTTCTTCCTTCGGCAGGGGGGATGTATCAGTCCCACGCAGCGGCTCTTGAAAACATGATTTTCATGATGTTCAATGATATGCTTGTCGCCAAGATCCGGCATACATTGAATAAAAAATAAATCAAAAAACAAAATGAATTTTGAATCTCCCGGCTTCCAAAACATGGAAAAAAGGAGATTTTTTAATTGTTGCAAAGAATTTATGTTAAAAAATGAATCAAAATTAAAAAAGTATATTGAAAATAGAATCAATATTGATTATATTGTTTATGTAAACAAAGCGCTTTCTTACAGATGCCATTCTGCAGATGGCAATAAGTAAAAAGAAAGGTGAAGGTTAAACGCAATGACCGAAAAAAGAACGTTTCTTGATGTTCTGGGTGAAAAACTCGGATTCATCGCAGGTAAAATCTCCGGCAACAAATACATCACAGCTTTATCACATGGATTTATGAGCATCACAATGATCACACTCGGTGTGTCATTCTTCTCCATCATCGCAAATCTTCCGATCGGCTTCCTCCAGGATTTCTTCGCCTCATCCGGACTTGGAGCGGCGGTCAACGGTGCTCTGAGCGTTACACTGAGCATGCTTGGTATCTACGTTGTATTCGCAATCGGCTATGCTTTCGCAAAGAATGAAGGTCTCAATCCGATCACAAATGCAATCATGACCACGGCTGTCTACTTCATCCTGATGCCGTTAACCACACCGGAAGGTATGGGCTCCATGATCGATATTTCCTACATGGGCTCCAAGGGTATCATCGTTGCGATCATCGTTGGTCTGGCTACTTCGGCTTTCTATGCATGGCTGAGCAAAAAGAATCTCAAGCTTAAGCTTCCCGAAGCTGTTCCTCCGATGGTTTCACAGTCACTCGAACCGATGTGGGCTGCAATGATCATCTTCTCCCTGGCAATCCTGCTGAAATACGGATTCAGCTTCCTGCCCGGCGGAAACTTCTTCGACTTCATCCAGAATGCGATCGCAGGACCTCTGAGCGGTCTCGCTCTGACACCCGCTACAGCTGTTCTGATGGCAGCGATCTCCAACTTCGTATGGTGGCTCGGTATTCATCCGTCCGCATTCAATTCAATCGTCCTTCCGTTCTTCCTGACATCCATGGCTGCCAACAGCGAAGCATTCCTCGCCGGCCAGCCGCTGCCTTATCTGATGTACTTCCTGATGGGCGCATATACATATATCGGCGGTCAGGGCAACACACTGGCGCTTGCCTGCCTGTTCCCGTTCGCAAAATCTGAAAAGTACAAGTCCATGGGTAAACTTGTTATTCTCCCGAACCTGTTCAATATCAACGAGCCGGTCATCTTCGGTGTGCCGGTCATGCTGAACCCTTATTATCTGATTCCGATGGTCATGTCCTCTGTCCTGGCTGCTGCCGTCACATGGGTGATCATCTCAATCGGATTTGTACCGAGTATCAATCCGACAATCATGGGCGCATGGGTCATGCCGGTCTTCATTTCCAACTTCCTCAACGGAGGCTGGAAGCATCTGGCCCTGACACTGGTCGCGTTTGCCGTAATGATTCTTGTATATTATCCGTTCTTCAGAATGGATGATAAGCGGACTTACGAAGAAGAACAGAAGCGTCTTGCTGAACTGAAAGCAGAAGGAGCTGAATAAGATGAGTTTCCCCAAAGGATTTCTCTGGGGCGGCGCAATCTCGGCATCCCAGGCAGAGGGCGGCTGGCAGGAAGGGGGAAGAGGCGTTGAAAACTGCGACCTCATCCCCGCCGGTCCCGACCGCTTTGCGGTCATGACAGGGCAGAAAATACTGGCCCTGGACGATACAGAACACTACTTCCCGGCAAGAAATGCCATTGATTTCTATCATCACTACAAGGAAGATATCGCGCTCTTTGCGGAAATGGGCTTCAAATGCTTCCGCACTTCCCTTTCATGGAGCCGTATCTTCCCCAAGGGTGATGAGGAAACTCCCAATGAAGAGGGTCTTGCCTTCTATGAATCCGTTGTTGATGAGCTGCGTAAATATGACATTGAGCCGCTGATCACAATGACACACTTCGACATTCCCCAGTATCTGATTGATAACTATGAAGGCTGGGGCAATGATCTGCTGAATGAATTCTACAGACGGTTTGTAACTGCCGTATTTACAAGACTCAAAGGCAAAGTGAAATATTGGCTGACTTTCAATGAGATCAATCTGATGTGCGAGATTCCCGAAGGAATGGGCATCGTTATTCGGAAGGAAGACAACCGGGCACAGAAAAAAGCGGAAGGCATTCACCGTATTGCCAAAGCATGCGCTGATACCGTGCGTTTATGCCATGAAATCTGCCCCGATGCACTCATCGGATGTATGAAAATGTCCTCATTGGCATATGCCTATACATGTGCACCTGAAGATCAGATGGAAGTGGTCCGCCACGATCACAGCATGGATTACATCATCGATATCCAGGCAAGAGGCAAATATCCCAATTATTATCTGAAGCAGCTGGAAAGAGACGGCGCAAAGCTTGATATCTCTGAAGAAGACAGAAAACTTCTTGCGGAAAACACAGTCGATTTCATCTCTTTCTCCTACTACAACACAACCTGTGTCTCCGCTGATCCGCAGGTAAATGCGGAAAAATCCGGCGGCAATGGCTTCGCAGCTCTGAAGAATCCGTATCTCAAAGCGTCTGACTGGGGCTGGGTCATCGATCCCATCGGCTTCCGTGTTCTGATCAACCAGATGTATGACCGCTATCAGAAACCGCTCTTCGTGGTTGAAAACGGTCTGGGTGCAGTGGATTCACCCGATGAATACGGATATGTCGAAGACAACTACCGGATTGATTATCTCAGAGATCATATCCATCAGATGGAACTCGCCATTGAAGAAGACGGTGTTGAAATTCTCGGTTATACAGCCTGGGGCTGCATCGACATTGTCTCAGGCGGCACCGGTGAGATGAAGAAGAGATACGGCTTCATCTATGTCGACATGGATGACGAAGGCAAAGGCACAAAGAAACGTTCAAAGAAAAAGAGCTTTGACTGGTATAAGAAGGTCATCGCTTCCAACGGATCCGATCTGTCATAGGAGGTCTCTCATGAAACTGCTGGCTCTGGATTTTGGGGGAACATTTGTCAAACGTGCGCTGATCGATGAAAATGCGCAGCTCACTGAAAAAGGAAAAGATCCGGCACCGCTGGAAAGTCTTGATCAGTTCCTGCAGTACATCGCTGACACGGCTGACACATATAAAAATGAAATCGAAGGCATCGCGGTATCACTGCCGGGTGTCATCGACACGGAAAGAGGCTTTGTGAATTTCGCGGGCCGCTATACAGGGATTATTCTTCTGTGTGAACTCGGAAGGATGATCGAAGAAAAAACAGGGCTCAGAGTCACCATTGAAAATGATGCCAAGGCTGCGATTCTTGCCGAAATGTGGAAAGGCGCGCTGCAGAACACAAAAGATGCGGTTGCCCTGATCATCGGCTCGGGAATCGGCTGCGGCATCATCATGGACGGGAAGCTCAGAAAAGGACACAATTCCGCTGCCGGTGAAATTTCACCTGTCACCTGCAGACCGGGGCAGACCGGTCTTGAAAACTCACTTGCCGGCATAGCTTCAATGACAGGCTTCCTGACAAGGGTTGCCGAAGCGAAGAACATGCGGCCGGAAGAATTTGAAACCGCAGGCAACGCGGAAGGAAACAAAATCGGCGGGGAAGAAGTATTCCGCTGGATTGAAGCAGGCGATGAAGAAACCGCAAAGGCTTATGACGCCTGGCTGAAAGATCTGACATGGCTGATCAACATGCTCAAAAGCACGGTGGATCCGGAAAAGATCGTGATCGGCGGCGGTGTTTCCAACAATGAGCGCTTCATGAAAGATCTCAGTGACTATTACGAAACATACTGCAATTTTGTTCAGATTCCCGGCGCGGACGTCTGCCGTCTGGAACGCTGTGAATACTCAGCTGACGCCAACCTTGCCGGTGCGGCATATGTCTGGCTGCAGAAATACAAAAAAACAATGTAATGACTGAAAGGCGGAGGAGGGAATTTCTCCGCCTTTGTATATTTCGGAGGAAAAAAGATGATTGAGACAAAACTCGGTAAGATCGAAGGAATTGACCGCGGCAGCTATACAGAATACAGAGGCATTCCCTATGCCAAAGCACCGGTCGGTGAAAGAAGATGGAAAGCACCGGAAAAAACAGAACCGTGGACAGGTGTATTGAAAGCAGACAGCTTCCGCTGCAAATGCATGCAGGAAACCCTGCCTTCCGATCTTTATGACAAGGAATTCTATGATGATCCGTCTTTCAACGCGCAGGTCAGCGAAGACTGCCTGTATCTTCATATCTGGGCACCGAAGAATGCGGAAAACTGCCCGGTTGCGATGTGGATCCATGGCGGCGCGTTCATGGGCGGCTTCAGTTTTGAAAAAGAATTTGACGGTGCCGCTTACTGTAAACGTGGTGTCATCTTTGTCAGCGTTGAATACCGCTGCAATGTCTTCGGCTATCTTGCCCACAGATGGCTGAGTGAGGAAAACGGAACATCGGGCAATTACGGAACTCTCGATCAGATCGCGGCTCTCGAATGGATTTATGAGAATATCGCGGCTTTCGGCGGCAATCCCGAAAACATTACGGTCTTCGGTCAGAGCGCCGGCGCCATGAGCACGCAGACACTGATTTCATCAGAACTCACCAGAGGAAAAATCGCCAGGGCGATCATGCAGAGCGGCGGCACTTACGGCTGCGGTCTGCACCGTGACATCCCCATGAAGGAACAGGAGGAATACGGTGAGATGCTTTCGGAAATCCTGGGTGTGAATTCTCTGGAGGAAATGCGCAATGTTCCGGCTGAAAAGCTGATTGCGGCCATTGGTCCGTTCTTTGAAAAAGCCATGCCGAAGGCGCAGGGACTTTTCCTGACTCCGACCATGGACGGAAAAGTTCTGGATGGCGGTTATTATGAAATCATCGACAGCGGAAAGATTCATGATATTCCGGTGCTGCTCGGATCCGTCAAGGATGACATCCTGACCGATGAGAATACAGTCAAGCCGGAAGGATCACTGCTTTACAAAGGCAGTATCGCCTTCAGCCATAAGCTTGAGGAACTCGGCAGAAAACCTGCGTATGTCTATTACTTCAAAAGAGATCTGCCCGGCGACGATAACGGCGCATGGCATTCCAGTGAACTCTGGTATATGATGGGCACAATGAAGAGATGCTGGAGACCGTGGACAGACGCGGATCTTGCGCTCTCTGAACAGATGCTGGATTACTGGGCACAGTTCATGAAGACAGGCGATCCCAACGGGGATGATCTGCCCGCATGGCAGCCCTGCTCAAAAGAAAATCCGTTTATCAAAGAATTCGACATTTAAACAGAAAAGAGGATACTCATGTCATATCAGAATCCCGTAATTCCCGGTTTTTATCCGGATCCGAGCGTATGCCGGGTCAATGATGATTATTATCTGGTCAACAGTTCCTTTGAATATTTCCCGGGTGTTCCCCCTGTGGCACAGTAAAGATCTCTGTTCATGGGAACAGACCGGCCATGTGCTGACCAGGGCATCCCAGCTGGAATTGGGGAACTGTCCGGCTTCCGCAGGTGTTTTCGCTCCGACGATCCGTGAACATGACGGCAGATTCTATATGATCACCACCAATGTCTGTTGGTTTCCCAAAGGCACACCCAATTTCTACGTTTGGACGGATGATATAAATGGGGAATGGAGTGAACCGGTTTCCATTGGGCAGTTGGGGATTTTTGCCTTATGAAATGTACAAAATCTTATCAAAAACCCTCACGGAAGCCACATAATAAATCGCCACTTTTCGTCATTTTTTCGTGTTTTTTCTGGGATTTACTCACCACGCTGCTTCATCGTCTGACACAGTCTGTAATTGAATGGAAAACTCAGTGTTAGATTACCGGTAACGCTCTTCTTCCTTAGCAATGGTGCCGCCTGTCCGGTCACGCATTGTTTCCAACGCTTCTGATCTTTTCTGTATGTTTTCACATAGCCGGATTTCCTTCCGGATCTGCTTAAGGATTTTCTGCGTGGTTTCGCGGTCTGACTGCAGCTTTTCAATATTAACGGGATCATCAGACTGCCTGCTCAGCTTGCAGAGATTTCTGATTTTACAAGTCAGCTGTGCTTTTTCATTCGTTAACTGTGCTAACCGCGAAGAC